>NZ_JAAXOQ010000043.1 GCF_012396015.1 Tsukamurella spumae | reverse complement strand
CACACCGCTCTCACGATCCCGGGCAACCCGGACCACATCATCGCGGAACTCTTTCGGATAGGGCTTAGGCACGATGGCCATCCTTCCAGGCTCACCCTCCCAGGCAAGCCAGATCAGATGTCACCTATCGGTGCAGCAGTCCCTACTGCGCGCGTCCAGAGATCATCAGGCGTGTCCTAGACGAGGCTGTCGCCGAGGTTTCACGCCAGAGTCCGGTCGATCTCAGCGGTCGTGGCAACACCGCCGGGTCCGGTGGTAGTCGGTGGGCCCCTTGCGATTGCTCAGCGGTCCGCCGCCTGAAAGGCGGTGACCGGGCTCGAGATCGTTCCGACCCGCCGCGTTGCCGGACTCGGTGAGCGGCAGCGCGCCGGGCTGCTCGAGAAGTTCGCGGCGTAGGTTCAGCGCCGCCTGGATCGAGGCCTGTCACCGCGAGGTGGCGGGCCTTCGTCGTCGGGTGCGCTATCGCCGAGTCTGGCGGCGCCGCACTCGTGTGACGACCTGAACCTCTTCTACTTCTAGGGCTGGCACGGGCAGTCCGTCCAAGAGCGCTCCGGGCGATGTCTCCAGAGCGACAGCGATGAGCATCAGAATCTGAACGCGCGGGCTTTGCTGACCACGCTCGATGCGGGCGTAGTTGCTGGCGTGCATGTCGAGACGCTCAGCGACCTGCTCCTGGGACAGCTTGAGCTTCTCCCGCCGTGACTTCAGCCGCCGCCCGAGTTCTTCGACGGTCGGGTCGAGTGCTGGCTTCTGGCGTACGTCCGGCTTCATGGCGGCAACCACTACAGCCGGTCTGACCGCGCCTGACCAGATCGTTTACCACCTGGTTGTAGTCGATCAGATCGAAATCAGCTAGGTTGTCGTATGTGTCTGGTTCTCTAAAACAGAGAACGACCACGCCTACTGCAGACATGCGATCAAGGAGCGCCCATGGCCGAGTTCAAGTCCGTCTCGAGCTACAAGCATGAGATCGAGCACCAGACCAAGTACTACGGCGCCGACGGCTGGCGGCTTCACAAGTTCCATGACGATCCGGCTGACGACTCGAAGGTTCTCATCGAGTTCGTTCGCGGCGAGTAGCCGTATCGAAAGCGGCAGAGGAGGATTCGCATGGGCGACAAGGGTGATACGTACGGGGCGCTCGTGAAGGCGTGGGCGCGCTTCAACTGGGAATTTCTCACGAACTACATCTCGGTTGGCATCACGGTCGTTATCGCGCTGGTCGTGATCGGCTGCTGGATCTACTCCAAGGGGCACAAGGCCGGCGTGGCGGAGGCCAAGGAAGAGCTGGCCAAGAAGAAGGCGACCTGATGAACGACGTCACCGTCCGACTGCGGAATCTCCTGACCGGTGAGTGGACTCGGTACCAGCCCGAAGCCTGGCTGGAGGACTACTTCGCGTTCGTGGAGGACTCGCTCTGCTGTTGGCGCGACACGGTCGGTGGATCGTTCGGTGTCACTGGCACGCCCGAGCAGGGGCGGCTGACGGTCTGCGACATCGATGGCGAGGTCGTTCGTGACTATGACTGGCGCGCCGTCGTCGCCGACGCCCCTGCGAGTCCGGCAGGATGTCGGTGGCGGTGACGCGCGTTGCCGCCGCGGTCTCGTTCGTGGTGCTTGCGGCAGCGGCGATGGCGGGCTGTGGCCTCGGGCGGCCCGAACAGACGCCGTGGCCGAAGACGAGCAGTGTGTTCGATGCGACCACGACGATGCCGACCACCACTGCGGAGACCACACCGGTCGCAGCGACGACCACCGCCAGATATTCGGGCACGCTCCCGGCATCGGGGCCATGGGTCTCGGTCTCCCCGCGCAGCTTCCCGAGGGACCAGGACGGCTGGGCGTACGGCGTGGAGCCCGCCCCGGGAATCGCTGCTTTCCAAGCGGAATCGGGTGGCGACCTCGGGGGCTGCACCATCGGATTCCCCATCGCGGACAGCAAGGGCACCGTGGCGTTCCTTTCGGCCGGGCACTGCGATCGCCGAAACGGCGAGCGCCTGAAAATGTTCACCACGCCGGACAACGCATATTCGCTGGAGCTCGGCGACTACCAGCAGGGACGGGACGACGTGTCCCCGTCAGGTGCCCCTGACACCCCGATCGCGGGCGCTCCGTCCCGTGACTATGCGGTGTTGACCATGGGGCCGCAGCTGTACCGCAGCTACAGCACCCGGCTCGCGCCTGGGGTCCGACTGCGCGGGATGATGCCTACGAATGCGGTGCAGACTCTGCCGAATGGCACGGCGATCTGCCGCAACGGCGCTCGGTCCGGGATCACGTGCGGCCCGCTCATCTCCGCGACGGACAAGACTTTTTCCTGGCGCGCAACATCGATCAAGGGCGACTCCGGCAGCGCTGTCTTCGTGGTCAACGCGTCGGGTGAGGCGCTCGGGGTCGGAATCATGTCGCAGACCTCAGCCGACGGCTCGGCGATCGCGACGTACCTCGCGCCCGCATTGCGTCAGTTCGGGCTTGACTTGGTGCTGGGGTGAGCACGACCGTCACCACGGCGGCCGCGCTCCTCGTCGAGCGCGGCGCGCTGGCTGCCGACCTTGTCGTCGACATCATCTCGGTCGTCGCGGACCAGCTGGACGGCTGGGCCGCTGACGGACTCGTCTACGGAACGGTGCAGCCGGATCGGATCACGGTGCTCCTCAACGTCGAGGCGCTCGTCGAGGCGCGGCTCACCGGGTTCCCGAGTCCGCCCGAGGTACTGAGCCCGACGATGCTGATGGCGAATGCGCGATACCTCGCGCCGGAGCTGCTCAGCGGCAACGATTTCACGACGGGTGCGGACACATACTCGCTGGCGTGCACCGCGTTCGAGCTGCTGAGGGGTTCGGTTTCGTTCGCCGGCGGGACGGTGGCCGAGATGCTGGCGCGGGCGAGCAGGGGAGTACTGCCCGCCGCGGACCTGCCGGGCGATCTTGGCGTCGTGCTGGCCACCGCGCTGGCTCCGGATCCGTGTGATCGGTACGAGAGCGCGGGGGCGTTCTCGGCGGCGCTGCGGCGGGCTGTGTGTGACCGTCATGCGCCCGGCTGACCCGACCGGGCCTGATCAACGAGTGCTTGCACCGACAGCGCGTGCGCGACATGTCGGCCGATGACTGTGCTCGAGGTCTGGAAGCCCCGGCCGCGGTCGTGGGTCGGTCCGAGCACGGGGGTGGAAGTCTGCAGCACGCTGTGGGGCTCAACCTATGCGGGCGGCCCGGACAGCTTCCAACCCAAGATCGACGTGCGGCGGCGATCAGCGACGTCCTTCCCCCAGTCGCACACCTTCCAGTTGCCGTTCTCCTTGACGAGCTCGAAGCCGACGCTCTCGCTGATGTATTCGGCGCTCGTGTCATCCGAGGTGCGTCCGCTTACCGAGCCGGGTGAATAGGCGGTGTCGAGTGTCAAGGAGATCTGTTGCTCCATCGACCCGGACCAGGCCTGCGCCGTGATTTGAACACCCTGGGGACGCGTTTCAGGCGCGCCCGGCGTACGCCGCGCGAGGCAGGTCAACGCGGTTCGACTTGCGCCACCGTCGTCCTTGTTCCAGCTGTCACCCCACGCCCGAACTGCTGCTTTGATCTCTGTCTCAGCGCTGGCGTGCAGTCGGATCGATACGATCGCGGGTACCCCGACGATCACAACGAGAATCAGGGCTACGATCCATGGCCACCTTCGACGTCTTGGCCGCGGCGGGGGTTGGAGTGGCGAAGGATGCCCGACAGAATATTGGCTACCAGGCCCGCTCTGGTACATGGGTTGGAGCATAGAAGCTGAGCGGAGGCCTGTCTGTCCCTCGTTCAGAGGAACGGGCGCTGTGTGGCGTCGGAACGCGCCGCGAATGCCAGCACAAGCGTTGGCCAAGCCGCGCGCCCTGCCCCGCCGCTTCATCCTCCCCGTGTAGGGTCTGCGCGTGGAAGTCGGTCTCGGTCGCCACGTGATGGGCGGGCCGTGTAAGTCGTCTGATTGTGAGCAGACTATGCAATCGGGACTTGTGCCGCGCTCGGCACATTGTCACCCGCCAAGGCTCGCGGCGAATTCCTTGGACGCTGACATGTGTACCTCCGTGGGAGGTGGGTCGGACTGAAGTGGATCCGACTACGTCGCCTTCGCCTTGGCGATGTACCTGAATGCCGTTGCCCGGCTGACACCGAACATGCTGCAGACCTCGGCGATGGGCTCGCCCCCTCGGTAGAGCCGGACCAGACGGGCCTGCTGGGCCGCATCCAACCTCGGCGGTCGCGTGGCCGGTAGCCCGCGCGCGACCCGTGCCGACCTGCTCGCCGCCCGGCGCTCCTTTCCGAGTTCGAGCTCGAGTTCGGCAAGCGAGGCCATGATCGCAGCGATAGCGCGCCCGGTTGCGGTCGACGTGTCCACGCCTTCGCGGAGCGCGACCACTGTGATCCCGCGCGCGGTGAGGTCAGCGACGGTCGCGGTCACCTCGGCTACGCTGCGTCCGAGCCGGTCGAGCGCGACTACGACGAGTCGGTCACCGGTTCGGAGCCAGCCGAGCGCCTCCGCGAGCCCCGGGCGCTCGGTGCCGGCCGACCCGCTCAGCTGATCGCTGAAGATGCGGTCCGGCTTGATGCGCGCGGCGGCGAGCCCATCGTGCTGCTGATCCAATGACTGGTGGTCCGTGGAAGTGCGGATGTATGCGGCAGTGGCTCCGACTGCAGGGCTTGAGGTTTCGGGCATGACATCAGTCTCGCACCGACGTATGTCAGGTTCTGAGACTCGAGAATCGAGACCGGGATCTGAGACCAGACGACCTGGACCGGAGCAAGGGGCGAATCGGACACGGGCTGCCGTCTCATTCCTTTAGTTTTGAGCCGCGGTGGTGAGGCTGATCGGCCGGTACGGAAACCGGGAGGGTGTCGGTGCCGCCGATACCTTCCGCGTTTCCGTACCCGCACCCCTGACCACCGCCGAGGGCTCTCCCCGTTCCCGCGCCGTACACATCATCTTCGCGACAGCACGAACATGATCCTGTTCATGCCGCGAGATCGCCCTCGCCGCGCAGAGCGGCGTCCCCGTCGACCAGGTGGCTGCGGAGTTCGACGTCAGCGCAGCGACGGTCCACCGCTACTCCATGGAGTGAGCGGACGTGCAGCGCACGATCCGGCAGCTCGACCCGTACGAGCGCGAGTCGACCGTCTTCGCCTGCCGTCGCGGCGGTCGCCGCCGGTGGGAGCGGGAGCTCGGCAGCGAGGTGATGCGGGAGCCGCTCGGCGAGGAGCAGGCCGGTCCCCGGCCACTTTGCGTGATCGCGCAAAGATACAGGTCAGCCAGACAACCCGCGGAGGCCACCTGATCCCGTCAGCCCCGCGGGGCAGGATCCGAGCATGCATCACGCTACCTCGCCCTCTACTGCTCCGCCCCTGCCGCCTCCGCCTCCTGGTTCCGGTAGCCTCGTCACCGGCAATGACCGCCATCACCGACCCGGACGGCTACGTGCTCGAGATCCGCTTCGCAGCAGCCTGAACCGCCATGGCACTACGCGCCCGCGCCGACCGCGCGGCCAGAGCATCGGCCTGCCCATGGCCTTGCCCGAGGAGGAGGCCGCTCAGCTGGTGCGACTGGTGCAGGCCGGCGAGCCGGTCGCGATGGTGGATGGCGGCGGAGGCGTTCGGAATCAGTCGCGCCTCGGTGTACCGGATCGTCAAAGGAGCGGCGAGCGAGACTACGGCACGTCTCGCGCTCGGTCTCTACTAACTAATCTGGTAGTGGCGGCCAAGAGGGCATTGACTCTACAACTTCCTCCCAGGAGTCTGCGTACCTCGACATGATTTCTTCACTAGGCTCCTCCAGTCCTAGGCTGACAGCGTGGTCGTAATCTGCAAAATACACCGCTCCGTCATCAAGGCGGATTGCTAGCGCGCCGCCGCCACCAGCGGAAACAACCGGAGCATACTCCTTTGGAATCCAGCTATCGAATCCACTGCTGCGATTGGCCACAGAAAACGAAGAGTTGAGCGTGTCGACTAGAATGCCTTTGCCGGGAAGCAAATGGGGGAGCAGGTCACCCGTTCCGACAGTGAGAACAAAGTTCTCGTAACCCTCGGGCAGCCTGCCGATTGACGCTTCGACCGATCGTAGCTCGTCAATTGCCCACGGCGTCAGTTCCTCATCTGCGAGATCCAACTTTTTTCTGTCATTCCTTCAATCGCCAGTAGGGCGGCATTATTGCAGTTTCACTGCTTCGTACTACCTGCCACCCGTCTCGGCCTGCGCCTGCGCTCGTCGGAGCAGGCGCTATTCGTAGATTGAGTCCCACGAGCCCATTTGGTCGACGAGCAAGTTCCACGAGTCCAAAAATCGTGACATAATCTCTTCGCTCGGGTCGTCCTCCAATCCCAGGTCGACTCCGCGGTCATAGTTGGCGATAAAGACTTCGCCGGTTCCCGTCTTTATAGCAAGCGCTCCACCGCTTCCCGACACAACCGGAACATACTCCGCTGGAACCCAGGCGTCGAATCCTCCGCCGCGGTTAGCTACATACAAAGGCGAGAGAAATCCGTCAACAATAATTCCTGCGCTCGGGACCACTCGGGGGGAAAAATCCCCGGTGCCCACAGCGAGAACGAAATCTCGATACTCTTGAGGCAGGGGGCCGATTTGCTCCTCAACTTCCTGAACCTGCTCAGGAGTCCAGGGGACCAGGCCATCGTTTTCGAAGGGCATAGCTTGCACCTTTGCGACTAGATACGGGAAGGCTGATACTAATATCATACACCTACTTTGGCCGGAGCGCATTTCCTCCAGCGTGCCTGACCGCAATGTTATGCAGATCCTTAGGGACCAGCTGCATCGTCTTTAGGTCTTGGTTGTGATGCCAGACGTATCCGTCAGGGATCGGGTTGTTCTTGTCAAATCCTGCAATTTTGTTGGCGGCAATCTCATCAGGTCCGTGACCTTTGAACCCGCCGGGGAGTTCGATGGTACGGATCGAGTAGGGACCAAAGTCTGGGAAGCCGTCTGAGGTGAACCGGACACCGTCAGGATACTTCTTCAGAAGTTCATCACGCACGGGTTTTGGAGAGTTCCGGAAATCGTAAGTATGTCCGGCCCACCTTCCGTTCGACGGGTGCTTTCCGCTGGGCAGTCGGCCGACCCCGGCAGGCCATTCTTTAGGCGGGTTGAAATTCGGGTCAATCTTCGGAGGAAGGTTGCCGGGCGCGGGTTGTCCGTCGGTCAATCTAGTAGGCGGCGCCCCTTCCGGCTTCGGAGGAAGTGTCGGCGTCTGCGGCTTGACCGGAGGTGTGACGTCCGGCTTGACCGGAGGCGTGACGTCCGGCTTGACCGGAGGCGTGACGTCGGGCTTGTCGAGGACTTTGTCGCCGACGTTGACGGTTTCCCGTTCCTTGGGAGTGCCGGTTGCGGCTCGGACGCCCTTGGCGATGCCCTTGACGGCGGCGCCTTCTGGTTTGAGAGGCGGCACGAACGATAAGGCTGTGTCGATGTTGTCGAGGGTGGTGGTGAGGATCTGCGCGCCGGTGTAGTCGCGTGTGACGGTGCCCTTGCCAACGTCGATCCGGCCGCTGCCGAGCGCGGGGGAGTCGTCGATGCGATCCCAGTAGGCGGGGTATTCCCCGCCGTTGTCCTCAACCTGACTGAGTGAGGAGCCGTCAGACATGCGGTACTTGGTCGTGTAGACGCCGTTGTGTACCGACGTTGTCTTCTCGACGGGATAGACATCCTTAGGGAAGAACTTCTTGTACTGTTCTCCTTCCGCGCCCAGGACGTCGTTCCACGCGCGGGCGGTGTTCTCTGCATCGCGTTGCGCGAGCTCGCTGGGGCGCGGATCGCCGGCAGCGGCCGGAACGTCATCAGCCTGCTTCCTCGCTGCCTCTGCGGCGCGCTGTCGCGCCTCTTCAGCCGCCTGCTGCTCCAGTTCGGCCTTGCGTGCCAGCACCGGCGCCATCGGATCGGTCGGCGCGTCCGGGTTCTGTACCTGGGGAAGTGTTTGACCCAACGTGGCTACGGCGCGCTCACGCGCTCGTGCAGCGGCCGCGAGTTCCTCTACGGCCTTGTTGGTGTCTGCGTCCCGTTGTTGCTGGTCGAGTTGCTCCTGAGTGTATGGCCCGTAGGCGCGCGGTAGGGAGAGCGACAGCGGCGTTGAGGTGACCACCTGCGCAGGCTGCGCCGGTTCGGGTGAAGAATTGTCGGCGCCTTCGCCCGATGCCCCTCCACGTCCGGGTGTCTCATCATCTCCGGGCGGGTCAGCGAGGATCGGATTGTTGTTGCCCTCCGGCCGGTCGATGGTTTGGACGAGGTCGTCGCCGTCGCGGGTGTAGCTGGTGGGGATCTTCTCCCCGGTGACGGTGTCGTAGGCCCATGGGGTAAATCGGTTGACTTCGTTGCCGTCGCGGTCGTAGGTGGAGAGGGATCCGTCGTCGTTGACGTCGACGCTGCCGCCTTCGGGGCGGTCGACTTCGTTGATGTTGAACCGGTACTGCGACGGTGCGTCGGCGTTCTCGGACAGGATGAATGTCCGCTTCCCGTCGGGGGTGGTCCACTCCTTGTAGTTCTCGCCGTCGACCTGATCGTTCGGAGTCATGTCGTTGGTGGGGGCGGACCCGTCAGCGTTGAGCGGGCCGGCCTTGCGGCCGCGACGGCCGGTCATCAACGCCGACACTTCCCCGACGAGGTACGCCCACGACGGTGCGCCGTCCTTCTTCTCCCCGTCACCGTTGTCGGGCCCGGTATCGGTGCTGCCGCCGTTGTTGCTTGAGTCGCCGCTGCCGGGGCTCCCGGGAACGCCTGCACCGTTTCCTGCGCCGGGGACGGCGCACTGGGACTCGGTCTTGGTGACCGTCACGGTGGGGCTGCTCGGATGCCCGGACTGCGTCGGTTGACCGCTCTGCTGCTGACCAGTCTGGTCAGGACGCCCGGGAGCTGTCGTGCGCACCGGATTCTGCTGGCCGGTCTGCTGGCCCTGCGCCGGCTGCTGTCCGCCTTGGCCGGGTTGTTCGTTGCCGGGGATGTTTGGGGCCTGCTGGCCGGGGGTGCCGAACTGCGGGGTCTGGGCTTGGATGCCGGGGCCGTTGTCCCCGCCGCTCCCGGCGGGCGATGGCGAGGTGGCGCCGGTGTTGCCACCGGTCTGCTGCCCACCGCCTTGGTTGCCCTGCTGCCCGCCGGCGGTTTGGGTGGGCGGGTCGAAGGTCAGCGTCGGCCCGCCCGGGCCGGGTGGGCAGGTCGCATCCCCCGGGCACACCGCGTTGGCGGCTCCGGCTCCGACGCCGGTGGTGGCGGCGAATCCCATCATCCCGACAGCGACGACGATCCCGGCGACCGCGGCGGCGGCGCGCACCTGCGACGGTGCGGGTGCGCCGACACCGGTCTCACGGAGCTTGCCGAGGCCGGCGAAGAGGATCTTGCCGACGACGACCATGACCAGCCAGAAGGTCAAGAACACCACCGGCACGGGGGTGAACCGGGGGGCTTCGATGGAGAACAGCACGCCGCCGATGAGTCCGGCGAGGCCGATGATCGTGAGGAACGCACCCTGCAGTCGCTGCTGCAGCACCGAGTGCGACGGCGCGTCGGACGCGGGATCGGTCTGCGCGGGGTTGGCCGGCCCTGCTGCGGTGCGGGCGTGCCGCGGGCTGCTGGGTGGCAGCGGCGTGGGCTGGGGCTGCCGCGGGGTGGGTGTGGGCATCAGGACACTCCAGAGTGCAGGGAAGTGGATCGGAGATTCGGCGATGTGCCGGGTGATGGATGCCAAGCTTCCACAGGTTTCGGGTTTGTCAACCGCCGAGTCTGACTAAACACGCGTTCTTGCAGGCCAGGACTGGTTTGTTTAGCGGTGTTTAGTGGGGTGACTAAACACGGCACCACGGTTCGGAGCTTGTTCAACAGCTCACTAAACAACGCAAATCGCCCATCATCGCGAGGTGAGCTGGCCTTCGAGCAGCGGTCGTCCGCGGGGTTGCTGTCTCTGCCTCGGCATGTGTTCATCGGTGGCCTCATGCGGTCACGGCGCCGAGGGCGAGGCCGAGACCCAGGATCATGACGAAGAGCGCGATGAACACGCCGGCGATCATCTGGTGCACGCGAAGCGTCTGCAGGGAGGCGGCTTGAGAGGCGGCCCAGAACTCCGAGACGACCCCGGGCGGGAGGTGCGCAGTGGTCGCCGCACCGAACCGGAACGCCGCACTTTGGGTGCCCGCCGCATTGGGGGTCGGGCTGAGTGCGATCAACGCGTCCGCGGTCAAGGTCAGGCGTACGTGGTCGTAGAGCCAGGCGCGGGGCCGGCCGGCCGCGAGCCATCGGTGGGCGTCTTGCTCGAGTGCGCTGCGGGCTATCAGGACCGGCCGGGCCCGCTGCGCCCACGTCGACAGGCGCGGCCAGACTTCGATCAGGCGCAGGTCTGTCAGCTGCAGCCTGCCGCCGTTCTCGTCGTCGTGCCCCGGGTTCAGGACGCCGAGGTCGACGAGCTCTGTTGCGAGGTGCCGTGCACTATCGGGGACCTCCGCGGCGCGAGGTGTGAGCTCGCCGGTCGACGAGACCGCCACACAGCTCAGAAGGAGAAGCCGCACGTCTTCTAGGCGGGCCGGCTCCGTAGCGTCAGCATCGGCTGCCCACTGTTCGGCGGCGGCTGCGATTTGTGTGAGCACCGGTAGCGCGGGGTCGCGGCCGGTGGCGGTGTTGAACAGGTGCTGCCACTGCGGCACCGTCACCACATCGTCCCCGACCACACTCTCGGTGGTGGCGCGGGCGGTCAGCCACACCAGCATCGGTTCGATGGTCTCGAACTCCGCTGGTAGGTGCCGTCCGGTGCGCCAGTTCGACACCGTCGCCGCACTGACTCCGACTGCGTCGGCAACGGTGCGCACCGTCGGGGAGCCGGCCAGGGTGAAAAGCCGGCGCAGCGCTGAGGCGAAGATCGTCGCACCGTCAGCGCCGGCGTCAGCGGGCGGCGCGGGGATCGGGGGTGGCATCAGCGGGTGCCGGTGCGGGCGGCGTTCCACACCGCGGTCGCGCCGCCGACGACGAGGTTGCTGGCGAGCATCATCACCAGCACGAAGACCACGAAGACCAGGGGCATCGTGAACCGCTCGCCCCAGGCGTTGAGGTGGGAGACGGCGAACCCGCAGCCGATCAACATCACCAACCCGATAACCAGGCCGGCCGCTTTCCGGGCGAGCGCGCGGAGCTCCTCGTTAGCGGTGGCATCTGCGTTCACGTTGCTCGTCGCAGGTGGTGTCGGCGCAGCCGATACGGCACCAGTCTCGGGCGAGGGTACTGGTTGCTGAACGGGAAGTTGTCGGGTCTCGTCCGCGGACATGGGCTCACCCTTTCGGTACGCTTACGACATCAAGGCACGTTAGGTGGATCTTCGTCATCCGCCTGAACCTGACCGTAGCGGATCAGCATTGCGTTGACGAACTATGGATTCGGTATCGATCAGGATCGGACTGAGCGCCGATCCCTCGTCGTCCCGCGGCTCCGCTGCGGCGATGTCGGGCCAAACATGCTGGCGCAATGCGTGTTACGGGTTCTGGCTCGATATGGAGTCGTCGCGCGCCCATGCGGATGCCTGCGCTTCACCCCTCGCGCCAACTCCGAGTATGGGCAGGATGTACGACAACTGTGATCGATCTGTTATCTACACGCATTGCAAATCCTGTGCCCACTGTGGTGCTATTGGGGCTGTTGTTGCAGATGTGACATTGTTGATCGACTTCACCTGGGGAGACCACCACATGCCCACCGCGCCTCGCATTCACCCGTCCCGGCTACCGCGGACGCTGATCGCGCTATGTGCCGCTGCGGCCGCGGTCACGCTCGCCGCTGGCCCGGCAGTCGCCGCGCCCGTTCCAGCGCCCAAGCCGACTCCGGCGGCGGCGGCTGCTTCGCCGGCCGCAGCTACGGTGGCTCCGCCGCCGGCGCCCTTGATGCGCGTGCCCGTTCCCGGGCAGATCCGCACCGGCGAGTTCGCCGACACCAGCCGTGAACTGATCACCCGCGACGGCTGGAAAGTCACCGTCTCCAAGTTCGGCGAGAAGCTCGACTCCGTCCCGCCCCTGAACCGATCGCCACAAAGCTTCGAAGGATTCAGCTCCGTAGGTGGCGAAGCGAAAATCGAAGCCGCACACCCCAACGACCCGAAACGCAAGCCCACCAGCAAAATCAAGTCCGCCACGCTCACCACAGGCGTTCAGGTCGGCTGCGCCGTGACCGCCGATAGTTTGACTGTGGGTGGGTCGCTGTCGAACCCGACCACCGCCTCGATCACACCGACCGTGACCGCATCCGGCACCGTCACCGGACAGGGCCAAGGCGGCTCCAGCGGCGGCCAAGGCGGTGGCAGCGTCTCCGGCACCGGAACAGGCTCGCTGTCAGGCACCCTGTCGGACACCGTGACTGAAACGGGCAATATCTCCGGAGTTGTGAAACCCGGTACCACCAAGGACATTCCGTACGCGAAGAAGGCTGTCGTCGGCCCCAATGCCCAGGTCATGTCCCGCGACATCCGCATCGCTGTCGACAACTGCATCGGCGGCGTCCAGATTCGGACATATGCGACAGTTGCGGTCAGTACAGATGCTACCGACGACACCCTGACCACGTTCGGCAAGCCGATCTTCCTGACACGCCCGGAGCAGAACCGGTAGGGCGCCGATACGTCGCGCGGGGACGAGCTGCACCGTGGCGTGCACCTGGTCGCCCCGGCCCCGGCCCGAAACCTCAGTCCTCGAACAGCGCCCGGATGTCGGACTCCGCGAGCCGGGCGTCGAAGCCGCCCTCCCCGCCGACCACGGACTCGAACAGCGCGGCCTTGCGCTCCTTGAGCGCCATCACCTTGTCCTCGATGGTGTCCGCGGAGACCAGCCGGTAGACCATCACGCTGCGGGTCTGCCCGATGCGGTGCGCGCGGTCGATGGCCTGCGCCTCTGCCGCGGGGTTCCACCACGGGTCCAGGAGGAAGCAGTAGTCGGCCTGCACCAGGTTCAGGCCGAAACCGCCGGCCTTGAGCGAGATCAGGAACACCTGGACCTCTCCTGAGGTGAACCGCGAGATCGCCGCGGGCCGGTCGGTCGTCGACCCGTCGAGGTAGGCGTACTCCACGCCCTCCTCGTCGAGGCGCTCGGCGGCCTTGCGCAGGAACCCGGTGAACTGGCTGAACACCAGCACCGCGTGTTTCTCCTCGAGCAGCTCGTCCAGCTTCTCCACCAGGAAGTCGAGCTTCGCGACGTCCTCGACCGCCAGCTCCTCGTCCACCAGCGACGGGTCGAGCGCGAGCCGGCGCAGCATCGTCAGCGACCGCAGGATCTCGAACCGGTTGCCCTCGAAGTCGTCGAGCAGCCCCAGCAGCTTCGCCCGTTGATCGGCGAGGATGCGGTCGTAGGTGTGCCGGTGCTCCTCCGAGAGTTCCACCTGCACCACGGATTCCGTCTTCTCCGGCAGATCCTTGGCGACGAGGTCCTTGGTGCGGCGCAGCATGAACGGCCGGACTCGCCGGCGCAGCCGGGCGAGACGGTCGTCGTCGCCTCCCCGCTCGATGGGCCGGCGGTACTCCTCGGCGAACCACGAGCGTCCCGGGAACAATCCCGGCACGGTGAGCGCGGTGAGGGCCCACAGCTCCTCGAGGTGGTTCTCCATCGGGGTGCCGGTCACGGCCAGGGTGAAGGGCCGGTCGAGCATCGTCACCGCGGCGAACGCCTTCGAGCGCGGGTTCTTCACGAACTGCGCCTCGTCGAGGATCACGCCGGCCCACCGCACGCCCGCGTACTCCTCGGCGTCCAACCGGAGCAGCGTGTAGGAGGTCAGCACCACATCGGCGCCCGCGACGACCGCGGCGATCGACGATCCGGATTTCCGTGAGGTCTCGGACACGACCGCGACCGACAGGTGCGGCGCGAACCGCTTGCATTCGGCGGCCCAGTTGCCCACCACGGAGGTCGGTGCCACCACGAGAAAGGGGCCGGGACGGGCCTCGTCGGGGCCCGACCCCTCGTGCGCCCGGCAGATCAGGGCCAGCGTCTGGACCGTCTTACCGAGACCCATGTCGTCGGCCAGGATTCCGCCGAAGTCGTTGTCGTGCAAGAACGCCAGCCAGTCCAGGCCGTCGCGCTGGTACGGCCGCAGCTCGGCCTTCAAGGTCGACGGTGCCTCCTGCCGCGCGAGGTCGCCCGCCGTCAGGGCGCCGACCCGGCGGGACCAGTCACCGTCGAACTCGACCCCGTCGGCGAGGTCGGCGAGGTCGTCGACGAGGCCCGCCTGGAACCGGCTGATCCGCAGGCCGTCGCGGTCGGTGCCGGGCCCCGCCGCCAGACCCGCGCGCCGCGCGCCGCGCGCGGGCAGGTCCCGGGCCTCCCCGATGAGCTCGCGGAGCCGGTCGAAGCGCTCACCGTCGATGCGCGCGAGCACGCCGCCGGGGGTGACGAGCGTGTCGTGGCCCGCGGCGACGGCGGTGAAGACGTCCCGGAAGGGGACCTCCTCGCCGTCGACCTCGACGGCCACCTCGAGGTCGAACCAGTCCGTCGACGGGTTGTCGGAGTCGCTGCGCACCCGCACGGACACCGAGGCCGCACTCTCCGCCCAGCGGAACCCGGGATCGTCGACGATCTCGACGGTCACCGACGGCACCGACCGCAACACCGGCGCGACCTCGGCCAGCCAGACCGCGGCCTCGGTGCCGCGGTAGAAGCCCTGCGAGTGGTCCACGCCCACGGCGGCCTCCCGCAGCGATACCGCCATCGCGCGGGTGATCCGCTGTTGCCCGACCGCGTCCGCGAGACCCGCCGGCTCGCGCCCGAGCGCGTAGTCGCGGACCTCGCCGCCGACGGTGTACCGCCACTTCCAGTCGACCTCGAGTTCGGCGGCCCCGGGGAAGTACCGGGCGGTGCACACCAGCTCGGGCCCGAGGACCTCGACCTCGCCGACCAGCTGGTCCGGGTCGCGGACCGGCGCGACCGCGGCCAGGTAGGGCAGGTACTTCTCGCGCAGTTGCGGGACGGCCGCGGCGGGCACGACCACGGGCGTGAAGCGGCGCAGCGCGCCGGTGTGCTGGGCCGAGAGCGGAGGGTGCAGCGGCGCGAGTCGCAGCACGTCGCCGTCCTGCTGGAACACCCCGAGCGCGCGGTGCGCGCCGAGCAGCCCGCCGGTGAAGGGCCGCGGACCGTCGCCGAAGTCGACCTCGCGGTCCAGCTCGACGCTCCCGTCGGCGGACCGCGCCACCAGCCCGAGCCGCGTCGGCGGACAGAGGACGACGGTGCCGCGGGCCTTCTTGGTGAGCAGCGGCACGCCCGCGTCGCGGACCGCCCGGAGCTGGTCCCACAGCAGCGGTGTGTCGACCATCCCGAGGTCGGCCCACGCGTCCACGCCGTACAGCGACCACGTGATGAGCTGCGCGAGCGGCGCGAGGGCCTCGCGCTGGGCGGGGGAGACGCGCGGCGCCGTGGCGATGGTGCGCCAGCGCACGTCTCCGGCGACCCAGGTCCCGTCGCGCATGCCGGGCGTCGCGAGACGTACCTGGAGTCGCTGGCCGGCGACCACGCCCCGCTCGTCCACGTCGAACTGCAGCGCGACGGGCAGGACCGCGGCGCTCGTGCGCGGGGCGTCGGGGAGCAGGGCCTCGAGCTGCCGCTCCCAGGGGTCCGGCGGCTCCACGCCGCCGTCCTCGACGTCCTCCGCCGTGAGCTCGAGCAGCAGGGCCGCGCCGTGCTTGCAGTTCATCGCGACGGGGCAGGTGCAGTGCGAGCGGACGGGCCGCCACCGGGAGCCGGTGGGTGCGATCCAGACCTTGGTGTCGTACTCCCGGGTGCCGGCCACCACGCCGGTCACCAGGCGCTTCTCGTCGTCCCACTCGAGATCGCCGATGAGGCCGGTGCCCACGTACTCGCCCGCCCGCCGGACGGTCGGCCCCCCGAAGAATCCGATCAGGTCCTCGGGGGTGAACGAGGGCCCTGTCCCGGCAGTCGATGCACTCATGGTCAAGCGGACAGTCTAGCGCGGATCGGTGAACCCCCGCCCGCTCACCGGACGGCGCCCCTCACTCGAAAGGGGCGGGCGGCAGCGTGACCACCTGGGCGGCGTAGCTCAGGCCCGCGCCGTAGCCGAGCAACAGCGCGGTCTGCCCCGGCTTCGCGCGCCCGCTGGCGAGCAGGTCGTCCATCGCCAGGGGGATGGAGGCGGCGGAGGTGTTGCCGGTGTGCTCGATGTCGTCGGCGATGACGGTGTGCTCGGGCAGGTGCAGACTGCGGGCGAGGAGCTCGTTGATCCGCGAGTTCGCCTGGTGCGGGATGAACACCTCGACATCGTCGGCGGTGATGCCGGCGGCGTCGAGCGCCCGCTGGGCCGCCTTGCCCATTTCGAATGCGGCCCAACGGAACACCGCGGTGCCCTCGAGTCGTAGGTATGGCCGGTCGGCGTGGTCGTCACCGTCGAGGAAGGTGATCCAGTCGATGTCCTGCCGGATCGCGTTGAACTGGGTGCCGTCGCTGCCCCACACGACCGGCCCGAGCTGTTGCTCCTCGGTCGGGCCGACGATCACCGCGCCCGCCCCGTCGCCGAAGATGAAGCAGTTGCCGCGGTCGGTCATGTCCATGCTCACCGACAACTGCTCGGCGCCGATCACCAGCACCCGGCCGGCGCTGCCGCCGCGCACCATGTCGGCGGCGATCGCCATGCCGTAACCGAAACCCGCGCACCCCACGGTCACGTCGAACGCGGGGACCCCGTTCGCGCCCAGCTCGGTGGCGACCTTCACCGCGGCGGCGGGCGTCTGCAGGTAGTGGGTGTTGGTGGCGACGATGACCGCGTCGATGTCCGCACCGGTGAGCAGGGCGTTGGCGACGGCGCGCCGCCCGGCCGAGACGGCCATCTCGACGACCGATTCGTCGCGCCGGGCGAATCGCCGCGTTCGGATCCCGGTGCGGGTGTAGATCCATTCGTCGGACGAGTCGATGTTCTCGCAGATCTCGTCGTTGGTGACCACGCGCTCCGGGCGGTACGAACCGATCCCCAGCAGTCCGATGGTCCGCGTCCCGGTGGCCTCCGCGAGAATCGTCATCCGTGCACCCCTTGCTCGTCGTCGGGTCGCCAATCCGACACCCGCATTGTTGGTAGTTTGCTACTCAACACACGGTAGTGCAAGGGGTCAGGCCGAAACGGGCAGCTCGATCCGGATCGTCTCGCCGTCGGGCGCCCGCAGGAGGACGGTGGCCGCCAGGGGCCGTCCGGGCGGGACGGCGCGCGCCGTCACCGATCCGGCGGGGAGTGAGTCGACGGCGTCGGCGATCCGGTCGCGGATGGCGTCGGCCACCGGCACCGCCAGGTCGCGCAGGCCGCCGTCGTCGAGGAGCACGACATCGACGCCGCGCCGCCGGGCGCGGTCCGCCGCGTCCGAGACGCGTGGGGAGAGCAGCCCGGGGGCCCGCACGGAGTCCCGCAACCGCGCCTCGACGATGCGGCACTCCAGTCGTTCGGCGGCCGTCAGCGGGACCCCGGTCGCGAGCCGCTCGAGCATCGGGCGCGCCTCCCGGTCCAGGAAGTCGCGCTGTCGCGCGCGCACCTCCCGGGCGGTCTCGGCCGCGGCCTCGGCGGCGCGTCGCTCCCGGGTCCGCGCCCGCATCGCGAAGGTCCACCGCGCCACCGGCCGGAGCGTCAGCGCGAAGAACGTGGCGGTCAGCGTCACCGTCGTACTCGGCAGGCAGCGCAGCACCCCGTCGAATGCACCGTGCCCGCGGTCGACGGCCCACCACACCACCACGGACCCCGTCAGCGCGACCGACACCCAGGTCGTGATCGCCCGTCCGCGCACGGCGAGATACGAGGTCAGTACGGCGCCGGCGCCGATCGGCCAGGTGGTCAGGGCGAACGAGTACTCGGCGGGCAGGAAGGGGAACACGCTCAGCGCCCCGACCGGGCCGCCCGCGGCGACGACCACGGTCCACGGCCACGGCAGCGGGTCGCCGGGGGCGCGGACCAGCACCATCGCACTGACGAGGAGCCCGACGAGGCCCACGGCTTGCGGCCACGCCGGATCCAGGTCGGCGCGCGCGTACCAGGCGAGGACGGCGAAGGTCGCCACGAAGGCCCAGGCCAGCGCGGTCGCGCCCCGGTTGCGCATGCCGATGATGTCGCGGACGTCCTGGTCGTTCCTCATCGCGTCCACCGGACCGTCACCACGGTGCCCTCGCCCGGCGCCGAGTCGACGGCCGCCGCGCCCCCGGGGATCGACCGCATCCGGCCCAGGATGCTGCCCGCCACGCCGAGCCGGTCGGGCGCGACGGTGCGCGGGTCGAATCCGGGGCCGTCGTCGCGGACGATCACGCGAAAGCCCGACTCCTCGAAGGCGGCGTCGACCCAGGCGCGGGCCGTCCCGGCGTGCCGCTGCACGTTGCGCAGCGCTTCCGCGGTCGCGGCGATCGCCCCCGTCAGCGCGTGCGACGGTACGCGTCCGGCGTCCGGAGCGACCTGTGCCGACCAGTGGGCGTGGGGCGCGCTACGACCGACCGCGGCACCGAGTGCTGCTGCCGCCGCGCCCGCTGTCGCCTCCTCCCGATCGCTCGGTCCCTCGTAGTCGTCGACGGCGACGAGCACGGTGCGCGCGTGGTGGGCGATGGCCGCGGCGTCGTCGATGCGGGTCGCGGCGAGCAGCGTCGCGATCACGTCGTCGTGGACGAGCGCGGCGAAGCGTTGCTGCTCGTCGCCGCGGGCCTGTGCCGAGGCCTCGGCGGCCGTCGCCTCCAGGGCCTCGGCCTGTGCGAGGTCGAGTCGGCGCCCGGCGCGCCACGCGACGATGGCGGCGAAGAGGAACACCGCCGTGAACACCAGGGAGAACAGCAGCGCCGGGACGTACGGGTCGTGCGAGGCGCCCACCCGGTGGTTGAGCAGCACCGTGCCGACCACGACGGCGACCCCGTATCCGGCGGCGATCGCCGGCCGTGCGGGCATCGCGACGGCCATCGCGGCGAGGGCGGGGATGTAGTAGAGGAAGTGATCGCCCGGCAGTTGCAGGGGGCTGATCGCATCGGCGAGCAACCACAGCAGGACCGAGCCGAGGTAGCCGACGCCCGCGGCCAGCGCGGCCCACCCGATGGCCCGGCGGTGCGCGCGGGCGAAGCTCGCGGGCAGCAGGGCGGCGCCGCTCCCGAAGACCGCGGGCACGGTGATCCCGGTGAGCCACGGAGCGATGCGCCAGGCGTCGAGCACGGAGGGGAACGTGGTGATGAGGTCGAACAGGTAACCCGCGGCGATGAATCGGGCGAACACCCTGGTCAGTCGCTCGTCCGCGCCGACCGGGCCCTCGGGACCCGACGCCGGGACGGGCCCGCCGGTCTGCCTGGTCAGCGCGGCCATCGCCGCCTGCGCGGCGCCTGCAGGAATCCGTCCTCGACGGCCCGCTGGTACATGTGCAGCTTGGTCTCCGCCGGGCGTCCCTGTAGCGCGTACTTGCCGCGGATCCGGTCGATGTAGCTCTCCACGGTCTTCGGGGAGAGCGCCGTCAGTGCGGCGACGCGGGCGGTGGTCTCGCCCGACGCGTACAGCGCGAGGACCTCGCGCTGCTGGGGGCTCAGCCCCACGTCGGAGAAGTCCGGGTCGCCGTCGATCGCCGCGGCCCACTCGGTGGTCACGACGGGGCGCTCGTCGGCGGTGTCCCGGACGGCCTGCACGAGCTCGGCCCCGCTCACCGTCTTCGGCACGATGCCCCAGACGCCGCACCGGGCGGCCTGGCGCGCGAGATACGGATCGGTGTCGAAGCTGCCCGTGTACACCAGCACCCGGGACCCGGCGGCGTGCAGCTTCTCGATGTTCGCCTCGGGGGCGGTGCCGTCGGCGAGCAGCAGGTCGAGCACCACCACGTCGGGGCGGCCGCGGGCGAGCAGCTCGCCCACGCTCGGTGCGTGGCCGACGAACTCGAGGTCGTCGACGGCGGACAGGCTGGCCTCGAATCCGAGCACGATCAACGCGTGATCCTCGACGATGCCCACGGTGTGCGTCGCGCGGTTCGCCGGCTGGTCGACGACCGCGTCCGATTCGGTCATGAGAGAAACATACGCTGTCGCCTCGGAGTCGTCGGGGCGAGTGAAAGATCATGCCGGATCGTCTGTTTCGTTGTCCTTGGGTAATGGTGAGGGGGACTTCCCCGGCGGGGCGGACCCGCTTTCGGGGCCGCTGTCCCGTCACTAGGGTCGACGGTGGCGAATCCGCCGGATCCGGCGAAGAAGGGGGGAGTCATGACCGCGGCGATGATCACGAGCGAGATGGACGAGCCCGGGCCTGTGTGGTTGACGGAGCGAGAGGTCGAGGTGCTGCGGGCGTGGTTGTGCACGGAGAGTAAGGCTTCCGCGGCGCGCGAGCTGTTCATCGCGGAGTGCACCGTCGCCGAGCACGTGGCGCGGGTCCGGGCGAAGTACGTCGCCGCGGGGCGGCACGCGACCACCAAGACGGCGCTCGCCGCGCGCCTCCTGCAGGACGGTCACATCCGGCTCGACGAGTTGCGCTGAGCCCCGCGCTCATCCCTCGCCGAGCAGCGCGGCGCGCATCGAGCGGACCTGCGCACGCAGCGCCGTGACCACCGCGGCCACCTCGCGGCGCTGCGCCGCCTCGGGCCGCACCACCATCCAGTACTCGAGCTGAACGGACACCTCGTCGGGCAGTACCCGCACGAGCTCGGGGCGATCGTCCGCGAGGAAGCAGGGGAGCAGGCCGAGGCCGGCCCCGGCGCAGGTGGCCTCGACGTGCACGAGGACGTTCGTCGAGCTCAGCCGGTCCGCCATCCCCGGGACGAGCACGCGCGCGAGGTCGAGGTCGTCGACCGTGAGCATCGAGTCGATGAAGTACACCAGCGGCCGCCCCGCCAGCTGCCGGGGGCGCTGCGGTGTTCCCTCGGCGGCGAGGTAGTCCCGCGAGCCGTACAGGCCGAGCCGGTACGGGGCCAGCAGGACCGGCTCCACCCGGTAGGTCGCGGGCCGGCCCACCACCACCTCCATGTCCACGCCGGAGCGGGTCGACGGTGCGCGGCGCGTCACGGTCAGCAGGTCGACGGACAGCCGTGGGTGCGCCCGGCCGAGGGTCGCGATCGCGGGCGCCACGACGCGGGCGCTGAACCCGTCGGTCGCGGCGATCCGCACCTTCCCGTGCAGGTCGTGGTCGGTGTCGGCATCCAGCCCGTGCAGCACGGCCTCGATCCGCTCCGCCGCGGCGACGCCCGAGCGGCCCAGCTCGGTGAGCTCCCAGCCGGCGGCGCTGCGGGCCAGCAGCGGGCCGCCGAGCGCCCGCTCCAGCGCTGCGACGCGGCGCGAGGCGGTGGTGTGGTTGATCCCGAGCAGGTCGGCCGCGGCGGTGTAGCGGCCGGTCCGGGCGACGGCCAGCAGGGTGAGCAGGCCGTCGGCGCTCGGCTCAGGTGTGTGCATGAATGCAGATCCAATCCGCGGATGTGGGCATTGTGTGTGCGATTTT
This sequence comes from Tsukamurella spumae, assembly GCF_012396015.1. Classification (GTDB taxonomy): domain Bacteria; phylum Actinomycetota; class Actinomycetes; order Mycobacteriales; family Mycobacteriaceae; genus Tsukamurella; species Tsukamurella spumae. The sequence goes on along the minus strand of NZ_JAAXOQ010000043.1, from coordinate 3,808 downwards.
ATCCATACATACTGCGTTGAGTATGGCGTGCATCACAGTCGACCGACGCCATGATCCATCACACAAGGAGCGGATATGACGCAGACCGATCTGGAACGGCCCACCGGGCTGCGGAAGATCGTCGGGGCATCGATGGCCGGCACGGTCGTCGAGTGGTACGAGTTCTTCCTCTACGGCACGGCCGCGACCCTGGTCTTCAACAAGATCATGTTCCCGCAGGGCGGCAGCCCGTACGACCAGATCATCGCCGCCTTCATCACCTACGCGGTGGGCTTCGCGGCCCGTCCCATCGGCGGCATCGTGTTCGGTCACCTGGGCGATCGGTTCGGTCGCAAGAAGCTCCTGCAGGTGTCGATCGTGCTGGTCGGCGCCGCCACCTTCCTGATGGGCTGCCTGCCCACTTTCGATCAGGTCGGCTATCTGGCACCGACCCTGCTGGTGCTGCTGCGCTTCCTGCAGGGCTTCGCGGTCGGCGGTGAGTGGGGCGGCGCCGTGCTCCTCGTCGGGGAGCACAGCCCGAACCGGTCGCGCGGGTTCTGGTCGTCGTGGCCGCAGGCCGGCGTCCCGGGCGGCAACATCGTCGCCACCGTCGTCCTGCTGATCCTGACCAGCGTGCTGTCCGATTCCGACTTCCTCGCCTGGGGCTGGCGCATCGCGTTCTGGCTGTCGGCGGTGATCGTCCTGATCGGCTACTACATCCGGACCCAGGTAGACGAGTCGCCGCTGTTCCAGCAGGCGCAGAAGGAGATCGAGGCCGAGAAGGCGGTGTCCTACGGCGTCCTCGAGGTGGTCAAGCGCTACCCCCGCGGCGTGCTCTCGGCGATGGGCCTGCGGTTCGGCGAGAACATCTTCTACTACCTGCTGGTGACCTTCTCCATCACGTACCTCAAGTTGGTGGTGAAGATGAGCACCACGCACATCCTCACCTGGCTGCTCATCGCGCACGCGGTGCACTTCCTCGTGATGCCGATGTTCGGCGCGCTCACCGACCGCGTCGGCCGCCGACCCGTCTACTGGGTGGGCGCGGCGCTCTCGGCGACGTGGGGCTTCTTCGCCTTCCCCATGTTCGACACGGGCAACAACGCCATGGTGGTCGCCGCCATCACGATCGGCCTGGTCTTCCACGCCATGATGTACGCGCCGCAGCCCGCGATCATGGCCGAGGCCTTCCCCACCCGGATGCGGTACTCGGGCGTCTCCCTGGCCGCGCAGGTCACCGCGGTCGTGGCGGGCTCGCTCGCGCCGATCATCGCGACCAAGCTGCTCAAGGCCTACGACGACTCGTTGCCCATCGCCCTCTACCTGGCCGGCGCGTGCCTGATCACCTTCGTCTCCGTGTTCTTCGTGCGGGAGACCCGCGGCATCAACCTGTCGGATGTCGACGCGCGGGACCGCGAGATGCTCGACCGTGCGGCCGCCGACCTGCAGGTCAAGGCGTGAAGGCTCTGGTCACCGGCGGCGCCGCCGGGATCGGGGCGGCCGTCGCGCGCCGGCTGGCCGCCGACGGTGCCCAGGTCACCGTCGTCGATCGCGACGGTGCCGCGGCCGCGGAGGTGGCCGCGGAGATCGGCGGGGCCGCGCTCGAACTGGACCTGACCGACACGGCCGCGCTCGCGGACCTGCGCCTCGACGTGGACGTGCTCGTCAACAACGCGGGTGTGCAGCACGTCGCGCCGATCGAGGAGTTCGATCCGGCGTGGTTCCACCGGATCATGGTGCTCATGCTCGAGGCGCCCTTCCTGCTCACCCGCGCCGCGCTCCCGGCGATGTACGAGCGCGGCGCCGGCCGGATCGTGCACGTCTCGTCCGTGCACGGGCTGCGGGCCTCCAAGTACAAGGCGGCCTATGTCGCCGCCAAGCACGGCGTGGAGGGACTGTCGAAGGTGACGGCGCTCGAGGGCGGCGAGCACGGCGTGACCAGCAACTGCGTGAACCCCGGCTACGTGCGCACTGCGCTGGTCGCGAAGCAGATCGCCGAGCAGGCCGCCGCGCACGGGATCACCGAACAGCAGGTCACCGACGAGGTCTTCCTCGCCCGCCCCGCGATCAAGCGCCTCATCGAGCCCGACGAGGTCGCCGGCCTCGTCTCCTGGCTCTGCAGTCCCGCGGCGGCGATGGTCACCGGTGCGTCGTACACCATGGACGGCGGCTGGTCCGCGAACTGAGGGGAGGGCGAGCCTGGCAGTCTCCTGGGAGGTGCGCGCCGGAGTTGGATCGGCGCTGTGCCACCGGTTACCGTACGAGAGGCCTGTGACCAGGTATTGCTGTGCTGTATTAGGGATTGTTGATCAGTGGGTGTGGACCAGACGATGAGCGAACGCGGCGTCGAGCCGATGGCCGACACATCCGCGAAGCCGAAGCGCAAGGGCGGGCATCTCTACGAGCTCGACATCGTGCGCATCGTGACCTTCGCGGGCGTCATCTTCGATCACTGCGTCTCGGGTACCACGTTCCCGTTCAGTGTGGCGTCCAACGCGGTCCAGACGATCTTCCACTACACGCGCAACGCGTTCTTCGCGCTCACCGGATTCGTCCTGGTCTACCAGTACCGGGACCGCGACCTGGACGCCGTCGACTTCTGGCGGCGCCGGTACAAGGCCGTCGGCCTGCCCTTCGTGACCTGGTCCGTCTTCTACTGGCTCTACCACATGTACGTCATGTGGCCGCCGGCGTTCTCCAATGTCTGGCGCACCTTCGAGACCTGGGAGTCCACGAAGGCGGCGCTCAAGGTGCTCGGGTACGACCTGCTCACCGGCGACGCCTGGTACCACCTCTACTTCGTCTTCGTGACGATGCAGGTGTACCTGATCTTCCCGCTGCTGCTCAAGTTCCTCCGCTGGACCATGGGCTACCACCGGTACATCCTGGCCGCGAGCTTCGTCTTCCACCTGGTTCTGCTGCACTACATGACCAACGCCCGGCCGGAGATGTTCAACTACGGCGTCCTCGCGAAGCTGTGGAACCACCTGCCCGCCACGGTCTTCCCGTATCAGTTCTTCACGCTGCTCGGCTGCGTCGCCGCGATGCACATCGAGGGCGTCCGGGACGTGGTCGTGCGCTATCGCGGACGGGTGATCACCCTGGCGATCGGCGTGGTGATGGCGACGCTGATCGTCTACGGCTCCAAGGTCAGCATGGACGGCATGTTCCCGACCGACGCCGCGAACGTCTTCCGTCCCTACGCGGCCGTCATGTTCGTGATGATCATCCTGGCCCTCTACGCCGCGGGCACGTACTGGTCCGATCACCGCACGCCCGGCTCGTTCTGGGACAGGTTCCTCAAGACCGCCTCGGACCGCTCGTTCGGCATCTTCCTCGTGCACGCCTTCGCCCTGCAGGAGCTCGCGCCCACGATCCAGCGCTTCCGCTTCGACGTGTACGCCCCGATCGTCACGGTGTGCACGTTCGTCGTCACGGTCTTCTTCACCGTCGCGATGACGGAGGTCTTCCGCCGCACCCCCATCAGCCTGTGGTCGACCGGCCGCAGAATGATCCCCATGGCGCAGCAGAGCCTGCGGGTCTCGGTCGGCATCGGCGTCGCGATGATCGTCATCGGCGCGGTCTTCTACTGGCCGCTGGCGGTGCCGGCCGGCGCGGTCGCGGTCTTCCTCGGCGCGGTCCTCGTGGTGTGGCAGGCCCTGGGCCGGACGGTGTTCGCCGGACCGGCCGGGGCGCGGCCCTAGTCCCGCAGTTTCTTCAGCGCGCGGGTCGCGGCGTGGTATCCGCACATGCCGTGGGCGGCGGGTCCGGGTGGTGTTGCGGCGGAGCAGATGTACATGCCGGGGATGCCGAGGTCGTAGGGGTTGCG
>NZ_JAAXOQ010000042.1 GCF_012396015.1 Tsukamurella spumae | reverse complement strand
GCATTCCAGTATCGGATACCTCGCGCCGATCGAGTTCGAGAACCTCTACTACGAATCCCTGCACGCCACCACACAGGTAGCCTGAACACCACCAACCCAAACTGTCCGGGAAACCGGGTCAAGCTCCGGGTCGAGCCAGGTGAACATGCTGGAGGTGCGTAGCAGGTGTCGGAACAGGCTGCGGGTCTTGCGTAGGGCCTGGTGGGTGTACCACCAGGTGCGGTCTTTGGGGATGTTCGTCGGGCGGGTGATGTCAGGGCGGGCGTAGGTCTTCTGCTTGAGGAAACTGTCCCAGCGCATCTCCCACTCGTTGTATTCGAGGAGCCAGGCGATCGCCTGATCTGGGTCGGCGACCTTCATCAAAGCCTTTGTCAGAAACAGGATTTCCTGCCCAGCGGGTAGGCGTGGCTTGAGGGTCAAGTGACGGCGCACGTTCTGGTAGATGTGGAAATAGCAGCGTTGAATCTTCGTCGTCGGCCAGGTGTCATTGAGGGCGGCGTGCAGGCCGGAGCCTCCGTCGATCACGACCATCGCCGGGGCGGGTTGCCGCTGCAGGATCTGCTGCCAGGCGATCTTCTTCTCCCTGTCGCACCACTGCCAGTCGATGACATCGGCGCCGTCGGTGGCGATGAGCAGGCACCAGGACTGGAAGTAGGTGCCGTCGAGGACCACCACATCAGGTGCCGTTGTCGGGGGCGATGGTGGTGGGACTTCGATCCGCCAGCACCAGGCCGTGTCGCGGCGGAAGGTCCTCGCGCTGGAGGCCGCCTGAGCCTGCGGGACGCCGCCGAGCACCCAGGTGTGGAACATTCCGAGCTGCGCCTTGCGGGTGATGTCCGGGCGGGACAGGGTGCTCGACGCGCCGCAGCTCTTGCAGCGCCAGCGGGTCCGGCCGGCGCTGGTCACGCCGTTACGGACCAGCTTTGATCCACATACACCACAGGTGGGGGAATTACGGGCAACCGACACTGAACATGCTCCCAGAGCATGTTCAGAGCCTCATCTATGCAGGTCAGAGCCCAGATTCACGGCATTCTATACACACATTCTGGCCTATAACCCGACCGGGCGCGCAAGGCGCGCGCAACCGCACTACCCCGAGCCCGCCCCGAGACGGGCGTCCCCGGGATCCCGAGGAACGGTGGGGACCTGGGTGTAGACCTTCGAGACTCCGGTTCCCGCGGCCATCACCACACCGTCGGGCCGCACGACCGCCGCCCTGGCGCGGTGCGAGAGCAGCCACTCCCCCAGGCCGCTCGACTCCTCCGTCTGGAGGATCGACGCCCCGCGGCGGGCGATCTCGAACCATTGTTCGTCCGTCGGGGCGTCGAGACTGATCAGGGTGAAGTGTCCGGGTTCCCCGCGGACGCCGGCACCGGCCGAAGGCAACTCGGAGTTCGGGACCAGGGTCCCCGCGAGGCCGTCGGCGCCGATGGACCCGCGGAGCGGACGCGGCAGCGCGGCACCCACGCCGACACGACGCACGAAGTACGACTGCGACAGCGGCGGCGTGGCGCTGTCGGTCAAGCGCGAGACGAACGCGGGCACGTGCGCGAGCAGCGGCGCGAAGGTCCGGCGAAGGGTATCGCCGGCACGTCCACCGCCGGTCATCGTCGCGCCGATCATGACCGCCAGCCGGATAAGACCGACGACGTGCGGCGTGCGCTCGCTCTCGTAGCTGTCGAGACTCGCGGGCGGCACTCCGCCGGCGAGAACGGCCGCCAGCTTCCAGCTCAGATTCGCCGCGTCCCGGATGCCCGCACCCATCCCCTGCCCGATGAACGGAGGGGTCAGATGCGCAGCATCGCCCAGTAGGAAGATCCGCCGCTCGCGCCACCTGTCCGCCACTCGCGCGTTGAACGTGTACTCCGCGCACCGGATCAACCGGAGATCGGAGTCGTCGTGATCGCCCAGCCACGGGCGCAGCAGCGGTACCAACGCGGCGAGATCGCGGTAGTCCGAGGCGCTCTCGCCATCGAGCAGCTGGAATTCCCACCGGTAGCGGGAATCCCCGATACGCATGTAGGTCGCGGCCCGCCGGGTGTCGCAGACCTGCTGCACACCCTCCCACTGCCCGAGTTCGACGGCGGTCTCGATGTCGATGACGAGCCAGCGCTGACTGAATCCGAGGTCGCGCCACTGAGCGCCGATGGCGGATCGCGTCCTGCTGCCGGCCCCGTCGCACCCGAGTACGTAACCGCCCTCGACGACCACGGGTTCGCCGGTATCGCGATCGGTGGCGTGCACCGTCACCGAATCGTCGCCCTGGGTGACGGATTCGACCTCGACGCCGCCGCGCAGCGAGACGAGGTGGCTTCGACGCGCAACGGCGGCCCGGAGCAGTCGCTCGAGTTCGGGCTGATCGAACATCGATGCCGCGGGGAAGCCGTGCACACCGATCTCGCTGTCGCGCGGGAGCTCCGCAATGACCTCGAGGCTGTCGGTGACCAGTCGCATGCCCCGGGCCGGGCGGGACATGGCCGCGAACTCCGCGGCCAGCCCGAGCCGGTCGAGCACGGTGTACACCTCGTCGTCCAGATGCACCGCGCGTGGCTGCGGATAGACGTCATTCCAGCGCTCGAGTACCACGGACGCCACGCCGTGGTCGGCGAGCAGCGCTGCCGCCGTCAGCCCCGTCGGCCCCGCGCCGATGATGACGACGGGGCTCTTCCGGACGCCCGTCACCGCTCCGCCCATTCCCAACGGACCGGGAAGGCATCGAGGATGTGCGACACCGGGTCTCGGTCCCCGAACGGTGGCGTGACGACCGCCACGACCGCGCCGTCCTCGACTCGCGTGACGACCTCGGCCTCGACCCCCTTCTCGGCGAGAGCGGCGTGCAACGCCGAGCGGGTGGCGTCGGCGCGCAGATCGAGCTTGTAGGGCTTGCCCACCGCGGTCACCGGGAGGACATCGACGACGGTGACCGCCTTCGGTGCCGCCGCCGCCTCCGGTACCCGACCGGCCGCCCAGGACTCCAGGTCCTGACCGCTGACCGTGGACCCGGCGCGGACGGTGACATAGGCGACCGGCACCTCACCGCTGTGGATGTCCGGGCGTCCGACGACGCCGGCACCGGTGACATCGGGGTGCCCGAGGAGTACATCCTCGATGTCACCCGGGTTGATGTTGTGTCCACCGCGGATGATGAGGTCCTTCGCGCGGCCGGTCAGCGTCAGGAAGCCGTCGGCGTCGACCGAGCCGAGATCGCCGGTGTCCAACCACCCCTCCCGGACGCTGCCGGCGTTGTCGAGCTGGAAGCCGTCCGGGGTGCGCCCGCGGACGTACCCGGCGAACACCGTCGGACCGGATATGACGACCCGGCCCACCGACCCCGCCGGTACCGGGGACCAGGACTCGTCGACCGCGGCGATCCGTTGGTAGGGCATCCGCTGCCCGACCGAGCCGGCGGGCTGGCCGTCGAGGAAGCTGCGGGCGCTGCCGCATGTCGCCTCCGTGAGGCCGTAGCCCTCGAGGAGGGCTGTGCCGGTGTGTGTCTCGAACGCGACCCGGACCGCCGGAGGAAGCATCGACGCGCCGACGATGCACATCCGCAGGCTCGAGATGTCGGCGTCGACCGGGCACTGCGCCAGGACCGAGTACACCGTCGGCACGGCGCTCATCGTCGCGATCCTCTCCCGTTCCACCAGACGCCAGAAGACGCCGAAGAGCGCCTTGTCGCGGTACCCCAGCGGCCCGGCCCACACCACGGTCTGACCACGCAGCATCGGCGCGAGCACGGTGACCATGAGCGCGTTGACGTGGAACAGCGGAAGGCCGGCGAGGATCACCGATCGCTCGTCGAGAATGCTGTGCGCCGCGATCATCCAGGCGTTCGCGAGCTCGTTGCGATGCGTGTGCGCCGCCAGCTTGGGCGTGCCGGTGGTGCCGCCGGTGTGGAACAACGACGCGATGTCGTCAGCGCTCGGCGCGTCGTCCAGCGCCGGGCCTGCGGGCTCCTCGGCGAGGTAGGCGACCGTTCCGGCCCCGGGAATCGACGGTGCGGCCGCGGACCCACCAGCGGTGGGACGCAGGAGGAACACGGTGTCGATCTCGGTGTCGCCGACGATCTCGGGGAGCTTGGCGAACACCTCCGGGTCCAGATCGGGCCCGGCGGCCACGAGCACCCGCGCGCCCGAGCGGCGAAGCAGTGCGCGGACGTGGCGAGCATCCATCGCCGGGTTGACCGGCGCCACGACACCGGCCCGCTGCGCAGCGAGGATCGTCTCGACGAGTTCGAGGCAGTTGGGCGAGAGGACGGCTACCGCGTCTCCGCGGCCCACCCCTGCCGAGCGGAGGACCGAGGCGTGATGATCCACCGCTGCGAGCAGCTCGCTGTACGTGCGCTCGATCGGGTCGTCCCACCGCTCCGCATCGGCGAGGACTCGAACCGCAGGACGATCCGGCCACGCCGTGGCCGCCCTCGCCAGTGCGTCGTAGGTGGAGGCGGGCAGACCGCGCTGATCGAGCGGCACGGACTCGATGGCTGCGAGGTCGGCGGGGCCGTCGTACCGGGGCCACATCGTCGTCGGGGCCGCGGTCATGCGTACCGCACCACGGTGCGCTGGGTCCCCAGGTCCAGGGTGCCGTCACCCGAGCGGATCGTGGCCTCCACCACGTCCGCGTCGTGCAGGTACTTCGGGTTGTCCGCCTGGCGCTTGAAGAACATCTTCCACTTCAGGTGCGCGGGCAGCAGCCCGGCGATGATCTCCACCGGCTTCGGGGGCGCGGTCAGTGCCGTGCCGCCGGGCGTCCCCGTGAGCAACAGGTCACCCGGGTCGACCTGCTGGAACCGGGACAGCGTCCGGAGCGCTTCGAGCGGGCTGTAGATCATGTCCGCCACGGTGCTGTTCTGCCGCGTGACACCGTTCACCCGCAGTTCGAGGGTGAGCGTCGAGAACTTCTCCCAGTCGCCCGGCTCCAACAGCACGAGGACCGGCCCGACCGGGGTGAACGTGGGGTACGACTTCGCCTCGTAGAACTGCGTTTTCGGCAGTTGTACGTCACGGGCCGACACGTCGTTGGTGACGACGAGCCCCGCGACGGCCTCGGCGAGGGCGGCATCGTCGACCGACGCACCGACTGGCACCGTCCGTCCGAAGACGATGCCGATCTCGACCTCGTAGTCCAGCAGCGAGACGTGCGCGGGCTTGACGATGTCGTCGAAGGGCCCGGCGATCGACCCCGATGCCTTGCGGAAGAAGGTCAGCGGCACCTTCTCCGGGTCCATTCCCGAGTCCTTCACGTGCGAGACGTAGTTCGTCATCTGTGCGACCACTCGGCAGGGCGCGGTGACCGGCGACACCAGGGTCAGCGACGCGATGTCCACCACCTCGGTGTCCGCGGCGGCGGCGGTCGCGACCGCGTCCCGGTCGGCGATCAGCTCGGCGGTAGTGGTGGCGGTGGTGTCGATGCGGCGAGCGCCGGCGGGCACACGGACCCACCAGGCATCGGAGGTACGAAGAACGGACAAGCTCATGAGCGCGCAACTTTCAACAGGCCGAAGAGGCGATGGACGTCGAACTCGTTGTCGGACGACCGCAACGAGGAGAGGATCGATCCGAACTCCTCGAGCGCAGCCCGGCTGGGCTTGATCCCGAGGAAGTCGGCGGTCGCGGGGGGACCCCACTGATTGAGGCCGGAGGCCGCCATCGGCGCCCAACCGGCGGTCACGGACTGGTCGAACTGGTCGCCGTCGGTGAAATGCTCGACGAGGAAACCGTCCGGATCCCGGAAGTAGTCGAAGATCTGGCTGCCCTGAATGTGACGGCCCACGCCCCACGACCGGTCGTACCCGCGTGTGAGCAGGTACTCGCCTCCCGCCGCGAGCGCGTCCAGATCGCACACCTGGTAGGCGGAGTGGACGTACCGGTTCGCCGGGCCGAGGTTCATCGCGAGGGTGTGATGGTCCGACGGTGCCGCACCCCGGTCGCACCGGATGAAACTCATCACCGGTCCGCGATCCCGCTGGCCCGGGTAGTAGAGGAAGTCGCTGGCGATGAGCCCGAGGTGCTCGAGGTACCAGTTCAGCGCAGCGAGATAGCGGTTCGACTGCAGCACGACGTGGCCGAGCCGTTCGACGACCGCCGGCGCGCGCGGAGGGCGCTGAGCGCTGTTCGACCGCGAGCGCGCCCCCGCGAAGTTGAACTCGGCGCGCACCTCCTGCAGCGGCAGCGCGGGCCATTCGGTCACTCCGTGCACCACCCGCACCCGGCATCCGCTCGGATCCCGAGTGGTGACCGCCTTGCCCCCGAGCGCATCGTCCAGCGGCTCGACGGGCCGACCCCACGCATCAGCGATGGCGTTCAGATCGGACCGGTCGGCCGCCCGGAAGGCCATGCCGGTGAACGCGGTCCGTTTCGCGCGGCGGACGATCACGCACGGCGCCCCGGGAAGCGCGCCGCGCAGGTGCAGGACGTCGCGGGTCTGGACGGTGGGTGCGAACCCGAAGTCGACGGCGAATGCGGCCGTGCGGACCAGATCGGGCTTGTCGAACTCGAGCCACGCGAGGTCGTTCACCTTGATCACGGGATTCGGATGGCGACCGGGATGCTCGCCGGGTCGGGCCCCTTCGTCGGCGTGCAGCCCGTCATGGACACCAGATGCAATCGACATCAACCCCTCCTCTCATTTAACTGACGATTTCGTCAGTTGCGAGCATATCGTCACTTGTTGCACGGTGGGCGGCTTTCGCCGGACCGGGGTCTGCGATCATGGAGACCCACAGAAACGAGGGCAGATGACCAATCTCGATGCACTCACACGCGCCGAGCGACGCAAGCAGCACACGCGCCTGTCGCTCCTGCGGGCCGCGCAGCACCTGCTCGCCGAGGGCCAGACGTCCGCATCGGTGCTCGACATCACCACGCTGGCGGACGTCGGGACGGGCTCGTTCTACAACCACTTCGCGACGAAGGACGAGCTCTTCGACGCCGCGGTACTGCACGCCATCGAGGACCACGGGGCGATGATGGACAGCCTGACCGCGGACATCGCCGACCCGGCCGAGGCGTTCACCCAGAGCTTCCGGCTCACCGGACGACTTCACCGCCGCCTCCCGCAGATGAGCCGCGTGATCATCAACCACGGCCCGCGCCTCCTCGACGCCGACACGGGCCTACTCCCCCGCGCTCGCCGAGACATCAACGCCGCGGTCGCGGCCGGGCGGTTCCACGTCAGCGACGCCGAACTCGCACTCACGGTCGCGTCGGGTGCGGCACTGTCCCTGGCAGTGCTGCTCTTCGCGCACCCCGACCGGGACGAGGCACAGGCCACCGACATCGTCACCGCGCACGTGCTGCAGAGTTTCGGCGTCCACGAGAGCGACATCGCCGCGCTCGTCGCACTTCCCCTCCCCGACACCGCGGGCACAGTCGCACAGCGGCCACCAGGCGATTCGTCTCCCGACACGACAGTCGTGTAATTTGTTGTTCGCCCGAGAGGCACGCGGATGTGGCGCAGTGGTAGCGCATCACCTTGCCAAGGTGAGGGTCGCGGGTTCGAATCCCGTCATCCGCTCCAGAAGCCCCGATCGCGTACGCGGTCGGGGCTTCAGCCATTCCGGACGCCGTACGACGGCGGGGCGGGGCACCGTCGAACACCCCACCTGCGGACATGGACGGAACCCGCCCGGCTGTCCATCGACACGTGATCGCCTGCTAACTTCCGACGGTGAGTGATTCCACGCCGGAGCAGGCGCTCAACGACCGCGTCCGGGACGCCTACCACGCCGTATCCGACGAGGCGCGCGCCGAGAAGGTCGCCAAACAGCACGCGCGCGGCAAGATGACGGCGCGCGAACGGGTCGCAGTACTGGCCAACGGCGGCTTCCACGAGTTCGGCGCCCTCGCCGGTCCGGGGCCGGCGCAGCAGGGCGCCGCTCCCCTGGTCGCGCCCGGCGACGGGGTGGTCACCGGGATCGGCTACGTCGACGGCCGGCCCGCCGCGATCGCCGCCTTCGACTTCACCGTCCTCGGCGGCAGCAACGGCGCCACCGGCATGGCCAAGCTCGATCGCTGCGCCGAACGCGCACTCCTCGACGAGATCCCGCTGATCATGCTCATGGACGGCGGCGGGCACCGCATGCAGGAGGCGCTCGACTCCCGCCTCGCGGCGCCGGGATCCCAACTCCTGCTGCGCCTCGCCGACCTCTCCGGGCACGTGCCGCTGGTCGCGGCGATGATGGGGCCCGGCTTCGGTGCCCCCGCGAACCTCTCCGCGTGCTGCGACTTCGTGACGATCGTCCGCGGCATGGGCACCATCGGCATCTCCTCGGCTCCGCTCGTCCGGGCGGCCACCGGCGAGGACCTCACCAACGACGAGATCGGCGGCGCGGACCTGCAGGCGCAGCGCGGCGTGGTCGACGTAGTGACCTCCGACGAGCAGGAGGCACTGGACTCGATCCGCGCGTTCCTGAGCTACCTCCCGCCGTCGGCGGCCGGACAGCCGCTGATCAACGCCGGCCCGCACCGTCCCGGCTACGGGGCGGAGACGATCGACACGATGATCCCCGCGTCGATGCGGCAGGCCTACGACGTCGTCGAGGTGATCGAGGCGATCGCGGACGTCGACAGCGTCTTCGAGGTCAAGCGCACGCACGCACCGAATCTCGTGACCACGTTGGTGCGCGTGGACGGCCGCCCGATGGGCGTCGTGGCCAACCAGCCGCGGGTCCACGCGGGCGCGCTCGACGCGCACGCGTGCGAGAAGGCCGCGCACTTCATCGCGGTGTGCGACGCCTTCGGCCTGCCGATCCTCATCCTCATCGACCTGCCCGGTTTCCTCGTCGGCGCGGGAGCAGAGGAGACGAACCTGGTGCGGCGCAGCGCCCGTCTCGGCTACGAGCTCAGCGCGGCCACGGTGCCCCGCTTCGTGATCGTCACCCGCAAGGCCTACGGCGCCGCATACATCGCCATGGGCGGCGGGCGCAGCATCCACGCGGACCTGTCCCTCGCGTGGCCCACCGCGGAGATCTGCGCCATTCCGATCGACAGCGCCGTCGACCTGGCGTTCCGGTCGCAGTACGAGTCGGCGCCCGACCCGGACCAGGCCCGCACCGATCTGATCACCCTGTTCAAGGCCAATGTCGACCCGTTGCTCGCGGCGGACGGATTCGGCATCGACGACGTGGTGCTGCCCTCAGCCACCCGACCGATGCTCGCCGAGGCACTGCAGCGGGTCAAACGTCGCCCTCCGCGGGTGCCGCAGAAACGACGGTCGATCTCCCCCATCTGACCCGCGTCCTGCCGGGTCCGCCCGGGCCCGCGCCGCTCACGCCCGACGGTGCCGCCGCACGGCATCGGTGTTGGCGCACCGCGGCGAACAGTAGGACTGGCGTCCGCCCCGGCTGGTATCGGCGAACACCCGATCGCAGCCCGCGCGGGCGCAGGTCCCGAGCCTGGTCCCCTCCGCCTCGGTGGTGAACACGGCGAGCCCGCCGGCGGTCACGGCCCGCACCCGCCCCAGCAGCGATTCCGTTTCCGGCGTGAAATGCAGATGCGGGCGCCAAGCGTCGTGCGCGGTGAGGTAGATCCCCGCCGTGCCCGCCGCCAGGAGCGCGTTGACGGCGTCGCACCGCTCGTCGACGGTGCCCGCGTCGAAGGGGCCGCGCAGCAGCGCCGTCCAGTCGTGCAGTCCGGCGATCGTGTCGACGTCCACGTCGATCCGGCGGATCTCGTGGTCGCGCAGGGCGCCCACCACACGCTCGGGAGTCCAGGCCCCGTCGGCCCGGAGATTGACCAGGTCGACCGAGAGCCGGACGCCGGTCATGTTGTCGTGATCGAACTGCACGCGACGATCATCCCGCCTTCGCCGCGATCTCGGGCCAGACGGTGGGGCACTCGGGCGCGACGAGCGCGATCCTCCGCACGCCGCACGAACAACGCTGGTACAGCACCACCCCCTCGCTGGTCGGATGGTGCGACTCGGTCACCCAGGAATGGGCCAGGTGCGTGATCTCGTTCATGCCCACCAGCGTGGAACGTGAGCATCAGGCGTTTCAACCGTTACATCCGCCGCCCCCGCCGCCCGTCGCAGCACGCCGCGCCGCGTACCCTAGGGGGGTATAATGCGATCATGTCGACGGAAGGAGTACCGGTGGCCACCGATGCGCACGCACCCGCTGTCGTGGACCTCGAGATCGACGGCATGACCTGCGCGTCGTGCGCGAACCGCATCGAACGCAAGCTCAGCAAGCTCGACGGAGTCACCGCCACCGTCAATTTCGCCACCGAACGGGCGCACGTCACCGCGCCGGCCGAGATGCCCGTCGAGCGGCTCGTCGAGGCGGTCGAGGGCGCCGGGTACGGCGCGCGGGTGCCGGCACCGTCGAACCCGGACGCCGAGGGCACCGCCGGACGCGACCGCGCGCCGGTCGACGCGCTGCGCCGGCGACTCGTGGTGAGCCTGGTGCTCAGCGTCCCCGTGATCGCCCTGGCGATGATCCCGGCGCTGCAGTTCCCGTACTGGCAGTGGGTCTCGCTCGCGCTCGCGACCCCCGTCGTGCTCTGGGGCGGCCTGCCCTTCCATCGCGCCACCTGGACCAACCTGCGCCACGGCGCGGCCACCATGGACACGCTGATCACGCTCGGCACCCTGGCCGCCTACGGCTGGTCGGTGTACGCCCTGATCTGGGGCACCGCGGGGATGCCGGGGATGACGCACCCGTTCCGGCTCACGATCGAGCGGACCGACGGTGCCGGCAACATCTACCTCGAGGCGGCCGCCGGTATCACCGTCTTCCTCCTCGCCGGCCGGTACTTCGAGGCCCTGAGCAAGCGTCGGGCCGGGGCCGCACTGCGCGCCCTGCTGGAGCTGGGTGCGAAGGACGCGACGCTGCTCCGCGACGGCATCGAGACGCCGATCCCCGTGGGCGAGTTGGTCGTCGGCGACGAGTTCGTCGTTCGACCGGGCGAGAAGGTCGCCACCGACGGGATCGTCGTGTCGGGCCAGTCCGCGATCGACGCCTCACTGCTCACCGGCGAGTCCGTGCCCGTCGAGGTACAGCCCGGCGACGCCGTGACCGGGGCGACCGTCAACGCCGGGGGCCGGATCGTCGTCCGGGCGACGCGCGTGGGATCCGATACCCAGCTCGCCCGGATGGGCCGCCTGGTCGAGGAGGCACAGGCCGGCAAGGCCCAGGTGCAGCGCCTCGCGGACCGCGTCTCCGCGGTCTTCGTGCCGATCGTGATCGTGCTCGCCGTCGCGACGCTGGCCTTCTGGCTCGGCACCGGCGCGTCGGCGTCGGCGGCGCTGACCGCCGCCGTGTCGGTCCTCATCATCGCCTGCCCGTGCGCGCTCGGGCTGGCCACGCCGACGGCCCTGCTCGTCGGCACCGGCCGCGGCGCGCAACTCGGGATCCTCATCAAGGGACCCGAGGCCCTGGAGTCCACCCGCCGGATCGACACGGTGCTGCTGGACAAGACGGGCACCGTGACCACCGGGATCATGCGGCTGCAGGCCGTGCACGCCGCCCCCGGCGAGGACGAGGACGAGGTGCTCGCCGTCGCAGCCGCGGTCGAGTCCGGCTCGGAACACCCGGTCGGCCGCGCGATCTCGGCCGCGGCGCCCGCGCCGGGCACCGTCGAACGATTCGCGAGCATTCCCGGCCTGGGCGTGCGCGGCACCGTCGGGGGCCGGACGGTGACCGCCGGACGCCCCGCGCTCCTCGGCGAGGAGGGCATGCCCCTTCCCGCGGAGCTGCGCGCACGGTTCGACGAGGCCCAGGCCCGCGGCGGGACGGCGGTGGTCGTCGGCTGGGACGGCGCCGCCCGCGGCGTCCTGGTCGTGGCCGACGAGGTCAAGCCCACCTCCGCGGACGCCGTGGCGCGCCTGGTCGGGCTGGGCCTGCGGCCGATCATGCTCACCGGCGACAACGAACGCGCCGCCCGGTCCATCGCCGCGCAGGTCGGCATCGACGAGGTGATCGCCGACGTGCTCCCCTCCGGGAAGGTCGACGCAGAGCGGCGCCTGCAGGTCGAGGGTCGCGTGGTCGCGATGGTCGGGGACGGGGTCAACGACGCGGCGGCGCTGGCGCTGGCGGACCTCGGCATCGCGATGGGGACCGGGACGGACGCGGCGATCGAGGCGGCGGACCTCACCCTGGTCAGCGGCGACCTGCGCACCGTCGTCGACGCGATCCGGCTCGCGCGCCGCACCCTGAGCACCATCCGGACGAACCTGTTCTGGGCATTCGCCTACAACGCGGCCGCACTCCCCCTCGCTGCTGCCGGACTGCTCAACCCGATGCTCGCCGGCGCCGCGATGGCGCTGTCCTCGGTGTTCGTGGTGAGCAACAGCCTGCGACTACGGGGCTTCCGGCCCCAGAAGGAATACTGATCGCCATGACCACTGAGACCGGCCACGAACACCATCATGGCTACATCTCCGACAAGGACGAGTACCTCAAGCGCCTGCGGCGCATCGAGGGGCAGGCCCGCGGCCTGCAGCGGATGGTCGAGGAGGAGAAGTACTGCATCGACATCCTCACGCAGGTCTCCGCGATGACCAAGGCGCTGCAGGCGGTCGGGCTCGGGCTCCTCGAGGACCACATGAGCCACTGCGTCGTGGACGCCGCACGATCCGGCGATGAGGCCGAGACCGCTGCCAAGATCAAGGAGGCGTCGGACGCGATCGCCCGGTTCACGCGCTGAACCACTGTTGCAGAAGGCTCGGTACGGGCGTCCGATCCCGGCTCGTGAGGATTTGCGCAAACCGCTCGCGTAAGCACGGCCGGTTACCGTACTATCGGTGTTGTCAGTGAAGTGAGACCTGTCTCACACTCCGACACCCTCACCCTTGCACCCGCCCGGCCCACACATCCCCGGGCGGGTGCTGGTGTGTTCGGGGGTTACTTCGCGTCGGCCGAGGCGAAGCGCGAGAGCGCGAGCAGTCGCGACGTGGCCCGCAGGTACTTCTTGCGGTAGCCCCCGGCGACCATCTCGGGCGTGAAGATCTCGTCCAGCTTCGCGCCGGACACGAGCACGGGGATGCCCGCGTCGTACAGCCGGTCCGCGAGCACGACGATGCGCAGCGCGACGGTCTGGTTGTCCGCGGGATGCACACCACTGATGCACACCTTGGAGATCCCCTCGACCAGCTGCTTGTACCGCGACGGGTGCAGTTTCGACAGGTGCTCGGACAGGGCGTCGAAGCTGTCGAGGGTCGCCGTCGGATCGGCCTCGGCGATCGCGACCAGCTCCTCGTCGGTGAGCGGGTCCGGCGCGGGCGGCAGGTCGCGGTGCCGGTAGTCCGGGCCGTCCACCCGCACCGACTCGAAGACCGAGCTGAGCTTGTTGATCTCGCGCAGGAAGTCCTGTGCCGCGAACCGTCCCTCGCCCAGCTGTCCGGGGAGCGTGTTCGACGTGGCGACGATGGACACGCCGCGCGCCGCGAGCTCGGTGAGCAGCCGCGACATCACCATCGTGTCGCCCGGATCGTCGAGCTCGAACTCGTCGATGCAGATCACCGTGTGGTCGGCGAGGTACTCGACGCACCGGTTGAAGCCCAGCGCGCCCACGAGGTGGGTGTACTCGACGAAGGTGCCGAAGGACTTCGGCGAGGGGACGCTGTGGAAGATCGACGCGAGGAGGTGGGTCTTACCGACGCCGAAGCCGCCGTCGAGGTACAGGCCGACGCCGTGCGGCGGCGTCCCCTTGCGGCCGAACAGGCCCTTCTTGTTGCGCTGCTTGGTCAGCTTGATCACGTCATCGACGAACCGCCGGCCGATCTTCACCGCCGCGGCCTGCGTGGGCTGGTTCGGGTCCGGGATGTAGCTGTCGAAGCTGACCTCGCTGAACATCTCCGGCGGGACCAGTTGCTCCACCATCTGCTCCGGCGTCACCGTCGGGTTGCGATCCACGAGATGCAGCGTCATGGGTGGTGATCATATCCGCTGGTCCGCCGCGTGAAGAAATCTCGCGCTACCGTCGTGACGTGATCGACCATCTGCCCACGGACGACGACGCCCTCGCCCGACGCTACGCCCACCCGTTCGCCGACGGGCGGGCCTTCGTGCGGGCCAACATGATCAGCTCGCTCGACGGCTCGGCGACCGCCGCGGGCCGGTCCGGCGGGCTCGGCGGCGACGGCGACCGACGCGTGTTCCGGGCGCTGCGCGAGCAGGCCGACGTCGTCCTGGTCGGTGCTGCGACGGTGCGCGACGAGGACTACGGCACGCCGGAACACCCCGCGCTGGCGATCGTCACCCGGGGCGAGGTCGCGCGCACGCCCCGCCTCCACCCACCCGGGCGCGAACCTCTCGTCTACTCGGGCGGGGGCGCCTCCGTGCACCTGCGCGAGGTCCTCTCCGACCTGTACCGACGCGGCTTCCGGCGCGTACTCGCCGAGGGCGGCCCCGGCGTGCTGGGTGCTCTCCTCGCCGACGGGCTCGTCGACGAGCTGTGCCTGACGATCGCCCCCAGGCTCGTCGGCGGCGACGGCCGACGCATCGTCGCGGGCCCCGATCTGCCGACCGACCACTGGCGTCGCCTGCAGGTCCTCGGCGACGACGAGGGCTTCCTGTACACGCGCTGGGCGCGGTGACGGTGCGCGAGCCCGCAGCGCCGCGCGCACGAGGGCTGACGCGCCTTCGACGCCGATCTGGCTAGGGTGAACGGCATGTCCCACCCGCGCACCCGTGCACTCGCCGTCGG
The DNA here is from genome assembly GCF_012396015.1 of Tsukamurella spumae. Classification (GTDB taxonomy): domain Bacteria; phylum Actinomycetota; class Actinomycetes; order Mycobacteriales; family Mycobacteriaceae; genus Tsukamurella; species Tsukamurella spumae. The sequence goes on along the minus strand of NZ_JAAXOQ010000042.1, from coordinate 12,747 downwards.
CGCGTTCGCCGTGGCTCTGGCCGCGTCGGCGTGCGCCCCGATCCCGGCATCCACCCCCGAGTACGTGAGCGACTTCGGCAAGGGTGGCCGCGCACCGTCGTCCGCGGGACCGCAGGCACCGAAGGGTCCGGAGTGGAAGGCCCCCGGGAAGGACGCGCTGACCTGGCAGGACTGCACGGAGCGGCTCACCACCCGCTACGGCGCCCCGGCAGCGGGGAACGCGACACTGCAGTGCGCGTCGATCACCGTCCAGCTCGGCACGTCGCAGTCGCCGCTGCAGCTCGCGCTCACGCGTGCCGAGGTCCCCGGGACCCCCGACACGGCCGCCCCCCTCGTCCTGGTCGGCGGCACCGAGTTCACCGGCCAACGGGCGGTCGCGACCCTCGCGTCGGCCGACTCGCCGATCCTGAAGAACCGCCCCGTGGTCGCCGTGGAACGTCGCGGCATCGGCGCCTCCGCGGCGCTGACCTGCCGCAGCGCCGCCGATCGGGCGGTGCTGCGCAGCGGATTCACCGCCGGAGCGGACCTCGACACGCGGATCCGCACGATCGGGGAGGCCGCGCAGAGCGCCGCCACGGCCTGCGGCGACGCCTACCCCGCGACCCTCACCGAGTACACCGCCACCGCCGCCGCCGAGGACCTCGAGGCCCTCCGGACCGCCTGGAACGTACCGGCATTGGGACTCCTCGCCGTCGGCGACGGCTCCACGACGGCGCTCGCGTACGCCTCGAAGCACCCGAAGCAGGTCGCGCGCCTCGTGCTCGACTCCCCCGTCCGGTACGGGGGCACGGAGCTGCAGCGCGCCGAGGACGCCGCCCGGGGCCTGTCGGCGACCGTCGACGCCTTCGTCGCGCAATGCGGCCCCGCGTGCGCCCTGGGCGCCGACCCCGCCGCCGCGATGCGCGGGATCATCGACGACGCCGTCGCGGGCCGCCTGGGCGCGTTCACCGACACCGATGTCCGACGGGCCGTCCTCGTCACGCTCGGCATCGGGCCCGGGGACCGCGACGCGCGGATCTCGCGCCTGGCGACCGCCCTCCAGAGCGCCCGCACGGGCGACGCGGCCCCGCTGCGCGCCCTCCTGCGCACCGCCGACGACGCGCTCGGCAGCGACGGCCAGTTCGTCGCCCGCTGCTCCGATGCCACCACCAAGGCCTCCCCGGATCAGGTCAAGGCGCCGGCGCTGGCGTGGGGCCCGCAGTACCGGCTCGGCGCCGCCACCGCGCTCGACCTCAGCGCCTGCTCGGGCTGGCCCGCGATGTCGGCCCCGCCGGCGCTGACCGACCTGGAGGTGCCGTCGGTGGTCGCCACCTCGGCGGCGGATCCGCTCACCGCGCGTACCGCGCTCGACACGCTCACCGGCCAGCTCACCGTCGTCGGGGCGCAGCCCTCCGCGGTCACCTGGGCCGGGATCGGCGACGGTGCCGTGATCCGATCGTCGTGCGTCCAGAAGTCCCTGATCGCGTACCTCGACAGCCAGGACGCCCCCACGGTGCGCGGGTGCCCGGCCTGAAGCAGCCGGGCCCGACCGGGCCCGCGCGCACCGTCGGATACGGTTTACCGGTGTCGTCCCTCGCCCTGTCCCGGATGAAGTCCGATCCCGCGCTCGTCGCGAAGGCCGTGCTGTGGCCGCTCGCGATCCTCACGCTGCTGCAACGCCTGATCATCCTGGTCCCGAACGGCAACAAGACCGACGACTTCACCACCGTCTACGCGGCCGCCGTGCGCTTCCTGCGGCACGAGGCCGTGTACACCGAGAACTACGACACCGTCGACCCGCACTACCTGTACCCGCCGTCGGGCACCCTGGTCATGGCCCCGTTCGGGTACTTCGACCCGGAGACCGCGCGGTACCTCTTCGTGGGATTCAGCACGATCGCGCTGCTGGCGGCGCTCTACATCATGCTGCGGATGTTCGGCTACGGCCTGAACTCCGTGCTGGCCCCGGTCGTGCTGTTCTTCGCGGTCGCCACCGAGGCGGTCACGAGCACTCTCGTGTTCAGCAACTTCAACTGCTTCGTGCTGCTGGCCGAGGTGGCGGCGATGGCGCTGCTGCTCAAGCGCAAGGATCTGTGGGCGGGTGTCCCGCTGGGCCTGTCCTTCGCGGTCAAGCCGCTGCTGTTCGTGATGTTGCTCCTGATCATCGTGAACCGGCAGTGGAAGGCGATGATCGCCGCCGTCGGCATCCCCGTCGTGCTGATGGCCGGGGGCATGCTGCTCTCCGCGGACCGCACCGAGTTCTTCCACAAGACGCTCCCCTACCTCAGCGAGGCGCGGGACTACTACAACAGCTCGATCGCCGGCAATGCGCAGTACTTCGGCCTGCCGACCTGGCTCGACCTGTTCCTCCGCGCGGCCATCGTGGTCATGGCCGCGGTCACGCTGTGGCTGCTGTGGCGCTACTACCGCACGAGCAACGAGCTGCTGTGGCTCGCCACCTCCACCGGGACCCTGCTCACCACGTCATGGCTCGTACTGTCCCTCGGCCAGGGCTACTACTCGATGCTGCTGTTCCCGATGCTGATGACGGTGGTCTACCGCAGCTCCGTACTCGGCAACTGGGCGTCCTGGGTCGCGGTCTACGGCTTCCTCAGTTACGACAACTGGCTGTCCGGGAAGTGGCCCGCGTTCGGGCGCTCCCTCGCCTACCTCAAGTGCACCCTCGGCTGGTCGCTGCTGATCATCGTGCCCTTCTGCGTGCTGCTCTTCCGCTACCTCGACGCCCGCGCGGAGAACCGGCTCGACGAGGGCATCGACCGTCCGCTGCACCCCGACGAGGAGCCGGGCCGGCGGGAGCTGGCACAGTCCACCGCGCGCGGTTAGTTTGGAACCATGACTGAGCCCAAGCCGAAACTGCAACTGAGCGATTCGGAGTGGCGGCAGCGCCTGTCCGCGCCGGAATTCCGCGTACTGCGGCAGGCGGGCACCGAGGCACCGTTCACCGGCGAATACACCGACACCAAGACCTCCGGCGTGTACCGCTGCCGCGCGTGCGGCGAGGAGCTCTTCCGCTCGGACAGCAAGTTCGACTCCCATTGCGGCTGGCCGTCGTTCTTCTCCCCGCTCGCGGGCGAGAAGATCATCGAGCGGGTGGACACCTCGCTCGGAATGCGGCGGGTGGAGGTGCTGTGCGCCAACTGCGGCAGCCACCTCGGCCACGTCTTCGAGGGAGAGGGCTACGACACCCCCACCGACCTGCGCTACTGCATCAACAGCATCTCGATGCGCCTGGAGCCGGACGAGGCCTGAGCCCCGTCCGGCCGGACATCACGGTAGGGCGTTGACGAGCTCGCGCACGCCCACGCGCGGGCCCGAGAAGAACGGCGTCTCCTCGCGGGTGTGACGCCGCGCGTCCGTGGCCCGCAGGTCACGCATGAGGTCGACGATACGGTGCATCTCGGGTGCTTCGAAGGCCAGCAGCCACTCGTAGTCGCCGAGCGCGAAGGCCGGCACGGTGTTCGCCCGGACATCGGGGTAGCCGCGTGCGGCGCGCCCGTGGTCGGCCAGCATCTTGCGGCGCTCGTCATCGGGCAGCAGGTACCACTCGAGGCTGCGCACGAACGGGTACACGCAGATGTACGCGCCCGGGTCCTCCCCCGCGAGGAAGGCGGGGATGTGGCTCTTGTTGAACTCCGCGGGGCGGTGCAGCGCGGTGCTCGACCACACCGGGTCGCTCGCGCGGCCCAGCGCGGTGCCCCGCCGGAACTCGTTGTAGGCGGCCTGCAGATCCTCGAGCCGCTCTGCGTGCCACCAGATCATGAAGTCGGCGTCCGCCCGCATCCCGGCGATGTTGTAAACGCCGCGGACCACCAGATCGCCCTCCTGGATCTTCGCCAGGAAGGCCTCCGCCTCGGTCGCCGCCGCCGCGCGCTGCTCGTCGTCCCCGAGCTCCCCCGGGGAGATCGAGAACACCGAGAACATCAGGTAGCGAACAGTCGAATTGAGTTCCGCGTAATCCAGTTTGGCCATATCCCGATCGTAGTCCCGCGACCGGGACCGGCTCAGGACAGGTCGGTCAGGACGCGCTCCACCGCTCGCTCCGCGCGCGCGATGCAGGCCGGTACCCCGACACCGTCGAAGTAGGCTCCCGCCAGCGCCAGACCGCTCGGCGTGGCGGCATCGATCGCCGCCAGCGTCTCGCGATGTCCGGGCAGGTAGACCGGGATCCCCTCGTACCAACGCTGCACGTGCGCATGGGTCGGTTCGACGGTGACCCCCACGATGGTGGCCAGGTCGTCGCGCGCCGCGGCGATGAGGCCGGAATCGAGATCGTCGACGATCCGGCTCACGCCGAGGCGCCCGAAGGACAGCCGGACCGCGCCGTCCGGCAGGTGGTCCCACTTGCGGCCCGACAGGGTCAGGGCCTTGGCGCTGACCTGCTCGCGGCTCGCCACCAGCACACCCGAGAGCTCGGGCAGCTCCACATCGTCCGGCAGCCGCAGCGTCACCAGGGCCGAGCTCGCCGCGGGGATCTTCGACACCGCGGCACCGAGCTCCGGCAGGTTCGTACCCACCAGCCGAGCGACCTGCGGCGCCGGCACGGCGAGGACCACCGCGTCGAACAGCGAGCCGCGCAGGCTCCATCCGGGCCGGATCTCCGGCACCGGCGCGCCGAGCATGATCCGGTCGCCGAGCCGCTCCATGAGCGCGTCGAGCAGCTGCTGGTAGCCACCGCGGAAGGCGCCGAACACCGGGCTGTCGTCGGGCTCGCCGAGCACATCGCGCACGGCCTGCCCCAGCGACGGCGCACCGTCGTCGAGGCGGGCGGCGAGGGCGGGCAGCGCGGCGCGCACGGAGACGTCGTCGGCGTGCGCCGCGAACACCCCGGAGATCATCGGATCGACGCTGCGCTCGACCACCTCGTCGCCGAGCCGCGAGCGGACGAGGGCACCGATCGACGCATCGGCTCCGGCGTTCCAGCGCAACGGGATCCGCACCTCGTCGGCATCTCCTGGGATGCCCATCAGGGTACGGCCGAAGCCGCCGCGGAGGCCACCGTCGGCGAACAGCGCCGGGTGCCGTCCCGCGGGCTCGACCACCTCGTCGGCGAGGCCCAGCTCGGCCGCGAGGTCAAGGACCTCGGGGCGGCGCCGGAGGAAGGCCTCCGCGCCCACATCCAGGCGCTGGTCGCCCAGCATCGCCGACCGCAGCTTCCCGCCGACCCGGTTGCCCGATTCGAACACGGTGACCCGGGCGCCCGCCTGCTGCAGGCGGAGCGCGGCCACGAGCCCGGAGATGCCCGCCCCGACGACGACGACATTGCTCATAGTTCGTGCACCAGCTCGACGACGCGGGTGAGCACGTCCGGATCCGTCGCGGGCAGCACGCCGTGCCCGAGGTTGAACACGTGCCCTGTGGCGCCGGCGGCGACCGCCGCGTCGCCCTCGGCGACCACGCGCCGGACCTGCGCCTCGACGGTGTCCCGGTCGGCCATGAGAACGGCGGGGTCGAGGTTGCCCTGTAGTGCCCTGCCCGGCCCGACCCGGCCCGCCGCGACATCGAGCGGCGTGCGCCAGTCGACGCCCACGACATCGGCGCCGGCCTCGCCCATCGCGCCCAGGAGCTCGCCCGTGCCCACACCGAAGTGGAACGCGGGCAACGCGGGAGCGGACTCCCTCAGTGCGGCGAAGACGCGTTCCGAGTGCGGCTGCACGTACGTGCGGTAGTCGGCGAGCGAGAGCGCCCCGGCCCACGAGTCGAACAGTTGGAAGGCCTGCGCGCCGGCGTCGGCCTGCGCCCGCAGGAAGGTGATCGCGATGTCGCCGAGCTTGCCCAGCAACGCGTTCCAGGTGTCCGGGTCCGAGTACATGAGCGCCTTGGTGCGCTCGTGATTGCGGCTGGGACCGCCCTCCACCAGGTAGGAGGCCAGCGTGAAGGGCGCGCCCGAGAAGCCGATGAGCGCGACGCCCGCGGGCAGCTCGCCGCGCAGCATCCGCACGGCCTCCGCCACCGGCGCGACCTGCTCGGGATCGAGCTCCGGCATGGCCGCGACAGCGGCGGCGTCCCGGACCGGCTGCTCGATGACGGGACCGATCCCACTGACGATGTCGAGGTCGATGCCCGCGGCCTTGAGCGGCACGACGATGTCGGAGAACAGGATGGCGGCGTCCGTGCGGTGCCGGCGCACCGGCTGGAGCGTGATCTCGCACACCAGATCGGGGCGGAAGCACGACTGCAGCATGCCGATTCCCTCGCGCACCTTGCGGTACTCGGGCAGCGAACGGCCCGCCTGACGCATGAACCACACCGGCCGACGCGAGGGCGTCGCGCCCGTCGCGGCGGCGAGGAGCGGGTAGGCGACCGCGTCGTCCCTCGTCGACTCGTCCTTGGTACTCATCGCCGTCGATCATGTCATGACTGCGGCGGCGTGGGCTCGCGGCCTGCGGCGCGCCTCCGCCGAGAGGGCCGGCTTTGCGGCTACGGTCACGGTTTGTGAGCCAACCAGGAACGGGTGCCGACGGGGCGACCGACGGAGCGGGGCAGCGCGGCGCCGAGCCGGAGCCCTTCCGCGTCGCCGTCGAATCCCTGCACACGGCGACGGTGCGCCCGGAGATCGAGATCGGGAGCATTCGCCCCCCGCAACGGCTCGCGCCCTACAGCTACGCGCTCGGCGCAGAGGTGCGCTCACCCGAGACCGATGTCGTCCCCGAGTACTCCGACGGGGAGACCTTCGGCCGCCTGATCCTGCTCTACGACCCGCACGGGCACGAGGCGTGGAACGGCCTGATGCGGCTCGTCGCGTACGTGCAGTCCGAGGTCGACGAGTCGCTCGCCTCCGATCCGCTGCTGCCGGAGGTCGCGTGGAGCTGGCTCACCGATGCGCTCGCCGAGCGCGGCCAGGAGGTCACCGCCCTGGGCGGCACCGTCACCGCCACGACATCGGTGCGCTACGGCGACATCGCCGGACCGCCTCGCGCGCATCAGCTCGAACTGCGCGCGTCGTGGACCCCGCTGAGCGAGAACCTGTCCGGGCACGTCGAGGCGTTCTGCTCGGTGCTGGAGATGGCCGCCGGGCTGCCCCCGGCCGGCATCACCCGACTCGGGTCGTAGGCCGACCGTGGCGAAGGCCCCCGCGGAACCCGTTCCCGGCATTCCCCTGACCGAGCCCGACGAGGGCGTCCCCGAGCCCCTGACCACCGTGGAGGAGTTCGCCGAGTGCGCGGCCGCGCTGGTGCGCGGGAGCGGCCCCGTCGCCCTCGACACCGAGCGCGCCTCCGGATTCACCTACTCCTCCCGCGCGTACCTGATCCAGATCAAGCGGACCGGTTCCGGGCTGTTCCTGCTGGACCCGATCCACGAGCCCGAGGGGCTCGCGCCCGTCATCGGAGCACTGCGGGGCGTCGAATGGGTGCTGCACGCTGCCGATCAGGACCTGCCCTGCCTTCGCGACGACGGTTTCGTCTGCGACGAACTGTTCGATACCGAGCTCGCCGGGCGGCTGCTGGGCGCGCCGCGGGTGAACCTGGCCGCGATGACCTCCGAGTACACGGGATACGCGCTGGCGAAGGGGCACGGTGCCGCCGACTGGAGCACCCGCCCGCTGCCGCACGACTGGCTCAACTACGCCGCCCTCGACGTCGAGGTCCTCGTGGACCTGCGCGACGAGGTGTACGAGCGCCTCGATGACGCGGGGAAGCTGCAGTGGGCGCTCGAGGAATTCGAGTACGAGCGCACCCGGCCGGAGCCGCCGCCGAAGCAGGATCCGTGGCGTCGACTGTCGGGGCTGAGCACCCTGCGCAACCGCCGCCAGCTGGCCCGCGCCCGCGAGCTGTGGCTCGCGCGCGACGAGATGGCAGAGCAGCGCAATGTCGCGCCGGGGCGGACCCTGCCCGATGCGGCGATCGTCAACGCCGCCGCGAAGAACCCGGCCTCGGAGGCGGAGCTGACCGCATTGCCGGTGTTCGGCGGCCCCAGGATGCGTCGATCGGCGAAGCGCTGGATGTCGGCGATCGACCGCGCCAACGCACTGCCGGACGCCAAGCTCCCCCCGCTGCACGGCCCGCGCAACGGCATGCCCGCCAACAACCGGTGGGCCAAGTCGAATCCCGAAGCCGCCGAGCGGCTCGCGAAGGTCCGGGCCGCGCTGGCCGAGATCTCCGACGAGGTCGCCGTGCCCGTCGAGAACCTGCTGCCCACCGACGCCGTCCGGCAGTTGTGCTGGGAGGGTGGCGCCGCGGGCGTCACCCAGGTCGACGATGCCCTGGCCGGGTCGGGTGCGCGCAACTGGCAGCGACGCCTGACGGTGCCCGCCGTCGCCGCCGCGCTCTCCTGAGCCCGACGTTCGGGCCGGCGAGGTTACCGACCGGTTTCGCCCCGATGGTGTGAACGGGCCGTTACAGTCCGAGGACGGCCCTGAGCAAGCGCATAGTCGCGACTGGATGTTTCTGCCATTCCGGGTTGCTGCGCGGCCTCGGTGTGCCGACCGGGAGGAACCCATGCTGAAGAAATCACTGCGCGCCGCGGTCCTGTTGGGTGCGGTCGCGCTGGCCACCACCGCGTGCGGATCGACCTCGGACTCCGCGGCGCCCGGTCCCAGCGCGCCCTCGCCATCGAGTTCCGGCGCCACTCCGGCACCGGTCCCCACTTCGGTGGCACGGATGAAGATCCTGATGTTCGACGACGACTCGGTGCAGGGGGTCAAGCCGAACGGCAGTGACGGCCTGGGCCTGTACCGCATGCGGCAGGCGCTGTGCAGGGCCGGCGCGGACGTGCTCGTCGTGGGCCCGTGGACGGTGCAGAGCGGACAGGGTAGCCGACTCACCCTGACCGGCACGGCCACCGTCCAAGAGGTGAAGCCACCGCCCGGGTTCGATGCCGACTGCGCAGGTGCACCGTCCGCGGGCAAGGTCTTCGGGGTGTGCACCTCGGCCGCACCGTGCGTTGCCCCGTCGGGAACCGAACCCGGTTCACAGAGCGCGTCTCCCACCGACGCCGCGAACATCGCCCTGAAGAAGTTCATCCCGGACAACTACTGGAAGGACGGCCCGGATCTCGTGGTCTCGGGCATCAACTACGGCCAGAACGACGCGGTCAACGTCGTCGGCTCGGGCACCGTGAACGCCGCGCTCGCCGCACACCGTTCGGGCAAACCTGCGATCGCGGTCAGCGAGGAGGCCACCGTCGGCTGTCTGACGTCGGGCACGGACTGCCCCGAGTACACGCGCGCCGCGGACTTCACGGTGAATCTGATCAACCAGTTGGCGGCCGACAACATGATCACCTCGCAGACCTTCCTCAACGTGAACTACCCGCACCTGGCTCCCGGCGAGCAACCGCGTGAGCCGAAGCTGGGTGTCCTCGGCAATTGCTCCAGTCTCAACGTCGGCCCGACGGGCACCGTCGGGCCCGACGGTGGCACGTACACCCTGACCATGCTACCCGCCTGCAAGGACACCACCGCGAACGCCGACGTACTGGCGCTGGCGGACAAGCACATCTCCGTCGTTCAGTTGGACGGGGATTGGACCGCACCGTCGACCTCGGCGGACAACGACAAGCTCGAAGGCGTTCTCCGGAAAGTGAAGTAGGCCCGAACGCGGACGGCCCGGCACCCCCGGAGGGGGCCTACAGGCCGCCCGCGTTCCGGCCGGACACCGGCTCCTGAGCGATGGCCGCGGGGGCGCAGGCCGTGACCCAACCGGTGATGCGGAACGCGATCTCCGACGGGGTCAGACCCAGCGTGTTGAGGATCTCGCCACGGGAGGCGTGGTCGAGGAAGGCCTGCTCGATGCCGAGCACTCGGGTGGGGACGTCCACCTCGGCCCTCTGCAGCGCCGCGGTCACCGCGGAACCGATGCCGCCCGCCACACCGTTGTCCTCCAGCGTGACGACGAGCTGATGCGTGCGGGCCAGGTCCACGACGGACGCCGGCACCGGCAGCACCCAGCGCGGATCCACGACCGTGGCCGAGATGCCCTGGTCCCGCAGCCGCGCGGCCACGTCGACGGCGGTGTGGGCGAACGCGCCGACCGCGACGAGGAGCACGTCCGCACCGCGGGCGTCGTCCTCGACCAGCACGTCGACACCGTCGGGCAGGCGGCGCACGGCCTCGAGGTCCGCGGGGACCGCGCCCTTGCCGTACCGGACGAGCGTGGGCGCATCGTCGACGGCCAGGGCCTCCGCGAGTTCCTCGCGCAGGCGGGTGGCGTCGCGCGGCACCGCGGCACGCAGGCCGGGCACGATCGCGGCGAGCGAGAGGTCCCACATGCCGTGGTGGCTGGCACCGTCGGGCCCGGTGACCCCGGAGCGGTCGAGCACGACCGTGACGCCCTGCTTCAGCAGCGCGACGTCCATGAGGAGCTGATCGAAGGCCCGGTTGAGGAAGGTGGCGTACAGCGCGACCACGGGGTGCATGCCGCCCAGCGCGAGGCCGGCCGCCGAGGTCAGCGCGTGCTGCTCCGCGATGCCCACGTCGTACATCCGGTCCGGGAACTTGCGGCCGAAGTCGGCGACGCCCACCGGCTCGGCCATCGCGCCGGTGATGGCGACGATGTCCGAGCGCTTCTCGCCGTGCGCGAGAAGCTCCTCCGCGAACACCGACGTCCAGTCGGCCCCGCTGCCCCCGCCCACCGGCAGGCCGGTGGCGGGATCGATGACGCCGATGCCGTGCATCTGGTCGGCCTCGTGGTTCTCCGCGTGCTCGTAGCCGTTGCCCTTGCGGGTGATCGCGTGCACCACGACGGGGCCGCCGAAGTCCTTGGCGCGCCGCAGCGCGGCCTCCACGGCCGCCTCGTCGTGCCCGTCGATCGGACCGAGGTACTTCAGGCCGAGGTCCGCGAACAGCGCCTGCGGGCTGACCATGTCCTTGATGCCGGTCTTCATGCCGTGCAGCACGGAGTACGCGGGCTCGCCGAGCACGGGGACGTTGCGCAGCCGCCGCCGCGCCTCCCCCAGCAAACGCTCGTACTCGGGCTGGGTGCGCAGGCCGGACAGGTGGGTGGCCAGGCCACCGATCGTGGGCGCGTAGGAGCGGCCGTTGTCGTTGACGACGACGACCACCGGCCGGTCGGACGCGGCGATGTTGTTCAGGGCCTCCCAGCACATCCCGCCCGTCAGGGCGCCGTCACCGACCACCGCGACGACGGTGCGCTTCTCCCCCTTCAGCGCGAAGGCCTTCGCCAGTCCGTCGGCGTAGCTCAACGCCGCCGACGCGTGGGAGGACTCCACCCAGTCGTGCTCGGACTCGGCCCGGCACGGATAGCCGGACAGGCCGCCGGCCTGCCGCAGTGTGTCGAAACCGTCACGCCGACCGGTGAGGATCTTGTGCACGTAAGCCTGGTGCCCGGTGTCGAAGAGCACCGGGTCCACCGGCGAGTCGAAGACCCGGTGGATCGCCATCGTGAGCTCGACCACGCCGAGGTTCGGGCCGAGGTGCCCGCCCGTCGCCGAGACCTTCTCCACGAGGAAGTCACGGATCTCCCCGGCCAGCGCAGTGAGCTGGTCCTGGTCCAGCCGACGCAGGTCGCGTGGGGACTCGATGGTGCTCAGCAGGTTCATATCCCTCGTGTCTACTCCCGTGAGAGGTGCTCCGCCCACCTTACCGGCCACGCCGATCCTCGTGCCCCGGCACCAGAACGGCGAAGGCCTCCAGGTGATGGGTTCCGGGGAAGGCGTCGTACGCGGATATCCGGGCCACGCGGTAGCCGTTCTCGCACGCCGCGCCCAGGTCTCGGGCGAACGCTGCGGGATCGCAGCCGACGTGCACGATCGCCCCCGGGGCGGCCGCGGTGATCGCGGTCATGACCGCCGCCCCCGCGCCGGTACGCGGCGGGTCCAGCACCACGGTCGACGGTGCGCGGAGCCCCGTGAGCCGCGAGGCGACGTCACCCCGATGGAACACGACGGACTCGTGCGCCAGGGTCTGCTTCCCGGCGGCGATGGCACCGCCCGAGGTCTCCACGACGTCCACCGACATGCCCTCGTCGACCAGCGCGCCCGCGAGCACGCCCGCGCCGCCGTACAGGTCCCAGGCGTGGCCCGGGCCGCTCCCGAACTGGGCGACGCCGCCGCCGACGAGCGCGGCGTAGCGGGTCGCGGCGTCGCGATGGGCCTGCCAGAAGCCGCCCACCGGGATCCTCCACGAGCGCGCGCCCACCCGGTACTCGGCGAGGGCGTTGCCGGACAGCGTCTTCGCCGGCCGCCCGCGCCGGGCGGGGACCGCGGCGTGTGCGGCGCCGGCGTCGTCGAGCACGAGCGCGACCTCGGTGCCGGGTTCGGCGCGCACGGCTCCCGCGAGGTCCGTCAGCGCGGCGGGCAGCTGCGCGCAGGGGGCGACGACGACCGCTCCGCTGCGGAAGGCGTGTTGCCCGAGCGCGCCCGCATCGTCGGCCACCAGACGCGCGCGGTGCCGCCATCCGGTGACCGGGGCGTCGGACAGGGGCTCGACGGTGGGCTCGAGCGCGCCCGGCTCGAAGCCCCCGAACCGCGCCAGCAGGTCGTGCAGGACGTCCGTCTTGAGTTCCCGCTGGTACGCGGGGGTGGTGAAGGTCAGGTCGCAGCAGCCCGCTCCGGCCGCCGCGGCGGTGCAGGCCTCGGCGATGCGGTGCGGCGACGCCTCGAGGACCTCGACCGTGCTCGCGCGGGCGTAGGACTTCTTCACCTCGGTGACCCGGGCGCGCACCGTGGCACTGTCACGTTAGTCGAAACGCATAGCGGTGAAGCCTATTTGGGACAGGCTTTTGCGGGACACACTCGGGCCGTTCACTTTCAGGCGGCGGAATCGGTCGCGGTGACGTGCTGCCAGACCGC
>NZ_JAAXOQ010000041.1 GCF_012396015.1 Tsukamurella spumae | reverse complement strand
ACCTACCACCGCCGACGCCGTCAGGTCCGCCTCGGCCGGTTGACGCCCGTCGAATACGAGACGATCATCAACACAGCCGCCTCAGCGGCATGACACCGACACTGTCACCCGATCGTGCAGCAGTCCCGAGTGTCGTCGTCAGCAGCTCGTTCGAGTTCAAAGAGGATTTCGGTGAGGATTTGGCTTCACTGCTGGGCACGCTAGCCAAGAAGGTCAGTGGCCGCATCCGGTCGATCGACCCGGACGTTGTGGTCGTTCGCCGCGCGGATTGGAACCGCAACACCGGAGGCCAGCGTGGACCTCGCTTGCGCCTGCTAGCGGAGGGGGCGATCACAGGGGCTGCTCACGAAGTAGTGCAGGCGACGAGGATTCGCACAGGGAAGGAATGCGGCACGGACTACGGCGCGTCGAAGGCGCAGATCGACGCCGACGCCTCACAGGTCCATGGAGGCAAGTATTCCGAGGCTACAGCGGCTGCACTCTGCGGATTGGTCGCGGGCGCCTAGTTGTTGAGGCCGGGGACGTTGTGAACGCGTAGCCGTTCGATCGGGGTCTGGCCGCCGATGCCGGAATGTGGTCGGTGGTGATTGTAGTGATGCAGCCAGGCCGGGTAGGTGTCGGCGCGGGCTTCGTCGCTTCGGTAGAGCTGGGCGTATGCCCACTCGGCGGCGAGAGTGCGATTGAACCGCTCGACCTTCCCGTTGGTCTGCGGTCGATATGGTCGGGTCCACTTATGCGTCGCAGTGCCGAGGGCGGTGTTGAAGGCCTTCGAGCGGTAGCAGGATCCGTTGTCGGTGAGCACCCTGCGGACGATGATGCCGTGCTCGGCGAAGAACAGCTCCGCGCGCCGCCAGAACGCGGTCGCAGTCTCCTGCCGTTCGTCGGTGAGGATTTCTGAGTAGGCCAGTCGGGTGTGATCGTCGACCGCGTGGTGCAGGTAACTGTAGCCGCGGCCCTGCTTCTTGTTGTGTCGATTGCCGACGATCCGACCGAGCTTACGGTGCCCTCCGCCGTCCGGGATCCTCCCGAGCTTCTTGATATCAAGGTGAACGAGATCACCTGGGGCGCTGTGCTCGTAGCGAATCGGCCGGGGCGCCCGAACGAGTAGTCCGGTGGCTTGATCGAGGTGCCGAAGCAGCGGCATCCGGTAGCGGCGCAGCACCGCCGCGACGGTCGAACGCGGCAGACGCAGGTGGTAAGCGATCCGCGCCGGGCCCCACCGCCGCTGAAATCGCAGGGCGATGATCCGGCGTTCACGCCGCCGGCTCGTCTGCCCCGGACAACGGTGCGGACGACTGGACCTGTCGGCCATCCCCGCCGCGCCCTGCACGCGGTAGCGATCGGCCCACCGCTTCGCGGTCACCGGCGAACAGTTGAACCGTTCGGCGGCCCGGTGCAGCGGCCACCCGTCGTCGACGACACAGCGGGCCAGGGCCAGCCGGCCCCGATCGGTCAGGAAAGCATTACCGTGAGACATGAGGACCTCGTGGTGATCGGCGTGTGTGTGGTAGCCACACCGATACCCGAGGTCCTCACCTACCTACCGAACGCCACGCCGTTCACAACCTCCCTGGCCAGTACACCTAGTCCGACGACTAGATCCCGGGCTCCGGCCCGAAGTGGTTGGTGATGATGCTGGCGATTTGCTCTTCCCGATACGCGGAGTGATCTAGCAGCTCTTGCTGAGCAGCCAGGGCCGCGTACGCGTCGGCGAGTTGGCTCGTCAGTCGCTTGACGATCTCACGCATCGCAGTGTGGTCGTCGCGGGCGCTCGCGTAGGCAAGTGCGAGTCGGTTGATGTCGTCAATCAGATGCGCATCGACAGGAGGGCGCGTCGAGGACCTGGACTGCCGCTTTCGTGGTCGCTGTGCTCGGCGTTCGACCTCGGCCTCCAGTGAGTGAACGAACACCCGCGGAGCGTTGCGTACAGCTCGCTGCCCCTGTGGTTGCGCCGGGCCGGTCAATACGCCATCACGGAGCAGTTGTTGCGCCCGCTGCCGCGTCACGCCGAGCCTCTCGGCGGCGAGCGCAAGCGAGACGGCCTCCTCCTCCATCAAGCAAGCATGCGTTACGCAATTTTGCTTATCAAGGCCCCGATCTGAGTTACATTCATGGGATTAGGAGAGTAAACTTGCTTATATGACGGTCTCCTTGCTTTCGGATGTTCTCGAAGCGCAAACACAGAACGCGCGTTTGCGCGGCGAGGATCTTCGCCGCGCTGGTGAGTTCATCGCAGCTCACGCCGTCAAGGCCGGGCTCGCGGTGTCAGCAGTTGACCGCACATCTGAACGCCTAGTTGCAGCCGCGTCCATCGCCGACGGGAACGTGCTTGTCGTAGACGAGTCGGAGCGATTGGACGGTCAGCGTGTCCTGCTCGTTGCCGGACACTGTGCTGGTCCGATGGGTATCGCGGCGCAGGCCTCGATCGCCCGAGCACTCGGCGCAACGTGGGTCGAGGCGATGTACGTCGCCGTCGATCCTGGGGACTGGTCCATTCCCGGGGTCGATGCCTTGGCAACCCTCAAATTGCAGGATCTCGGCCGCGGGGCTGCCGAAGGCTCACCTGACCTGGATGCTGGTGTGTCGTTCTCTTCTGAGGGGGTGGCGTGCGCGGCCGGGTAGCGTCGGCGGACACGATGGGATCGGTGACCCGAGCGGTCGAAGCTTCCGGCTGGTCAGGAGTTGTGCTTCCACGCACGAGCGTGCTGGGCGTGTCTCTCTTTCCGGTTGTCGCGATAGATCAGGCTGTGTGGGCGGAGCGGATATCGAACAATCAACCGCCCGAGCATGATCGGTCGACGTTGGCGGTCTGGGAATCCTGGATCCACGAGTTGGGTGATTGCCCGCCTCGCAGTCCGCTGACAATCGTTGGTTTCGTCTCAACGGCGGCCCAGCCTCAGTACGCCCTCGAGGCGTTAGGCAGGGTGTCTGGGTTCGGTGCCGGAATGTGGGTTACTCAAGCTGAGTCACCACGGTCGATCACCCTGGCTGAGTTCGATGTCGCTGATACGTGGGTCGTTCGCGAGCGGGACTCGGCGGTGCTCGTAGAAGGCCGTCCGGGTCCGGCGGCGACTGCGTGCCGGATGACGTCGACTAGGCACAAGGAGGAACAGCTCTTTGCGTGGGCACTCGACGTTGGTGTGGGCATCTAGACGCTGACGCGTGGCGTTGCGGCGAGCCAGGCCTTGACGGCCTTGTGGGGCTTCCATGGCTGCGACCGAGCAGTCAGCAATTGTGAGTGGTTCTTGATGGCCTGCTCGCATCGGTCTCGCCATTCTCCTGGCCTGGCCGGCGCGGGGTGCTCAAGCAGCTGCCTGGCGATCTGTGCTTGTGCTGCCAGCGAGTGTTCCATGGCCGCGCTGGCGACGTCGCTCTGGTCGAAGAGCCACGCCAGAGAGCGCCCATGGCACACGCTGCATGAGCACCTCCAGACAGGCGATTGCGGATTGGTGGTGATGCCACCTTCGACCTTGTCGAGCATGTAGTACGACTGCAGCCTGGGTACGTACACCGACGGCGGAGGTGTGAAAACTTCGTCGTCACCATCGGTCGCCGGATACAGATGCCTCAATCCTGATCGAACACCAACCGAAACCGCTGCCGCACCATGCGCGAGCGCTCCCAGTACGGATGTGTCCGAGCGCAGCAGCAAGGTCGGAACGTCGCACCTGAGTACTTCGATAAGTCCGGCGACGGTCTCCTTGTGACGCAGTGGGTCCGATTCGGATTCGAGAACGAGGGCAACTGGGCGTCCAGTGGCGGTGATCACCTCGATCAGCGTGTCGAGGTTGGCAGTAAGCCAGTCCGTGGCCAACGGCAGACACACCAACAGTCGATCGGAGTGCGTCCCCCATCCGAGGACGGACTTGAGCGACTCGCCGTCGCCCTTCGGAATGTAGCCGGAGTCCGTCATCGCCCACGTCAGGCCTGCTGCGAATTGATCGTTCACCCACTGCTCGGACATCCCGGTCGCGCCGACTCGCCGTGAGTTCCCGGTGTATTGGGCTGCATCGAGGAGGATTGCAGCGCGTTGATTCTCCTTGCGAAGGCGCTTCAGCGCGCGGCGAGCAGTGGCCGCACTTCGGCTGGCGACCACGGCACCAACGTTGTCCGTCGCCGTCAAAGGTGCAACGACGTCAAGGGCGCCGGCGGAGATGTGTGCCATGAACGGTGGTCCGAACTCCGGAAGTTCGGCACAATCGTCGAACTCGAGTGCTTGCGCGATCCCCACGGTGACCCCCAGATCGTTGACTTGGCCGTCTCGCCTCGGGATGTACGGGATCAACCTCGTCGATCGACTTCACCTATACCAGCAGCGACGTGTGATGCGCCACCAACTACGCACCTCAGCTATGCCGCCGAAACCGGACTACGTCGCGGCGCCAGGCGCGCGCGACACCCGTGCTTCTATCGCCTCAACGAGATCCGGGGGAGCACGGCCGCCGTCATCGGCATTCGCCAATCGAACGGCTCTGGTGACCAAAAAACCCGAGGTCACGGACTCATTTGAGTTCGCGACCTCGGGTCCAGCAGTTCATAGAACTGCTCGTGGTGGGCGAAGGGGGACTTGAACCCCCACGTCCCTAAGGACACTGGCACCTGAAGCCAGCGCGTCTGCCATTCCGCCACTCGCCCGAGCGACCGGAGAAGATTAACACGATCCGCGGCGCAGCACGAAATCGGACTGCGACCTGGGCACCGACCTTGCTCGGGCACCGTCGTACGTGCTACCAAAGGGACAGTTGAGACGAATGGGGTTACGCTGACCTCGTTGTGCCTCGATCGCGGCTATCATCATTGGTCAGGACATGCATCTCGACACGCTGAGGAAGGGGGAAGTCGTTCCATGGGAATCCTGCAACGGTTCGAGCGCAAGCTCGAGGGAGCGGTCGGTGACGGCTTCGCCCGCGTGTTCGGCGGCAAGGTGGTCCCCCAGGAAGTGGAGGCCGCACTCCAGCGCGAGGCTGAGGACCAGCTGCAGACGCTGGGAGACGGGGCGTACCTGGTGCCCAATAAGTACGTCATCGCCGTCTCGCCCACCGACCAGGGGACCTTCGAGGCGGACCGCGAACTCGCGATCCGTGCCTTCTCGAAGCACCTCGACGAATACATCCATGACAACGGCTGGCAGACTTATGGTGACGTGGTCGTCCATTTCGAGCAGTCACCTGGTCTGCACACCGGCCAGTTCCGGGCCCGCGGCACCGTGGACCCGGACGCAGTCCCCCAGAACCTTGTACCCCAGCGACCACCTGCAGAATCAGGAGCCGATTCGATGAGCAACAATCCCGGATACGACCAGGGACGGCACGGCGGCCAGTACGACCAGGGCGGCTACCAGCAGCAGCAACAGCCGGGGTACGACCAGCAGCAGGGCTACGGCCAGCAGCCCGGTTACGACCAGAACTACGGCCAGCAGAACTACCAGCAGCCGGCGTACGACCAGGGCTACCAGCAGCAGGGCTACGACCAGGGCGGCTACCAGCAGGGTGGTTACGACCAGAGCTACGGCCAGCAGAACTACCAGCAGCCGGCGTACGACCAGGGCTACCAGCAGCAGGGCTACGACCAGCAGCCGCAGCAGGGGTACGACCAGAACTACGCCCAGCAGCCCGCGTACGACCAGCAGCAGGGCTACGGCCAGCAGCCCGCCTACGACCAGAACTACGGCCAGCAGAACTACCAGCAGCCGGCGTACGACCAGGGCTACCAGCAGCAGGGCTACGACCAGGGATACGCCCAGCCGGCCCAGCAGGGGTACGACCAGGGCTACGGCCAGCAGCCCGCCTATGACCAGGGATACGCGCAGCCGCAGGGTGGCTACCAGGCGCAGGCCGTGACGCTGTACCTGGAGGACGGTTCCAATCGCACCTTCGCACTCCGCGAGGGCGCCAATGTCATCGGCCGCGGCCAGGACGCCCAGTTCCGTCTCCCCGACACGGGCGTCTCGCGGCGGCACGTCGAGATCCACTGGGACGGCTACGCCGCCGTCCTCAACGACCTCGGCTCCACCAACGGGACCTCGGTCAACGACGTTCCCGTCTCCAACTGGGAGCTCGCCGACGGTGACCGCATCCGCGTCGGCCACTCCGACATCGTGGTCCGCTTCCAGTAGATTTCACGTGGGGGCGGCGGAAGCACGCCCGCAACAGGCGCCCGGCCACCGGGCGCCGAGCGCGTGTGCGTCGACAGGACCAGGAGGGAGACACCGTGCAGGGACTCGTGCTGCAGCTGACCCGGGCGGGCTTCCTCCTGCTGCTCTGGCTCTGCGTCTGGCTCGTCATCAGCTCGCTCCGCACGGATGCCCGCCTCGCCTCGGGCATGCGCCCGCGGCAGAAGGAGGCCAAGGCGCCCCGTCGGGCCCTGTTCTCCCGCACCAGCAAGGTCGCGAAGTACCTCGTGGTGACCCACGGCCCGCTCGCGAACACGCGGATCACCCTCGGCCAACAGCCGGTGCTCATCGGCCGTGCCGACGACTCCACCCTCGTCCTCAACGACGACTACGCCTCGACCAGGCACGCACGCCTCGCCCGCGACGGTGACGACTGGTACGTCGAGGACCTCGGGTCCACGAACGGCACCTATCTGGCCCGCAACAAGGTCACCACTCCCACCCGCGTCCCATTGGGCACCCCGGTGCGCGTGGGCAAGACAGTGATCGAGTTGCGCCCGTGAGCCTCGTCCTTCGATATGCAGCGCGCTCCGACCGGGGCCTCGTCCGTAGCAACAACGAGGACTCCGTCTACGCGGGCGCCCGGCTGCTCGCGCTGGCCGACGGCATGGGCGGCCACGCCGCCGGCGAGGTCGCCTCGCAGTTGATGATCGCCGCGCTCGAGCCGCTCGACGACGACGAGCCCGGCGGCGACCTCCTGGGCACGCTCGAGGACGCCATGATCGCCGGCAACGAGACCATCGCGGACCAGGTCGCCGAGGACCCCGAACTCGACGGCATGGGCACCACCCTGACCGCGATCCTGTTCGCCGGGTCCAAGCTGGGGCTGATCCACGTCGGCGATTCCCGCGGCTACCTGCGGCGCGACGGCCAGCTCACCCGCATCACCAAGGACGACACCTTCGTCCAGACCCTCGTCGACGAGGGACGGATCACCGCCGAGCAGGCGCACACCCACCCGCAGCGCTCCCTGATCATGAAGGCGCTCACCGGCCACGAGGTCGAGCCCACGCTCACGCTGCGCGAGGCCAAGGACGGCGATGTCTACCTGCTCTGCTCCGACGGGCTCTCGGACGTCGTCAGCGACGAGACCATCGGCGAGACCCTGGCCCTGGCCAGCGAGGACGTCGGAGCCGCAGCGGACCGTCTGATCGAGCTCGCGCTCCGCTCGGGCGGCCCGGACAATGTCACGGTCGTCGTGGCGCGGGTCGAGGACAGCAGTTTCGGCCAGAGCCGGCCCATCGTCGGTGGCGCCGCCAACGACGACGACGAGGACTACGTCCCGCCGTCCAACACCGCTGCGGGCCGCGCCGCCGCGCTCCGGCCCCCGCGCAAGGCGCCCCGTCGGGTCGTGGCGACGGAGGTCGACGACGAGGACGAGCCCGCCCGCCGCTCCCGCCGCAAGTGGATCGCGCTCGCCGCGATCCTCGTGCTGCTCATCGCGGGCGGTATCGGCCTGCTGGTGACCCGATCGATCGTGAACTCGAGCTACTTCGTGGCCTCGACCGACAAGGGCACCATCGTGATCTCGCACGGCGTGAAGGTCTCCCTGTTCGGCCGCGCACTGAACACGCAGCAGGAGGTCGTCTGCATCGCGGACGCCCCCGCCGACGGCCGCGCGCCGCAGGGCTGTACCCCGCTCACCGTCGACGACCTGACCCCGCGCGGACGGGCCAGCCTGGTCGGCCTGCCCTACGCGAGCTCGCTCGACGATGCCCGCGAGCAGGCCAAGAACCTCATCGACCGCGTCAATCTCGTCGAACGCTGCGCGATCACCACCGAGGTGGAACCCGCGCCCGCCCCGGACCCGAACGCCCCGGCACCGTCGCCGACGGTGACCCCGACCGCCGCGCCCCCCGCGGGCGAGACCCTCGCGCCGCCGCCCGCACCCGTCACCCGGGTCGTCACCCAGACCTCGACGCCCGAGCGCCCGTGCCGCGGAGGCCCCTCGTGACGTCCGGCGTCAGCACCCCCGGCACGGGCATCGCGCTCGACCCGAACCGCCGTTCCCGCACCTATGAGCTGGTCCTGCTCGGCGCCGCCACGGTGGTGACGGGCACCTCCCTCGCGCTGGTCGAATGGGCGCAGGAACAGCGCATCACGCTCGACCTCGCGAAGTACGTCGTGGCGTTCGTCGTGCTCTACGGCGCGGCGCACTACGCGGTGCGCCGGTTCGCCCCCTACGCCGACCCGATCATCCTGCCGGTCGTGGCCATGCTCAACGGGCTGGGTCTCGTGCTGATCCACCGCCTCGACCTGGGCAACGCCCACGCCGAGAGCGGCCGCGTCAGCCAGACCCAGGAGGCCAACCAGCAGGTGCTGTGGACGCTGCTGGGCCTCGCGGTGATGGTCGGTGTGCTCGCGCTGTTGCGCGATCACCGGACGCTGTCGAAGTACGCGTACACGATCGGCCTGGGCGGCGTCGTCTTCCTCGCGCTGCCGGCGCTGCTGCCGTCGAGCCTGTCGGAGATCAACGGCTCGAAGAACTGGATCAAGACGCCGCTGTTCAACATCCAGCCCAACGAGGTCAGCAAGATCCTGCTGATCATCTTCACCGCGGCGTTCCTGGTGTCCAAGCGCGACCTGTTCACCTCGGCGGGCCGGCGCGTGCTCGGCGTCGACCTCCCCCGCGCGCGCGACCTCGCGCCGCTGCTGCTCGTCTGGCTGCTCGCAATCGCCGTGCTCGGCATCGAGAACGACCTCGGCACGCCGATGCTCATCTTCTTCACCGTGCTGGCCATGGTCTACATCGCCACCGAGCGCATCGGCTGGATCGTGGTGGGCCTGAGCCTCGCGGTCGTCGGCGCCGTCGCGGCGTATCAGCTCTTCCCGCATCTGCGAGTGCGCGTCGAGGTGTGGCAGGACCCGTTCGCCAAGTACGACACCATCGGCTACCAGCCGGCGCAGGCGCTGTTCTCCCTGGCCACGGGCGGCCTCGCGGGGACCGGCCTCGGGTCCGGGCGGCCCACGATGGTGCCCTTCGCGTCCACCGACTTCATCATCGCCGCGATCGGTGAGGAGCTGGGCCTCATCGGCCTGGCCGCCGTGCTGATGCTGTTCCTGGTGCTGATCTTCCGCGGCTTCCGCGCGAGCCTGACGGTCCGCGACAGCTTCGGCAAGCTGCTGGCCGCGGGCTTGGCCTCGACGATGGCGATCCAGCTGTTCGTCGTGGTCGGCGGCGTGACCAAGCTGATCCCGCTGACCGGCCTCACCACCCCGTTCATGAGCTACGGCGGGTCCTCGCTGCTCACCAACTACGCCCTCATCGCGATCCTGCTCCGCATCTCCAACGCGGCGCGCGAGCCCAAGGTTGCCCGCAAGCCCGGCGCGCCGGTCCCCGACCGGCCGACCGAGATCGTGAAGCGCGTATGAACGCACCGATCCGCCGCATCTCGTTCGTCGTGATCCTGCTGGTGGCGGCGCTCCTCGCGAACGCCACCTGGGTGCAGGTCTTCCGCGCGTCCGAACTGCGGTCCGACACCCGCAACGAGCGCGTCCTCCTCGATGAGTACGCGCGCCAGCGCGGCTCGATCCTCGCCGGCGGTCAGGTGATGGCCCAGTCGGTCAAGACCGACGACCGGTACAAGTACCTGCGCACCTACCCCGAGCAGATGGCGCGCGCCTACGCGCCGCTGACCGGCTACTACTCGATGATCTTCAGCTCGAGCGGGCTGGAGCACGCCGAGGAGTCGGTGCTCAACGGCAGCGACGACCGGCTGTTCGGCCGGCGCGTCGTCGATCTGCTGTCCGGTCGCGACCCGAGCGGCGGCAACGTGATCACCACGATCAACCCGACGATGCAGCGGATCGCCTACGAGAAGCTGTCGACGGCCTGCGGATCGAACGGCCCGTGCCACGGCGCGGCCGTCGCGATCGAACCGTCCACCGGCAAGATCCTGGCGATGGTCTCGACGCCCAGCTACGACCCGAACCCGCTGTCCTCGCACGACACGGACGCGGTGAACAAGACCTGGAACGAACTCAAGGACGATCCCGATAAGCCCATGGACAACCGGGCGACCAACTGGACCTACCCCCCGGGATCGACGTTCAAGGTGATCACGACGGCCGCCGCGCTCAGCCAGGGCAGGGGCATCGACCTGACCACCCGGCTCACCGCCGACAAGCAGATCACTCTGCCGGGCGGCGGCGGGACGACGCTGCAGAACTATGCGGGGATGACGTGCCCGGAATCCTCGGGCGGTACCGTCAGCCTGTTGCAGGCGTTCCAGTACTCGTGCAACACCGCGTTCGTGGACCTGGCCACGGCGAAGATGCAGGACGGAGGAGAGGCGATCAAGGCGATGGCGAACAACTTCGGCGTCAATTCGGCGCCCGACCCCATCCCGCTGCAAGTCGCGCAGTCGGTGACCGGCCCGCTGTCCGACGGGGCCCAGACGGGCCAGTCGGCGATCGGGCAGCTCGACGTGGCGCTGACCCCACTGCAGAACGCGGTCATCGCGGCGACGCTCGCCAACGGCGGCGTCCGCATGGAGCCCTATCTGGTCGACTCCTTCCAGGCACCCGACCTCACGACCTTCGGCAGCACCACGCCCAAGCGCGTGGGCCAGGCGATCTCACCGCAGGTCGCGGCGCAGCTGCGCGAACTGATGGTCGCATCGGAACAGCACACGAAGGGTGCCGGCGGCAGGGTGGCGATCGCCTCCAAGACCGGCACGGCGGAACACTCACAGGGCCAGCGCGGCGGCGAAGCGCCGCACGCCTGGTACATCGGGTACGGCCCGGTGAACGACCCGAAGGTAGCGGTGGCGGTCATCATTGAGAACGGTGGAAACCAGGGCGAGGCGGCGACCGGTGGGTCGCTCGCAGCGCCGATCGGACGAGCGGTGATAAGCGCCGCGGTGAACGGGCAGGGGAACTGATGAGTCTGCAGACCGGCTCGGTGATCGCCGACCGCTACGAACTCCTCCGGCTGATCGCCACCGGCGGCATGGGCCAGGTGTGGGAGGCGATGGACACGCGCCTCGACCGGCGCGTGGCCGTCAAGGTGCTCAAGGCCGAGTTCTCGGAGGACCAGGAGTTCCTGGCCCGCTTCCGCAACGAGGCGCGCACCACCGCCGCACTGAACCACCCAGGCATCGCCGGCGTCTACGACTACGGCGAGACCGCGGATCAGGCCGGCGGGGCGCCCCTCGCGTACCTGGTGATGGAGCTGGTCAACGGCGAGCCGCTCAACGCCGTGCTGTCGCGCCTCGGCCACCTCAGCCAGGCGCAGGCCCTGGATCTGCTGGAGCAGACGGGCCGCGCTCTGCAGGTCGCGCACACCGCGGGCCTCGTGCACCGCGACGTCAAGCCCGGCAACATCCTCATCACGCCCACCGGCCAGGTGAAGATCACCGACTTCGGCATCGCCAAGGCCGTCGACGCGGCGCCCGTCACCAAGACCGGCATGGTCATGGGCACGGCGCAGTACATCTCGCCGGAGCAGGCCTCGGGCGAGGACGCCACGGCCGCCTCGGACGTGTACTCCCTCGGCGTGGTCGGGTACGAGTGCCTCGCCGGCAAGCGCCCGTTCTCCGGCGACGGTGCGATCACCGTCGCGATGAAGCACATCCGGGATCAGCCGGAGCCCCTGCCCACGGACCTGCCGGCGCCGGTCCGCGAGCTGATCACGCTGACCCTCGGCAAGGACCCCCGGCAGCGGTACGCCAACGGCGGCGAGTTCGCCGACGCCGTCGCCGCGGTGAAGGCCGGGCAGCGCCCGCCGATGCCGCGCGGCTGGACCGGTGGCGCCACCGGGGCCTCGCGCGCTGCGGACACCGCCGCCACGGCGATCGTGCCGCCGCCTGCGCGCCCGGGCCCACAGCCCGTGGTCCGCCCCTCGACCCCCACGCCGCGGCCCGCGGCATCGTCGAGCTACTCCGACGAGGGCGGCTGGACGAAGACCCAGAAGACGATCCTCGGTGCCTCTGTCGCCCTGCTGCTGCTCGCGGCGGCGATCGTCGGCGGCTACTTGATCTTCAACGACACCGGGGACAGCACCCCGACGGCGCCGAGCACCACCACCGACGCGGGCACCGTCGCACCGCCGCCGACCGGGGCGGGCACCACGGCCCGCACCGTACCGACGACCCCGCCGCCGGCCACCAAGACCGTGACGGAGACCTCGACGGCGCACCCGACGACCACGCCGCCGCCCCCGCCGCCGAAGCCGACCACCACCACCCCGGCACCGACGACGACCACGCCGCCGCCCACCACGACGACGGAGCCGCCGCCCACCGGTCCCGAGCCGACCACGACGCCGCCGCCGCGCGGCATCTTCGGCCTGCCCATCCCCGGGGCGATCCTGCACGGAGGCAACGCTCGATGACGACCCCGCCTCGGCGCATCAACGACCGCTACGACCTGGGCGAGACGCTCGGGTTCGGAGGCATGTCCGAGGTGCATCTGGCTCGCGACACCCGGCTCTCCCGGGACGTCGCGATCAAGATCCTGCGCGCCGACCTGGCCCGGGACCCGAGCTTCTACGAGCGGTTCCGGCGTGAGGCGCAGAACGCGGCGTCGCTGAACCACCCGACGATCGTGCAGGTCTACGACACGGGCGAGGCCCAGACCTCGTCCGGTCCGCTGCCCTATATCGTCATGGAGTACGTCGACGGGGAGACCCTGCGCGACGTGCTGCGCCGCGACGGCACCATCGCCCCGCAGGCCGCGATGACCTGGATGGCCGATGTCTGCGCTGCGCTGGATTTCAGCCACCGCAACGGCATCGTGCACCGCGACATGAAGCCCGCCAACGTGATGCTCACCCGCGCGGGCGAGATCAAGGTGATGGACTTCGGCATCGCGCGGGCCATGAGCGACCCGTCGGCCGGCATGACCCAGACGGCCGCCGTGATCGGCACCGCACAGTACCTCTCGCCGGAACAGGCCCGCGGCGATTCCGTGGACGCCCGCTCCGATGTCTACGCCGCCGGCTGCGTGATCTTCGAGCTGCTCACCGGCCAGCCGCCGTTCACGGGTGACTCGCCCGTGTCCGTGGCCTACCAGCACGTCCGCGAGGACCCGCCGACGCCGTCGGCGATCCTCGACACCATCCCGCCGGAGCTGGACTCGATCACGCTCAAGGCGCTGTCGAAGAACCCCGCCAATCGGTACCAGACCGCCGGTGAGATGCGGCAGGACCTCATCCGGGTGCTCGCGGGCCGCAAGCCCGAGGCGCCCATGGTGCTCTCCGACGAGGAGCGCGACGCGCTGCTCACCGAGCCCGCGAAGCCCCGGCGCCGGGACGCCGCGAAGACCGTTCCCGTTGCCGCCGCCGCGTCGACCGGGGAGGCCGACGCACCGTCGGACGACGATCCCCCGACCGAGGTCGTCAGCGCGACCCCCGCCGCCCCGCGGCGCAAGCACACCGCCCCGGCACCGTCCGGCAGCCGCTCCCGCCTGGTCATGCTGCTCTCCGCCGCGGTGATCGCGCTGGTACTCATCGGCGGCACCACCTGGTACCTGCTCAGCTCGTCGAACAACGGCGACCAGACGGCGACCGTCACCTCACAGATCGGCGAGCCCGCGGCCGACGCCCAGGTCGCGCTGCAGAAGTTGGGCTTCACCGTCGAGGTGCAGCGCATCCCGGACAACTCCGTGCCCGCGGAACACGTCATCTCGACGCTGCCCGGGCCCAACGCGAGCGTCGCGAAGGGCTCGACGGTGGTCATGCAGGTCTCGTCGGGACCGAAGATCGCCGCGGTACCGGATGTCGCCAACAAGCCCGAGAAGGACGCCCGCGACATCCTGACGAAGGCCGGCTTCACCGTGGCCAAGGATGTCAAGAACGATCCGTCGCCGACCGTGGCGAAGGGCAATGTCATCTCGACGAACCCGGCGATCGGCACGAACACGCAGCAGAACACGCCGATTCAGCTCACGATCAGCTCCGGCAGGGAGCAGGTCCGGGTGCCGGACGTGACGAACACGCAGCTCGCGCAGGCGACCTCGAACCTCAAAGGCCTCGGCTTCGACGTCGACGTCCAGCAGGTCGACAACCCCGCCGCCGCGGGCACCGTCGTCGGTCAGAGCCCGACGGGCGGCCAGAACGCCGACAAGGGCAGCAAGGTCACCATCCAGGTCGCGAAGGCCAAGCCCATCGTCATGCCCAACGTGATCAACCAGGATCAGAACGCCGCGCGGGCGGCCCTCATCCAGGCGGGCTTCCCGTCGAGCAACATCACGGTCACGGTCGACGCCCCGTCGGGCCTGTTCGACCGCGGACAGGTATGGAACACCGATCCCAAGCCGGGCACGTCGGTGGACTCGTCCGCCACGATCGTCCTGCACGTGCGGCGCGGGTAGCCTGCGGCGCTCAGGCGAGCGCCGCGGCGACCTCCTGCTCGAGCTCGGCGACCCGGGCCTCGGGAACCTGGTAGCCGCACACGGCCAGCCAGTTCGCGAGCATGCGGTGGCCGCCCTGGGTGAGCACGGACTCGGGGTGGAACTGCACGCCGTGGATGGGCAGCTCGCGGTGCTGGAAGCCCATCACCACGCCGGAATCGGTACGGCCGGTGATCTCGAGCTCGTCGGGGATCGTCGGCTCGAGCACGGTCAGCGAGTGGTAGCGGGTGGCGGTGAACGGGTCGGGCAGGCCCTTGAGTACGCCGTGGCCGTTGTGGTGCACGAGCGAGGTCTTGCCGTGCAGCAGCTCGGGTGCGCGGTCCACCGTCGCCCCGAAGACCGCGCCGATGGCCTGGTGCCCCAGGCACACGCCCAGCAGTGGGGAGCCGGCGGCGCGGGCCGCCTCGACCATGGGCATCGTCTGTCCCGCGCGCTGCGGCGTGCCGGGTCCGGGGCTCAGCAGCACACCGTCGTACTGGGCGGCCGCTGCGGCCGGATCGTCCAGTCGCGGATCGTCGTTGCGCCACACGTCCGCCTCCACGCCCAGCTGGCCGAGGTACTGGACCAGGTTGAACACGAAGCTGTCATAGTTGTCGACGACGAGGATCCGCACGGGCTCCAGCGTAGCGGGGTGGGGTCGCGGTAGTACATCCGATAACCTGGCAGGTGAAAAGCACCCCGGTAGAAGGAAGCCATGCCGAAGTCGAAGGTCCGGAAGAAGACCGATTACACGATCAACGCGTCGACGGATTCGCGTACGCCGGTCAAGGTGGGCGCGCCGTCGGGCCGCTGGTTCGTGGTGCTGTTCCTGGGGCTCATGCTGGCCGGGCTGGCCTGGCTGCTGGTCTACTACGTCGGCGCCGACCCGCAGGGGCTGGGTGCGCCGGGCAAGCCGCTGGAGTGGATGGCCAACCTCGAGGCGTGGAACTTCGCGATCGGTTTCGGCCTGATGATCTCCGGTCTGTTGATGACCATGTGGTGGAAGTAAGCCCTGACCAGCGAAACCACACTCATGTCATTCATCCCCAGCTGTGGATAAACCTGTGGGTAACTGGAGCCCGCCGCGCAGTGTCGGCGTCGTGATGCTGGTGGCGGCCGTCGCCCTGCTCGTCATCGCGACGCTGACGGACGCGATCGCCGATCCCGTGGGGATCGTGCTCATCGGCGTCGGAGCCCTCGCGCTCGTGTTCCTCGGGGTCTCGGTCCTGGTGCTCCGCCCTCGCCTGCAGGCCGACGGTGCGGGCGTCACCTACCGCGGCGTGTTCGGCCGCAAGACCTTCGCGTGGGACGGCCTCGAGATCAAGCGCAAGACCACCCGGCACTGGGGCCGCGAGTCGGTGCTACTCGAGCTCACCCGCGGTGACGATCTGCTGTTCCTCGGCCGCTGGGAACTGGGCGAGGCGCCCACGCTCGTCCTCCAGCAGCTCGAGGCCCTGCGTCCCACGTGAGGCTCAGTAGCGGCGCGCGGTGACGAAGCCGCGGATACCGGCCACCCGAACGGGGACGCCGGCGGTGACGGCCTCCACGACCTGGCCGTTGCCCACGTAGAGCGCGGCGTGGCCGCCGCCGTTGGTGATCACGACATCGCCGGGGCGCAGCTCGCCCTGCGAGACCGGGGTGCCGGCACTCATCAGCGAGTAGCTACTGCGCGGCACGCTGATACCGGCCTGGTTCATGGCCCAGGTGACGAGGCCCGAGCAGTCGAACGAGCTGGGGCCCGCGGCGCCGTACGAGTAGGGCATGCCGAGGCGCGTGAGCGCGGCCTGGACCACCGCGGAGCGGTCGGGGCCCGCGGACTGCGACTGCACCGCCCGGGCGGCCGGGGACTGCGGGGCCGGGTGCGCCGCGGGGGCCTGCGGAGCGGGCGCCTGGGGCACCGGGACGGGCGCGGCCTGGGCCACGGCGGGTGCGGCGACGATTCCGATCACTGCGACGGCGGCCCCGAGGGCGGCGCGCATCGTGCCGCGGGTGGTGCGGCCGGTCATGGTCTTCGTACTGTCGCTGGACACTTTCGTCGAACTCCCGACTCCGGTGGAGCGGCATGTCGATCACGCCTCGGTCTCCACAAGATCACGGCAACGTTACGAAGCACGGACATCGGGTGTCCATCTCAGACCCGCCCCTGTGGCGTGAACATGCTCACCGAGCTGCGCGGATGGAGACCGTTGTCACACGAATCCTTGACGTACGGACAATTTCCGTCCGACATCGCTCCGCCATAGTGAATGAGTTGCGCTCAGTAAACAACTCTCGGAGATCGCCGCCGCGCGCGGCGCACCGTCGACCCCGGGCACGCCGAACGCCCGGTCTCCCCACGGGAGACCGGGCGTTCCGGAGGGGCGAGCGGGCTACTCGACGGTGATCGAGTTGATCGTGATGTCCTTGAGCGGACGGTCGGCCCGGTCGGTCTGCGCGCTGCCGATGGCGTCGACGACCTTGCGGCTGGCCTCGTCCTCGACCTCACCGAAGATGGTGTGCCGGTTGTTGAGGTGCGGGGTCTTGCCGACGGTGATGAAGAACTGCGATCCGTTCGTCGCCGGGCGGCCGATGTTGGCCATCGCCAGGAGGTACGGGTGGTCGAAGCGCAGCTCCGGGTGGAACTCGTCGACGAAGTCGTAACCGGGGCCGCCCGTGCCGGTGCCGGTGGGGTCACCGCCCTGGATCATGAAGCCGTCGATGATGCGGTGGAAGATCGACCCGTCGTAGAACGGACCCGTGGCCTCACCGGCCGCATTCGTCGTGGTGTATTCCTTGGTGCCCTGCGCGAGTCCGAGGAAGTTCGCGACGGTCACGGGAGCGTGATTGCCGAACAGCGCGATACGGATGTCGCCTTCAGAGGTGTGCAGGGTCGCGTGCGCGGTAGCGTTGGAGTTGGTCACACCGCCATTCTGCCATTCTCTGCAGGTGCGAACCGGTAGAGATCGTAAGAATCCGGCGGTGGATGCACTCGTTCCCGCCCGCTGAAAGGATCACGCCTCCGATGGCCACCACCCCGCTGCTCGACGATGCACCCGCCGCCGACGCCCCGTCGGCCGCTGCGAACCGCCCCACGAACACCCAACGCCTGGTCGCCGGGCTCGGCCAGAGCATCGTCGGCCCGGCGAACATCGCGCGCGCCCTGACCGGCCTGGGGCTCTCGCTCACCGGGCGCACCCTGGCGGCGCTCTACCGCCGGCTGCGTTCGTGGCTCGCCCCGGCAGAGGTCGACGCGGAGCAGGCGATCACCCTTTCCGACGGTGCGCCGGCCCGCCCCGCGCTGCGGAGGCCGCTGGTCATCGGCGCGGCCATCGCCCTCGTCCTCGCCCTCGGCGGCGTCGCGTTCAAGCTGGTACGGACTCCGAAGGCCCCGCCGATCGCGGCGGAGCCGCCCCGCGTGCGGCCCGCCACCGGCGCCACCGCGGACAGCGCACCGGCCCCGGTGGAGGAGATCGAGGAGGAGGTCGTCGTCGCGGTCGAGTCGGCCGCCGACGAGGATCCGCGCAAGAAGGGCGAGTAGCCACCGGGCCGGGCCGTCGGCGCACCGTCGGCCCGGCGGACGGGCCCGCGCGACCTAGCCGCGCCAGCCCGCGGGTTGGTGCGCCTGGATGGCGACCAGCGCCCAGGCCAATGCGATGACGAGGAACAGGCCGTCGAGACCGCCCCAGCCCCCGCGGTAGTGGGCGGTGGCAGCCACGATGACCGAGATCAGCGCGGCCGCCCAGCACAGAGCGCAGCGGCGGTTCATACCCTCAGGGTATGCCCGCCGCTGCGTCGTTGTACGAGCAACCTCAGGCCGGGACGGCCACGCGCGTCGTCGCTCCCTTGCGCACGGTGAGCCGGTGCAGGAGCTCCCCGCCGACGAGCCCGATCGCGGACCACACGATCGCCTGCGCGAGGAACGAGTAGATCCGGAACCAGTACAGGTCGTCGGGGTCGAACCCCTTCGTCGTGGGGGCGTTCGCCGGCAGGAGCAGGCAGGCCAGGATCAGCCCGACGATCACCACGGCACCGCCGATCAGCGCCGCGCCGTACGAGCCCCAGCGCGGCACCGCGGCCAGTCCGATCACCCAGGCGGCGGCGACGAGCGCGAGGCAGATCGCCACCATGAGCAGGTACGCGCCGGTCCGCTCGCGGATCGTGTCCGGGTCGCCCACGACCGGGGGATTCGGCGGGTACTTCAGGTAGGGCAGGGCGTAGACCCCGGCGAACAGCGAACCCGCTACCGCCAGCGCCACCGACCGCGGCGTCCACTGCGCGAGCTTCGGCGCGGCGACGCAGTAGGCGACCGCGAAGACGGCGCCCATCGCGAGACCGAACAGGATCAGGCCCGCCCCGAGCCCCACGTTCTGCTGCAGGGCGCGGGTGAACAGCTCCGGCTCGTCCATCGCCATGCCGGGATGGGCCGCGTGTTCCGCGGCATTGCGGGCCTCTTCGAAATCGATGGCCCGGCCGATGATCGGTTCGACCATGATCCGGCCGAAGACGAATGCGAGCAGGCCTCCGATCGCCCCGGCGAGTGCGCCGCGGGCGATGACGTGCTTCTCCACGTGTTATCCCCGATCAGTGGCAGGGGAAGCCCAGGAAATGCCGGGCGTCGTGGAAGAACTCGTGCACGTGCATATCGCTGCCGAACACCGAGACGGCGCCCTGGTCGATGCCGATGAAGTAGTAGGCGAGCACGGCCAGGATCAGCGTGGCGCTCAGCCAGATGGCGCGGCGCGAGATGTGCAGGGAGAGGTCACCGGCGTGCGCGGTGGTGGATGCGTTCGCCATCAGCGGCGCTCCTTCGTCCGGGGCTTCGCGCCCGGTTAGGCGGGTTCGACGGTGCCCGGCGGGCCCGTCACCGGTGCGGGTCTGGCTTCACAGTGGCGCGACCGCTCCCGTCAGGGATTCCGCATTCGGCCTGCGAAGTCTAACCCTGCACCCATCCCGGCGGCGCCCTTCGCCCCGAACCTCGGCCCGGACCTCGGCCCGACGGCGCGGTCGACGGTCAGCGGCAGATGTCCGCCCGCACCGTCTTCCAGACCCCCGCTGCGAAAACGAGGCCGCAGATCACGCCGAAGTACGCCAGCGAGCCGTTGGGACCACCGAAGGGGCTGGTGATGGTGCTGAGCTGCCCGACCCCGAGGTCGGCGTTGCGGAACGGGGACCAGCGCTGCACGACGAGCCCGAGGTCGCCGCGGATGAAGGTCACGAAGGTCTCGACGCCGAATCGCCAGAGCAGCAGGAGCATCAGCACCAGACCCGGCTTGGGGAGCAGCGTCGCCAGACCGACGCCGAGCAGAGTCACCAGCACCATGTACAGCGGGATCCCGCACCACAGCCGGATCCCCGCTCCGGAGAACAGATCCACTCGTCCCCACGTGTCGGGGTACAGCAGCGGGAAGACCAGCATCAGCAGTGCGACGGTGACCGCACTCGTCACCGCCGCGAGCGCACCGAACACCGCGACCTTGGCGGCGGGCAGGAGCCACCGCCGGGGCCGGCGCGCGAAGACCAGGTCGATCGTCCCGTTGCCGAACTCGCCCGCGGTGGAGTAGACGACCCCCGAGACGAGGATGTAAGTGGAGAACACCAGCACCCAGTAGGCCGCATTGCCGGTGTCCATTCCGCCGGCGCCGTTGATCGTGTTGCGCTGGACCGCCTCGGCGATGACGGAGTTCACGACGAGCGGGACGGCGACCGCGAGCGGCACCCCGGCGACGATCGCCGGGCTGCGCCACGTGAGCTTCGCCGCCTCGCTGCGCACCGCCGCGATCACCCCGGGCACGGGTCCGGGGGCCACCTCGGTACGGGTGCTCACGAGGCCTCCTCGACGGCGTATTCGACGCTGCCCCGGGTGGACTCGAGGTACACGGACTCGAGGGGCCGGGGGCCCGAGCTCCCCGCGAGGAGTTCCTCGCGGGTGGCATCCACCAGCACGCGGCCGCGGCCGAGGATCACAATCCGCGACGCGGTGACCTCGACCTCCGCCAGATCGTGCGACGCGATCAGGACGGTCCGACCGTCCGCCTTCAGCTCCTCGAGGAGGCGCCGCAGCCAGAGCAGTCCGTCCACGTCGAGCCCGGTCGCGGGCTCATCGAGCAGCAGCGTCGGGGGATCACCCAGGAGCGCGGAGGCGATCGACAGCCGCTGCGCCATGCCCAGCGAGAAGCCTCCGACGCGGTGGCGGGCCACCGAGGCCAGGCCCACGCGATCGAGTGTCCGCCGGGCCTCGCCGTCCGACAGCCCGCTCAGCCGGGCCTGCCACCGCAGGTGACCGAGCGCGGTGTGGGCCGGGTTGCAGGCGGAGGGCCCGAGCCCGATCCCGAGGGCGCCCGGTCGCTGCCGCCCGGCTCGGACACCGTCGACGAGGATGTCCCCGGCGTCGGGCCGGACGAGGCCCGCGATCATGCGCATCACCGTGGACTTGCCGGCCCCGTTGGGGCCGAGCAGGTAGGTGACGGCGCCACTCGGGGCCTCGAGACTCACCCCGTCCACGACGACGGTGCCGCCCAGCCGTTTGACGCCGCTCAGTCGGATCATCGGGTGGCGCGAGGCGTCAGTAGCCGAAGTTCGGGTTGCCGGTGCAGCCCATCGACGCGCAGTTCGCCTTCCAGTCGAACTTCCACAGGCCGCCCTCGCGGGTGTAGTAGTACGTGTAGCCGGTGGCGGGGAAGCCGACCACGATCGCACTGAGCCCGACGGTGGCCTTGGAACCGTTGACGTTCGCCGGTCCGGTGGTGCGGGCCGAGGCGCCGAGGAAGTCGTAGACCTTGTTGTAGGCCATCACCTTCTCGAGCTCGGGCCGCGCCTTCGCGCCGTTCACGGAGACCGCGACCTTCTGGTCTATCGAGATGTTCGGGTTCCAGAACGCGGCCGCCTGGCGCTCGAACTGCGCGGCGGTGGGCTTGTCGGCGCGCACGTACAGGTCCGCCGCGGAGGTATCGCGGACCCCGGTGTCGGCCGAGGCCGGCGCGACGACCGTGGTCGCCACGGCTGCGGCGACGGCGGTACCGGCGAGGACTGCCGTGAATGACTTGCGCATGGGGCGTCTCCTTCGTGAGTTCGGAGGCTCACGCTAGCGCCGCAATGTAGGTAACGCAACCCTAATTACGACAGGTCCCGACGACCGCCCGCCGCGCCGACGGGGCCTCGCTACAGGAACGCGGGGAACGGCAGGTCCGTATCCGCCTCGAAGATGTCCGGGAAGCCTCGGGGATGGTGGTACTCGCGCACCGCCCGATCGCGCGGGTAGACGAACTTCCCGCCCGGTTCCCACAGGAAGGGCTCGAAGGTGTACCGCAGGCGATGCTTGCGCCGGTCGTAGAGGTCGAGGATCTCGTGGGCGTCGGCCTGCATGTTCGTCCAGATATCGTGGTGCACAGGGATGATCACATCCGTCCGCAGCGCCTCCGCCATCCGCAGGATGTCCACCGAGGTCATCTTGTCGGTGATACCGATCGGGTTCTCGCCGTACGACGCGAGTGCCACGTCGATCTTGTACTCCTTGCCGTGCTTGGCGTACATGTTCGAGTAGTGCGAGTCACCCGAGTGGTAGATGTTGCCGCCCGGCGTCTCCACGATGAAGTTGACCGCACGCAGGTCCATGTCGGGAACCTGGGCACCGTCGTCCGCCAGCGGCACCGGCGGATCGGTGATGAGGATGGTGCGGTCGAAGGACTCGACGACCGTGATGGTCATGTCCTTGATGGTGATCCGGTCGCCGGGGCGCACCACGCGGCACCGCTGCGGGGGTACCCCCCACTTCACCCACAGGTCCACGCACGCCTGCGGACCGATGAACGGAACGTCGTCGCCGCAGTTCTGCAGCACGGCCGCCGCAACGTTGATGTCGATGTGATCGGCGTGGTAGTGCGTCGAGAGAACCGCGTCGATGCCCTCGATGGCGAACGGGTCGATCACGAACGGGGTGTTGCGCAGGTTCGGCTGGGCGATCCGCGCCCCGCTCATCCGCGCCATCTGGTGGCGCGGTTTCATCGCGGGAAGATCCTTGGTGCGCTTGCCGTTTCCGAGCCACAGATCGATGGTGATGTTCGCATCCCCGGGGGTCTTGATCCAGACACCGACACAGCCCAGCCACCACATGGCGAAGGAGCCCGGTTCGACGACCTCGTCGCGGATCTCCTCGTTGAGCCAGGTTCCCCATTCCGGGAACGAGGAAAGGATCCACGATTCGCGGCTGATCTCGTTGACGTTCATTGTGTTCTCAACTCCTTACTGAGTGGACTGCAGGGTGGACGGCGACCCGGTCGCCAGCGCCCGGAACTCCAGGGCCGCCGCTCTGGGGTCGGGTGCGGCCAGGATCGCGCCGCCGATGATGACGATGTCGGGTGCCACCGCGACGTCGATCAACGGCAGGGATTGCGTACTGATACCTCCGGCCACCGATACCTTCGTGGCACCCGCCGCCCGCACGGCGAGCACATCGGCGAACGAATCAGCAGGGGCTCCACCGTGATCGGTGTTCTTGTGCACGCACAGCGCGGTCGCACCGAGCGCCACGAGCTCCTGCGCCCGCCGCGCCGGATCCGCGACGGACTGCAGGTCGAAGACGACCTCGGACCCGGTTCGGCCGGCCGTCTCGAGAACCCTGCTCACCGCAGTGTCTGCGGCGACCGCGAGCATCGAGTAGTACCGCGGCGCGCATTCGGCCATCAGGTCGGCCTCACGCTGCGGACCGTCGATGATCTTCGCGTCCACGAAGATCGGTGCGTCCGGCGCGATCTCCCGGATCTGATCGACGATCGCGATGCCGGAGAGTTTGAGCAGCGAGGTCCCGACCTCGATGATGTCCACCACATCGTGCACCTGCTCGACGACGGAGAGTGCCTGTTCCGGATCCAGTAGATCCAGAGCCAATTGCACTTGCATGGGTTTCCTTTCGTGATCGGCTCAGAAGCCGAAGATCGCCGTGGCGAGTTTGAACAGATACAGGACGGGGAGCCAGACCAGGGTGAAGTCGATGTTCGAGAACATCAGCCCGGTGCCATGAAGGGGGCCCATCATCGGGTACAGCAGGATGATCCCCGCGTGCGAGACGATGCTCGTGATGAAGCCGGCCGCCAGCGCACCGCGGTAGCCGCCGAACTTGTTCCCGAACACGCCCATGGTGCAACCGTCGAAGAACATGATGATCGGGCTGGGAAAGACGATGACGGAGGCGTGGAAGACGATCGTCGCGACCATGACGACGAGTGCGCCCGCGATCGAAGCGAGGAAGCCGAGCATCGCTCCGGTGGGCGAGTACGGGTAGAAGGCGGGAGCATCGAGCGCCGGAACGGCCTGCGGGAGGATGCGGTCGGCGATTCCCTTGAACGCCGGGACGATCGAGCCGATGAACATCCGGACGCCGAAGAGCAGCACCACGACGCCGGCGGTGAAGGTCGCGCCCTGCAGGACGAGCCACACGATCCAGTTGGTGGATCCACTGAGCTTGGAGATCTCGTCCCTGCCCACCGCGAGGCCGACCCCCAGGAAGACCAGCGGCATGAGCACGGCCAGCGAGATCGTGGTGTCGCGGAACATTCCGAGAGACGGAGGGAGTTTCATCTCCTCCGCGTCCTGCTCCTTGTTCCCCGCCACCGTCGCGACCCCCGCCGCCAATGCCGCACCGACCTGCTGGTGGTGTCCGAGCGTCAGGTCGTCGCCGACGAAGCTCCGGGCGAGCCTGCGGGTGATCGCGGGCGAGAAGGTCCAGTACACCGCGCACAGCGCCGCCCCCACCAGGACCAGCGCCCAACCACGCACGTGCAGGGCGCCGGGGAGCGACACCACCATGAACGTGGACAGGAACAGCTGGATGTGCACGGTCAGGTAGACGTTCTTGCACGACTCGAACGGGACGATCCGCACCAGCAGCAGATGCAGTCCGAAACCGATGATGAAGACCAGCGACACACTGTTGGCGATGTTGCCCACCGTGTCGATGGCTTGGGTGATGCTCATCGCCTGCCCGAAGGCCGCCTCGTTCGCGGGCACCACCCCGTCGACCCCGGACACCGAGTTCAGTTTCTGCAGGATCGGCCCCAACGATGCCATCAGGGCACCGGATCCCAGGGTGATGGTAATCAGCCCGATCACCGTCTTGATCGTCCCGTCGACGACGTCCGCGGTCTTCTTGCGCTGCAGAAGCAGTCCGATCAGCGCGACCAGGCCCAGGAAGATCGGTGCCTTGTCGAGGAGTTGGAACAGGATGAAGTCGAAGACGTCCTTCATCGCGGGATCCGCCCCACGCGCGCCGCGGTGGGTACGGCATCGGAGCCGACCCGGTCAGGCCTTCCCCCACTTCGCCGTGAAGACATCGGCCATCTCCTCCTTCCGGACGAAGTTGGTGAGCACGATGGTGGAGTCCTTGACTTCCTCCGGCATGTTGTCCGCGAGCTCGCGGGTGGTCACGTAGTAGTCCGCCTTCGTGCTCCGGACACTTCCGAGATCGGTGGTCTCGACTTGGGCGTCGACACCCAGCTTCGTGAGCACCTGTTCCAGGTTGATCTTCGCGATCACGCTGGAGCCCAGGCCCATTCCGCACACACAGACGATCTTCACTTCTTTGCTCCTGATTCGTTGAAGTCATTGAGAGACGCGGCGACGGCACCCGGATCGGTGGCGGATCGCAAGAACTCCATGCTGCCGTCGGACCCGAGGTACCCCGCCAGCGCCGCGAGCCGCTCCACGTGACTGACGTGATCGAGCGAGCAGAGGCCGACGACGATGTCGACCGGATCGTTAGCGGCACTGCCGAATTCGACCGGCGTCCGGAGGGTCACCAGGCTCAGTCCCGGGCCGAGCACACTGGGCGAGGGCCGCGAATGTGCGAGCGCGAAGCCGGGTGCGATCACGATGTACGGTCCGAGTTCCTCGACGGTGCGGATCATCTCGGCGGTGTACTGATCGGTGGCATGGCCACCCCGCGTCAGAAGAACGCCCGCGAGTGCGATGGCCTGCTTCCAGTCGGCGGCGTCCTGCTTCAGCGCGATGTCGAGCTCGGCGATCACGGCCATCGGCTGGCTCCTTTCCCTTGAACGGCGTCCGCCGTACGGACGGATGCTGTGACGTACTTCATAGTCACGACACACACTCCCGCCGTCAAGGCATCCGCTGCACATTCGTGCACGATGACGTGACATCGCTCCTGTGTTCTGCAGCGATAC
Source organism: Tsukamurella spumae (assembly GCF_012396015.1). Classification (GTDB taxonomy): domain Bacteria; phylum Actinomycetota; class Actinomycetes; order Mycobacteriales; family Mycobacteriaceae; genus Tsukamurella; species Tsukamurella spumae. The sequence continues at coordinate 3,335 of NZ_JAAXOQ010000041.1, read as the reverse complement.
AGTGCGGACTCCTGCGATTGGGGCTAGCATCTGAACGAACGTGCACCATCGTCGGAGAACGCGAGGTGCCTCGTGCGGAAGGCTCCTCATGCCCTATTCACCGTCCACCGACCGCGAACACATCGCGTTGGTGCTGCGTACCGCGCAGATGTACTACGAGCAGGAACTGAGCCAGGACGAGATCGCCCGGGAGATCGGCTACTCGCGCCCGACGGTCTCGCGCCTGCTCGCGGAGGCCCGCCGCAACGGGATCGTGCAGATCACCGTGCACCACCCGCTGATTCAGCTGGTCGATGCCGAGCGCAAGCTCCGCTCGAGGTTCGGCTTGCAGACCGCGCGGGTCGCGGAGATCGATCGGTCCCGCAGTGCGCCGGCGGCCGCGTTGGCAGCGGACCTCATCTCCGAGTTGGGGCACGATCGCGCGGTGATCACGATCTCGAACGGGACCTCGGTGGCTGCTGTCGTCGACGAGATGCCACACCGGCGGTGGACCTTCTCCACCGTCGTCCAGATGATCGGGGGGCTCGGCCTGGTCGCCGAGATCCGCACGGATTCACCGGAGCTCAGCAGGAAGATGGCGACCCGTCTGGGCGGCTCGTTCCACACGATGCCGGTGCCGGTGATCGTCGGGAAGGCCGCCACCGCCGAGGCGATCCGGCACGAGCCCGTGGTGGCGGCGAATCTCGATCTCGCCGCGCAATCGGACATCGCCATCACCGGCATCGGCGCGTTCGGCACCGAGGAGGCCGCCGCCGCGAGCATCCTCGCGCCGTACCTCACCGCGGAAGCCGCCGCCGAACTGCGTGGCCAGGGCGCGGTCGGCCACATCTGCGGCCACTTCATCGACGCTCGGGGCCAGCACATCCGCAACGAGCTCTGCGAGCGCGTCATCGCGCTCGAGCCGGAACGTCTTGCCGCCATCGAGCACTCGATCCTGGTCGCGTGGGGAACGCACAAGGTGCCGGCGATCCGCGCGGCGCTGGCCACCGGATGGATCTCCGGTCTGGTCACGGATGCCCTGACCGCCACGGCGCTTCTCGATGGACTGCGGTGAGCACGATACAGGGGGCGGCCGATACGCGAGAAGCGGTTCCCGATGGGCTCGGAAACCGCTTCTGACTCACTGCTTCTTCTGTGGAGCCTAGGAGATTCGATATCTCTAGGAGCCTCCTGACTGTCCACGACGTGGCTGACGGGTCTCATCGTGGCTGTTGTGGCCCTGTGGCGGACGGATTATCTGCATGTTCTCCTCGACGGGCTTCTTGTTTGGCCGGCGGCCGGGTTCCCAGTTCGAGGAGTCGGCTTCGGAGCGCCTCGTTCTCGGTGTGTAGTTGCTCGAGCTGTTCGGTCAGTTCGCGGTTGCGGTCGATCGCGGTTGCGAGCTTGGTGCGGAGGGATTCGGCACTGGCTGCCCTGGAGCGTTCTATTCCGGCGGTGGCGGTGCCGCGCTTCGCGTCGATATCCTGCCGGAGCTGGGTTTGCTTGTAGAGGAAGCTGGTTGAGACGTCGGCGGCTCTGGCGACAGCGACGAAGGTGACGGGTTGTCCGGTGTTGTGCAGCCGGGTGATGGCTCGACGTGCGCGGGCGGTCGCGCTGGTTGTGCGGGCGGCGGCGGCCGCGGTGAGGCGTGCAGTGCGGTGATCGCGGTCGCCATTGCTCACCTGGATTCCTGCGTGTCTGAGTCGATTTCGTCGATGAGCCTGGTGACCTTGTCGAGCATGGTCTTGTTCAGGTCCGCTGCCTGGCGGTCGCCGTTGTCTTGTGCTTGGGCGGCGAGCTGTCTGAGCTGGTCGCGGTGGGTGATGTGTGCGCCGAGGAAGGTGCGGCCGCCGGGGTCGTGGAAGGAGCAGTCGATGCAGGGGTTCGGGCGGAACTCGCAGCGCTGCGTCGCGGGGAGCGTGCAGAACCCGTTGGGCAGTGCGGTGGTGAAGCGGGCGCGCAGGCGCTCGACGGTGGCGTCGACGCCCTTGTCGGGGTTGGTGTCCCAGAATTCGCGGGCTTTGCGGGCGAGGGTGTCGTCGGTAATGCGAGCGTAGGTCGCGGTCATGGTGTCGCTGTGGTGGCCGAGGAAGTCGCGCACTTCCGGTTGGGTCCATCCGTTGTTGAGCAGGTGCATTCCGATGGTGTGGCGGAAGCGGTGGACGTCGCCTCCGGAGATCTTCTCGCCGGTGGCGACGGACGTGGTGATGCCGTGCTCGCGGAACAGTGCGGCGAGGCGGTGTCGTAGCCCGCTGGTGGACCAGGGCTGGGTGCGGCCGGCGATGGCGCTGGACCGGGCGCCAGGGAAGAGGTGCTCGGCGTCGGGGCCGTAGGTGTCGCGGACGCGGGTCTGCTGGTCGCGGATGATCTCGGCGAGGCTTTCGGGGACTGGAAGCCGCCGCCAGGCGCTGGTTTTGGTCATCCAGTATTCGATCCAGTGGCCCTGCTCACTGTGTTGGAGGCAGTCGATCGGGAGGGCGACGAGTTCGGATATGCGGCACCCCGCCCATCGTGTGGTGGCGATCATCGCCCGGAGGGTGGGGTCGGTGGCCGGGTTGTCGACGATCAGGGTGTCGATGCGTTCGATGACATCGGGTGGAAAGGGCCTCGGTCGGCGGGTCTTGCGGTGGACGTTCTCGCCGCGGCGCAGGAAGATCGCTGATCCCAGGTCGTCGACGAGTCCGCAGTCGCGCAGTGTTTCGAGCAGGTAGGCCGCGGTGTTCGCGAGCTGGGGGCTTGCCTTGGTGTCGGGGCGGCGCGTCCATTCGAGGTAGTCCAGGAACGCCGTCCGAGTGACCGCAGACGGTTCGGGAACGGTTCCGTCGAGCGTGAGGAACTGGGCGAGCTGGCGGGTGGCGCGCAGCCACTGGGTGAGCGTTCCCCAGGACATGCGGGAGGTAGACAACTGTTGGCGGGCCAGGCTTTTGACGGCCTCTTTGAGCCAGGGCACCGGGATGGTGGCCCAGTCGACAGCGGTTCGTGTCGCCCCGGCTTGGGTGGCGTCGAGGACGAACTCGAATCCGTCGCGCCACCGCCAGTGATCCGCGGCCCATGGGTCGGGGTCGGTGGCCCCGTGAAGGAGTCGGAAGAACCTCCGGATGTAGGGAGCGCAGAGGGAGTCGAAGTTGGTGTAAGGCCAGTGCTGCCTGCACAGCAGCAGCCAGTCGTCGACGGGGCGTTCGGTCAGGGAGCTGGTGATACGCCCGTGCGCGACCTCGATGAGGACGATTGATCCGCCCCGGTGTGTCCGGAGACTCTCTGTGTTTGCTTGAGAGAGGATCCAACGATGGGAACGTCGAAGTACACGCCGGAGCTGAAGGCTCGGGCGTTGGAGATGGTCGAGGATGCGCGTGATG
>NZ_JAAXOQ010000040.1 GCF_012396015.1 Tsukamurella spumae | reverse complement strand
GGACCTGCGCCGCTACCTGCGGCTGATCCACCCGCGGTGCGTGTTCCCCCACTGCAACCGGCCCGCGGCCCGCGCGCAGATCGACCACCGCCGCGAATACGACCACACCGCACCCGAACTCGGCGGAAAGACCACCGCCGAGCAGATCCAACCGCTGTGCATCAGCCACCACCAACTCAAAACAGCAGGCCAGTGGATCGACGCCCGGCTACCCGACGGCCGGATCCTGTGGACCGCACCCGACGGCAGGCGCTACATCGTCGACCCCACCGGCATCATGCTGCAACTCTTCCCCGACCTCACCCGCATCGAATGGGACCTCCCCACGGCGTCGCCGGAGACTGCCGACACTCGCACAGCGCAACCCGGCGGCCGCACCCGCCTGCAACGCGAACACGCCCGCCGCGAACGCCGCCGCCGCGACACCGTCACCGCGTTCCAGGCCGAAAAGGACCGGAAAGCCCTGCCCAACAGCGAGGTCGAGATCGACATCATGCGCGTCATCGGCATGCCCCACCAACGACCAGCCCCGACGTTCGACAGCCCACCGCCCTACTGAGAGCCGGCGCTCACCATGGCATGACGCCCTCAGGCGACGCGGAACAGCAGACCTATCGCCGCTGCAGTGGCGTCATCTTCCGCTGCGCGGCGGGGATCGCGAGGGCGAGCAGGCCGCGCAACACCCCCTTGGCGATATCGAGGTTGTCGAAGTAGTCGCGCCACAGCACGATCTGACCGTCGCGCACGTCGAACCGCCCGCACACCCAGAACCGGGCGGCCAGCGGTCCCACGCGCAACTCGTCGATGCGCTCGGTGAGGACCACGGCACCGTCGGACGCGATGGAGGTGACCTCCACACCGAATCCGAGCCCGGGCCGCGCGAGCGCCCGGATCACACGGCCCGCGCGCTCGCGCCCCCGCAGAGTGGGCAGGCCGACGTTCGTGTAGACCACGTCATCGGAGAATGCGGCGACGGTATCCTCCGCGCGTCCGTCCGCCAGGTTCGCAAGGAACTCCAGCACCGTCGCCTGCTCGTCGAGTACAACCGCCTCAGTCATGGGCCCGACAGTACCTCGGCCCAAGCACCCACGTCGTCCGCCCGAGGGCGGAGATGCGGCGCGCCAGGACCCCGGGAACGACAACGGCGCCTCGAACCCTGGGGTTCGAGGCGCCGTCCGCGTTCGGTCGACCGCGTCAGGAACTGAGCTTGATGCTCAGTGTGACGCCGATGATGCACACGGTCCAGACGATCCCGACGAAGATCGTGACCCGGTCGAGGTTCTTCTCCACCACCGACGAGCCCGAGAGCGATGACTGCACACCGCCGCCGAACAGCGACGACAGGCCGCCGCCCTTACCGCGGTGGAGCAGGACGAGCACCACCAGCAGCAGGCTCAGCACGATGATGGCGATCTTCAGCACCAGCTGCAAAGTTTCCACGAGAATGCAGTCTACCTTCCGGTCGTCGGTCGACGGTCAGCGCGCCCGCGTCAGAGCGGTCCGCCCGCGGCGATCGCGCTCAGCGCCGCGAACTCGTCCGGCTTGAGCGAAGCGCCGCCCACGAGGCCGCCGTCGACGTCGGTCTGCGCGATGAGCTCGCCGACGTTCTTGCTCGACACCGAGCCGCCGTACAGCACGCGGATCCCCGCCGCGACCTCGGCGCCGCCCAGCTCGGCAACGGTGGCACGGACCGCCGCGCACACCTCCTGCGCGTCCTGCGGGGTGGCGACCTTGCCCGTGCCGATCGCCCAGACGGGCTCGTAGGCGATCACGGTCTTGGACAGCTCGTCGGCGGTGAGGCCGGCGACGGAACCCTTGAGCTGCTCCACGTTGTAGGCGACGTGCGTGCCCTGCTCGCGGATGTCCAGGCCCTCGCCGATGCACACGATGGGCGTGAGCCCGTGCCGCAGCGCCGCCTTGGTCTTGGCGAGGACGATCTCGTTCGTCTCCCCGTGGATCGTGCGGCGCTCGCTGTGCCCGACCACCACGTAGGTGCAGCCGAGCTTGGCGAGGAAGGCGCCGGAGATGTCGCCGGTGTAGGCACCTGAGTCGTGCGGCGAGAGGTCCTGCGCGCCGTAGGTGATCTTCAGGTCGTCACCGTCGACTGCGGTCTGCACCGAACGCAGGTCGGTGAACGGCGGGATGACCGTCACGTCGACGTGCGCGAAGTACTTGTCCGGCAGCGCGAACGCCAGCTTCTGCACCACCGCGATCGCCTCGAGGTGGTTGAGGTTCATCTTCCAGTTGCCGGCGATGAGCGGCTTGCGACTCATGACTAGCCCCTTTCCAGGACCTGCAGCCCCGGGAGCTCCTTGCCCTCGAGGTACTCCAACGACGCGCCGCCGCCGGTCGAGATGTGGCTGAAGCCGTCCTCGTCGAGGCCGAGGGTCCGCACGGCGGCCGCGGAATCGCCGCCGCCGACCACGGTGAACGCGCCGCCCGTCGTGGCCTTGATGACCGACTCGGCGACGGCCTTGGTTCCCGCGGCGAACGCCGGGAACTCGAAGACGCCCATCGGGCCGTTCCAGAACACCGTCTTCGCCTCGGTGAGCACGGACCCGAAGCGCCGCGCGGACGCGGGGCCGATGTCCAGGCCCATCCAACCGTCCTCGATCGCGTCCGCAGCCACGGTCTTCGACGTGGCATCGGCGGCGAAGGCGTCCGCGACCACGACGTCGACCGGCAGGTGCAGCACGTCGCCGAATTCCTCCAGCAGCTGCTTGCAGGTGTCGATCTGGTCCTCCTGCAGCAACGAGGTGCCCACGGAGTAGCCCTGCGCCGCGAGGAAGGTGAAGGCCATGCCGCCGCCGATCACCAGGGTGTCGACCTTGGGTGCCAGCGCGCGGATGACACCGAGCTTGTCGGAGACCTTCGAGCCGCCGAGCACCACGGCGTACGGGCGCGACGGGTTCTCCGTCAGCTGCGCGAGCACCCGCACCTCGGCCTCCACGAGACCGCCGGCGTACGCCGGGAGCAGCTTCGCGACGTCGAACACGGACGCCTGCTTGCGGTGCACCACGCCGAAGCCGTCGGAGACGAAGGCGCCCTCGCCGGCGTGCGAGGAGACCTCCACGAGTTCGGCGAGGTCCCGGGCGAGCGCCTCGCGCTCCGCGTCGTCCTTGCTGGTCTCGCGCGGGTCGAAGCGCACGTTCTCCAGCAGGAGCACGTCACCGTCGGTGAGGCCCTCCGCGCGGGCGAGCGCGTCCTGGCCCACCACGTCGCCGGCCAGCTGGACGTTGCGGCCCAGCCGCTCCCCCAGCTCCTTGGCGACGGGTGCGAGCGAGAACTTCGGGTCGGGCGCGCCCTTGGGGCGACCGAGGTGCGCCGTGACGATCACCTTGGCGCCGGCCTCGGCGAGCGCGTTGAGGGTGGGCACCGAGGCGATGATGCGGCCCGCGTCGGTGATCACGCCGTTGTCGTCGAGCGGCACGTTCAGGTCGCTGCGGACCAGCACGGTGCGGCCCTCGACGCCCTCGGACAGCAGGTCGGAAAGTGTGGAAACGGTCATCAGAGCGATTTACCTACCAGATCAGTGAGGTCCACGAGGCGGTTGCTGTAGCCCCATTCGTTGTCATACCAGGAGACGACCTTAGCCTGATCTCCGATCACCTTGGTCAATCCCGCGTCGAAGATCGAACTGGCCGGGTCGGTGACGATGTCGGAGGAGACGATCGGGGCGTCGTAGTACCGGAGAATGCCCTTCAGCGGCCCCTCCGCGGCCGCCTTCATCGCGGCGTTGATCTCCTCGGCTCCGGCCTTCTTCTCGAGCTCCACGGTCAGGTCGGTCACCGACCCGGTGGGGATCGGCACACGCAGCGCGTAGCCGTCCAGCTTGCCCGCCAACTCCGGCAGCACCAGGCCGATGGCCTTGGCCGCGCCGGTCGAGGTGGGTACGACGTTGATCGCGGCGGCACGAGCGCGACGCAGGTCCTTGTGCGGACCGTCCTGAAGATTCTGGTCCTGCGTGTAGGCGTGGACCGTGGTCATCAGTCCGCTGACGATGCCGAACTCGTCGTTGACCACTTTGGCGAGCGGCCCGAGGCAGTTGGTAGTGCACGAGGCGTTGGAAATGACGTCCTGGCTGCCGTCGTACTTGTCGTCGTTGACGCCCATCACGATCGTGATGTCGGCGTCGGCCGCGGGCGCGGAGACGATGACCTTCTTGGCGCCGGAATCGAGGTGGCCCTTGGCTTTATCGCGGGCGGTGAAGATCCCGGTCGACTCGATCACAACATCCACGCCGAGGTCGCCCCAGGGCAACGCCGCCGGCCCTTCGCGCACCGCCAACGCGGTGATGCTCTGATCTCCGACGCGGATGACATCGCCTTCGGCCACGATGTCGGCGTCGTACCGGCCGAGGATCGAATCGAAGTTCAGGAGGTGGGCGAGGGTGGCGTTGTCGGTGAGGTCGTTGACCGCCACGATCTCGATGTCGGTCGTACCGAGCGCCTTCTGGGCCGCGACCGCCCGGAAGAAGTTCCGGCCGATCCGGCCGAACCCGTTGACGCCTACTCGAACAGTCACAGTGGAGCTCCTTCGGGTGAGGAATGCCTGCCCGTCAACGGTAGCTCCCGCGCACCCACCCCGCTCGGTTGTCGACAGTGTCCGATCGGTGCCGTTCATGCCCGTTCGGGCCTGCTTCAGCCCTCGTCGAGCATGTCCGCGGTGACGGCGGACTCGGTGTCCGGCACACCGTCGGTGGCCGCCCGCTTGTCGGCCATCGAGAGCAGCCGGCGGATCCGCCCGGCAACGGCGTCCTTGGTCATCGGGGGGTCGGCGAGCTGGCCGAGCTCCTCCAGCGAGGCCTGACGGTGTTGCACGCGTAGCGATCCCGCCTGCGCGAGGTGATCGGGCACGTCCGAGCCGAGGATCTCGAGCGCGCGCTCGACCCGCGCGGCGGCGGCCACGGCGGCCCGGGCGGACCGTCGGAGATTGGCATCGTCGAAGTTCGCCAGACGGTTCGCGGTGGCCCGGACCTCGCGCCGCATGCGCCGCTCCTCCCACACCAGGCGCGTGTCGTTCGCACCCATGCGGGTCAGCAGCGCACCGATCGCCTCGCCGTCGCGGACGACGACGCGGTCCGCACCACGGACCTCGCGGGCCTTCGCCGTGACGCCGAGCCGGCGCGCGCAACCGACGAGGGCGAGCGCGACCTCCGGGCCCGGGCAGGACACCTCGAGCGCGCTGGAGCGCCCCGGCTCGGTGAGCGAGCCGTGGGCGAGGAAGGCGCCGCGCCAGGCGGCCTCCGAGTCGTGCACCGAGCCGCCGACGATCTGGGAGGGCAGGCCGACGACGGGGCGCCCGCGCATGTCGAGCAGGCCGGTCTGCCGCGCGAGGGCCTCGCCGTCCTTGACCACGCGGACGATGTACCGCGCGGCCTTGCGCAGGCCGCCCGCGCCGAGGACGTGCACGTCGGAGTTGTAGCCGTACAGGTCGAGGATCTCCTTGCGGAGGCGGCGGGCGGTGATCCCCATGTCCACCTCGGCCTCGACGATCACCCGGCCGCCCTGGATGTGCAGGCCGCCCGCGAACCGCAGGAGGGAGGCGACCTCTGCGCGACGCGCGCTCACCTGGGTGATGGAGAGCCGACTGAGCTCGTCCTTGACCTGGGATGTGAGCGCCACTGCGCCGTCCTTCCGGCTTCGAGTACGGATTGTGTGAAGAGACATTCACTGTAGGCCATTACCGGGAGCAACGGTGACGTCGGCGAGGCCCGGCGCCCGAGGGGCCTCTCGACGTGGCGGTTCTCCGCCGAATTTCGTCCGGTCGGATGACACGCCCGGTGCGGATCGATGACACGCCCGGTGCGGATCCACATCGGGTCAGGTGGCCAACACCGCCCGCAGCCCGCGCGCCAGGGCGAGCGGATCGTGCTGGTGCGATCCGGGGACGCCCACGTCGACGAAGTGCGGACGGGCCCCGAACAGCGCGGTCGCGCGGACCAGGTGCTCACGTTCGGTGCCCGGCGGCACCGTCGCGGCGTCGACGATGATGTCGTCGAAGGCCAGGCCCTCCGCGTGCGCGGCGAGCACGTGCAGGTGCCGCTCCGGCGAGTACCCGCCGGTCTCCTCCGGCTCGGGCGCCAGGTTGAGGATGAGCACGCGGCGCGCGGACGTGCGCTGCAGCGCGTCGAGCTGCTCGGGGACCAGCACGTGCGGGATGACGGAGCTGAACCACGAACCGGGCCCCAGGGTCACGACGTCGGCGGCCATGATCGCGTCGATCGCGTCCACGCAGGCCTCCGGATGCGGGGGCAGCAGCCGCACCCGCCGCACCTGGCCCGGGGTCACGGCGACGGCCACCTGGCCGCGGATCACGCGCGAGAGGCGCGGATCATCCTCCAGCCCGGTCACATCGGCCTCGATCCGCAGCGGGCCGGGCACCATCGGCAGCACCCTGCCCTGCACCCCGAACCTGTCCCCGATGGCGTCGAGCGCCTCGACGGGGTCGCCCAGCACCTCGCACAACCCGGCGAGCAACAGGTTCCCCACCGGGTGACCGGCCATCGCCCCACCGCCGCCGAACCGGTGCTGCAGGATCCCGGCCCAGAACTCGCCACGCTCATCGTCGGGCATGAGTGCCGCGAGCGCCATCCGCAGGTCCCCCGGGGGAATGATGCCCAGCTCCCCGCGCAACCGGCCGGATGATCCGCCGTCGTCGGCGACGGTGACGATCGCCGTGATCTCCGCGTCCAGTGCGCGGGCCGCACGCAGGGTGGCGAACAGTCCGTGACCGCCGCCGAGCGAGGCCACCTTCAACGGTGCAGTCATTCCAGCCCCAGATCCCGGTGCGCCGCACGCACTTCGATGCCCGGCTCGCCCGACAGCCGACGCACCAGTTCCTCCGTCATCGCGACGCTGCGATGCTTGCCGCCGGTGCAGCCGATCCCCACGGTGAGGTAGGTCTTGCCCTCCCGGCGGTAGCCGTCGAGCAGCGGGTCGAGCAGCTTCGCGTACGTATCGAGGAACTCCGATGCCCCGCTCTGCCCCAGCACGTATCCGGACACCTCGGCCGTGAGGCCGTTGAGCGGCCGCAGTTCCGGCACCCAGAAGGGATTCGGCAGGAACCGAACGTCCAGCACCATGTCCGCGTCGAGCAGGATCCCGTTCTTGAAGCCGAACGATTCGACGGTGACGGTGATCGTCCCGGACCGCAGGGTGCGGAAGGAGTTCTCGATCGTCTCGCGCAGCCGGGCCACCGACAGGTTCGAGGTGTCCAGCACGAGGTCGGCCGTCGACCGGATGGGCTGCAGGATCCGGCGTTCCGCGGCGATCCCCTCGGCGAGCGTGCCACTGCCCTGGAGCGGATGCTTGCGGCGCACCTGCTCGAACCGGCGGATCAGCGTCTCGTCCGAGGCGTCGAGGAACAGCACCCGCGGCTCGATGTCCTTGCCCTCGAGTTCGCGCCGGATGTTCGCGAAGTCGCCCGTGAAGGTGCGGGAACGCACGTCCGTGACGATGCACAGGCGGTGGATCCGCGACTCGTCCGTCAGCGAGATGTCCACCATGTTGCTGATCAGCGCGGGCGGCAGGTTGTCGGCGACGTACCAGCCGAGATCCTCGAGGACCTTCGCAGCCGTGCCGCGGCCCGCACCGGACAGCCCGGTCACGAGCAGGACGTCCATCGGGCCGTCGCTGCGGTGCTCGCCGACGGTCCGCTCCTCCGCTCTGGTCTCCCGGTCCCCGGTCGGGCGCACGGTCCCCTCCTCGTCGCTCGTCGGTACCGCACCCAGCCTAGAGTCTTCAGACGTGTCCCGCCCTCACACCGTCGTACTCCTCGCCGCCGCCCTCGCGGCGGCGGCGTCCGTGCTGGTCGCGCCCGTCGCGTCGGCCGACACCGTGCCGGGCACCGTCGGGCTCGATCCGCTCCTCGCGCAGGCCTACTCGGCCGCGTACCGCGCCGCGGCCGCGGAGGGCGTGGTGCTCAGTGTCACGTCCGGCAAGCGCTCCTGGGACCAGCAGGAGGCGCTGTGGACCCAGGGCGTCGCGGAGTACGGCTCGCCCGCCGCCGCACGCCGATGGGTACTGCCGCCGGCGGAGTCCACGCACGTCAGCGGCGACGCCGTGGACGTGGGCCCGCTGCAGGGCGCGGCGTGGTTGCAGGCGAACGGGAACCGGTGGGGCCTGTGCCGCACCTTCGGCAACGAGTGGTGGCACTTCGAGCTCGCCACCTCGGCCGGCGGCCAATGCCCGCCGACGGTGCCCGATGCCTCGGTCCGCTGACGTGCGCTGAAGCTGCGCGAGGTCTCGCAGAAGCATCCCCGCCGGTCGCGGGCCGGTGTTAGGTTGCGAGGATCTCGCTCCTTGGAGGACTCCATGTTCCATCTCAGGTCTGCGGCGGCAGCCGCGCTCGTGATCCCCCTCGCCGTGGCGGGGTGCGGGACGTCCGGGTCGGACGCCGGCTCGTCCGGCGGACCGTCGTCGGTGACGATCGCGGCGGGTGGCTGCGACGCGACCGGCGCGGCGGGCACCATGTACCAGCCCTCGGCCACTTCGTCGCCGAACGGTCCGCGGGACATCAGTACCAACCCCGAGGGCTCGTCCGGCTACCGGTCCGGCCTCCCGGTCACCCACACCAAGGACTACGCGGTGGCCACCGCGAACCCGATCTCGACGAGGGCCGCCTGCGAGGTGCTCGCCAAGGGCGGCACCGCCGCCGACGCACTCGTCGCGGCGCAGACGGTGCTCGGGCTCGTGGAGCCCCAGTCCTCCGGGATCGCGGGTGGCGCCTTCCTGCTCTACTACGACGCGAAGACCAAGAAGGTCCAGGCCTACGACGGCCGGGAGACGGCGCCCGCCAGCGCCGACGAGAACTACCTGCGCTGGATCTCGCCCACCGAGCGGACGACACCGAAGCCCGACGCCCGGTCGTCGGGGCGGGCGATCGGCGTCCCCGGCGCGCTCCGCCTGCTCGAGGCGGTCCAGGGCGAGCACGGCAACAAGACCTGGCGCGAGCTGTTCGATCCGGCGGTGAAGCTGGCCGACGACGGGTTCGAGATCAGCCCGCGCCTGGCCGGCGCGATCTCCGACGAGTCGAAGAACTTCGTGAACGACGCGGACCTCAAGGCCTACTTCCGCGAGCCCGACGGTGCGCCGAAGAAGGCGGGCGTCAAACTCACCAACCCCGCCTACGCGAAGACTCTGGGCGCCATCGCATCCGAGGGCGCGAAGGCGTTCTACACCGGCGCGATCGCCGACGCGATCGTGGCGTCCGTGCACGACACCACGGGCGGCCGCACCGCCGGCACGATGACGACGGAGGACCTGTCGAAGTACGCCGTGAAGATCCGTGAGGCCGTCTGCACCCCCTACCGCGACCGCGAGCTGTGCGGCATGCCCGCACCCTCGTCGGGCGGGATCACGGTCGCGCAGGCTCTCGGCATCCTGGGCTCCTTCGACCTGTCGAAGCTCGGACCGGCCGCGGTGCACGGCGCGGATCCCGGCCCCGACGGCGGCATCCCGACCGCGGAGGCGATCCACCTGATCTCCGAGGCCGAGCGGCTCACGTACGCGGACCGCGACAAGTACATCGCCGACCCCGACTTCATCCCGCTGCCCGGCGGCTCCCCCGCCGCGCTCGTGGACCCCGCGTACCTGGCGGGCCGGGCCAAGCTCATCGACCGGAACAAGACGATGGGTACCGCCAAACCCGGCGAGTTCGACACCGCCACACCGGGTGTCACCACCACACCCGAGCACGGCACCAGCCACATCACGGTGCTCGACAAGTACGGCAACGTGGCGTCGATGACCACCACCGTCGAGTCGGCGTTCGGCTCGTACCACATGGTCGACGGCTTCCTGCTCAACAATCAGCTCACCGACTTCTCCGCGGAGCCCACCGATTCCACCGGGCAGCCGGTCGCGAACCGGGTGCAGCCGAACAAGCGGCCCCGCAGCTCGATGTCGCCGACGATCCTGTTCGCCCGCGGCTCCGACGGTGGCCGCGGAGACGTGCTCGGCGCGCTCGGATCCCCCGGCGGCGCCGTCATCATCCAGTTCGTGATCAAGACGATCATCGGGCTCACGGACTGGCAGCTCAACCCGCAGCAGGCGGTGGGCATGGTGAACTTCGGCGCCGCCAACTCGCCGAAGACGAACGTGGACAGCGCCCATCCCGTGCTGGCGACCGAGGAGGGGAAGAAGGTCGTCGAACAACTGCGGGCGCTCGGCCATCAGCTCAACCTCGCGCCGCAGGTCTCCGGATTGTCGGCGATCGTGAAACAGGGCGATGTCTACGCCGGCGGTGTCGACCCGCGCCGCGAGGGGGTCGTTCTCGGCGGATCCTGACCCATCAGGCCGCCAGGAGCACCGCGGAGCCGACCACGCGCAGCCGCACCGCGTCGCCCGCCGCGGGCAGCTCGGTGCTCGGGTGCCGGAGAACGACGACGGTCCCGTCGCCCAGTGCGACGGTGACCGTCGCGTCCGGACCGAAGAACTCCACCCGGGTGACGGTGGCGGGCACGCCCTCCCCCGCGATCCGGATCTGCTCGGGCCGCAGCAGTATGGTCCGCTTCGCACCTGCGCCATCGGAGGTGGCCTCCGCCAGCGGGATCCGCCCCAGCGCGGTGTCGGCGACGGCGCCCTCGACGGCACCGTCGAGCAGGACGATGTCACCGAGGAACCGGGCCACGACCTCGGACTCGGGACGCGCGTAGACCCCCGCCGGCGGGCCGACCTGCGCCAGGGCACCGTCGCGCAGCACCGCGACCTGGTCGGCGAAGGAGAGCGCCTCGGCCTGATCGTGCGTGACGAGCACCGTGGTGATCCCGGCCGCCCCCAGGACCTCCGCGACAGCGGCGCGCGTCGACACGCGCAGGCCCGCATCGAGGGCGGAGAAGGACTCGTCGAGCAGCATGATCCGCGGGCGGCCCGCGAGGGCGCGCGCCAGGGCGACCCGCTGCTGTTGGCCGCCCGAGAGCTCGTGCGGATAGCGCCGCGCGAGTGCGGGATCCAGCGAGACCGTCTCCAACAACTCGCCGACTCGCCCGGCCGCGGCCCGCCGCCGCACCGGCAGTGACGGCCCCATCGCGAAGGCGATGTTGCGGGCGACCGACAGGTGCGGGAACAACGCACCGTCCTGCGCCACGTAACCGACGCCCCGCCGATGGGCCGCGACCCAGGCCGTGCCGGAGGCCAGCTGGCGATCGCCCAGACGCACGCTGCCGGCGTCGGGTCGCGCGAACCCCGCGACCAGGCGCAGCAACGTCGTCTTACCGGATCCCGAGGGGCCCACGACCGCGGTGATCGAGCCGGCGGGCACCGTCAGGTCCACCTCCCGCAGCACCGTCTCCGCGCCGAAGCGCTTGGTGAGTCCGCGCAGTTGCAGCTCGGCGCCCGTGTGCGTGCGATCGTCGCTCATCCGTCTCCCCCGGCTCGGGTGCTGCGTCCGGCGGACCGTCGGGACTGCTGGAACAGTAGGTAGGTGGTGGGTAGGGACAGCAACACCATCGCGAGCGCGTAGGGCGCGGCCCCGGCGTAGTCGATCTCGCTGCTCTTCGCCCAGAACTCGGTCGCGAGGGTGCGAGTGCCGTTGGGCGCGAGGAGGAGCGTCGCCGTGAGCTCGTTCGTGACCGCCAGGAAGACGAGGGCCGCGCCCGCGGCCGAGGCGGGCGCGGTGAGCCGCGCAGTGATGCGCGCGAACGCCACCGGCGGCGCGGCGCCCAGCGCGCGGGCGGCCTCCTCCAACGACTGCGGGGCCTGCGCCAGTCCGGCGCGCAGCCCGACGGCGGCGCGCGGCAGGAACAGCATGACATAGGCCACCACGAGCACCGTCGCGCTCTGGTACAGGTCCGGGAACGCCCGGATGGAGACCGTGACCAGCGCGAGCCCGATGACGATGCCCGGCATCGCGCTGCTCACGTACGTGGACGCCTCCAGCGTGCGGGTGATCCGGTTCGGCGCCCGGACGGCGAGGTAGGCCAGCGGGAACGCGGCGGCGACGGTGAGCACCGCCGTCGCCGCGCCGTAGCCCAGCGAGGTGCCGAGGGCCTCGATCAGGTCGGCCGGCACCGTCGCCGCAGCACCGCGTACGGTCCACCGCACGACGAACCACAGCGGCAGCCCGAGCGCCGCGGCGACGAGGGCCAGCAGCGCCAGCTGCGCGCCGATGTGAAGCCGGCCCAACGGGATTCGAGCGGGCACCGCGACGGCACCGGAGCCGATGCGCGCGTACCGGGCCTTGCCGCGCGCCGCCATCTCACCGACCAGCAGGAGCAGGCACAGCACCGCGAGCACGCCGGCGAGCATCGATCCCGCGGCGCCGTTGAAGGTCGACTGGTACTGCACCATGATCGCCGTGGTGAAGGTGTCGAACCGGATCATGGCGAAGGCGCCGTACTCGGCGAGCAGGTGCAGCGCCACCAGCACCGCGCCGCCGAGGGCGGCCAGGCGCAGCTGTGGGAGCACGACGCGCACGAACACCGCCCAGCGGCCCAGGCCCAGCGCGGCGGCAGATTCCTCGAGGGCCGGGTCGAGCCGGCTCAGCGCGGCGGCCACCGGGATGTAGACGAGCGGGTAGTAGAAGAGCACGGCGATGAGCACCCCGGACCACAGGCCGCCGAGCGACGGAATCGCGGACACCCAGCCGTAGCTCCCGACGAACGCGGGGATCGCGAGCGGCGCGGCGAGCAGCAGCGACCACGCCCGGCGGCCCCACAGCACGGTCCGCTCGACCAGCCACGCGCCGGCCACGCCGACGACGACGCTCAGCGGCACGGCGATCAGGGTGAGCAGCACGGTGTTGGCGAGCAGCTCACCGACGCGGGGGCGGAACACCAGCCGGACGGATTCCGCCCAGCCGGTGTCGATCGCGGAGTAGACGACGAAACCCAGAGGCACTGCCGCGACCGCCGCAATGGCGGCGGCCGCGATGGTGAGCAGCCTCAGAGCAGCCCCGCCTCGGTCATCAGTGTCACGACTTGCGGGCCGTTGAGCTTCCCCGGGTCGACGGTCGGCGCCTGCAGGTCGGCCATGGGGACCAGCTTCGGGTTAGCCGGGACGTCGGACGCCACGGGGTACTCGAACGAGGTGCCCTTCTCCAGGACCTCCTGGCCGGTCTTGGAGGTGATGAACCTCAGCAGCTGCTGCGCCTGGGCCTGCTTCTTCGAGGACTTGAGCACGCCGCCGCCCGAGACCGACACGAAGGCGCCCGGGTCCTGGTTCTTGAAGTAGTGGGTGCCCACGTTGCCGGAGTTCTCGCCGGTCTTGGCCTGGTCTCCGTAGAAGTAGTAGTGGTAGATCAGCGCGGTGTCCACCTCGCCGGCGTTGACGGCCTTCATCGCGGCGCCGTTGCCCTTGTAGGCCGTGGCGCCCGCCTTCATCGCGGCGAGCCAGTCCTTGGTCGCCTGCTCCCCCTTGAGCTGGAGGTACGCGGAGACGATCGCCTGGAAGTCGGCGCCCGACGGCGAGGCGCTCCAGCGCCCCTTCCACTCCGGGCTCGCGAGGTCGGTCATCGACTTCGGCAGCTGCTCGGGGGTGAGCTTGCGCTTGTCGTAGACCAGCACGGTGGAACGGGCGGCGATGCCGGTCCACTTCCCCGTCGACGGCTTGAGACCCGCACCCACCTGGGCGAGGGTCGCCGCGTCGACATCCGCGAACAGGCCCTTGTTCTCGACCTGCGTCATGGCCGGCGAGTTCTCCGTGAGGAAGACGTCCGCGGGCGAGCGATCGCCCTCGGCGATGATCTGCTGGGCCAGCTCCGAGTCCTTGCCCTGCCGGATCGTGACCTTGATGCCGGTCTGCTCGGTGAACTTCGCGACCCACTCCTTGGTGAGGCTGTCGTGCTGGGCGTTGTAGAGAGTCAGGTCACCGCCCGCGGCACCGGCGCTCGACGGTGCGGCACCGTCGCTGCTCGAGCCACAGGAGGTGATCGTGAGGGAGGCCACCGCCACCAATGCGGCGGCCAGGGTGGTACGCGTGCGCAACGACATCGTCGAATCCTTTTCTTGTGCAACGAAATCACTCACGGCGGGCGGGAGTAAGGCGACGCTACACTAACCAGCCGGAGCGAAGGGAACGAACCCCCGCATATCCGACACCTCAGAGCACGAGGACCGCGGCGAGGGTCGCCGCCACCGCCAGGATCAGACCGTGGCCGGCGAACCGTCGCGCATCGATCCGCACCCCCGCGCGGGCGCACCGCTCTCGCCACAGGAGCGTGGCCAAGGACGCCCACAGCGTGACGACCGGTGCCACGCCGACGCCGATCAGGAGCGCCATGAGCCGGACGGGCTCGCCCGTCGCGGTGGGTTCGAGTGCGAGGTAGGCCGGCAGGTTGTTGACGCCGTTCGCGGCGAGGGCCCCGACCCCCGCCAACCGCAGCAGGTCCGACGGTGCCGTGCCCGCACCCGCGACCGAACGCAGCACGTCCTCCAGGCCGAGCCGCAGCGCCACCTGGAGCAGGGTGAACACGACCGCGAGGATGATCACCATCCGCCACGGCACCTCGACCTCGCGGAGCAGCCGCGGCTGCCGGACCGCGAGCGCGCCGACCAGGACCACCGCGGCCACCGTCGCCGCCGCCCAGGGCGGGACGCCGAACGCGAACGCGGGCCCGAGCACGGCGCAGGCCACCGCGGCGATGCCGAACAGGACCCGGTCCGGCGGCGGCGCGTGCTCCGGTACGACGTAGGTGCCGCGCAGCGCCCGGCGGTGCAGCGACCACAGCACCACCACGGTGACCGCGATCGCGGCCAGCGCGGGCCGCCACGACAGCGCCAGGTACGCGCGCACGCCGCCGTCGAAGTGGTACACGGCAAGGAGATTCGTGAGATTGGAGACCGGCAGCAGCAGCGACGCGGTGTTCGCCAGCCACACCGTGGTCATCGCGAAGGGCAGCGGTGCGATTCCCAGGCGCAGCGCCGCCGCGAGGACCACCGGGGTCAGCAGAACCGCGGTCGTGTCCAGGCTCAGGACGATGGTGGCCACACACGCGACCAGGACCACCCACAGCCACATGAGCAGCACCCGGCCGCGGCCGAGCCGGGCGGCCAGCACCCCCAGTGCCTCGAAGACGCCGGCGAGCTGCGCGACCTCGGCGACGACCGTGATCGCGAGGAGGAAGACGAGGACGGGGGCGACCTGCGCCACGACGCTCGAGACGCTCATGCGATGTCGGTCCGCAGACCGTCGAGCACGGTGCGCGCCGTGGTCAGCCCGATCCCGGGCACCTCGACGATGTCCTCCAGGCTCGCCTCTCGCAGCTTGGCCACGGACCCGAAGTGCTTGATGAGCGCGGCCTTCCGCGTATCCCCGAGGCCGGGGATCGCGTCCAGCGCGCTGACCGTCATCCGCTTCGACCGCTTGTTGCGATGGAAGGAGATCGCGAACCGGTGCGCCTCGTCGCGCACCCGCTGCAGCAGGAACAGCGCATCGGAGCTGCGCGGGAGGATGACCGGATCGTCCTCGCCGGGCACCCACACCTCCTCGAGCCGCTTGGCGAGGCCGATGACCGCGACATCGGTGACCCCGAGCTCGTCGAGCACCTCCTGCGCGGCCGCGGCCTGGGGCGCGCCACCGTCGACCACGTAGAGGTTCGGCGGGTACGCGAACCGGCGGGGCCGCCCCGTCTGCGGATCGATCGCGGCCTCCGGGGCCAGGTCGCCACCGTCGCCCGAGTCCGCGACCGGGTCGGTCGCCGCGTCGGCCGTCCCGGCGCCGGCACCGCCGTCGGCCTTGTGGCGCAGGAAACGGCGGCGGGTGACCTCGGCGATCGACGCCACGTCGTCGCTGTGGCCGTCGCCTGCGGCCTCCTTGATGCCGTAGTGGCGGTAGTCCGATTTCTTGGCCAGCCCGTCCTCGAAGACGACCAGCGAGGCCACCACGTCGGAGCCCTGGATGTGACTGATGTCCACGCACTCGATGCGCAGCGGCGCCTCGTCCAGATCCAGCGCGTCCTGCAGCCCCTGCAGGGCCGCCGACCGGGCCGTGAGATCGCCGGAGCGCTTGAGCTTGTGCTGATGCAGGGCCTCGACGGCATTGCGTTCGACCGTCTCCATCAGGGTGCGCTTGTCGCCGCGCTGCGGGATCCGCAGCGAGACGCGGGCGCCCCGCAAGCCCGAGAGCCAGTCCTGCAGCTCCTCCGCGTCGTCCGGCAGGCCGGGGACGAGAACCTCGCGCGGTACCGGGTTGGGCGCGTCCGCACCCGACTGCTTCGCCCGCTCCGCCTCCTCGCCGTAGAACTGGGTGACGAACTGCTCCAGCAGCTCCGCGTGCTCGTTCTGCTCCGCATCCCCGGGCTTCTCCACCACCCACCCGCGCTGGCCGCGGACCCGGCCGCCACGGACGTGGAAGATCTGCACCGCGGCCTCGAGCTCGTCCGCGGAGAAGGCGATGACATCGGCGTCGGTGCCGTCGCCGAGCACCACGGCCTGCTTCTCGACGGCCTTGCGGAGGGCCGAGACATCGTCGCGCAGGCGCGCGGCGCGCTCGAAGTCCAGCTCCTCGCTGGCCGTGAGCATGTCGTTCTCCAGCTGCTTGATCAGGTTGTCCGTCCGGCCGGCGAGGAAGTCGCAGAAGTCCAGGACGATGTCCCGGTGCTGCTCGGCCGTGACGCGACCGACGCACGGCGCCGAGCACTTGTCGATGTACCCGAGCAGGCAGGGGCGCCCCATCTGGCTGTGCCGCTTGAACACTCCCGCCGAGCAGGTGCGTGCGGGGAAGACGCGCAGCAGCAGGTCCAGCGTCTCGCGGATGGCCCAGGCGTGGCTGTACGGGCCGAAGTAGCGCACACCCTTGCGCCGCGGCCCGCGGTAGACGTACAGCCGCGGGTACTCCTCGTTGAGCGTGACCGCCAGCATCGGGTAGGTCTTGTCGTCCCGGTAGCGGACGTTGAACTGCGGGTCGAACTCCTTGATCCAGTTGTACTCGAGCTGCAGCGCCTCGACCTCGGTGCCCACCACGGTCCACTCGACGGACGCCGCGGTGGTGACCATCTGCTGGGTGCGCGGGTGCAGGCCGTAGACATCGGCGAAGTAGGAGTTCAGCCGGCTGCGCAGCGACTTCGCCTTGCCGACGTAGACGACCCGGCCGTGCTTGTCCCGGAACTTGTACACACCGGGCTGCGTGGGAATGGTGCCCGGTGCGGGGCGGTAACTCTGCGGATCGGCCACCCCACCAGATTAGGACGGATGGCCGACATGTTCGGTGGGTGGTCGGTGCATGCTGCGCGAGACCAACGGATCGCCTTCCGCGAGGTCGAACCGCTCGCGATAGCCCGCCGCCTCGATGTCGTGCAGCCCCAGGTGCGGGGTGATCATGGCCATCCACAGACCGCACAGGTGGCACTGCACGCGGTCGCCGTCGTCGAAGAGCACCCCCGGCCGCGAGAGCAGGAGTTCCCCCACGGCCTCCTCGTAGCCGCACTCGCCCGAGATCCGGCGCAGGATCTCCGCCGCCCGCTGCTGCGAGGCGTCGATGCGGCTGCGGAACTGCGGCGGGCTGAGGTGCTCGAGCACCGACCTCCGCAATTCCAGGTAGTGGTCGAGGTGACCGGCCCGCTCCATCGCGCGCTCGAAGGCGGTGCGCGGCGCGGCGTGCCCGTCGTGGTCCGCCCGGAGGTTCCACAGCGCCGGCACGCGCACCGAGCCCCGCCGCGCTCCGCTGATCCGTCCGTGCGCTGCGATGTGGTTGTCGACACTCGCGAACCACAGACCGCACGCCGGGCACTGCTTGAGCGCGCCACCCGGCACGTTGACCGCCCCGGGCACCGTGAACGAGGCCGGGTCGTGGCTCCAGGCGTCGATGATCGCCACGGTCACCGACGCGGCGTCGATGCCCACGCGGTCCGCGAGGCGGCTCGGACCGAGCCCGTTGGCCGCCGCCCAGTTGGCCGCCTCCGCCCAGGTACGCCAGGGCGCGTCGTCGGGCGGCTCGGTCATCGGGGAGGCGTGCTGGATGAGCCGAGGATCCGGCCCCTCGTCCGGGACCGGGTCCCGCAACCGACGGGGACGCGCTCCGTTCCCGACGGTGTGCCGCGCCCCGTCCGCCACGGAATCGTTCCGCTCGCGGATGCCCAGGCCGCGGTGCACCAGGCTGTGCGCGTCGACATCGGAGAACCAGATCCCGCAGTCCGGACACTGCTCGACCCCTACCGGAACCGCGGCCGCGGGCGACCGCGTGAACAGGTCCGGCGTCCGACGCCACTCCTCGATGATCGCCAACAGGGCGTCGATCCGGGTGACCCCCTCGCGCTGGGCGATCGCGCCCACGCCGAAGCCGCCGGCCGCCGCCCAATTGGCAGCGGCGACCCAGCGCGGATCGTCAGACTGCTCGGACACGCCTTTCAGAATGCATCATCGTGTCAACCCTTGATGTTTTGACACGCCCGTCCGACTCGCTATTCGCTACGCACGTCCAGTCCGCCGTCCGCGTGCTGGGCCCGCAGAACCTTCTTGTCGAACTTGCCGACGGAGGTCTTCGGGACCTCGGCGATGAACGCCCAATTGTCGGGGATCTGCCACTTCGCGAACTTCCCGACGAGGTGTTCGCGCAGCTCAGCGATGGTGACCTCCGCACCGGGGTGGAGCACGACCGCGACCAGCGGCCGCTCATCCCACTTCGGGTCGGGAACGCCGATGGCCACCGCTTCGAGCACCGCGGGGTGGGCCATGACCTCGTTCTCGAGTTCGACGGAGCTGATCCACTCACCGCCGGACTTGATGACGTCCTTCGACCGGTCCACGAGGGTCACGTAGCCGTCCGGCGTCAACCTGCCGATGTCGCCGGTGCGCAGCCAGCCGTCCTCGAACTTGTCGGCGCCCACGGGCTCGGAGCCCGCGGGGCTGTAGTAGCTGCCCGTGACCCACGGGCCGCGCACCTGCACCTCGCCCTGGGTCACGCCGTCGGCGGGAACGACCTCCCCCAGGTCGTCGACGAGGCGCCCCTGCACACCGGGGAGGAATCGGCCCTGTGTGTTGCGGTAGGCCCACGCGTCGTCGCCGGTGACGCCGCGCGGCGGCCAGGCGATGCTCGCCACCGGCGAGGTCTCCGTCATCCCCCACGCCTGCACGATCGTCACGCCGTGCCGGTCCAGCGCCTGCGCGAGGCTGAGCGGGACCGCCGAGCCGCCGCACGCGATGTGCCGCAGGTGCGTGATGTCCTGCGGGTGCTTGTCGAGGTGGTTGACGATGCCGATCCACACGGCCGGGACCGCGGCCGAGATCGTCGGCCGCTCCTCCGCGAGGAGGCGGACCATGGGCTCGGGCTGCAGGTAGCGGTCCGGCAGGATCAGCGAGGCGCCGGACATGAGCGCGCCGAACGGGGTGCCCCAGCTCATCGCGTGGAACATCGGCACGATCGGCAGCACCGTGTCGTTCGGGCCCATCCCCAGGCCGTAGCTGGCGCAGACCGCGGTGGAGTGCAGCCAGATGCTGCGGTGGCTGTACATGACGCCCTTGGGGTCACCGGTGGTGCCGGAGGTGTAGCAGGCGGCCGCGGCGGCGCGCTCATCGATGTCCGGCCAGTCGTACTCGTCGCCCTGGGCGTCGAGCAGATCGCGGTAGTCGTGTAGTCGCACCCCGCTCGGCGCCTCGATCAGGTCCTTGTCGCCGTCCACCACGATGACGTGCTCGATCGTGGTCATGCCGCCGATGGCGGCGTTGAGCTGCGGGATCACGCTGCCGTCGACGATGATCACGCGGTCCGCCGCGTGGTTGGCGATGTAGGTGATCTGATCGGGGAACAGGCGGATGTTGATCGTGTGCAGCACGGCACCCATCGCGGGGATGGCGACATAGGCCGTCATGTGCTCGTTGTTGTTCCACTGGAACGTGCCCACCCGGTCCCCCGGCACCACACCGAGTGCGCTGAGCGCGTGGGCGAGCCGGGCCGCGTCGCGCCCCATCTCGCCGAAGCTCATCCGGGTGGTCTTCTCGGGCGTCCAGGTGGCCACCTCAGCGGCGTCCGCATACCAGGTGGTGGCGTGCTTGAGGAGCGTCGCGAGCGAGAGCTGCTCGTCTTGCATCGTGGAGACCAGGGGCAGGATCGGTGCGGGCATGGACCATCACTACCCCATGTCCGACGGTGCGCGGTCCGGTTTCGCCGAGCCCGTCCCACCCGGTCATGCCGGTGGGTAGTCGGACCGATTCTCGGGACGCCAGCCCGGTGCCACCTCGTCCAGAAACCGGTTCACCCACCGGTCACGGGTCTCGTTCGCCCGGGCCTCAAGCCAGACGCGGACCGGATCGGGCGCTGTTTCAACGGTGCCGCCCCGCCTGAGGTGCGCAAGCAACGCGCGGAGCGGCGCCTCGATCGGAGTGCCCGACACCTCTCCTACCACTTCGTACCCCGGTACCGCCGGCCTGATCCGGGCCGTCGCGGTGCTCACCGGCACGTTCATCACCACGGCGACGGCGACTGGCGACGCCCCGAGGTCCACCATCCAGTCCGCGGCCTGGGCAGTGGATACCCACCCGGCTCGCCGAAGGCGTTGCTCCCAGAACACGTCGTGCTTGCGGCTCGACGGCGAGCGGTAGTCCAGCCCGAGACGCTCCGACCGCGCCTTCTCGTTCAGGGACCAGTCCGGATCGACGGCGTCGAGTACCGCGTAGTAGTTGGAGGCCAGGCCGCGGTGGCGCTTGCTGCGCAACTGTTTGATCCATCCCCGCAGATCCTGGTCCGTCGGCGTGGAAAGGTTACCGCCGGCCGCGATCTCGGCTCGGGCCCGCACGATCATCTGCTCGCCGACGGTGGGGAACGCCAGCCCCATATCGTGGAACGCGTCCGTGAGCCAACCGCGCGAGACTTCGAGTTCCTTCGCCAACTCTGCCATCCCGAGACCATGCTCGAGCGCCCAGCTCACAAGGTCTTCCACGCGCTCCAGATTCCGCTCGGCGGCCTTCGCCTGCAGGACGTCTTCCGCTCCTTGGTCCGCGCGCCGTACGTGCGTGATCGTCGACGACAGGCGCGCATCTCCCAACCCGAATCGCCGCTGGTAGGTAGCAGTGTCCAATCCGTGGACGCGGCAGTGGACGCCCACCTTCTTGAACCACAGGCCACACACGTGACATTGCACGACCGCGCCGTCGTCGTAGACCTCGCCGGGGAGTGCCAATTGGAGATCCTCAGCGGCACGGAGATTCTCGGGTTCCTCCCAAAACCGTTTGACTTTCTCGGCGACGCTCATCTCACTGCACCCGAGACGTTGCGCGATCTCAGCGAACGCCCCGTGCTCGGCGGCTGCCCACCGGACGGCATCGGACCACCCCAGCCACCCCACCCGCTCCATCCGCTCCCGCCACATCGCTTCGGTTCGGAACGCTTGCCCCCAGTTGTCGAATTCGCCCCGATCAACGCGCTCCTTCGGGGAAGCCCGCCATCCGGGGTCGGCCGCGTCGAGGAATGCGAACGCCGCGAGTTCCCGCCCTGCAGCGGCCGCCGCGCGCCACCTGGCCAACACCGTACGGAGCCGTCCGCTGGCATGGACCAGCGACCCGTCCTCCTGGACCAACTGTTCCGCCTCACCCACGAGAGCTCGCTGAAACACGCTCAGAACGTCCTTCGGATCGGAACGCAACTCGGCCCTGATCCGCCATTGCTCGGAGCGTGAGATGAATGCGACTCCCGCTGCCGCGAAGTCTTCTTCCACCTTGTTGGGGGTCAGGCTCAGTTCGCGGGCCAGGCCGCGTGCTCCCAGCCCGCGCTCGGCCGCCCATTCGGCCGCCTCGGCCATCGTTGTGCAGCCGATCGGTTCGACGCGGGGCTTCCATTCCTGCTCGATCTGCTCCGGGGTCCGTGCGATGAAGCGGGCCCGGGAGGTTATGGGTACGTCGTGGGCCAGTCCGGCTCGGCGCCGGTACTCAGCGGAGTCGATGCCGTGGAAACTCAGATGCACTGCAAGACTGGTCATCCACAGCCCACACAGGTGGCACTGCACGCGCTCGCCGTCGTCTTCCAGGTGTCCGGGCACCGACAGCAGGAGTTCCCCCAGATCACGGGCGTACCCGGGAAGCGTGGAGAGCTTCTTCGCCACTGCAGAACACTTTCCACTCCCGGTGGCGAGGACCGCCCGGAAGTCGTTGAGGCTCAGGTGGTCGCGGATCACGTCACGCAGGGCGGCGTACTCCGCCGCCAATCCTGCCCGCTCGACCACTCGGGCGAACTCCGGATCCCGCACTGCCTCGGGGACCGACGTGAAGTCCGCCTCCGGATCGGCTGTGCGCTCACGAGGATCGTCGCCCTGGCGGGCCGCCCGATTGGCCAGGGCTGCCCACTCGATGGCTGCGGGGACCAGCCGCTCGTTCCCGCCCAGACTGGATTCAGCGCGCTCCTCACGGGCCCTATCCTCGCGGGCTTGTTGCAGCCGGGCTCGTGGTGTGCCTGCGGACGGGTGGCCTGGCCCTTCCGCACGAGCGGAAGTGCCCGGATCTCGCTGAGCTCGACCGCGTGCCCGCTCCTCGTGCGCCGACTCATGCGCGGCGACGTCGGCGAACCACACACCGCAGTAGGAGCACTGACTCGTCGCCCGCGGAGGTTCGACCGGCCGCGGACGCCGGAACGATTCGGGTGACGCGGCCCATACATCGAGAACCTCGAGTAAAGCGTCGATCGGCGTTGTTCCCAGCCGCTCCGCTACCGCACCGATCCCCTTGCCGTGGGACGCAGCCCAATCGACAGCCTCCACGATCGTCGCCGCTGACGGCCGACCGGAGAACTGCTCATGATCGAGTGTTGACACTGTCACATCGTGTCATCCGATTGGCCATGAACCCAGCCATCCGTGCACGGTGTCGCGGCCACTGACAGCGAGTTCACAGCGAACGGCCAGCGGTCGGGGCGAATCGGTCATTAGCGTGCAAACCGACGCGGAGACCAGCCACCCGCACGAAAGGACCGTCATGCCCAGCACCTACCAGGGCCGCCCACTCCCCCGCCCCGACGAGGAGATCGTCGACCAGGGCCTCGGATTCGACCTCGGAACGCTGACCACCCGCCGGAGGATGCTCTCGATGCTCGGGATCGGCACCGTCGGGCTCGGGCTGGCGGCGTGCGGCACGAGCGCCCCCAACGGCTCGGCGTCGTCGTCCGCCGCGGCGAGCTCCTCGTCGGCGGCGGCCAGCGACCTCGCGGAGATCCCCGACGAGACCGCCGGCCCGTATCCCGGTGACGGCTCCAACGGACCGGACGTGTTGGAGCAGAACGGGATCGTGCGCACCGATGTCCGGTCCAGCTTCGGCGAGATGACCGGTACCGCCGAGGGCGTGCCGATCACCCTGGAGCTCACGGTGCGGGACATCGCGAAGGGCGGCGTCCCGTTCACCGGTGCGGCCGTGTACGTGTGGCACTGCGACCGGGAGGGCCGCTACTCCCTGTACTCCGACGACGTCACCGACCAGAACTACCTGCGCGGCGTGCAGATCGCCGACGACAACGGCGTGGTGAGCTTCACCAGCATCTTCCCCGCGTGCTACGAGGGCCGGTGGCCGCACATCCACTTCGAGGTGTACCTCGACAAAGCGGACATCACCGATTCCACGAAGGCCATCGCCACCTCGCAGCTAGCGTTCCCGAAGGACGTGTGCGACGCGGTGTACGCCACCACCGGTTACGAGAAGTCGATCCAGACGCTGAGCCGGGTGTCGCTGACCTCCGACGGGATCTTCGGCGAGGACGGCGCGGCGCACCAGTTGGCAACCGTGCGCGGCGATGTGAAGTCCGGCTACCAGGTGTCCCTGCCCGTCGGTGTAGACACCCGCACCGTCCCGAAGGTCGAGACCATGCAGGGTCCTCCGAATGGTGGGCCGCCTCCGGGCGGCGGGGCACCCCGGTAGAGACGTCTGCTGATCCGCGCTCACCGAAAGCCGGGAAGCCCCAGGGGCCCGAACGACGGGGACCGGCGCTGTGAGGTCCACCCCAGCCGGCACCGTGCGATCTCTGTCGATACTTGCGATCCGCCGTCCGGCGAAGCCGTTGTGCATCTCGAAGCGATCACCGACACATTCGAACGACCATCCCCTCCACAGGATGACCGCGGCACGGTACAGGGTCTCGGCGGCCGTGGTGGTCCACCATGCGAAGCGGGCGATACCAGGTCCTGAAAACGTCGTCGGCAGCCTGGAATTCGAGGTCGAGGAGCTGTGGGTCGTACTGTGTCTGGACGGCGTCCGATCGCGCCACTCCGAGCACGTCGGCGAAGGACCACGCGCCCTCGACAGCCCAGCACACTGTCCGGCCGGGGAAGGCTCGCGCGAGTTCGGCGTACTCCAGTCGAGCGCACCCCACGTCGTCCCACACCGTGTGCCAGGCGAAAGTCTTCGTAGCGCAATCCATGAGAGCACCGGAATCGAGATGCTTGAACTGCCGAATCGTGTGGATGCTGCCCCCACGGTTCGGCTAGGTCCGACCGGAACGCGTCCGGCCCGACTGCAGCAGGCCATGCCGCGGCGCCGTGTGCCCCGCCATACGAGTAGTGGGACCTCAGCAGCCCCGCCTCATCGCGGATCACGTACAACGCTGGATGCACCATCGCTTGCCCCTACTTCCGCCGATGTCCGACACATGCCTGCCGAACCAGAACACGTCACGGGTGTGCCTACGAGACATCGGCCTGTACGTCCGCAGTCTCCTTGATGTGCTTGAGAATTCCGACCAGTTCAAGAACTTGTCCACGCTCGGGAAAAACGTGGTCGGGACCGCCTTGCGCGGCATCCGTGTACGGGGCCTGGAACAAGCGCTTCGGCTCGACGATTCCGTTCGCGGTCAGTTCGTCGACGATCATGTTCACGAACCGTACCTGATCGACGGAGAACTTCGAGTCGTCGAGGAAGTCACCGAAGGCTTCAACGGCAGCACCACGATCGAGTCCGACGAGCGAGCGCACGAACAGCCCCAGACCGCCGCTCCGCTCCTTCACCCACTCCAGGTCGCCGTCCGTGCCACCAGCATCGATCAGCATCTCGCCGAGCGCCTCCAGGTCTGCGGGCGTGAGCTGCTTGTTGCGGCGAAGCCGTTGCAGCACGACGTTCTCGAACTGGGACTGCAGGTAGGCGGAGGTCTTGGCCTTGAACCGCTCGAAGTTCGTCCCCGGCGCCGTCCCCGGCAGCTTGACCTCGGTCGGCGCGAAGAGCTCGTCCTTGAAATCGGTGTAGACCGGGTTGGTCTTCGCGGTCTCTGTGAAACGCATCAGCGAACGGAGGCGGATGCGGGCCGCCTCAAGCATCGCGACGGTGACGTCGACCCACCACTCGTCGCTGGCGACCGCCTCGATGAGCTCGGCCTGCGCCTGAACCATCGGAATAGTCATCTTCCCCAGAAGCGAGTGTGCGATGTCCTGAGCGGCCTGCCGGACCCGATCTGCCGTGGACGCGTCTCCCTCCAGCTGGGCGAGCTGGCCGCGCAGCATCAGGAGATCGAAGCGCTTGGCCTTCTCGTCCGAATCGACGGTCGCCGAGGGAAGTCCGGCGAGCTCCAGGACGGTCGCCTCGTGGTCGGGCATCAGCTGCGACCACGCGGCACGGTCGGAGAATCGCTCCACCGCCTTGCGATGTGGACGCACCAGGAAGTTGTCGACACTCATCCCCGAGACGTACTCGTGCAGGGCGTCGATCGTCGAGCCCTTCAGCTCCCCGTCCGAATCGGTGAGCGAGTGCGCAAGAGCCACACGCGCCTCGAACAGCCTCTGCGATAGAGACTTCTGGATCGATCCTTCCGATCCCGGGAGGTCCTGGCTGAAGTATTCGAGGTTCCCGCAGAAGTCGAAGACGTAGAAGTCCTTCTTGTCCTCGCCGGGCCCGAACAGGTTCGGGCGCAGACGAGTTCCGCGGCCGATCATCTGCCAGAACTTGGACTTGGACCGAACCGCCTTGAAGAAGACCAGGTTCGCGACCTCGGGGACATCGATGCCGGTGTCTAGCATGTCGACGGAGATCGCGATGTGCGGCTCCTTCTCCGCCGTGGAGAAGTCGTCGATCAGACTCTGAGCGTACGGCGAGCTGTGCGTGATCACGCGCGCGAACGAGCCCCCGTAGCGCGGCCACTGGAGGTCGAACCGATGCTGGATGAACTCGGCATGGGCCTGATTCTTGGCGAAGACGATGGTCTTGGCCAGCCTGTCGCCGCCCGCCACCTTGTGTCCGCCGGTCATCAGATTCGCGAGCACCTGGTCCACGGTGTTCTCGTTGAAAAGGAACTTGTTGATCGCCTCCGCGCCTACCTCGTCGGGCGGATCACCCTCACCCCAGTCGAGCGCATCCCACTCATCCCGCTCCTCCTCGGTGAGGTCGTCGTAGCGAATCCCCCGGCGGAGGAACTTCGTTCCCACCGAGATCCCCTTCGGCGGCACGAGGTAGTCGTCCTTCACCGCGTCCTCAAGAGAGTAGGCGTCGGTCGGCACGCCGTCTTCGAGATGGAACAGGCGGTAGGTGTTGTGATCGACCTCGTCCTTCGGGGTGGCCGTGAGCCCGACGAGCAGCCCATCGAACCACTCGAAGATCGCCCCGTACTTGGCGTACACCGAACGATGCGCCTCGTCGATCACGATCAGGTCGAAGTAGCCGGGACCGAAGCGGCGGCCGGTCTCGCTGTCCACATCGTTGATCAGGTTCATCATCGTGGGGTATGTCGACACGTAGACGCGCCCGTCGATCGCCTTCTCCGACACCAGGTTCACGGTGGTCGCATCGGGCAGGTGCTGCTTGAACGCGTTCGCCGCTTGAGTCACGAGTGCCGTCCGGTCAGCGAGGAACAGAACGCGCTTGACCCAGTTGGCGCGCGCGAGCTGTTCCACGAGCGCGATCACGGTGCGGGTCTTGCCGGAACCCGTGGCCATGACGAGGAGCGCATCGCGGTTGTGCTGGGCGAAGGCGTCGTCGACCGCACGGATGGCGCGTTCCTGGTAGTAGCGCCCCGCGATGTCTCCGTTGACCTCGACCGTCGCGAGGGGCTTTCTGGTGGTGCGGCGCAGCACGAGGTAGTCGAGTTCGTCCGGCGTGTAGAAGCCCTGCACCTGGCGTGGCGGGTAGCCACCCGCGTCGTCCCAGATCCAGTGGCTGTAGCCGTTGGAGTAGAAGATCACCGGGCGTCGCCCGTACTCGTTCTCAAGACTGTCTGCGTAGAGCTTCGCCTGCTGCTGGCCGACTTCCGGGCTCTTGTTGGCGCGCTTGGCCTCGATGAGTCCGAGCGGCTTACCGTCGCTCCCCCAGAGCACGTAGTCCACGTAGCCGGCACCCGACGCGTTCGGCATGCCGATCACCTCGTGCTCGGCGGTCACCCTCGCCGGTCCGACGGCGCCTCCGATGGTCCAGCCCGCCTCGTCGAGGAGGAGGTCGATGAAGGCGTCCCGTGTAGCGGCCTCGTCGTAATCGTGCGTGTCCGCCGCGTTCTTCGCGGTCGCCGCAGCGATCTGCTGCTGCAGTTCAGCGATCTCGGCATCGTGGGCGGCCTGCAACTCGGCCTTCTCCGCGCGTTCCTTGGCCAGTTGCTCGCGGTGTTCGGCGAGGGCTGCGTCCTGCTCCGCGAACTTCTCCGCTAGCTTCGCAACCTCGCCCTGACTCAGCGGCGAGGACTGCGCGGCGAGCGCAGGATTGAACTGCGCCCCCAGCGGGGCGAGCTCCGGGTAGCGCGAGTACGAGTGCGTGGCCCAGACCGTGAGGTGGAACAGCTCTCGGAGCACGACCGCGGATCGCTCGGGGCGCACGGGACGGGTGTCGTGCACTGCGTCGTTACCGTTGCGCCGGATCAGATTCAGCTTGTGCTGAACCATCGGAGGCACCTTGGCCTTGAACTTCGGATCGTTGATGTGAGCGGCGAGATCACCCTTGTACGGCGGCGGGAGCTCCAGGAGGTCGAAGAGGTAGTGGACGAGTTCCTCGATCGCACGCCGGCCGTAGAAGCAGGCCGACCGCGGATCCGAGTTCAGGTACGACTCTGCCCGCGCGCAGTCCGCGTGGACCGACGGCAGCGCCTTGTAGACGAAATCGAAGTTCCCCATGAATCCCCTCCCCTTCTCCGCTCGAACCTACCAATCTTGACCGACAGATCCGACGATGCAGCGCGCCTTTCACTCTTCCCCCTCGAACCTCATTAGTAACTGTGTTCTATTCAGTGGCACGGTCTCGAATACCGGCGTAGAATGAACGGAACGACAGGAGGTGAGAGATGAACGAGAACACCTGCACCGCAAGTGATTACTTCGCCATTCTCACCGCCTTCAAGAATGCCGCGGAAGCACTCGCATCGGCGTCTCCCGGCCTCCTCTCCTCGCAGGAGGTTCTCGATGGGTTACACAGCTTGGAGTCGGCGTGCCGAAAGCTCCCGTACGTCCAGCACGTGTTGGCCGAAGCGGCAGTGGCGGTGCACCTCCCGGACGAGCTGGGTTACACCGGACTCAAGGAGCTCCTGGTCGACCAACTGCGTCTGTCGGGCACTGAGGCACGGGACCGGGTACGCGGTGCCGCGGATCGTGTGCCGCGCACAGAGCGGGGCTTCGGAGAGACGGCCCGGTTCGAGCGGGTCGCACAGGCGCAGCGCGAGGGAATCATCTCCGAGCGGCATGCAACCGCGATCGAGGCGATCTTTCAGCGCTGCCGAAAGACGCTTCCGGATTCGGATTTCGATTTCCTTGAATCGGTGTTGGTGACCGCGGCGGAATCGATGCCGCCGGAGGATTTAGCCGTGATCGGACGCCGCGTCATCAGCCACATTGATCCGGACGGCTCGGAACCGAAGGAGAACGTGCGTGCTCGCGCGCGGGGCGTCGAGGTCGGGAGGCAGGACGAGGACCTGATGAGCCCGCTTTCGGGCGATCTCTCTCCCGAGGGACGCGCGCTCTTCGACGTCATCGTCGAGAGGTTCGCCCGTCCGGGAGTCAACAACCCCGCCGATTCGGATGAGCCTGTGGATCCGTCCGATCAGGACGCGGTCGCCACGGCCGCGAAGCGCGATACGCGTTCCGCCGCGCAGCGCAACCACGACGCTCTGGTGATGGCTCTCAAGATCGCCGTGGCAGCGGGCGAGAGCGGCGCGGGCCTCGGCCTGCACCGCGGCGTGCCGTGCGTACCGATCATCACCATGACGCTCGATCAGCTCGAGTCCGGTATCGGCGTCGCGACCACCGCCACCGGCGGGCGGGTTCCCGTGGCGGACGCCATCGCCATGTTCGGCACCACCAACCCGAAGTACGTGCTGCTCCTCGGGCTCGATTCGCGCCCACTTTTCCTGGGGCGGGAGAAGCGGCTCGCGTCAGCTGACCAGCGGCTCGCCCTGTACGGGTCGGACACCGGATGCACTGCTCCCGGTTGCGACCTGCCCGCCACCCGTTGTCAGGTCCACCACATCGTGGAATGGACGGACGGCGGGATGACCGACATCACCGAGCTCGCCCTCGTCTGCGACAAGCACCACGGGCTGGTGCGGCCGAAGGGCGAATCACACCGGCCCGGCTGCGAGACCATCGCGATCCCGCCCGGCGAACCATTCGCCGGGCGAACTGGGTGGCGGCGTACCGCCGACCGGAGCGGCGCGTTCCGGGTCAATCACAAGCACCATCCCGAGGAACTCCATCGGGAGGCGATTCGCCGGTGGCGTGAACGCACTGAGCAGTTCCGCCACCGGTGGCAGCGACAATGGCAGCGTGCCGCGTTCGATGACTACGTGGGCACCATCTATTCCGGCTCTTCGAAGTTGAGCGGGCAAACTTGCTTAGCAGTGGAATTGCTGGATGCTGGCCCGCTGGGCGCGGGTGCAGTGGAATCGTATCCTGCGGCGTGAGTTTTCGGTGTTGCGGAAGCCGC
>NZ_JAAXOQ010000004.1 GCF_012396015.1 Tsukamurella spumae | reverse complement strand
TCGTGACCAAGAACCATGGGTGAGCAACTGGTCGAGCGATCCGACAGCTCCGGTCCCTGGTCGCGGTGGAAACACGAGGTGTTGGCAACGCGTTCGATGGCCACCGTCACCGCTGTCTTCACGACCCGCTCGAACACCACCCCATCCATCTCGTGACCAAGAACCATGGGTGAGCAACTGGTCGAGCGATCCGACAGCTCCGGTCCCTGGTCGCGGTGGAAACACGAGGTGTTGGCAACGCGTTCGATGGCCACCGTCACCGCTGTCTTCACGACCCCGTCGACGACGCGACCTCACGACCGCTCGATCACCCCTGTTCCTCACCGCGACCAAGGACCACTGGTTCGACCGATGGTCGAACCCTCCGCCAGCTCCGGAGCCCAGATCCCACGGTGGACAACACCACCCTCACGACCCGTCGACGACGCGACCTCACAACCCATCCACCACCACATCTCATCGGCTGTCTAAGGACCACTGGTTCGAAAGATCGATCGAACCCTCCGTCAGCTCCGGCCACCAGACGACCGCCGTCACCGCGACCTCACGACCACCGTCACGACCCGTCGACGGCCGCTCGATCGCCCGCACCTTCCACCGCGTCTAAGGACCACTGGTTCGAGCGATGGCCCTCAGACAGGAAGAGGGACAAGGGGGCGTCCACCACCGCCGTCACGACCCGTCGACGGCCGACCTCACGGCCCGTCGAACACCCAGTCCCCTGTCGACGAGTCCTGCACCATCCCGAGCTCCGCGACAACACGGCTGGGCAGTTCCTGATCAACCCAGTGCACGGGCCCCCTGTTCTCGGGCAACACCCGTTCGCGGCTGTAGTCGAGTGCTGACGCCAGCGACCGCAGATCGTCGCGATGAACGTGCGCATACGTCCTCAGCACCAGTTCGCCACCGTCGGAATGGCCCAGCCACGCGGCCACTTCCGCCGGCGTGACGCCCATCGAAATCAGACGGCTCGCCGCGGTGTGGCGCGACGCGTGCAGCCGCCGTTGCGGCACCCCCGCCGCCGCGAGCGCATCGTTCCACCAGAAATTGAGTGTCCTCGGCGAGCACGGCCGCCCGTTTTGCTGTGTCAGAACGTACGGATCGTGGCCACCAACCCATCGTTTTCCGTACCGCTCCTTCTCGCCGTCCTGGCGCTTCTTCGCTGCTTTCAGCACCGCGAGCGTCGGCTCCGGCAGTGGGAGCCAGCGCCCCGCCGACTCGGTTTTACCGACGCCTTGCTCGATGACTTTGCCGCGCACCGCGATCCGCGTCGTCACGGCCACCTTCATGGTCCCTTTATCGAGGTCGATCGACGACCATCGCAACCCCGCCATCTCGCCCCGGCGCAGGCCGATGAGGCCCAGCGCGATCATCGGAGCCCTTAGTGCGGCTAAATATCCGGGCGATCGCAGGTGCCCCTCGGCCGGCGGCGTGGCCGGGTGCGCCGCCTCCAACGCGGTGACCTCGGCGTCGGTCAACCGGTCCGAGAGATCCAGAACTTCCTTCTTCGCGGCCACCGGGTCATCGCGCTTGCGCAGCGGCTTCACCAGTTCAACCGGGTTGCGCGCCACCTTCCCCTGCTCGACCAGGTCCTCCCACACCGACTGCCATCGCGCCCGCATCGGGTTGATCGACGTGCGCGCCCACTTCCGGCCGCCCGGACCGTTCCCCTCGCGCAGATCCTTGATCAGCTCTACGACGTCGGACTTTTCGATCGTCTGGACCTTCTTCTTCCCGTACCGCTCCACCACCGGCGCCAGCGCGGCGGCGTACGCGGCCCGAGTCGACGGCGAGATCTCCTGCGCCGCCAACCATTCATCGACGGCCATTTTCACCGTCAGCGCCGTCGTGGGCACCGCCTTGCCGGCCACCGCGGCGGCGATCATCTGTTTCCGGTAGTCGCTCGCCTCAGCGGCCGTCTTGAACCGGCGCCGGAACTGCCGCCGTTCGCCGTTCACCTCGGCGTCCACCCGGGCCTCGTAGCGCACGGTTCCGGACTCGTACTCGATCTTCTCGACCCCGACGGGGAGCTTCGCCACGCGACTAATCTACCGACTTTCCCAGGTGACCTGTGTCAACTCCTGTGTCAACTCCACCGCCCGCGGTCCGCACCCACGACGAGGGCCAGGTCAGAAATGCGATCTGACCTGGCCCTTCTCTGCGGAAGCGGAGGGATTTGAACCCCCGGTCCTGTTACGGACGCTCGCTTTCAAGGCGAGTGCATTCGGCCGCTCTGCCACGCTTCCCTGCGCCGTACGATACCGGACCTGAAGGCAGGCGATCACGTTCAGCGACCCACTCCGATCGTTTCCGTTCTCCATACCGTTGCCTCGCACGTCATCTCCTGCCTCTAGGCACGTACGGAACCACGCCGGCTCGGGCGCTGGACCTGATCGGCCCGCACATCGTCGCGCGAAGCGAAGTGAGAGAGTATCCGTTCACTTCTTGCCCACCGACGCACGCTCGTCCCATTGCGATAAAAGCACTGGCCCGACTACAGCGTGCGCTGCATCGCTCCCGGGTGTGCTACCCATGAAGCATGAGGGCGATCGGCGTCGACGAGACGACACAGAACCTGCAGGTCATCGACCTGCCGAAGCCTGATCCCGGACCGGGTGAGGTACGGATCGCAGTGGCGGCCACAGCGGTGAACCGGGCGGACCTGCTGCAGCGACGCGGCCTGTACCCGCCGCCGCCGGGGGCCAGCCCGATCCTCGGGCTGGAGGTATCGGGCACCGTCGATGCCCTCGGCGCCGACGTCGCGGGCCTCGCGGTGGGCGATGAGGTGTGCGCGCTCCTGTCGGGCGGCGGCTACGCCGAATACGCGATCGCGCCCGCGACGCAATGCCTGCCCGTCCCCGCCGGGGTCCCGCTCGTCGATGCGGCCGCCCTCCCCGAGGTCGCCTGCACGGTCTACTCGAACGTGGTCACCGAGGGCGGACTCCGCGCCGGTGAGACGCTCCTGATCCACGGCGGCGGCAGCGGCATCGGCACGCACGCGATCCAGCTGGGCAAGGCCCTCGGCGCGACGGTGGCCGTCACCGTCGGCTCGGAGTACAAGGCGCGGCACTGCCGCGAGCTGGGTGCCGACATCGTGATCGACTACCACGAACAGGATTTCGCGGAGATCCTGCAGGACCGCGCCGACGTGATCCTCGACATCATGGGCGCGAAGTACCTGCCGCGGAACGTCCGCGCGCTCGCGCCGCAGGGCCGACTGGTGATCATCGGCATGCAGGGCGGCGTCGAGGCCGAGCTGAACATCGCTGCGCTGCTAGGCAAACGGGGTCGGATCAGCGCGACCAACCTGCGCGGCCGGCCCGCCGTCGGGCCGCACAGCAAGGCCGAGGTGGTGGCCGCGGTCCGCGAGCACGTCTGGCCCCTGTTCGCCGACGGTGCGCTGCGCCCCGTCGTCTCCGCCCGTCTCCCGTTCTCCGAGGCGAACGCCGCACACGCCCTCCTCGACTCCCCCGAATCCGTCGGAAAGGTACTGCTGACACCGTGATCGACGACCTCGCCGCCCGCCTCCTGGAGGCGCAGATCGCCTTCGCGCGCCGGCAACTCCAGGACACCGCCTTCCACTCGCTGGTCATCGAGGAGGTGGACAACACCCTCGCCGTCGCCTCCGACTTGACGCTCGCCGAGGCCGTCACCCCCGCCATGATCAAGGCCGTCGCCGCCAAGTACGCCGTCCAGGTCCCGGTCGAGGGCGCGATCCCCGAGCTCGTCGGCGAGATCGCCGGCCGGCTGTACCGGCACACCGTCAACGACACCACCCGCCTCGACGACGTGATCGACAGCCGCAGCTTCGAGAAACTGCTGCGCAGCGTCACTGAGATGGACCTGACCCGACGGGTCCTCCAGGCGCTCTCCGACAGCCCCGTCACCGAGGACGCCGTCGCCTCCGTGCTGCACGCCGCGGCCTCGTCCGCGGCCGACGACGCCACGCGCGCCCTGGCACGGAACGCGGTGACGCGCACCGTCGCCGGTGCCGCCGCGCGGGCCCTGCGCCCCGCCCTCCCGGCACTCGGCCAGCGCGCAGACGCCGCCGCCCGGCTCGGCGTCCGATTCGCGCTGCGCAGGGCCGCCACCGACGGCGACGAGACCCTCGCGGCCGCCGCCCGGGACTTCTGGCGCCAGCACCGCGGCAGCTCCGTGGCGGAGTACCGCGGCGTGCTCACCGACACCGATGTCGAGGACGTGGTGGTGCTGGTCTTCGAGTTCTGGCGCACCTTCCGCGATACCGACTACTTCCGTGCGCTTCTGGACGAGGGCATCGACCACGTCTTCGACAAGTACGGCGACACCTCGCTCTACGAACTCCTCGCCGAGCTCGGTGTGGGCCGCGAGGACATGATCGAGGAGGCCCTGCGCTTCGGCCCGCCCGTGCTCGCCACTCTGGACGAGCGCGGCGTCATCGAGGATCTGTTGCGCCGCCGCCTCACCCCGTTCTTCGCGTCCGACGAGTACCGCTCCGCGATCGAGCCACCGCGGTGAGAACCTGGCCGGCCGTCGCCGCCACGGCGCTGCTTCTAGTCACCGGATGCGGTCCGATCGCGCCCGCGGGTCCGAGCAGCTCTGCGGCACCGTCGAATCCGACGGTCCGGACGAGCACCGACCCCTACAGCCCCTTCCGCAGCCCGGTCCCCGCCGCGCCGCTCGCGGGAGCCGCCCACGGGTACACGATCACGGCGATCACCACGCCGGCCAACGAGCCGGGCCGAGTGCTCACGACCCCGCAGCTCACCGGCGGCGACCCGGCCGTCGCCGCGCGGTTCAACGCCGCCATGCGCACCAGCATGGCCGGCATGCCGCAGAACGGCCCCGACACCGATGCCGACGACGGTGAGCTTTCCGGCGGCTACCGCAGCGGCGTCACCCGGATCGGCTCCGGTGCCGTCGCCGGCCGTGTCGTGGTGTTCTGGTACGGGCGCGGCGCGGCTCACCCGAACAATTCGATGGGCACCGTCGTCATCGCGACGAGGACGGCGAGCCCGGTCACCGTCGACGATCTGTACGTGGACCCGGACGCCGCTCGCGCCCGCCTTCGCACCATCGCCCCGGGGTTGGACCCGACCCTACGACTGCAGAACGAGCCGCTGGCGTTCGAGACCTTCGCCGACTGGCTCCCCACCGCGGACGGGCTCGAGTTCTACGTCTCCGTGCCGCACGTGCTCGGTGACTTCGTCCCCGTGACGGTTCCATGGAACCGCATCGCGGACCTGCTCAAGCCCGGCGTCGAGCAGATGCTTCGTGCGGACTGATCGCGCCTACCCCAGGGAGGCGAGGGCGCGGACCAGCTGATCCACGTCGTACGGGGTGGAGTACGGGCCCAGACCGACGGTGACCGCGCCGCCGTACTCGGGCACCCCCAGCCCGGCGAAGTACCGGCTGGGCACGTTCGACAGGGCGCACACGCCGTTGTCGGCGAGGCGCTTGGCCGCCTTCGCCGCGGGCACACCCGGCAGCGTGAAGGAGACCGTGGGCACCCGCCGCTCGGCGCGGCCGATGATGGCCACCTGCGGCGCGGAGGCCAGCGAGTTGAGCAAGTAGAACAGGAGCCGCTGCTGGTACTGACGCAGGCCGAACATGGAATGCTCGAGGCGATCCCGGCGGGCCCCCACCGATGACTCGTCGAGCCCCGCGAGATGATCGATCGACGCGATCATGCCGGCCAGCATCGCGTACTGGTGCTCGCCGAGCTCGAACCGCTCGGGGCCCATCGCGTTGCGGTCCGGGTTGACCGCCCGCAGGCGGCTGAAGATCGCCGGATCGCGGAAGGCCATCGCAGCGACCTGGGGGCCGCCCCAGCGGTTCGCGCTGACCAGCAGCGCATCGGCCCCGAGGCGCTCGATGTCGAGCAGCTCGTAGGGCGCCGCACTCGTCGCGTCCACCACGAGCAGGGCGCCCACCCGGTGCGCGGCCTTCGCCGCCGCAGCCACATCGATGACGGTGCCGATGGTGGACGAGGCCAGTGGGACCGCGACCACCGAGGTGGCCTGGCTCACCAGCTCCTCGAACTGCCACTCCGGGACCTCACCGGTCTCGATATCGGCCTCGACCCACTTCACCCTGCCGCCGCCCCGGTCCGTGACCCGGAGCCACGGGGCCTGGTTCGCATCGTCGTCGAGGCGGCACAGCACGATCTCCGCGCCGAGCCCGAGCCGAGCACTCAGCGATTCCGCCAGCGAGCTGAGCAACTGCTCCCGCGAGGGGCCGAGGACGACGCCCTCGGGTTTGCCGTTCACGAGATCGGCCACCGCGACGCGGGCCGCCTGGACGATCCCCCGGGTGTGGGCGGCCCCGGCGTACACACCATTCGGGTTGCTCACGAACCCGCGGAAGGCGTTGGCGACCGCCGACGACACCGAGCCCGGGATTTGGGCGCCCGCCTGCGGATCGAAGTGGATCCACCCGTCTCCCAGCGCAGGGTAGAGCCCCCGGACGCGGGCGACATCGAATGCAGATACCGCAACCGCAGTCGAAGCCCGGCCGGGTTCACCCTGGCCTTCTGAGAACGTGTTCACTGGGACGGAGGTTACACTGCCCCGCCGACGACTCGGTGGGCCGCCCGCGTCGAGCTGCCAGAATGGTGCTATGAGTGATCGCAACGACGTGGAGATCATCCCTGCCGGAGCCGACGACGGCGCGGCCGCCGCGACGGGCGGTGCCGACAGCGCGGCCGAGGAGCTGCACGGCATGGTCGAGCAGCCGGCGAAGGTGATGCGGATCGGAACCATGATCAAGCAGCTCCTCGAGGAGGTGCGCGCCGCGCCGCTCGACGACGCCAGCCGCGCCCGGCTCAAGGACATCCATCGCACGTCCGTCAAGGAACTCGAGGACGGCCTCTCCCCCGACCTGCAGGCCGAGCTCGAGCGTCTCGCGCTTCCGTTCACCGACGAGTCGACCCCCTCGGACGCGGAACTGCGGATCGCGCAGGCCCAGCTCGTCGGCTGGCTGGAGGGACTCTTCCACGGCATCCAGACCGCGCTGTTCGCGCAGCAGATGGCGGCGCGGGCGCAGCTCGAGCAGATCCGCCAGGGCGCGCTGCCGCCCGGGATGACGCCCGGGCCGGAGTCGCAGACGGGCCACGGCCAGTACCTCTGAGGTCGACGATGCGGTGCCCGGGCGGGCGGGCACCGTCGGGCCCGGGCGGGCGGGCACCGTCGACCTGCCGGGGTCCGCAGCGGGCGGCGGGTACCCTTCAGAATCGTGCCCGTCGATAGCCCCGCCGCCTCCCAGTCGGCGCCCCTCGTCTCGGACTCGCGCACCTTCAAGCGCGCGATCCGGGACCTCGTCGACGGTGCCGTCGTGCACCGCGAGCTGTGGCTGGAACTGGGCTGGCAGGACATCAAGCAGCGTTACCGCCGCTCCGTGATCGGACCGTTCTGGATCACCATCGCCACCGGCGTCACCGCGGGCGCGTTGGCGCTGCTCTGGTCGGTGCTGCTCAACGCGGACGTCTCGACCCTGCTTCCCCAGCTCACCGTCGGGTTCATCCTCTGGAGCTTCATCCAGAACTCGATCATCGACGGCTCCGAGGTGTTCATCGCCAACGAGGGGCTGATCAAACAGCTGCCGGCACCGCTCTCGGTGCACGTGTATCGATTGGTGTGGCGGCAGCTGCTGTTCCTCGCCCACAACGCGATCATCCTGGTGATCGTGCTGGCGATCTTCCCGCCGAAGCACTGGTCGTGGACCCAGCTCAGCATCATCCCGGCGATCGTGATGCTCGCGATCACCGCGGTGTGGGTGTCGATGTTCTTCGGCATTCTGGCCACCCGGTTCCGCGACATCTCGCCGCTGCTCACCGCACTCACCCAGCTGCTGTTCTACGTGACCCCGGTCGTGTGGACGCTCGACACGGTGCCCGGCGGCAACAGCGAGCGCGCCCAGCTGGTGAAGCTGAACCCGCTCTACCACTACCTCGAGCTGGTGCGCGGGCCGCTGATCGGCAAGCCCTTCGACCCGCAGCACTGGTACGTGGTGCTGGGCTGCACCGTGGTCGGCGTGGCGCTGACCCTGCTGCTGATGAAGCAGTTCCGTTCCCGAGTCGCGTATTGGGTGTGAGATGACCGTTTCGATCCGGACGCAGGGAGCCTGCGTCGACTTCCCGGTGTTCGATGCGAAATCGCGCTCGCTCAAGCGCGCGGTCATGGGCTCCGCCGGCGGCAAGGTGATGGCGGACGACAAGGTGGTCGTCGTCGAGGCCCTGCGCGACATCACGATGAGCCTCGACGAGGGCGACCGGGTCGGCCTCGTCGGTCACAACGGCGCCGGCAAGTCGACGCTGCTGCGCCTGCTGTCCGGCATCTACGAGCCGACCCGCGGCACCGCCGTGGTCAAGGGGCGCGTCGCGCCCGTCTTCGACCTGGGCGTGGGCATGGACCCGGAGATCTCCGGGATGGAGAACATCATCATCCGCGGCCTGTTCCTCGGCCAGACCCGCAAATCGATGATGCGCAAGGCCGACGAGATCGCGGAGTTCACCGAGCTCGGCGACTACCTGTCCATGCCGCTGCGCACCTACTCGACGGGCATGCGGGTCCGGATCGCGCTGGGCGTGGTCACCTCGATCGATCCCGAGATCCTGCTGCTCGACGAGGGCATCGGCGCCGTCGACGCCGAGTTCATGCGCAAGGCCCGCAAGCGGCTGCAGGCGCTCGTCGAGCGGTCCGGCATCCTCGTCTTCGCGTCGCACTCCAACGAGTTCCTGGCGCAGTTGTGCGACCGCGCCTTGTGGATCGACCACGGCCAGATCCGCCAGGAGGGCGGCATCGAGGAGGTCGTGACCGCCTACGAGGGCCCCGATGCCGGTGCCCAGGTCCGCAAGGTGCTCGACATGGTCGAGGCCGAGGATGACTGACGGCCGGCCGGGCGCCGATCACGAGTCGGTCATCGCCGTCGTCGTCACCCACGACCGCGCCGAACTGCTGGCGAAATCTCTGGAGGTCCTGACCTCGCAGAGCCGACCCGTCGACACGGTCGTCGTCGTCGACAACGCGAACCAGGCCGCGGTCGAAGAACTGGTCACCGCCCTGCCCAACGGCGTCTACCTGCCATCCCGGTTCAACCTCGGCGGCGCGGGCGGCTTCGCGCTGGGCATGCTGCACGCGCTGGCACTGGGTGCCGACTGGATCTGGCTCGCCGACGACGACGGCCGCCCGGAGGGTCCGCAGGTTCTCGCGACGCTGCTCGAGGCCGCCGAGCGGCACGCACTGGCGGAGGTCTCCCCCGTGGTCGCCACCATCGACGACCCGGAGACGCTGGCCTTCCCCCTGCGCCGCGGCCTGGTCTGGCGACGCAAGCGGTCGGAGCTGATCGACCCGGGCGCACTGTCGGACGACGTCCTGATGGGAATCGCGTCCCTGTTCAACGGCG
This sequence comes from Tsukamurella spumae, assembly GCF_012396015.1. Classification (GTDB taxonomy): domain Bacteria; phylum Actinomycetota; class Actinomycetes; order Mycobacteriales; family Mycobacteriaceae; genus Tsukamurella; species Tsukamurella spumae. Next base: position 180,323 of record NZ_JAAXOQ010000004.1, on the reverse strand, counting down.
CGCTGTTCCGCAAGGACACCGTGGCGGCCGTCGGCGTGCCCGACCTGCGGCTGTTCATCCGCGGCGACGAGGTCGAGATCCACCGGCGGCTGGTGCGCTCCGGCCTGCCCTTCGGAACCTGCCTGACCACCGCCTACCTGCACCCGAACGGCGCCGACGAGTTCCGGCCGATCCTGGGCGGGCGCATGCACACCCAGTACCCGGACAACGAGACCAAGCGCTTCTTCACCTACCGCAACCGCGGCTACCTGCAGTCGCAGCCGGGCATGCGCAAGCTGATCCCGCAGGAATGGGCCCGGTTCGGCTGGTTCTTCCTGGTGCAACGGCGCGATGTCGCGGGGTTCCGGGAGTGGCTGCGGCTGCGCAAGCTGGGCCGCGATGAGCGGTTCTCCCGCCCCTGACCAGGCGCTGAACCGGTTCGAGCACCCTCGCCCGAGCCGCTATTGAAGCCCCCTCAACAAATCGGGGGCGGTACGCCTATCATCGTCGTCATGGGAACGAGCCTGGTCTCCGATCTGTTCGCACAGGGACATGCCCTCACGCGCATGCTGCAGCGCAGGGTCGTCGACCCCGCGCGCCCCGATGTCGCGCTACGCGCCCTCGGCTACAACCGGCAGTACGGCCCGCAGGCCGCGCTGGTCATCAAGGGCGCGGCGGAGAGCCCCAACCGCACCGCCATCGTCGATGAGCGCGGCGCGCTGACCTACGCGCAGTACGAGGCACAGTCGAACGCGTTGGCCCGGGGCCTCCGCGCGACCGGTCTCAAGTCCGGCGACGTGATCGCCGTGCTCGCCCGCGACCATCGCGGCCTGCTGCTGATCATCAGCGCCGCGGCCCGCGCCGGCATGCGCCTGGCCATGATGAACACCGGCTTCGCCAAGCCCCAGTTCGCGGAGGTCTGCGCCCGCGAGAAGGTGCAGGCGGTGTTCCACGACAGCGAGTTCACGGGCCTGCTCGACGCGCTCCCCGAGGACATGCCGCGCTACCTGACCTGGGTCGACGAGGCCGACGCGATCCCCGAGGGCGCGCAGACGATCGATCAGCTCGCGGCGGGGCGCGACGGCAAGCGCGTCCCGCCGCCCGAGAAGCAGGGCGGCTTCATCATCCTCACCTCGGGCACCACCGGCCTGCCCAAGGGCGCGACCCGCAGCAAGGTGCCCTCGCTGGCGACCGCGATGCTCGTGGACCGCATCCCCTTCAAGCGCCGCGGCACCGTCGTCATCGCCTCGCCGATCTTCCACTCCACGGGCTTCGCCATGTGGTCCGCCGGGATGTCGGTCGGCTGCACCACCGTGACGATGCGCCGCTTCGACCCGGAGAACACGCTCAAGCTGATCGCCGACAACCGCGCGGACATGCTGGTCGCCGTGCCCACCATGCTCACCCGCATTCTCGGCCTGCCGGCCGAAACCATCGCGAAGTACGACACCAGCTGCCTGAAGGCGGTCGTCGTCGCCGGGTCGGCGGTCTCGCCCGAGCTCTCGGAGAAGTTCCAGGACGTCTTCGGCGACGTGCTCTACAACGTCTACGGCTCCACCGAGGTCGCCGTCGCCACCGTCGCGACGCCGCGGAACCTGCGCGCGGCACCCGGCACCGTCGGCAAGCCGCCGGTGCTCACAACGGTGCGCCTGTACGACGAGAACGACGCGCTCATCGAGGGCATCGGCAGGCGCGGACGGGTCTTCGTGCGCGCCGGCGCTCCCTTCGAGGGCTACAGCGACGGCCGGACCAAGCAGATCATCGACGGCCACCTCTCGTCGGGCGACATGGGGCACTGGGACGAGCACGGCCTGCTGCACATCGACGGCCGCGACGACGACATGATCGTCTCGGGCGGCGAGAACGTCTACCCGCTCGAGGTCGAGAACCTGCTGGTCACCCGCAGCGACGTGGTCGAGGCCGCGGTCATCGGCGTGCCCGACCCCGAGTTCGGCCAGCGCCTGCGCGCCTTCGTCGTGATCGAGGGCGGCGCGCCGGTCGACGACGCCGTCGAGGAACTCACCAAGGAGCTCAAGGACTTCGTCCGCGCGAATCTCGCCCGCTTCAAGGTCCCGCGTGACGTGGTCTACCTCGATCGCCTGCCGCGCAACCCCACCGGCAAGATGGTCAAGCGCGAACTGCCGAAGGACTGAATACTTCGGTCACGAACCCCGAGGATCATGGGTTCCGTGACCGAAGCGTGCGGCCGGCGGAACCGCACGGCCCGCTGGTGCGTCCAATTGACATGTGGGAGGACGCGGCGCTGCTGTTCGCGGCGCAGGACGGAGTGGCCTCGCTGGCACAGTTGCGATCAGCGGGCGTGAGCCCCGCGATGATCGCTGTTCGGATCGAATCAGGGGAGCTGGTGCGCATCGCGCGGGGCCTGTTCCGTACGAAGCACCATCCGCACACGGACCGCACAGGCATCCGCATCGGCGTGGCCCTGGCGGGCGGCGTCGCGGACCGCGGCACCGCCTTGTTCTGGCACCGGATGATCGACGAGGTGCCCGCGTCGATCTCCGTCACGGTCGGGCCGGAGCGGCGTCTGCGCGCGAGCGCCGGATATCGGGTCGAGACGCGCCGGCGCACCCTGGATCCCGCGGATGTCGTCGAGGTCGACGGCCTCGCGGTGACCGGTAAGCCGCTCAGTGTGCTGGAGGTCGCCGACGCCCGGATCATGGACCGCGCACTCCAGCGCGGGAACGTGACGCTCGACGACCTGCAGGCCGCGCTCGACCGGAACGCTCGAGCGAGGGGAATTCTCACGGCACGAACGATCTTCGACGTAGCCGCCGGCGACACCGAATCGGAGGCGGAACGGCTGTTCGCCGCGCTGCTCAGGCTCCACGGCATGACGGGGTGGCACACTCAGCTCGGCTTCCGCGGATGGGCGATCGACTTCGCGTTCCCGGAGTTCAAGGTCGCAGTCGAGATCAACGGCTGGGCGTTCCACCGCTCGCGCGCCCGCTGGCAGAGCGATCAGGACAAGGCCAACGCGCTGACGATCGCAGGGTGGTCGGTCTTGAACTTCTCGTGGCACCACCTCACCGACGATCCCGAGGGCGTCATCACCACCCTCGCAGAGGCGATCGGGGCACGGGCCGCGTGAGCGGCTCACGCTTCGGTCACGAACCCCGACGATCCTGGACCTTCGTGACCGAAGTGTGCGGCCGGGCTCACCAGTAGGAGTGCCGGGTGTGCGGGGGAAGCGGCGGCGGGACCGGCCCCGACGACGCCTCCGGCTGCACCAGATGAACCACCTGCAGGATGTGGAACTGCTCCTGATGGACCACCGCGAGACCACCGTCGTCCAGCGAGACCTGCATGTCGGTCCCCATGAACTGGAAGGGCCGGAAGGTCCACCACAGATTCCCGTTCTCCCGCCGGAAGTCCGCCTCCGGTCGGTCCGCATCGGTGAGAACCCATGCGGCCGTGCAGTTGTCCGCCGCCCAGGAGGCCCACTGGTTGACGCCCTTCTCCTTGTCCCAGAGCCTGCCCTCGGTCCGCCGGTTCCCGTCGTCGCCCATGTCGTGCAGGCCGTCGAACATCCCGGGCAGGCCGTCGTACACGATCCGCAGCGAGGGCCACGCCCAGCTCGGCTGCACCTGGAAGAACACGCAATCACCGGGCCGCGCGTTGTCGCGGATGTACCGGGCCGCGTAGCTGAAATCGCTGCCGCCCGGCTTCGACAGCGGGCTGTGCTGCCACAGATAGCCGGGGATCGCGGCCACCGTGAGCGCGGCCAGCACCACCGCGCCGGCCACCCGCGGACGCGGCAGGGCGCGCGCGAGCGTCGTGACCGCGGCGGCGAGCAGCAACACCACACCGGGAACCGTGAAGCTCACGTACCGCCCCACGTACGAGGGCACGACCGGCGAGACCAGCAGGATCGCGGCCAGCGGCACCAGCGCTCCCGCCAGTCCGTAGCGCACCGCGGGTCCCAGGTCCGACGGTGCCGCCCCCGCGGTCCGAGCCGGACCGGCGACGCCGCGGCGCCACCACAGGACCGCCGCGACGACGACCACGAGCCAGGCGGCCGCGGCGAAGGCGTAGGAGTGGTCGAACCATTGGTCGACGAGCACGTTCTGGAAGATCCGCCACCCCGGCCAGCGGAGCCAGGACACCTGATCGCGCTGGGTGGCCGCGAGGATCGCCACCGGACTCGCCAGGACGATCGCAGCGGCCGAGGCGATCGCGGCGGGCCGCAGGACGGCGCGCGTACGCGTGCGCGGGTCGGAGGCGACGACGACCGCCACGGCGAGCGCGAGGGTCGCCGTGTAGAGGAACAGCACCGTCGCCAGGAACAGCGCCGCACCGTAGCCGAACCAGGCCCGCCGCGCGGCGGGCGCGTCCGACGCCGCGACACCGGAGGCGTCGTGCGACGAGATCGCGCGGTGCGCCACGATCAGGACGAGCGCGGCGGAGGCGATCACCCAGGAGTACGAACGGGCCTCGACGCCGGACCAGGTGATCCGCGGCAGGATCAGGGCGACGGTGCCGGCGACCAGTGCGAGGACATCGCCGCCGAGCCGGCGGGCGAGCACGTAGCAGGCCGCCGTGGCCGCTCCCACGCCGAGCGCGGAGAAGGCGCGCAGCGCGGTCTCGTCCATGCCGAACACCAGCGCGAAGGCGCGCACACACCAGTAGTAGAGGCCGTGCACCGCGTCGACATTGGTCAGCAGGTGCCACAGCTGACCCGGCGAGCGGTCGATCGCGGACGCCGTGGCGAGCTCGTCGAACCACGCCGACGGCCGCCCGCCGTGCCACAGCGACAGCAGAACGCCGGCGAGCGCGAACGCCCAGGGCAGGAAGCGCCTCACATCAATCGGAAGATCACCGTGCGCTGCACGATGAAGTTCACCACGGTCGCGGTGCCCTGCGCGATGACGAAGGCGACGAGGCGGTTGACGTAGCTGCCGATCCCGTCCTCCGGCGGCGGGAACAACGTGAAGAACGCCATGTACAGACCCAGCTGCACGCCATACATCGCGATGTACAGGACCCACACCGCGATCAGCCGCTTGGTCGACGGCTCGGCCTTGAAGGTCCAGCGCCGGTTGAGCAGGTACGCGGTGGTGGTTCCGCAGATGAAGCCGATGGTCTTGGCGAGGGCTTCATCGAGTCCGAGGAACTTGCCGAGGAGCAGCGTGAGGCCGAAATCCACGATCGCCGAGAAGCCGCCGGTCACGATGAAGCGCACGAGCTGCGTCTTGAGATCGAGGTGCTCCCGATCAGCGGCTTCGGAGGTGGTCACGAGGTCATATCGTACCGACGCATCCTTCGTTATTCGAATACGTCGTCCTCGGCGGCCGCCCGTTCCTCGCTCCTGCGCTCGCGGGAGGCGAGCACCCGGAAGGCCACGAAGGCGGCGCCGGCGCCCACGACTGCGCCGACCAGTCCGCCCGCGAGCGTGCCCGGGTCGTGGAACCGGCCACCCTCGTGCAGCAGGATCAGGATCAGCGCCGCGAGCCCCAGGGGGATCGTGGTCGCCAGGGAGATCCACCGTCGCCGACCGCGGTTGAACATGCTCAGCACCTGACTCAAAGGCACCTCGTGCCGCCGGCAGTACCGCTGCACCGCCGTCATCTGGATCACCCCCGGCGCGATGAGGGCGAGAAGCGCGGCGGCCACCGCACCCTCCGCCGCCGCGACGACCGCCACTCCGAAGAAGGCGTACACGCTCCAGAAGGAGCCGATCGCGTTGGCGCGGTAGTACTCGTCCCGGTTGCGCTCGTCGCCCCAGGCCGGGTCCGACGGGGCCAGGATGAACTCCTCGAGCTTCGTATCAGCGGACATGACTCTCCTCCTCCAGCGGAAAAAGCACTTCGACGGTGCTGTCGAGGGCTCGGGCGATCTTCAACGCCAGGTACACGCTGGGCGCGTAGTCGCCCTTCTCGACCGAGACCACCGTCTGGCGGCTCACGCCGACGACGGCGGCCAGTTCGGCCTGGGTGATGCGCTGGGCGCGTCGCCGCGCCCGCACCGGGTTCTCGTCCTCCACACCTCCGAGTCAAGCATTCTTGACATTTTGCGTCAAGCATTCTTGACATTGCGGCGGACGTCTCCCGTCGATCCTCCGATTCGGTCTCAGTTCTGCCCGATTCCGGGCAAGAAATTGACACCGCACCGTCGAGCCCGCAAGATCGAGGCGTGCCGGACAGCGACCTCGTGGATCACATCGCGCGGACCACGGGGCTCTCGGCCGCCGAGGCCGGGCGCGTGATCGACGATGTCACGGCCTACTACCGGGAACCCGTCGAGGAGTTCGTCCGCCGCCGCCACAGCGCCCTGCAGGGCCGCGGGGCGAAGAACGCGGAGATCTTCGCGACCCTGACCGACGAGCTGCGCAGCAGGCTCGTCGCCGCGCCCGATCTCACCGAGCGGCAGCTGCGCCGTCTCATCTACAGCTAGGAGCCCCACCTCAGCATGTGCGGAATCGTCGGATACATCGGTGGCCAGACGGCCGTGGACATCCTCGTCGACGGGCTCACCCAGCTCGAGTACCGCGGATACGACTCGGCGGGGATCGCCGTCCTCGGACCGTCCGGCGTCAAGCGGGTGCGCAGCCTCGGTCGCGTCCGCGACCTCGAGGCGGCGCTGCCGAAGCGACTCGCCGGCAAGACCGGCATCGGTCACACCCGGTGGGCCACGCACGGCGCCCCGTCGGAGGCCAATGCCCACCCGCACGCCGACACCACCGAGCGGATCTTCGTGGTGCACAACGGCATCATCGACAACGCCCGGGACCTGCGCATCGAACTCGAGGCCGACGGGGTGGAACTGACCTCCGACACCGACACCGAGGCGGTCGCGCACCTCATCGCCCGGAGCGGCGCCGATAATCTCGAGGACGCCGTCCGGCAGACCCTGGCCCGGCTCAGCGGCACCTACGCACTGGCAGTGATCGACACCGAGCACCCCGACCGGATCGTCGTGGCCCGCAACGGCTCCCCGCTGATCATCGGCGTGGGCGACAAGGAGATGTTCGTCGCCTCCGACATCTCGGCCGTGGTGCGGCACACCAGTCAGGTGGTGCACCTCGACGACGGCGAATGCGCCACCGTCACCGCCTCCAGCTTCCGCATGTTCAACGCCGACGACAACCGCGCCGTCGCGAAGTCCGCTACCACCGTGGACATCTCGCCCGACGACCTGGAGTTGGGCAACCACAGCCACTTCATGCTCAAGGAGATCGCCGAACAGCCCTCCTCGCTCGAGCGGATGCTCTCCGGCCGGCTCGACGAGCGGTTCGCCACCGCCCGGCTCGACGGCCTGAACCTGGACGCGCAGGCCATGCGCCGGTTCAAGCGCGTCAAGATCCTCGGCTGCGGCAGCGCCTACTACATGGGCCAGCTGGGCGCCTCGCTCATCGAGGAGCTCGCGCGCATCCCCGCGGATGCCGAGCCCGCCAGCGAGTTCCGCTACCGCAACCCCATCGTCGAGCCCGACACCCTGTACGTCGCGGTGAGCCAGTCCGGCGAGACCGCCGACACCGCCTTCGCGGTGCAGGAGGTCAAGCGCAAGGGCGGCACCATCGTGGGCCTGGTCAACGTGGTCGGCTCGACCATCGCGCGCGAGGTCTCCGGTGGCATCTACCTGCACGCCGGACCCGAGGTCTCCGTCGCCTCCACCAAGGCCAACACCCACATGGCCGTCGGCTTCGCCCTGCTCGCACTCGCCCTGGGCCGCGTCCGCGATCTCTCGATCACCGACGGTACGCGGATCGTCAAAGGCCTCAAGGCCCTCCCGGCCCAGATCGGCGAGATCATCGAGAACCCCGGGGACGTCGAGGAGGCGGCGAAGCTGCTCGCGGAGGCGCCCAGCCTCTTCTTCATCGGGCGCGTCCGCGGCTACCCGACGGCCCGCGAGGGCGCGCAGAAGTTCAAGGAGATCAGCTACCGGCACGCCGAGGCCTACCAGGCCTCGGAGCTCAAGCACGGCCCCCTCGCGCTGATCAGCACGGAGATGCCGACCGTCGCGATCGTGCCGGACGACGAGCTGCTCGACCGCAACATCGGTGCGCTGCACGAGATCGCGGCCCGCGGCGGCGACATCGTGGCCATCACCAACCCGGGCGTCGAGCTGCCCGAGGCCAAGGTGACACTCACCGTGCCGAAGAACGAGCCCGAGCTGGACCCGATCCTGCTGATGATCCCCACCCAGCTGCTGGCCTACTACGCGGCACTGAGCCTGGGCCTCAACATCGACCGGCCCCGCAACCTGGCGAAGTCCGTCACCGTCGAGTAGTCACTTCCGCCGTGCGGACATCGTCCGAACGGGGGATGTGTCCGCAGGCGCGTAGTGCCTAGCGTGAATCCGCGTGGGACACGGGGCGCACGACGCGCGGATCCGGGCGGCGCTGCCGCCCGAGCTGTACCGCGTGCTGCACCTGCGCGTCGTGCAGCGGCGCACCGTCGGCGAGACCGCGGCGCAGTTGCGGATCACCCCGTCGACGGTGCGGCTGCGCCAACACCGTGCGCTGCAACGGATCCGCGGCGGCCTCTAGAGGCTGCGGGCGATCAGCTCCTTCATGATCTCGTTGGTGCCGCCGTAGATCTTCTGGACGCGCGCGCCCGCGTACAGCTGAGCGATGGGGTACTCCATCATGTAGCCGTAGCCGCCGAAGAGCTGGAGCACGTTGTCGATGACGCGGCACTGCATGTCGGTCGCCCAGAGCTTGGCCATCGACGCGGTCGCGGCGTCCAGGGTGCCGTCGATGGCGCGGCCGATGCAGTGGTCGATGAGCGTCCGGCCGGCGAAGACCTGGGTCTTGGCGTCGGCGAGCACGTACTTGGTGTTCTGGAAGTCCGCGATCGCACGGCCGAAGGCCTTGCGCTCCTTGGTGTACGCGATCGCCTCGACCACCGCCTTCTCCGCCGCGTCGACGCCACCGACGGCAATGCTCAGCCGCTCGCGGGGGAGCTGGCGCATCAGCTGGTAGAAGCCCTGGCCCTCGACGCCGCCGAGCAGGTTGTCCACGGGAACGCGCATGTCGGTGAAGGAGAGTTCGCGGGTGTCCTGCCCGTGCTGCCCGATCTTCTTGAGCACGCGCCCGCGCTCGAAGCCGGGCAGATCCTTCGTCTCCGCCACGATGAGGGAGATCCCCTTCGCGCCCTCGCTCGGATCGGTCTTCGCCACGATGATCAGCAGATCGCAGTGACTGCCGTTGGAGATGAAGGTCTTCGAGCCGTTGATCACGTACTCGTCCCCCTCGCGGACCGCGGTGGTGCGCACGGCCTGCAGGTCCGAGCCGGTGCCGGGCTCGGTCATCGCCACTGCCAGCACGGCCTCGCCCGAGGCGGCCTTCGGCAGCCAGCGTGCTTTCTGCTCCTCGGTGCCGCAGTCGTCGATGTAGTGCGCGCAGATGGTCGAGTGCACGCCGTAGCCGAACGCACCGTCGCCCGAGAAGATCAGTTCCTCCAGCACGACGGTGTCGTGCCCGAAATCGCCGCCCGCTCCGCCCAGGGACTCGGGCAACTCGGTGCAGAGCAACCCCGCGGCGCCCGCCTTGTTCCAGAACTCGCGGTCCACCTGGTGCTGCTCGGCCCACCGCTCCTGATTCGGCGTGGCCTCGCGGCGGAAGAACTCGGCGGCGTGCTTGCGCAGTTCCGTGTGCTCGGGGGTCTCCCACGCGGGGCGGTAGTCGGGGAACAGTGCGGTCATGGGTGGTCTCTTCTCTTCAGCGCACGGTCGGACAATACATTCGTATAGTCCACGATGCGTATGTACAGCGCAAGGCCCCGGCCGCTAGGATCACGCAGGTGGAAGGGACACCAGCGACCGGCCTCCCCGCGTCGAACGACGACCTGACCGCGAAGGCACGGATCCGCAACGCCGCGCTCGAGCTGTTCGCCGCACACGGACCGAGCGCCGTCTCGCTGCGCGCCGTCGCCGCGCGCGCCGGGGTCACGGTCGGCCTCGTGCAACACCACTTCACGACGAAGGACGGGTTGCGCGGCGCGGTCGAGGAGCAGATCGTCGAGTACCACGCCCGGGCGATCGCGAGCGTGCCGGACGCGGGCCCGCCCGCCGAGGTCGCCGCCGCGCGCGACGCGGCCGTCCGCGAGATGCTGGCCGGGCATCCCGCCGTCGTGGACTACCTGCGGCGCTCCTTCCTCGACCCGGCGGGCTCGCGGCTCCTGATCCGGCTCACCGAATTGGGCCGCAGCGAGGTCGTGCGGCTGCGCGCGGCCCACCTCGCATCCACCGACCGCCCCGAGTCGGACCAGGTCATCGCCATGATGGTGCGACAGCTCGGCACGCTGTTCCTGCAACCCCTCGTGGACGCGATGTGGGAGCACCTGCGCGAGCCCGGCGCACCGTCGGCCGACAAGCCCCGCCTGTCCGTGAACACCGAGCCCGGGCGGCCCGCGGGCTCCTGAATGTGACGGGAACGAGGTCACAGCGGCCGGAAAGCTCAGCGTCGACTCAGCTTGGGCGCGGTATTCTGGCCTGCGATGTCCGAGACAACTCTTCCCTACCTGCCCATCTCGACGCGCAAGCTGATGGGGTGGTCGCGCACCACCCCGATCGAGGGGCACGTGCTGTCCACCCCCGACGTGGACCAGATCGCCAAGGCCGTCGCCGTCGTGGCCGACGCCGAGGCCGACAAGCCCGCCTACCTGCGCCGCGGCGTCATCGCGCGCGGCCTGGGCCGCTCGTACAACGAGTCGGCGCAGAACTCCGGGGGCCTGACGATCGACATGACGCCGCTGAGCGCCATCCACGACATCGATGCCGAGAAGGCCATCGCGGACGTGGACGCCGGCGTCGACCTCGACACCCTGATGAAGGCGGCCCTGCCCTTCGGACTGTGGGTGCCCGTGCTCCCCGGCACACGGCAGGTCACCGTCGGCGGCGCCATCGCGCACGACATCCACGGCAAGAGCCACCACTCGACCGGCAGCTTCGGCAATCAGGTCGCCGAGATCACGCTGCTGGTGGCCGATGGCCGCATCCTGACGCTCGCGCCGAAGGGCACGCCGGACGACCCCAAGGGCGAGCTCTTCTGGGCCACCGTCGGCGGCATCGGCCTCACCGGCATCGTCCTGCGCGCCAAGCTGCACATGCAGCGCACCGAGACGGCCTACTTCAAGGCCGACGGCTGTGTGACGGGGTCACTCGACGAGACCGTCGACCTGCACCTGAACGGGTGGGAGGACGGCGCCGATTTCTCGTCCGGCTGGTTCGACTCCATCTCCAAGAAGAAGCTCGGCCGCGGCACCTTCTCCAAGGGCAGCCTCGCGAAGCTCGAGGACCTGCCGGACAAGCTGGCCAAGGAACCGCTGAAGTTCAACGCGCCGCAGCTCGTCACCCTGCCCGATGTCTTCCCCCACGGCCTAGCGAACAAGTTCGACTTCGCCCTGCTCAGCGAGGTGTACTACCGCGCCACGGGCAGCACCTACCAGGGCAAGATCGCCAACCTGACGCAGTTCTACCACCCGCTCGACCTGTTCGGTGAGTGGAACCGCGCCTACGGCCCGAAGGGCTTCATCCAGTACCAGTTCGTGGTGCCGCCGGGCAACGAGGACGAGTTCAAGGCGATCATCCGCGATATCCAGGCCTCCGGCCACGTGAGCTTCCTCAACGTCATCAAGCTGTTCGGCGACGGGAACGACGCGCCGCTGAGCTTCCCGATGCGCGGCTGGAACGTGTGCCTGGACTTCCCCATCAAGAAGGGCCTGCACGAGTTCGTCACCGAGCTCGACAAGCGCGTCTTCGCCATGGGTGGGCGTCTGTACACCGCGAAGGATTCACGCACCACCGCGGCGATGTTCCACGCCATGTACCCGCGGGTCGACGAGTGGATCGCCACCCGTCGCAAGATCGACCCCACCGGCGTGTTCATGTCCGACATGGGCCGCCGCCTCGAACTCGTCTGAGCCTCACGACCGCAAGGAAACCCACCGCATGAAGAACGCCGTCGGCGTCCCCCAGTCCATCCTGCTGCTCGGCGGCACCTCCGAGATCGGCCTGTCCATCGTCGAGGAGTACCTCGCCAAGGGCCCGATCCGCGTCGTGCTCGCCGCGCTGCCGAACGACCCGCTGCGCGAGCAGGCCGTCGCCCAGGTGGAGGCCGCGGGGGCCACCTCGGTCGAGGTCGTCGACTTCGACGCCACCGACTTCGACGGTCACGCCAAGACCATCGACGCCGCCTTCGCGGGCGGCGACATCGACGTCGCGATCGTCGCCTTCGCCCTCGACTTCGACGCCGAGGAGCTGTGGCAGAACCAGCGCAAGGCCGTCCTGCTGGCGCAGGTCAACTACACCGGCGCCGTGTCCGTCGGCGTGCTCCTGGGCCAGAAGATCAAGGAGCAGGGCCACGGCCAGATCATCGCGATGAGCTCCGTCGCCGGCCTGCGCCCGCGCCGCAGCAACTTCGTCTACGGCTCCTCCAAGGCCGGCTTCGACGGCTTCTACCTCAACCTGGGTCAGGCCCTCGAGCCCTTCGGCGGCTCCGTGCTGGTCGTCCGCCCGGGCATGGTGCGCACCAAGTTCTCCGCGCACGTCAAGGAGGCCCCGCTGACCATCGACAAGGACGTCATCGGCCGCCTCGCCGTCGACGCCGCGATCGCCGGCAAGTCGCTCATCTACGCACCCGCGCCGTGGGGCTTCGTGAGCTTCGGCCTCAAGAACATCCCGCAGCCGATCTTCCGCAAGCTGCCGATCTAGGACGGACATGGCCGTCGTCGAACCATCCCATCTAGTCTGACCGCGTGACAGAACCGCGCACCGTCGACCTTCCCGAGGCCCCCACCAGAGCCCGGGACCTGGCCCTCGACCTCGCCGCCGCCGTGATCCTCGCGGCGGCGGTCGGCGTCATCGGATGGCTCGCCATCCGTTCGGTCGACTGGCCCGCCTACAGCAGCTCGAACGTCACGCGGGCGTTCGCCACCGTCGGGCAGGTCGCCGCGATCGCGGTGCTCGCCGCCTGCGCGCTGGTCCTGTCCCACGCCCGACGGTGGCCCGCCCGGCTCGCCCGGCTGGTCTCCTTCGCGACGGTCGCGGGATTCGTCACGCTCACCCTGGCGCTGCCGCTCGGCGGCACGAAGCTGTACCTCGGCGGCATCTCCGTCGACCAGCAGTTCCGCACCGAATACCTCACGCGCCTCACGAGCTCACCACGGCTCGCGGACATGACCTACGCGGACATGCCCCCGCTGTATTCGCCCGGCTGGTTCTGGCTCGGTGGGCGATTCGCGCGGGTGTTCGGGATGGACGGCTGGGAGGCGTATCAGCCCTGGGCGATCATCTCGCTCGCGGTGGCCGCGGCGATCGCGCTCGCGCTCTGGCTGGCCGTGTGGAGCCCCGCCCGCGCGGTCGCCGCGACGCTGGCGACCACGGTCGCGATGCTGCTCTACGGATCCGCCGAGCCCTACGGCGCGGCGGTCGCGATCGTGCTCCCACCCGTGCTGATCATCGCCTGGTACGCGATCCTGCGCGGCCATCGCGGCGCGATCGTGCTGGTCGGCGTGTACCTCGGCGTGGCGGTCTGGTTCTACACGCTCTATCTGGGGGTCGCGGCCTTCGTCATCGTGCTGATGGGCGTGGTCGCGCTGATCGCCGCCTGGGTCCGCGAGCGCCGGTTCGCCTGGCGCTACCCGGTGCGCGTCGCCGCGATGGGCGTGATCGCCATCGTCATCGGCACGCCCGCCTACGGCCCGTTCCTGGTGCGCGCCCTCCGCGACGGCACCGACCCCAAGGGCTCTGCCTTCCACTACCTGCCCGAGCAGGGCTCCGTGCTGCCCTTCCCCATGCTGCACTTCTCGCTGCTCGGCGCGCTCGCGCTGATCGGCATCGTCTGGATCCTGGTGCGCGCCCGGACCTGCCTGCGCGCCCAGGCCCTCGGCCTCGCGGTCGCCGGGGTGTACCTCTGGGCACTGCTGTCGATGGTCGCGGCCCCCGCCGGGACCACGCTGCTCGGCTTCCGCACCGAGCCCGTGCTGCACATCCTGCTCGCCGCCGCGGGCGCGCTCGGCGCGGTCTCGCTGGTCGGCTCGCTCGGCGAGGGCTACCCCCGCTACCGCCAGGCCGGTATCGTGCTCGGGGCGCTCGCCGCTGTCGGTGTGGCGCAGACGATCCCCGCGCAGCTGGCCGGGGAGATCGCCGTCGCCTACTCCGACACCGACGGCGACGGGCACCGCGGCGACCGTCGGCCCGCGGGCGCGGAATCGTCGTACCGGGACGTCGACGCCGCGATCCTGGCCGCGACCGGAAAGTCCCGGACCGACACCGTGGTGCTCACCGCCGACTACGGTTTCCTCGCGATCTACCCGTACTGGGGCTTCCAGAACCTCACGTCGAACTACGCGAACCCGCTGGCGCACTTCAGCGCCCGGTCGGCGGTGATCGAGTCGTGGGCGAAACTGCAGACGCCGGACGAGCTGATCGGGGCGCTCGACGCCACGCCGTGGCGCGCCCCGACCGCGTTCGTGTTCCGACGGTCCGCCGACGGCCTGTCGCTGCGCCTGGCCGAGGACGTGTACCCGAACGACCCGAACGTGCGCCGGTACACCGTCGTGTTCCCCGAGAAGCTGTTCGAGGACCCGAGATTCGCCGTCACCGAGACGGGCCCGTTCGTCGTGATCGTGAGGAAGTGACCGATGTCGTTCTCTCTGCGTGACCTGATGCAGCGCCGGAGCCTGCTGCCCGAGCCGCTCGACAACGTCCTGTCCGGCCCGGGCCGGACGGTCCGCGGCCTGCGGATCGTGGTGACCGGGGCATCGTCGGGCATCGGGCGTGAGGCGGCGCTGCAGCTGGCCGAGCGCGGCGCCCACGTAATCGCGGTGGCGCGGCGGGAGCAGGAGCTCGAGGAGCTCACAGCGCTGACCGGCGGCGAGTACCGCCTGTGCGACCTGACGGACTCCGACTCGATCGACGGGCTGCTCACCAACCTCGGCGAGGTGGACGTGCTCATCAACAACGCCGGCCACTCGATCCGGCGGACCATCGCCGATTCCACCGAGCGGTTCCACGACTACCAGCGCACGATGAACCTGAATTACTTCGCGGCCGTGCAGCTCTCGCTCGGCGTGCTGCCGGGGATGATCGAGCGGGGCCGCGGTCAGATCGTCAACGTGTGCACCTGGGGCCTGCTCGCCAACACCTTTCCCAAGTTCTCCGCCTACGGGGCGTCCAAGAGTGCACTGTCGATCTTCGGGCGCAGCCTGAACGCCGAGCGACCGCACCCGGGCGTGCACGCGACCAACGTGTACTTCCCGTTGGTCCGCACCGAGATGATCGCCCCGACGGCCGAGTACTCCGGCGCCTCTGCCCTCGAAGCCGACGAGGCCGGACGCTGGCTCGTCCGGGCGGTGACTCACCAGCCCGTCGAAGTCTCCCCCGCCGCACTGCGTGCGCTGCTCCCCGTCGTCGACCTGTTCTCCCCCGCGACGACCGACCGCACCATCGCCTCGCTGACCTGAGCTCGGGCTCGGCGGCCACCCGAGCGACTTTGCTATGCCTCACCTAAATAGTCGGATAGGATTTCGCGGGTGAAGACACGATCCCTCGCCCGGCGGCTCGCGCCCGCGGTCGTCCTGCTGGCCGCCACCGTCGGCATCAGTTCCTGCTCGAACCAGAACGTCGACCCCAAGAGCTCGGGGAACACCGAGGTCGCGACCGGCGGCGAGCGGTTCGGCACGGCCGACGCGGAGACCGCCAAGCTCGGCACCGACGCCGCGCCCGGCGTGTTCCCCCGCACGATCAAGCACGCGCGCGGCGTCACGGAGATCCCGCGCAAACCCGAGCGCATCGTCGTGCTCGACAGCGGCGAGCTCGACTCCGTGGTCTCGCTGGGCCTCAAGCCCGTCGGCATGGTGACCACCGATGGCGCCAGCCCCATCCCGACCTACCTCGCCGACAAGGTGCAGGGCGTCCAGACCGTCGGCAAGAACACCACGCTCGACCTCGAGGCCATCGCCAAGCTCAAGCCCGACCTGATCCTGGGCAGCCAGCTGCGCGTCGACAAGCAGTACGACAAGCTCTCCGCGATCGCGCCGACCGTCTTCTCCATCCGCCCGGGCTTCCCGTGGAAGGAGAACTTCCGCCTCATCGGCGCGGCCGTCGGCGAGGAGCAGAAGGCGAAGGACGCGTTGAACTCCTACGCCGACAACGCCAGGGCGCTCAGCGCCCGGTTCACCGGCGCCAAGCCGACCATCTCCCTCGTCCGCTTCATGCCGAACCGGCTGCGCCTCTACGGCAACAAGTCGCTGATCGGCGTAATCCTGCAGGACGCGGGCCTGCCGCGCGCGGGCAAGCAGGGCGTCGACGAGCTGTCCACCGAGATCTCGCTGGAGAACATCTCCCAGGCGGACGGCGACTACATCTTCTACTCCAGCTACGGCAAGCCCGAGAACACCGGCGAGAGTGCCGCACTCGCCAATCCGGGCTGGGCGCAGCTGAGCGGCGTGCAGAAGGGCAAGGCCTTCCGCGTGGACGACGATGTCTGGTACCTGGGCCTCGGCCCGACCGGCGCGAACCTCATCGTCAAGCAGCTCGGCGAGTACCTGGCGAAGTAGGCGGCGCACCCGCTGAAATGTGCGCCCCAGCGGCGCAGGATCTACATCACTGCAGGTCGTGAAACGACCGCGCCGCTCTGGCGCACATTTCAGCTCCCACCACCCGGTGCGCCGGACACTGCCGCGTCAGATCCCGCGGGCGACGAGGGCCTCGCCGAGCAGATCCGCATCGCGGATCAGGCGGACCAGCACCGTCGGGAGGACCCGGACGAGGGAGGCTCGTTGCCCGCGCGCCCAGGCGGCCTCGCGGGTCTGCCGGACAACGACGATCACCGTCGGGATGGAGCGGATCGTCAGCGCGACGAGGAGTTCCACGCGCCAGCCGAGGAACCGTCCGGCGAGCGCCGCGAGGTCGCTCGCGCGGGTGGTGAAGACGAGCAGGTTGCCCGCCAGGACGCCCACCACGAGCTGACCGACGGGGCCGATCGCGGCCCGGGCACCGTCGGAGACCCCCTGGCTGACCAGATAGAAGACGGTGAGGACCACCGCGAAGAGCAGCGCGGGGCGCAGGGCCCGCCACAGGTGCACGGGCCGCAGCCGCGCGACCGGGAAGAGGGCGGCCACAACCACCGCGGAGACCGCCAGCGGTACCGGACGCGGGAGGATCGCCAAAAAGGTCACGAGCGCCAGCATCGCGAGCAGCTTCGCCGCGGCCGGAGTCCGGTGCAGCGGCGAGTCGCGCGGGACGTAGCGGCCCAGCATCAGCGCGCCGCCAGCTCGCGGTAGAAGGCGATCGCGTCGGCGGGGGCCGCATCGTGGACCACGGCACCGTCGTCCATGACGAGCACGCGGTCGAAGTCCTCGAGCATGTCCAGGTGATGCGTCAGGAGGATCACCTGCTGCTCCAGTGCGGCCAGCCGGTCCCTGACCTTGAGCACGTTGCGCAGGTCGAGCAAGGTCGTGGGCTCATCGCAGACGAGGATCTCCGGCTCGGTGACCAGCACCGACGCGAAGGCGAGCATCTGCTTCTGGCCGGAGCTGAGCAGCTGCGCCGGCGCGTCGAGATGGTCCGCGAGGCCGAACTCGCCGAGGATCTCCGCGACGCGACGGGAGACCTCGGCACCGTCGGGACCGCCGCGCCGGGAGCGACCCGGCGGGCGCAAGGACAGGGCGACGTCCTCGGCGGGTGTGGGCATGACGATCTGCGCGGACGCATCGGCGAACATGAAGCCCACCTTCCGGCGCACCTCGGACCGCTTCGCGCGGACGTCCAGGCCCAGGGTCTCGACGGTGCCGCGGTCGGGAACGACGAGGCCGTTGAAGGTGCGGGCCAGCGTCGACTTGCCGGAGCCGTTGGCGCCGATGATGCCGATCCGCCGCTCCGAGAGCACCGCCGTGATGCCTCGGAGTACCGGCCGGTCGTCGAAGGCGTGGTGGACGTCGTCGAGGCGGATCATCGCGGGCCGGGCGCCCGCTTCGCGATCGCGGGGTAGGCCCGCGCCACGGTAACCACGACCAGCGCGGTGATGACGACCTTGATCAGGTCGCCCGGCACGAACTGGAAGCCGAGCGTGAGCTTGGCGAACAGACCCGAGTCAGTGCGCCAGCCGAGCCAGGGCAGGCCGATGGCGTAGACGTCACCATGAGCCCGATGATGTTCGCGAGGCCGACCAGGAAGGGGTTGGTGCGGCCCCACTTGTCGACGAGCCACCCCGTCACCAGGGCCCCGACGATGCCGCCGAGCAGGAAGCCGCCGGTCGGCCCGGTGAGCACGGCGAGGCCGCCTCGACCGCCGGCACCGATGGGCAGGCCCACCACGATGAGCAGCACGTACAGCGCCACCGATGCGCCGCCCCACGGGAATCCGAGGATCGAGGCCGCGAGCATGAACCCCAGCGTCTGCAGGGTGATGGGCGCGATGCCGCTGATCGTCACGGTGGGGAGCGCGAGCACCGCGGTGAGGGCGGTGAACACGGCGATCAGGGCGAGGTCGCGCGGCGTGGCGCGATAGGTGGCGGCGTTGAACACGGTTCAAGAAGTATCGGGGTGCTCGGCTAGAGTCAAGTCCGTGGCCATCAACCGCTCGGACGTGCTGACCTCCGCGATCGGCGTTCTCGACCGGTCCGGACTGCCGGACCTGACGATGCGGCGCGTGGCGGCCGATCTGGGCGTCGCGCCGGGCGCGCTGTACTGGCACATCCCCAACAAGCAGTCGCTCCTCGCCGGTATCGCCGACACCATCCTCGCCGACCCGTCGCTGGCCGCCGCGGCCTCCAAGTCGCGGATGCGGTGGGACCGTCAGCTGACCGGGTACGCGCACGCCCTGCGGTCCGTCCTGCGCAAGCACCGCGACGGCGCCGAGGTGGTCTCCGCATCGCTGGCCTCACAGCTGGGCACCAGCAACCTGCAGTCGCAGATCGCCGAGATCGCGGTCGCCGCGGGCGCCGGAGCGGCGGATGCGAACGCCGTCGCGCTGGCGCTGACCCATTTCGTCGTCGGCTTCACCTTCGAGGAGCAGACCCGCGAGGCCATGGCCCTCGCTGGCGCCGCCGCGGGTGAGCTGGACCGGACCGCGACCGACCGCGCCTTCGCCGGCGGCGTCGACCTCATCGTGGACGGTCTGCGCGCCCGCGTCGCCGCTCCCGCCTGAGCCCGGCGCGCGTTCGACTCCGCCTCGTCGTCGGCTGACCAGAGCAGTTACAGATTGCGATCGTTGTCCCGCGACGTACGCATCTGACCCGCGGATCATGTAATGTTCGATGTATTCGCAATCTGGAAGGGAGGGCCTGATGACTACGTTCGCGGCCAAGTTGAACCGACTTTTCGAGGTCGTACATCCCGCAGACCGAGGGCCCTACACCTCCTCGGAGTTCTGCAGGATGGTCGAGGAGGGCGGCGGCAAGCTGTCCGTGCCGTACCTGTCGCAGCTGCGCTCGGGCCGGAGCTCGCGCCCCGCGTACGACATGGTGGCGTCGATCGCGCAGACCTTCGGGGTGCGCGCCGAGTACTTCTCCGACCCGCTGTACGAGCGCGAGATCCTCGCCGACCTCGAACTGACGCGGGAGCTCCGCGAGTCGGGGATGCTCGAGATGGCGCGTCGCTCGACCAAGCTGTCGGCGGACCGTCGTGCGGCGCTCGCCGGGCTCCTCGCCGAGCTCGAAGCGGAGGACGGCGCGGCCGGCTAGGCCGTTCCTACTCGGGGCTCAGCGCACCCGCTCCAACAGGGGCGACGGGGTGTGCTGGGCCCTTTTCGTCACTGCGGCCGTCCAGCGCGCCGTCCGCCAGCCCGACGGTGGCTCGAGATCGACCGCGTGCACCGAACCGTAGGGCGCCGTCCGGTCCAGCCAACGGGCCACCGCGGCGGCCCGTTCGGACGGGGCCTCGTCCCCGAGCAGGCCCGCGCCCGGGCTCGCGAGCATCGCCCAGCCGTCGAGCACGACGACCGCCCGCGCCTCGGCCGTCTCGACCCATCCGCCGCCGGGGCGCACCACCGCCTCCAGGTCCGGGAACAGCTCGGTGACCTGCTCGTAGGCCGAACGGAACCGCAACCACTCCCGGGCGGCGATGAGCATCGACGCGAGCCACGACGCCATCAGCACCAGCGTCCAGCTCGCGAAACCAGCGTCGAGCAGGAGCCGGTTGAGCCGCAGTACCCACACGCCCACCTGGAGCCGTTGCAGGAGGAATCCGCCCGCGATCACGTTCGCGACCGCGACCACCGCCAGGATCACGCCGCCCAACGCCAGGATGCGCAGCTGGACCCGATGGACCCGGGTCCGCTTGGACACCCGCCACGATGCCGCCGCCACGATCAGCGAGGTCACGCCCAGGCACGTATAGACGAGGGCCGTCTCGACCGCGAGGCCGAACTCCCGGCCGAAGCCGAGCCCCGTCGGGTCCCCCAATCGGCCCAGCGCGCTCCCCGCACCGATGATCACTCCCACGACGACGATCGTCAGGGCCCACGCCGTGATCCTGGCGCGAGTGAGCACCCCGTCGAGCGCGAACGCGAACACGAGCGCACCGAAACAGGCCACGAGCAGCAGCATCCGCTGGATCGTGACCACCTCGAGCTCGCGCAGGCCGCTGTCGATCAGCCAGTCCCGGACGACGGGCGTGTCGACGGTGACCATCACGGCCAGCGCGATCGCGGTCAGGAGGGCGCCGCCGGCGGGAGGATTCCGGTTCGTCTGCCACCTGCTGAACCTCTCCACCGCGCCGAGCCAGAGGATCGGCGCGACGAGCGTTGCGATCATCCGAGCAGCTCGTCGACCACGGAGTCGACACGGGTGAGCGTGTGTCCGGCGTTGACGCGGCGCACCAGCAGTGTCGCGAAGGACTCCGCCTCCTCCTCGCGCTTCGCGGCCCGGCCGCTGTCCGGATCGGCGGAGCACCCCGCTTCGTGCCCCAGCACCAGATGCCCGAGTTCATGGGCCAAGGTCTGCTCGAAGGTCGCGACGCCCGTGGAGACGACCAGCAGGTCGCGCTCGTCCGACCGCAGCCACATTCCGAACACCCCGACCGGCATCGTCATCCGCTGCACATCGATCCGCCGTCCCAGGTAGTCGGCGTATGCGGCGACCACCTCGGTGATGCTGACCGGTCCCGAACCGGACGACGGGGTGACCGCACGTACGACGGAGCGCACTGCTCTCGTCGGTCGGTCGGATCCCCTCATGCCGGAAACGATACGTCGGTTCGCCGGTTCGTTGTACACCAAGCGGTCGGTAGTGATCCGTCACCGGGAAATCCGGGAGGTCGCGGGCGTCTAGACTCGCGGAGTGCCCGAACCGTCCGCCACGGCCCGAGCGGCCCGCACGAGCGCCCGGACCGCCGCAATCACCGGCGTCCTCGGCGTGCTGTTCGCACTGCTCACGCCGTTCATGCCGGTCCAGCAGGCCACCGCGGCCCTGGACTGGCCGCAGGGCGGCTCCCTGGACCCGGTGACGGCGCCGCTCGTCTCCTACGTCCCCGATCGGATCACCGTCTCGGTGCCCTGCACGGCCGTTGCCGAGCTGCCCGGCGGTACCGGGACCCTGGTCGCGACAGGCCCGGTCGACTCGCCGGACACCCTCCGACGGGGCCTTTCGATCGCGGTCAACGCGCTGCCGGACCAGCGTCGCCTGCTCGAGGTCGTGGTCCGAAACACCCCCTTGCTGACCGTCGACGTGGCGGCGCTCGCCGCGCCGAACTGCGGCGCGATCGTCTTCACCGGTGACGCGAAGCAGGTCAAGGCCGAGGTCACGGGCATCGCAGGCCCCGACGGGCAGCCACTCCAGGGCAGCAAGGAGAACGGCTTCGACTACCGCCCGCAGACGGTCGGCGTGTTCACGAGCCTGCACGGCACGGTCGCCGACGCCACGAGAATTCAGTTCCACGCGGACATCGACACCCGCTACTCGACGGTGCCCGCCCCCGCCCGCTGGGTGGTGATCGTGCTCGCCGTCGCGCTGATCCTGGCGAGCCTGGTCGCGCTGCACCGGCTGGACGTCGCGGCGGACGGCCGGCGGCACCGTCGGGTCCTCCCGGACGGCTGGTGGCGGCCCAGCAGGCTGGACAGCACCGTCATCGCCCTGCTCGTGACCTGGCACGTGATCGGGGCGAACACGTCCGACGACGGCTACATCCTGACGATGGCCCGGACGGCGAGCGAGGCGGGCTACACGGCCAACTACTACCGCTGGTACGGCGCGCCCGAGACCCCGTTCGGCTGGTACTACCAGGCCTTCGCGTGGCTCGCGCACTTCTCCACCGCGAGCCCCTGGGTCCGGCTGCCCGCACTGCTCTGCGGAATCGCGACCTGGTTGATCATCAGCCGGGAGGTCGTCCCGCGCCTCGGCCGGGCGACCCGGTCACGGTTCGCCCTGTGGGCCGCCGGCGGCGTCTTCCTGGTGTACTGGTTCGCCTTCAACAACGGCCTACGCCCGGAGCCCGTCATCGCGCTGGGCGCGCTGCTGACCTGGTGCTCGGTCGAACGGGCGATCGCCACGGGCCGGGTGCTGCCCTTCGCCGCCGCCGCGATCATCGCGGGCTGGACGGTCGCCGCCGGTCCGACGGGCATCATGACGGTCGCGGCGCTGCTCGCCGGGGTCCGGCCGGTGGGTCGGCGCATCCTCGCTCGGGTCCGCAGCGGCCCGCTCGACCGGCGCCTCGTCATCGCGGCGTACGTGGCGCCCGTGCTGGCGGGGGGCGTCCTGCTGGTGCCGATCATCTTCTCCAAGCTCACCGCCTCGGCCTTCGTGGCCAAGACCCTCATGCAGTCCGATGTGGGCACCGTCGTCGACACCAAGAAGTGGTACAACGAGATCGACCGGTACTCCGCCCTGTTCACGTTCACGGCCGACGGCGGCGTCGCCCGACGGTTCGCGGTCCTCGTGACCGTCCTGTGCCTGCTGCTCGCGGGCGCGGTGCTGCTGCGCAAGGGCCGCATTCCGGGCGCGAGCCTCGGCCCCGGTCGACGCCTCCTCGCCGTCACCTTCGGCGGCCTGCTGCTGCTGATGTTCACCCCGACCAAGTGGACGCACCAGTTCGGCGCGTTCGCCGGGCTCGCGGGCGCACTGGCGGCCCTGACCGCGGTCGCCATCGCGCCCACGGCGATGCGCAGCCCCCGCAACCGCGCGCTCACCGCGGCCGGGGTGTTCCTGGTCCTGGGGCTGTCCTTCAGCGGCCCGAACGGCTGGTGGTACGCCAGCAACTACGGCGTCCCCTGGGGCGAGTCGACGGTGCTCGCGCTGGGCGGGATCTTCTTCGCGGCGTGCGGTGTGTCCGTGCTGGCCGCGGGCTGGATCCACTTCCACGAGCCACAGCCCGCGCCGGTGCCCGGCCCCGTGCGACGCGTCATCGGCGTCGCCGGTCGGCAGTCGCCGCTGACCTGGGCAGCGGGTGCGGTCGTCGTGCTGTGCATCGGCTCGATGGTGGCGACGACGACGCTCACGCAGTTCTCGTCCTTCTCCAACGGCAAGGCGAACCTGCAGACCCTCGCGGGCAAGGAGTGCAACCTCGCCGACTTCGTGCTCACCGAGCCGGACCCCACGTCGGGCCTGCTGCTCCCGCTGGACGGGAACACGCGGGACGGACTGGCCGGGCCCGGCACCACCGGTGTCTCACCCGACGGGGTGCCCCCCATCATCAACGCCACCACCAGCTCGAACACCGACGATTCGAGCACCTCGCTCGACGCGATGGCGCGACTGCCCCAGGACACCACCTCGGGCCGCACGGCAACAGCCGGGATCAACGGCTCGCACATGCGGTTGCCCTACGGCCTCGACCCGGCACGGACCCCCGTCCTGGGCTCGTACTCGCAGGAGGCGCAGGCGCCGGCGAAGATCGTCTCGAAGTGGTACCCGCTGCCGGCCGCCGCTGCGGACCAGTCGCTGATCACCCTGTCCGCGGCCGGCCGGTTCACCGACGACGAGCTCTACCTCGAGTACACGACCGACCGCACCGCCGCCGGCACGGATCCGAAGGTCGCGGGCAAGAAGGCCTTCATCGACATCGGGCCCAAGCCCGCCTGGCGGAACCTGCGGCTCCCGCGGACCGACCTGCCGGCGGATGTCACGGCGATCCGGGTGGTCGCCGTCGACGACGACCTGGCCATCGACCACTGGCTGGCGGTGACGCCGCCCCGGGTGTCCAAGCTCGTCACCGCGCAGCGGCTGATCGGCTCCACCGAGCCCGTACTGCTGGACTGGACATCGGGGCTGGCGTTCGGGTGCCAACGCCCGTTCGCGCACCGCAACGGGGTCGCCGAGGTGCCGCAATGGCGGATCACCCCGGACCAGAACCTCTCACCGGTGACCACGGAATGGGAGGGCACGCTCGGCGGCGGCCCGCTCGGCTGGACGCAGATGCTGCTCCAGCAGGAGAAGATCCCCGCCTACCTCCGGGGGGACCTGGGACAGGACTTCGGCGACGTGATGCGGCTCGTGCCGTACTCGCCGGCCCGCGCGGCGGACCTGACGCTGGGCACCCGCACCGTCTGGGGGACGCACACCGAGGCGCCGATCCGCAAGGACAAGACGGATTCCTGACCGCGATTCCTGACCTGCGGCATCGCACCGACTGAGAATCCGGTAAGCGATCGGACGAACACCGGCGGGCGAATCGGTTCTCACAGGCGACTCGAATAGCATGAGCACCCGTGTCCGTGCCTACGTCCCGCTCCGAGTCGGAGCCCGCGCAGCGGCCCGCCGCCGGCGATGCTCCGCGCGGCGTCGCCGTCGCCCGCATCGCCGCGGTCGTCGCCGGCGCGGTCGGCCTGCTGCTGTGCCTGCTGACCCCGCTCCTGCCCGTCCAGCAGACCACCGCCTCGCTGGACTGGCCGCAGGTGCAGCCGAACGCGCAGAGCGCGAACACGACCGCCTCCCTCGTCTCCCAGTCCCCCGCGGACCTCACGGCGACGGTGCCGTGCTCGGTCCTCGCCCACGCCGCGCAGTCCGGCGGCACCGTGTTCTCGACGCTGCCCGTCGGCACCGGCCCGGCGCGCAACCTCGGCCTGGCCGTCACCGTCGGCGCGCCCGGTCCCGGGCAGGCGGTGACCGTCTCCTCCCGCAACACCGTCATCACCACCGCGCCGATCGACCGCGCACGCACCTGCTCACAGCTGCGGGTGTGGTCGAACACCACGAACGTCGGAGCGCGGTTCGAGGGCACCGACATCGCGGGCACGATCGCCACGGAGAACCGCCCCGTGATGGGCGGCGTGTTCACCACGCTGACTCCGGCGGACGTCGCGGCGGCCGGCCCCGGCCTGCGGCTGCACGCCGAGATCGACACCCGCTTCGAGCTGCATCCCGCGCCCCTCAAGGCCGTCGCGATGACGATCGGCCTGCTGTGCGTGCTCGCCTCCCTGGTCGCGCTGTGGCTGCTGGACCGGCGCTTCGGCTACCACCGCCGGACCCCGCACCGCACGCTGCGGCAGATCGTCCGGCCCCGCCCGGTCGACGTGGCGGTGATCGGCGGCCTCGTGCTGTGGACCTTCCTGGGTGCCGGGAGCTCGGACGACGGCTACATCCTGTCCATGGGCAAGGTGGCGCCCGAGGCCGGCTACACGGCCAACTACTACCGCTTCTTCGGCGCCCCCGAGGCGCCCTTCGACTGGTATTACACCTTCTTGTCGCACTGGGCCTCGGTCTCGGCGAACGCGCTGTGGATGCGGCTGCCGATGCTGGCCGCGGGCGTCGTCGTCTGGCTGCTGCTCAGCCGGGTCCTGCTGCCCCGCCTCGGCCCGGCGATCCGGCGCTACCCGCTCGCCGTCTGGGCCGCCGCCGCGATGCTGCTGGCGTTCTGGTTCCCACTCGCCTCGGGCCTGCGCTCGGAGCCGATCATCGTGCTCGGCACGATCGTCACCTGGGCCGCCGTGGAGCGGGCCGTCGCGACCCACCGCGCGCTGCCGGCCGCGATCGCGGCCCTGGCCACAGGTCTCACGCTGGGCCTCGCGCCGCAGGGCGTCATCGCCGCGGCGCTGCTGCTGGCCTCGTCGGCCGCGGTGCTGCGGGTCCTGGTCGCGCGGCGCCGCGAGGCCGGTCTCGCGGCGCTGGTCCTGCCGATCCTTGCGGCGGGCGCGGTGATCGTGCCGATCGCCTTCCGGGATCAGTCCCTCGCATCGGTGGCCGAGGCCATCCGGATCCGCCTCGAGGTCGGCCCGGCGGCGCCGTGGACGCAGGAGTACCTGCGCTTCTTCTTCCTCACGGTGAACACCAACGACGGCTCGCTGGTCCGCCGCGTCCCGGTCTACCTCTTCGTCATGTGCCTGTTCGTCGCGCTGTTCATGATGCTGCGCGGCCGGCGGATCCCGCGCATCGCGCCGGGCCCCGTGTGGCGCCTCGTCGGCGCGGCGTTCATCGGCGCGGCGCTGTTGTCGCTCACGCCCACCAAGTGGACGGTGCACTTCGGGGTGTACTCCGGGCTCGCCGCCGCGCTCGCCGCGGTGACGACGGTGGCCGTGGTCGAGGCCGCGCGCACCTCCGTCCGGAACTTCACCTTCTTCCTCTGCGGCATGATCTTCGCGCTCGCCGCCGCCTTCGCCGGGTACAACCTGTGGGCATGGCCGTATCTGTGGGGCGTGCCCTGGTTCGACCGCCAGCCGGTGCTGGCCGGGATCAGCTTCAGCGGGGCGCTCCTGGTGCTCGCGGGCCTGACCGGAGCCCTGGCCGCCTGGCAGCACTTCCGGATGGACTTCCGCCGGCGCGGCGAGGGTGGCCTGGTCGAGGACGGCACCGTCGACGATGCCGCGCTCGAGGACGCCGACCTCACCACCCACACCCGCGCCGACCACGACCAGGCCGTGCGCGGCCGCCGACGCCTGCAGCTGGCCTCGCTGCCGCTGGTCGTCGTGCTGGGCATGCTCGTGATCGGCGAGGGCGCGATCTTCGCCAAGGCGATGGTCTCCAACCCGTCGACCTACACCGTCGCGAAGGGCAATCTCGATGCGCTGCGCGGCGACAGCTGCGGCATGGCGAACAAGGTCCTGGTGGAGACCGATCCCAACGCCGACATGCTGACCTCCGCCGACGGCCGTCCGGCCGCACAGGCACTGGTCGGGGAGGGATCGCACGGCTTCACTCCCGACGGTGTCGCGAACGAACTCAAGCCGCTCCCGATCAGCTCCGCGCCGGGCCAGATCAACATGGCCTCGCCGATCACGCAGCCCTTCACCTCGACCGCGGCGACGGCCGGGACCGGTGGCGGCCAGGGCCCCAAGACCATCAACGGCAGCACGGCCGCCCTGCCCTACGGCCTCGACCCCGCGCGTACACCGGTGGTCGGCTCGTACGGCCAGAACACCGTGCCCGCTGAGCTGTTCAGCGACTGGTACACGCTCCCGTCCCGCTCCACCGACCGGCCGCTGATCACGTTCGCGGCGTCGGGCTCGATCGCCTCGGTCGGCCCGACCGGCAAGAAGGAGTACGGTCAGCCGGTGAATCTGGAGTGGGCGGAGCGCCGTCCCGACGGTTCGCTCGGCGCGCGCGGATCGCTGGATCCGATCGATCCCGGGCCGAACAAGCCCTGGCGCAACCTGCGATTCCCGATGGAGGCCATCCCGGCCACCGCGAACGTCGTCCGCATCCACGTTCGCGACCCGAACCTCGGCGCGCAGGACTGGGTGGCCGTGACGCCGCCGCGGGTGCCGCGGCTGCGCACACTCCAGGAGGTTGTCGGCAGCACCGACCCGGTCCTGTTGGATCTGCTCGTGGGCCAGCAGTTCCCGTGCCAGCGCCCGATGGCGATTCGCAACGGCGTGTACGAGCTCCCGAAGTGGCGCATCCTGCCGACGCGCAAGGACGCGCTGTCGACATCGTCGACGTGGCAGGCGCGCGAGGCCGGAGGCCTGCTGACGGTGCCCGACACCCTCCTGAGCACGACCACGCTGCCCACCTACATGTCCGGGGACCTGGCCCGCGACTGGGGTGACCTGCAGAAGTACACGCCCATCGCCGAAAACGCCCCCGCGGCCGCCCTCACGATCGGCACGCAGACACGGTCCGGTTGGTGGCGTCAGGGCCCGATCCGGGCGCTGACGAACCAGACCGTGAAGAACTAGGAACGGCTCATGACAAGCGAGAACTCGACCGTCCCGCCGGAGCGCCGCTACGGGACCTGGCGCATCGTCGCCGCGGTCGCGGGCGTACTGGGATTCGTCCTGGCGATCCTGATCCCCTTCCTGCCGGTGAAGGAGACCACCACCGCGGTGCACTGGCCGCAGAACGGCCGCGTGAGCGATATCGACGCGCCGCTCGTCGCCTACGCACCGATCCGGCTCGACGTGTCGCTGCCGTGTTCTCTGGTGAACGAGCTGCCCGCGCAGGGCGGTACGCTCCTGCGCACGCTGCCGGAGGACGGTCCGCGGTCCGGCCGCCAGGGACTGGTGATCCGGGCCGATGCGCGCAATGTGATCGTCGCCGACCGGGACGTCGCCCTGGCCACCGCGAACCGGGCCGACGTCGCCCGCGCCGGGGCGGACTGCGCGATCGGTTTCGTCTCGACGCCGGAATCGACGACCGCGCGGTTCACCGGCATGCCCGCGGGCGCGCAGACCTCGAACCAGCTGTCCAACACCGTCGCCGACCCGAACCTGCGGCCGCAGATCACCGGCTTCTACACCGATCTCCCGGCATCGACACCGGTCGCCGGCATCGACGTGAAGACCCAGGTGGACACGCGGTTCAACACCTCGCCGTCCGCACTGAAGCTGATCGCGATCATCGTGGGCATCGCGTCGACGATCCTGTCGCTCGTGGCGCTGGGCTTCCTCGACCTGCGCGACGGCCGCGGCCACGTGCGGATCATGCCGCCGGGCTGGCTGCGCCCCCGGCCGGTGGACTTCACCGTGATCGCGGTGCTCGGCATCTGGTGGCTGATCGGGCCCAACACCTCCGACGACGGCTACCAGCTGACGATGGCCACGCAGGCCGGTCACAGCGGCTACATGATCAACTACTTCCGCAGCTTCGGCGTGCCGGAGAATCCGTTCGGCTGGAACGACTACCTGTTCACGCTGATCTCCCATGTCACCACCGCCGCACCGGCCATGCGGATCCCGGGCCTCGTGATGGGCCTGCTGACCTGGCTGGTCATCTCCCGCGAGATGATCCCGCGGCTCGGCCGCGCGGTGCGCAACAACCCCGCCGCGATGTGGGCGGGCGCGGGCGGCTTCCTGCTGATCTGGCTGCCGCTCAACAACGGCCTGCGCCCCGAGCCCGCGGTGGTGTTCTTCTCGCTGCTCACCTGGGTCTCGGTGGAACGCACCATCGCGACCGGCCGCCTGCTCCCGGTGGCCATCGCGGTGCCCTGCGCGGCGCTGAGTCTGGGTGCGGCACCGGGTGGCCTGATCGCCGTGGCGGCGCTGCTCGCCGCGTCCCGGCAGATCGTCACGCGCATCGTCAAGCGCCGGGGGCGCGATGGGCTGCTTCCGCTGGTCGCGCCGATCCTCGCCTCGGGCACGGCGTACCTGTTCTACGCCTTCTTCAGCCCGACCTTCGCCTCCCTGCGCGAGGCGATCGCGGTCAAGGGGGTCACCGGGCCGACTCTGCAGTGGTACGAGGAGGGCGTCCGCTACTACTACCTGATGCTCGAGACGGAGGACGGCTCGCTGGTGCGCCGCATCGGCGTCCTGACGGCCTTCCTGTGCCTGCTCACGGTGCTCGTGTTCATGCTGCGCCGCCGGCGCCCCGCGGGCATCGCGTCGGGCCCCGTCTGGCGGCTCATGGCCGTCTTCTTCGCGACGATCGTGCTGCTGGCGTTCACGCCCACCAAGTGGACCCACCACCTCGGTCTGTTCGCCGGCTACGCCGCGGGCATCGCGGCGGTGGCGGCCACGCTCACGATGACGCCGATGATGCGCTCCAAGCGCAACCGCGTCTTCTTCGCCGCGGCGGTCCTGCTCATCGCCGGCATCTCGTTCGCGGCCCGCATCGGCTACTACTGGGTGGGCACCTACGGCATTCCGTGGAACACCATGCCGCCCCAGCTGTTCGGGCTGCAACTGTCCTGGGTGTTCTTCGCCGCATCGGTGCTCACCGCGCTGTACGGGCTGTGGCTGCACTACCGCCGCGACTACGCGCCGGAGCCGACGAGGCCCGGCGGCCGCGCGATTCCCACGCTGGCGATCCTCACCATGCTCATGGTGCTGCTCGACATCAGCACGATGGCGAAGGGCGCCTACACCCAGCGCGGGAGCTTCTCCTGGACGGCATCCAACGCCCGTGCACTGCAGGGTGATACGTGTTCGATGGCGGACTACGTCCTCGTCGAAGGCGACCCGAACGCCGGGCAGCTGGCGCCCGCGCCACGGCCCGACGGTTCCGTGCCCACCGCCGCGCAGGCGCTCGCCGGCCGGTCGACCGGGTTCACCCCGACGGGTGTCCCGAGTTGGGTGTCACCGGTGTTGTCGAACCCCGGGCACAACACCGATGCCACCAACCAGGACGTGCCGGAGACGGTGGGCGGCAAGCGCGATCCGGACTACCGGACCGACGGCGTGCCGCTCCCGTTCGGCCTGAACCCGGCGACCACGCCGGTCCTCGGCTCCGGCGGCGCCACGGGCCTGGCGAACCTCACCACCGACTGGTACACGCTCGGCGCCGTCACCGACCGCACGCCGCTGATCACGCTCTCGGTCGCGGGCTCCGTCGCCGCGACCGGGCTGAACGGCATCAAGCGCGACGGGCGCACGCTGTACCTGGAGGCCGGGCACCGCGCGGCGAACGGGACGGTGCAACCGCTGGGGCGGATGATCCCGATCGACGCCTGGACCAACAACAACTGGCGGAACCTGCGCTTCCCCACCGCCGATCTGCCCCGGGGCACCGACACGGTGCGCGTGGTGATCGACGACCGGGTGCCGTCGCCGGACCCCGTCGTGCTCACCCCGCCGCGCCTGACCCCCATGAAGACGGTGCAGGAGTTCCTGGGCCGGGACACGGTGGTCTCGCTGGACTTCATGGTGGCCTTCGCGTTCCCGTGCCAGCACCAGGTTCGCGCGATCAACGGCGTCTTCGAGCGTCCCGAGTACCGGATCTCACCCGACTACCTCGCGACGATCAACACGTCGAACACGTGGCAGGGGTGGAAGACGGGCGGTCCGCTCGGCGTGACCGACGCGGTGTACCACGAGCAGGTCGTTCCGACCTACCTGCGGGGCAAGTGGGCCATGGACTGGGGCACGTTGACGAGGTTCACGCCGTGGACGCCCGCGGAGCCCGCGCAGCTGGAGATCGGCTCGACGACGCGCAGCGGCTGGTACACGCCCGGACCGATGCGTTCGGCCCCGTACTGATCCGCCCGGCGGGCGTACCGTCGGAGGTATGGAACCGCTCACCGGACACCGCATCGAGGACGTCACCCGGCGCACGCTGCGGGCGTCGTTCGAGGTGCTCGCCCGAGCGTTCGCCGACGATCCGGTGCTGCGGTGGGTCCAGCCGCGCCGGGGGCGCGACGCGGCGGTCTTCGCGGGGATCCACATCGCCTCGCACGGGGCGCCCGGCACCGGCCATCTCCTGTTCGACGGTGCCGTCCCCGTCGGCGCGGCGTACTGGGACCCGCCGGGCTACCGGCCGCCGTTGGCTCGCCAGGTCGCGTCGCTGCCCGTCCTGATCGCCGGGATCACCACCGGGCTGCGCCGCGGGGCACGGCTGGTGCAAGCGCTCGACGAGCGGAGACCGACGAAGCCGCACTGGTATCTGGCCACGCTGGGCGCGGTGATCCCGGGCCGCGGGATCGGCTCCGCACTGCTGCGGCACGGACTCGATGAGATCACGGGCCCGGCCTACCTGGAGTCGAGCAATCCGCGCAACGTGCCGCTGTACCGGCGCTTCGGGTTCGAGCCGCTCGCGCCGGTCCGGCTGCCCGGCGGCCCCGAGCTCATCCCGATGTACCGGCCCGCTCAGTAGCGCGGGCCGGCCGCGGTCAGCGCACGCCCTCCCACAGGGCCCGGATCTCCGGGGCGGGATCGACGACGGTGCCGCCCGCGCCCCCGAACACCCGCACGGTCCGCTCGGGGAGGTGGACCGGCCAGTCGAGGTCCTCGCCGCGGGTGAACCGGACCCACGCGGCGTGCGTCTCGTCCGCGACGGCCTGCCGCGCGTCGGCGCCGGTGAGATTCACCGCGCCCTCCACCAGCAGGTTGTCGAAGGCGTACGCCAGCTCGATGGCGTGGCACGCCCCGAGCCGCCCGCCGAGTGCGCGGGAGGGCTCGTCGAAGCGGTAGAGGTAGGTGTCGGCGGCGGCGCCGCGGCGCGCCTCCGCGAGTCGCACCGCGGGAATGCTGAAGAACCAGTCGGCCATGATGCGGCAGAACAGGTCTCCCGGCGAGGCGTCCGGTTCCGCGGCGCGGTACCGGGCGACCGCGGCGGCGGGGTCGGGCAGCCCGTACTTGGCCGCGGTGGGGATGAGGGCCTCCTCCGGCACCAGGTCGATCATGCCGCCCGGCACGATGAAGAAGCGCGCCTCGTCGGCGGTCGAACCGGCGAGCACCCGGACGTCCGATCCCGCACCGTCCGCGATCTCCTCGATCGGCAGCCGCGGCAGCACGTCGCCGTCGATGACCGGCTCGAAGAGCATCACGTTGCGGGTGAGTTCGCCCCACACCGCGGGATCCGGGTTTCCCTGGACCTCCAGGTCGAGCGCGGTCGAGGCGGCGATCAGCTCATCCTGGCCGACGCCCGCGAAGGCCTCCCGGGTGGGCGCGACACCGAGCCGCTCCGCGAGCGCCCGCGTGACCTTCTGCGCGGTCTCCCGGGTGATCGCGTGGTGTCCCGCGCCGCTCTGCAGCACGGCCTGCGTGAACAGCCCCGCAGCGAGCGGCGAGCTCAGCAGCGCACCCACGCTCATGCCGCCCGCCGACTCGCCCGCCACGGTGACCCGCGCCGGATCGCCGCCGAACGCCGCGATGTTCTCGCGCACCCAATGCAGGGCCATGATCTGGTCGCGCAGTCCGAGATTGGTGTGCTCGTCGCCGGTGTCCAGGAAGCCGAGGGCGCCTAGCCGGTAGTTGATGGTCACGCACACCACGCCGTCGCGGGCGAAGGCGGCTCCGGCGTAGAGCGAGCTGCGGCCGCTGCCGTTGCGGAAGGCGCCGCCGTGGATCCACACGAACACCGGGGCGTCGACGGCCCCCTCGGGCGCCCAGACGTTGAGGTTGAGGCATTCCGCGCCCGGGAAGTCGGGCTCGGCGGTGAGGATCTCCGAGACGGGGCCCTGGTAGCCCGGCTTGGGCACCGTCGGACCGTACTCCGTGGCGTCCCGCTCCCCCGACCACGGCTCCGGCGCACTCGCGGGCAGGAACCAGCCGGCACCGTCGAGCGGGGCGGCGTAGGGCAGGCCCAGGAACCGGGCCACACCCCGCTCGACGGTGCCGCGCACGCGGCCGGAACGGGTCTCTGCGGTGACGAAGGCGGTCATGTCCTCCTGTCTACCGCGAGAGCTCCTCCTTCGGATCGGTTTCGATAGCCTTCGTAGCGATCTCGATCGGACCGGAATGGTCGGCGTCGTAGGCCTCGACGGTGACCAGCTCGCCCGTGTGCGACGGGTGGTACAGGTCCGCGGGAACCTCGCCGTCGGAGTAGACGGGCAGGTCGTCCGAGGGCAGCACATCGGTGCTGTCGTCGGTCACGGCGAGGGTGTTGGCGTGCCAGCGCATGCGCTCGCCGAGCTCCTCTCGGTGCGTGCGCTCCGCGACGATCAGGGGGTCGTGCCAGAGATCCATCATCAGCGCCACGCACATGCCGATCATCACCACCAGGAAGGGCGCCGCCGCGATGATCGCCATCTGTTTGATGCCGGTGAGGGCGTCGTCACCACTGACCCAGAGCAACAGCGCCGCAACGGTTCCGGTGAGCACGCCCCAGAAGACGGTGATCAGCCGGTTGGGCTCCTCGACGCCGCGCTGCGAGAGCGTGCCCATGACGATCGACGCGGAGTCCGCGCCGGAGACGAAGAAGATGCCCACCAGCAGGACCACCAGGAACGCCGTGATCGTGGGCCACGGAAGGTGACCCAGCGAGTCGAACAGCAGGACCTCCTCGTCCTTCGCCCCGCTGATGCCGAGGCCCGCCTGCTCCTGGTGTATCGCGGTGCCGCCGAAGATCGCGAACCACGCCAGGGACACCAGGGTGGGCACGGCCATCACGCCGATGACGAACTCGCGGATACTGCGGCCGCGCGAGATCTTCGCGAGGAACAGGCCCACGAAGGGCGTCCAGCTGACCCACCACGCCCAGTAGAAGATGGTCCAGGTGGAGAGCCACTTGCCGGCATCGGGCTCGTTGGCGGCGGAGCGCGCGGACATGTCCATGAAGTCCGCCGCGTACGCGCCGATCGACGTGGGCACCAGGTTCAGGATGAACACGGTGGGCCCGACGACGAACACGAACACCGCCAGGATCAGGGCGAGCACCATGTTGGTGTTCGACAGCCACTGAATGCCTTTGGCGATGCCGGAGACGGCGGATGCCACGAACGCGAGGGTGAGGATCGCGATGATGCCGACGAGCAGCAGGGTGCTCGACCCGTCGTCGGCCCAGCCCAGGCGCTCAAGTCCGGCGCCGACCTGCGCGGCACCCAGGCCGAGCGAGGCGGTGGTGCCGAACAGGGTGGCGAAGATGGCGAGGATGTCGATCACCCGGCCGCCCACGCCGTACCCGCCGGTGCGGTTGAAGATCGGTGCGAACACCGAGCTGATCAGCTGGCTGCGTCCGCACCGGTAGGTGCTGTAGGCGATGGCCAGGCCGACCACCGCGTAGATGGCCCACGGGTGGAAGCCCCAGTGGAACATGGTGGTCGCCATCGCGACGGCCACGTCGTGGCTGCTCATGCCGGGCGGAGCCCCGACGAAGTGGGCGATCGGTTCCGCCGCGCCGAAGAACATCAGGCCGATGCCCATGCCGGCGCTGAACATCATCGCGATCCACGAAACGGTCTTGTACTCGGGCTTCTCCCCGTCCCGGCCCAGCGGGATGCGGCCGAACCTGGAGAAGGCGAGGAAGGCGGCGAAGAGGACGAAGAAGCTGGCGGAGATGAGGAACAGCCAGCCCAGGTCCGTGATGATCCAATTGAGGACATCGGTGGTCGTCGTCTTCAACCCATCCGAATCCAGGAAACCCCAGAGGACGAACGCGAGTACCGCTGCGCCCGTCACGCCGAACACGACCCAGTCGGTCCGGCGATGGTCTCCTGTCTGATTAGTTACAGTAGCCATAATCCCACTAGATCACAGTGGCCATGGCACCGGTCAAATCTCGGGCGAACCTCCCCGGCGTGCAGCGCGACGAACTACACTGTGCGACCTGGGCGTTCGCGCGACAATCACGCCGACGGCACCACCGACCGCACCCAGCCCTCCAGACCGCGCGGATTGCGCGTCTGCAACAGGACCCGGCCGGGCCCGGTGAACTCGAAGACCATGCCCTCGCCGGACTTCATGGACTGGATCCACTTGCCCTGCACGGCGCGACGCATGCTGAATTGCATGTTCAGGTCGTACGCGACCACGTGCCCGGTGTCGATGACCACCTGCTCGCCGGGCCGCAGGTCGATCACGTCGATCGCGCCGTAGCAGGCGACCAGCACCTCGCCCTGACCGGCGGCCTGCAGGCCGAACGCGCCCTCCCCGCCGAAAAAGGTCTTGGCACCGCCGAATTGGGTGGTGGTCTGCACACCGTAGGAGCTGGCGAGCCAGCCACCGCGCGTCACGTAGTAGGGCCGATCGGGCTGGATCTGCAGCACGGCGATGTCGCCGGGGAGCGTGCCCGCGATGTCGACCCATCCGCCGGACGGCGGCGCGGTGAAGGTGGAGACGAAGAAGGACTCGCCGGAGAGGAGGCTCCGCTTGAGGCCCTGCATGATGCCGCCCTGCGCCTGCGACTGGAGGTTCATCCCCGCCGAGTGCGCGACCATCGCCCCGGACTCCACGGTCATGGGCTCGTTGGGCGCCAACTGGCACCGCGCCATCGAGAACGAGGGGTTGTGGCGGAGCTGTACCTGCATGCCCCCAATCTAGCGGAGCTCCGTCAGCTGGCCGCCCGCTCGAGCCGGCGCGCATCCCGTTCGAGGGCTCGATCGCGCGACTGCTCGAACTTGCGGGCCCGGACCTCGAGTTCATCCACGAAGCCGCCGATGAGATCCCGCATCCGGGCGGCCTCGCCGGTGAAGTCCGTGCGCTCGAGCAGGCGCCAGTGCCGCAGCACCGGAACCACCACCGCGTCGCGATGCTGCCGCAGGTCGTAGATGCCGTTCTTGGCCATGAGGACCGCGTCCCGCCGGAAGTGCGGCAACGCGGCGCCCGGCATCTGGAAGTTGGTGAGTACGGCGTGGATCGCGGTCAGCGCCTGTTCCGGGGCCACCTCGATCGCGGCCCCGAGGATGTTGCGGTAGAAGAGCATGTGCAGGTTCTCGTCGGCGGCGACGCGGGCGAGCATCCGGTCGGCGATGGGGTCGGCACACGCGGCGGCGGTGTTTCGGTGGCTGATCCGGGTCGCGAGCTCCTGGAAGGTCACGTAGCTCACCGACAGCAGCATGGAGTTCATCCCCGGCGCGAAACCGTGCTGCATCTGCGTCATCCGGAGGTCCTCGAGCTCGACCGGATCCACGCCGCGGGTCACGGTGAGGTAGTCGCGCAGCACGATCGAGTGCCGTGCCTCCTCCGCCGTCCAGCGGTGCACCCAGTAGCCCCACGCGCCGTCGAGCGTGAAGTTCGCGGCGATCTCGCGGTGGTAGCTGGGGAGGTTGTCCTCGGTGAGCAGGTTCATCACCAGCGCCGCCCGCGCCACGGGCGTCAGCGCCGAGTCGTCCTCCTGGAAGTCCTCGCCGCCGAGCGCGGCGAAGTCGCGGCCACGGCTCCACGGCACGTAGTCGTGCGGGTGCCAGTCGACCGCCTGCCGCAAGTGCCGGTCGACCTCCTGTTCGGCGGTGTCCGACAGCTCGTACAGCAGTTCCAGATCAGTCAGGTCACTCATGGAGTCCATGCTGCTCGGTCCGGCGCCGCTCGGGCAGTGGCGATGGTCCCCGGTGACGTCCCGGGCGCACGGGCGACAGTGAGGCCGCCACCGCTCGGGATGTGCGCACCGGACGAGCGGGACAGATGTCCCGAGATCGCTCGACGACGGTCCCTCTGACCTTCTCCGACGGTGTTTCGATCGCCGGGCGGGCCTACCCTGGGTACATGCCTTCGGTATTCCTCGTCGACGACCACGAGATCGTCCGGCGCGGACTCGCCGACCTCCTCGCCACGGACGGTACCCACACCGTGGTCGGCGAGGCGTCGACGGTCCGCGAGGCCCTCGCCCGCATCCCCGCGGTACGGCCCGATGTCGCGGTGGTCGACGTGCGCCTGCCCGACGGGTCCGGCATCGACCTCATCCGGACGCTGCGCGGGCAGCTGCCCGGCCTGCCCTGCCTCGTGCTCACCTCCTACTCGGACGACGACGCCCTGCTCGACGCGATCACCGCGGGCGCCCAGGGCTACGTGCTCAAGCAGATCCGCGGAACGGAGTTGGTGTCGGCGATCCGCACGGTGGCGAGCGGGGGCTCGCTCCTGGACTCGGCCAGCACCGCCCGCGTGCTGCAGCGGATCCGCCGGGCGGAGGAGACCCCGTCGGCGATCCCCGCCGGGCTGACGACGCAGGAGGAGGCGGTCCTGGCGCTCCTCGCCGAGGGCTTGACGAACAAGCAGATCGGCGAGCGGATGTTCCTGGCGGAGAAGACCATCCGCAACCACGTCACCGGCATCCTCGCCAAGCTCGGGGTCGAGAACCGCGTGCAGGCCGCGTTGCGGGCGGCGCAGTGGCGCGACTCCGGCAAAGCGCGCCTGTGAGCGGGTCAGACCAGGGCGGCGCGCAGCTTCGGCCACGCGTCGACCGCCGGGGTACCATCCTGCACCGCGCGTTCGGCCAGCAGCCGGCCCAGCAGCTTGCACACGAGGTACTCCCAATCGAGATCATCGACGCCCGCGGTCGTGCGCACCTCGTTCCAGCGGGCGAGCCGACCGGTGTACGCGGCTTCGGCGAGGTCCACGACGAGCGCGCGCACGTCGGAGCGGTCCAGCGGGTCGATATCGATTCCGTTCACGCTGCCCAGCTTCATGCTCGTCGGGCATGCGCGCCAGGGACTTCCGTCCCGAAGAGGCTCCCCGTTCGGCGGGGTACGGCTCGATGACCGATCAACTCCGCGCCGGCGCGCAGCGGACGGACGCCGACCTGCAGGACATCCTCAGCGCGGTCATGGTGGTCGCCCAGGGCCTGGATCTTCCCGCGACGGTGCGCCGCATCGTCACCTCCGCGATGACGCTCGTGGACGCGCGCTACGGTGCGGTCGGCGTGAGCAGTGGCGACGGCACGCTCGAGGAGTTCATCTACGTCGGTATCGACGCCGAGGCCGCCGCGCTCATCGGCGATCCCCCGTGCGGCCGCGGCCTGCTGGGGTACCTGCTCGAGGTCCAGCAACCGGTGCGGA
Source organism: Tsukamurella spumae (assembly GCF_012396015.1). GTDB lineage: Bacteria > Actinomycetota > Actinomycetes > Mycobacteriales > Mycobacteriaceae > Tsukamurella > Tsukamurella spumae. The sequence goes on along the minus strand of NZ_JAAXOQ010000004.1, from coordinate 141,936 downwards.
TCGCCGAGCTGTCCGAGCATCCCTCCTCGGTGGGCTTCCCGCCGAATCACCCTCCGATGCACAGCTTCCTGGGTGCGCCGATCATCGTCGGCGGAGAACTGTTCGGATGCATCTACCTGTCCGAGAAGGCGGACGGTCTCGCGTTCACGGCGAGCGACGCGAAGGCCATCGAGATCTTCGCCGCCGCCACCGCCGTGGCGATCGACAACGCACAGATGCACTCGGCCGCGCTGCAGCAACAGGAGCGGCTCGGAGAGCTGCAGGTGACCGAGGAGCGCGAACGCATCGGGCGAGACCTGCACGACCACGTGATTCAGCGGATCTTCGCCGCCGGGCTCGGCCTGCAGGTCGCGCGGTCCACCACCGAGGACGAACCGGTCCGCGAGCGGCTCGACGCGGTCATCGGCGAGCTGGACCGCACCATCGCCGACATCCGTTCGACCATCTTCGAGCTGTCCTCGGGCCAGAGCGGGCTGCGCACCCGGCTGGTCCGGGCGGTGCGAGCCGTGGCGCACGGCGGCGGGTTGTCGGCCGACATCGGCTTTTCGGGTCCGGTCGAGAGCGCGGTGTCCGACGAGACGCTGGCCCGCGACCTGGAGGCGGTGGTCACGGAGGGGGTCTCCAACGCGATGCGCCACTCCGGCGGCACGCGGGTCTCGGTGACGGTGATCGCCGGCAGCGACGCGGTCACCGTCGAGGTGGCCGACGACGGCTCCGGCATTCCCGACGGTGGCCGGCGCAGCGGCCTGCGGAACCTTGCGACCAGGGCCGAACTGCGCGGCGGCACCGTCGAACTCCTGCCCGCGGATGCGAACGCCGAACGGCCCGGCACCGTCGTGCGGTGGTCCGTGCCGCGCGAGCCCTGACGCGGGCTCAGCGGACGGACGCCGCGGCCACGGCCGCGTACCCGCCCGCCACATCGGCGGCGCGATGCAGCCCGAGGTCGCGCAGGGCGGCAGCGGCGAGCGAGCTGGAGTAGCCCTCCTGGCACATCACGAGCCACCGCACGTCCCAGCCGGTGGCCTCGGGGATGCGGGCGTCGGACGTCGGGTCGAGGCGCCACTCGAGCACGTTCCGCTCGATCACCAGCGCGCCTTCGACCTCGCCCTCGGCGGCGCGCTGCGCCGCGGGGCGGGTGTCGACGAGGATCGCGCCCGCGTCCAGTTCCGCGCGCAGGTCCGCCGCCTCGACGCGGTCGATGCGGTCCCGCGCGTTCGCGAGGAGGACATCGATGCCGCGCCCGCCGGTGGGACCCTCGGGTTCGTCGGTCAGTTCGCTGCGCACCCTGCGAAGCCTACCGCCGGGGGTGACCTCGTAGTACGACATCGCGGTCAGCGGAGGCGAATAGGCGTGCACCGACAGGGTCGGCGCGGCCGCCTCACCAGACGCGGCGTCGTGTGCCTCGGGATGCCGGGTCACGTCGTGCACCCAGCCGCGGTCGAACGAGGCCTGTTCGCCCGGCCCGATCCGCCTCTCCCGCAGTGCCGCACCGTCCCAGCTCCACTCGGAGAGCGCACCGTCGACGACGGTGAGCGCGCCGAGCGACCCGGCGTGGTCGTGCAGCTCCGTGGAGCGTTCGGGCACCCAACTGATCAGCCAGACATCAACCTCGTCGTCGCCCCGCAGGCGCGTGGCCCACCGCTCGCCCACGGGCCACTGCGCCGGGATCACCCTGTCGTAGTAGCCCGCACGTACCTTGGCGGCCTCGACCGCGGTGAGCGCCAACAGGTCCGGTGCGTTCTCGGTCATGCGCCTCAGTGTCGGACGCCACGTCCTCCGGGAGAACCCTTCCGCTCAGCGCGACCGGAAAGACCGCTCAGCGAACGAGGCCCACCTTCCGCAGCCAGGTCACCGCCACGTCGGAGGGATCCTTACCCTCGATGTCGATCTGGCCGTTGAGCTCCTGCATGGTCTCGTTCGTCAACAGGCGGCTCACCTTGCCGAGGACCTCAGCGATCGCGGGATACTTCGCCAGTGCGTCCGACCGGACCTCCGGCACCCCATCGTAGGGCGGGAGAGACTTCCGATCGTCGTCGAGCAGTTGTAGACCGAGCTTGCGAATCCGGCCGTCGGTCGCGTACACATCGCCCGCGAGGCAGGTGTTCCCCGACACCGCCGAGTAGATCACACCGGCGTCCATGGTGGTCACCGTGTTCGGCGGGGTCCCGGACCCCAGCGGCACCTCGTACTTCTCCAGGAGCTTGCCGAGGCCGTCGGGGCGCGACTGGAACTCGGGATCGACGCACAGGCTGCGCTGCGCGGGCGGCAGTCGAAACAGATCGCTCAGGGTGCGCAAGTTCCGCTGCTGCTTCTGCGCGGACGTGACTGCGAAGGCGTAGGTGTTGTTGAACGGTGCGGGCGCGAGCACCTCGATGCCGTTGGCCCGCTCCGCGTCCCGGACCTTAGTCCAGAGCGTCTTCGAGTCGGTGATCGTCTCAGTCTTCTGGAGGTAGCTCACCCAGATCGTGCCCGTGTACTCCCACGAGACATCCGCGGCACCGCTGACCATCGCCTGGCGCGAGGACATCGAGCCCGGCGCGTTCGTGAGGTCGGTGATGTCCGCGCCGGCGGCCTGCAGGATCGTCGCGCTGATCTTCCCGAGCAGCACCCCCTCACTGAAGGACTTCGAGGTCACGGAGATCGTCGCGCCGGCCAGGGGACGCTGCCCGTCCGCGGACTCCGCGTGCACGAAGTGCCCGGACGAGCTCTCGAGTCCACATCCACCGAGCACCAGGGCGGCGGTGGCCACCAGCGGGATCATCGCGCGGCGCAGCCGCCCCGCCCGCGCGGCGATGCGCCCGGCCCGCGCGGTCATGCGCTCACCCCGCGCAGGCCCCGCGGCGCCAGCAGGTACTCGGCGAGCCGGGCCAGCCAGTCGATCGCGAGGGCCAGCAACGCCACGAGCAGCGCACCGGTGAACAGCAGCGGCGGCAGGTACAGCGTGACGCCCGTCGTGATGAGCACGCCGAGGCCGCCCGCCCCGATGAAGGTTCCCAGGGTGGCGGTACCGACGAGGATGACCAGCGCCGTCCGGACGCCGTGCAGGATCACCGGCACGGAGAGCGGCAGTTCCACCCGCAACAACGTCGCGAACGCGGAGAAGCCCTGCCCGCGTGCGGCTTCGATGATCCGCTCGTCCACCTGACGCAGCCCCGTGACGGTGTTCTGCAGGATCGGTAGAACCGCGTAGACCACCAGCGCCGCGACGGCGGTGCGGAATCCGGTGCCGAACCACATCGCGAACAGCACGACCATTCCCAGCACGGGCGCCGCCTGCCCCACGTTCGCCAGCCCGACGATGACCGGCGAGACCCGGGCGAACCGCTTGCGGGTCACCAGGATCCCCAGCGGGATCGCAATCAGCACCACCAGCACGGCGGAGACGACGGTGAGCCGGACGTGCTCCCACACGGACGTCCCGAGCGCGGACCACTGCAGTTGCACGGCCTCCGTCTCCGTGAAGTCCTGTGCGGCGTGCCAGATCAGGTACCCCACGACGCCGACGACCACGAGCAGCGGCTCGAGGATCAGGTCGATGGGCACGCCTCCGGCGAACCGCGGCGTGGGCCCCACGCGCGCGGGCCGCGGGCTCTTCGGGGGCTTCGCGGGTTTCGACAGATCGGGCCGCCCGGCCGCGGCGGTCATGACGGCGCCGCCCGGTAGGTATCGGCGGCCTGCTCCGGGTTGGCGATCGCCTGACGCTCCCGGATGCGCTGCGCGACCTGCTCGATGGTCAGCGCGCCGATCACCTTGCCGCGCTGGGTCACCAGGACTCCGCCCTGACTCGCGGCCAGCATGACGTCGAGCGCGTCCGCGAGCGTCGCGGTGCGCTCCGCGACGGGCAGCCGCTGATCGACGTAGGTCGAGACCTCCGGCTTGCTGAGCACCTCGGACACGGAGGGCCATGCGCGCGGCCGGTCGTCGGCGTCGACCACCACCACCCAGCTCAGGCCGGCCTCGCGAGCCCGGGCGGCGACCTCCTCGGACCGGTCGCCGGGGCGGGCGAGCACCACCGGGGCGCTGGGGATCTCGCTGACCGAGGTCAGCGAGAGGTGCTTGAGCGTGGCTCCCGAGCCGACGAACTCCCGCACGAAATCGTTCGCGGGCGCCGTGAGGATCTCCTCGGGCGTGCCGAACTGCTCCACCTGGCCGCCCTCCGAGAGGATCAGCACCCGATCGCCCAGCTTGATCGCCTCGTCGACGTCGTGGGTCACGATCACGACCGTCTTGTGCAACTCCTCCTGGATCGCCAGCAGCTGGTCCTGCAGGCGCACGCGGGTGATGGGGTCCACGGCGCCGAAGGGCTCGTCCATGAGCAGGACCGGCGGATCGGCCGCCAGCGCGCGAGCCACGCCGACGCGCTGCTGCTGCCCGCCGGACATCTCCTTGGGGAACCGTCCGCGGAACTCCCCCGGATCGAGACCGACGAGCTCGAGCAGCTCGGTCACGCGGGCCCGGGTGCGGGCCTTGTCCCAGCCCAGCAGGCCGGGCACCGCGGCCACGTTCTTCTCCACCGTCCAGTGCGGGAACAACCCGCCGGCCTGGACGACGTAGCCGATGCCCTGGCGCAGCCCGTCGGCGTCGGCCTGGGTGACGTCCGTGCCGCCGATGAGCACCCGCCCCGAGGAGGGCTCGATCAGCCGGTTGATCATCTTGAGCGTGGTGGTCTTCCCGCAGCCCGAGGGCCCGACGATGGCCACCGTCTCCCCTGCCCCGATGGCGATGGACAGCTCCTTGACCGCCGGCTTGTCCTGCCCGCGGTAGCGCTTGATCACCTTCTCCAGCTCGATCGATACGCCCGTCGTCTGACTCATCGCAGTCCCTTCGAGACGGTGAAGCGGCCCAGCAGGACCAGCAGGCCGTCGAGTACGAGCGCGACGGCCACCACGAGAACGGTGCCCACCAGCGCGGATTCGAGGGCACCCGCGCCGCCGAGGCGGGCGAGGCCGGAGAAGATCAGGGAGCCGAGGCCCGGCCCCAGGACGTAAGCGACCACGGTCGCGACGCCCACGACGAGCTGCGTACTCACCCGGATCCCCGTGAGGATGACCGGCCACGCGTTCGGCAGTTCGACGGTGGCCAGCACCCGCCAGCGCGGCATCCCCAGTCCGCGCGCCGCCTCCACGAGTGCCGCCGGAACCGCCTGCAGGCCGACGATGGCACTGGTCAGGATGGGCAGCGTGGCGTAGAACACGAGCATCGTGACGGACGGCGTGACGCCCAGCCCGAACACGATGAGCAGCAGGGCGAGGAGGGCCAGCGAGGGCACCGTCATCCCGACGGAGGCGACGGCGGTCGCGAACGCCGCCCCCGCCCGCGACCGGTAGACCAGGGCCGCAACCACCAGCGCGATGACGACGCCCACCAGCACGCACTGGATCACCAGCGAGGCGTGTTGGTACGTGAGGAAGGCCAGCTGACCCCCACGTCCGTCGAGGAATCTTCGGAGGTCCACGGATCGAACATACAGACGTTGCGAGGTTTGCGCGCGATTCGCGTCACAGTGCGCGGAAGGCGCGCCCGGGGTGGCGCCGGCCGGGGGCCGATGAAGCGCCCGAATCTCTTTCCCTCTTCAACGTATAACGCATCCCGGGGCTTGCCGCAAGGCCCCGGTGCGGGCGCATACTCGCTGGCCGGATCCGATTTCTCAGCGAGGTGGGTGCATGTCTGAATACGAGAACGAGCTGGCATCGGAGCGCGAGTACGTGGCGGGGTTGTACGGACGGCTGGACGCGGAGCGCGCCCGGGCGGGCCGACGGTACGCCGACGCGCTGCGCGATCACGAGGGCCGGGCGGTGGACCGGGAGGGCGATGTGATGACCTCGGCGCGCGAGGTGCGGCGACTGGGCGTCGCCGAGGCGGGGCTCGCCTTCGGGCGGCTCGACGGGGACCCGCGGGCCGACGGCGGCGTCGATGTGCGGTACGTGGGCCGGCTCGGCCTGTTCGACCCCGATGACGTGGAGCGGGAGCTACTGCTCGACTGGCGGGCCCGGCGTCGCGGGCCTTCTACACCGCCACCGGCGCACACCCCGAGGGCGTGCACCGGCGGCGGCAGTTCCTCAGCCGCGGGCGCGAACTGGTCGAGTTCGCGGACGAGATGCTGGGACGACCGGGCGCGGACGCGCGCGGCGACGCAGCGCTCCTGGCGGCCGTGAACGCGCCGCGCGGGGAGGGGATGCGCGACATCGTCGCGACCATCCAGGCCGATCAGGACCGGATCATCCGGTCCGACGACCCGGGCGTGACGGTGATCGAGGGCGGCCCCGGCACGGGCAAGACGGTGGTCGCACTCCATCGCGTCGCGTACCTGCTGTACACGCAGCGAGCGCGGTTCGAGCGGCACGGCGTGCTGGTGGTGGGTCCGAACACGTCCTTCCTGCAGCACATCGGCCGGGTACTGCCCTCGCTCGGCGAGTCCGATGTCGTCTTCGCGACGCCGGGCACGCTGTACCCGGGCGTCACCGCCCGTCGCGAGGACACGCCGGCCGTCGCGCGGATCAAGGGCGCAGCGGCCATGGCCGACGTGCTCGCCGCGGCGGTGGCGGACCGTCGGAGCCTGCCGGAGACGCCGGTGTCCATCGGGCTGGGCGACGGCGAGGTGCGGATCGAGGCGGACGTGGTCGGCTGGGCCCGGGACGAGGCCCGGGACAGCGGACGGCCGCACAACGAGGCCCGCGCGATCTTCCTCGACGTCCTGACCTGGGCCGTCACCGAGCGGGCGCTGGGTCGGATCGGGCAGCAGTGGCTGCGCCGCGAGGACACCCGGGCGTGGGAGGAGATGCGCGGCAGCATGGTCGCCGACCTCGCCGTGGACGGGACCTTCCGGCGCACCGTCGAGCAGCTCTGGCCCGTGCTCTCCCCCGAGGCCCTGCTCGCGGACCTGCTGAGCTCACCGGAGCGCCTGGCCGCGGCGGGCGCGGACCCGTCGTTGCTCCGGCCCGACGGTGCCGCCTGGACCGTCTCCGACGTGCCCCTGCTGGACGAGCTCGCCGAGCTGCTCGGCCCGCACGAGGCGACGAGGGACGAGGCGGCGGACGAACGCCGCAGGGAGCAGGCGGAGTTCGCGGAGGGCGTGCTCGATTCGCTGGTCTCCCGGTCGGATTCGATGGACGACGAGGACCACCTCTTCGCCACGGACCTGCTGTACGCGGACGACCTCGCGGAACGGTTCGAGGAGCGGGACACCCGGGATCTGGTCGATCGCGCGAGGGCGGACCGCACCTGGGTGTACCGGCACGTGGTGGTCGACGAGGCGCAGGAGCTCTCGGCCATGGATTGGCGGGCGTTGATGCGCCGCTGCCCGTCCCACTCGTTCACGGTGGTCGGCGATCTCACGCAGCGCAGCGCGCCGGCGGGGGCGCGGACGTGGGGCGAGATGCTCGACCCGTTCGTCGCCGACCGGTGGGCGTACACCGCGCTCGCGGTGAACTACCGCACCCCGGCGGAGATCATGGCCGTCGCGGCGGGCGTGCTGGCCGAGTTCGCCCCCGGTGTCGAGCCGCCGGAATCGGTGCGCGCGTCGGGGGTCCGGCCCTGGGCCCGGCAGGTGGGCGAGCAGGAGCTGCCCGGCGCGATCGCGGAGTTCGTCCGGGAGGAGGCGGCCGAGAGGGCACGTCCGTCGTCATCGGGCCCGACGGTACGCCGGGCGCCGTCCCGCCGGCGCAGACCAAGGGGCTCGAGTTCGACGCGGTGCTGGTGGTCGATCCCGACCGGATCCTGGCCGACGGTGAGCGCGGCGCGGCCGAGCTGTACGTGGCATTGACCCGGGCCACGCAGCGGCTCGGCGTGCTGCACCGCGCGCCGCTGCCGGCGTGCCTGTCCGGACTCGCCCCGTCCGCTGCCGAGGTGCCCACGGCTACCGCGTGATCGGTGTGCGCGGCGTGCTCACCCTCCGCCCTTGATCCAGTCCAGCGCGATCGCGACGACGGCCGCGTTGAAGAAGAAACTGAGCACGCTGTGCGCGATCACGAGCCGGCGCGTGGACCGCTTGGTGACCGTGACATCGGAGACCGCGAAGGAGGTGCCGATGGTGATCGAGAAGTACACGAACTCGGTGATCTGCGGATGCTCGCAGTCGGGGAACACCAGGCCCGGGTCACCCGCGAAGTAGTCCCGGGCGTAGATCTGCGCGAACGCGGTGTGCAGCAACATCCAGGAGAGGAGGACCGTCGCGGCCGCGACCGGCTGCAGCAGGGAGTCGGGGTCCTCGCCGCGGGTGGCGGTCGCATGCTGCTCAGCATTTCACGACCCGCACGCGCGTGGTCCGTGCCGCGCCGGACCCGGCGCGCGCCGCACCGTCGACGCTGCCGGGGCGCGAGGCCTACGCGGCGGGGGTGGGGCGCGTGGTGTCTGCGGCGGTGCGGTGCACGGGGCAGCCGGGGGCGAAGGTTCCCAGAGTCTCGACCCGGAAACCGCGGGGGTAGCTGCGGATCCGTCGATTGTCGCTGACGAGGGTCGGCGTGCGACGCGAGGGAAGCACGGCGACCACGCGGGCGCGGGCCTTCAGCGCGCCGACCGACAGTCGCCGGACGACGGGCCCGGGGACCCGGTAGCGGAAGGCGCGCAGCAGCGGCTCGTCCATGACGGCGCGGCTGAACACCTCGACGATGCGGCGCGCGGGCTTCGGGTAGAAGGTGGTCATCAACTCGAGGGTGGAGTCCGCGACGCGTCGCCCCCCGGGGTCGAACGCGAAGTGCTCGGCCTCGTACGCGTCGAGCAGGTCGGCGAACTCGTCGTAGGTGGCGGGGATGTCCGGGATCGCCATGTGCTTGCCGAGGGCCTGGTAGTAGCGGACCGTCGCCCGGATCTCGTCGGGCGTGAGATCGCGCCAGCCGTAGTCCGCGATCCACCGCACCGGGACGACGACGAAGGTGGCCAGGACGTACCGCATGTCATCGTCGGTGATGTCGTACATCTTGTGCATCTGGTTGATCCGGCGGATCGCGGATCTGCCCTCGGTACTGCCGAATCCGTGCATGAGCGGCACGTCGAGGAGCAGGGCCGTGTCGTCGTACCGCTTCTGGACGCGCTGCGTGAACTCGCCGGTGCGGTCCAGGAGGTCACCGATGCTGGGCACGGCGTAGGTGCGGAACAGCGCGAAGCCCAGCGCCTGCGTGATGTCCCAGGGGAAGTCGTAGGTCGCGAGGTTCCGGGCGATCAGCTCGAAGTCGGTCTCGGGGTCCAGTCCGCGGTTGCGGTCGATCTTCCAGCGCCGGGAGCGCAGCGAGCGGGCTGATTGTGACTGCATGTCGACTCTCCTCGGTGGGCTGATCCCGACTATAAGTCCACTTCTAGTAGTGTGCAAGAGGTCACAGCGCGGATGTCCGTCTCGGCGGTGACCGGCGCTACCATCGCCTGCATGAAGCCCGTCCGCTCAACGCCGTCCCGGTACGCCCAGCTGCGGTTCCTGGATGCCGGGATGACGGTGCTCACCGACCGCGGCCACGCCGCCCTCAAGCTCGCAGCCGTATGCGCGGCCGCCGGCGCCTCGACCGGCAGCTTCTACCACGCCTTCCCCAGCTGGCCCGAGTTCACCTCGGAGCTCATCCGGTACTGGCGCGAGGTGAAGAGCAACCGGATCATCGAGGCCGCCCGCCAGGTCCCGGACGCCTCGGATCGCCTGGTCTCGCTCATGGAGACGGGCATGACACTGCCCCACGCGACGGAGGCCGCGATCCGCGTCTGGGCCGCACACGACCCCGAGGTCGCCCGACACCAGCGCGAGGTGGACGCCGAGCGCCGCGACGTGATCGCCGAAACCTACGCCGAGCTGCTCGGCGACGAGGAGCTCGCGCGGCAGTACGCGACGACCGCGATGTACCTGCTCGTGGGCTACGAGAGCGGAACGCTGCAGTCGCTCGACACGCTGGCCTTCAGCTTCCACGCGTTCGTCGAGCTGGCCCTCGGCGTCAGCGGGGAGGGTGGGCGATGAGCACGTCGAGCAGCGCGAAGACCTGCGCGGTCAAATCGGCCCCGGCCGCCTCGTCGCCGCGGACGCGGCGGCGCACCGCACGTTCGAAGGGCCCGTCGAGGGCGGCATAGGTGCCGGCCGAATCCAGCAGTGGCACACCGCCGGACAGCTCCGCGTACCGTCGGACGACCCGCCAGATCATGGCCTCGAGATCGCCGTCGATCTCCCGCACGTCCTCGACCAGGGCGGTCTCGAACATCGCCTGCGACCGCAGGTCGTACCAGAGCTTGTGGGTGGGCAGGTCGTGCTCCATCGTGGCGGCCAGGCGCTCGGCGAACCGGGCGCGGAGCGCCGGCGCATCGTCGTCGGGCCGGAGCACGTCGTCATACGAGGCGATGCACTCGCTCTTGTAGAGGTGCACGCAGTGCGCGATGAGCTCGAGTCGATCGGCGAAGTAGTAGTGCAGCACGCCGTGGCTGTACTCGGAGTTCGCCGCGATCTCGCGCAGGCTGGTCCGGGCGTAGCCGAGTTCCGAGAGCGTCTTGAGCGCTGCGCGGGCCAACTCGTCCCGTTTCGCGGCGACCTTGGTGGCGTGCTTGCTGGCGCCCACCGCGGCGGGGGCGCTCGCGGGCAGGGGAGCACTCACGGCGCTGGGAGCGCTGGGACTCGCGATCAGATCGGTCACCTCACTCCTCTCGCCGCCGACCCGGTGCCGGCATCACCCCAGGATAGCCCCCGTACCGCGGATCGCGGCACGACCCCCGAATCATTCTCTTGACGAATGTCCAACTTTTTTCTTGACAGTCGTCTAGATTCCAATCTGTGACGGGCGCCACAGAACGTCCGCACTTCGTTCCACCTCGAACAAGGGAGTAGTCGTGAGTGCATTCGATCTGACCGGTCGGCGGGTTCTGGTCACCGGCGGGGCCCAGGGGCTCGGCGAGGGTATGGCGCGGGCGCTGGCCGCGGCCGGGGCCTCGGTGGTGATCGGCGACCTGCAGACGGAGCGGGCCGCCGCCGTCGCCGCCGAACTCGGAGCCGGCCACGGTTCGGTCCACCTCGATGTCACCGCGGAGGACAGCTGGTCCTCCGCCATCAATGCGACGGTCGCCCGGCTCGGCGGCCTCGACGTACTGGTCAACAACGCCGGTGTCGAGATCTCGGGCCTGCTCACGGACATCGAGGTCGACGACGTGCGGCGCCAGCTCGACGTGAACGTGCTCGGCACGGCGCTCGGCATCAAGCACGGACTGCGGGCGATGCGCCCGGGCGGCGCGGCGGGTGCCGGCGGCGCCATCGTCAACGTCGCCTCCGTGGCCGCGACCATCGCCTTCCCCGGCATCGCCATCTACTCGGCCACCAAGTCCGCGATCGACCGGATGACGCGGGTGGCCGCGATGGAGTCCGGGAAGCTCGGCTACGGCGTGCGCATCAACTGCATCTACCCCGGACTCGTCCCCACCGAGATGGGCACCGGGCTGGCCGTCGACATGGCGAAGCTCGGCCTGTTCGAATCGCCCGAGCAGGCGGTCGAGGCCGTCGTCGGCCTCACCCCCAGCGGCCGCCTCGGCGAGGTCCGGGACATGGCCGACGGCGTGGTCTTCCTCGCCTCCGACGCCGCCCGATTCGTCAACGGCGCGGGCCTCCCCGTCGATGGCGGCATGGGCATGTGACGCACCGAAACCTTCCGATCCAACCCTGACTAGGAGAATCATGAGCAACAAGCCGGTAGTGGTGTACGGGGCCTCGGGCTACACGGGCCGCCTCATCTGCGAGTACCTGCGCGAGTACAACGTGCCCTTCACCGCGGCGGGCCGCGACGAGGGCAAACTGGTCGACTCGATGGAGAAGAACGTCGCCGGTATCGAGACCGCCGACTACGAGGTGGTCCAGGTCGATCACGATGTGGACTCGCTGACCGAGCTCTTCCGCGGCAGCAAGGTGGTCCTCAACACCGTGGGCCCGTTCATCAAGTTCGGCGATGCGGTGGTCCAGGCCAGCCTGAACGCAGGTGCGCACTACAGCGACACCAACGGTGAGCAGGACTGGATGATCCACTGCGACACCACGTTCCACCAGCAGTACGCCGATGCAGGCCTGCTGCTGGCGCCCGGCATCGCCCACATGTACACCACCGGTGAGATCGCGGCCCAGATCGCCCTGGAAACGCCGGGTCTCGATACCCTCGACATCGCCGTGTTCTGGGGCGGCAGCCCCACGATCGCCTCGACCCGCACCATCTTGGTCAACGCCGCCGGCGGCGATGCGTTCTACCTCGAGCAGAACGAGTACACCTCCTTCGATCCGATGCAGGGGCTGGTGCCGCTCGTGGTGCCCGGCCAGCACGAGCTCGCGCAGTCGTTGCCGTGGGGCGGCACCTCGCACCCCGTGTGGTTCAAGCGCGATCCGCGCGTGGCCAACTGCAAGGCGCAGGGCGGCGTGTTCAACGCGGCCCTGATGAACAACGTGCCGAAGATCGTGGCGGACGCCCTCGAGGCCACCAAGGACATGTCGGCCGAGGACCGCGCTGCGGCCCTGGATGCCGTTGCCGCGCAGGTGATGAACGAGATGCCGCCGCGCGAGAACCCGCGGATCAACAAGTCGCTGGACTCGGTCCACGCGTCCGGTCCGCTCGGCCGCTCGCACGTGGTGATCCACGGCAACAGCAACTACAAGCAGACGGGTCTGCTGCAGGCCTATGCCGCGTACTCCCTGTTGCAGCAGCCCCCACGCAGGGTCGGACTCGCGTCCGGTTGCCAGGCGTTCGGGCACCGCGAACTCGAAGGTGTACTGCGCACCTTCGGGCTGATCCAGGAGCCCATCGTCACGGTGAACCGATGACGGTGCGCGACCTTCCCGATGTACCCGGGCTCCCGGAGATCCGGGCGTCCCGGGCACCATCGGACCCCGCGCTCGCCGACGACCGCCTCGAGCTGTCCAACAGCGAGTTCGCGGCGGCCGTCCGGACCGCCGCCGCCCGGCTCCGGGACTCCGGCGTCGCGGCGGGTGACGTGGTCGGCCTGCTGCTGCCGAACCGGGTCGAACTCGTCGTCGCGGTGTTCGCGGCGTGGCGGCTCGGAGCGGCGGTCACGCCGATCAATCCGGCGCTCGCACCGCCCGAGATCGCCTACCAGGCGGCGGATGCCGGGGCGCGGGTGCTCGTGACCGAGGCCGGCGCCACCACACCCGACGGTATCGCGGCGCTCTCGTGCGAGGAGCTGCTGGCCGGGGCCGAGGGCGAGGGAGCGCCACCGGTGGCCGTCCGTCCCACCGATCTCGCGCTGCTGATCTACACCGCCGGCACCACCGGCAAGCCCAAGGGGGTGATGATCACTCACGGCAACATCGCGGCGATGACGGCCTCGTTCATCGAGCACTTCTCGTTCACCGAGCACGATCACAGCCTGCTGGTGCTGCCCCTGTTCCACGCCAACGGCGTGGTGCTCGGCACGCTCACCCCGCTCCGTGCGGGCGGCCGTACCACGATCGTCGGCCGCTTCCGGCCGGACGAGTTCTTCCCCGCGGTCGAGCGGCACCGCCCGACCTACTTCTCCGCGGTCCCGGCGATCTACGCGATGTTGACCGCCCTCCCGGAGGAAGTCGAGCCGGACACGTCGTCGCTGCGGTTCGGAATCTGCGGCGCCGCACCGATGCCCGTCGATCTGATCGAGCGGTTCGAGTCCCGGTTCGGAGTGCCGATCGTCGAGGGGTACGGGCTGTCGGAGACCACCACCGCGTCCGCCATCAACCCGCTCGACGGTCCGCGCAAGCCCGGCACCGTCGGGCCCGCGCTGCCGGGCCAACGGATCCGCATCGTCGACGGTGCGCTCCGCGACGTCCCGCCCGGCGAGACCGGCGAGGTGCTCATCGCGGGCGACGTGGTGATGGCCGGGTATCTGAATCGGCCCGACGCGACGGCGGAGACGATCGTGGACGGTTGGCTGCGCACCGGCGACGTCGGCCTCCTCGACGAGGACGGCTACCTGCGGCTCGTGGATCGCGTGAAGGACATGGTGATCCGTGGCGGGGAGAACATCTACCCCAAGGAGATCGAGGCGCAGCTGTACCACGATCCGCGGGTCTTCGAGGCGGCGGTGATCGGCCGGCCGCACGACGTGCTGGGCGAGGTACCGGTCGCGTACGTCTCGCTGCGCGAGGGTGCGACGGTGACCTCCGAGGAACTGCTCGACGGCCTGCGCGGTGAACTGGCGAAGGTCAAGGTCCCCGTCGACCTGATCCTGCTCGACGACATCCCGAAGAACCCCGTGGGCAAGATCGACAAACCCACCCTGCGGCGTCAGGACCGGGAGGGCTGATCTCCGTCACCGACGGGGACTGTGCTGGAAGGTCCGTGGAACGCCGCCGCACCGGACGACGCGCGTGCGGTATTGCGAAGCCCTGGCGGCGGCGTTTCCCGGCGGACCGGACGTTGCCCGCGATCACGGCCGCGCGTCATCGCGGCCGTTCGTGGCGTTCTCGTGCGCGGATCGTCGGACGTGTTCGCGCGCGTGCGCGACGGCCGCGTCGAGCGAGGTGAAGAGGTGTCGTTCATGGCGCAGGTGCTCCAGGACACCGACCCGGCTGATGACCGGAAGATGCTCGGGGCGAATGCCTTTGAGGAGGACGGTGACGCCCTGCCGCTCCAGCGCCTGGACGGTTTCGGCGAGGGCCTGCGCGCCGGTGGCGTCCACGTACTGCACCTGGGACAGGCGCAGAACGATCACCTTCACTCCCCTGATGGTGGTCAGTTCCTGCTGGATCCGGTCGGCCGCACCGAAGAACATCAGCCCGTCCAGGCGGAGCAGGGCGATCTGGTCGTCGCAGCTCTGCGGAGCACCGGGGAGTCGCTCGCGCCGCACCGCGCCCATCCCGGCGAACTTGCGCAGCGTCAGCAGCGCGGCGCATGCGATGCCGATCTCGATGGCCACGATCAGGTCGAAGGAGACGGTGATGATCGCGGTTGCGACGAAGGTCAGGGCGTCGGAGCGGGTGGAGCGCAGGATCCGACGGATCACCGACGGTGAGACCATCCGCGCGGCAGTGACCATCAGCACTCCGGCGAGCGCGGCGAGCGGAATCCTGCCGACCACCGTGGACGCCGCGTAGACCACGATCACGAGCACGATCGAGTGGACGATCGCCGCCACCCGGGTGCGGCCGCCCGAGCGCACATTCACCGCCGTGCGGGCGATCGCCCCCGTGGCCGGCATTCCGCCGAACATGCCGGCCGCGATCGATGCCACTCCCTGACCGACCAGCTCGCGGTCGGCGTTGAACGGCCCCGTCGTCTCCCCGGACGGACCGGGCATGGTGGAGGCCACCCGGGCGGACAGCAGCGACTCGATCGCCGCGAGGGCCGCGATCGCCAGCACGGCGCCCGTCAAGCCCGGCAGCTGCGTCCATTCCACCGCGGGCAGGTGCGGTGCCGGTAGCCGCGAGGGCAGCGCCCCGATGACCGGGGTCGCGACATCGAACACGGCCACCGCCGTGGTGACCGCCGCGATCGCGATCAGCCCCGCGGGCAGCGCGCGGTGCACTCGCGGCACAGCGATCATCACCACCGCCACGAGCAGGACCATCGCGGCGCTGACCCCGGCGCTCGGCCAGTGCGCACGCGCCGCGGACTCCACTGCTGCGGTCAGCGCGTTCGCCCCCGGAGCGACGGGTGAGGAGAGGGCCGAGGGCACCTGCTGCAGGAAGATGATCACCCCGATACCCGCGGTGAACCCCTCGATCACCGGCCACGGAATGTATCCCACGGCCCGCCCGACTCGCGCCGCGCCGAGCAGGAACAGGACCACCCCCGCGAGGACGCTGAGCAGCGCGACCGTACCCACACCCGACGACGCCACGATCGGCGCGAGCACCACGACCATCGCGCCCGTGGGGCCCGATACCTGCACATTCGACCCACCGAAGACCGCAGCGCAGACGCCGGCGATGATCGCGGTGATCAGCCCCGCCTCCGCGCCCACCCCGGCACTGACCCCGAACGCCAGCGCGAGGGGAAGCGCGACCACCCCTACCGTGACCCCGGCCACCAGATCGCCGCGCCACGTGCGCGGAAGTTCCGCGTAGTCCGCCCGACTCGGTAGATCTTCCGGTCTGGGCAACGGCCCCCGCGCGACCGACCAGACGCGTTCACGCCAGGACACGGCATCCGGTGCCATCACACGCCATCACGCTCGGACGGCACGGCCGGCAACATCTCGACCGCCTCCAGGGCGGCCGTGCTGTCGGCGAGCGTGTCATGGAGGAAGACCCGGGCGATCGCCAGCAGCTCGGCCACTTTCGGGTGCGCGAGCCGGTAGGTCACCGCACTGCCCGTACGGGAGCTCACCACCACCCGGTGGCGCCGCAATGTCGCCAGATGCTGCGACAGGTGCGATGCCTCCAACCCCGTCGCCGCGAGGAGATCGCTCACCCCGCACTGGTAGTCCGGAGCCGCGGCCAACACCTCCAGAACCCGGATCCGCAAGGGATGCGCGAGCCCCTTGAACAGATCCGCCTTGATCGCGTACAGCGGCGCCACGCCCTGGTCGAGCATTCCATCACCTTTGATTCAGCGAATTGATGAAGTCATCATATCGTGCCGACGACGGGGTGGGTCCAGGCCCACCCCGTCGGGGGTTCAACTCCGTATTGCCGCGCTCGGAGGATTCCTAGGCCTTTGCCGCGAGGCCCGGTGGGTGCCGGTCGCGGCGTGGATCCGATCTGATCCTCCGTGACATTGGTACGAGCGTGCCAGCAAGGGCCGAAGCGGCTGTGCAGGCGTTCGGTGGACGATCCCGACGACGGCCGCGCTGAGCGCGCCGAGCGGCACGGCGCGCACACCGGAGCGATCGCCAATGGCGTCGTGTGAAAGGGCCGAATAGTTCCCACCAGTCTCTGCCCTATCCCCAAGGGGCTCCTATTGTTTCGCCTCCAAGTCCAGCTACCCCACTGCGGTATACACGTCGCGCGCGCTGGTGTTCAATGCAGCTATGCAAAGCACACGGAGCACCTTCCGATCGGTCGTCGGCGCCGCGGCAACCGGGCTCGCACTGGCAGTTACGCTCGGGGGTTGCTCCACGGTAGAGCCGAACTCGCAGTCGTCGAGCGCGACGTCTCCGGCGGTCATGAAGTTGTGCGACGGTACGGAAGTCTCGTTCGATCACCCCGTCGAGAAGATCGCTACCGGCAACACCGCGGCACTGGAGCTGCTCATTCGTCTAGGGGCGGCCGACAAGGTTGTGGGTACTGCGTGGTCCGACGGGGCCGGTGCGCTGTCCGCCGACGTCCGAGCGCAGGCGGAGAAGGTGCCCTCGCTGGGAGCCCGCGCAGCCGATAAGGAGAAGCTCCTGCAGTCCGGCGCGCAGGTCTACATCGATCCCTACGAGGGCATGACCATGATGGGCGTCACCGGCCCCACGGCAGCGGACTTCCAGGCCGCAGGCATGAAGCGCGTCGTACTCCGCTCGTCCGCCTGCACTGCCTCCCTCACCGCACCGGTCACCACTCTCGACGGTGTGACAGCCGATATCCGGTCACTGGCAGCCTTGGTCGGGCACCAGCAGGAGGGCGAGAAGCTGGTCGAGTCGATGCGAACCGAACCGGTAGCCGCTGACGCGAAGCGCCCGAAGGTGCTGTACCTGACGTCGGCCCGCAACAACGATCAGGCGAGCACCATCGGCAACCGCCAGATCGGAAACGCGATCATCGAGCTCGCCGGTGGAACGAACATCTTCCGCGCAGTCGATAAGGCGCAGTTCGCGAGCTCGTGGGAGGACGTTGTTGCGGGCGATCCAGACCTGATCGTCGTCGCCGTCACACGACAGTCGTCTCAGGACGCCGTCGACCGCAGCTACCAGGCGTTACTCGACCAGCTGAAGAGTGATCCGCGGATCGCAGGCCTACGCGCGGTACGAGAGGGTAGGTTCGTGCGCGCCTACGCCGAGGACCTCACCCTCCCGGGTGTGGAGAACGCGACAGTCATCCGTTCTCTCTCACAAGAGCTTTCCAAGCTTCGATGACGGCCGTCGCAGCACTGGGGAGATCACGACGACTATTGCTGTGGGGCATGGGCGTTCCGGCGCTGATCGCCCTGCTGGTACTCGGGGTGACGTTCGGGTCCACCGACATCGCCGCGGCGGACGTGTGGCGAATACTGACCGATCAGTTGCTCGGACGCCCTTTAGTCGAGGGAAGCCACGAGATCATCATCTGGCGTGTCCGGTTCCCCCGGCCGGTTCTCGCGGCGCTGATCGGGGCGGGGCTCGGTGTGGTGGGCGTCGCGGTGCAGGCGATCGTTCGTAATCCGCTGGCCGACCCCTACTTGCTCGGGGTCTCGTCGGGTGCTTCCTTCGGGGCGGTCGCCACTCTGGTTCTCGGAGGCAGTACCTCCGCGGCCCTCGTGTCGACGACCTTCGCGTTACCGGTCACCGCGTTCCTCGGCGCGATGGCGGCGTTCCTGGTGGTGTGGCTCATCGGGGCGCGGGGAGCCGCCGTCGCACCGTTGCGGTTGATCCTCGCGGGCGTGGCCATCGGGCAGATCTTCGCCTCGTTCACCAGCTTCCTGGTTCTGCAGGCGGACGACATCAATCTCACCCAGGGGATTCTCCACTGGCTCATGGGCAGCCTTTCGGGTGCCATCGGGCCCGCGATCCCGATCGTCGCAGCGGTCGTCGTCTCAGGGGCGATCGGATTGTTCGCGCTCGCGCGGCCGCTCAACGCGCTCATCGTCGGCGACGAGACCGCGAATTCGCTCGGGATCTCGCCCAAGCGGGTGCGCACGGAGGTGTTCGTGATCACCAGCCTGATGACCGGGGTGATGGTGGCGTTCTCGGGTGCGATCGGGTTCATCGGGCTCGTCATCCCCCACATCGCCCGCTTCCTCGTAGGTACCAACCATCGCAAGCTCCTTCCCGCTTCCGCACTGTGCGGGGCTCTGCTGCTCTCGGGAGTCGACCTCCTGTGCCGGCTGGCCACCAGGGTCATCAACCAGGAACTGCCGATCAACGTCGTCGCTGCGGTAATAGGTGCCCCCACCCTGCTCTACCTCGTCAGCCGCCATCAGAGGAGGACTGCGTGACACCGTCCACGACCGGGCCCACACTCACCGGCGTCCACCTCGACAACGTCGACGTAGTCCTGTCGGGCACCACCATCGTCAACGGTGCGACAGTCGTCGCCGAGCCCGGCCGGATCACCGGGATCGTCGGGCCAAACGGGAGCGGCAAATCGACTCTCCTTCGCACGATCTACCGAGATCTACGACCGCACGCCGGCAGAGTTCTGGTGGGCGACCGTGACATCCGTTCCTTGGGCGCAGCGGAGGCAGCCCGCCTGGTGGCCGCGGTGCCGCAGGAGCGCGGAACAGAGTTCGAGTTCACCACCGGCGATGTCGTCGCGCTGGGGCGAATCCCACACCAGGGCCGGTTCGGCGGCGCGAGCACAACTGATGCCGACGCGGTACGCCGAGCGATCGCCGATGTCGGGCTGGCGGGATTCGAGGACCGCACGTTCGCACACCTGTCCGGTGGCGAGAAGCAACGCGCCCTGCTCGCCCGATGCTTCGCGCAGGGCGGCGAGGTCCTGGTTCTGGACGAACCGACCAACCACCTCGACATCAACCATCAGGTCCAACTGCTACGGATACTGCGCAGCCGAGCCGCGACCACGGTGATCACCCTGCACGATCTCAACGCTGCTGCGGCGGCGTGCGACACCCTGTTCGTTGTCCATGACGGCCGGATCGTCGCGCACGGCGCCCCCGGCGACGTGCTCACTGTCGACCTGCTCGACGCCGTCTTCGGGGTCGCGGCAACGGTTTCCACCGATCCCCGCTCCGGGCGTCCGATCATCGCCGTCGACTACCTGGCAGGACCGCATGACTGACACGGATGCCGGTTTCAACCGGCCGCTTCTGGCCGCTGCCGGACTTCTGTCCTTGATCGCGATGGCGGAGATGGGCGTGGTCAATATCGCCCTCCCCTCGCTCGCAGCCGATCTCGGCGTATCCATCGCGGCGGCACAGTGGGTGGTTCTCGCCTACCAACTGCCACTGACCGTGCTCTTGATCCCGGTCGGTTTCCTCCTCGATCACCGGCCGATGCGCCTAGCAGTGCTGACCGCACTGGGCGTCTTCGGACTCAGTGGCCTTGCCGCATGGGCAGCGCCCACCGCACACGGCCTGGAGTGGCTCATTGCGGTCCGTGGCCTGCAGGGCGCCGCCGGCGCCATCCTCTTCGTGATGATGCCCATGCTCGCGATACGCTCCGCCCCTACCGGACGCGCTCCGACGGCGCTGTCCGTGACCGCCACCCTTGGCCCTCTCGGAGCAGTGCTAGGTCCGATCCTGGGCGGACTCGTCGTCGATGCGGCCGGCTGGCGGGCCGCCTTCCTGGTCAAAATCCCGTTCACCATCATCGCGGCATTATTGATCCTGCGTGCACTGCCATCCACCGCACGGGCACCGGGGCCACCCCCGGGCACCGATACGAGCGAGGGCTCCGGCGGCGTCCTGTACCGGTCGGCGCAGCGGCTACGAGCGATCACCGCAACGAGAGCCCTGCACGGGCTGCTCCTGGGCACACTCGGGCTTGCCGCAGCGATGCAAGCCATGCAGTTCACCGTGTCCTACGTCTTCCAGACCCAGGGGTGGCGGGCCTCGCGAACTGCTGTGGTGCTGACCACCTTCGCATTCGTCATGGCGGCGACATCGATGGTCGCCGGGCGATTGGCCGAGGCACGCGGCCCTGCGAGAGTAGCGATCACCGGCGCAACGACCGTCGTAGTAGGGCTGACGGCCCTGACCGTGCTGGGCCGCACCGACATCCTGGTCGTGCTACTCGCCCTGATCGTGATCGGAGTAGGCATGGGCCTCTACGGAGGCCCCAACCAGGCATGGGTGATGAACAGCGCGCCCGCCGGCGCTACTGCGACCGTCGCCGGCACCATGCAATTGGCGCGAACCGCAGGCTTCGCAATCGGCCCCCTCGTCGCCAGTCTCGCTCTCACCACCTCCCCTCACGGCACCCTCGCCCTGATCGGAGCGACCACCGGCGCGATCCTCGCCGCTACGTGCTTCACCATGACGCACCGAAAGCAACGCGAGGCCCAAAACACTTCACCTGATTGACGCTGCGCCGCGATTGACGAGGAGCGAGTCCTCTCACCGAATTCAGATGCAGGAGTCGTACAGCTCTCCGCGCCTCATGCCCAATGGGACGATTAGCCGCACCTCCTAGTGGTGCGGGATGGACCACCCGCGGGTCCCACCTCTGTCGACACCGCCGCGATCCTCGCAAGCGCAGGGCGCGGGAACTCGATCGGTTCGGCGTCCGACTAATCCTGTGAGGCGGCGGTCATCACTGAGCTGTCGCAGATGGTGAAGGGTGAAAACAGTGGTGCGTACAACAATCTCGAGGCGGACAACGATCGCGGCGGTCCTCGTCACCGTCGGTGGAGTTCTCTGCTCGTGTTCCGGAACAACAGCAGATTCCTCGACAACGTCCGGCGCGCCGTTCGAGACGGTGACGACGACCGACTGTGAGGGGAAAGACCCTCACCGGTTCGACACGGCACCGACGAAGATCATCACTTCCAACAACGCCGGTGCAGATCTACTCGCACGCCTCGGAGCCGGTCAACAGGTCGCCGGTGTCGGCTGGGCGCGAGGTCTCGACGCGCTCGCACCGGACGTTCGCGACAAACTCACCTCCGCCCAACGACTCTCGGACGGCAACATCGACAAAGAGAAGCTCCTATCCTCTGGCGCGCAGGTGTTCCTGGCAACGTTCGCGAGCATGGACATGATGGGCACACCCGAACCCACGACCGCGGAGTTCCAGGCCGCGAACCTGACGAAGGTGTTCATCAAGTCATCTGCGTGCGCGAAGTTCCTCTCCGGTCCCCGCACCGATCTCAACCAGGTCTACTCCGACATCAGCGACCTGGCCGCGCTGACCGGTCACCGCCGGACAGGCGACGAGATGGTCGCATCCATGAAGAAGACAATCGAGTCAGCTCGCGGCAAGATCCGATCCGGCTCAAGGACGCCGACTGTCTTCCACTTCGATGTCGCAGCGAGCATGGACACGCTGACCACACCGGGAAACCGGCAGATCGCCAACGCGATCTACACCCTCGCCGGAACCACCCCGCTGGGTGGACGCATCGACGGCGCGTTCGGCAAGTTCACCTACGAAGAGCTCGTAGCCGCCGACCCGGACTGGATCACGATCGCCGTTCGACGTACCGGCGATGACACCTCAGTACGAACCGCCCAGGATGCAGCGATCACCTCGCTCGAGGCCGACCCCCGAACCCGCGGCCTCACCGCGGTACGCGAGAAGCGCTACATCCGGACCACGTCCGAGGATATGACGCTCGCCGGCCCCGCAAACGCGGAGCAGGTCGCGGCCATCGTTGACTCCGTCAGCACATCCCGATAGCCGGACGGAATCCACTTCATGTGCACCAGGGAACAGCCTGCACTGTTGTATGGCGAGGACTACTACCGCGACCCGTACCCCCTCTTCTCGTCACTGCGCGAGCGGGGACCGGTCCACCCGGTCGCATTCCCTGCGATCGATGCCTGGCTCGTCACCGGATACGAGGCCGCGCACGCGGCACTGGGCGACGACCGGCTCGGGAAGAACCACGCCCGCGCCAACGCCCAGTGGCATGCGAAGGCATCGATCATGCCCGAACCACAGCGCTCGCGGCTGCAAGTCCACCTGCTACACCAGGACCCACCGCGGCACACCGCCATGCGCGCGATGATCGCCGACCACTTCTCCGCCCGGCGCTCCGAAGCGCACCGCGCCGGCATCCGCGCACATGTGCACGCTCTGATCGATGACCTCCCCGACGGATCCGTGGACTTCATAGAGGGTTTCGCGGGCCGCTTACCGTTCTTGGCCTTGCGTGATGCGATCGGGCTGCCGGAGAATCTCGCTCAGCGATTCGATCCGGCATGGGGCGGCGTCGTAGCGCCCGTGGGACCGGACGATCCCCGCCGGCCCCACTACGAAGGGCTGCTGCGCGGGCTTGAAGGCTACATTGCCGACGTCGTCGCCCACTTCAACGGCGGCTCCGGCGATCAGAGTGTCCTGCTCGCACGCCTGGTCCGCGAACACGAGCACGGCGATCTCACTTCGAATGAGCTGTCCTCGATCATCTTCCAGCTACTCGCCGCCGGCCAGGACCCCGTGACCAACCAACTCGGGATGACGATCCTGACGCTCCTACGCCATCCCGGCGCTCACGCGTGGCTCGTCGCCCACCCCGATGGCATCAACCGGGCCACCGAGGAGCTCCTGCGGTACGAGAGCTCCTTCGGGCAGACCACCTGGCGATTCTTCACCGAGGACACCGAACTCGGAGATCACACGGTACCCGCCGGTGACTCGGTAATCATCTCGCTGATGGGCGCCAATCATGATCCGGCGAAGTTCCGCTGCCCGGCCGAACTCGACCTGCAGAGAACACCGAACCCTCACTTGGCCTTCGGCCACGGGGCGCACTTCTGCCCCGGTGCGCATCTCGCGCGTATCCAGATCCAGGAGACCCTCGCCGCGATCACCGCGCGCATCGCAGACCTTCACCTCGACTGCGATGAAAGCGAACTCGAGTTCCTCCACGCACCCCTCGCTCGCGGAGTGACAGAGCTCCCCATCCGGTACAGCGCGGTGAAACCCGCGTGAACCCGTCAGTATTGAGAAACGACTGCGAATACAAGCAGGCGGACCAGGTTGCACGCGAGATCCTTGCGGTGCTTCTGCCACGCAGGCGCACCACCGAGGCCGATGGGCCGACGCCTGATGACTGGCCCGTGCAGCTGGCGGCGATCCGCGCCGCAGTCAAGCGGCGAATCCCGATTGACTTCATCATTCCGGGCTTTCCTTGCAAGTCCCCCAACCCGGCCAAAGTCTGCGGCACACTGCCCGATGAAGCCGAGCGGGTCGCGCTGCACATTCTCGACGAGATCTGCAGCCGGATATCTCACGTTCATCCACCGGGAGCACGGGTGACCATCTGCTCCGACGGTCACGTCTTCACCGACGTCATCGGTGTCGACGACGAAACGATCGTCGAGTACAACGACGCCCTCGTGAAGATTATCGCCGACGAAGGCCTGTCTCACCTCAGCACCTTCGACCTCCGCGAGATCTGGGGCGACGGAGACTTCGCCGCCAAACGCCGCCAGCTCGACACCCAGTGGGCACCCGCACTCGACGACATCCGCGCAGATGTCAAAGCCGGTGGGGATTCCGCCCGGCTCCTGCGCGGCATGACCAGGTTCATGATCGCCGATACCGTCGACTGGTCCGGAACGAAATCGCAGTTACAGAAGTACGCCAAACAGCGCGCATACCAACTGATCCGCTTCAGCGCTGCATGGGGAAACATCCTCGATACCCAATTCCCCGAAGCTGTCCGGCTCTCCATCCATCCCCAGCCCCGTCTCTCACCGAAGCTCGGCATCAAAATGATCGCCCCGGACGACGACATCTGGACCACCCCCTGGCACTCAGTACTGGTCTACGACACCTCCGGTAGGCCACGGCTGACCAGTCACGCCGAAGCCCGCGCCAAGTACGTTCCCGTCCATCAGGACGGCAGACTCAGCCACTTCATCGAGAAGCCCCGCAGTGTGCTACCGAGCTCTTCCGGCTCACCTTCATCAGCACTGATGCGTGCACCGTCCAGAGTTCTCAGGGCGTCCGCATCATCGCTGACACGACCACCGGCGACACGGCGCCAGTCGACATACTGATCGTGCCTGGGGGATCGGTATCGAGCGACTCGTCGCCGACCAGAGTGCACCGGAAGACCTTCGCGCGCTACAGGAAACTGCGGAGATCGTGGCCTCCGTGTGCACGGGCACAGCAGTACTGGCAGTAGCGGGAATCTTGGACGGTCACACGGCTACCAGCAACAAGAAGGCCTTCGACTGGGTCAGATCGTTCGGTCCGAACGTGGACTGGAAGCCGCAGGCACGGTGGGTGACCGAGCTCGAGGTGCGGACCGACCCGCACGATGATCCGTTCGCGATCGTCTCCCCTCAGACATGATCGAGTTCGAACCATCCGTGTACATCGTCGTCAATCGCCTACCGGCGAGCGACACCTACTACTTGTCGAACAGCGATGTCGCAGACCAGAGGACGGTCGCTGCCAGACTCGATTGCATGGGCCCCGGTACCGCCGGGGCCGGCGCTCGCACACATCGACACCGTCCTTTCCTGCGAGGGACGCTACATTCCCGGACTCGGGCACGCGGCTATCGGCGCCGGTTCGACCCGGGCGCTCTGCCGCACATCGGCAAGCCCAGCACGTACGGTGCCTCGGATCTCAGGATCGACACCTCACGACCCAGGAACACCGTGATCGGCGACGCTGACATCGCTGATGGGCACCTAGCCACCTCACTCGGCGCGTGCTCTTCCTTCAGGTCCGGCGCTCGGCGCAATCACCGGTACCAGCAGGCGTGATCCCTCACTGAATCTGGCCATCCTCACCTCTAGGGCGGGAAGCGGGGAACCCCTACCCGGCTGCTACGTCGTTAGATGGAGTCACTGCCTCCAGATCAGCGCGGGCCCGTGAAACCCTAGAGCGGACGGTCCCGATCGGCACTCCCGTGACGTCAGCAGCTTCGGCGTAACTGAACCCAAGCACTTGTGTCAGCACCAAGGCTTCCCGCCGCTCAGGAGACAGACCCGATAACAAGTCAAGAACGCTCGCGCGGGTCTCCAACCCCATCCCCGGCGCAACGCAAGTGGCCTCGAACACAGCCTGGACATCCTGACTCGCGAGCCGAGGCCGCGCCAGCGCATGCCTGCGAGCATCGACAACAACCCGACGCGCGATGCTAATGAGCCAAGTGCGCGCCGAGGACCGACCTTCGAAACGATGCAAAGCTCCTATGGCGCGCAAGAAGGTTTCTTGCGCCAGGTCCTCGGCGTCCTGCGGACCACTCAAATGACAGATCACGCGGATCACGTCTCGTTGGGTCGTGCGGATGAACTCCTCCAGCGCTGCACTCTCACCGCGCCCAGCAGCGAACGCCAGCTCGGTGAGCTTCGTGTCCGCGCCGGATCTTTGCGACATAGCCCATATGAAACCAGGCCAGGCGGCATCCGGATACCTCCACGGGGTAACAAACTACTACTTCCTGTAGTTGGCAGGTCGCAACTCGTCAGCATTTCGTGGCGGCCGTTCGCCCTCGACGGACTGCGCCGGGCACGACTAACCTCATGAATTGAGTAGGTACTTCAACAGGTAGGAGGGGCGCGTGAGCATCGACTGTGGTCAGCTTCGTGGGGCGCTCTCCGCGGATCTCGACGGAGAGCAGGGTTCTGCGGATGCGGTGAACGCACAGAACCACCTCAACAGTTGTCCGGCATGCCGCCGCTGGTACACGGAGATGACGAGGATCAACCGTCGTTTGCGGCTCACCGCAGTCCCTGATACCGCTCCGGCACAAGGGTTCACCGAACGCGTGCTCGGCCTGATCGACCTCAAGACAGTGTGCGGCTGCGGCGACCGATGCGGCTGCTCCGAACCGTGCGGCTGCGGCGACCTCTGCGTGTGCCGTCAAGGTACGTGACGAAGGGTGTGAAGGCTGGGAACTCCGAGCCCCCTCTGGGCGACTAACTGTATGAAGCGGCCCGTGCCGCGGTCTTCAGCATGCTGGACGGGAACCCGTTGGCACACGCGCTTGTCTCACGCCTAGAGATTCAAACCCGCGCCACTAGTGGCGCGTGGTGCTCGACCAGAACCACCCCGAGCAGCGCTCTTGCCCCTGTACTAGCGGAAGGTTCGCCACTGCGCGGCAGCACAGAGGTCCTCCAGCTCAGCCGACGACAATGCGACTCTCCGCTTACAGAGGTTATCGCCGCGGCGGAACGAGACGTCTACCGCGGACCCCGCGAGCCGATCAGGCGGCATGCACCTGACGGTGCCATCTCAGACCTCAGATCCGGGGAGTTCGCGCGCCTGTCCCATGCAAATGTCGGAACCACCAAGTGTCCGACAAGTAGGTTCGGATCCCGACATGTCATCAGGGGACCCTACAGACGAGCTCAGCCCTTGGCCATGTCCACGAACCGGGAGTAGTGCAGCTGGTGCGCCACGGTGATGGTGGCGGTGGGACCGGCGCGGTGCTTGCCGAGGATGAAGTCGGCCTCACCCGCGCGCGGGTCGTCGCGCTCGTAGGCGTCGGGCCGGTGCACGAGGACCACCATGTCCGCGTCCTGCTCGAGCGAGCCGGACTCGCGGAGGTCGGCCACCTGGGGCTTCTTGTCGGTGCGCTGCTCGGGACCACGGTTGAGCTGTGCCACGGCGATGAGCGGGACCTCGAGCTCCTTCGCCAGCAGCTTGAGCTGCCGGGAGAACTCGGAGACCTCCTGCTGGCGGGACTCGACCTTCTTGCCCGAGGTCATCAGCTGCAGGTAGTCGATGACGATGAGCTTGAGGTCGTGCCGCTGCTTGAGGCGGCGTGCCTTGGCCCGGATCTCCATCATCGTGAGGTTCGGCGAATCGTCCACGAACAGCGGCGCTTCGGAGATCTCCGACATGCGGCGCGCAAGGCGGGTCCAGTCGTCGTCGGACATCTTGCCCGAGCGCATGTCGGCGAGCTTGATCCGCGCCTCCGCGGAGAGCAGGCGCATGACGACCTCGGTCTTGCTCATCTCGAGACTGAACAGCACGCCGGGCATGTGGTGCTCGACGGTGCACGAGCGCAGGACGTCCAGCGCCATGGTCGAGTTGTGTGTAGGAATCATCGACTCACCGGCGAGGTAGAGGTGGGATTCGTTGTCCACCTGCACGCAGCGCACGGGCACGCTCGGAATCGGCCGGACGTCCACGATGAATCGAGTGCCTGAACGAGCGGGGCTCGCGGTGCGCCGGCGCTCCTTGTGCAGGATCGCCTTCCGGCTCAAGCCGAAGACCTCGTCCTGGGTCGTGAACGTCAACGTGTAGGCGATCGACGATGCCTCCGAGCGACCCGATACCCGCTTGGTCGACACATGGCACCGGTAGCCGAGGCCGACGATCAGCTCACGAACATCCATTGCGAGACGGCGATCCGTCACCCCGAACTGAACCCCGCCGCTCGGAGTCACAGTGCCGTCCGTGTCGAGCAGCCCGGCGAGCAGCGCACGGCGCTGAGCCTCGGAACCGCGCAAGTACTCCATCGGGATGTGCTTCGCGCCGAGGACGCCGATGGTCCGCAAGCGCGCCGTCACCGAGCCGAGGCCCTTGTAGCAATCCATGCACTCCGCGCCACTCCCCGTGGCGCGGTTCCCGCAATGCTTGCATCGGAGCGCAGGTACCGGCGCACTGACCGCCTTCGCCTTGCCCCCGCACACCTTCCCGCACGTGCGCACGTGCGGGAGCTTCGGCGTGAACGTCGTGCCGCACACCACGCACGGCTTCGGGGCGAGCAGTCCGTCATCAGCTAGGGCGATCCGGTAGCGGTACTTCGCCGACGCCGACGGGGTGCACTGGTACCCCTCCGCCTCGATCAGCATGGGCACCTCGGGGTCGGCGGAGGTGATCTGCGCGACGGCCGATGTTCCGTCACCGAGCCACGCGCCGAGCGTGTACGGGCCCACGAGCAGTTCCGCGGCCGGAAGACGGAGGGGCTCGGTATTCGTCACACAGTGGTTGAGTCGAGCGTCCTTGGTGCGGGTGCGCAGCGTCCCCGCGATCTCCTCGGTCGTACGGACCGCCGCGACGGCGTGTTGGACACGGACCCTGCTGTACACCGCGCGTACCGAATTCGCGGACTTCCGCGAAGTCCGGTCCTCGGTGAGCCACTGGTGCTGAGCGTCGGCCACGATGACGGACCCGTCGGAGAACTCGACCTCGTAGCACGGCCGGCCCGTCATCACCTCGGTCGCGGCGACCACCATCGTCGGGATGCCATCAGCGCCGATGAGGTGATCCCCCGGCCGGACCTGCCCCATCGTGGTCCAGCCCGTCGGCGTCGGCAGCTTCGTATCGAGGGACAACGCCTTGCCGGCGCCCGGCCGCCCGGCCACGATGATCATCTGCCCCGCGTGCAGGCCGTTGGTCAGCGCGTCGAAGTCGGTGAACCCCGTAGGCACGCCCATGCTGACGCCGCCGCGCGAGGCGATCGCGTCGATCTCGTCCATCGTGGGCTGCAGCAGCTCCTCGAGGATCACGTAGTCCTCGGAGGCCTTGCGCTCCGTCACGTCGTAGACGGCGGCCTGCGCGCGGTCGACCACCTCGGCGACATCGGCACCGTCGGACCCCGAGTAGCCGTACTGGACGATCCTGGTCCCTGCCTCGACGAGCCGACGCAGGATGGCCTTCTCGGCCACGATCTCGGCGTAGTACCCGGCGTTCGCAGCCGTCGGCACAGTGGAGATCAGGGTGTGCAGGTACGGGGCGCCGCCGACGCGCTTGAGTTCGCCCTTGCGGTCGAGCGTGGCGGAGACGGTGACCGCATCGGCGGGCTCACCCGCACCGTAGAGGTCCAGGATCGCGTCGTAGACCGACTGGTGCGCGGGCCGGTAGAAGTCACCCGGGCTGAGCACCTCGAGCACGTCGGCGATGGCGTCCTTGGACAGCATCATGGCGCCGAGCACCGACTGTTCCGCGGCGATGTCCTGCGGGGGCTGGCGGCCGAAGTCCTCGGGCGGCGGACCGCTGGGAGCGGGCTCCGAGCGCTGAGCCGGGTCCGGGGTGAACTCCTGCTCGTCCGTGACCGACACCGCGCACCCACCTCTCCTCGCACCCGCGTGCCGCCGGGGGCCGCGCGCAGGGACTCACCAACGCTCACTACAGGTCTAGCGCGGACCACTGACAGGTTTCCGGGGACTCCCGTGCGGGCGCGCGACCGACGCACGTGAACGCTAAGCCCTCCGCTCGCCGTTGCAAACTTCACCTGTGGACGAATCTGTGCATTTCCTGTGTACGGCGCGCTGTCAGCATGGGGACATCGGTGTGGACCGATGGGGAAAACCTGTGGAAACCTGTGGCGCCGATTCGGGCCACCGCAGGTCAGATCGGGTCCAACGGCTTCCCCACCCTGTGGATCGAAGTTCCTCCGCGTGTCGCACTGAACTCACATTCGGGCGTGTCGTCAGTGCACCCGTCGTCGCCGGGCCGGCAAAACCACCCCTCGTTGTTACCTGCCGGTCACCCGCCGTGCCCCCTACCTGCACGAACACGTCACCGGGCCCGGACGCACCTTCTCCGGGTCACCTACGACGCGTACTCTTTGTCCGAGCATTGACGACTGCAGAAGGACGCACCGATGAACACCTCCACGATCTCGACGCGCACAGCCGGCGTCGCGGTCGCGCTCGCGGCTGCCGCCACGTTCGCCATCGGACCCGCCACGGCCGCACCCGCACCCGCACCGAAGCCGAAGCCGAAGCCCGCCTCGGTGACGGCCACCTGCTCGAGCGCGAACCCGATGTTCACTCTCGGCGGCGATCAGCTCACCTGGAAGGTCACGGTCACCGTCGGAGGCCCCGGGCAGATCCTGGTCTCCGCGACGGGCAACGCGGGCTACCGCGACTTCGTCCTCAGCCAGTTCGCGTCGAACGGCTCGTTGTCCTGGAACAACACCACGTCCGGCAAGTACGGCACCGCCAAGGTGACCGGCGTCGGCGCGTCGCCGACGCTCAACAAGACGCCCGTGACGACCGGTAAGGGCTCCGTCACCTTCAACCTGGTGATCAAGGCGGGCGCCGGCTCGGAGTGGATCGGCACGCAGACCAGCACGCCGTGCGTGGGCACGATCACCGTCTGATCGCCCCGGAGACGCGAAAGAACCCCACCGCCCCGCGAGGGCCGGTGGGGTTCTTCGTTCGTGGAGCTACTGCGCCGCGACGGTGAGCGCGAACTTCGCGCGGACGTCGGGGTGCAGGGCGACGACCACGGGGAACGAGCCCGTGGACTTGATGTGCCCCTCGGGCAGCTCGATGGTGCGCTTGTCGACGACGGGGCCGCCTGCGGCCTTGAGCGCGGCGGCGACGTCAGCGGTGGTGACCGAGCCGAACAGCTTGCCCGACTCCGCGGTCTTCACGGTCAGCGAGACGGCGGCGAGGCCCTCGATGGCCTGCTTGATCTCGTTGGCGTGATCGAGGCCGCGCACGCGCTTGGCCTCCTGGCTGCGGCGGATGCCCTCGACCTGCTTCTCAGCACCGCGGGTGGCCACGATGGCCAGGCCGCGGGGCAGCAGGTAGTTGCGGCCGTAGCCGTCCTTGACCTCGACGGTGTCGCCGGGGGCGCCCAGGTTGTCGACGTCGGCGGTGAGGATGAGCTTCATTTCTTCATCCCTCCTTAGCGGGTCGTCGACGTGAACGGCAGCAGGGCCACCTCACGCGCGTTCTTGACGGCGATCGCGATGTCGCGCTGGTGCTGGACGCAGTTGCCCGTCACGCGGCGGCTGCGGATCTTGCCCCGCTCCGACAGGAACCGACGCAGGAGCGTGGTGTCCTTGTAGTCGATCTTGGTGTTCTTCTCCTTGCAGAACGTGCACGCCTTGGCCTTGACGGCCTTCTCGACGCGCACCTTCCGGCCATTGCCCTTACCGGCCATGGTGTTGGTACTCCTTGATGAGGTCTACTTCGGCGCCCGGCGAAACCGGGGCGCCTTCACAGTGTTCGATCCCGGGATCAGAACGGCGGATCGTCGTTGCCGCCGCCGAAGCTGCTCCCGGCCGCGGGGGCACTGCCCCACGGATCGTCTGCGGGCTGGTTCTGGCGCGGAGCCTGCTGGGCCGGCTGCTGGCTGTAACCGCCACCGCCGCCCTGGCCGCCGCCACCGAAACCGCCGCCGCCACCGCCGCGCTGCGTGCGCGTCGGCTTCGCCGTCGCGTACTTGAGGGAGGGGCCGATCTCGTCGACCTCGAGTTCCACCACCGTGCGCTTGTTGCCCTCACGATCGTCGTAGGACCGCTGCTTGAGCCGGCCGGAGACGATGACGCGAGTGCCCTTCGTGAGCGACTCGGCGACGTTCTCCGCCGCCTCGCGCCAGATGTTGCAGCGCATGAACAGTGCCTCGCCGTCCTTCCACTCATTGGAATTCCGGTCGAAGGTCCTGGGCGTGGACGCGACGGTGAAGTTGGCCACCGCTGCACCCGACGGGGTGAAGCGCAGCTCCGGGTCCGCCGTCAGGTTTCCGATGACCGTGATGACCGTCTCGCCTGCCATGGTGTTTCTCCCTGCTTTGTAGTACGGCTAGTTCTGCCGCAGCACCTTAGTGCGAAGCACCGACTCGTTCAGCTTGAGCTGGCGATCGAGCTCGTTCACGGTGGCGGGCTCGGCGGTCAGATCGATCACCGCGTAGATGCCCTCGGCGTTCTTCGAGATCTCGTAAGCAAGACGGCGCTTGCCCCAGATGTCGACGTTCCCGATCGATCCGCCGTCCTTGCGGACCACGTTCAGGAAGGTCTCCAGCGAGGGCGCGACGGTGCGCTCATCCAGGCTCGGATCCAGGATCACCATCAGTTCGTAATTACGCATGGGCTTTTCGCCTCCTCCTATGGACTATGCGGCCGTGGACTCTCCACGGCAGGAGTGTTGCCGTGACGGCAACCGCCCCAGGCTACCGCAAGGGCCGCCGACCTGCGAAATCCGCGCCGAGCGGCGGCCGGATCCGCCGGATCAACGACGCAGGGGCGTGGCGGCGGCGAACCGCTCCGACTTGTTGCTCAGCGCCCACCGCTGCCACCGGTCCCAGGCCCGTACGGATGCGCGCTGCCAGGCCGCGTCCGCGGCAGGGCTGATCCGGCGGGCCACCTCGAGCGCGACGATCGCGGGGGCTCGTGCGAGCAGCAGGCAGAGCCCGAGGGCCGACGACGGCATGCGGTACTTGCGCCGGTTCCACGGCAGCATGAACAACCTGCTGTAGCCGGCCTGCATGCGCAGGTGCAGGCCGGCGCGCAGCCGGTCCGCGGGCCCCTGGCCGGCACGGGGCGCGAACGCCGGAACGAACGACTCGACGAGCTCGGTGCCCGCGCTCCCCGCGTCGTACGAGCGGGTCGCGTTGAAGAGGTAGAGCAGGCGGAGACCGTCGGCGACGGTCGTCGGGAAGCGGTCCCAGTGCATGCCCACCAGATAGCCGAGGTAGCGGTTGAAATGGAGCACCGCCCGGATCTCGTGCGCGGACGTCAGGTAGCCGACCGCGTACAGCCCCAGTGCCGGACCGACGCTGCCGCCGAGCAGTGTCAACATCATCTCGGCCTGACTGATCGGTAGGCCCCATCGCTGCGCATCCCACTCCGGGTGATCCGCCACGCGGCGCCGCACGCTCACGTGCATGACCCGGACCTGCATCGAGATCCGTCGGCCGAGCGAGCCCGGGGTCATGACGGCACCGGGACGGCACACCTCGATCCACCACCGACTGGTCTCGAGGTAGCGATTGAGCGCCGAATCGCCGGCATAGCCACCGGAGAGCGAGAGGGGAACGGCCAACGAGCCCTCGGTGTAGGTGTCCATCGTGCCGGCGTTGCCGACAGCGCCGAGCGCATAGCCCCACCGTCGCCAGACCGCGGCCCCCTCCTCGATGAGGGCCGGGTCCACCCACGACGGAACCTGCTCGAACTCGGAGAACAATGCGCGCATCGATTCCGGCGCATCGGGCAGGTCGTCCACCGAGCTCTCGAGTGCTCGGTTCAGGAGATCACGGGACCTCTCCGGTCCCAGCGGCCCCAGGAAGGTCTCGTCGACGAAGCGCTCCGCCACCGGGTCTCCGGTCGTCAAGAGCCTGCGGTAGTCCGCCACGAGATCCTCGGCGGGGTAGAGGTCGAAGCCGGTGAGGCGGAGCACCACCCGCCGGATCCGCGCGGAGGCCCCCGCATCATCCCGCCGTTGATCGAGGCCTTCAATGTCTCGTTCGATCAGCGCACGATGCGACTGCGACTGAGCTACTCGCCTCCGCGCACCGAGATCCCCGCCCTGACACCGCAGCACACGTGCGACAGCGTCAACCGCATCAGCCCCGGACAGTGCCGCGTCGTCGGGCCCGATCGGATCGACGTCGACCTCATCACCGCGATCCTGCGCGGGACGGGGGCGGCGCGATGAGGCGCTCCGTCCGCAGAACCGCCCGGACCGTGACGGCGGTACTGGTAGTGGCCGTGCTCGCAGTGATCGGGTTCCAGTCCGCCGCACCGCAGAACCTTCCGACACCGGCGACGTGGGCGCGCGGGTGGACACTGCGCGTCGAGTTCCCGAGCGTCCTGAACCTTCCCGATCGAGCACACGTGCGGCTCAACGGCCGATCGATCGGCGGGCTCAAGTCCATCGCGCTGCGCGCGGACCACGCCGAGGTCGCGCTCGCCATCACCGAACCCGCCCACGTCACGTCCGAAACTACCGCCGAACTCCAGCAGGACACCTTGCTCGGCGATCTCTACGTCGGTCTGCACACACCGGGCTCGTCGAGCGGAAGGGAACTGCACGACGGCGACGTGATCCCCCTGTCCCGCACACAACCGCCCGTGCAGGTGGAGGATCTGATGTCCAGCGCTGCTTCGTTCCTCGGTAGCGGTGGCCTGGCGCAACTGGGCAACACGGTCGACAGGATCAACGCCGCCTTCCCCGCCGATCCACGCCTCACCCGCAGCATCACCGCGAACGTCACCACAACACTGAACGCATGGTCCGCCGACACCCGGTCGCTGGACTCGCTGCTGCGATCGGTCGTGAGCATGACGGGCAAGTTCGTAGCCGACTCCGCGAACATCGAGTCGTACCTGTCCCCCGAGAGCGACCACCGCTGGCCGATGTACGTCGAGGCCTCGCGGGTGGCGGAGGTCTTCGGCAAGTTCGGTCCCCTGTTCAGCAATCTGGCCCCGCTGACTCCAGGGGGCCGCGACCTCGCGACGCTGATGCAGCAGGTCGTGGGACCGCTGCTGCTGCTGAACCGTCCCATCGGGGCGTCGCAGCCGGACAACCTGACCAACCTCCGCAACCTGGTGCGAGACACCATCGCACCCTTCTTCGCGCAAGGACCGAAGGTGAACGTACGCAAGGTGTCCGGTGCTCCCGCCCCCGCCGCGGTACCCGTCGCGGATCAGACCGAACAGGTCGTACGGACCCTGCGGATGCTCGGGGCGGTGCGATGAGAAGGGAACTGATCGCCAACATCATCACCTTCGCCGCGGTCCTCGTCGTCGGAGTCGTGGTACTGGTCTTCGGCTACCTCGATGTGCGACCGGGAACGCAGTACACCCGTCTGGTTCTCACGCTGGGGAACACCTCGCAGCTCGCGGAACGATCGCCGGTCCTGCTGCGCGGCGTCCGGGTGGGCGAGGTGTCCAAGGTCTCCCCCCATCCCGGCGGAGTCGATGTCACTGTGAAATACGATGACAAGTACCGCATTCCACGCGACAGCGCGATCTCCGTGGAGCAGCTGAGCGCGCTGGGCGAACCGTACGTGGAGTTCGCACCCCGCACCGACGGCGGGCCCTGCTTCACCGACGGGGCGACCGTGGAGCCGGCCGCCATCACGCAGTACCTGACGGTGGCCCAGGTCTTCCAGGCGTTCGCCTCGCTGAATCGCGCGACACAGGCCGGGCCCGTGGGCGACCTCGTCACCACCGCGTGGCAGGCGACCGCGAACACGGACGAGCAGATGCCCAAGCTCACCCGAGCCGGCGATCTGCTCGCCGCGACCCTCATGTCCCGGATGCCCGGGATCCGGCAGATGTTCGCCGACACGCAGGCGTATTCCGCTGACCTGCAATGGCTACCGCCCACCCTCGATCGACTCGGACCCGCATTCGACAGCACCGTGCGGACGATCCGGGACGCCGTCGAGGACGTGCAGCGGATGATCCAGGTCCTCGACGCACCCAAGCCCTTCGACAACGTCCTGATACCGTTCGTCACCCGTCTGACGCCCTACCTGCGCGAGCTGATCCCGTCGCTCGCGACCACCTCCGGCCCGTTCCTGGCCATTCTCTCGGCCATCGACAGGACTGCACCCCAGATCGACCTCAGCGCGTTCTTGAGCAACGCCCTCAACGCCGTGGCGCCCGACGGCACCGCGCGCCTGACCATCACCGTCCCAGCACCCCGATAACCGTCGACAGCGAGGAAACCTCATGGCCAACAAGGCTATCGACCACGAAGACACCGCCGCCGAGACGAGCGGGGAGGGCGCCGACGAGGACGCGGATACCGCCACCGAGGTCGACGCGGCCGACGAACCGGAGCGCCCCGCGAGCGGCCGCCGCCGGTCGATCGTGCTCACGATCGTCGTCACCGTCCTCACCGTCGCCGTCATCGCGCTCAGCGTCACCGCGTACCTGCAGCACCGGGCCTCGGACCAGGACCACCGGCGCGCGGCTGATCGTGCGCACGCCGAGCAGTTGGGCACCAACTACGCCGTCAAGGCCGCGACACTGAACTACAACGACCTCACCCCGTGGCTCAACGCGATGAAGACCGGCGTGACACCGACATTGGCGGCGAAGTACGACGCGATCGCCGAACAGATGCGGCAGGTGCTCGTGCCGCTGCGAATGGTCGCCACCGCCACTCCCGTGGTCGCCAAGGTCTCGTCCGAGGTCGGCGGCGTGTACCAGGTGAAGGTCGTCGTCGACGTCTCCGCGCAGAGCGCACAGTCCCCCCAGGGGACGCTCAGCACGACCGCGTACACGATCACCCTCGATCGCGATCAGAACTGGGTGATCACCGAGGTCGGGGATCCGGCCTCCGGCCCCGCGGTCGGGGCAGCGACGACGAGTGCCGCACCGTCGAACTCGACACCTGCACCGACGGGCTCGGCACAGCCGACGATTCCCGCGATCGGTGCACCGACCGCCACCCCGAGCCCCTAGCGAGAGGTGCCGGGAGGTCGGTCAGTCCACGGAGCCGAACAGCACGGTGCAGACCATGGCGTACACCTCCGCTTGGAAGCTCGGGTCCTGGTCGAACCGGCGGGTGCGCCCGACGTCGAAGACCACGGCGAAGGCCGCGTGCACGAGGAAGGTGGCCTCTGCCGCGCTCAGCTCGGGGCGGACGGCGACCACGGTGTCGGCGAAGGCGGCGATGTTCGTCCGCTGCAGGCCCGCGAGGCGGCCGCGGTCGGCGTCCGGGACGTTGCCGATCTCCCGGAAGTACACCGTCATCAGCCGCGAGGTGCGGAAGGACAACTGCACGTAGGCCTGGGACAGGGCCGCGAGACGGTCGCGCGGTTCGGGATTGGCAGCGGACACCTCATCGATCATGCGCGCCGTCGCATCGGCCGCGCGCTCGAGAGCGCTGACCAGGATGCCCACCTTGTTCGGGAAGTAGCGGTACATCCCGGACGGCACGATGCCCGCGGCCCGGCCGATCTGCCCCATGCTCACGTTGTGGAAGCCGTGCTCGAAGATCTGGCCGATCGCCTCGTCGAGCACCTGGCCCTGCCGTCCCGCATCGGGCTCCGGTTCGGGCTCCGGCGCGAGCCGGAACAGCGCCGGCGGATCGGGCAGCGCCAGCACGGCGCGCCCGGCGGCGGCGAGCACCGCCTCCGCGCGCTTCTGGGCGAGGACCGTGCGATGCGCGGTCACGCTGCCCGTCACGCTGATCGCGGCCACGCACCGCAACTCGACCTCGGTGCGTCCCACGCCCGGGAGACCCGCCTCCGCCGCATCCGCGAAGGTCTCGATCATGCCGGTCAACTGGTGGCGGATCCGCGCACGGTCGTCGCGCTCCAGAAGCCGCTGCTCCCAGCGGAACAGGCCGCCCGTGTTACGCCGCTCGAAGGACACGCCCAGCGCCGCGTCGAGGATCGCCTCGACCCGTACCTCGGGCGCCTCGCCCACCGTCTTCTCCGCCGCATCAGCGACGGCCGTGGCCAACGCGTCCGAGGCCGAGGTGATCGCGTGCTCGAGCAGGGCGTACTTGTTGGGGAAGTGGCGGTAGACCGCGGGGCCGCTGATGTCCAGCGACGCGGCGATCTGCTCGATGCCGACGCCGTGATACCCCCGCCGGGAGAAATCCTCCGCAGCGACCCGCGCGATCTGTTCACGCCGGTCCTTGGGGCGCTTCCGTTTCGCCTGCGTCACCTGCCACTCCTCCTTGGTCCGCTTCGAGCGTACTCGGTGACGAGTGCTCGTCCGCGGTGTACCGTCGACCCTACTAAGTAAGTGAACGTTCACACACCGTTTTGGTACGGAACTTCCCGGAGGAACCCGGCATGACCACCACTGCACCCATCGCCCCCGCGAACGTCCCAACGGCGGTCGGGCGCACCGTCGACCCCGTGGCGACCGGTCACCGGATCGCCCTCGCGGTCCCCGAGCGACGCGCGGACGTGCTCACCGTCCTGGCCGATTCCATGGACGCGCCCTCGGCCGCCGCGGGCCCCGCGAACGTCGTGATGCAATTGCTCAACCCGCCCGTGGCCTACGGGGTGATGGAGTCGCGCGTGGAATCCGTTGCGCTGTACAAGCATCCGATCAAGCGCAGCCGCACCACCTTCACCTACCTCGCCGTCGCGATCCTCGGGAACCCGGACGACCGGGTCCGGTACCGCACAGCGGTCGACGGTGCCCACCGCCAGGTCCAGCCCACCGCCGAAAGCCCGGTCAAGTACAACGGTATGGACCGCAACCTGCAGCTGTGGGTGGCGATGTGCCTGTACGTGGGGTTCGAGGACACCCACCAGCTCCTGCGCGGACGAATGAGCCGCGAGCAGCGCGCCCTGTTCTACCGCGACTCCGCCCCGCTGGGCACCACCCTCCAGGTGCACCCGGACATGTGGCCCGGCACTCCCGAGGAGTTCGACGCGCTGTGGATCGAGCTGTGCGAGCAGAAGATCCGGCCCACCACCGAGACGCGCGACTACCTGCGTCAGCTCGTCGACCTCACCTTCGTCGGCGCGGTCCCCCGCCCGCTCAAGGGCTTCTCTCGGTTCCAGACGGCGGGCTTCCTCGCGCCGCGGTTCCGTGAGGCCATGGAGATCGAGTGGACCGCCGCCGATCAGCGCCGCTTCGACCTGTTCTGGCGCGTTCTCGCCGGCGTGAACCGGCTCGTCCCGCTGGCGCTACGGCGCCTGCCCTACCGTCTGCTCCTCGCGGATATGCGACTGCGCGCGAAGCTCCACCGCCCGCTCATCTGACGCACGCACCAGCATCACGGTGCTATTCTGTGCGCATGTCCGAGGTCGATAGTCGGCTGGAGCACATCCTCCAGTCCCACGGTGTGGACGGCGTGAGCAGCGATGCGGTGCTCCACGCGATCGACCTCGCGCTCGCCGCAACCACCGGACCGCACACACCGCTCACCGCGACGGAGGAGGAGTTCCTGCGCGAGTTCGGCGGTCCGGGCGCCGCGAGTGCCCTCGACACACGGGACCCCCGTCGCGACGCCGCCACCGCTGCGACCGACGCGGCCCGCCGCGTCGCCGCGCTCCTCGCCGGATCACTGTCGCTGGCCGAGGCCGCGGAGCAGCTCGGCGTGGATCGCTCCCGGGTATCGCGTCGATGCTCCGCCGGTCGCCTCTGGTCCTTCATGGTCGACGGTCACGTGCGGATCCCGCGGTGGCAGCTGGCCGGCGCCAGGAC
This sequence comes from Tsukamurella spumae, assembly GCF_012396015.1. Taxonomy (GTDB): domain Bacteria; phylum Actinomycetota; class Actinomycetes; order Mycobacteriales; family Mycobacteriaceae; genus Tsukamurella; species Tsukamurella spumae. Next base: position 102,494 of record NZ_JAAXOQ010000004.1, on the reverse strand, counting down.
CCTGCCGGGGCTCGAGCAGGTGGTGCCGGCGATCCCGGCCGAGAGCACGCCGCTCATGATCGAGGCTGTGATGACGGAACCCCAGGAGGAGACCGCGCTGCGGACGCCCGTCGAGTTCCTCGCGGAGGGCGGCGCCCCCGCCGTCGTCGCCGAGATGGTCGCGGACCTCGCGCGTTGGTGACCCCGGCGAAGGTGCCCCGGGTGCCGCCCGGCCCGCTCTCGGTGCACTCCTCCGAGGTGGTCGAGTACGCGGGCCCGCAGTGGCGGATCCACCGGACCGCGGGCCGCCATCTCGTCGCCTGGAACGAGGCCCGCCGATACGGCCCCCTGACCTCGATGCGGTTCGATCCGCACCCGACGGATCCGTGCGGGCCCGCACTCCACCCGTCGATCGGCGTGCACTACAGCGCCGTGGACATCACCACCGCGGTCGCCGAGACCTTCCAGCGCGTCCGCGCGGTCGACCTGTTCGCAGGCGGACCCGTTCTCACCGGCTGGCGACCGGTGCGCCCACTCCGCCTCCTTGATCTCGCGGGCACGTGGGCACTGCGCCAGGGCGCTGCCCAATCCCTCACTGCGGCACCGCGGTCGGTCTGCCGCGCGTGGGCTCACGCCGTCCACGCGGAACTTCCGGAGCTCGACGGGATGTGGGCACCGTCGACCATGACCGGTGCGGCGAACATCGTGCTGTGGCACCGCGCAGTGGACGCCCTGCCCGCGGCACCCGCCTTCACCCGGCCGCTCGACCATCCCGACGTGCGGCGGATGCTCGGTCCGATCTGCGCGGGGATCGGCTACCGCCTCCTCTGACACCCGCGCCGGCCGGCCCGGGCACCGGCGTGTGGTGGATCGACCTCGCTGAGCGGGGTCGATCCACCACAGGACACGGCCGCGTCAGCCGAACTGCTGGCGCAGGGTGGGCTTGGTGACCTTGCCGGCGGGATTGCGGGGCAGCTCGGGAACCACCACCAGGTCACGCGGATGCTTGTACCGGGCGAGGTGGTCGTTGAGGAACTCCGAGAGCGCCGCCACCGACAGCTCCGCACCGTCGCGCACGCTGACGACGGCGACGACGGCCTCGCCCCACTTCTCGTCGGGCCGGCCGATGACCGCCACCTCGGCGACGGCCGGGTGGGCTGCGACGGCGTTCTCCACCTCCACCGAGTAGATGTTCTCGCCGCCCGAGATGATCATGTCCTTCGCGCGGTCGGTGATGTAGACGAAACCCTCGTCGTCCATCCGCACCAGGTCGCCGGAGTGGAACCACCCACCGTCGAAGGCGGCTCGCGTGGCGTCGACGTTGTTCCAGTACCCGGCCATCATGTTGGGTCCGCGGTAGACGATCTCGCCGACCTCGCCGCGCGGCACGTCCTTGCCCTCGGGATCGACGACGCGGGCGGCGACGGTGCGCACCACCTTGCCGACGGAGCCGAGCTTGCGCAGCGTGTCCTCTCCGGTGAGGGCGCAGGTGACCGGGGACATCTCGGTCTGTCCGAAGACTGCGCAGATGGTGGCGTCTGGGAAGGTGTCGACCAGGGCACGCAGCAGCGTCTCGCTGGCGGGCGCGGCTCCCCACCAGACGTACTTGAGCTTCAGAGCGCGCGGGCGGGCCCGTTGCTCCGCCACCGCGAGCTGCCACTGCATCGGCACCATGAACATCGTCGTGATCCCCTCGCGCTCGAGGGCGTCCAGAGTCTGTGCCGGGTCGAACGCGCCCAACGGGAAGATCACCGACGTGGTCCCGGCGATGAAGGCGGTGGCCAGCACGCCGAAACCCGCGATGTGGAACAGCGGCACCGCGACCGCGCCCACCGCCTCGTTGTCCACCGATCCCGGGGCGATGAGGTTGTTGAAGCCCTGCGCCGTCATGTTCACGTGCGTGAGCACCGCGCCCTTGGGGCGGCCCGTCGTGCCCGAGGTGTACATGATCAGGGCCGGGGAGTCCTCCGGCACGTCGACGACGGGGGCCGTGCGCCCCTCCGCGGCGAGGTCCTCGTAGCCCAGGGCGCCCACGGCCTCGTCGGCACCGTCGAACCGGATGCGCAGGCCGAACTCGGCGCCGGCGGCGGACGCGGCCGCGACCAGCGGGTCGAACGGGGCCTCGTAGACGACGGCGCTGCAGCCAGTGTCCTGCGCCACGAAGGCCACCTCGGGCGGTGCCATCCGGAAGTTGACGGGGACGGCGATGCCGCCGAGGGCGGTCACGGCGAGCACGGTCTCGATGTACTCGAGACGGTTCAGGCCGAGGACGAGCACCCGGTCGCCGAACGAGACGCCGCGCTCGGACAGCGCGCCGGCGACCGCGCTCACCCGCTCCGCGAGCTGCGTCCACGTGAGGGTCTTGTCCAGGTACTTCAGGGCCGCCTGATCGCCGCGCATGACGGCGTGATTGCGGACCTGGTTGTTCCAGGTGTTGCGCTGTGAGCTGCGGGGCTCCTCCGTGCGCGGGAACCAGGCGATGTTCTCAAGAGCGGTCATGTATGCGATTGTGTTCTAGAACATGTTCGACGGGAGCCGAATCGCCTAAAGTTAAAGAATAGTGATTCACTTGTGACTAACCCCGCCGACAGTCATCCATGGAAGGAACACCGTGCCCGAAGCATTCATCTACGAGGCCATCCGCACTCCGCGCGGTAAGCAGCGCGGCGGCGCCCTACACGCCACCAAGCCCCTGGACCTGGTGGTCGGCCTGATCGACGAGCTCAAGGACCGCTACCCCACGATGGATCCGGCCGCGATCGACGACATCGTGCTCGGCGTGGTCTCCCCCGTGGGCGAGCAGGGCGGCGACATCGCGCGCACCGCCGCCACCGTCGCGGGTCTGCCCGAGACCGTGGCCGGCGTGCAGATCAACCGGTTCTGCGCGTCCGGCCTCGAGGCCACCAACATGGCCGCGCAGAAGGTGGCCGCCGGACTCGGCGACGACCTGGTGCTCGCGGGCGGCGTCGAGTCGATGTCGCGCGTGCCGCTCGGCTCCGACGGTGGTGCGATGCACCAGGACGTCACCACCAACTACGACACCTACTTCGTGCCGCAGGGCATCGGCGCCGACCTCATCGCGTCGATCGACGGCTTCAGCCGCGAGGACGTGGACACCTATGCCGCGCAGTCGCAGGCCAACGCCGCGGCCGCCTGGGACAACGGCTGGTTCGCCAAGTCCGTCGTGCCCGTCAAGGACATCAACGGCCTGACGGTCCTCGACAACGACGAGCACCGTCGCCCCGGCAGCACCGTGGAGAGCCTCGGCAAGCTGCGCCCCGCCTTCGACGGCATCGGCGAGATGGGCGGCTTCGACGCCGTCGCGCTGCAGAAGTACTACACCGTCGAGAAGATCAACCACGTCCACACGGGCGGCAACAGCTCGGGCATCGTCGACGGTGCCGCGCTGATCCTGGTGGGCAACGAGGCGGGCGGCAAGAAGGCCGGCCTGACCCCGCGCGGCCGGATCGTGGCCACCGCGGTCACGGGCTCGGAGCCGACCATCATGCTCACCGGCCCCACGCCGGCCACCGAGAAGGTCCTCGCCAAGGCGGGACTGTCGAAGGAGCAGATCGACCACTGGGAGCTCAACGAGGCCTTCGCGTCCGTCGTGCTGCGGTGGATGAACGACTTCAAGCTCGAGCGCGAGCAGGTGAACCCGCTCGGCGGCGCCATCGCGCTCGGCCACCCGCTCGGCGCGACCGGCGCGATGCTGGTCTCGACGGTGCTCGACAACCTCGAACGCACCGGCGGCCGCTACGGCCTCATGACCCTCTGCGTGGGCGGTGGCATGGGCATCGCCACCATCATCGAGCGCCTCTGACGGCCCCGGAAGACTTTCAGGAGAACACGAATCACCATGGCTGAAAACATGATCCGCTGGGAGCAGGACGCCGACGGCATCGTCGTCCTGACGATGGACGACCCCACCAGCTCCGCGAACACCATGAACGACCTGTACCGCGAGTCGATGGCGGCGACGATCGACCGCCTGGAGGCCGAGAAGGACTCCATCACCGGCGTCGTACTGACGTCCGCGAAGAAGACCTTCTTCGCCGGCGGCAACCTGGGCCTGATCCGCCAGGCGACGAAGGCCGACGCGCAGCAGGTCTTCGAGAACGTCGAGTCGATGAAGGCCGCCCTGCGCCGCCTCGAGACCCTCGGCAAGCCCGTCGTCTCCGCGATCAACGGCGCCGCCCTGGGCGGCGGCCTGGAGATCGCCCTCGCCACGCACCACCGCATCGCCGCCGACGTGCGCGGCTCGCAGATCGGCCTTCCCGAGGTCACCCTCGGACTGCTCCCCGGCGGCGGCGGCGTCACCCGCACCGTCCGGCTGCTCGGCCTGCAGGGCGCCCTGATGGGCGTGCTGCTGCAGGGTCCCCGGATGAAGCCCACCAAGGCGCAGCAGGTGGGCCTCGTGCACGAGGTCGTGGGTACCGTCGAGGAGCTCATCCCCGCCGCCAAGGCCTGGATCAAGGCGAACCCCGAGGGCGGCGTGCAGCCCTGGGACGTCAAGGGCTACAAGATCCCCGGCGGCTCGCCGTCGTCGCCGGCGATCGCGGCGAACCTCCCCGCGTTCCCCGCGAACCTGCGCAAGCAGCTCAAGGGCGCCCCGATGCCCGCGCCGCGCGCGATCATGGCCGCCGCGGTCGAGGGCGCGATGGTCGACTTCGACACCGCCAGCGTCATCGAGGGCCGCTACTTCGTCTCGCTGGCCACCGGCCAGGTGTCGAAGAACATGATCAAGGCGTTCTTTTTCGACCTGCAGCACATCAACGGCGGCGGCTCGCGGCCCGAGGGCTACGACAAGTACCAGGCCAAGAAGGTCGGCGTCATCGGCGCCGGCATGATGGGCGCCGCGATCGCGTACGTCTCCGCGAAGGCCGGCATCGAGGTCGTGCTCAAGGACATCGACATCGAGGCCGCCAAGCGCGGCAAGGCCTACTCCGAGAAACTGGAGGAGAAGGCGCTCGCCAAGGGCCGCACCACCGCCGAGAAGTCGGCGGAGCTGCTCGCCCGCATCACGCCCACCGTCGACCCCGCCGATTTCGCCGGTGTCGATCTCGTGATCGAGGCCGCGTTCGAGTCGGTCGAGGTCAAGCACAAGGTGTTCCAGGAGATCGAGCACATCGTCGAGCCCGACGCCATCCTCGGCTCCAACACCTCGACGCTGCCCATCACCATCCTCGCCGAGGGCGTGGGGCGCTCCGAGGACTTCATCGGCATCCACTTCTTCTCCCCCGTGGACAAGATGCCGCTGGTGGAGATCATCCGCGGCGCCAAGACCTCGGACGCGGTGCTGGCCAAGGTGATCGACTACACCCTGCAGATCAAGAAGACCCCGATCGTGGTCAACGACTCGCGCGGCTTCTTCACCTCGCGGGTTATCGGCACGTTCGTCAACGAGGCCATCGCGGCCGTCGGCGAGGGCGTGAACCCCGTGCTCATCGAGCAGGCGGGCCAGCAGGCCGGCTACCCGGCGGCGCCGCTGCAGCTGATGGACGAGCTGACCCTGACGCTGCCGCAGAAGATCCGCAAGGAGGCCCGCGCCGCAGCCGAGGCCGCCGGCAACCCGCTGCCCGTGCACGGCAGCGATGCCGTGGTCGACGCGATGGTCGACGCGGGCCGCACCGGCCGCAAGGACGGCGCCGGCTTCTACGACTACGTGGACGGCAAGCGAACCGGTCTGTGGCCCGGCCTGAAGGATCTCCTGCCCACGGGCCAGGACATCCCGCTGCAGGACATGATCGACCGGATGCTGTTCGCCGAGTCGCTGGAGACGGTACGCTGCTTCGACGAGGGCGTGCTGACGTCCGTCGCCGACGCCAACATCGGCTCGATCTTCGGCATCGGCTTCCCCGCCTGGACCGGCGGCGTGCTGCAGTTCATCAACGGCTACGAGGGCGCCGACGGAACCGTGGGCCCCAAGGCCTTCGTCGCCCGCGCTCAGGAGTTGACCAAGTACGGCGAGCAGTTCACCCCGCCCGCCTCCCTGGTCGCCAAGGCCGAGGCGGGCGAGACCTACGAGTAGGGCTCTCCGCTAGGGCGTAGCGCGAAGGGCCCGGCACCGTCGTTCGACGGTGCCGGGCCCTTCGTCATGTCCGCGTTTCGGCGGACCGCTAGACCTGCGCCGACTGCACCGAAGGCCCCTGCTGGTCGAACCGGATTCCGGCAGGATTGCTCGCCAGCACGCCGATCACGATCGGACCCACTGCACCGATCATCGGGACGATTCCCACAACGCAGACCAGTAGGTACCACCAACCCGAGGCGTTCGCGTCGTGCAGACGGCGGACGCTGAGCGCGATGTTCGCCACCCCCATCGGGAGGCCGAGAAGCAACCCGGCGATCGCGAGGCAGAGGAAGATCCACGAGAGCACCGGAGCGGTGTTCTCGAGGGCACCGCCGATCAGGCTGCAGGCGAAGACGGCGACGAAGAGGATCACGTACAGCAGCCAGGTCCACCAGTACTCGCTCTGCGAGGCCCGGCCTCGGTAGCGGAACGCCGACTTGAAGAAGCGTTTGGTCGCTTCGCCGAAGCTCGCGCCGTAGAGCGGCCGTGTCAGATCGTCGGGATTGCGCATCCCGATCGCCGGTGCCTGGTGCTGGTAATACTCCGTCATGTGATTCCCCCTGGTCACTCGGCCGCAGTTCAACCGCCGGGAAAACCTTAGAGCGCCATAAAACAACCTGGCAATATGCTTTACATCACCCCGGGTTGATCGCGGGGAGTGTCAGTCCGCGAAGCGGGCCGGGCGCTTGCCGAGCATGGCCGCGACGCCCTCGCGGTGGTCGTCGGTCTTGAGCAGGACGACCTGCGACTCGGTCTCGCGGCGCAGGGCACCGTCGAGGCCCGCGAGGGTGGAGGCGTTCATGGCGCGCTTGGTAGCGGCGATCGCCGCCCGCGGACCGGACGCGAGCTTCGCCGCCGCGGCGGCCACCGCATCGTCGAGCTCCTCGGCCGGTCGGACCGCCGTGACCATGCCGGCGGCGAGGGCCTCCGGCCCGTAGATGCGTTCACCGAGCAGAGCCATGCCCATCGCCCGGGTACGGCCGATGGCGGCGGGCACGAGCGCGGTGGTGCCCGCGTCGGGCAACAGGCCGATGCCGACGAAGGGCAGCAGGAAGTACGCGGTGTCGGCGACGAAGGTCAGGTCGGCGGCCAGCGCCAGCCCCACCGCCATCCCCGCGCAGGGGCCGTTCACCTTGGCCATCACCGGGATCGATGCCGCGACGATCGCGCGCACGTACGCATTCACCGCCTCGAGCGCCTCCTGCGGGTCCGCCGCCTCCCCCGCCAGGTCGGCGCCCGTGCTGAACGCGCGACCCTCGCCGGTGATGACCACGACGCGGATTCCGGGGTCCGCGTCCGCCTCGGTGATGAAGCGCGCGAGGTCCCGTGCCGCGCGGATACCGAAGGCGTTCATCCGCTGCGGGCGGGTGATGGTGATCGTCAGGACACCGGACTCGACGGTGCGCTGGAAGCTCTCGCTCATGCCACCGACTCTTCCACTCGCGCCAGCGGCGCGAGGCGCCGTTCGACGATGGCCGCGCCCTCGACGATCATCCGCTCGATCAGCGCCGCCACCGTCGGCACGTCACGGATCAGGCCCTGACACAGGCCCACGCTCCAGATGCCGGCCTCGACGTCACCGTCCTCGAAGACGGTGCGACCGCGGGCGCCGGCCACGAGGTGGCGGATGTCCTCGAACTCGCAGCCCTGCGCCTCGGTCTCGACCACCTCGACGGAGACCGAGTTCTTCGCCACGCGGGCGGTGTTTCCCAGCGTGCGGAAGATGAGTTCCGTGTCCAGCTCGGAGTTCTCGACGATCTGCTGCTTCACCTCGGGCGCGATCGGGGACTCGACCGTGCACAGGAAACGGCTGCCCATGTTGATGCCGTCCGCACCCAGTGCGATCGCGGCGACGAGCCCGCGGGCGTCCGCGATACCGCCCGACGCCAGGATCGGAATGTCCAGCGCATCCGCGGCGGCGGGGATGAGGACGAGGCCGGGAATGTCGTCCTCGCCCGGGTGGCCGGCGCACTCGAAACCGTCGATCGACACCGCGTCGACGCCGATGGCCTGCGCCTTGAGCGCGTGCCGGACGCTGGTGCACTTGTGGATCACCTTGACGCCGTTGTCCTTCAGGAAGGGCAGGAACCTCGCGGGGTTCGACCCCGCGGTCTCGATGATCTTCACGCCCGAGTCGACCGCGGCGCGCAGATACTCCTCGTAGGGCGGCGGGTCGATCGTCGGCAACACGGTGAGATTCACGCCGAAGGGCTTCGACGTCAGCTCACGCGCCCGCGCGATCTCCTCACGGAGCGCCTGCGGCGTGGGTTGCGTGAGGGCGGTGATGATGCCGAGGCCGCCGGCCTCCGACACCGCGGCGGCCAGGCCCGCGCGCCCGACCCACATCATTCCGCCCTGGACGATCGGATACCGGACGCCGAACTGCTCGGTGAAGCGCGTTGAGAACATGTCCGAAAACTAGCACAGATGAGAGAACAGTCTCTAACATATGGATCTGACGACCGAGACCTCCCGGAGGACCCATGACCGCACCGTCGAACCTGCAGACCGGTGACCTGATCTCCACCGACCCCCGAACCGGCGCGGAGGTCGCCCGCTTCCCCATCGCGGACGCCGCAGCCGTCGTCGCCACGGTGGACACCGCCCGGGGCGCCGCGACCTGGTGGGGCGGCCTCACCCCCAAGGCCCGCCGCAGTTGGCTGCTGCGCTTCCGCGGCGAGCTCGCGCGCCGCTCCGAGGACCTGGCCGGCGTCATCGGGGCCGAGACCGGGAAGCCGCACGACGACGCGCTTCTGGAGGTCATGCTCGCGATCGTCCACCTGGACTGGGCCGCGAAGAACGCCGAGAAGGTGCTCGGCCGCCGCAAGGTCGGCACCGGCATGATGGGCGCCAACCTGACCGCCACCGTCGAGCACGTGTCCTTCGGCGTGATCGGCGTGATCGGGCCGTGGAACTACCCCGTCTACACCCCGATGGGCTCGCTCTCGTACGCCCTCGCCGCGGGGAACGCGATCGTCTTCAAGCCCAGCGAGCTGACGCCGGCCGTCGGCCAGTTCCTCGCCGACACCTGGGCCGCCGCGTGCCCCGGACAGCCCGTGCTCCAGGTGGTGCACGGCTACGGCGACACCGGCGCCGCACTCTGTCGCGCGGGCGTCGACAAGCTGGCGTTCACGGGCTCCGCCCGCACCGCACGCGCCGTGATGGCCACGTGCGCGGAGACACTGACCCCCGTCACGATCGAGGGCGGCGGCAAGGACGCGATGCTCGTGGACGCCGATGCGGACATCGACGGCGCAGTCAAGGCCGCGGCGTTCGGCGCCTACGGCAACGGCGGGCAGACCTGCGCCGGCGTCGAGCGGGTGTACGTCGTCGCGGACCGGTACGACGAGTTCGTCGACAAGCTGGCCGCCGCGTCCCGCGAGATACACGGCGGCGAGACCGACGGCGTCGACTACGGTCCCGCGACGATGCCCAAGCAGCTGCAGATCATCGCCTCGCACATCGACGACGCGCTGAGCCGCGGCGGCCGCGCCCTCGTCGGCGGCCGGGAGTCCGTCGGCGAGCGGACCGTCCAGCCCGTACTCCTCGTGGACGTGCCGGACGATTCGACCGCCGTCACCGAGGAGACCTTCGGCCCCACGGTCGTCGTCACGCGCGTCAAGGACATCGACGAGGCGATCGACAAGGCCAACGACAGCACCTACGGACTCTCCGCCGCGGTCATGACCAAGAACCTCGCCTGGGGCCGGGAGCTGGCCCGCCGGCTGCGCACGGGCGCCGTCGCCGTGAACTCGTTCCTGTCGTTCTCCTCCGTGCCCGCGCTGCCCTTCGGCGGCATCGGCGACTCCGGCTTCGGCCGGATCCACGGCGCCGACGGGCTCCGCGAGTTCAGTCGGCCGCAGTCGGTGGCCGCGCAGAAGTTCGCGCTGCCGATGGACCTGCTCTCGTTCACCCGCAAGGAACGCGACATGAAGGTCGTGCGGGTGATGCTCAAGCACCTCTACGGCCGCTGACCGGTGGTCGGCGTGCACCGGGGCCGCACGGCCGACACCGAATGACAACGGTTCATGCTGCCGTGGAATCGCCGGCGCTATCGCCTCCCGAACCCGGCGGCCGGACTCGCGCTGACCTACGCGCGCGCCCCGTTCATCGTCGCCGTGGAGATCCTTCGACGATGCAGCCCCACCGTGGACGCGGAATGGCAGGCCTCGTCGATGCGGTCGTGGGAACGCTGGCTGGACTGGGCCGCCCGCGAGCAGGGCCAGGACTTCCACGTCTCCGCCAACCTCCGCGAGGAATCCGCCGCGCACTAGTCATCCCCACGGACAGCGCGAAAGAGCCCACGTACCACGGTCGCCCCCGACGGAGGGCCGGGTCAGAAGGTGGTCGTGTTCGCCACGTCCACACTGACGCCGTGCCCGCCGCGGGAGAACACGGTCTTCCCCGCGCTCGCCTCGACGGTCCAGCCGTAGGCGCTGTAGGTGCCGCCGTAGTGGATGGTCGTGGCGGGCACGGTGACCGCCATGTTCCCGTAGTACCAGTCGAGGGCCCCGCCCCGGTAGACGAACCCGGTGGCGGGCTCGCCCGTCCGGGCCCGGTAGGTCTTGCCGAACTCGACGGACTGGCACTCGACGAATTCGGCGCGGATGTTGCAGGTGGTCTTACCGGACTCGGTGAGCACCCGCACTACCTGTCCCGCCGTGGGCAGGGCCGTGACCGTACGGTTCGGGACCGCCGGGGCGGCGGTCGCCGTCCGCGCCGGCGTCCGGGGTTGCTGCGTCCCCGCGGTCGAGCCGTCCTGGTTCGCGCTCGGGGCGGCGGTCACCGTCACCGTCGGGCCGGCCGAGCGTGCGCCGTCCCCGCACCCCGCCACGGCCACCGTCGCGAACAGCACCGCCCCCGCGACCTTCATCGTCGTCCCCATGTCCGTTCCTCCCCTGCCGCGCGATGCGGCTCACTGGATGATCGACCGACACCGCGTGGTCGTTAACAAGGTTCGCGAAGTGGCACGACCGCGCTGCCGGGCCGCGCGACCTCGACCGATAGGGTGGAGCGCATGTCCCGGCCCAGATTCCGCCCCGACCGGGTGGCGTGGACCGTGCTCGGTCTCACCGTTGCAGCGCTCGTCATCGGCTACCAGATCAAGGCGCAGTGCACCGGCGCCCCCTTCGACCAGTTCGGCCGCTCCGAGGGATTCGCCAACACTCCGGGCCGGATCTGCTACTCCGACCTGCAGTTCCTCTGGAGCGGGCGCGACGTGAACAACCACGTCTTCCCCTACCTGAGCGGGTGGATCGACGCCGACGGCAAGCTGCAGGGCGGCGCGATCGAGTACCCCGTGCTGAGCGGGCTGCTGTTCTGGGTGGGCGCGATCGGCGCGCACAACGACGCCGAGTTCCTGCTGCACATGGCCGTGCTGCTCGCGCCCTTCGGACTGCTCACCGCCTGGGTACTGGCGAAGGTCTCGGGCCGCACCGCCGCGCTGTGGGCGGTGGCCCCGCCGCTCGCGCTGTACGCCTTCCACAACATGGAGCTTCCGGTGGTCGCCGCAGCCACGCTCGGCTTCGGCATCATGGCCTGGGCCGATCGGACGGGCGGGTCGATCCGGATCCCGGCGATCGCCACCGCCGCGGTGTTCGCCGTGGGCTTCGACCTGAAGATCTATCCGGGCCTGTTCGTGGCGCCGCTCGTGCTGTACGTGCTCACCCACGGGAGGGGCGGCACCGTCGCGCTGCCCGACGGGCCCGGGCGCAACGCCCGCGTCGACCGACGGTTGCTCGACTGGGTCGGCGCCGCCGCCACCGCCGCGACCGCCGTGGTGGTGGCCGTCGCGATCAACGTGCCCTTCATGGTCCTCGGCTTCGACGGCTGGCGGGCCTCGCTGAAGTTCCAGGAGCTGCGCACGGCGGACCTGTCGACCAACTCCATCTGGTACTGGGGCGTGCTCAGGGCCTTCGACGATCCGAAGGCCTACGACGACCTGGTCGGCAAGCTCTCGCCGCTGCTGATCGCGGTCTCGATCGTCGCGCTGCTGGTCGTCGGATGGATGCGTTACCGCCGCACCGGCATCTACCCGTGGGTCGGCGTCAGCGGCGCGATCCTCGCCGCGTTCATGCTCTTCCACAAGGTGCACTCCCCGCAGTACGTGCTGTGGCTGCTGCCCTTCTTCGTGCTGCTCAAGGTCGACTGGCGACTCGTCGGCGCGTACCTGCTGTGCGACCTGAGCCTCGAGCTCACGGTGTGGAACTACTTCTCCGAGCACGCGGCCAACACGCCGATCACGTGGTGGGTTCAGTGGGGCGTGTGGATCGGCGTCTGGGGCAGGGCGGCACTGCTGCTGCTGTTCCTCTGGTACCTCCCCCGCGCCTCCCTGCGGCTGCGCAGCCAGGACGCGTCGGGCGCACCGTCGAGCACGCCGCCCGCAGGGTCGTCCAGCGGAGGCGAGTACGGCCCCGGGAAGGTCGACCGGACCAGGTCCTCGTCGGGCCGGTAGATCTGCCGCACCACCAGCACACACAGGCCGATCACGGCCAGGTCGCGCAGGAGGACGGTGGCCGTGAAGGCCTGCTCCGGCAGCCCCTTGTTCTGGATGCCGAGGAAGTACATCATGCGCGGCACCCAGACCAGCGCGTCGATCGTCATCCAGGCCAGCAGGATCCGGGTGTGCGGGATCGCGAGCACGGCCAGCGGCACCAGCCACAGCGAGTACTGCGGGCTCCACACCTTGTTCACCAGCAGGAAGCCGGCGACCAGCAGGAAGGCGAGCTGCGCCACTCGGGGCCGGCGGGGGGCCTTGAGCGCGAGGTAGCCGACGCCGGCGACGAACGCGAGGAAGAGTACGAGGGTGATCGCGTTCGCGAGCGTGGAGGCACCGCCCCGCGGCCCCGCGCCCCCGAACACCCAGCCGCCGGTGAACGAGCTGACGGCGGTGTAGATCGAGTCCATGTCGACCGCGCGGATCGAGTTCCGGTGGAAGAACTCCCACCAGCCCTGCGGCCACAGCGCCAGCACCGGCAGATTGACGGCGAGCCACGCGGCGGCCGCGGTGAGCGAGGCGGTGAGCCACGGCCGCAGGCGGCCGGCCCGCAGACACAGGAAGAACAGCACGATCAACAGGAACGCCGGGTACAGCTTCGCCGCGGCGCCGAGCCCGATCACGATGCCCGCCCACGCGGGCATCCGCTTGGCCCACAGCAGCATTCCGACGGCCATCGCCGCGACCGCGATCGCATCGAAATTGGTGAAGACGTGCACGACGACGAGGGGCGACGCCGCCATCAGCATCGCGTCCCACGGGCGGCGGGCCGCCAGCCGGCCCGGGCCGGCGGAGCCACCCGCTAATCGGGTCGTCGCCCACACCGCGATCAGCCAGAACATCGCGAGCCCGACCGCGACGACCGTGAAGAACAGCACGACCTCGATGGCCGCGGGTACGCCCCAGGCGTCGTGCACCGCCGCCCAGGTCTTGGCGATCCGCATCGACGCGTACTGGTAGAAGCCGGTGAGCACCGGGTACTCCATGTAGCGCTCCTGCTGGGCGCCCGTGGGATCGGTGTCGAAGAACTGCGTCTTGTAGGGCATGCGGCCCTCGTTCAGGCGCTCCGCCCCGTACAGCGGCACCGTGTCCGAGTAGCACATCGCGGCGTAGGGCCGGTTGCCCGACCAGTCCAGCACGAGCTGGCCACCGTCGTTCTTCTGCTGCAGACACCCCGCCTTGGTGGTCCAGCCCAGCGCCAGGAACAGCACCGCGACCAGCAGGATCAGCCGCAGCGGCGTGAAGAACCGCTGGAAGCCGAGCTGTGCGTGCGCGCCGACCGGACCGCCGACCGCCGTCGAGAAGTCCCGCGCCACCGCGTCGGTGCGGCTCGGGACGTCCCGGTCCGGCTCGATCGCCGTGGCCGGATCGAAGCGGCCCGGGCTGACGTGGAGACGGTCGGCGTCCACGTCCGTGCCGACACCCGGGCCGGACTCGTCCGGTGCGTCCGTCACGGCACCGGGTTCGTCACCCGCGGCGGCACCGTCTGGCCGCCGTTGCCGTTACCCGTGCCGCCACCGGGGCGCGGGCGCGTGGTGGGCTGGCCGGGGTAGGTCGGGTAGCCGTTGCCCGGCTGCGTGGTGGTCGGGTCCCAGGGGAAGGTGGGCATCGGAACGCCCGGCAGGCCGGGCACCGTGCGGCTCACGCTCGGATCGGCCGAGGCCGAAGCGGACGCCGAGCCCGCGGAGCTCGTCCGCACCCGGGTCTCCACCGGCACGCCCGCGGAGCCACCGATGTAGCCCGGGGTCGGGAAGGACTCGTAGTCCGAGTCGGAGAGCGCGCCGTCCATCGTCTGCTTCCACACGTCCGACGGGACGCCCGAGCCGTAGATGATGCCGCCGTACGAGTTGGTGATCGGGCCGCCCTTGTCGTTGCCGACCCAGACCGCCGTCGAGATCGACGGGGTGTAGCCGACCATCCAGGCGTCCTTGTTCTGCCCCGTGTCCTGGTACTGCGCGGTGCCGGTCTTGGCAGCGGAGGCGCGGCCGCCGGCCAGCCCGTGGCCGTTGGAGTAGGAGGCGATCGGCTGCAGCGCCGCGGTGACGTTGTTCGCGACGTCCTTGCTGAAGCGACGCTCACCGGGATCGTTCTGGCGGTCGAGCAGCGTCCGGCCGTCGGCGGTCACGACCTTCGAGACGAGGTGCGGCTTGCGGTAGACGCCCTCGGCGGCCAGCGTGGCGTACGCGGAGGCCATGTCGATCGGCCGGCTCTGGTACTGGCCCAGCACGACGCCGCCCTCGACGCCGCTGCCGTCGGACTGCTCCAGCGTCTTCTTGATGTCCCCGAAGCTCTCCGCCACGCCGGCCTTGTGCGCCGCGTCGGCGACCGCCTGGGCCTGGCCGTTGAGGTCCATCATGAGCCGGTAGAACACGGTGTTCAGCGACATCTTCATCGCCGTCGCCAGGTTGCAGCTGCCGCAGGACTCGCCGTCCGAGTTGGTGACCGTGACCCCCTGAGCCTTGAACGGCGCCGAGGAGTAGACCTTCGACAGGCCGATGCCCTGCTCGAGCCCGGCGACCAGCGCGAACACCTTGAACGACGATCCGGTCTGCAGGCCGGCCTGCACCCGGTCGAAACCGTTGCCGTCGTCGCCGCCGTAGTAGGCCAGCACGCCGCCGGTCTTCGGGTCGACGGAGACGATCGCGGTGCGCAGGTCCTTCGGCTGGTTCTCGGCCATGTTCCGGGCGGCCTTCACCGCCGCGGCCTGCGCCTGCGGGTCGATCGTGGTGGTGATCTTCAGGCCCTGCGTGTTGAGCGTCGACTCGTCGATGCCCGCATCCTTGAGCTCGCGCAGCACCTGGGTCTTGATCAGACCGTTCGGCCCGGCGGACAGGTCGTCGCCGCTGCTCTTGCTCAGCGCGGTCACCTTCGGGAACTGCATCTTCGCCCGTTGCGCCGGATCGAGCGTCTTCATGTCGACCATGCCGTCGAGCACGTAGTTCCACCGGCCCGTGGCGTCGGCGAGGTGCGTGGTGGGCTCGTACAGCGACGGCCCGCGGACGACGCCCGCCAGCAGCGCCGCCTGCTCGGCCTTGAGATCCTTCGCATTGACGTCGAAGTAGGCCTTCGCCGCGGCCTGGATGCCGTACGCGCCGCGCCCGAAGTAGATCGTGTTCAGGTAGGCGGCCATGATGTCGTCCTTCGACCAGGACTTGGACATCTTGGTCGAGATGATGAGCTCTTTCCACTTGCGCGTCAGCGAGGACTCATCGCCGACCAGCGCGTTCTTCACGTACTGCTGCGTGATCGTGGAACCGCCGCCCGCGTCCTGGCCGTCGCCCGCAACGCCCGGCACGCGCAGCCACACTGCGCGCGCGAAACCCTTGAGCGAGAAACCCGGGTTCGTCGCGAAGTCGCGGTCCTCGGCGGCCATGATCGCGTTCTTCATCACGTCCGGGATGTCCTGCGCCGGCAGGATCTCGCGGTTGCCGCCGGCCGGGATGACCCGCGCGACGGGCGTGGTCCCGTCCTTCATCGTGATGGTGGCGACCTGCTCGGTCTGAATCTCGCCGGGCTGCGGCACATCGGTGCGCCAGTAGCCGATGAGGAAGGCCAGGAGCGCGACCACCATGATCAACGCGACCGCTGCGACGCCGCCGGTCACGACGCGTCGGAGGAGTGATCCGCTCACGAGTGCTCGCAGGCCCTTCTTGTCGGAGTCGTCATGATCGCCGTCCTCGGGCTCGTCCGGACCGTCCCCGTCGCCCCCGCCGGGACCGTCTCCGCCCGGACCGTCTCCGCCGGGACCGTCACCGCCACCGTCGGCGGGAGGGGGCGGGACGGGGGCCGTCTTGCGGATCACGACCGGCTGTTCCGGCTCCTCCGGGCGCGGCCGCCCGCCACGGTCCGCCTCAGCGGCGAGCTCGGACTCGTCGACCGGACGACCCGAAAGGGGCTGGTACGCCGAGCGCGCGGCGCCCGCCGGCGGCAGGTTCGCGCCCGACGGTGCCGAGGCGGCGTTCGCACCCGCACCGGGACGGCCGGGGTTCGGCCCGGCGCCCTGCGCCGGGCCCTGGCCACTGTTCTGCACCAGCGGGAACTGCGTGGTCGGCGCCGCCTGCGGCGGGACCGGCGGCTTCGGCGCGGGCTGTGGAGGAACCGGCCCTCCGGGCCGCGACGGCCCTCCGGCCGCCCCGTTCCGCTCGTCGTTGCCACCCGGGTTCGTCACCGCTGGTTCTCCGCTCATCTCTTCGTTCGTTCACTGCGCCCCGCGCCGACCCGTCGTTCCGACCGGCCGTCGGATCCGCTAGCCGGGCGCCGCGCGACGTTTTCGCTTCGGCCGCGGGGGGAGCCCCGCGACGTACGACTGCACCAGATGATTCCAGTTGCACGACCTGCAGACCTCCACGACATGCACTGAGAACTCCACTGACGTGGATTCGAGGTCGCTGAGCTCCGCGTCCGTCCGCGCCGAACCCGACGCGGGACCGAGCGAATCGCCGAACACCCACGACACGAGGGTCAGCTGCTCCTTGCGGCAGATCGGGCACAGTACCTCGGACGATCGCCCGTGGAACTTCGCCGCGCGGAGCAGGTAGGTATCGGCATCGCACACGGATTTGACCGCAGTACGCCCGGCGTTGACCGACGCGAGCAGCGATCGCCGCTGCAGCGCGTAGTCCACCGTTTGCCTCTGCGTCCGCACGGATCCAATGTACTTGGCTCGGGTGCGCACTGCCGCGACAAGGGCATTCCGCCCCGACCGATCCGCCCCGGTCCGAAGCCCTCGTAACGGACGCGACGCCGACGGCCGTTCACCGTGCGTTCATCGCTGAGGTATCGTCCTATATATCGGCGCGATACAACTGCCGATCGATTGATGAGATAGATCCACTCGCGTCGGCCGCACGGGCTCGGCGTCGTGCCCGGAGAGGAGGCGGCAGTGCTCGAACTCGCAGTACTCGGTCTGCTGCACGAATCCCCCATGCACGGCTACGAGATCCGCAAGCGGCTGACGGAACTGCTGGGTCCGTTCCGCGCGTTCTCCTACGGTTCGCTGTACCCCGCCCTGCGCCGCGCGCAGGACGCCGGTTACATCGCCGAGGAGGACGGACCGGGCCCGTCGAAGCGCCGCGCGCGCCGTGTCTACGGTCTGACCCCGGCGGGCAAGGAGCGGTTCTCCGCCCTCGTCGCCGACACCGGACCGCAGAACTTCACGGACGACGGGTTCGGCGTGCATCTCGCCTTCTTCACCGCCACCCCCGCCCAGGCCCGGCTCCGCATCCTCGAGGGTCGACGCCGGCAGGTCGAGGAGCGGCGAGAGGAACTCCGTCGGGCCCTCGCGGCCGGGGGCTCGAGCGAGACGTACACGCGGCAGTTGCACGAGCTGGGACTGGAAACGACGGAGCGTGAGGTGCGGTGGCTCAACGAGTTGATCGCCGCCGAATCCCGCTCCGACGACCGACTGACACCGACTGAAGGGAAGAACGGTGACTGACAACTCCACCAAGGTCCGCGTTGCGATCGTCGGCGTGGGCAACTGCGCCAGCTCGCTCGTGCAGGGCGTCCACTACTACAAGGATGTGGCCGACGACGCCACTGTCCCGGGCCTGATGCACGTGAAGTTCGGCCCGTACCACGTCCGCGACGTCGAATTCGTCGCCGCGTTCGACGTGGACGGCAAGAAGGTCGGCTTCGACCTCGCCGAGGCGATCAACGCCTCCGAGAACAACACCATCAAGATCGCCGACGTGCCGCCGACCGGCGTCACCGTGCAGCGCGGCCACACCCTCGACGGCCTGGGCAAGTACTACCGCCTGACCATCGAGGAGGCGCCGGGCGAGGGTGTCGACGTCGTCCAGCAGCTCAAGGACAACGAGGTCGACGTGCTGGTCTCGTACCTGCCCGTGGGCTCCGAGGAGGCCGACAAGTTCTACGCGCAGTGCGCCATCGACGCGGGCGTGGCCTTCGTCAACGCGCTGCCCGTGTTCATCGCCTCCGACCCGGTCTGGGCTGCGAAGTTCCGCGACGCCGGTGTCCCGATCGTCGGCGACGACATCAAGAGCCAGGTCGGTGCCACCATCACCCACCGCGTGATGGCGAAGCTGTTCGAGGACCGCGGCGTCACACTGGACCGCACGTACCAGCTCAACGTCGGCGGCAACATGGACTTCAAGAACATGCTCGAGCGCGACCGCCTCGAGTCGAAGAAGGTCTCCAAGACGCAGGCCGTCACGAGCAACCTCAACGGCCCGCTCGCCGGCAAGGTGCACGACAAGAACGTGCACATCGGCCCGTCGGACTACGTCGAGTGGCTCGACGACCGCAAGTGGGCGTACGTCCGCCTCGAGGGCCGCGCCTTCGGCGATGTGCCGCTGAACCTGGAGTACAAGCTCGAGGTCTGGGACTCGCCCAACTCGGCCGGCATCATCATCGACGCCGTGCGCGCCGCGAAGATCGCCAAGGACCGCGGCATCGGCGGCCCCGTGATCCCCGCCTCGGCGTACCTCATGAAGTCCCCGCCGGAGCAGATCGCCGACGACATCGCGCGTAAGCAGCTCGAGGAGTTCATCATCGGCGCGGAGTAGTCCGCGCGACATCCGGACCGGAGGGCCCGTCACCCGCGTGGGTGACGGGCCCTCCGTCGTTCACCGTCGGCGAAAAGTCCGAATCTTCAGACAGCTGTAAGCCGCGCGACGTCCGGTCTCGGTAACGTCGACCGCATGAAGACCCTGCTCGTCATCGTCGTGATCGTGGTGATCGCGCTCGTCGTCGCGAACGTCGTGCGCAATCGTGGTGCCCGGGCGACCGCCCTGTCGGACGCCCAGGCCGACGCCCGGGCGACGATCGACCGGCTCGCCGGGCAGGTGAACAACCTCGTCGGGTCGAACGACGCGGCACGGCAGGCCCTCGCCGACGCGGGCGAGCGGTACACCGCAGCCGGCGCCCAGGTGGGCGGCGCGAACACCCCGGCACAGGCGCGGCTGGCGAAGCAGACCGCGCTCGAGGGCCTCTACTACGCGCGGGCAGCCCGCGTCGCGATGGACTTGGACCCCGGCCCGCCGATCCCCGAGCTCGACGGTCAGCGCTCCGCCGGCTCGGTCTCCGAGGACCGTTCGGTGGACGTCGACGGCCGCACGCTCGAGGCGTCCCCGGCACCGTCGGACCGCACCCCGAACTACTACCCCGGCGGCGTCGTCGCAGGTCGCCCGGTGCCCGCGGGCTGGTACAGCGAGCCCTGGTGGAAGCCCGCTCTCGTGGCCGGCGCCTGGGGCGTGGGCAGCTACCTGCTGTTCAGTTCGATGTTCGCCGGGATGGCCGGGATCGGGCCGGCCGTCCTCGCTGATCCCGGGGTCGACGGTGCCTTCGACTCGGGATCCTTCGACGCCGGGGACACCGGCGACGGCGGCGGTTGGGACACCGGCGGCGACTTCGGCGGAAGCGGCTTCGGCGGTGGAGATTTCGGCGGAGGCGACTTCGGTGGCGGAGACTTCGGCGGCTTCTAGGACCGCGTTGCCGGTATAGTTCGCCGGCGTGTTCCGCATCTTCGGACTGTCCTTCGCAATCACGATCGCCGCGCTCGTGGCGGCGTTCCTCTACGGCGGCCCGGAAGCGTTGATCCTGACGCTGATCCTCGGCGTCCTCGAGATCAGCCTGTCGTTCGACAACGCTGTCATCAACGCGACCGTGCTGCAGCGGATGAGCCGCTTCTGGGTGCGGATGTTCCTCACCGTCGGCATCCTCATCGCCGTCGTCGGCATGCGGTTGCTGTTCCCGCTCGCGATCGTGTGGATCACCGCGGGCCTCAACCCGAAGGACGCGCTCGACCTGGCGCTGAACCCGCCGCCCGACGGTGCCGCGTACTTCCCGGACGGCCGCGCGAGCTACGAGACTCTGATCACCGCAGCGCACCCGCAGATCGCTGCGTTCGGCGGCATGTTCCTGCTGATGCTCTTCCTCGACTTCATCTTCGACCCGGATCGCGAGGTGACCTGGCTCAGTTGGATCGAGAAGCCGCTGCAGCGGATCGGCCAGCTCGATCGCCTCTCGATCGTCGTGGCCCTGGGCGCACTGCTCGCGACCGGCGTCTGGGCGGCCCACACCGTCGAGGAATCGCGCACCGTCTTCCTCGCGGGTCTCCTCGGCCTCGTCACCTACATGGTGGTGAACGGCCTCGGCGACTTCTTCCACGTCGAGGAGCTCGAGGAGGAAACGGAACGCGCACGATCCGGCCCGTCGGAGCTGGCGAAGGCGACCGGTAAGGCCGCCTTCTTCCTGTTCCTCTACCTCGAGGTCCTCGACGCCTCCTTCTCGTTCGACGGCGTGATCGGCGCGTTCGCCATCACCGCCGACCCGATCATCATCGCCCTGGGCCTCGGCTTCATCGGCGCGATGTTCGTCCGGTCGCTCACCGTGTACCTGGTGGAGAAGGGAACACTGTCCGAGTACGTGTACCTCGAACACGGTGCGCACTGGGCCATCGGCGCGCTGGCCGCCATCCTGCTGTACTCGATCCACAGCCCGGTGCCGGAGCTGGTCACCGGGCTGATCGGCGTCGTCCTCATCGCCGCCGCCCTCGTCTCCAGCATCGCCCGGAACCGGCGCTCGGCGCAGCCTGCCTGAGGGGGCTGCGCCACCGGAGGTGACTCCACCACCGGCGACGACCCGATGAGCACCCGGTCCGGGCGCAGCGCGTCCGCTGCCGCGGGCCCTACGCGGGTGCTGCGGCCAACTTCTTGGTCCGGAGGTACAGCGCCGCCGTGATCCCGGCGAACACCACCACGCCCAGCGCCTCGCCCCAGTGCAGGAAGCCCTCACCGATGAAGGGCAGCGCCAGCGGCTCGTCCTTGTTCGTCGCGACCACGATCGCCGCGTAGACCACACCGAACAGCGACTCACCGACGATCAGGCCCGTCGCGAGCAGCGTGCCGAGCCGCTTACGGCCCTCCGCGGCATCGCCGGCCCCGTCGGCCCAGCGGTTGTAGAAGTGGCCCAGGATCGCGCCCACGGGAATCATCAGCGTGACGCTCATGGGGAGGTACATGCCCATGCCGACGGCCAGCGGGGGGAGGCGGAACTTCGATGTGCGGCTGAGGACCTCATCGATCACGATCACGACGAGACCGATCAGCGCCCCGAGGCCGATGAGCCCCCAGTCCAGGTCTCCGCCGAACACGCCCTTGGAGAGATCGGCGAGGAGAGAGGCCTGCGGCGCCGCGAGGGCGGTCTTCTCGTTGGCGCCGGGGGCGCCCGAGAACCCGAATCCGCTCTGCAGCAGATCCAGGACCGGCGGGATGATCGCGGAACCGAATGCGACGCCGATCACCAAGGCCACCTGCTGCTTCCACGGGGTGGCCCCCACCAGCTGGCCGGTCTTGAGGTCCTGCAGATTGTCGTTGGAGATCGTGGCGATGCTGAACACGATGGCGGCGGTGAACAGCGTGAACGCCACCAGCCCGTCGGCGGTGGTGCCCTCGGCGGGTCCGTACACGGCGCGGATCAGCAGCGCCGAGGCAAGCACCACCAGAATTCCGACGCCGGACACCGGGCTGTTGGACGCACCGATCAGGCCGGCCATGTACCCGCACACCGACGCCACGACCAAGCCGAGTACGAGGATGAACAGGATGCTGGTCAGGATGATGCCGCCCGAGCCCCCACTGAGTGGGTTGCTGTCCGAACCCGCCTTCGGTTCCGTCGTGAACCGCCACAGCAGGATGCCGATCGGGATCATCGACAGCAGAACGATGCCCGCGACATAGGGGAAGGGCATGTCGCGCTCGGAGATGTCCACGATCTGGCCGTCGCGGCGCTTGCGCGAGCTGGCGATCGAATCGGCGATGCCCTTGAGGACCGGGCCGAGGATCTTGATCAGCGTCCAGACCGCGGCGATGGCGATCGCGCCAGCGCCGATCAGCCGGATGTCGTGCTTGAAGGTGGCGTTGATGACCTTGGTGATGTCCGCGACACCCGTGAGATCGCCGGAGGTCCAGATGGGAAGAAGCACGAAGTACGAGATGACGAGGCCGACGATCATGGCGATGCCCACGGTCAGGCCCACGAGGTGTCCGACGCCGATCAAGGCGAACGACAGGCCGGGCGTGAACACCGTCCCGCCTCCGCCGACGCGCAGCGTGACGGACAGGCCCTCGGCGACGACCTTCATCTTCGCGAGCAGTACGTACGCCGCGGATGCCACCGAGCCGATCAGGATCAGCCGCAGGCCGCGCTTGTTCTCCTGGGCGCCCTCCGTGGTGTCACCCACTTTGAGCACCTCCGCCGCGGCCACGCCCTCCGGGAACGGGAGGTCCGATCCCGTGACGAGCGCCCGACGCAGCGGGATCGAGTACATGACACCGAGCACGCCGCCGACGAGGCAGACGAGCATCGTGGTCCAGTACGGGAACCCGGCCCACCAGCCGATCATCACGAGGCCGGGCAGGATGAACACGATCGCCGAGAGCGTTCCGGCCGCCGAGGCGATCGTCTGCACGATGTTGTTCTCGACGATGGAGTGGTTCGCGAAGTACCGCAGCAGGGCCATCGAGATCACCGCGGCGGGGATCGAGGTGGCGAAGGTCAGGCCGACCTTGAGGCCGAGGTACGCGTTGGCCGCGGTGAAGACGAGCGTGATGAGGCCGCCGAGGATGACGGCCCTGGTGGTGAACTCTCGGACACCGGATTGCGGCGCCGTTGAAACCGGGGAGGACATGTGGTGATCCCTTCGAAAGAACCGGTGGTCTGATGAACCAATGAGAGAACCTTAGGTCCAAGGACGCGATCGCACGATCAGAACGCAACACCTCGTTCCGCGGCGGCCGTCGTAGGGTGGGTGGATGCGATTCGGCGTGGTGATCCTTCCGCAGTACCCGTGGCCCGAAGCGCGCCGCCGGTGGCGCAAGGCCGAGGAGCTCGGCTTCGATCACGCCTGGACCTACGACCATCTGTCGTGGCGCACACTCGCCGACCAGCCCTGGGGTGCCACGGTCCCGCTCCTGACTGCGGCCGCGACCGCGACGGAACGCATCCGCCTCGGCACGTTCGTCACCTCGCCCAATTTCCGGCATCCCGTGCCCTTCGCGAAGGATCTCGCGAGCGTCGACGAGATCGCCTCCGGTCGGATGCTGTTGGGAATCGGCTCCGGCGGCACGGGTTTCGACGCCTTCGTCCTCGGGCAGCCCGAGCTCACCCCCCGCGAGCGACACGAGCGGTTCGTCGAATTCACGCGCGATCTCGACGTGCTGCTGCGGTTCGAGCAGGGCGGGCCCATCTCCTTCGACGGTCCGCGCTACCGCGCCGTGGACGCGCGCATGGTCGGGGCGCCGGCCCAGTCCCCGCGCATGCCCTTCGTGCTCGCCGCGAACGGCCCGAAGGGCCTGCGGATCGTGGCCGAGCAGGGGCAGGGCTGGGTCACCACCGGGCCCGACGGTGACGGTGGTGACGCCTGGTGGTCCCGCGTCGCGGAGCTCTCCCAGCGCCTCGACGACGCCCTCGACGGTGCCGGACGCGCCCGCGGGAGCATCGACCGCTACCTGTCGATCGACTCGGGCGGCACCTATTCGCTGAGCTCCCCCGAGGCCGCCGACGATGCCGTGGGCCGCGCCGCCGAGCTGGGCTTCACCGACGTCATCCTGCATTGGCCGCGCGACGGTGAGCCGTACCTCGGCACCGAAGCGGCTCTCGACGCCTTCGCCGACCGCCACCTGCGGGGCTGACCGACTTGAGCCACCCGTTCCGTTCTGTCCCCACCGGAACGCCGGGCGAATCGGTGGGGACGCACCGGAACGGGGGGCGCCGGTCGAAGTAGCGACAGTTCCATTGCGAGCGCTCTCCCAGGCGTTTACCTGAGCTTTGCCGGCTCATCACGTGTCGGTTCTACATTGGCGACGACCAGCCACGAGCTCAGCCCGAGCCGCCCAGTTCAGCCACAGGGAGAACCCATGCGCCTGCCCAACCTGCGCCTGCTCACCGATCACGACGGTAAGTCCGCGCGCTCGCACACGACCTGCAAGTACAAGTGCGGTAACCAGTGCTTCCGCGAGCACGACAACCAGTCCGAGGGCGAGTACTTCGGCGACATCACCCGCCGCACCGTGCTGCGCGGCGCCGGCGTCGCGGCGATCGGCGCGGGCGCGGTCACCGTCCTCGCGGCGTGCGGCGACTCGGGTTCCACGGGCGCGGGCACGTCGTCGAGCGCGGCGGCGGGCAACGCCGCACCGTCGGAGAACGTGAACGCCCCCGGCCTGAACTTCAACGCCATCACCCCGAACAAGGCCGACGCCGTGACGGTGCCCGAGGGCTACGAGCAGGCGGTGGTGATCCGCTGGGGCGACCCGGTGCTGCCGGGCGCTCCGCAGTTCGACTTCGACAACCAGACCCCCGAGGCGCAGGCGCAGCAGTTCGGCTTCAACAACGACTTCACCGATCTCATTGCGGTGGAGGGCAAGCCGGATACCTTCCTCATGGTGTGCAACCAGGAGTACACGACCGGCACGTCGATGTTCAAGGGGTACAAGGAGGGTGACCCCACCGAGAACCAGGTGCGCATCGAGATGGCCGCGCACGGCATCTCGGTGGTCGAGGTCAAGGGCGAGCCGGGCTCGGGCAAGCTGACTCCGGTTCTCGGCGAGTACAACCGGCGCATCACGGCGTCGACGCCCTTCGAGCTCCGGGGCCCCGCGGCCGGCACCTTCTTCACGCGGACGGCCGCCGATCCGACCGGCACCCGCGTGCTGGGCACCATCGCCAACTGCTCCGGCGGCATCACGCCGTGGGGCACCATGATCTCCGGCGAGGAGAACTACACCAATTACTTCTCCGGCACCGACACACCGCCGCTGGACGGCCTCAAGGAGGGCTGGAAGCGGTACGGGGTGGGCAAGGACGAGGACGCCCACCACTGGATGAAGTACGAGGACCGGTTCGACCTGTCCAAGGAGCCCAACGAGATCAACCGCTTCGGCTATCTCGTCGAGGTGAACCCGCACGACCCCACGTCCACGCCGATCAAGCACTCGGCGCTGGGGCGGATGAAGCGCGAGGGCGGCAACATCTACGTCACCCCCGCGGGCGATGTCGTCACCTACTGCGGCGACGACTCGAAGTTCGAGTACATCTACAAGTTCGTCAGCTCGCGGAAGGTCCAGCCGGGCAAGGGCGCCGCCGCGATGGAGGCGAACATGCGCATCCTCGACGAGGGCACTCTGTACGTCGCGAAGTTCGAGGGCCGGAAGGTCGAGAACGGCAAGGTCCCGGACGGCGGCTACCAGGGCACGGGGAAGTGGATCCCGTTGCTCACCACCAAGGCCGACGGCAGCGCCGAGTCGCACGTCGACGGCATGCCGGCGGAGAACGTCGCGCTGTGGACCCGCGTGGCGGGCGACAAGGTGGGCGCCACCAAGATGGACCGCCCCGAGGACATCGAGCCGAACCCCAGGACCGGCAAGATCTACTGCGCGCTGACCAACAACAGCGACCGCGGCGCCGAGGGCAAGGCCGGCATCGACACGCCGAACCCGCGCGTGAAGAACAAGAGCGGTCAGCTCCTCGAGATCACCGACGACCACACGGGCACCACCTTCTCCTGGGACCTGCTGCTGGTCTGCGGTGATCCGGCCGCGGCCGACACCTACTACGGCGGCTTCGACAAGAGCAAGGTGTCGCGGATCAGCTGCCCCGACAACGTCACCTTCGACTCGCACGGCAACCTGTGGATCTCCACGGACGGCACCAACGCCACCTTCGACAGCAACGACGGCCTGTTCGGCGTCGTCCTCGAGGGCAAGGACCGCGGCCTGACCAAGCAGTTCCTGACGGTGCCCTTCGGCGCCGAGACCTGCGGCCCCGTCGTGCGCGACAACCGCGTGCTCGTCGCCGTGCAGCACCCGGGCGAGACCGACGACGCCACCGCCGACAAGCCCACCTCGCACTGGCCCGACGGCGGCGGCTCGCAGCCCCGCCCCTCCGTGGTCGCGGTCTGGAAGAAGAGCGGCGCCATCGGCTCCTAGTTCCGCTGCGCACCACCGGTTCTCCGGCCCGACGGTGCCGGTCCTCCCGCGGGGGGACCGGCATCGTCACAAATGTGCCTAATATCGACATCATGACTCCCGCGCCCGAAGCCTCCGACGCGCCGTCGACTCCGGCCTCCGACGCCGCGCACATCGACCTCGCCTCGCGCCTGCGGCCTCCGCTGTTGCAGCTGCACTTCCTGGTGCGCCGCAACACCCCGGGGCCGGACCTGACACCGGCGCAGCAGGCCGCGCTGCAGAGCCTAGCCCGGCTCGGCCCCGTACGCATGGGCGAACTGGCCCGCTACCTGCGGATCCGCCTACCCTCGGCGACCAGCGCCGTCGACGGATTGGAGCGCCTGGGTCTGGCCGAGCGCAGCCCCGATCCCGACGACGGCCGGGCCGTCGTGGTCCAGCTCTCCGAGCACGGCACCGAGCTGACCAACGAGTTGATCGCTGCGCGCAACATGCGGCTCGCCGGTCACCTGGGCGAGCTCACGGAGGCCGAGCGCCGCAGCCTGGATGCGGCCGTGCCCGCGCTGAACCGCCTGATGGAGCTCTACCGGGACGCGGTCTGAGCCGGCGTTACTACGGACTCCTGACGAATCGGTCACACCGCCTTGTGCTCCGCACGGCGATATAGTTAGAGTTTCGTAGTATCGAAAGGAGCTGCGATGCCGACCACCGCCGAACGTACTGAGGCCGATCACGGGCACCCGAGCCTGCGCGACACCCTCTCCCATCAGCCCAAGGCGGTGTGGGTCACGGCGTTCGCCGCGGTCATCGCGTTCATGGGGATCGGCCTCGTCGATCCGATCCTGGTGTCGATCGCGGAATCGCTGCACGCGACGCCCAGCCAGACGACGCTGCTGTTCTCGTCCTACCTCGGCGTGCAGGTCGTGGCGATGCTGTTCATCGGCTGGTTCACCTCGATGTTCGGCGCGAAGCGCACCGTGATCGCGGGCCTGCTGCTCATCGTCGTCGCGGCAGCGGCCTGCGCCCTCGCGAACTCCATCGGCGTGCTGGTGGCCTGGCGTGCGGTCTGGGGCCTGGGCAATGCGCTGTTCATCGCCACCGCGCTCGCCGTGATCGTCGCCGCCGCCACCGGCGGCCAGCAGGGCGCGATCCTGCTCTACGAGGCGGCGCTGGGCGTCGGCCTGGCCGTCGGTCCGCTGCTGGGCGCCGTCCTCGGTGGCATCTCGTGGCGCGGACCGTTCGCCGGCACCGCGATCCTCATGCTGATCGGCGCCGTCCTGTGCGCCACCATGCTTCGCTCCGACGCCGCCGAAGCCAAGGAGAAGCGCCAGCGCGAGGGCACCGTATCGCCCCTGGCCCCCCTCAAGGCCCTGCGCCAGCGCGGACTGTTCCTCACCGGCCTCGGATCGGCCTTCTACACCGCCGCCTTCTTCACCATCCTCGCCTGGTCGCCCTTCGTCCTGCACCGCAGCGCGTACTTCGTGGGCGCCGTGTTCGTCGGCTGGGGCCTGCTGGTGGCCGTGAGCGGCGTGTGGCTCGCCCCCAAGGTGGCGGCCGCCTTCGGCGAGCGGGCGGGTTCGATCGTCGCGGTCATCGTCTACGGCGCGCTGCTCGTGGTCGCCGGCGTGGGCCATGAGAACGTCGCCGTCGTGGTCATCGTCGTGGTGCTCTCCGGCATCCCGTCGGGCGTGCTGAACACCCTGTTCACCGGCACCGCGATGTCGATCGCCGACGCGCCGCGCCCGGTGGCCAGCGCCGGCTACAACTTCCTGCGCTGGGCCGGCGGCGCGCTCGCCGCGACCTTCGTGGCGCACTTCGCGAACTGGTTCGGCAGCCCGGCCGCGCCCTTCTACATCGGCGCCGGCGCTTGCATCGTCGCCGCGGTGATCCTCACCCAGGTCCGCGGACCGAGGGCCGATTCGCGCACCGTCCCGGCCGAGGCCGCCCTGCTGGGGGACGCCGAATTCTGATCGTCACCATGACGAAAACCCCGGCTGATTCCCAGGATTCGGCCGGGGTTCTCGTCCTGGAGCCGGTTCGTCTACGGTGAGACGATGACCGACGACGCCCGTCCCCTCGCCCTCGTCACCGGCGCGTCCCGCGGGCTCGGCTCGCACATCGCGCGCGGGCTCGGCCCCTCGCATCGCCTCCTGCTCGGCGGCCGGCCCTCCCCCGCGCTCGACTCCCTCGTCGCCGAGTTCGACGGTGCCGCACCCTTTCCGGCGGATCTCACCGATCATGGCGCCGTCCGGGAGCTCACCGCCCCGATCGATCGCCTCGACGTGCTGGTGCACAACGCCGGCGTGGGCCGGATCGGCACCATCGAGGAGACCACGGCCGCCGACTGGCGGGAGATGTTCGAGATCAATCTGCTCGCGGTCGTCGAGCTCACCCGCGCGCTGTTGCCCGCCCTCCGCGCCGCGGGCGGGCACGTCGTCCTGATCAACTCCGGCGCCGGAAAGCGCGCCAACCCGGGCTGGTCCGCCTACGCGGCCAGCAAGTTCGGGCTCACCTCGTTCGCCGAGGCGCTGCGCGCAGAGGAGCCCGCGCTGCGGGTGACCAGTGTGTTCCCGGGGCGGATCGACACGGAGATGCAGCAGGGCATCTTCGCCGCCGAGGGCCGGGAGTACGCCACCGACGGCCTGCTCCGCCCGGAGACCGTCGCCCGCGCCGTGCTCCACGCGATCGAGACCCCGGACGACGCGCACCCCACCGAGATCGTGCTGCGGCCCCGCTGAACCCCGTGGCCGGCGGGTGTCGATCGGCGTAGGGTCGAGCCCGTGAACAGCGCGTCGTGGGCGGAGACGGACGACTACCTCGAGCGGACGGTGGCCGTCGACGCGGCCGAGTTCGAGCCGATCCGTGCCGCGCAGGCAGCGGGCGGCCTCCCGGACATCGCCGTCTCCGCGACGCAGGGCAAGTTCCTCTACCTGCTCGCGACCATCGCCCGAGCCGACCGGATCCTCGAGATCGGTACCCTCGGCGGCTACAGCACCGCCTGGCTGGCCCGGGCGGTCGGACCATCGGGGTCGGTCGTCACGCTGGAGTTCTCGCCCGAGCACGCCGCGGTCGCCCGAGCCAGCCTCGACAAGGCCGGGCTGGGCGAGCGCGTCGACATCAGGATCGGTGCGGCGCTCGACACCCTGCCCTTCCTCGACGGCCCCTTCGGCCTCGTCTTCATCGACGCCGACAAGGCGAACAACCGTGCCTACCTGGATTGGGCGCTGCGGCTGAGCGTTCCGGGCACCGTCATCGTGCTCGACAACGTGGTGCGCCGCCTACAGGACGAGGGGCCGGACGCCGACGGCATCCGCGGCGCCCTCGAACGCCTGGGCACCGACCCGCGGCTGGACGCCACCGCGCTGCAGACAGTCGGCATCAAGGGCTGGGACGGCCTCGCGATCGCCGTCGTCCGCTGATCAGGACCCCCACGCGGGCAAGATGATCGGAGACTTGTACAGGGAGTTCACGCGCTCCCCGGCCAGCCACTCCTGCAGCCGAGCGGCCTCCACGTCGAGGGCCCTCCGTGCGGCGCGGGGCGTGCCGGGCGCGAGCACCGGCACCACGGCGCCGTCGTCCTCCTGGGTGTAGGCCCCGACGATCCGGCCGTCCCACCACGCCGTGGTGCCGGCGTTCCCGACGCTGTCGTAGATCGCGGCGGCGAAGCCGGGTTCGAGGTAGAAGGCGCGCTCCTTCCAGCCCATCGGCGTGGGGTCGAGCGCAGGCAGGAGTGCGGCCCACGGCTCCGCGGGCGCCACGGGTTCGACATCGTCGGGCAGTACCCACCCGGTGGCCCCGCGCTCCAACTCCACCTCGACCGCGCCGATCTCGGCGAGCGCCCCGCGGATCGCCGTCTTGGTGGCGCCGAACCACCACACCACGTCGGCCTCCGTGACCGGGCCGAAGGCACGCAGGTACTCGCGTACCAGAATCGCGTAGGCCTCGCCCGGATCGGTCCGCGCGACGGGCGACCCGAGCCACTCATCTGCGCGGGCCCACAGGTTCCGGTTCACCCGCCAATGGCTCTCGTTGTGGGCGCGCACCAGCTCCCCGGCCGCGCCGAGCCAGGTGAGAACCCGCGGGGCGAGGTGCATTTCGCCGCCGTACGGCTTGCCCTCCGAGATCATCACCTTGCCGTTGAGCTCGGGCAGCTGCTCGCGCAGCCGCACGGCGCTGAGTTCACGGCCGCCGAGGGCGTCGAGCACCGCGGAGCGCGCCTGCGCCAGCCAGGCCTCGCCGTCGTCGGCGATACCGCCCCGGACCGCGTCCTTCGCGATCTTCGCGTGCTCCCGGGCAGCGACCCGGGCCGACGGGCCGCTCAGCGCCGGGCCGTGCAGCTCGCGCGGGAAGACGAACATGGTGCGGCGCATGGCGAGCTGCTTGACGAGCGAGCGCTCCTCCCACAGCTCGCGCTCGTACTCCTCGCGCACGAAGCCGTGCATCCGCGCGAGGACCGACAGGTACGGGGTGGCCGGCTCTGTGGCATGGAGAACGCCGACGGTGCGGACTGCGTCGAGCACTGTGCCGACGCGGTGCTGCGGCGCGAGCGCCTGGCGCTGCGCCATGCGGGCACGCCGCTCCGCGTCATCGATCAGGCGCATCGGGCGCTCCCCTCTTCTGGAACGTCCAGGCTAGAGCATGGGATGGGAATACCTGTTCCCATTCATGGCACTTCGTCGAATTTCGAGGTATCCTGGAGGGAGCGGAAGGAGGCACCGCATGATCGAACGAAGCACTGCACCTGAGTATCTCGATGCCCTCACCGCATTCGAACACGCCGCCGAACGATTGGCCGCGGCGAACCCCGTCATGCTCTCCTCCCAGCAGGTTCTCGACGCACTGCATCGGCTCGAGCGCGCGGCGCGGAGGGTGCCCAGCAGTCAGCACTGGCTCACCGAGGTAGGCATCGAGCAGGGCCTGCCGCCGCAGCTCGGGTACACCAGCGCGCAGGAGATGCTGATGGATCAGCTGCATCTGGCCGGCGGGGAGGCGCGGGACCGCGTTCGCGGCGCCCGGTCGCGCGCACCGCGGCAGGAACGCGGGTACGCGCCCGAACCCCGGCTCCCCCTGCTCGCGGCCGCACAACGCGAGGGGCTCCTCTCCGAGCGGCACGCCGTCGCCGTCGAGCGGGCTCTCGACAAGTGCTCGCGAAAGCTCGCCGATCCCGCGATGCACGATCTGGAGGACATGCTGGTCACCGCCGCCATCGGCGGATGCACGCCGGACGACATCGCGAAGCTCGGCAATCGGGCCTACGAGCTCCTCGATCCCGACGGTGCCGAGCCCTCCGCGGAGGACGTCTCCCGCGCCCGGGAGGTGACCGTCGGGAAGCAGGGCGATGACCTGATGTCCGGCCTCGCCGGGGCGCTGTCCCCCGAGGCGCGGGCACTGATGGACGTGGTGTTGGAGAAGTTGGCCCGGCCCGGCGTGAACAACCCGGACGATGCGGATGCGCCGATCGACATGGACGACGCCGACGCCGTAGCTGCTGCCGCGAAGCGAGATCGGCGCACCACCGCGCAGCGCAATCACGATGCCCTCACCCAGGCCTTGCGGGCGGCGATCAGCTCGGGTCTGCTCGGGCAGCACCGCGGGCTCCCCTGCGTTCCGATCATCACCCTCGATATCGACCGACTCGAATCCGAGACCGGCATCGCGACCACCGCCACCGGGGGCCGGCTGCCCGTGGAGGATGCTCTCCGGATGATGGGCGCCAACCCCCGATACGTCCTGCTGCTCGATGTCGCGGGGCGGCCGCTGTACCTGGGCCGCGAGAGGCGACTCGCCTCGGCGGACCAGCGGATCGCGCTCTACGGTTCCGAGAAGGGCTGCAGCGCACCGCGATGCGATGCGCCGGCCACGCGATGCCAGGTGCACCACATCACCGAGTGGCGGGACGGCGGTCGCACCGACATCGACGTGCTCACCCTGGCCTGCGACGCGCACCACGGCAAGGTGGTACCCAGCGCGGACGAGGCCCGGCGCGGCTTCGAGACCGTCACCCTGCCGAAGGACGACGAATACGCCGGCCGCACCGCCTGGCGGCGCACCGCGGACCCCACCGGCGACTACCGCGTCAACCACACGCACCACACCCAGGAGCTCTACCGACTGGCGCAGGAGCATCACCGGCAGCGCCACCAGCAGTACGCCGACGCCTGGCGTGCCCAGGACCTCCGGGCGCAGTACGAGGACCTCGTCGGGAGCATCCACGACGACATCGCCGCGATGCTCGACGGGCCACACGGCCCTCCGCTCCTCGAGGACCTACTGTCCGAACACGACGCCGCGAACCATTGGCGCGAGGATCCGCCGTGGCCCGCGCACGCGGCGGCATGACCTTCGCGCGGCACCGTCAGGCGAGCGCGCTGAGGTTGCGCGCCAGGCGGTCCCGGCCCGGACCCTGCAGTTCGTCCAGAACGACGGTGCGCCCGCCCATCGCGAGGAGGATCGCCTCGCCGGTCCCCCGCACCTCGGGTCCACGGCCGAAGGTCCACCCGAGGTCGTCCGCGACCAGGCGTACTCCCCTACCGCGGATCGCGCCGCGCAGCGGCGGGGCGTAGGTGGCGAAGTTCAGCGCCGGCCGGATCCGCTCCGCGGGGATGGTCCGAGGCAGGTTCAGCGGCCTGCGGATGTCCTGCTGGTGGATCATGCAGTCCGTGAGGCAGAT
Source organism: Tsukamurella spumae (assembly GCF_012396015.1). Taxonomy (GTDB): domain Bacteria; phylum Actinomycetota; class Actinomycetes; order Mycobacteriales; family Mycobacteriaceae; genus Tsukamurella; species Tsukamurella spumae. Next base: position 69,354 of record NZ_JAAXOQ010000004.1, on the reverse strand, counting down.
TCGGCTGCCGAAGCCCGCGGCCAGGCCGCGGGGGCGGAGGTGGCCCCGGTACGCGTCGATGAGGTAGTCGGTCGACGCCTCGGACAGCTCCGCAACCCTGCGCCGATTGGACCGCGGACCGGGGTCCGCGCGGCCGGTCACCATCCGCGTGAGCAGTTCCGGGCCGGACAGCAGGTCGTAGCCGATGTGGTGCGCCACGACCTCGCGGACCGTCCACTCGCCGCAGAGGCTCTGCGCGCTCCACTGGTCCGCCGCGAGGGACTCGATGAGCGCGAGCATGCTGCGCCGTTCCTCGATCGCCAGATCGACGACGGATCCGATCATCGGCTCCCCTCCTCCGCATGCCACAGGTCGTCGTCCCGATCCTTGACGAACACGCGTCCTTCGGGCTCGACTTCGACGACATCGGTGAGCCAGTAGGTGTCCCCCGGCGCCCAGCCCGCGATGACCGAGTGCACGCCGGGCTCCACCTCGATGGCCGTGCCGCTCGCCGCGAGGTAGGCGCCGACCTGCAGGTGCACCGCGTCGTACTCCCGCGCCACCGAGGCCCAGTCCGGCATCGCCCAGCGGGTGCCGGCCAGACCTGTGGTGCGGAACCAGTCGTGGCGCTTGGACGCGGTCACCTCCATCGGGTGCTCGCGGCAGAGGCCGGCCCACACCGCCGCCGAGTCGATCTCGAGCACTCTGCCGGTGCCACCGACGCGGTGCACCGTCGCCCGAGTCTCGCCGAAGCCGTCCTCCACCAGGTACAGGCCGGTGGGCACGCCGCGCTGGGCGCCACAGGTCGCTGTCAGCTCGAAGCCCGGCGGCGTAGACGGCCACCACGCACTGATGTTCGCGCGCGGGTCGGGATCCCACTCGGCTGCGGCTCCCGATTCCAGGCGCCGCGTGTCCTCAGCCCACCGCGGGAGCGCCTCAGCGGCGGCAGGCCGGATCAGGTCGTCGCGCCACCCCTCCATGCGCACCTGGAACTGCTCCGCAGCAATCGGATCGGTCCACCACCGTGCGACCCGCGCATTCGACACCATTGCCGCGATGCGTTCGATCTCGGCCGCCACCTCTGGACGTCCTGCAATCAACTCGTCGTCGGAGGGCTCCTGCCAATACATGGCTCCGTCCACCGTCGTCGACAGTGCCCGCTGAAGCGAGTTCGCGTCCAGTTGAACAAGGCTGCTCAGCCGCTCCGACAACAGGCCGAGTCGGGGATCCGACTCCACAGCCTGCCAACCGGTGCGATCGTGCAGCAACCGCAACGCAAACAACGCATCGAACACCGGCATGCTCGCCGAGGACGCGAGTTCCAGACACAGCGCCCGCCCACGGGGGCCGGCCATGAGCTGCTCGGCGAGCGTCTGCACGGCCGGACTCCCCTGCTACGGAACGATGTTGACGAGCTTGCCGGAGACGACGATCACCTTGCGGGGGGCACCGTCGAGGAGCTCCGCGATCTTGGGGTCCGCCAACGCTGCAGCCTCGAGGGCCTCGTCGGAGGCGTCAGCGCCCACGGTGATCCGGGCGCGGACCTTCCCCTTCACCTGCACCGGCACCTCGATCGTGTCCTGCACCAGCCACTGATCCTCGGCACGCGGGAACGGGCCGTGCGCGAGCGACTCGGTGTGGCCCAACCGGTTCCACAGCTCCTCCGCGATGTGCGGGGCGACGGGAGCGAGCATCAGAGCGAGCGGCTCGGCCAGGGCGCGCGGGGCGCCGCCCGGGTAGGCCTTCGTGAGGTGATTGGTCAGCTCGATCAGCTTCGCGATGGCGGTGTTGTCCCGCATCTCCGCGTAGTCCTCGCGGACCCCGGCGATCGTCCTGTGCAGCACACGCATCGACTCCTCCGACGGAGCCTCGTCGGTGACCCGCACGGCGCCGGTCTCCTCGTCGACCACCGCGCGCCACGCGCGCTGCAGGAAGCGCTGCGCACCCACCACGTCCTTGGTGGCCCAAGCGCGGTCCTGATCCAGTGGCCCCATGGACATCTCGTAGACCCGCAGGGTGTCGGCGCCGTAGTCGCGAGCGATGTCGTCCGGTGCGACCGAGTTCTTCAGGGACTTGCCCATCTTGCCGTACTCACGGTTGACCTCCTGCTCGCCCAGGAAGTACTTGCCGTCGCGCTCGACGACCTCGTCGGCCTGGACGTACACGCCGCGGGAATCCGTGTAGGCGAAGGCCTGGATCATGCCCTGGTTGAACAGCTTCCGGTAGGGCTCACGCGAGGTCACGTAGCCCAGATCGAAGAGCACCTTGTGCCAGAACCGCGCGTACAGCAGGTGCAGCACCGCGTGCTCCACGCCGCCCACGTAGAGGTCCACGCCGCCGGGATCACCCGCGCCATTGGCCTCGGGCCGCGGGCCCATCCAGTACGCCTCGTTCTCCTTGGCGCAGAAGGTCTCCGTGTTCGTCGGATCGACGTAGCGCAGCTGGTACCACGAGCTGCCCGCCCACTGCGGCATCACATTGGCATCGCGAGTGTAGTCCTTGAGCCCATCGCCCAGGTCCAGCTCGACGTGCAGCCAATCCGTGGCCTTCGCCAGCGGGGGAGAGGGCTGCGAATCGGAGTCCTCGGGGTCGAAGGCCACGGGCGCGTAGTCCTTGACCTCCGGAAGCAGAACCGCCAGTTGCGATTCCGGGAGGGCGTGCGGCGCACCGTCGGCGTCGAAGACGATGGGGAAGGGCTCGCCCCAGTACCGTTGGCGCGCGAACAGCCAGTCGCGCAGCTTGTACTGCACCGTGCCCTCGCCGGAGCCGGCCCGCTCCAGGTGGGCAATGACGGCGGCCTTGGCCTCGGCGATGGGAAGCCCGTTGATGTCCAGTTCGGCGTTGGCGGAGTTCACCACGGGGCCCTCGCCGGTGTACGCCTCGTCGGCGACACCGGCCTCGCTGCCGACCACCTCGACGATGGGCAGGCCGAACTTCGTGGCGAACTCGTGATCGCGCACGTCGTGGCCGGGGACGGCCATGATCGCGCCGGTGCCGTAGCCCATGAGCACGTAGTCGCCGATGAACACCGGAACCCGCTCGCGGTTCACCGGATTGACGGCCGTGGTGCCGAGGAAGACGCCCGTCTTCTCCTTGCCCTCCTGGCGCTCCAGATCGGACTTGGCGGCGATCGAGGCGCGATAGGCGGCGACGGCCTCGGCGGGGGAGGCGGCACCGCCGGTCCACCGCTCGTCGGTGCCGGCGGGCCACTGCGCGGCGATCAGCACGTCGACCAGCGGATGCTCGGGGGAGAGCACCATGTAGGTGGCGCCGAACAGGGTGTCCGGGCGGGTGGTGAAGACCTCGATCCGCTCACCGGCGGCGGTGAAGGCGACGCGCGCACCGCGGCTGCGGCCGATCCAGTTGCGCTGCATGGACTTGACCTTCTCGGGCCAGTCCAGCACCGCCAGGTCGTCGATCAGCCGATCCGAGTAGGCGGTGATCCGCATCATCCACTGCCGCAACTGCTTGCGGTACACCGGGAAGTTGCCGCGCTCGCTGCGGCCGTCCGCCGTGACCTCCTCGTTCGCGAGCACCGTGCCCAGGCCCGGGCACCAGTTCACCAGCGAATTGCTCTCGTAGACCAGGCGGTGATCGTCGAGGACGGCGCCGCGCTCGGGCACCGTCAGGCCCGACCACTCGCGACCGTCGGGCAGGGCACGGGCACCGGACGCGAACTCCGCCTCCAGATCCGCGATGGGCCGCGCGCGGTCCTGAGCGGCGTCGTACCAGGAGTTGTAGATCTGCAGGAAGATCCACTGCGTCCAGTGATAGAACTCCGGGTCGGTCGTCGACACCCGGCGGCGCTCGTCGTGGGCCAGGCCCAGGGTGGCGATCTGCTCCAGGTAGCGCTCGATGTTCTTCTCGGTGGTCACCCGCGGGTGCGTGCCGGTCTGCACGGCGTACTGCTCGGCGGGCAGGCCGAATGCGTCGAAGCCCATCGTGTGCAGCACGTTCGCGCCGTTCATCCGGTGGTACCGGCCGTAGACGTCCGTCGCGATGAAACCCAGCGGGTGCCCCACGTGCAGCCCCGCGCCCGACGGGTACGGGAACATGTCGAGCAGGAACAGCTTCTCGGCGGGCAGGGCCCCGTCGCCCCGCAGCGGCCCGACGGGGTTCGGGGCGTTGAACACGCCGGCCTCACGCCACTCGTCGCGCCACCGCTGCTCGATCGCGCCCGCGACCTCGGCCGTGTACCGATGGGCGGGGCCGGCCGAGGGAGTCTGTTCACCGTTCTGCGTCACCCCACCAGCCTAAATGCCCTGGGGCGGCACTCAGCCCTCGCCCCCGGGCAGGGCCGCCGAAAGCCGCAGGACAACGCTCTCGCCCTCGGCGACGCCCTGCTGCGGCGGCACCGCCAGCATCGCGCGGATCTCGTCGCCGGTGTAGACGCGGTCACCGGCGGTGAGCGCGTCTAGCGTGGAGAGCACCGTACTCGGACTGATCATGTAGCCGAAAGCCGTCATGTTCTCCGGCTTGGGCCCATCCACAAGGCCGATCTCGACGGAGGGCGCTCCGCGCGGCGGCTCGTAGAGCCGGTACAACAGCCGGTCGTATCCGATGACGCGACCCCGCGGCGTCACGACGTTCCCCTGTCCGAACACGAAGGCCCTGCGACCCCGCCACAGCACGAACACCATCACCGCCAAGCAGACGCCGAGCACCGACCCGAGCACCAGCATCAGCAGTCCGCCCTCCGGATCGGTCACCACCGTCGCCGCCATACCCGCCAGGAGGAGGCACAGCCCACTCAGCAGATAGGTGGCCCCGTTCTTCCACCATGCGGCCTGCTCGATCCGCACTCCGTCGGGCGACAACCGAACCGTTTCGCCCTGCCGGCCGCCGAGCTGAGGCACGATCAGCCCCGTAGTGAGCACCGCTATGCCGAGGAACGCGAGCCCGACGTCGAGCAACGGCGTGGCGACGAGGGCCAGCACCCCCAACGTCCCGAACAGCAGGACGCCGATCACCGGCCCCGCCGCGGCCCGCCATTCGTCTCGGTGATTGGTCCATACGAAGTCGAATCCCACACATGCCCCTCCCGACTCGCACTGCATCGTAACCGCGCCCCATACGACCGGTCGAGGGCTGATTTGCGCAGGTCTCTAGACTGGACGGGTGTTCGTGCTGGTTGTGATCCTCGCTCTGGCCGCGGTGGCGGCCGTCATCGTGGGCGGCGCCGGGCTCGCGGGCCGCCTCCCGGAGAACGGCATCGTCGGGGTCCGCACCGAGCAGACCCTCTCCGATCCGCTGCTGTGGCGCACCGCCAACCGCGTCGCCGGACCGGGCCTCGTGGCGGCCGGCGTCATCTTCGGTGCCGGCGCCCTGATCGGCGTCGCGATGGACGCCCCCTGGTCGTTCGTCGCGGTCGCGGTGGCCGTGGTCGCGGGCCTCTTCCTGGCCGGCTTCGGCGCCCTCCAGGGCGCCCGCGCGGCCTCGATCCAGGCGCGCCTGCAGATGCCCGAGGCCACGTGCTGCAGTGCCGACGACGCACCGTCGGACGACCCCTCCGCGGATTGCGGCGTGACCGGAGGCTGCGGCGCCTGTGCCCTCAAGGGCATGTGCGACCACGAGGCACGACCTGCGTAACGCGATGCGCAAGTTCCTCGACAAGCTGTCGATCGACGGCTTCATCCTCGCGATCCTCGCCGCCGTCGGCATCGCGGCGCTGTTCCCGGCGACCGGTCGCGCGGAACCGATCGTCGACGACGCGGTGACGGTGGCCATCGCGATCCTGTTCTTCCTGTACGGCGCGCGGATCCACCCGCGCGAGGCCCTCACCGGGCTGCGGCACTGGCGCCTGCACGCGGTGATCCTGAGCTTCACCTTCGTAGTGTTTCCGATCATCGGTGTGCTGCTGCGGTTCGCGCCGGACGCACTGCTGCGGCCCGAGCTGTACGCGGGCGTCCTGTTCCTCACGCTGCTGCCGTCGACGGTGCAGTCGTCGATCGCGTTCACGTCGATCGCGCGCGGCAACGTGCCCGGCGCGATCGTCAGCGCCTCGGTGTCGAACCTGCTCGGCGTCTTCGTGACGCCGCTGCTCGTGCTGGCCCTCATGGCCACCACCGGCCAGGTGAAGTTCCACAGCGGCTCGATCGTCGACCTGTGCCTGCAGCTACTGCTGCCCTTCCTGCTCGGCCAGCTGCTGCGGCCCTGGGTGGGCGGATTCGTCAAGAAGCACGCGGCGGCTCTGAAGTACGTCGATCGTGGATCGATCGTGCTGGTGGTCTACTCCGCGTTCTCGGCGGGTATGCGCGAGCACATCTGGAGCCAGGTCTCCTGGGTGGGCGTCACGCAGCTGATCGTGCTGTCCCTGGCGCTCGTGCTGCTCATGCTGTGGATGACGCGCGCCACCGCGGAGAAGCTCGGATTCGACCGCGCCGACATGATCGCGATCCAGTTCTGCGGCACCAAGAAGTCCATGGCCACGGGTCTGCCGATGGCCGCCGTACTCTTCGCCGGGCAGCCCGTGGGCCTGCTGGTGCTCCCGCTCATGATCTTCCATCAGGTCCAGCTGATGACGTGCGCGTGGCTGGCCGGTCGGTACGGGCGAGAATTGGAGCCGACGCCAGCCGCGGCCTGAGACGCGTGTCAACGCTCCCAATCCGCGTACGCTGCCCGAGAAGCAGTCGACGATCAAGGTGAGGTGAGGTCCGTGGGTACGAAGATCGCGATGTGGCGGATCGACGGCGAGCCGCGCCGCGTGCAACCGACGAAGTTGGCCCTCGAATCGCGTCTCGAGGACATCATCGAGACGCAGACCGACGTGCTCGGCCAACCCATCCTGTTGATCGGACGCCAGGTCCCCACGAGTTACGGGAAGTTCATCGACCTCCTCGGCGTCAATGCCGAAGGTGACGTGGTTGTCATCGAGCTCAAGCGAGACCGCACTCCCCGCGACGTCGTCGCGCAGATCCTCGACTACGCCTCCTGGGTCCAGGATCTGGAGAATCCCGAGGTCCGCGCGATATTCGACGACTACCGGCGGCGCACCGGCGGCGCCGCCTCCTTCGACGAGGCGTTCGCGGAGGTCTTCGGCGACGGTGCGCCCGACGACCTGAACTCTCGGCACCAGCTGATCGTGGTCGCGAGCGATATGGACGGTGCCACTGAAAGACTCGTTGGTTATCTTTCCGGCGGCTATCAGGTGCCTATCAACGTGCTTCTGCTCGACTACTTCGCCGATGGAGACCGCGAGTACCTCGCCCGTACCTGGCTGATCGACGATGCTGGCCTCACCGCAACGCGCAGCGGTGCGGCGTCGGCGGCGAAGAAACAGGCAGTGTGGAACGGTCACGACTGGTACGTGAGCTACGGGGAGGAGTCCGGCGGACGCAGCTGGGACGACGCCCGTACGTTCGGATTCGTCTCGGCAGGTGGGGGCGAATGGTTCTCCCGCACTCTGCGGCAACTACCCGTTGGCGCCCGAGTGTTCACCCACATCCCTAAGTCGGGGTACGTCGGCGTCGGCGAAGTACTCGCCGCGGCCGTTCCGTTCGAAGAAGCAACGGTCACCCAGGAAGGAAAGTCGATGCCACTGTCATCGCTTCCGCTGCGGGGCAACTACGTCTACCCGACGACTGACGACTCACAGGATCGGAGGGAATGGGTAGTTCCTGTGCGATGGACTCGAGCAGTGCCACGCGCCGAGGCTGTGTGGAAGCCCGGCTTCTTCGCGAACCAGAATTCCGCCTGCAAACTGCGAAACGAGTACACCATCGCCGAGGCCTCCAGCCACTTCGGCCTGGATTGAGCTACTGCGAATTCGGTCACGACGCGACGGCCGGCAAAACCACGACCGATCCATCCGTTGCTCCGACGATATCGATCGCCACATCGCGATGGGCACCCGCCGGGTCAGCCACCCGGTTGCCGAGCGCCCGCAATCGCTCGCCCGCCTCGAGGAGCTCATCGACCTGTCCCGCGCGGAAGACGATATCTCGGATCCCGTGGGAACGGTCGAGTCGAACCTGGGAGAGGGTACTCAGAACGCGGTACAGACCGGACTCCACTCGCTCCACATTCTTTTGGTCTAGCCGCAGTGTCCTGGTGAAGTTCTCGAAGAGGTTCCCCTCTTCCAACTGCGCGTGCTCGACCGCCTGAAGGAGAATCACGCGGCGCTTGAGAGCCAGAGCGAGGCCCGCCAGCTCAAGCTGGATCTGAAACTCTCCGGCTTCGTCATCGACACCCGGAAGCAGGTTGCGGAGCTGCCCTAGTTCGACCTTGCCTTCCGGCAGATCCGCCAGCGCCTTCTCCCAGGTGCCAAGCCTCCGGTCCGCGGTCGCCACGGCCGTGTCGATTGCGTGCGCCGCCGAGTCCAAGCCGAGCGATGCACCGATACGCCCCTCGTCCAGCAGAACTGCCGTGGCCTTATCGATCGCGCTGCGGCAGCCGTCGAGCTGATTGCGCTCACTCTCCAACCTGGCTCGGTCCGCCTTCTCAAGGAGCGCAGCGATCTTCTCCATCTGCTCCCGACGCTGCTGCTCGGCGTGCGCGCTCAAACCGGCTGCCACCGCCATCAGGACCAGGGGTGCCGCAATCGTCATCGCAGCGCCCGCACCCGCAGCCCCGGCGACTCCGCCTGCCAGGCCCGTCTTCCCCGCGACCGGCACGAAGGACGCATGGGCGGCGATGCCTGATTTCCCGACCATCGCGCTATGGATGCCTCCGGCCACCGACTTGGATGCCATCGGAACCACCCCGGCCCCGAGCCTTCCCGCAACCTTCGCCGGCACGACCATCCTGTAGAGCACCTCGCCGGAACCGCCTTTCGCGACGCGGGAAGCGCCAGCCACCAGCAGGGCTAGTTGCTGCGCGAGCGGGCTGGCCACGTCCAGCGGGATCCCGCGTGACCTATCCACCCCCTCCGGCGCGTGGTGCACCTCAAGGGTAGCGATGGGAGCATCTGCAAGGACGGCGAGCGCACTGCGAAGCTCTCGCAACCGTTCCGGCGTGATCCCGTCCACGTCGGCCGACACGGGCAGCGGCCCAACGTCGTCCGTCGCGAGCGTGTAGAGCGGGACAACCGTGTCTTGATCGTCACTCAAGGGATTCACCAGCCGTTGATTTGAGAGGAAGCATGTCGATCGAAATGGTAGCGGTAGGCGCCGACATTTCCTCGTGCAGTGCGCATGGCCGCTACTCCACGACTGGCTGCTCCGCGACCTTCGCGAGCGTCGGCTCCATGGTCCGCAGGAACCAGGAGCGGCTCAGCGATGTGGGCTGGTAGACGGAGTAGGTGAGGTCGAGGTCGGCCACCACCGCGGTACCCCGCTGCACCTGCGGCAACGCCGAGTAACCGGGCAGCCGCAGCAGATCCTCGCCCGTCGCCCCGTTCGGATAGATCGCCATGAAGTTCGCGCCGACGCGGGGGAGGAGCTCCAGCGAGACCATCCCGCGCGTCGCGGGGTTGACGAAGCGCGGCTCCTCGCGGATCGCCTTCGGCACCGTCAGGCCGAGCTCCGCGAAGAAGAGGTTCGTCGGGTCCTCAGGGCCGGCGATCACGTTGAAGCTCGATGCCGCAGCGGCGTACTGGGCGACGAAGCCCGTCTTCCCCTTCAGTCCCGGGTATCGGCTCGCGAACTCCGCGACGGCATTGCGATCGGCGGCGACCACGCGCCTCGCCTCGTCGTCCTTGCCGAGGATCCGGCCCAGGGCGAGGAGCTGGGCGTCCCAACCCGACTCCTTGCCCGTCGCGGCGATGCCGCCCAGCACCTTGGTCACGCCGCTCAGCGCGGTGAAGTTCTGGCCCCTCACCACGCGATGGTCGCCCACGAACAGGTCCGGCTTGTACTTCGCGATCTCCTCCGCGGGCAGGGTCGACGCGCCTGACGCCGCGATCACCGGAACGTCCTTGAGCAACTCCCGCTGCCACGCAGCGGGCAGCGGCTGGGTCAGTTGGACGATCGCAACCGGTTTGATCCCCAGCGCGAGCACATTGTCGATCGAGTAGCCCTGCGCCACGATCCGTTTCGCGCCGACCGGGTACTCGACGGTCCCGTTGGCCTGAGTGATCGAGACCGTTGCGGCCGACGGTGCCGCCCGCTCGGCATCGTTGCCACCACAGCCCGCAAGGAGGGCGAGAACCGACACGACAACCGCGAGACGCCGCATCACGCGACTCCCTGCTGCTGCGCCGCGTTCACGAACAGCGGCTCGAGCTGGGGCAGGATCCACTCCCGGCTCAGTGGGGTGGGTTGGTTCAGCGCGATCACCGTGGACAGGTCCACCACCTTCGTCGCGCCCGCCCGCACCTGCGGCAGGCCCGCGTAGCCGGGGAGCCGCTCGAGATCCGCCGCGGTGGCTCCCGCCGGGTAGATGACCATGAGGTTCGCCGCGATACGGGGCAGCAGCTCCAGCGAGACCGGGGTGCGGCCGCCCTGTGCGCCCGCACCGCTGGCGAACATCGGGTCGTCCTTGATCGCCTTCGGCAATGTCATGCCCAGCTCGGCGAACATGGTGTTGGTGGGGTCCGTGCTCGACGAGACGAAGTTGAACGTGCTGGACACCGCGAGGTACTGGGCCAGGACGGCCGACTTGCCCGCCAATCCCGGGTGCTGTTCGCGGACCTTCGCGAACCGCGCCTTGTCGTCCGCCAGCACCCGCGCGACCTCGTCCTGCTTGCCGAGAATCCGGCCGAGGGCCTTGAGTTGCACGTCCCACGCGGCGCTGGACCCGTTCTCCTCGATGCCGCCGAGCACCTTGGTCACCGAAGACACTCGCGCAAAGGTGGGCTGGTCGACGACGTAGTTGTCGCCGGCGAAGAGGTCCGGACGGTACTTGGCCACCTCTTCGACCGGGATCGACTTCTTGTCCGGCGACTTGATGATGGGAATCCCGTCGAGCTGCTTGCCCTGCCACGGGGCCGGAAGCGGCAGTCCGGTCTCGACGACCGCGACCGGCTTGACCCCGATGGCCAGCAGATTGTCGATGGAGTACCCGGTGGCGACGATCCGGGTGGCTCCCACCGGGAACTCGGTCACGCCGTGAACCTGCGAGATCGTCACCGTGCTGGATGCGGCAGCACCGTCGGAGCCCGAACCGCCGCACGCCGTCGTGACGAACCCGACCACCGCGACCGCGGCGACGAGCCGCACATTGATCCGCTTCATGAACCCTCCTCGTCTGAGGAAGGTAAGACTACCCTAATTCGATGGTCAGTTGACCGAGACGTCCACCGGATGCGTCGCCAGCAGGGAGGTGGGGAAGCCCTGGCGGCGCAGGACCCTGCCCCACAGGTCCACCCGTCCCGGTGCCAGCACATCGGTGTGCAGCGACGCGCAGGGGATCCAGTCGCCGCGATCGAGCTCGTCGTCGAGCTGGCCCATGCCCCAGCCGCTGTAGCCGGCGAACACGCGCACACCGTCGAGCAGCTCGTCCATCATCTCGACGTCCGAGTCCAGGTCCACCAGCACGACGCGGCCGGACACCGGCTGCAGTCCCCGGATGCCGCTGACATCGACGCCCGCCTTCACCACGCCCAGGCACAGGGCCGCCGACTGATTGACCGGGCCACCGACGAAGACGGCCTTCGGCTTGGCCGCGAGGTCGTGCCACTGGGGGAGGACGCCGTGCACCGCGGACTCGCTCGGGCGGTTGAGGACCACGCCCAGGCTGCCCGACTCGTTGTACTCGATGAGGTACACCACGGTGCGCGAGAAGGTGGGCTCGACGAGCTCCGCGGAGGCCACCAGGAGCGTGCCGGACGACACGTCGAATCCCGCGCCCGTCGGCTCACCGGAGGACGCGTCTTCGGGTGCGGATTCATTCGAACGATCGGGACCCACACCCCCATCATGGCACGCGGACCAGCGTCGGGGTCCGCCGACGGGGAAGGCTCCACCTCGATAGGCTGTAGACCGTGACCACCAGCGGCCCGGATGCCCCAGCGGCCGCGCCGAAACCCGCGTGGCGGACCTTCCGCGACCTACCCGACCTGCTGCGACTCCTCGGAGTCCGGCTCCTCAGCCAGTACGCCGAGGGCCTGTTCCAGGCCGGGCTGGGCACGGCGATCGTCTTCAATCCGCAACGCAGCGCCTCGCCCGCCGACATCGCCGCCGGCCTCGCCGTCCTGCTGCTGCCGTACTCCGCGATCGGACCCTTCGCGGGCGCACTCCTCGATCGCTGGGACCGGCGGCGCGTGTTCATCGTCGCCAATCTGGTCCGTGCGCTTCTCATCGTCGCGTGCGCGGCCGTGCTCGCGTCCGGAGCGGGCGAGACCGCGATCTTCATCGTCGCGCTCGCCGTGGGCGGCGCCGGCCGGTTCGTCGCGTCCGGACTCTCCGCGGCCCTGCCGCACGTGGTCGACCGACCGCAGCTGGTCGCCATGAACTCCGTGACCACCACCCTGGGCGCGGGCGCCACCGCGCTCGGCGCGAGCACGGCGGTCGGGCTGCGCGCACTGTTCGGGTCCGACGACGCCGGCAGCGGCGGGGTCCTCGCCTGCGCGGCGCTGGTCGCCGTGCTCGGGGCACTCCTGTCCACCCGGTTCCCGCGCGGCGTCCTCGGGCCCGACCACGACATCCCCGCCGCCGACCGATCGCCGACCGCCCTGCGGGACGTGGCCGCGGGCCTCGCGCACGGCGCCCGTGCGGCATGGGAGGCACCGGCGGTGACGGCCGCCCTCAGCGGCATCGGCGTGCACCGCGTGGTGTTCGGTTTCAACACCCTGATGCTGCTCCTGCTGACCCGGCACCGCTTCGCCGACGGCACGCTCGGACTCGCCGGCTTCGGGTCCGTCGCGGGCGCGACCGCCGTGGGCATGTTCGTCGCGGCGGTGCTGACCCCCTTCTCGGTGGCCAGGTGCGGCCGCCGGAACACCGTCGTCGGGGCGTTGGTGACCGCGTGCCTCACCCAGCTGACCGTCCTGTCACTGAACTTCGCCGTACTGGTGCTCGCCGCCGCGGTGCTCGGGCTCGCGGGTCAGGTGATCAAGCTCTCCGGCGACGCGGCCATGCAGCTCGACGTGCCCGACGAACGCCGCGGGCAGGTCTTCGCCTTCCAGGACGCCCTCTTCAACGTGACCTTCGTGGGCGCGGTCGCGTTCGCCGCCGCCGTCGTCCCGTTCGACGGTGCCTCCCGCCCGCTCGCCGCCGCCGGTGCGGTCCTCTACGCCGTGGCCGTGGTCGCGGTGGTTCTGCTCTACCGCCGCACCGAGACCACGCCGCCGGGAACCGCGGAGGCCGCTCGCGCGTCCAATTGATATGGGGGACGTTTCCATCGAGTACTGGTTCGGCGACGGTGACGGGCACGTGACCCGCTGGACCTCGCCGGGGGTGCACGGCGCGGTGCTGCTCGATTTCGACGGAGACGGCCGCGTCGACGACGCGATGCTCGACCTCGACGGGGACGGCCGGGCCGATGTCGCCGCACTCGATCTCGACGACGACGGCGTCCGCGAGACCCGCTACCGGGACGACGGGTCCGGCACGTGGTCGCAGCCCGCTCCCGCCGAAGCACCCGCGACACCCGCGGCGGCCGCGCCGCCCTCGTCCTCGCGCGCCGGCGACACCGTCGGGCCGACGCCACGGACACCGTCGACCTGCCCGATCCCGGGCGTGGGACGCGTCGGGGAGCAGGAGGCGACTGCGCCCGTCACCCCGGTCCCCGCCGAGCCCGGGCAACCGCCGCGGCAGGCCGTGGTCGACACGGACGCCGACGGTGCGCCGGACGTCCTGCTGTTCGACACCGACGGCGACGGCACCGTCGACGGTGCGACCGATCTACGACAACAGTGATCGAGTCTTTCGTTTCCTGTGGATCGCGGATACGCTGACGCCATGCGCAATCCCCTCCGAACCGCCTCGGCGGTCACCCTTCTCGCCGCGACACTCGCCGCGGCGCCGGGCATCGCCACGGCCGCCCCCACGCCCGCACCGCAGCCGCCGAACACGGTGGTCGTCGACGTCCGGACCACCGTCTTCCTGACCTCGGACACCCCGCCGCGCACCACCGTGTACGCCGATGGGCGCATCATCACCAAGGCCGTGTCCGCGAAGGGCGGCCTCGTCGAACTGCACGGCACGCCCGCGGACGTCGCCGACCTGCGCGCGATCACCGAGAAGGTGCTCCGCAACCGTCCGAACTACGACCGCAAGGCCGTGATCTACGACGGCTGGATCGTCGCCGCCACGGTGCGCGCGTCGGACGGCACGGTGCTCAAGGCCACCGTCGACAATCCCGACTCCCGCGGCTGGACCGCCCTCGGCAAGCTCCCGAGCCAACTCGACACGCGGATCGCCGCCATCGCGGGACCGCGCACGCCGTACACCGAGCCCCGCTAGGAGCCCTGCCGCTCCGCCCACCACTTCGTCAGCTCGGCCTCGGCCTCGTCGCGGTCGAGCGGACCGCGGTCGAGGCGCAGCTCCTTGAGGAACTTCCACGCCGCACCGACCTCCGGGCCGGGCGGCAGGCCGAGCAGCTCCATGATCGCGTTGCCGTCGAGATCCGGGCGCACCCGCGCGAGGTCCTCTCGCGCGGCGAGGTCCTCGATCCGACGCTCCAGCCCGTCGTAGGTGGCCTGCAGCCGCGCGGCGCGCCGCTTGTTGCGGGTGGTGCAGTCGGCGCGGACCAACTTGTGCAGGCGGGGGAGCAGCAGGCCGGCGTCGGTGACATAGCGCCGCACGGCCGAATCCGTCCACTGCCCGTCGCCGTAGCCGTGGAACCGCAGGTGCAGGAACACCAGCTGCGCGACATCCTCGGTGACGGCCTTCGGGTAGGCCAGTGCGCGCATCCGCTTGCGCACCATCTTGGCCCCGACCACCTCGTGGTGGTGGAACGAGACGCCGCCGTTCGGCTCATGGCGGCGGGTGCCGGGCTTGCCGATGTCGTGCAGCAGCGCGGCCCAGCGCAGGATCAGGTCCGGGTCCGACTCCTCGAGATCGATCGCCTGCTGCAACACGGTCATCGAGTGCCAGAAGACGTCCTTGTGCTGGTGGTGCTCGTCGATCGCCAGCTTCATGCCGGGTATCTCGGGGATCACGCGCTGCGCGAGCCCGGTGTCCACCAGCAGCACGATGCCGTCGACGGGGTGCTCGCCCAGGATCAGCTTGTCCAGTTCGGCCCGGACCCGCTCGGCGGTGATCCGGTCGATCTCCGCCGCCATGTCGGTCATCGCCGCCTGCACCCGCGGCGCCACCGCGAAGCCCAGCTGGGACACGAACCGGGCCGCGCGGAGCATGCGCAGGGGATCGTCGGAGAAGGACTCCTCCGGCGTGGCCGGCGTGTCGATGACACCGGCGAGCAGGTCGTCCAGACCGTTCAGCGGGTCCTGGAAGTCCTCGGCGCCGCCGCGGCCGATGCGCACGGCCATCGCGTTGATCGTGAAATCGCGCCGCACCAGATCGTCGTGCAGGTTCTCGCCGAACCGGACCACGGGGTTGCGGGTGACCCGGTCGTAGGCCTCCGCGCGGTACGTGGTGATCTCGATCTGCTGGTCGTGGAAGGCGGCGCTGACGGTGCCGAACTCGATCCCGGTGTCCCACATCGCGTCGGCCCAGCCCCGCAACAGGCCCTGGACCTGCTCGGGGCGCGCGTCCGTGGTGAAGTCGAGGTCGCTGGTCAGGCGGCCCAGCAGGGCATCGCGCACCGAGCCGCCCACGAGGTGGAGCTCGTGACCCGCGTCGGCGAAGCGGGTGCCCAGGGGCACCAGCACGTCGGACAGTTCGCGCAGTGAGATGTGCGCGGCCGCCAACAGTCGAGTACGCCGCTCCGCGCGCGCCTGCTCAGGGGTCTCGGTCACGACACGCCAGTCTACTGCCGGTCGAAAACGCGACGGTGGCGTATCCGGGACCGACCGGCCAGTAGCATCGGGGGGTGACCTCCGCCGAATCCGCCGACAGCCCCGGGCGCCCCCAGCGCCAGGGCTCCGTCGGCGACTCCGCGGGCGGAGCGGCCTCCCGGCCCCGGCGCAGGCGACGCCGCGGTGGCCGTGGGCGGGGCCGGGCGCAGCTGTCGGCCGTCACCGACCAGAAGGTCGCTCCGGAGCCGGACGCGGCACCGTCGGACCCGGCACGGCCGGCCAAGCCCGCCCGCAAGCAGGGCGGACCGACGCCCACGGCGAAGCGTCCCGGGCCGGGACGGGGGCGGCCCGATCCGCGCGTCCGCACGGTCCGCGAGACCTCCGCCGGCGGCCTCGTGGTCGCGGGATTCGACGGTGACGAGGAGCTGCGGGCCGCGCTCATCGGGCGCGTGGACCGCCGCGGCCGGACCTTGTGGTCGCTGCCCAAGGGCCACATCGAGACGGGGGAGACCGCCGAGCTCACCGCGATCCGGGAGATCGCGGAGGAGACGGGACTGACCGGCTCCGTGCTCGTGCCGATCGGCAAGATCGACTACTGGTTCGCCGTCGAGGGAAGGCGCGTGCACAAGACGGTGCACCACTTCCTGCTGTCCTGGCAGAGCGGAGACCTCTCGACCGAGGACTACGAGGTCTCGGAGGTGGCATGGGTGCCCCTCACCGAGCTCGCGACCAGGCTCACCTACTCCGACGAGCGCAAGCTCGTCGCCACCGCGCGCACCGTGATCGAGGACCTGACGGCCGATCCGTCCGAGCTCGCGGCCCGCGTGGCCGCCGAGCCCCGCAGCGAACCGTCGGCCTACGAGAAAGCGGCGGCCGAGCGCAACGCGGTCCGCAACGACCCGCCGAAGCCGCGCAGACGGCGCGGCGGCCGGCGCTCGCGGGGCCGGCGCGGCGGCGGGAGCGGCGGCGGGAGCGGTCAGACGTGATCCGGTCGGCCCGCCTCCTGTGCGTGCTGACGCTCCTGGTCGCCCTGACCGGTGTACCCGCCCTCAGCGGGGCCGGTCTCCCGGACGCGCAGTTCGTGCGGATCACCGTCGACGAGGTCACCTCGCGGGTCACCGACAGCTCCCCGAACGAGGTCGTGGTGCGCGGCAGCGTGACCAACTTCGGCGACCGGGATGTCAGCGACCTCGACCTGCGGATCCAGCGCGCGCCCGCCGTGTCGACCTCGGCCCAGCTGCGCTCCGACCTGGTCGCCGACAACAACGTCTACGACACGCTGGGCCGGTTCGAACCCGTGTCGAAGGTGCTCAAACCGGGGGAGAAGACCGCCTTCAACGTGAGCATCCCGGTACGCCCCACCACCACGACCAGCGGCCCGACACTCGGCATCGACCGTCCCGGCGTGTACCCGATCCTGCTCAATCTCAACGGTAAGCCCGCGTACGGCGGAGTCGCGCGACTCGACGACTCGCGGACGCTGCTGCCCGTGTACGCCCTCCCCGACGGCGACACCCGCGCGGCCGGCACCGTCGACAAGCCCGTGACGACCTCGCCCTCGCAGGTCACGCTCCTGTGGCCGCTCGCCGACAACCCGAAGCTCGCGGGCGGCGTACCCGGCGGCGGCGACTCCGCGGTGCGCCTCGTCGACGACGACCTCGCCGGCTCCCTCGCGCCCGGCGGCCGGCTCGACGGCCTGCTCGCCGCGTTCGAGGAGGCCACCCGCGGGCCCGACCCGCGGCACACCGCACTGCGCGCCGCCGCGTGCCTCGCGATCGACCCCGACCTGCTGGTGACCGTCCAGGCCATGACCGGCGCGTACCGCGTCTCCCGCAATCCCGCGGACCCGCGCGGACCGACCACGGCCGGCACCGGCAGCGACCGGGCGAGCGCGTGGCTCGACCGGCTCAGGCGCGTCGCGGCCGATTCCTGCGTGGTGGCCCTGCCCTTCGGCCAGGTCGACCTCGAGGCGCTGGCCCGCTCCGCCGAGCCCTCGCTTCAGCGCGCGGCGCTGGACACACCCTCGGACGTCATCGATTCCATCCTCGGCGTGCAATCGGTCCGGGGCGTCGCGATCCCGACCTCCGGCCTGCTCCTGTCCGACGGTGCCCGACAGTTGCGGGCCTCGGACATCTCGGCCACGGTGCTCGCCGCGACCGCGGTGGGCGCTCCCGCCCGGAACCCGGGAACACCGTCGGGCATCGTGGCGGTGGGGCAGGGGCTCGGCGCGGCCGTCTTCGACCCGAACGTCTCGGCCGCGCTGGCGGCGATGGGCCGGCTACCCGACGGCGCCGAGCGCGGCGTCGCTCCGGGTCCGACGGGGACCGTGCCCACCGCGTCGACCTTCACCCTGGGCGAGGAGTCGGCGACGATGCGGCGGCAGGCCGCGGTGGGCGCCCTCGCGGCCGCGGCCCTGGACCCGACGCAGCGCTACGCGCCGCCGAACGGGTGGGCCGCGAACACCACCCCGGACCCGGTCGCCCGGGTCACCGGCCGGTCCGCGCTGATCATGCCGCCCCAGGTCTGGGCGGCGGGCCCCGCCGACGCCCGCGCGGTACTCGACGCCCTCTCGGCGCAGTTCGAGGCCGGCCTCGCGGGGCCGCGGACCTTCCGCGACGTGGTCGCCTCCGCGCAGTCCGCCGGACGCGACCCGGCCCGCAGCGCCGATCCGTGGCAGCTGCGGCAACCGCCCGGGACCGCCGCGTCGCGGGTCCCGGACTCGATCGTCGGCGCGGCCGCCGCCCACGTGCGCCAGGTCGACCAGCTCGGCGCGGCCCTCCTGCCGCTGCCCAAGACCCCGCTCACCCCGCTCGTCTACACCTCGCCGCTGCGGGAGGACGCCGTGCGCGCGCTCCGGTGGGCCCCGTCGCGTCCGGCGGTCGACGGTGACGCCTCGCTCCGGTTGACGGCCGCGCGCGCCTCCATGGCCGCGCAGCTGAGCTCGGTGCAGTTCGTGAGTCCCGGCGGGGCCTACACCCTGGCCTCCGACAAGTCGCCGCTGCTGATCGTCGCGCGGAACGACCTGCCGCTGCCGATCCGCACGAAGATCCACTGGTCCGCGCCCGAGGGCGTCACCATCGACGCGTCGGAGGTGCAGGAGCTGCCCGCCCGCGGGACCCGGCAGATCGAGCTGCCGACCACCGTCGACTACTCGCGCCAGATCTCCGTGCAGATGACGCTGCGCACCAGCAGCGACATGCCGCTGGGCAGCCCGATCTCCATCTCGGTGCACTCCAATGCGTACGGCAAGTCGCTGTTCTGGATCACCTGCGGCGCCGGGGTCCTGCTGGTCCTGCTGGCCGGGCGGCGGTTGTGGCGCCGGTTCCGCGGCCGTCCGGACCCCGCCGATGCGGACCGTCCCGCGGCGGACGAGCACGAGAAGCGCATCGCGAACAGCTACGCTGCTCATCGACCGACCTCGTCGAATCAGCATCCGCACGAGCATCCCGAACCGAAGGACACATGAGCCGCGCCGAGCCCCGGCACATCCCGCCGAGCAGCCAGTCCGCCACCCGCGGTGAAGGCGACGGCGGCGGTACCTCCAGTCTGCTGCGTTCCACGGGTTCGGTCGCGGTTGCGACGCTCACCTCGCGGGTCACCGGCTTCCTGCGCACGATCCTGCTCGCGGCGATCCTGGGGCCGGCGGTCGCCTCGGCGTTCAGCATCGCCAACCAGATGCCGCAGCAGGTCTCCGAGCTGGTGCTCGGCCAGGTGCTGACCGCGCTGGTGATCCCCGTTCTGGTGCGCGCGGAGATGGAGGACACGGATCGGGGCCAGGCCTTCTTCGAGCGCCTGTTCACGCTCTCGCTGACCATCCTGGGTATCGCGCTGGTCGTGTCGCTCGCGCTGTCCCCCGTGCTGGTCGGGCTCCTGGTCGGTGGGTCCAAGGTCGACGAGGGCCTCACCCAGGCCCTCGTGATCATGTTCCTGCCGCAGCTGGTGTTCTTCGGACTGTCGGCCCTGTTCACCGCGATGCTCAACACCCGGGACGAGTTCAAGCCGGGAGCCTGGGCGCCGGTGGCCTGCAACACGGTGCAGATCGCCACGCTGGTGCTCTTCTACCTGATGCCCGGCGAGCTCACGCTGAATCCGACGGCGATGGGCCAGCCGAAGCTGCTGGTGCTGGGCATCGGCAGCACCCTGGGTGTGGTGCTGCAGGCATTGATCCAGATCCCCGCGATGCGCCGGTCCGGGATCAAGCTGCGCCTGCGCTGGGGCATCGACGACCGGCTCAAGCACTTCGGGTCGATGGGCATCGCGATCGTCGCCTATGTCTTCATCTCCCTGGCCGGCTGGTACGCCGTCACGCCGATCCTTTCGCACGCCTCCGACGGCGGGCCCGCGATCTACCAGTACGCGTGGATGGTGCTGCAGCTGCCGTACGGCGTGATCGGCGTCGCCCTGCTGACCGCGGTCATGCCGCGACTGTCCCGCAACGCCGCCGAGGGCAATCGCAACGCCGTCCTCGACGACCTGTCGGTGGCCACCCGGATCACCATGGTCGCGCTGGTGCCGGTCGTGGCCTTCCTGACGGTCTTCGGCCCGTCCATCGGGCGCGCGCTGTTCAACGTCGGGCAGTTCAGCCAGGACGACGCGAACTTCCTGGGCACCGCGATCTCGTTCTCGGCGTTCGTGCTGGTCCCGTACGCGATGGTGCTCATCCACCTGCGGGTCTTCTACGCCCAGGAGCGCGCCTGGATCCCGACCGGCATCGTCGTCGTCATCGTGACCGCGCAGATCGGGCTGTCGTACCTGGTGCCGGTCCTCGTCGACGACGAGCACCGGATCGTCGAGTTCGTCGGCACCGCCCGCGGCCTGGCGTACACCGCCGGCGCCATCATGGGCTGGTACCTCCTGCGCCGGACACTGGGACCGCTGCGCCTGACGAATGTCACCCGCACGTTGATCCAGACGACCACGGTCTCCGTGCTGGTGGTCGTCACGATCTACGCGGTCATGCAACTCGGCGTGCTCAAGGCGATCGACCGGAGCGGCCCGGCGGGCGCCTTCGTGTACCTTGCAATTGCAGGCGTACTCTGCATGACGTTGATCTATGCGCTGCTCGCCCTGTGGCGGGTGCCGGACGTGCTGGCGATCCTGGCACCCCTGCGGCGCATCGCGGGCCGGTTCGTCCCGGCCCTGCGGGCCAGCGCACCGTCGGAACCGGAGCGCGAGGCCGCTCGCGCCCCCGATACCCGGGAGATGCGACTCGACGAGCTCGAGGCCTACGCGAGCCTCCGTCGCGAGGAGATCACCGCCCAGCTGCCGCGGATCGCCGACGACATCGGCCTCCCGTATGCTGGTCAAAGCCATGTTCCCCGACGCCCGCGGGCGGGCGCCGAACAACCGACCACGGGCCTCAGGTACCGCAGAAGAGGAGCATTCGCAGTGACCGAGGACGACTCCGCAGGTACTTCCGGGCACGAGGCACCGGGCACCGGTCAGATGCGGCTGCCGTCCGCGCAGCCGAGCATGCCGGCCCCGCTCGACGAGGGCGACGACGCCCCCCGCGGCCCGGAGCTCATCCCGGGCGCCGTCGTGGCGGGTGGCCGCTACCGGTTGATCGAGCACTACGGCGGCATCCGCGGCCTGCAGTTCTGGCAGGCGCGCGACATCAACCTCGACCGTGATGTGGCCCTGACCTTCGTCGACTCCGAGCAACGCGCCCCGGCGCCCGAGCGCGGCGCCCAGATCAGCCTGCGCGGCGAGGGCCCCCAGTCGATCCTCTCGCGCACGCTGCGCCTGGGTCGCGTCCACTCGAACGGCCTGGCCAGGGTGCTCGACGTGGTGCGCGGCAGCTCGGGCGGCATCGTCGTGGCCGAGTGGATTCCCAGCAGCTCGCTGGCCGACGTGGCCGGCACGCATCCGTCGGCGATCGGCGCGGCCAAGGCCGTTCGCGCGCTCGCCGGGGCCGCCGAGGGCGCGCACCGCGCCGGCGCGGCCCTGTCCATCGACCATCCCGACCGTGTACGCATCTCCCAGGACGGGCACGCCTTCCTCGCGTTCCCCGGCACGCTGGCCGATGCCTCGAAGGAGTCCGATGTCCGCGGGCTGGGCGCCGTGCTCTACGCGCTGCTGCTCGAGCGCTGGCCCCTCGACGCCGCCACCGGGCGCACGGTGACCACCGGCACCGGCACCGTCGCCGGGATCCGGCAGGCCGACGCCGACGCGAACGGCAGTCCGGTGGAGCCCCGGGACGCCAAGGGCGACATCCCGTTCGAGATCTCGGCGGTCGCCACCCGCACGCTCGAGGGCGGCCAGGGCATCCGCACCGCGGCCACCGTCCAGCAGCTCCTGGACCAGGCGTCCGTCGTGGACGTGAAGACCGACCTGCTCGCGCCGGTGCGCGAGGAGCCGCCGCGCGGGGCACCCCGTGAGGTGCCGCCGCGTGCGGTGCCCTCCCTCGCGGACCGCCCCACACCCGCCAAGCGGATCCAGTCCAAGCAGTCGCTGCTGAGCCGGATCGGCGGCGGCAAGAAGAACGTGCCGCTGCTGGTGATCGCCGCGTGCGTGGTCGTGCTTCTCGTCATCATCGGCCTGACGCTGCTGATCAGCAACCTGACCGGTGGCAAGGACACGCAGTCGAGCGTCGGCTCGCTCTACCCGTCCACCACCGCCTCGTCCGCCGCGGCAGCGCCCGCGCCGGCACCCGGGGTCGGTGCCCCGGTCAAGGGCACCGGTGTCTCGCTGGTCGATTTCGCCTCCTCCAAGGACTCCGCGGCGAACCTGAGCAACGTGCTCACGGGCAAGACCCCGGCGTGGAAGACCGACACCTACAAGGTCGGCCCCGCGTTCGGGAACCTCAAGAAGGGCGTCGGCTTCATCGTCACGCTCGACAAGGCGGTCTCGCTCACCCGCGGCACGATCACCTCGCCCAGTCAGGGCAGCACCATCGAGGTGCGCACCGCCACCAAGGACTCCGTGAAGACCCTGGACGAGACCTCCGTGGTCTGGTCCGGCACCATCCGCAAGGGCGCGAACGACTTCCACGTCAGTACCGTCGCTCCGCGCACGCGCTACGTCCTGGTGTGGATCACCGGCCTCACCAAGGAGTCCGGCAACGAGTGGTACACCACGATCAATCAGGTCGAGTTCCAGGGCTCCTGAGCCCGGCGGAGGTCGCGTCCTCGATCCACGCCGAACCCTGGTCCGGCACCGAGATCACCAGCGGCCGTGACCTATCGGCGTCGCGATAGTCCAGCAAGCGCACCTGCCAGCCGTCCCGCGTCCGCATGGCCGCCGCCACCCGCACCTCGTCGGGGATCTGCAGGCCGCGCTCACGGGCGTGTTCCGCCGCAGCATGTTCCGCCTCCGACGGTGTCCGTCCGGGCACCCCGTCGAACACCGGACCCCCGCCCGTCCACTGGGTCAGTCCGAGGTCGATGAGCTGCGTCCAGGACTCGTCGATGACGCGCTCGGGCGCCAGGCTGCGGAAGATCGTCCACCACGCCGCGGCATCGAGCCACTCGTACTCGCACATCCGGACGAGGTGGAACAGCGAGTCGGTCTGCTCGAGGCGCGCGCCCAGGGCGAGCGCCGTCGCCGCCGTGCCCTGAACGGGCGGCAGCGGCGCACCCGGCTCGGGGGCCGCATCCGCCGCCCAGGCCCCGTCGTCCCAGACGCCCAGCCAGCCGTAGTGCTGAGCGGCCACCCGGTGGTCCAGCGCGCTCACGTGCTCCATCCACGACGGTGCGCCGGCCACCCGGTCCTCCGGCCCCTGCGCACCGGGGACGCGCCACCCGAGATCCCCGCACGAGAGCACCGCCCGATCGGGGCCGAACCAGGTGAGGGTCGCTCCGGCGGTCGACGACGCGTCGTAGCGGGCGACGCCGCGATCGCCGGCGCTCACCGTCACTCGGAAGGGCAGGGGGGCACCCGCGGCGGCGAGGACGGGCTCCGCCGCGGCGAGCAGGCACCACCGCGCGCGCAGGACGCGGAGCGGATCGACGGAATCGGACATGACCGCATCCTCGTCCACGCCGCTGAACGAAGCCTTGGCCGGCGCTTGGCGGGAACTCGTCAGGGGTGTGCTCTACGTTCGACGGTGACGGCGCCCGCCGGGCGCACTCGATCGGGGGGAACGAGATGACGGAATCGACGGACGGCGTTGTGATCGGCGACGACGGATTGGCGCGCCCGGCCTGGGCGGCCGACGGTCTGCTGCGGGAGTACTACGACACGGAATGGGGCATGCCCGTCCGGGACGAGCGCGGACTGTTCGAGCGCATCGCGCTCGAGGGCTTCCAGGCGGGCCTGTCCTGGGCGACGGTGCTGCGCAAGCGCCCGGCGTTCCGGGCCGGCTTCGCGGACTTCGACCCGGACGCGGTGGCGGCGTTCGACGAGACGGACGTCGAGCGGTTGATGGCCGATGCGGGGATCATCCGGAATCGGCAGAAGATCGAGGCCACCATCGGCAACGCGCGGGCCACCGTCGCGCTGCGCGAGGACGGCGGCCTGGTCCCGCTGGTGTGGTCGTTCCGGCCGGAGCGCACACCGGCGCCGCGCACGATAGCCGAGGTCGCCGCCACCTCACCGGAGTCGGTGGCGCTGTCGAAGGAGCTGCGCCGCCGGGGTTTCCGGTTCGTGGGTCCCACCACGATGTACGCCCTGATGCAGGCGGTGGGCATCGTCGACGATCATCTGGTGGGCAGCCACCGGCGCGGCAGCTCCGGCGTCTGGGACGCCGGGCCCGGCCTATAGGCCGGCCGGGCCGCCTGCGATGTGGCCGTAGCGGTGCCTGGTGGTGCTCACCGCCTGCTCGCGGAGCACGCAGAGCATCTCCCGTCGGCCGGAGAGCAGGACCGGCCCGCGCAGCACGCTGTGACCGTGCCGGGCGGCCGCGGCCGCCACCTCGGGCTCGGCCTCGCCGAGCAGTCGGATCCGCACGGGTTCGGCGCGCCCCGCCAGGCCGTCGGCGTAGTCCTGCGCGGTGTGCTCGGGCGCCGCGAAGGGCATGGCGGGCGCGTCGGGGCTGACGGTCACGTCCAGCCTGGTACCGGTGCGGGCGGCGGCCAGCTGGAGCCGCACCAGGTCCCGCGGGCGAGCACCGACCCCCACCCGCACCTCCAGGTGGGGGAGCGGGCGGTAGCGGAACACGTTCGCCTCACTGGTCAGCCCGGTGGGATCGTGCTCCACCCCGAACTCGGCGTCCCAGGCCCGTTCGTCGGACGCGGCGGCGGCGTGCAGCCACTGCTCGTCCGCGGTGGACAGGTCCCCGGCCGCGGTGATCATCCGCTCGCTGAACACGGTGGGCGCCACCTCGGGAAGTCCCGGCGACCCGTCGGGACCCGTCGCCGGCGCGGCGTCGGCCCACCGTCCGAACTGCGCCACGTAGTTGGGGCCACCCGCCTTGGCACCGGGGCCGATGGACGAGCGCTTCCAGCCGCCGAAGGACTGCCGCTGCACGATGGCGCCGGTCATGTGGCGGTTGATGTAGAGGTTCCCGGCCTCCACCTTCTCGCGCCAGTGGTCGATCTCGTCGGGGTCCAGGCTGTGCAGGCCCGCGGTGAGCCCGTAGCCGGTGGAGTTCTGCAACCGCAGGGCATCGTCGAGGGTCGCGGCCCGCATGATGCCCAGGACCGGCCCGAACAGCTCGGTGGTGTGGAACCAGCTGCCCTCGACCACACCGTCGAGCACGCCGGGCGAGTAGAAGCGCCCCGCGTCGTCGAGCCTGCGCGGCTCGACGAGCCAGCTCTCGCCGGGCCCCGGCCGCGTGAGCCCGCGCAGGAGCTTGCCGGTGGCGGGCTCGATCAGCGGGCCGACGGTGGTGCCCAGGTCGTACCCCTCGCCCACCACCAGGGTGCGGACGGCGTCCCGCAACTGTCCCAGCACGCGCTGCGAGCGGCCGGCGCTGCCCACCAGGATGGCCAGCGACGCGGCGGAACACTTCTGGCCCGCGTGCCCGAAGGCGCTGCGCACCAGGTCGTTCACCGCGAGATCGGGGTCGGCCGCGGGGGTGATGATCATGGCGTTCTTGCCGGAGGTCTCGGCGAGCAGGTCCAGGTCCGGTCGCCAGCCACGGAACAGCGCCGCCGTCTCGCTGGCGCCCGTCAGCACCACCGCATCCGCGTCGGGGTGGGTCACCAGGCGGCGTCCGGCGTCCGCCTCGTCGGCGTTCACCAGTTGCACCAGGTCCTCGGGAACGCCGGCGGCGTGGAGCGCGGCGATCGCCGCGGTCGCGCACCCCAGCACCTGCGGGGCCGGTTTGAGGATCACCGCGGCGCCCGCCGCGAGCGCGGCCAGCACGCCGCCCAGGGGGATCGCGACGGGGAAGTTCCACGGCGGTGTCACCACGACGAGACGGTGCGGCGTGAAAACGGCTTCGCCGGCCGTGACGGCATCGAGGTCCAGCGCGCTCTGCGCGTAGTACCGCGCGAAGTCGATCGCCTCGGACAGTTCAGGATCGGCCTCGGAGACGGTTTTGCCCGCCTCGTAGGACATCACGCCCAGCAGATCGCCGCGCCGCCGCGCCAGCTCCTCGGCCACCCGGTGCAGAAGCGCGGCTCGCTCGGCGGCGGGCGAGCGGGACCACCGCCGCTGCGCGGCCAGCGCCCGCTCCACCGCACCGTCGACGTCCGCGGGATCCGTCACCGGCGCGGGCGTTTCGACGCTGACCGGACTCGCGAGGGCCGCGCGGGCCCATGCCCGGTTCCCCGGTGTCGACGGGTCGGTGTCCGGCTCGCCGACGAAGGCGCCGTCGCGGCGCTCCACCGCGTCGTTCCCGCGGTCCTGCACCCGGTTCGGCCCGTTCCGCACCGCATCGCGCCGCGCGACGGCCGCCCGGAAGCGCCGCTCCTCCAGGTCGATCGCGCCGGCGTCGGGGCTGAACATGGAGTACAGGAAGTTGTCGCTGGAGGAGTTCTCCTCGAGGCGGCGCACGAGGTAGGACACGGCGACGTCGAAGTCACCGGAGTGCACCACGGGCGTGTACAGGATGAGTGAGCCCACGTCGGCGCGCACGGCGGCCGCCTCCATCGGCGCCATTCCCTGCAGCATCTCGATGTCCAACTGGCGCTGCACATCCCGTGCAGCGGCGAGTTCCACCGCGTAGGCCACGGAGAACAGGTTCTGCGAGGCGACGCCGATCCGGATCGCGTCGGCGTTCTCGGGACGCAGCGCCGTATCGACCATCCGGAGGTAGTTGGCGTCCACGTCGGCCTTGTCGCCGTAGGTCGCGAGCGGCCAGTCGTGGAGCTCCGCGTCGACGCGCTCCATCGCGAGGTTGGCGCCCTTGACCAGCCGGACCTTGATCGGCGCGCCGCCCATGGCGACGCGGCGGCGGGCGAAGTCGGTGAGCCGCGCGAGGGCGGCCGGGGCATCGGGAAGATAGGCCTGCAGCACGATTCCCGCGGTGAGCGAAAGGAACTCGGGCTCGCCGAGGAGCGCGGTGAACACCTCGAGTGTCAGGTCCAGGTCCTTGTACTCCTCCATGTCCAGGTTCACGAACTTCCCACCGTCGCGGGCGGTGCGGTAGAGCGGCCGCAGCCGCTCGACGATCCGCTCGCGGTTGCCCTCGAGGTCCCATGGGACGAGCTGGGCCACCACGGAGGAGACCTTGATCGAGACGTAGTCGACCGACGGGTCGGCGAGCAGCTCGTGGGTGCGCGAGAGCCGGTCGTCGGCCTCGCCCTGGCCGAGGACCGCCTCGCCGAGCAGGTTCAGGTTGAGCCTGACCCCCACCTCGCGGGCCCGGCGCAGGCGACGCTGCAGCCTCTCGCCGTCGGCGTCGAACACCAAGTGCCCCACCAGCTGACGCAGCCGCAGCCGCGCAACAGGCATCGCGACCGACGGCGCGATCCCGGCGGCGATGGTGCCCACCCGGAGCATCGCCGCGTCGAGCGGGCTCATGAACGTCGACCCGGGGGCGCCGCCGCCGGCGGGGGAGACGAGTCGGCGCAGCGCCTTCGCCGCGACCCGGTCGTCCTCCGGGCGCGCGACCCGGTCGACGAAGCCCATCGTGAACTCGACGCCGCTCGGATCATGCAGCAGCGCAGCGAGGCTCGCGGTCGCGGCCGCCTCGCGCCGGCCCACCTCCGCGGGGCGTTCGCCGCGGCTCGCGCGCAGCCAGCGCTGTGCACGGGCGACGGTGGCGTCGACGAGGTGATCCGGAGCAGCCGCGGAAGGGGTGTCGTGGACGGGCGTGGACGCGTCGTCGGACGGAAAACGGGACGGTTCGACCATGAGAGGCCTCCTGATAGCTCGCGCGTGAATGGAGAATCCACAGCGACGGGTGCGCCACCTGGCCTACCGACGACTCTAACGCCGCTCACGTCGAATCGCCGAACACATGTGAAATCCCGAATCTCGATAGCCGCTCGGTGTCGATAATTGAATAGCAGAGAAATGTCTCGGATCGGTCTCGGCACGCCCTAACATCCCTGCATGACCGAGCGGGGGAACACCATCTCGCGGTCGTCCGGGTCGGGGGGCCCGGCGACCGACGGCACCGGCGCGGAGCCGCACCCATCCACTGCCGCACCGTCATCCACGCACGTGGACGCCCCGGACGACGTGTCGGACGAGCGACTGCTGCGCGCCGCCTCGCGCGGCGATCACGAGGCCTTCGCTCGGCTGTTCCGGCGCCACCGCCAACAACTCATGGCCACGGCCCTGCGCACCATCCGGGACCACGCCGACGCCGAGGACTGCCTGCAGGACGCGATGCTCCGCGCGTATCAGCTGTCCCCGGGCTTCCGCGGCGACTGCCGGGTCGCCAGTTGGCTGCACCGCATCGTCATCAACGCGTGCCTGGACCGAGCGCGCCGCAACCAGGTCCGGACGACCCTGCCCATGCCCGACGATCCGAGCGGCCTCGCCTCGGACGAGGGCCGCACCGCCGCGGATCTCGAGCGAAGACTCTCCGTGGACACCGCGCTGCGCATGCTGCCGGACGACCAGCGCGCGGCGGTGATCGCCGTGGACATGCACGGGCTCTCCGTCTCCCAGGCGGCGGAGCTGCTGGGCGTCGCTCCCGGTACCGTCAAGAGCCGCCGTGCGCGCGCCCGGGCCCGGCTCGAGCGCCTCCTGCGTTGACCTGCTGAGCCCCGCGCCGGGCCGGAGGCCTCTCGCACCGGCACCGCACAATCCGTACTGAGATCGGTGGGAACCGATCGGCACGCTGGTGCGTCCAATTGATGAGAGGAGGTTACGATGGGGCACGCAGCATCGCGGGCGCACCGCGGCCAGGACGACGAGGGCGAGAAGGCCCCGCGGCTCAGCCGTGCCCAGGAGGCGCGGGTGGACGCGGCGCTCGCCGAGTACAGCGATCGGACCTTCGCACAGTGGGTGGGCCCGGACGGCCCGGCGGACGTCTCACCTCTGGCCGTGCATCGGATCGAGGCCGCGCTGCGCGCGGCCCCGGCCCCCACGCTGCCCCGTCGGCGCCTGCGGTACGGCCTCGCCGCGACTGCCGCGGCGGTGGGTGTGCTGGCCGGCGCCGTCGCCCTGAGCACGGTGGAAGAACCGAGCACGATGCCGGAGCCCGCGGTGCTCCTCGCCGCGGCATCGCCGGGGGGAGACAGGGGGCCCTTCGCCGACGGTGCCGCCCTCGCCCGGTGCCTCGACGCCGCAGCGGTCGCGCCGGGCGGACGCACGCTCCTCGGCGCCGGGAGGATGGATCTGCGCGGCGAGCCCGCCACCGTCCTACTGCTCCCGGGCGGCCGCCTCGGTGACCTGCGCGTCCTGGCGGTCACACCGTCGTGCGCACAGGGCGACGCATCGGCCGTCCTGGTGAACCGCGTGCTGCCCGCCGGCACGGCCGGGCGGACGGGTACGCCGTAACCTGGGGGACGGCGGTGCGGGAACATCTCCGGGCCCGGCGCCGTTGGCAACAGATGTCGGCTCGGGTGATCCGGGCGCTTTCTTCGAGGTTGGGTAGGTAGATGACTGCAGCAGGCACCGATATCGCGGACGTGATCATCATCGGATCGGGTCCGGCCGGATACACGGCAGGCGTCTACGCCGGTCGCGCCGAGCTGAACACCATCCTGTTCGAGGGCACCAATTTCGGCGGCGCCCTGATGACCACCACCGAGGTGGAGAACTACCCCGGCTTCCAGAACGGCATCATGGGCCCCGCGCTCATGGACGAGATGCGCGAGCAGGCCATCCGGTTCGGCGCGGACCTGCGCATGGAGGACGTGGAGTCCGCTCAGCTCGACGGCGAGATCAAGGAGGTCGTCACCTCCGAGGGCACCTACCGCGCCCGCTCCGTGATCCTGGCGATGGGTGCCGCGGCACGCTACCTCGGCATCCCCGGCGAGGAGACCCTGCTGGGCCGCGGCGTCAGCGCCTGCGCCACGTGCGACGGCTTCTTCTTCCGCGAGCAGGACATCGCCGTGGTCGGCGGCGGCGACTCGGCGATGGAGGAGGCCATCTTCCTCACCAAGTTCGCCAAGTCGGTCACGCTGATCCACCGCAGCGAGAGCTTCCGCGCGTCGAAGATCATGCTCGACCGGGCCAAGGCCAACGAGAAGATCCGCTTCCTGACCGACACCAAAGTCAACGCGGTGCAGGGCGAGAAGTCGGTCGAGTCGCTGCTCGTCGAGAACACCGTGACCGGCGCGGTCGCCACGCTCGAGGTCACCGGCCTGTTCGTGGCCATCGGTCACGATCCGCGGTCCGAGCTGGTGGCGGGCCAGGTCACCGTCGACGACGAGGGTTACGTGCAGGTCGAGGGCCGCAGCACGGCCACCGGCGTGCCCGGCGTGTTCGCGGCCGGCGATCTGGTCGACCACACCTACCGCCAGGCCATCACGGCGGCCGGCAGCGGCTGTTCCGCGGCGATCGACGCCGAGCGCTGGCTCGCCCACCACCGCGAAGCCGCGGTCGCGCAGTAGTCACCGACCCACACCCCACCCCTTCCTCCAGGAGAAACCATGGCCGAGATCGTCACCGTCACCGACGACACCTTCCAGCAGCAGGTGCTCGACTCCGACAAGCCCGTCCTCGTCGACTTCTGGGCCACCTGGTGCGGGCCGTGCCGGGTCGTCGCACCGGTGCTGGAGCAGCTCGCCGCGGAGCACGGCGACAAGGTCACCTTCGCCAAGATCGACGTCGACCAGAACCCGGGCGCACCGCGCGACTACCAGGTGCTGAGCATCCCCACGTTGCTCCTGTTCCAGAACGGTGAGCCCACCGGCAAGCTGGTCGGCGCCAAGAGCAAGTCGGCGATCCTCAAGGAGCTCGACGGGCTGGTGTGACGCGCCGCCGTCCGGTTGGGTGGACGGGCGTCGAGGCCGTATCGTGTACTCGATTTCCCGCCCTGTTGGCCACCCGCCCGCAGGAAGCTACCGAAGGGTCCTCCATGCCACGCATCAGCCTCGGTGATCACGGTGGTGCCGTGGCCGAGATCCGCGGCATCCTCGCCGATCAGGGTTTCCTGCGGAATCACGTGGCACCCACCGAGCTCGTGGTCGGCGGGTGGACGGTGCCCGAGGCCGTCTTCGACCGCCGGCTGGACCGCGCCACGCGGGCCTTCCAGCAGCAGCGCGGCCTCCTGGTCGACGGTGTCGTCGGCCCCGCCACCTACCGCGCGCTGCGCGAGTCCACCTATCGGCTCGGCGCCCGCACGCTGAGCTACATCGCGTCCGCGCCGCCGTCGGGCGACGATGTCGCGGCCCTGCAGGCCCGACTGCAGAACCTGGGCTTCTACGCGGGCATGATCGACGGCCTGTTCGGTCCCCAGACCCATCTGGGCCTGTCGGCGTACCAGCGCGAGTTCGGCCTGGTCTCCGACGGCATCTGCGGGCCGGCCACGCTGCGCTCGCTGACCTTCCTCGGCTCCCGGGTGACGGGCGGTTCGCCGCACGCCATCAAGGAGGAGGAGCACGTGCGCAGCTCCGGGCCCCGCCTGTCGGGCAAGCGGATCGTCATCGATCCGGGCCTGGGCGGGCCGGACCGCGGCCTCGCGGTGATCGGCCCCGACGGGCGTCCGGTGACCGAGGAGGAGATGCTCTGGGATCTCGCCTCCCGGTTGGAGGGCCGCATGGCCGCCGCCGGCATGGAGACCTACCTGTCGCGGCCGCGCGGCATGGACGCCGACGACAGCACCCGTGCTTACACGGCCAACACCTTCGACGCCGACATGATGATCGCGCTGCGTACGGCGCACTACCGCAACGACCGTGCGCACGGCGTGGCGTCGTTCCACTTCGGCAACACGCACGGCGCGAGCTCGAACATCGGCCGCAACCTGGCGGGATTCATCCAGCGCGAGATCGTCGCCCGTACCCCGCTCAGCGACTGCCACTACCACGGTCGCACCTGGGACATCGTCCGCCTGACCAGGATGCCCACGGTCCAGATCGACATCGGCTACACCACCAACGCGGGCGACGCGGCGGTCCTCGCCTCCCCGCAGATGCGCGACACCATCGCCGAGGCGATCCTGGTCGCGGTGAAGCGCCTGTACCTGCTGGGGGAGAACGACCGGCCGACCGGCACCTACACCTTCGCGGAGCTGCTCGAGCTCGAGGAGAGCGCCGAGCACCGGGCCTGACGGTCCGGCCCGCGATACCGCGGATACGGGGCTGAAGCGGCCCGTACGGGACTACGGAGCTTCCGACCTCCCCACGGGTGCCGCGGTCTCCCCGGTGCCCTCCAGCGCGGTCCTGAGCGCCGCCTCGGCGGCACCGGCGGCCAGCAGCTGCTCCAGGGCGTGCTCGACGCCCGCCTTCCACCCCAGACCCTCGGAGAGCTCCAGCCGCAACCGCGGGAAGCGGTGGTGCGGCGCGACCGTCTCGAAGCCCATGCCCTCGAGGAAGTCGGCGTCGCTCAGCGGCACCTGCTTGCACCCGCACGGTCCGCAATCAAGTTGTGCCACAACATCTTCGGTGCGCATGCCAACCGGGGTCAGCAGCGCGAAGGCCTCCACGGCGCGTACGCCGCGCCGCACCAGGTCGGTGCAGACGGCCGTGACCAGCTCCTCCTGGACCCGGACCTCGACGCCGGGCTCCGCGCCCACCCAGGTGAGCAGGACGGCGTCGGGGCTCACGGGCGCGGTGGGGAAGTGGGACGCGCGGGGCACACTGCTGGGCGGCGCGTAGAAGGCCACGCCCACCACCCGCGTGGAGCCGTCCACGGCGTGGTCGATCGCGACCTGCCCGCACGAGCCCCACTCGAGCATGAGCATCGACAGCCACGCCTCCTTGTCGAACTCGGTGTCCGTGAGAGTCGCACTGTCGGGCGCGACCTCCCAGTAGACGCACCGTCGGACGTGGCGCGGCAGGTCGTCGAATCCGCCCAGGGTCAGCGGCACGATCGTCAGGGCCATGGCGGCTACCCCTGGGCGAGCAGGGCGACGATGCGCTCGAGGTCGTCGGCGGAGCCCACCTCGACCACGATCTTGCCCTTGCGCTTGCCCATCGAGACGGTGACTTTGGTGTCGAGGCGGTCGGCGATCCGGTCGGCCAGGTCCCGCAGTCCGGTATCCACCGGCTGCCGCCGCTGCGGGGCGGCGGCGACGGTGCCGTCCCCACGGTTCGCCAGCGTCACGGCCTCCTCCGTCGCGCGTACCGACATTCCCTCGGCGACGATCCGGGCGGCCAGGACCTCCTGCGCCTCGGATCCGGCGTCCAGGGACAGCAGCGCCCGCGCGTGCCCCGCGGACAACACGCCCGCCGCGACCCGGCGCTGTACCGCGACGGGCAGCCGCAGGAGCCGGATGGTGTTGGTCACGACCGGTCGCGAGCGCCCCAGGCGGGAGGCGAGTTCGTCGTGGGTGACGCCGAACTCCTCGAGCAGCTGTGCGTACGCCGCGGCCTCTTCGAGGGGGTTCAGCTGAACGCGGTGAATATTCTCCAGGAGGGCGTCGCGGAGCATGTCCCCGTCGGCCGTCTCGCGGACGATCGCCGGGATCGCGGTGAGGCCGGCCTCCTGGCTCGCTCGCCAGCGCCGCTCGCCCATGACGAGCTCGTAGCGGATGTCGCCGCGCGGCGTGGGCAGTGGGCGCACCACGATCGGCTGCATGAGCCCGAACTCGCGGATCGAGTGGACGAGCTCGGCGAGGGCCTCCTCGTCGAAGACGGACCGCGGCTGCTGCGGGTTCGGCTGGATCGAGGTGGGCGCCAGCTCCCGGTAGACCGCGCCCGCCTCCGCGAGGTCCGACGGTGCCGGCTCCGCCGCGGTCCGAGGCGCGCTCTCGCGGGCCGAGCCGCGCGGCCGCTCCGCCGGCGTCTTCGCCGACGGGGCGACGGGCCGGCCCCCGATGATGACGTCCGCCGCGGCGTTGCCGAGGCGTGGACCCTCGTCGGGCCCCGTGGGGATGAGCGCGGCGAGCCCGCGGCCGAGACCGCCCTTCTTCTGGCCGGCCACGATCACACCACCTGCTCGGCGCCGCGGAAGGCGAGCTCGCGGCCGGCGTCGAGGTAGCTCATCGCGCCCCGCGAACCCGGGTCGTAGTCGAGCACCGTCGTTCCGAAGCCCGGCGCCTCGGAGACCTTGACGCTGCGCGGGATCATCGCGCCCAGGACGCGGTCGCCGAAGTGGTTGCGCACCTCCGCCGCGACCTGGTCCGCGAGCTTGGTCCGGGCGTCGTACATCGTGAGGAGCACCGTGGACACGTGGAGGTCCGGGTTGAGGTGCGCCTGCACCAGCTCGATGTTGCGCAGCAGCTGCCCGACCCCCTCGAGCGCGTAGTACTCGCACTGGATCGGGATGAGCACCTCGCGGCCCGCGACGAGCGCGTTGACCGTGAGCAGTCCCAGCGACGGCGGGCAGTCGATGAAGATGTAGTCGATGTCGGCGGCGGCCGGACTGTTGAGCGCGTTCTTGAGCCGCGTCTCGCGGGCGACCATGCTGACGAGTTCAATCTCCGCGCCGGCGAGGTCGATCGTCGCGGGCACGCAGAACAGGTTGGGGGAGTGCGGGCTCTGCGCCATCGCCTCCTCCAGCGTGGTCTCTCCGAGGAGGAGCTCGTACGTCGACGGGACCCCCGACCGGTGGTCGACGCCGAGTGCCGTACTCGCGTTCCCCTGCGGGTCGAGGTCGACGACGAGCACCTTGAGGCCCTGGAGCGCGAGTGCCGCCGCGAGGTTCACCGCGGTCGTCGTCTTGCCGACGCCGCCCTTCTGGTTGGCGATCGTCAGGACGCGTCGTGCGCGGGGCTTGGGCAACGTGCCCGCGGCCCCCGGCGTCAGGACCTGACTGGCGCGCTGCGCGGCGGCGGCGATGGGGGTGTCGTCTTCAGTGGTTCCACGTGAAACGTTGAAGCCGGATTCGTGATCAGTCACGTACTCTCCTCAGCTGTTGCCCCCATCCTAGTTTCTCCCTCCGACGGCGTCAGCCGGGCGTCCGACTCCTTCCCGCAATCTGCCGCCGCAGCGCCCGTGCGCCACCGGTGGACGCGCATGCGCCGGAGTCCCGAAGCCCGACGGTTCCCCCTCGCCTCAGAGCGCCCCCGCCGTCCGGACGCGCCGCCCGTCCGGACGCGCCGCAGGCGGTGCGACGGTGCGCTCTCCCTCCCTCCGGCTCGCTCCGCGGATCCTGCGCCGCGCCGCCGTGCCCGGCGGGTGCGCCCAGCGCGCGGTACGTCCGGCCCCGTCGAACCGCTGTCGCCGGGCCCAACGCCGTCTGCCCGGGCCACGGAGCGAACGCATCGCGCCGGTCAACAGTTCTCCACCGGGTCGCGCGTTGCGGCGGCTGCCGTCGGGCCGGCGCGTCGTCGACAGCTGAGCCAGCACGGCCACTATTCGCGCACGGGAAACAGGTTCGATCCAACGCCTCGGGCGTGGATGCGATCGAGCACCGCGCGATGTTTCCCGTGAAACAACACAGCCGTGGCACACGGACCCCGTCGGGTCATACCACGGCTAGCGGCGCCCTCGTCGACGACGGACGTTACCGCCGTCGTCGATGCGCCTTGCCGGGTCAGGTCCGAACCCCAGATGCTGGCGTCCGACCACCCCAGACCGATCCGCGGTCGTCGCAGCATCGCAGCACTCCCCACTCCGGCCGATTCGCTCGCTGCGCCCGGCGCGGCTCCGGACACGTCGCGCTGAGTCCTACCGCGCGTCGGGCCCGGCACGCACGCCACAGGACCGTGCCTTCGCGAGCGCAGGACGACAAGATCCTCCTCCGAGGCCCCGCATCCGCGCGACGCGCGGAGCTGTAGGCCGGTCCGCCGGTACCGCAGCTCCGACGGATCAGCATCGACTGCTGCTATCCGCCCGACCGCCTGCCTCCCCGAAAGCGATGCCGCCATCGTCTCTCGTCTCACGTACATGCCGTCCCGGTGCCCCGCGTGAGTTTCACGTGAAACCTGACCCGGCGCCTCTGCCCTGCGGACGCAACGGGACGCCGTCCGGATCACCTTCGGGCGCGGGCGCCCGCCGAACGGTCGTCGCGCCCAGTCCGAGGCCCGCGAACGGCAGACCCTGGCGCAGCGCGCACTCGACACCGCGACGCGCTCCGCTCGTGCATCGGTCGATAGGTCGGCGACCGACGGCGGGCCCGTCGCCGCGCACCGACGGCCACTCGTCCCGGGCGCCAGCCGTTCCATCGCCCCCGCCGACCCGGCGCGACGACATCCCTCCCCGCCCTGGGCGCGGTCCTCGGAGTCACGGTCGGCACGCCGATCCGATCCGATTCGGGCCTCGCAATCGAGCCCAAACTAGTACGTACGTACCTGATCTTCGGTCCGAAGAAGCCTCGGGCTGACCGTCGGTGCAACCGAACCGTCACGTGTCGAAACATCCCGTGGGTAGTCGGCTACCAGGATTCCGGGTCGGAAATGCCCGAATTACGGTCTACCGTCGCGAGCGGCCGGCCTTCTTCGACGCGGGCGCACGACGAACGGCGCGCACCACCGTCGTCGCGGGGTCGACGATCCCGACGCCGCACAGGACGACCTCGGGATCGCGGAGACCCGCTTTGTGGAGGATCGCGCCGTGCTCCTGGATCTCCTCCGCGGCGCGCGAGCCCTTGAGGGCGAGCAGCCGACCGCCGTCCCGGAGCAGGGGAGCGGACCACGGTGCCAACTTGGGGAACCCCGACACCGCGCGGGAGGTGACGGCATCGGCACCGCCGACCGCCTCGATCACTGAACGCTCCTCGGCCCGCCCGCGCACCACCCGGACATTGGGGAGCCGCGGACCGCAGAACTCCTCGAGGAAGACTGCGCGACGAAGCAGCGGCTCGACGAGGACCACCTCGACATCCGGGCGCGCGATCGCGACCGGCACGCCGGGCAGGCCGGCGCCGCTCCCGATGTCCACGAGAGTCTCGCCCGACTCGATCAGCTCGCCGAGCACGGCACAGTTCAACACGTGCCGCTCCCAGAGCCGAGGCACCTCGCGGGGACCGATCAGGCCGCGCACCACCCCGTCCGTCGCGAGCACGCGCGCGTACTCCTCCGCGAGCGCGAGCCGCTCGCCGAACACCTGACCCGCGATCGGGGGAGTCGGGGGCAATGTCTCCGGGGTCGTGTCACCGTCGACGGAACTCTCCGTCACCTCGTCGCGCCGTTCCACGTGAAACCACTCCTGTCACACACCACTCGTCGGGGCACCGCGGGTGTCACCGCCCGGACCGGCCTCGCTGAAACGACGATGGGCCCCAAGCGCACGGCCCGGGACCCATCGTTCACCTATCTCGCAGTCTATGCGGTGGGGAGCACCACGACGCGGCGGTTGGGCTCCGCGCCCTCGCTCTCGGACCGCACACCGTCGACCTTGGCGACGGCGTCGTGAACGATCTTGCGCTCGAACGGCGTCATCGGCTTCAGCGACTCCTTCTCGCCCGACTCGACGACGCGCTGCGCGATCTCGGCGCCGAGGCTCGAGAGGCGGGTCCGGCGACCGGCGCGCCAGCCGGCCACGTCGAGCATGAGGCGGCTGCGGTCGCCGGTGGACTGCTGCACGGCGAGGCGCGTCAGCTCCTGCAGCGCGTCCAGCACCTCTCCGCGCTGGCCGACGAGCTTCGCCAGATCCTCGCCGCCGTCGATCGCGACGATCGCCCGGCCGCCCTCGACGTCCAGATCGATGTCGCCGTCGAAATCAAGGATGTCGAGCAGGGACTCGAGGTAGTCGGCGGCGATCTCGCCCTCCTCGACCAGATCGTCGTCCTCCTCCGCAGCAGCGCTCTCGGCGGCAGCCGGGGCGGTGTCGGTGGTCTGCTCCTCCTCGACGGTCACGTCGTCAGCCATGGGGTACTCCTTGGGAATCATTCAATAGGGGGTTTCGGGGCACGGACGGCGCCGTCAGCGCTTGCGCTTCTTGCGATTGTTCGTGCGCTGCTGCTGGTTGCGCTGCTGCTGCCGCGCGTTCGCGGAAGGGTGCTGGGCCTTGGGCTTCGCGCCCGCTGCGGGCTTCGCTCCGGGGGCCGGGGTCGACGGTGCCGCGCTCTCGTCCGCATCGTCGTCGGCGACCTCGGCATCCGTGGCGTCGGCGTCGGTGGACTTGGTGAGGGCGACGGCGCCGCGCTTGGGCTTCGCGCCCGGTTTCGGGGCGTTCTCGGCGCGCTTCTCCTGGGCCAGACGCTTCTTCTCCTCGTCCTCCTTATCGAGGCGGCCGAACACGATGTGCTGCTGGAAGTAGGTCCAGATGTTCTGGGTGACCCAGTACATGAGGATCGCGACGGGCAGGAAGAAGCCACCGACGAGCACGCCCAGCGGGAAGATCCACAGCATGAGACGGTTCATGATGGCCGTCTGCGGGTTCTCCAGGGACGCGACGGGCTGCCGCGAGATCGAGGCACGCGCGTTGAAGTGCGTGGCCAGCGCGGCGACGATCATGAGCGGCAGCGCGAAGGCCAGGATGTTCCACTTGGTGAAACCGAAGTCCATGCCCTCGTGGTACGGCACGGGCGGGTTGAGGAACGCCACCCACTCCTTCGGGTTCTGCTGCACGTAGGACGACAGCGGCACACCGAACAGGCGAGCGTCGAGGAAGCTCGAGACGTCGTGCGCGGAGAAGAAGTAGTTGGCCGTGTTCCGCGTCTCCTCGGCCGTCATCTTCGGGCCGCTGAGGAAGGACGTGGGGCTTCCGCCCTCGTGCATCCGGTTGAACGAGCGGAGGACGTGGAACAGGCCGATGAACACCGGCACCTGGAGCAGCGCGGGCAGGCAGCCGAGGAGCGGGTTGAAGCCGTGCTCCTTCTGCAGCTTCTGCATCTCCAGGGCCAGCTTCTGCCGGTCCTTGCCGTACTTCTTCCGCAGGGCCTGCATCTGCGGTTGGAACTCCTGCATCTGCCTGGTCGTCTTGATCTGCCGGACGAAGGGCTTGTACAGGATCGCGCGCAGCGTGAGCACGAGGAAGACCACCGA
The DNA here is from genome assembly GCF_012396015.1 of Tsukamurella spumae. Taxonomy (GTDB): domain Bacteria; phylum Actinomycetota; class Actinomycetes; order Mycobacteriales; family Mycobacteriaceae; genus Tsukamurella; species Tsukamurella spumae. Next base: position 30,376 of record NZ_JAAXOQ010000004.1, on the reverse strand, counting down.
CAGGGCCCACGTGATACCGCTGTCCGGGCCGAGACCGGGCACGAAGGAGAACACCTTGTGCCAGACCCACATGATCCCCGAAACCGGGTAGTACACGTAGTCCAGCGAGACTGGATTGAAAGCCACGGTTCTCTGACTCCTAGCTGTTCTTTGCGGAAGAGGTTCTCGGGCGCGGTGATCCGCGCGGACGGCGCCGGGCGCCTGCGGGGGAGCGGCTACTCCGGGACGGGGTCCCAACCGCCGCGGTGCCACGGCCCGCACTTGAGCAGCCGAATGGTACTGAGGTACAGGCCCTTCACAGCGCCGTGCGCCGAAAGCGCCTCCACCGCATACTCGCTGCAGGTGGGAACGAACCGACAGGTCGGGGGGCGGACGGGGGAGATCCAGGTCCGGTACAGCTGAACCAGAGAGATCAGGGCTCGACGGGGCGCAGTGCGCAGCCGGGTGCCGACGGGGGTCGAGTCTGCGCCGCTCACAACGCACCCAGCTTCGTCAGGCCCGACCGCAGTTGCGCCGCCAGCTCATTGGCGTCGTCATCCACCGACGCGCGCAGCGCCCGGACCACCACCAGGGCACCGTCGTCCAAGTCGGCGGTGACGGAAGCCGCAGCGGCGCGCAGCTTCCGGGCCACCGCATGCCTGGTCACCGAGTCACCCACGGCCTTCGACACGACCAACCCCACCCGCGGGGCCGGCACCACGAGGTCGTCTGCGAGCACGACGATGCCCGGCCCCCCCTCGGAAGCGGGGACCGGGCTCCGGTTCGTCGTATTCGCCACGTGCACCACGATCGATCGGCGACCGGCACGCCTGCCACCCTTGACCGCCGCGGCGAAATCGCGCGACGAGCTCATCCGATGGCGGGCTGGTAACACGTGTCGGTCTGCCTTCTCTTCTCACCTCTGCACGAACGCCACCGCACCCGGTGACCCGGACGCGGTGGCGCTACGCGAAAGTCGAAATCAGGCCGTCAGCTTCGCGCGGCCCTTGGTCCGACGCGCAGAGACGATGGCGCGCCCGGCACGGGTACGCATACGAAGACGGAAGCCGTGCACCCGCGCGCGGCGACGGTTGTTCGGCTGGAACGTCCGCTTGCCCTTGGCCACGGTGACACTCCTTGCATAAGTAGACGGCGCTCGTGCGCCGTCTGTGGTGGACGGAAACTCTTCGGCGGCACATGAAGCTCGACCTGAGGTCGAACCCGACCGACGGATCGGTTGTGCGCACAGACCGGTCAAGCCTACTTATCCCCACTGACAAGGTCAAACCGGACCGCCTTCACGGCAGTGACGCAGCTCACACCCCATCCGACCCGACACGCCGAAAGGCCCCGACATCCCACATCGTGCTGCGGGAATGTGCTCGGTGTTGAGGACTGCGCTCCACTCTGTTAACTTTGCCGAATGCGATTGCTGAGCACGGCCACGGCACCCCGTGGCGTCCGAGCACGGCAGCGTCGGGCCGACGGGTACCGGGCGTGTAGTGGCCTCGGGGCTGCGCCCTAGCCCGTCCGTACCGACCGTTGAATCTGCAGTCTGCGGTATCTCTCCACGGCCGATGTAGGCGGCTGGCAACGCCTGTATTCACAGTTGTCCACACCTGTGGATGAACCTGTGGAGTACAGTCTCTGGCGCAGGTCGACTGGGGGTTCCGATATGCACAGCTCGATATTGGACGTGACGAGAACGCCGGTCGGAAGCCGGAAGACGAAAGCTTTCGAACCGGTGCGGAGGACCAGATGACCGTTGATCCGCTGATCGAGACGTGGACCGCCGTGGTCGACGAGCTCTGCGGAGACAACACCGATCGCACCCTGACGAAGCAGGAGAAGGCCTGGCTCAAGCTCGTCCAGCCGCTGACTCTGACCGAGGGTTTCGCGCTCGTCGCGGTGCCCTCACAGCTCATGAAGGACGCGATCGACCGCAGCCTGCGCGAGCCCCTCGTCGCTGCGCTCACCACGAGGCTCGGACAGGACGTCGAGCTCGGCGTACGCATCTCTCCCGACGCCACACCACCGGTCGTCGCGCCCGCCGTGGCCGAACCCACGGAGCCACCGTCGGGGCCGAGTACCGCGGATCTGGCCGTACCGGTGACGGGGATCTCCTCCGGCATGCCCGGCGCACCGTCGCCGTCCGTCCAGCTGCCACCGCCCATGACGGGACCGTCCTCGAGCGGCAACGGAGCCGAGCCGTCGGGCTCGTCGGGCTCGAGCCTCAACCAGAAGTACACCTTCGAGACCTTCGTGATCGGGGCGTCGAACCGGTTCGCCCACGCCGCGGCCTTCGCCGTCGCGGAGGCGCCGGCCCGCGCCTACAACCCGCTCTTCATCTGGGGCGAATCCGGCCTCGGTAAGACTCACCTGCTGCACGCCGCCGGCCACTACGCGCGACGGCTGTTCCCCGGAATGCGCGTGAAGTACGTCTCCACCGAGGAGTTCACGAACGACTTCATCAACTCGCTCAAGGACGATCGCCAGGTCCAGTTCAAGCAGCGCTACCGCGACGTGGACATCCTGCTCGTGGACGACATCCAGTTCCTCGAAGGGAAGCTGGGTATCCAGGAGGAGTTCTTCCACACCTTCAACACCCTGCACAACGCGAACAAGCAGATCGTGATCTCCTCCGACCGGCCGCCGAAACAGCTGGCGACACTGGAGGATCGGCTGCGGACGCGGTTCGAGTGGGGCTTGATCACCGATGTCCAGCCGCCGGAGCTCGAGATCCGTATGGCGATCCTGCTCAAGAAGGCGCAGATGGAACGGATCCATGTGCCGCCGGATGTGTTGGAGCTCATCGCCACTCGCATCGACCGCAACATCCGCGAGCTCGAGGGTGCGCTGATCCGCGTGACGGCCTTCGCCTCGCTCACACAGACCGATGTGACCTACGAGCTGGCCGAGATGGTCCTGCGCGATCTGGTGCCGGACACCACGACGCTCGAGATCTCCTCCAGCACCATTCTTTCGGTGGTCGCGGAGTACTTCGAGATCTCCGTCGCGGATCTCAAGGGCACCGAGCGGGCCCGAGCCGTGACGCACGCGCGCCAGATCGCGATGTACCTGTGCCGCGAGCTGACGGAACTGTCGCTGCCGAAGATCGGGCAGATCTTCGACCGCGATCACACGACCGTGATGTACGCCGAGCGCAAGATCCGCAAGGAGATGCCCGAGCGTCGCCGCGTGTACGACCAGGTGCAGGAGCTCACCACCCGCATCAAGCGGCGCAGCCAGTAGCGTTGCCGCACAGCCCCGCCCGGGCGCGGGAGGCGCACCCCCTGCGCCCGGGCGGGTTCCGGCGCGGAGCTCCTACGAGCCGGTCGCGGTGCAGATGAGCGGACCCGACGAGGCCTTCTCCTCCGCCACCACCGCACCGTCGCGGGTGATCTTGCAGGCCATGTCGGGCTTCGGGCTGAACACCGTCACCGTCACCAGGAAGCTGTCGGCCGTGAACGACTTCGTCCACGGGAGCGTCTGCGAGCCCAGGGTGTTCGTGTCCGGGATACCGACGGCGATCACCTGCGCGGAGCCGCTCCCCGTGACCTCGACGACCCACTTCTTCGCGTTGGCGCCGGTGGTCGAGCCCCCGTAGATCGGCGGGATCGAGATGCCCGACGGCAGGCCCGTCGGCAGTGCGATCCCGCTGCGCGTCGTCGTGGGTGCGGTCGTGGTCTGCGTCGTGACGGCCGACGATGTCGGGGTGCTCTTGGTGCCGCCCGTCGCGACGACCACGACGATCACCGCGAGGATCAGGACCAGGACCACCGCCGCCACGGCGATCCACAGCAGCTTCTTGTTGCCGCCCCCGGAGCCGTCGCCGCCGCCCGAACCCCCACCGGGGCCGCCGGGGCCCGTGGGAGGACCCGTCGGGGGAACGCCGCCCCCGTACTGCGCTCCGGGGCCGCCGGGCGCGTAGCCCACCTGATAGCCACCGTCGTAGGCCTGCGTCGGCGGGTCCTGCTGCGCCCCGTAGCCGGCGCCGTAGCCGGGGCCCTGCGGCACCCCGGGCCCGGGTCCGGGGTCTCCCGCGGGACGTTGCGGCAGCGGCGGCGGACCCTGTGGTTCGCCGGTGCCGTCTACTCCGTACTCGCCCCGCTCGTACTCGCGGGTCGGGCGGGGCTCCGCGGGCGTCGCGGGGTAGTTCTGGTCGCCGGGGTGCTGTCCCGGGTGCTGTGGATCCGGATATCCCATGGTCACACCGTACGCGCACGGTGCCGTCGGCCCGGCTGAGAGTTACCGATGAGTACTTCCCACAACCTGTGGATGAATCGGCGAAATCCCAGGAGTGACCTGGGGAGAGTTCATCCACAGGTTTCCACAGGGAGGCTCCGTCAACAATCACACGGATGTAGTTCCACAATCCCTGCGGCGCGTCGTCAACACCCCGACACGCACGGAGAACTGCGCCGACCCGGAGTTTCCACATCCTCCACAGGGCCTATGACGATGACATATTTCTTCTCTAGATACTTCTTTTGAAAAGAGGCTGTGTGAACGTCTCGTGCGCTTCACGCGCTCGGACGTGTGGTTCGGGCCGGCGGACACCTGAACGCCACCGGATCAAGCGCGCTCCTATAGCATCGAAGACCTCACGGTCGTGCCCGCCACGCCGTACCCGAACGCCCCCCACCGAAAGGCCCCGTCGGCATGAAGTTTCGCGTCCCGCACGAGGAGTTCGCCGAATCCGTCGCGTGGGTGGCGCGTAGCCTGCCCTCGCGCCCTCCGGTGCCGGTGCTCGGCGGCGTGCTGCTCACCGCCGGCGACGACGGTCTGACGGTCTCGGGATTCGACTACGAGGTCTCGGCGCAGGTTCGCGTCGCCGCCGAGGTCGCCGACGAGGGACAAGCCCTCGTCTCCGGCCGCCTCCTCGCGGACATCACCAAGGCCCTGCCGAACAAGCCCGTTGACGTCCAGCTCGACACCACCCGCGTCGCGATCACCTGCGGCAGCGCGAAGTTCTCGCTGCCCACGATGCCCGTCGAGGACTACCCGCAGCTGCCGGAGCTGCCGCAGCAGACCGGCGCCATCGAGCGGGGCACCTTCGCCGAGGCCATCGCGCAGGTCGCGATCGCCGCCGGCAAGGACGACACGCTGCCGATGCTCACCGGCATCCGCGTGGAGATCGAGGGCGAGAAGGTGGTCCTCGCCGCGACCGACCGTTTCCGCCTCGCCGTGCGCGAGTTCGATTGGCAGCCGGCCTCCGGCGATGTGAAGGCCGCGGTCCTGGTCCCCGCGAAGACCCTCTCGGAGGCCGCCAAGACCTTCGCCGTCGATCCCGAGGTCGGGATCGCCCTGGGCGCGGGCTCGGCCGTGGGCGCCGATGGCCTGCTGGGCGTGGTCGGCGCGGACCGTCGGACCACCACCCGCCTGCTGGATGCGGACTTCCCGAAGTTCCGGCAGCTGCTGCCGGCCTCGCACACCGCGCTCGCGACGATGGAGATCGCCCCGCTCCTCGAGGCGATCAAGCGCGTCGCCCTGGTCGCGGACCGCGGCGCACAGGTCCGGATGGAGTTCGCCGACGGTTCGTTGCGCCTCTCCGCCGGCGGCGATGACGCCGGCCGCGCCGAGGAGGAGCTGCCCGCCGATTTCCAGGGCGAGGCCCTGACGATCGCGTTCAACCCGGGCTACCTGCAGGACGGCCTGGCGGCGATCCACACCGAATCGGTGACCTTCGGCTTCACCACCCCCAGTCGCCCTGCGGTGCTGCGGCCCGCGGTGGACAATGGCTACGAGCCGGACGACTCGGGCGCCTTCCCGGCGCCGCAGAGCGCGTACACGTACCTGCTGATGCCGGTACGCCTGCCCGGCTGAGTCGTATCGTCCGTCAGCGAGGAGAGGTCCTGTGAGCATGCAGTTGGGTCTGATCGGTCTGGGCAGGATGGGCGCGAACATGCGCCAGCGGATCCGCAACGCCGGCCACGAGGTCGTCGGGTACGACCCGCGACCGGAGGTCACCGACGTGCCCTCGCTCGAGGCCCTCGCCGGGGCGCTCACCGCGCCCCGCACCGTGTGGGTCATGGTCCCGGCCGGCGAGCCGACGCGCGAGACGGTGCGCAAGCTCGCCGACATCCTCGATCCCGGTGACGTGGTCATCGACGGCGGTAACTCGCGGTACACGGACGATCAGGTCAACGCCGAGCTGCTCGCGACCAAGGGGATCGGCTACCTCGACTGCGGCGTGTCCGGCGGCGTGTGGGGCCTGGAGAACGGGTACGGCCTGATGGTCGGCGGCTCGGACGCCGACGTCGAGCGCGCCATGCCGATCTTCGACGCGCTGCGGCCCGAGGGCGTGCGCGAGGACGGCTTCGCGCACAGCGGCCCCGTCGGCGCCGGGCACTACGCCAAGATGATCCACAACGGCATCGAGTACGGCCTGATGCAGGCCTACGGCGAGGGCTACGACCTGCTCCAGGCGGAGCCGCTCATCGAGAACGTGGCCGGCACGCTGCGCGCCTGGAGCAAGGGCACCGTCGTGCGGTCCTGGCTGCTGGACCTGCTGGTGAAGGCGCTCGAGGAGGATCCCGGCCTGAACGAGATCACGGGCTACACCGAGGATTCCGGCGAGGGACGGTGGACCGTCGAGGAGGCCATCCGCCATTCGGTGCCGGCGCCGGTGATCGCTGCCGCGCTGTTCGCCCGGTTCCAGTCCCGAGAGGACGATTCGGACACGATGAAGGCGGTCTCCGCGCTCCGCAACCAGTTCGGCGGACACGCCGTGCGCCGCGCGGACTAGCGGGGCCGATCGCTCGTTGTACGTCCGCCGGCTCGCTCTGCACGACTTCCGGTCCTGGGACGACGTCTCCGTCGACCTGGAACCGGGCGTCAGCGTGTTCGTCGGCCGCAACGGATTCGGCAAGACCAACCTCGTCGAGGCGCTGAACTACCTCGCGACGCTCGGCTCGCATCGCGTCGCCACCGACCAGCCCCTCATCCGGGTAGGGGCGGAGGGCGCGTCCGTATCGGCGACGGTGCACAACGCGGGCCGGGAGCTCACGGCGGAGATCGACATCGTGGCCGGCCGGGCGAACAAGGCGCGCATCAACACCGCGCCGTGCCGCCGCCCACGCGACCTCCTGGGCATCCTGCAGTCGGTGCTGTTCGCACCCGAGGATCTGGCCCTCGTGCGCGGCGAGCCGGGCGGCCGGCGCCGGTTCCTCGACGACCTCGCGATCCTGCGAACTCCCCGGATCGCAGCGGAGAAGGCCGACTACGAACGGGTTCTCAAGCAGCGCAACGCCCTGCTGAAGACCGCCTACGCCGCCGCCCGGCGCGGGGGAGCGGAGGCGGAGTCCATGCTCTCCACGCTCGATGTCTGGGACGCGCAGCTCGCGCGGTTCGGCGCGGAGGTCCTGGCCGCACGGCTCGAGGTGGTGGCCTCTCTGGCGCCGCACCTCACCGTCGCGTACGCGTCCCTCGCGCCGCACTCCCGCGCCGCGACGCTCGGGTACGCGAGCTCGCTGTTCGAGGAGTTCGACGGTGACCCCGCCTCCGCGTCCGTCGCCGAGCTCGAGCAGGCGATGTTGGACGGCCTCGCCGCTGCGCGCCAGCGGGAGATCGACCGAGGCGTGTGCCTGGTCGGCCCGCACCGGGACGACCTCGACCTTCGGCTGGGGAACGAGCCGGCGAAGGGATTCGCCTCGCACGGCGAATCCTGGTCGTACGCACTGGCTCTGCGCCTGGCCTCCCTGGAACTGTTGCGCGCCGGGGGCAACGAGCCGGTGCTGTTGCTCGACGATGTCTTCGCCGAGCTCGACGCCAAACGCCGGACCGCGCTCGCCGCGGTGGCCGCGGACACCGAGCAGGTGATCGTCACCGCAGCCGTCCCGGAGGACCTGCCCGCGGAGCTACGGGCCCGCACCTTCGAGGTATCGGTCGAGGGGCCGGCGGACGCCCGCGTCTCCCGCCTGGAGGGGGCCGCCGCCCCGGCCGCGTCATCCGATCGGACGATGGAGGACGACGGTCCGCTCTAAGCACGAATCCGTCAGTGGTGGCGAGTAGCCTGAGGGCACGAGTTCGCGAGCGCGGGGAGGTGGCATGGCCGGGTCGAACGGTGACGCGGAGCTGCACGGTTCCGACATCGCGCGGCGTGCGCTGGAGGAGGCGCGCGCAGCCGCGAAGGCGGCCGGCAAGTCCGTCGGCCAGGGCCGCTCCGAGCCGATGACCGGTGGGGTGCGCCGGCTGCGTCGGGGCTCCAAGCGGTGGAGTGGGCCGTCGCCGGACAACCGTGACCCGCAGGCCTTCGGCGCCCTGATCGGGGGCATCGCCAAGGCACGCGGTTGGGACAAGAAGGTCAGTGAGGGAACGGTTCTCGGCTGCTGGGACACGGTGGTGGGGGCCGACGTGGCCGCACACGCACAGCCCGTGAACCTCCGGGACAAGGTGCTCTACGTCCGGGCGGAGTCCACCGCATGGGCCACGCAGCTGCGGCTCATGCAGTCCCAGCTGCTGGCCAAGATCAACGCCGCCGTCGGGCAGGGCGTTGTGACCTCTCTGAACATCACGGGCCCCAGCGCGCCGAGCTGGCGCAAGGGTCCGCTGCACGTTCCCGGGCGCGGTCCACGCGACACGTACGGGTAGGCGGGCGGTTGCGGGTTCGCGGCCCAGCGTGGCCGTGAACGCATCCGATTGCGATCCGGGGTGATCGCGCCGAAACGAGGTCGGATTCGTCTGGGAGGCGATTAGGGCGCGCCACGCGCGTTCATCGTCGTGAAGAGGAGTAGACTGGAAGGGCAAGAGCGCCCCGTCTCCTCGGGGTCGCTGTCCGATCACCATCGCGGTGCCCGCGGCTGAGGAAGTTCACGGCCGTTCGCCCCGGTGGTTCCGACGAAGGAGCGCCAACACATCGTGGCGGCTGACAACAACGCTGGGAAGCCCGCGGGCTCGTACGGCGCAGATTCCATCAAGCAGCTCGAGGGTCTCGAGGCGGTGCGCAAGCGCCCCGGCATGTACATCGGAACCACGGGGCCCCGCGGCTTGCACCACATGATCTGGGAGGTCGTCGACAACTCGGTCGACGAGGCGATGGCGGGTCACGCGACGCGGGTCGACGTCAAGCTGCGCGCCGACGGCGGCGTCGAGGTCATCGACGACGGCCGCGGTATCCCCGTCGCGATGCACGCCAAGGGCATGCCGACGGTGCAGCTGGTGCTCACCTCGCTGCACGCCGGCGGCAAGTTCGACTCCGACGCGTACGCCGTCTCGGGTGGTCTGCACGGCGTCGGCATCTCGGTGGTCAACGCGCTCTCGAGTCGCGTCGAGGTCGAGATCGATGTGGACGGCTACCACTGGCAGAACAACTTCCACTGGGACGAGAAGAAGCGCGATTCGGTCGCCGAGGAGCTGATCAAGGGCGAGCCCACCACCCGCACCGGTACCACCGTGCGCTTCTGGGCCGACCCGAAGGTGTTCACCGAGACCACCCACTACGACTTCGAGACGGTCTCGCGCCGCCTGCAGGAGATGGCCTTCCTGAACAAGGGCCTGACCATCACGCTCACCGACGAGCGTCCGGTCGCCGTCGAGGTCCTCGACGAGGACACCACCGAGGCCGCCCCGTCCGCGCACGAGGACGATGTCGCCGCCGCGCTGGCCGAGGTCGCACCGAAGAAGCGCGAGCGCATCTTCCACTACCCCGACGGCCTGGTCGACTACGTCAAGCACATCAACGCGCGCACGTCGAAGTCGCCGATCCACGGCTCGATCATCTCCTTCGAGGGCAAGGAGAAGGGCCACGAGATCGAGATCGCGATGCAGTGGAACTCCGGCTACTCGGAGTCGGTGCACACCTTCGCCAACACCATCAACACGCATGAGGGCGGCACCCACGAGGAGGGCTTCCGGACGGCGCTGACCGGTGTCGTCAAGGCCTACGCCAAGGACAAGAAGCTGGTCAAGGAGAAGGACGGCGAGCTCTCGGGCGACGACATCCGCGAGGGCCTCGCCGCGGTCATCTCCGTGAAGGTGGCCGAGCCGCAGTTCGAGGGCCAGACCAAGACCAAGCTCGGCAACTCCGAGGTCAAGGGCTTCGTGCAGAAGGTGTGCCGCGAGCAGCTGCAGTTCTGGTTCGACTCGAACCCGGCCGATGCGAAGACCATCGTGCAGAAGGCCGCCGCCTCCGCACAGGCCCGCCTCGCGGCCCGCAAGGCGCGAGAGCTGGTGCGCCGCAAGAGCGCCACCGATATCGGCGGCCTCCCCGGCAAGCTCGCCGACTGCCGCAGCAACGACCCCGACAAGTGCGAGGTCTACATCGTGGAGGGCGATTCCGCCGGCGGCTCCGCCAAGAGCGGCCGCGACTCGATGTACCAGGCGATCCTGCCGATCCGCGGCAAGATCATCAACGTCGAGAAGGCCCGGATCGACAAGGTGCTCAAGAACACCGAGGTCCAGTCGATCATCACGGCGTTCGGCACCGGAATCCACGACGAGTTCGACATCGCCAAACTGCGGTACAAGAAGATCGTGCTCATGGCAGACGCCGACGTGGACGGCCAGCACATCTCCACGCTGCTGCTGACCCTGCTGTTCCGCTTCATGCGCCCGCTCGTCGAGCACGGCCACGTCTACCTGGCGCAGCCGCCGCTGTACAAGCTCAAGTGGCAGAAGGGCGCCGACGCCGAGTTCGCCTACAGCGACAACGAGCGCGACGTGCTGCTCGCCGACGGGCTCCAGAACGGCAAGAAGATCAACAAGGACGACGGCATCCAGCGCTACAAGGGCCTCGGCGAGATGAACGCCAAGGAGCTGTGGGAGACCACGATGGATCCGACGGTGCGCGTGCTCAAGCAGGTCACGCTCGACGATGCCGCCGCCGCCGACGAGCTGTTCTCGATCCTCATGGGCGAGGACGTTGTGGCCCGCCGCTCGTTCATCGCGCGCAACGCCAAGGATGTGCGGTTCCTCGACGTGTAGCCGACGGTGCGCCGGGCTGGTACCGGCGCACCGCGCACCGTCGAACCGCTTGAAGCTGAAGGACTTGAGATGACTGACACCACCCCGCCCACCGAGACCGGCGGGCACGACCGGATCGAACCGGTCGACATCCAGCAGGAGATGCAGCGCAGCTACATCGACTACGCCATGAGCGTGATCGTGGGCCGTGCGCTGCCCGAGGTGCGCGACGGCATGAAGCCCGTGCAGCGGCGAATCCTCTACGCGTCCTACGACGCCGGCTACCGCCCGGACCGCGGCTACGTGAAGTCGGCCAAGCCGGTCGCCGAGACCATGGGCAACTACCACCCGCACGGTGACAGCGCGATCTACGACGCCCTCGTGCGCCTCGCGCAGCCCTGGTCGCTGCGCTACCCGCTCATCGACGGGCAGGGAAACTTCGGCTCGCCGGGCAACGACCCCGCCGCCGCCATGCGCTACACCGAGGCGCGGCTGACGCCGCTCGCGATGGAGATGCTGCGCGACATCGACGAGGAGACCGTCGATTTCACGCCCAACTACGACGGCAAGACGCAGGAGCCCACCGTGCTCCCCGCGCGCGTGCCCAGCCTGCTGATGAACGGCGCGGGCGGTATCGCCGTGGGCATGGCGACCAACATCCCGCCGCACAACCTGCGCGAGCTCGCCGACGCCATCTTCTGGTGCCTGGACAACTTCGAGGCGGACTCCGAGGCCACGCTCGAGGCGTGCATGGAGCGCATCAAGGGCCCGGACTTCCCCACCTACGGCCTCATCGTCGGCGGTCAGGGCATCAAGGACGCATACTCCACGGGTCGCGGCTCCATCCGCATGCGCGGCGTGGTCTCCGTGGAGGAGGATTCCAAGGGCGCAACGGAACTCGTCATCACCGAGCTGCCCTACCAGGTGAACCCCGACAACCTGGTGCTGTCGATCGCCGAGCAGGTGCGCGACGGCAAGATCGCCGGGATCAGCAAGATCGAGGACCAGTCCTCCGATCGTGTGGGTATGCGGATCGTGGTGCGGCTCAAGCGCGATGCCGTCGCCAAGGTGGTGCTCAACAACCTCTACAAGCACAGCCAGCTGCAGACCAGCTTCGGTGCGAACATGCTGTCCATCGTCGACGGGGTTCCGCGCACCCTGCGCCTGGACCAGATGATCCGCTACTACGTGACGCACCAGTTGGACGTCATCGTGCGGCGCACCCGGTTCCGGCTGCGCAAGGCGGAGGAGCGGGCCCACATCCTGCGCGGCCTGGTCAAGGCGCTCGACGCGCTCGACGAGGTCATCGCCCTCATCCGGCGGTCCGAGACCACCGAGATCGCGCGCGCCGGCCTGATCCAGCTCCTCGACGTCGACGAGCTGCAGGCCAACGCCATCCTCGACATGCAGCTGCGCCGCCTCGCGGCCCTCGAGCGGCAGAAGATCATCGACCAGTTGGCCGAGATCGAGCTCGAGATCGCGGACCTCAAGGACATCCTCGACAAGCCGGAGCGGCAGCGCGCCATCGTCCGGGACGAGCTGGCCGAGATCGTCGAGAAGTTCGGCGACGACCGCCGCACCAAGATCATCGCGGCCGACGGCGATGTCACCGACGAGGACCTCATCGCCCGCGAGGACGTGGTCGTCACCATCACGGAGACCGGCTACGCCAAGCGCACGAAGACCGATCTCTACCGCAGTCAGAAGCGCGGCGGCAAGGGCGTCAAGGGCGCCGACCTCAAGCAGGACGACATCGTGGCGCACTTCTTCGTGTGCTCGACCCACGACTGGATCCTGTTCTTCACCACCAAGGGGCGGGTGTACCGGGCCAAGGCCTACGAGCTGCCCGAGGCCAGCCGCACCGCGCGCGGCCAGCACGTTGCGAACCTGCTGGCCTTCCAGCCGGAGGAGCGCATCGCCCAGGTCATCCAGATCAAGGCCTACGACGACGCGCCCTACCTGATCCTGGCCACCAAGAACGGTCTCGTGAAGAAGTCCAAGCTCGAGGACTTCGACTCGAACCGCAGCGGCGGCATCGTCGCGATCAACCTGCGTGATGAGGACGAGCTCGTCGGCGCCGTCCTGGCATCGGCCGACGAGGACCTGCTCCTGGTGAGCAAGAACGCGCAGTCCATCCGGTTCCACGCCACGGACGAGGCGCTGCGGCCCATGGGCCGCGCGACCTCCGGTGTGCAGGGGATGCGCTTCAACGGCGACGATCAGTTGCTGGCCCTCAACGTCGTCGAGGAGGACACGTACCTTCTGGTAGCGACCTCGGGCGGTTACGCCAAGCGCACTGCGATGGACGACTACCCTGTCCAGGGGCGTGGCGGCAAGGGTGTCCTGACGATCCAGTTCGACCCGAAGCGCGGCGACCTGGTGGGTGCGCTCATCGTCGATGACGAGACCGAGCTGTACGCCATCACGACGGGCGGTGGCGTGATCCGCACCGCGGCGCGCCAGGTCCGGAAGGCGGGACGTCAGACGAAGGGTGTCCGGCTGATGAATCTGGCCGAAGGCACTAGTCTTTTGGCCATCGCCCGCAATGCCGACGAGAGCGACGAGCCCGAGCAGGCGGACGGCGACGCGTAGTCGCCGCGACTTCGAAGGAGCGCATGTGAGTACCCCTGGAACCGGTCCCGGCGGCCGATCGCCGGAGACCGGGCCGGAGGCGGGTCGCCAGCCCGTCCGGATCCCGCGACGCGACACCGATGTCGGGCGGGTCATCGACGCACCCACCGAGGGTGTCGAGCGTGATGAGCTGCCCAAGGATCTGCCGGATCTCGACAAGATCCACCAGGTCGCTCCCACGGCGCCCCTGGTGAAGGCCGCCCCGGCGGACACCGCACCCGACGCCGCATCGGACGCTCCCGCCACTCCGGCGGCGGAGGCGGCACCGTCGAACCTGCACACCGTGGGCGGCGCGCCGGCCCGGGCCGCGGGTGTGAAGACGCAGGCCGCCAGCGGACCCGTGCGGGCCGGGATGCAGCTGCGCAGCATCGACCCGTGGACCACCTTCAAGGTCACCGGCGTGATCTCGGTGGTGATGTTCTTCGTGTGGATGATCGCGGTCGGCGCGCTGTACATCGTGCTCAGCGGTATGGGCGTGTGGAGCAAGATCAACGACAGCTTCCAGACGCTGACCAACGAGCAGGCCGGCGCGAGCCTCCTGACCGCCGGCGATGTGTTCACCTACGCGGGCCTCGTCGGGCTCGCGAACGTGGTCCTGCTGACCGCGCTCGCCACCGTGGGCGCGTTCATCTACAACCTCTGCGCCGACCTCGTGGGCGGCATCGAGGTGACTCTCGCAGATAGGGATTGACCAGCGGTTTTGTAGAACCCGAGGTGCGCTGGTAATGTTTCACCTCGGTTCACGGGCCTATAGCTCAGGCGGTTAGAGCGCTTCGCTGATAACGAAGAGGTCGGAGGTTCAAGTCCTCCTAGGCCCACCACACCCCGTCCCGGGGCCTTAGCTCAGTTGGTAGAGCGCCGCCTTTGCAAGGCGGATGTCAGGAGTTCGTCGGTTATCTCCAGCTGACAGGCTTGGTAAGGGGTTGACCAGCAGGGATGCTGTGGTGGACATGTCCGTCACGAGGTCGTAGTTTGGCGGTGGGACGGTGCCCAGCAGCGGGTGCACAACCACACACGGGGGCTTAGCTCAGTTGGTAGAGCATCGCCTTTGCAAGGCGAGGGTCAGGGGTTCGAATCCCCTAGCCTCCACAGATATGATGAGTTTCTGACTGCTGTCAGCTAGGAGCCCCCCCCGGATCGCCGGCCCCGGGGGTTCTGAGCGTTGGGAGGTCCAGCAGATGACGAAATGCTTGACTGGCCATGAGGCTGGTCCGGCGAGTCCGTGATGGTGGCGGGTGCGCGGGGTGACTATTGTGGCGTCATGGCTCCGACGCAGCGTACGTATCGATGTGTGGAGGCCGACGTTCGCCGACGAAGCCGACGTGAGGCGTTCCTGGACGCCGCGCTCTGTGTCTTCACCGCGTTTTGTCGACGGTGCTCCGCGAACACCTCCAAGTCCTCCCCGCCGCTTCACAGGCCCTGATCTGCCAGAGCGCATAAAACCTAGTCAGAGCACTCGATATCGCACCGCTACTCAGTGGAGGAATCAGCCTCAAAACCGATCCTCCCATGCGCGCCATCCACGACGATGCCCGTGATACTCAGACGGCGAACACCGCCTCTACCGATCCCCTCGCAGCCGAGACCACCACAACCAAGTTAGGGCGCCCTCGGGCCTGACTGTGTCGGATCGGTGACAATCGACAACGCCTTGCGGTGCCGGTGAACCACATACGACACCGACCACCGCGACGTCAGATCCTCGAGCTGCTGCTCCTCAAGCAACTTCACCCGCACCCACAGATGACTGCTAAGCCCCGGTATCCCGAGCGATCACATGCTCGGCATACGCGCACACCGAAGCCCGATCCCACCCTGACGGGACAACGACCGTCCGCCGAGAAGGCATCTGCAGATCATCCTCCCCATCCACATCCACGAACCTACGACCAAACGCGGCCACCCGCCTACAGTCGGGGCCAAATCACACCGCCCTGGTTGGAGCCAGACCAACTTGACATAGCCACCCGCTGGCGGGGTGTACTGCTGCGAGCGAGCAGTGATTCGAGATCTCCCGGTGTCCCGATCCACCCCGGGGACCACAACCGTTGCGCTGACCCGCAACGGTTGCTTGATCCAGTCGGGGGGAGCGCTCACCGGGCCGGTAAGAGCGCGAGGACAGGCGCTTGGCAACCACGCCCCTCGAGGCCGTGTTCGAGCATCACCTGGCCATCGGCCTCGTCGGCCGCGGTCCACGATGGGGGACTTGTACGACCGGATCCGCCAGTCGTCCGTCGCATCGCCCCGACGCACCGTCTATGGCGTCGACGGCGATGGCTCGCAGCGTGTCGACAGATCGCCACGACGGATCAGGACCCAGGTGAGCGGGAACCGGCGTCCTGCTCACGGTGGTGCTCCTGCGTGCGTTGTGTGAACGCGGCGGCCCTGCTTAGCGCCCTACTCGCGGACTTCCCGCGACTGGCCCGGTTAGCCTGACAAGGATGCTGCGGCCTTTCGCAGTGACGCCTCCAGAGTCGCTTCCGCCTCGGGTAGAGCTGCCGCGAGGGTTGTGACGGATCGGAGCCGCTCGGATGAGGCGTGATCCTTCTGTACTGCTGCGCGTGCGACTGCAGTCCAGGATGTCGCCGCATGGTGGGCGTTGGCTGCAAGGATGGCGGTTGCGTGATCGCCGGTGAGGCGTGCGATTTCATCGCAGCCCTGTGCCAGCAGTCGGCGGAAGAGGCCACCGCCGGTCCCCGCTTTCTCGATGAAGGCGCCGAGGCTGAATAAGTGCATCTCGAGGTCGTCGGTGGACAGGGCTCCCCAGCTGCAGACGTCGGATGCGAGAGCGCTGGCCGCGTCGAGGCCGTGTGACCCATGTTCTGCGGGCCCGGCGATCGTCGATGCGCCTGGGGTGCTCAGGCTCGCTGCGGATTGCGCGAATGCCTGTGCGGCCACCTCGATAATTGAAGGCGGCGTCTGTGGCCAATTGATACGAAACTGCGTGTGTCGGGTTGGCTCCGGGAAGGAGGTCGAGCGGCGCGCGCGTGCGAGTGCGTCCAGTGGGACGCGTTGAAGATCTTCGCGATCGTTGTCGGCGATGTACGCGATGCCTTGCGTCTCGTCGTAGCCGACTACCACGATGTCGTGGCGGCTCATGCGCAACTGGACCCGCAGATAGGGGAGTTCTGCGATCTCCGCCCAGACCAGTGCAGGGCGGCCCTGATCGATCTCGCCACGAAGGTTCTCCCAACCCTCGGCCGGGTCGTCGGTGGCAAGCACCTCGACGGTGCCGCCCAGACGGCGGGGGAGGTCCACCTCAAAATCAGGTCCTCGTCCGACCAAGTACACGGGTGGCATCAGCGCGCTTGATCGAATGTAGGTGAGGGAGAGGGCTCCGCCGAGGGCAAAGACGAGGCCCTCATCGGGTGGGCCGTCGAAACCGAGCCCGGTCCACTCCATGAGGTCTCGCATCGCACCGGACCCACAGTGGCCGCCCATTCGGTGCGGGTAGGGGTCGATCATCGAGGGGCCGGACACTGACACGAGTCTCCTGTGTTGAGGCGGTGCGGATCTTGTTCGTAGAGTCGATTGCCGGCCGACGACTGAGGCAGGTCGGGTTAGGCGTGGAATGCATCTAGTGGCGTCGCACGCTGCGTGAATATCAGAGGGCCATAGGCCTGTTTGAGAGCCGCCAGGATGTTGTCGAGAGGCAGGTCGTTGTACGTACCTCTTTCGCGGACGTACTCCATGTGTGTTGAGCCGTCCGCGGAGTGAGCGTGGAGCAACGCGTCGCTGTCGCCGGTGAAGTCGATCGGGGCAACTCCGAACCGTGCGCACAGTTCCGAGTTGAACGCGGGTGTTGCCTTGAGCCACCGTCCGTCGATGTAGACGTGGCTGTACCCGTGATAGACGAAGACGTCGGTTCCCATCAGCTCACGTAGGGTGCCCGTTTGGAGGTGGTTACGGACGTCGGCGAAGCCGAACCGCGCTGGGATCCCGGCGGCGCGAAATGCGGCGGTGAGCACGACGGCCTTGGGGACGCAGTATCCACGTCCGGATTCGATTACGTGGCTGGCCCGGTAATGCTCTGGGTCGTTGGAGACGGTGTACGGGTCGTAGCGGATGGCGTCGCGTACCGCGGTGAACAGGCGGCGAGCTTTGTCTTTGTCGGTGGTCGCGTTGCCGACGGCTTCGCGTGTGAAGGTCGCGACGGTGGCGTGCTCGATGTCGAGGAAGCGTGAACCCGTCAGCGCCGCCGGGCTGACCGCGTTTGTCGGTGATGTGGTCATGGGGTCGCTCCGATCAATGCGGACCTGACGATCGGCGCTCGTTGTGCAATGGCGCGCTTGGCGTTCACGAAGTCAGCGGGTCTGTTGACGCAGTCAGCTGCAATCAGTTCTCCGGCGGAGAAATAGTAGCAGGTGAAGTCGCGGCCATGGGCGGGGTCGCCGCTGACCAGCACCTCGTCGTATCCGGTGTTGAGCCCGGCGATCTGGAGTTTGAGGTCGTATTGGTCGGACCAGAACCACGGCAGTGCGGCACGACCGGTTGTGTTGTCGCAGATTGTGGCCGCCGCGATTTTGGCGTGCTCGGTTGTTGCGGACACGCACTCGAGACGAACACGTCTCCCGTACCGCTCGATTCGGTGGTTGGCGCAGTCGCCGGCTGCGACGATGTCAGGATCGCTGCTACGAGCGCGGTCGTCGACGAGGATGCCGTTTTCGACGTCGATGCCCGCAGCTGCTGCGAGCTCCGTGTTCGGAATGACGCCGACGCCGACGATGACCAGGTCAGCGGCCAGCGTTTCTCCACCGGCGAGGACAACGCTGGCGACTCGTTTGTCGCCGCGGAACCCCTCGACGATTGCGTCGATCCGTACGTCGACACCCTTCTCGCGGTGAATTCGATCGAAGAATTCCGACACGACGGGCGCCGTGACACGTTCGAGTACGCGTCCTGCCGCCTCCAGGACGGTCACTTCGACACCCAGGGTTCGAAGCGAGGCCGCTGTCTCCAGGCCGATGTACCCGCCGCCGACAATGACGACCCGCGAACCCGGGACCGCGGCGGCGCGGATGGCCTCGACGTCGGTGGCGGTGCGCAGATAGTGCACGCCCGGCAGATCGGCCCCAGGGACGGGCAGTGCGCGAGCTCGAGCGCCGGTGCACAGGGCCAACTTCGAGTAGGACACCGCGTCGTTGTTGCCGAGAGTGACGGTTCGTTCGGCACGGTCGATCGAGGTTACGGTTCCGTCGACGAGCTGGATCCGTTGCTTGTCGTAGAACTGGCGGCTTCGGATCGCGACATCGTCGAGATGGCAATCGCCGGCCAGGTATGCCTTGGACAGCGGCGGCCGCTGATACGGCAGGCGGCCCTCGTCGCCGATCAGCAGGATGTCTCCAGCCCACTTCTCCTTGCGCAAATTGGCCGCCAGCTGTGCGCCGGCGTGGCTTGCGCCGACGATCACGACCCGATCAGTGCTCACGTCTCCTGCTTGGGAGTCAGACGGACCATCATCTTGCTGATCCCACGAACGAAGTTGGACTGCACGTACTCCGGATCACCGACCACCGCGATGTCGTCGAAGCGCTCGAGGAGTTCTTCCCAGAGAATGCGCAACTGCAATTCGGCCAGGCGGTTTCCCATGCAACGGTGCACGCCGAAACCGAACGCGATGTGGTTGCGAGCGTTGGACCGATCGATGATGAGCTCGTCCGGGCGGTCGAACACTCGCTCGTCGCGGTTGCCGGAGGCGTACCACATGACGACTTTGTCGCCTTTGCGGATGAACTGACCGTTGAGCATCACGTCCTTCTTGGCGACCCGGCGCATGTACGCCAGGGGGGTTTGCCACCGGATGATCTCCGACACCGCGTTGGGGATCAGGTCCGGATTGGCTTTGAGTTTCTCGAACTGGTCGGGATACTCGTTGAGAGCCAGCACTCCGCCGCTCATCGAGTTGCGGGTGGTGTCGTTGCCGCCGACGATCAGCAGCACGAGGTTCCCGAGGAACTCCATGGGGCTGTCGTCGAGAAGGTCTTTGGTGTCCTCGTTGCTCTGCAGCATGGTGATGAGGTCGAAACCAGGCTCCTCGCCTGCCGCGGTCCGCGCGGCCTTGTCTCGCCATAGCGCACTCAAGCCCTGTGCCATCGCGACCATCTCGCGGAAAACTTTGTCGTTGTCTGATGGTCCGCCGTTGGCCTGCTCCATCGACGTGGCCAGATCCGACCACTGGACGAGTTTGTGGCGCTGCTCGTAGGGGTAGTCGAGCAATGTCGCGAGCATCCGCGCGGTCAGTTCGACCGACACGGTCTGGACCCAGTCGAACGGTTCGTCGAGCGGTAGCTCGTCGAGGACTTCCCGGACGCGCGACCGGATGAGGCCCTCCATCTCGCGCAGGTTCTTCGGTGCGACGACTCCCTGGACGGCGGCGCGCTGCTTGTCGTGCCGCGGCGGGTCCATGGCGATGAACATCGCGATGTCCATGAAGCGGGGCGGCCGACCGATGATGATGAACGGTTCGGCGGAGAACGCGTCGTGGTTCTTGTCGACAGCGATGATGTCGGCATGTCGAGTGACCGACCAGAACGGCCCGAAGGGACTGCGGGGCTGGAAGTGAACGGGCGCCTCATTGCGCACACGCTCGAAGTAGGACCGCCACCTGCCCTGTCGGTAGAGGAATGGGTTGCTCAGATCGATGTCGGTGAGTTCGACTTCCTCGACAGGCGGGATGGGGGTCTCGGTGAAGATCTTTTTGCCGTCGGTTCGGGTGACGATCCGGCGGGCCTTGTCATAGACGTGGGCGCCACGGATTTGTAGATCGATCGGGATCATGGACTGCGCTTTGTCGGCGAGGGCAGTTGAGATGCTCATAGATGTTGCTCTTTCGCTTTAGACGTTCACAACTGGAACTCGGGAAGGCGAACGGTCAGACCGTCCCACTCGTTGTTGGCGGTCATCTGGCAGGCCAGTCGCGAGTTGGCCTCACGTTCGGGGTGCATACTCAACATGCCTTCTTCGACGTCTGTGCTGTGTCCGACGGTGTCGATCCACGCGCTGTCGACGACGACGTGGCACGTTCCGCATGCCGCCTCACCGCCACAGTCGCCATCGATCCCCGGTATCGCCTCGTCGACTGCAATCTGCATCAGTGACCTGCCGGGCGTCACCGGCGCGGGGTAGTCCTCGCCGTCGTGGGTCACGTAAGTGATCGTGGCCATGGCCACCTCCTTGTTCGTGGGTCGTAGAGGTGAGTGTGCACGCGGCAGATGTGCTTGATCCAGGCTCGGACGTCGCGATGTCTTGTTAAATTGGCTCATGTGAGCCTTGTCGAGTTGGGGATACCGCCGCTAGCGTTCGCGCAGCTCCTCGACAGCGGTGCCCTGGGCGCGGCGGAGACGCGAGCGTTCGGACGCATCATGGCCCGCGAGGGCGTCGATCTCGCGGTCGTCATTGCGCGACAGGGCCAAGTGCCTGTCCGGTGGTTTCACGAGGTGTATCCGGCGATGGACGCCCAGCAGGGATTCCGGTTGGGCGTGGCGTTCGCCGAGCACGCCCAGCTGACCTCTTTCGGCCCCCTCAGTTTGCCGCTGGTCAGTGCGGGTTCCGTCCTCGAAGTTGTTCAACTGCTTCGGTTCTTGCCCCTGATATCGACCGCGCTGAGCACCGAGTTCCAGCACGGAGACTCTGGACTGACGATCGCTCTGGCCGGGCGCACAGATAGCCCCGGCACCGATTGTCTCGCCGTCACCTACGGTGGTCTGGCTGTCCTGCGGTTGGTGGACATGCTCGCCGGTGCCGTCCCCTCCGTGGAGCTTCATCTGACATGCCAGGCGCCGGCAGACCTGATCGTCGTGGGTGAGATCGGCCATCGGATCCTTTTCGACGCGCGCGCGGCGTTCGTGCATATACCGGCTGCCGTGCTCTACGACGTGTGCCGCTTCTCCGACCCCGTGGCCTACCGGATCGGTATCGCCGAGCTTCGACGCGTCTACGAACAGCGCAGGCCCAATTCCTACACGCAGCTGGTCCGCGCACAGTTCGATGCTGACCCTGCGCGCGCTGACGGCGCTCGTATCGCGGCGGAGCTGGCGACATCGGTGAGCACACTCAAGCGACGCCTGCACGCCGAGGGCACCACCCTGCGTCGCCTGCGGCAGCAGTTCGCCCAAGAACGAGCCACCGCGCGACTGCTGGATCCCGGCATCAGTGTCGGCGAGATAGCCGCAGAACTGGGGTACTCCGAGGTCGCCAGTTTCTCCCATGCATTTACACGGTGGGTCGGGTGCTCCCCGACTCAGTTCCGCCGCGCACCGTCGAATCAGCGGGCAGCGCCGGGCATCTGAGCAGGTCAGTCCGCGCGGAGGAAATTGACGAAAAAGCTGTCTACCGTGGAGGTGTCGGCGTAGCGCGCGAAGTGCGTGAGATCGACTTTCACGAACTCGCTAGTGGCGGAAAAGTAGGTCTCGCCCTCCACGGTCCCGCTCGCCCCGATGTGCAGGGTGTGATCGGCGTCCTCGTCGATCCACGCCGTGAGGCGTACTGGTACGTGGAGGGGTACCGGTCGGCGGTACTTGACCGTCAACGTGCGCGTGACGGCCGGGGTGCCGGCGATCCACAGCGTAAATCCCATGATGTCGTCGCACGCGGCCGAGATGGCCCCTCCATGCGCCAGACCTGGTCCACCGGAATGCTTTTCGGTGAAGGAGTGATCTGCAAAGACTCGGTCCTCGTCGCGGTAGACCTCGAGCTGCAGGCCGCTGGCATTTTCCGGCCCGCAGCCCATGCACGATGGGGAGTGCGCGGGCAGTCTGCTGGGTGCTGACATCACAGTCCTCGAATCGATGCTCGTGCCGGTAGCGGACCGCTACTGACGGTATCGTTGGCAGGATGCCACATACGTGGACCAACAGCGAGAAGAATGCGGGTAGCGGTGAGCATCGATGGCCTCGACGACGTCGATCCGCGGCGGGTTCGTTCCAGGAACCGTCTACTCGACGCCACGGCGGTGTTGCTGCGCAGAGGGGGAGTGGAGGCTGTCACCGTCGAGGCGGTCACCAGCTTGTCCAGGGTTGCCCGCACAACCCTCTACCGGCACTTTGGCAGTACCACCGACCTGGTCGCCGCTGCCTTCGAGCGTTTGCTGCCCCAGGCCGATCGCCACGAACTCTCGGGGTCGGTGCGCGAGGACTTGATCCGGTTGATGGATCGTCAGGCGGACGTCATCGAACAGGCGCCGCTGCAGGTCACCACGGTCGCGTGGTTGGCGATGGTGCCCGAACGGGCCGGCGAGCAGAGCAACGCCCTGGCCCCACTGCGTGCGCGGGTGGTCGATCACTACCGCGAACCGTTCGACCGATTGCTCACCAGTGCCAGTGCCGTCGACGAGCTCGACGATTTCGACCTGACCCTGGCCATCACCCAGCTCGTCGGACCGCTGATCTTCGCCAAAATCACCGGCATCCGGGCCGTCGACGCCGATGACCGCCGCCGCATCGTCGACGACTTCCTGACGGCGCATCGCCGCATGCCCTGACCGCTCGCACGGTCCACGCCGAGTCCGAAGACGAGCGACCGCGCCACCGCTTTTCGCTACATCATGTAGCGTACCGATCCAGGTAGTTCCGTTTCGGCAGGAGTGGTGTTGATGGTGGTGCACCGGCGATCGGCTGGCGCGCGGTCAGAACGCGCGGAATACAGCGCCACGCTTGCGCGGGTGGCTCGGTACGCGCTAGCGCACAAGGTTGTCGTCGTCGGCGCGTGGCTCGCGGTGGGTGTGGTGCTGGCGCTGGCGTTCCCGCAGCTCGAGACAGTCGTGCGCCAACAATCGGTCGATCCGATCCCTGCGGGAGTGCCGTCATTTCAGGCTTTCGACCGGATGGGTACGGCGTTCGGGGAGAAAGGCGCCAAGACAACGGTTTTCATCGCCATGGAGAACCG
The DNA here is from genome assembly GCF_012396015.1 of Tsukamurella spumae. GTDB lineage: Bacteria > Actinomycetota > Actinomycetes > Mycobacteriales > Mycobacteriaceae > Tsukamurella > Tsukamurella spumae. Next base: position 6,982 of record NZ_JAAXOQ010000004.1, on the reverse strand, counting down.
TGGCGGCCTCACCCCGACGGTGCGCGTACGCTACGACGAGCTTGTTCAGAAACTTCGTGGCGCCACCGCCGATGTCGCTTCCGTCCGTGACCTGGTGGGGGATCCGACGACGGCGTCGCAGGCGGTGAGCCGCGACGGGACGGCCTGGTACCTGCCGGTGGGGCTGACCGGAACGCTGGGCGGCCCCGCCGCGACTCGCGCCTTGGATTCCGTGCGCGACCTCGCCTATCATTCGTTCTCCGGCACCGGTACAACCGTACACGTCACCGGGCCCACCGCCACCTTCAGCGATCAGATCGTCACGGCCGAAAAGGACCTTGTGGTGATCACCATGGCCACGGTTCTGCTGATCGCGTTCATCCTGCTGGTGGTCTACCGGTCGCTGTTCACCGCGCTCGTACCCCTGCTGGTGATCGGGATCAGCCTCGGGGTGGGTCGCGGTGTGGTGTCAGCGTTGGGCGAGTTCGGAATGCCCGTTTCACAGTTCACCGTCGCGTTCATGACGGTGATCCTGCTCGGTGCCGGCGTCGACTACACGGTCTTCTTCATCAGCCGCTACCACGAGCGATTACGGTCGGGCGCCGAGCACGCACCTGCGCTCATCGACGCCACCGCTACGATCGGGCGCGTCATCCTCGCCTCCGCCGCAACCGTCGCCCTGGCGTTCCTGGCGATGGTGTTCGGAAAACTGAGCGTCTTCTCCACTCTCGGGCCGGCATGTGCGATCGCGATCATCATCGGGTTCCTCGCCACGGTCACCCTGCTACCGCCGGTCCTGCACGCCGCCTCCCACCTCGGGTGGGGTGCACCCCGCGCGGACCTGACGCGGCGCTACTGGAACCGCATCGCGGTACTCGTCGTACGGCGCCCCGCCTCGCTACTGGCTATGACACTCGTCGCTCTGCTCGCCCTCGGCGCAGTGGCGTTGGGCATCACCATCACCTACGACGACCGCAGCGGACAACCCGCCACCACTGACAGTAACGAGGGTTACGCACTGCTCGACCGGCACTTCCCGACCAACACTACCGTCCCGGAATTCCTCGTGATCCAATCCCCGAACGACATGCGTACCGCGAAAGGGCTGGCTGACCTCGACGACCTGGCATCACGCGTCGCGCAAGTCCCGGGAGTGACCCGGGTTGTCGGCGTGACCCGACCCACCGGCAGCCGCCTCGAACAAGCCCAGCTGTCGTGGCAGAACGGACAGATCGGTGACCGACTCGCCGCGGCAGTCAGTGACGGCCGATCACGCACTGGCGACCTGTTCCAACTTCGAGATGGCGCCGACCAACTCGCGACCGGCCTTGCCACGCTCGACAGCCAGATCCGCGCCAACCTGACACCGCTGTTGCGAATTCTCGACCAGGCCACGACCGCGGGACAACAGATCCAGCAATACCGACCACTGCTCGGTCAACTCCGCACAACCGCACCCGCACTCGACCAACTCATTGGGCAGGCACCGCAATTGGCCACCGCGGCAAGGCAGGCATCCGACGCCTTGAGTCTCGTGACCGCCGTGCGGCCCTTGCTCGACAACGCTCCCTGGTGCGCCCCGATCCCTCAGTGCGCCGCCGTCCAACAGCAACTCCGGACCCTGGGCACACTGCGGGATTCCAACTTCCTCCTCCAAATCGGCGCTCTCTCCGGGCAACTGGGCAACCTCGGCACACCCATCACCACCATCACCGCGCAACTCACCGCCGCAGTGGACACATTGGACACAACGCTGGGTGCTGTCACCGCGCGCGACCTCCCCGCACAACTCGCCCAGCTTCAGAACGGGGTGAGTCAACTCGCTGCTGGCTCCCGCGCGATTGCCGGGGGAGTCGCCGCACTCGTCGACAGCAACCTGCAACAGTTCGCCGGGATGGCCACCCTTGCCGCGCAACTACAGACCACCGCCCGCGAAACCCGCGGCTCGGACGCCGCCACGGGTTTCTACCTACCGCCTGACGCGTTCGTCAACCAAAAGTTTTCCGACGTTGCTGCACAATTCGTCTCTCCAGACGGGCGGACAGTGCGCTATGCCATCCAAACCGACGCCGATCCCTACAGCAGCCAGGCGATTGAACTCACCAACGCCATCACCACCGCAGCCCAGACAGCGAGACCCAACACCGCCCTGCAGAACGCATCGGTGTCGCTAGCGGGATTCCCCGCCATCAACGCCGACCTGCAACGCCTGCTCAGCCACGATTTCCGGCTACTCGCCCTGGCCACCCTCATCATCGTCGGCATCATCCTGATCGCACTACTCCGAGCGCTCATTGCACCGCTTTACCTGCTGGGAACCGTTATCCTGAACTACGCTGCAGCCCTCGGCGTGGGGGTGGTGATCTTCCAATGCATCCTTCGCACCGAGATTGCCTGGCCTGTACCGCTTCTCGCGTTCATCGTGCTCGTCGCCGTCGGCGCCGACTACAACATGCTGTTGATCTCCAGGCTGCGTGAGGAATCCCACCGCAGCATTCGCATCGGAGTCCTACGAACCGTCACCAACACCGGCTCCGTCATCACCTCCGCCGGCCTCATCTTCGCGGCAAGCATGTTCGGACTGATGGTCGGCTCGATCGCCATCATGACCCAGGTCGGCCTCATCATCGGTGTCGGACTACTCCTCGACACCTTCGTCGTCCGAACGATCGTCGTACCCGCAATCGCCACCCTGGCCGGACCAGCGAGCTGGTGGCCAGGCAAACACGGGTGACCCGAATCCACTGCGCCCGCATGACGACGAAACATAACGGTCGGCACGCGGCCCGTCGGCCCCACACCCAGCTCGCTATCTGATAACGCACACCGTAAGATCGACAGATTAAATAACTGGATGACGGTCGCAGGACTTGGTCGTAAGACCGCGGGCGTGTGCTTCGCGCCAGGCGGCGGCGAGGTTGTCGGCGCGGCTGTGCCAGGTCATCTCGCCGAGGTACTCGGCGTGCTTCCTCGTCGCATCGGTCCACCGCAGCTCCGCGTACAGGCGCCGGTACTGGCACCGGAGGACCACCCGCCCCAGCGCGTTCGGTGCGGTGCGGATGGCACGGTTGTGGCGGCCGCCTGCGGCGTCGTCCTGCTCTTTGGCCTGCACTGCCTTGTTCGACCCGTGCGGGACGCGCCAGTGGTGGTCTTTGACCGCGTCCTTGCTGTTCCAGCCCCACCGTGACATCCCTGGCGTCCCCCGCGCTGTTAGACGACGGTCAGGTGACGGCTGCCGGCGGTGGCACCCTCGGGTGCGCCGAACAGGCTGGTGCGGTTCTCGGCGGTGAGCAGTGTCAGGGCGTCGAGCTCGGTGGTGCTGTATCCGTCGGTGGCGAGCTGGGCGAGAACATCGCGGGCGAGCTCGGGTGTCTCGGTCGGGACACCGGGCCGGGTGCCGTACATCCGGCCGGTTTCGTTGAGTAGTCGGAACATCGCCCGGTACTGCCGGTCGGAGAGCACGCCGCGCTCGCGTGCTCGGACAACGAGCGAGGACTCGCTCACGCCCCAGTCCAGGCGCAGCTCGTCGAGCTCGTGCACGGTCCGGGTCGAGACCCGGTCCAGCGCCGGGCCGATGTCGTCGACCGGGGCGAGGAACTCGGCGGCGAAGACATTTGCCCGTCGCTCGGTTTCGGTGGGGCTGACCAGGGTCATCGCATCCATCACCAGGTGCCCGAGTTCGTGCGCGAGGGTCATGCGCATCCGGTCCGGCGGTAGTGCGGCGTTGACGTACACCAGGTGCGGGTGATGCGCGGTGGCGCGTAGGGTGACCGCGTCGATCTCGCGGTCGTGGAAGTCCTCGACGACGACGAAGACCCCGGCCGCTTCCAGCAGTTCGGTCATCGACCGGATGGGGCCGGCGATGCGCCAGAGCCGGCGCAGGACTTGCGCGACCGTGATTTCGCCGAGATCGGCGGCGTAGTCCCCGGGGTCGAGATCGGGCAGCGCCAGTTCCGGATCGAGATCGGTGTGGGCGACGACCCGGCCTAGCCGCATCGCGACCAGGTTGGCGCGCGCCCAGACGCGGTCACGTTTCCACTCCGCTGTGGTGGCGTTGGCGCGGAAGTGCGTGCCCTGCGCAGGTGAGCGCTCGAACGCGACGCACAGCGCCTCGACCGGGCATTGCAACGCCCGGGCGTAATCGTCGAGCGCCTTACCTGCCAGCGGCAGAGCGCCAGCCTCGACCCGGGTGACGTGCGATCCGGAGATCCCGGCCTCCTCAGCGAGCCGCTTCTTCGACCAGCCGTGCGCCAGTCGTGTCAGCGCAACCATCACCGGGTTCGCCTCGGCCTGCGAGAAGAGTGCCGTCACCCAGATCGCCTCCATATCCTCGATCGATCCCTGCGTTCCACGCTATCGCGGTAACAGCCGAAATCTGCGCAGAAACACCGTGTGAACTGCGACTTTCTGCCCGACGCGGTTATCTCCATCCGAAACGCAAGTGACTGATGTGACGTCCGTCTCGCTCGCGAGAGCGAGGCGAGACGGTTTGGCCAATTCTGCAGGTCACGGCGTGTTGTCTTGCTGAGAACTGTACCACGTTAGGCAAGATTCCATGCAAGTAATTACATCGATGGGAGACAGATCGTGACGGCACTCATGGACGACGACATCAACCCGCTCGACGCGGGAGCGGTTTCTCGGAAGGAGGCGCAGCGGATCCTGCGCCCGGTGACGATCGGCGTCGGCGCGCTGCTGCTGGCCGCGGTCGATCACTGGAACACGCTGACCGCGGGGCAGCCGGCGCACTTGCGGACGGTGCTGCAGCCGCTGCTGCGGGGTAGTCACGTTGCGGCGTTTGTCTCCGCCGGCACCAACGTGTGGCTGAGCACCCAGGGGATGCACCCGCCCGGGCACCTGGTCAAGCGGCCGTATCAGTGGTCCGAGGTGAGTAGTCACGGCCGTACTTACCTGGCGATCCATCACAAGGAGATGGAGGGCACCAACACTCGGCGCAAGGCCTTCATCAAGCAGGACTCGCAGACTCTGCAGCTGGTGGGCGATCCCACGCACTGCGAGCTGACCTGGGACTACGACGCGGCGACCGATTCGCACGTGCGGCGGATCTGGGTCAGCGCCCCCGGGGTGCAGTGGGAACGGTTCGAGATCCCGATGGACCAGGTGCAGCAGAGGTACGCCGCGTGGCGCAAGCGGGACGTGCGCTGGCTGCCCGGGCGGCTGCCCGCTGCGTCGATCGCCGACGCCGCGATCGCCGATGACGTGGTCATCGATGTGCGTGACGAACAGCAGCGTCGGCGCACTGACATCACGACCCGCCGGCCGCGCCGCGCCGACGGCCTCGAGGACCAGCGATGAGGGCCGCCCCGGTCACGGTCCACGGGGTCCGGTCGTGGACCGTCGTCGACCAACAGGGTTTGCCGGTGCTCGAGATCGAGCAGTTCCTGCATTGGCAGCGGGCGATCGGACGTTCTCAGAACACCGTCCGCTCGTACGCGCGGCACCTGAGTCAGTTCTATCGTTGGCTGGCTGCGCGGGGAATCGTTTGGGATGAGCTGGATTTCCGGCAGCTTTGTGACTTCGTCGCCGTTCTCACCGCTGGACTGCCGCCGCTGCCGTCGCGGTGCGGGGGCCGTGCACCCGGCACGGTGAAAGCGGTCAGCGCCGCGGTGCGGGAGTTTTACGAGTTCCACCGCGTCGAGGGCCGGGGACCGCAGGATCTGGTACTGACCCGCAACCCGTCGAAGCTGCCGCGGCGCGCGCACAGCTTCCTTGCGCACCTCGAACACCGCCGTCCGCGCGAAGTCTCCCGCCTGGCCCGGCCCGACCGGCAGTCGGCAGAGACCGTGCAGGTCATCGACTTCGAGACCGACTTCGCCAAGCTGCTCGCCGCGGCGTCGACCACCCGTGACCGACTGCTGCTGTCGGCGCAGTACGACCTGGGCCTGCGGGTAGGCCAAGCGCTCGGCCTGCGCCACGGCGACTTGAACCCGATGCGCAGGCAGGTGATGATCCGCCGGCGTGACGACAACGCCAACGGGGCGCTATCAAAGCAGAAGACCCAATTCATCGTCGAGGCTCCGCGGCGGTTCTTCGACCTGTATGCCGCGTACCTGCTCGGTGAGATCGCCCACGTCGACAGCGATTACGTGTTCGTCAACCTCTCACGCCCACCCGTCGGTGGTCCGATGACCTACTCCAACGCCTACCAGCTCATCGAACGGATCGGCGCCGCCGCCGGGATCGACGACCTCAACCCGCACATGCTCCGCCACACCCACGCCACCGCCCTGGCCAAAGCCGGATGGACCGCGGCCGAGATCGCTGCCCGCCTCGGCCAATCCCATTCGGCCAGCGCCGACGTCTACATTCACCTCGCCAGCGACGACCTCGCCGAAAAGCTCCGCACCACCGAGCATCTGGTCTGGCGAGAACCGCAGCAGTACCGACTGAAGGGAGACGGCGATGGCGCGCGGTAACGGCGAGCGCGCCCGGTCCGGGCCCCGCGGCGTCCCCGCTCTGCAGGTGCCGGACGGGCCTTGGTGCGCATCGACGTGGCCGGTCGTCGACATCGCCGGCGACCGCCGCCGCGCCGCCACCGACCCGTGCGCCGTCTCCGACTGCGACGGCGAGCGGTACTGGCTCGGCGGCCCCGGTGGACGCGCAGCCGCCACCTCGGGGCTGTGCTATGCCCACTACTTCCAGTGGTTCCGCGCTGGACAGCCCGCCGACTTTGACGCCTGGGCCACCACCAGCGCTCTGCCCGTCGGCGTGCCCCGTGGACGGCCCGCCACCACGCAGGTCGTCGACTTCCGCCGCATCCCAGCGGCGGCCGCCGACGAAGTCCGGTTCGTCGCCGCAACCAAGATCGGCCGCGGCGACTGGACCCCCAACGCCGGCCTGCGCCGCGCCCTGATCTGAACCACCCCGGGTTTCCCGGAGGATCTCTCAGTTGGCTACCTGGACCAGCTGGTCAGGCAGGGTAGGCACCGTTTCGGTGGCCTGGTGTCGATCGTAGTAGATCCGCTCGGCGTGCACCGGGCTC
>NZ_JAAXOQ010000039.1 GCF_012396015.1 Tsukamurella spumae | reverse complement strand
AGCTCGAAGATGTTCCACGGCGGCCTGCGGTACCTCGAGCAGCTGGAGTTCGGGCTGGTCCGCGAGGCCCTGCACGAGCGCGAGCTGTCGCTCTCGACGCTCGCGCCGCACCTGGTCAAGCCGCTGCGCCGGGGGCGGTGGCGGTCGCGGTGGCCGTGCCCGTGCTCCCGCGGCCGGCCGTGCCCGCAGCCGCAGTGGTCGTGGTGGCCGTCGTCGTCGGCGTCGAGGCCGTGCTCGCCACCGACACCTTCACGCTGGTGCCGACGGCGGCCTCGACCGCGGCGCGGCTACCGGCCTGGATCACGGCACCGTCGAGCGCGGCGGGGACCGGGGCGAGGATCGTGGGATTGATGTTGGCGTTGCCGGGGATCGGGGCGCCGGGCAGCGCGAGGATCGGCTCGACCTTCGCGGACGTGGGCAGCGGCGCGAGCACCACTCCCGGCGCGACGGGCGCGCTGACCACGGTGGTCGTCGTGGTCGTGGTCGTCGTCGTGGTGTACACAGGCGCGACGATCGTGCCCTGCCCGCGCACGTCGACGACGCGTCCGGGCGTGACGGCCCAGACCGGGTAGAAGGGTTCGCTGTACCGCGGGTTGACCTTGCGATACGGGTTGGTGCCGAGGTTGATCGTGATCGACACGGAGATGATCGGCTGCGGCCTGGGCTGCGCCCAGTCCCGCGGGTAGATCCACATCACCGGGCTGTCGGCCCGGAAACCGGGATCGAACCACGGCTTGGGGTAGCTCGGCCGGTCCCAGGGCCGCGGCTGACCCGGCACCCACGGGCGCACGCCGAGCTGGCGACCGTAGACGCTCCAGCAGACCTGCGTCTGGTACTCGGGGCCCGCGACCCACGAGCCCCAACGGCCGGTGTCGCAGATGGCGCGGTAGGCGTCGATCTGGTGCGGCGTGTACTGCCACGGCCGCGTGTTCGCGGGCCGGGCCAGCGGCTCCGGCACCGGGGGCTGCGCCGCGGGACGGATGTCGGCGGGGAGCACGTCCGCGGGAACGGGCGGGTAGTAGACCGTGGTGTTGTCGGTGGTCGAGGTGATCGTGCCCTGCGGCAGGCCCGAGTTCACGACGGCCTGCGCGGCCACCGGATCGCCGACCATCATCACGTTCTTGGGCGGCACGGCCACGCCGTCCGTCTGGAAGGCGCCCGGGTTGGCGGTGTACTGGTCGCCCGTGACCGGGCTGAACGCGACCGGCGAATCCTGCGTGGCCGAATCCTTGCCGCAGGCCGCGAGCAAGCCCGCCACCGACAGCAGCGCAGCCGCCCCCGCCCCGATCTTCAACCCGTTCATCGCGTCCTCCGAACCAGATCCTGGCCGCGAGGGATCCCGCGACGACTCACCCATTCTTGTACTCCGGCCCCGTCCGCGCCATCCTCCGAACGGTGGAATCCTTCGATCCCGACCGGCAATGCAGTCATTGACTGCATTGCTAGCATTGCAGGCATGGCGACGCTGACCATCCGCAACCTGCCGGACCACGTGAAGGACCGGCTGCGGGTGCGTGCGGCACACAACGGCAGGTCGATGGAGGCGGAGGCACGCATGATCCTGGAGGAATCCCTGGTCGAGCCCGGGACGGTCGACCTGAGCTGGGTCGAGGCGTTCATCGAGATCGGGCGCACCTACGGCCCCGTCGACCTGCCCGTTCCGCCGCGCGAGGTGGAGCCTGCCTGGACCTTCGACGAGCCGTGATCATCCTCGACACGAACGTCATCTCGGCCTTGATGGCAGACACCCGCGAGGTAGTCGCCTGGGCGATGGCGTTGGGTGAACAACCCGTGACCACCGCGATCACGAAGGCGGAACTGCTGTACGGCATCGAGCAGCTACCCGACGGTGGCCGCAAACGCGGGTACCGCGCACGATCGGCCGATGCCCTGGCACTCGTCCACGACATCCTCCCGGTCACGGCTCACAGCGCCGAGGCCTACGCGGCGATCCGCGCGCAACGACAACATGATGGCCGGCCGATCACAACAGCGGACGCCATGATCGCGGCGATCGCCCGGCAGACCGGGGCCGGCCTGGCCACGCGGAACGTCAAGGACTTCGAGGGCCTCGGTCTGCGACTCGTCGATCCCTGGAACCACACGATCTAGACAAAGGTAGATGAATACGTAGCCTGGATGCCATGAAGACGATCACCGTCGCCGAGCTCCGCCAGAACCCCACGGCCGCGCTCGCGGAAGTGGAGAACGGGGAAACCTACGCGGTGACCAGGCACCGTCGGGTCGTGGCACGGCTCGTTCCGCCCGAGCCGACGATCGACCTCATCCCGCCGCGGAAGAAGGGTGGCGCGAAGCTGTCCGATCGTCCGAGTCCGTTGCCCAAGCGCAGCGTTGCGGAGATCGACGAGATTCTCCGCGAGATGCGCGAGGACCGATGACGTTCTACTACCTCGACACGTCCGTCGCGGTACACGCACTGCAACGAACTCCCGGAGCGGTCACCTGGCTGGAATCGACCTCTGTCGCCCCCGAGTCGACGATCCTCTCGTCGCGGATCCTCCAGACGGAACTCACCCGCTACCTCCGGCGCGAGGCCGCGAAGGTCAGCGCTCGGGACGAGATCCTCGACCACGTCTCGGTCAGTCCGCTGACCGAAGCGATCCTCACGTCGGCCGAGTCGATCGCGCAGCACCTCCGCACGCTCGACGCGATCCATCTCGCGACAGCACTCGCGCTGGGCTCGAGGACCGTCATGGTCACCCACGACGCGAGGCTCGCCGAGGTCGCGGAGGCGCACGGGCTCACCGTCGAGGACCCGGTGACGTGACGCTCCGCTGCCGAGCCGCGCGGCGCGCGCCTGGCCTACGCTCGGACGCATGACCGTACGAGACCACGGCGACCCCGGCGACGCCCCCACGATCGCCCCGCCGTTGACCGACATCGCCCGCCCCGCGCGCCCCTCCGCGGCAGAGGAGGCGCGCACCGTCGCCGCGGGCACGTTCACCGCGACGCTCGCGTCCCTGACGTCCGACGGTGCGCCCTGGGCCTCCCTGGTGACCTACGGCATGCTCGGCGGCGACCCGGTGCTGTGCGTGTCCCACATGGCCGAACACGGCCGCAACCTGCGGCGCGATCCCCGCGCGAGCCTGTCGATCGTGGCCCCCGCGGCGCCCGGCGATCCGCTCGCGAACACCCGGATCACCTTGGCCGGGCGGGTGCGCGAGCCCGCGGGGCAGGAGGCCGCGGCGGCACGGCAGGCGCACCTCGACGCGGTCCCGGCGGCCCGGCACTACATCGACTACAGCGACTTCACGCTGTGGGTGCTCGGGGTCGAGCGCGTGCGGTGGGTCGGCGGCTACGGCCGCATGGACTCGGCGAGCGGCGCCGACTACGCGGCGGCCGCACCCGACCCGGTGGCCCCGGCGTCCGACGGGGCGGTGCGCCACCTCAACGACGACCACGCGGACTCGCTGCTGGCGATGGCGCAGCGCTTCGGCGGGTACCCGGACGCCACGACGGCCCGCTGCGAGCGCGCCGATCGCTACGGCCTCGACCTGCGGGTCGACACGCCCCGCGGGTGGGCCGTCACGCGCGTCGGCTACCTCGAGCCGCTCGACGATGCCGCCGGGCTGCGCGGTGCGACGGTGCAGCTCGCCCGCCTCGCGGCGGACGCGACCTGACGCGAAGGGCCCCGCACCGTCGAACGACGGTACGGGGCCCTAACTGCGCAAACGCTACTTGACGCCCAGCAGATCGATCACGAACACGAGCGTCTTGCCCGACAGCCGGTGTCCGCCACCGGCGGGCCCGTAGGCGAGGGCGGGCGGGCAGATCAGCTGGCGACGGCCGCCGACCTTCATCCCCGGGATGCCCTCCTGCCAGCCCGCGATGAGGCTGCGCAGCGGGAAGTTGATCGACTCGCCGCGGCTCCAGGACGAGTCGAACTCCTCGCCCGACTCGAACTCGACGCCGAGGTAGTGCACGTCGACGACGCTGCCCGGCTGGGCCTCGGCGCCGTCGCCCACGACGATGTCCTTGATGACGAGTTCGGTGGGCGCGGGGCCCTCGATGAACTCGATCTCCGGCTTGGTCATTGAGGCTCCTTTGATCAGGCGGTGCAGGTTGTCGCGACGAATCGGCGGCATTCAGGCACCGGGGTAGTCACGGGCGGTGTGGCCCGTGTAGATCTGCTGGGGACGGCCGATCTTGGTGGTCGGGTCCTCATGCATCTCGCGCCAGTGGGCGATCCAGCCGGGAAGCCGGCCGAGCGCGAACAGCACCGTGAACATGCGCGTCGGGAAACCCATCGCGCGGTAGATCAGACCGGTGTAGAAGTCCACGTTCGGGTACAGCTTGCGCTCGATGAAGTAGTCGTCGTGCAGCGCGACGTCCTCCAGGCCCTTGGCGATGTCGAGCAGCTCGTCGGATACGCCGAGCAGCTCGAAGATGCGATCCGCGGTCTGCTTCACGATCGCCGCACGGGGGTCGTAGTTCTTGTAGACGCGGTGCCCGAAGCCCATGAGCTTCACGCCGTCTTCCTTGTTCTTGACCTTGTTCATGAAGGCCGTGGTGTCGCCACCGGAGGCCTTGATGTCGTCGAGCATCTCGAGGACGGCCTGGTTGGCGCCGCCGTGCAGCGGGCCCCACAGGGCGTTGATGCCGCCCGAGATCGAGGTGAACAGGTTCGCGTTCGAGGAGCCCACGAGGCGGACGGTGCTGGTCGAGCAGTTCTGCTCGTGGTCCGCGTGCAGGATGAGCAGCATGTCGAGGGCCTTGACCAGCTCGGGGTCGACCTCGTAGGGCTCGGCCGGGAACCCGAAGGTCATCCGCATGAAGTTCTCGACCAGGCTCAGCGAGTTGTCCGGGTAGAGGAAGGGCTGACCGACCGACTTCTTGTACGCGTAGGCGCAGATGGTCGGGAACTTCGCGAGCAGGCGGACGGTCGCGAGCTCGACCTGCGCCGGATCGTTGTGGTTGAGCGAGTCGGGGTAGTACGCGCTGAGCGCGTTCACGGCCGACGAGACGACCGGCATCGGGTGCGCGTTGCGCGGGAAGCCGTTGAAGAAGAGCTTGAGGTCCTCGTGCAGCAGCGTGTGCCGCTGGATCTTGGCCGTGAACTCCGCCAGCTGCTCCGGGCTGGGCAGCTCACCGTGGATCAGCAGGTAGCTGACCTCGATGAAGGTCGACTTCTCCGCGAGCTGCTCGATCGGGTACCCGCGGTAGCGCAGGATCCCCGCGTTGCCGTCGATGTAGGTGATGGCCGACTTACAGGAAGCGGTGTTGACGAAGCCGTTGTCGAAGGTGCTCAGACCGGTCTGCCCGAGGAACTTCCCGAGCGCGATACCGTCTGCGCCCTCGGTCGCCTTGACGATCGGCAGCTCGATCTGGCCGCCAGGGTAGGCGACCGTAGCGTTCGCGGTGTTGTCATCGGTGGACAATGTTCGTATCCCCTCGCTGTAGTCGGCGGATAAAAGCTACCTGGCTAGAACCTAGCGGTATCGCGGCCCTCGGCGAAAACGAGGGTGTCACCTGATCCCCCATTCGGACGTCCACGATCGCCCGGGAGCGATGCGGACCACGTCGGTCCCGGTGTGCAGCGCGTTGCCCGGGGCGGACATCGGCTCGACCGCCACGGCCCGGCCCGGCCCGCCGTCGGCGCCCCGTCCGGGGAAGCCCTTGCCGTCCGCCGGGTCCGCGATGAACACCTGGACCCAGGGCAACGACGGTGCCGTCCACAGCTGGGTCTCCCCCTCCGGTCCGCGCAGGACGTACCGGCCGGACGCACCGGTGAACGGGGTGTCGATGTGGACGCCGGCCAGCGACCGCGGGGCGCGGTAGTCGTACGCCGAGCCCTCGACGGGGCGCGGCGGACCGTCGGGCAGCAGGCGCGCACTGAGGGGCTGCCACTGCTCCGCCCCGAGCTCGAGCGTGCAGTCGTCGACGGAGCTGTCGCCCACCCGGAGGTAGCTGTGGAAGCCGACGGCGAAGGGCAGGTCGACGGTGCCGGTGTTGCGCGCCTCGAAGGCGCAGGTCAGGCCGTCGGCGGCGACGCTGTAGCGGATCCGCAGGTGCAGGTCGAAGGGCCAGCCGCGATGCCGCCCGACGTCGAGGACCAGGGTGACGGCGTCCGCGGCGGTCTCGACATCGTCCCAGTCGACGCGGCGGACGAGGCCGTGATCGGCGGTCCCGGTGACCTCGCTGGTGACCTCGAGGCGGTAGAGCTCGTCGTCCCAGTGGTAGATGCCGTCCTCGGTGCGGCCGGGCCACGGCGCCAGGACCAGCCCCGCGGACAACGGGGGTTTGACTCCCAGTGGCCACTCCTCGGTGAGGGCGACCCCGTTGCGACGCAGGCCGCGCAGGCCCGCGCCGGTGCGCGCGATCTCGGCGACGTAACCGCCGGCCGCGATGGTGAACCCCGGTTGCACCGTCATGGCCGTCATCCTACGGGCGGTACCGCCGGGGCGAGCGGCGTCGGCCGCACCGGCGCCGGCGCAACCCCCTGCTACCCGCGGGCCAGGGCCCCGGCGAGCACCGTCGCGACCGCGGCCTGCAGCGCGGGGACCAGCTCGACCCGGAAGACGGCCAGCTCGGGGTCTACGAGGTAGGCGCTGCCGCACACCCGCGACTGCTCGGCCTGCGTGTAGACGGCGCCCGAGAGGGTGACGAGGAAGACGCACACCGCGGTCGCCCCGTCCCCGAGCTCCGGGACCGCGCGCCGCAGGACCCGCCCCATGAGCTCCATTCCGGCCAGCGCGGCGCGCTTGAACCGCACGATCGCGTCGGTGGAGACATTGCGTTCGAGGACGGCCGCCTGCGCGGCGACGAGGTCGAGCAGTTCCGGCCGCGCGGCCGCGACGCGGGCGTAGACGGCGGCGAACCGCTCGATGCGCTCGGCGGCCGGGGTGGTGGCGTCCGATTCCTCTGCGGTCCAGGCCTCGTCGAGTTCGGCGATCCATCCCGTCGCCGAGCGGGTGAGCACCTCCAGTAGGACCTCCTCGCGGGATTCGAAGTAGCGCAGCACATTCGACTTCGCGAGGCCGACGCGGCGGCTGAGCTCGTTGAGCGTGAGCGCCGCCACGGGCATCTCGCCGAGCATCGCGGCGGCCGCGGCCAGGATCGCCTCCCGCCGTTCCTGCCGCTGCTGCTCGGTGCGCGCCCGCTGGAATCCCACGACTCGATTTTACAGACCACTGGTCTATTGACAGCGGAACGGCGGGCTCCTACCGTGGAGGCACAACAGACCGACGGTCTATTAACCGTCGACGACACAGCAGGAGTGCACATGAGCTGGACCGAGAACGACGTCCCCACCCAGACCGGACGGGTCGCCGTCGTCACCGGCGCCAACACCGGGCTCGGCTTCGAGACGGCCCGAGCGCTCGCGCAGAAGGGCGCCGAGGTGGTGCTCGCGGTCCGCAACCCGGACAAGGGCGCGGAGGCCGTCCGGCGCATCACCGCCGCCGCCCCGGGGTCGACGGTGCGCCTACAGCGCCTGGACCTCGGCTCGCTGGACTCGGTGCGCGAGGCCGCTGCGGAGCTGCGGGAGAGCACGCCCCGGATCGACCTGCTGATCAACAACGCCGGCGTCATGTATCCGCCGAAGCAGACCACGGCCGACGGCTTCGAGCTGCAGTTCGGCACCAATCACCTGGGCCACTTCGCCTGGACCGCACAGGTTCTCGACCTCGTGCTCGACGTTCCGGGCTCCCGCGTGGTGACGGTGGCCTCGCTCGCCCACCGCATCCGCGCGGCGATCCACTTCGACGACCTGCAGTGGGAGCGCTCCTACGACCGGGTCGCCGCCTACGGGCAGAGCAAGCTCGCGAACCTGCTCTTCCACTACGAGTTGCAGCGCCGCCTCGAGGCGCGCGCATCGGGCGAGCACGGCACCGTCGCCGTCGCGGCGCACCCGGGCATCGCCGACACCGAGCTGGTCCGCAACCTGCCCAAGGCCCTCCAGATGGCGCAGGTCGCCGCTCCCCTGTTCTCGCACGACGCGCAGCACGGCGCGCTGTCTCAGCTGCGCGCGGCGACGGACCCGAGCGCGCTCGGCGGCCAGTACTACGGCCCGGACGGACTCGGCGAGCGGCGCGGTGCCCCGAGGGTCGTCGCCTCCAGCGGCCAGTCCTACGACCTGGACCTGCAGCGCCGCCTGTGGGCCGTGTCCGAGGAGCTCACCGGGGTGTCCTTCCCGGTCTGAGGTTCAGCCCAGGATCTTCTGCAGCCACGAAGGATCGGTGAGCGCGACCTGCGCTCCGTCGTGCAGCACCGTCGGGGTGCCCGTGCCGCCGGCGGCGGTGAGGAGCTTGAGGTTCGCGGCTCCCACCGCCTTGCCGTCGACCCCAGTGGTGCCAAGCTGGATACGGTGGATCACGGAGTCTGCCGCCCCGGACGCGGCGGCCACCTCAGCGAGCCGCTCGGTCGACAGATCCGCGGTGCCTCCCTCTTTCGGCTGTATCGCGAAGAGTCCGTAAATGAATCGATCGATGACGGAGGCCGACGACCCTGCGTTGGCCAGCGCCAATAGCACGGCCGCGGAGCGAGACGAGTAGGTACGACTCACAGACTGACCATCGAGGAAGGTCACCGGCCGATAGATCACGGTGAGCCTCCCCGCATCGGCCGCGGCGTAGAGCGCTCGCTCGTACTTACTCGAGAATTCCGCGCATGCCGGGCAGAGGAAGTCCAGGTAGACCGTGACCGTGGGGATGCCGGCTCCCGCCTTCCCGACGACCACGCCGGTGCCGTCCGTCGACGTACGACTGTCCGTGCGCGAACTCGCGGGCTCAGCCCCAGTAGTGGACGCGGCAGCCGCGGTGCCGGACGGGTCCGCGACCGCGGTCCCCGCGATGGAGCGACTGCACGCGGCCAGGCCGAGCACCGCGACGAGCACGGCCACGACGACGGAGATTCCCCGGAGCATCCTCATGCCGCGAGGATACGGGGCGGTCAGCGTATGACGCGGTAGCGGACGAAGGCAGGCACGGCGAACGCGGCGAGCACGGTGAAGACGATGACGAGCACGCCGCCGCCCGCGGCGGCCATCGCGGCACCGGCGGTGGCGGCCGCGGCGCCGTGCGCGACATCGCCGATCCGCGGCCCACCGGCCACGACCACGGTGAACACGCCCTGCAGGCGACCGCGGACATCGTCGGTGGCGGCCTCCTGCAGCATCGTGGTGCGGAAGGCTGCGGAGAACATGTCCGCGGCGCCGCCCAGCGCGAGCATCACCAGCGCCGCCCACAGCCAGCTGAAGTGCGCGGCCACGCCGAAGCCCGCCATCGCGGCGCCCCACAGCACGATCATCACGATCACGGACAGCCCCTGCCGCGCGACCCGCGAGGTCCAGCCGGAGAGCACGCCGCCGAGCACGGCGCCCACGGACATCGCGGCGAACAGCGCCCCGAACACGAAGCCGCCCTCGATCGGATCACCGAAGTTCTCGTGCGCGATCTGCGGGAACAGCGCCCGCGGCATGCCGAAGACCATCGCGATGATGTCGACGACGAAGCTCATCAGCAGCACCTTGTGGCCGGCGAGGTAGCGGAAGCCGTCGATCACCGATCGCAGCCCCAGCGACTGTCCCTTGTCCTCCGCCTTGATCGACGGCAGGCGCCAGACGGCCCAGAGCGTGAGCATGAGCGACGCGGCGTCCAGCGTGTAGAGCCAGTGCACGCCGATGATCGGGATCAGCGGCGCGCCCAGCATCGGGCCGGCGATGGCCCCGAACTGCATCACGGTCATGTTCAGCGAGTTCGCCGCCGGCAGCTGCTCGGGCGGGACGAGGCGGGCGTAGATCGCGGAGCGGGTGGGCTGGTTGACGCCGAAGAAGGCCTGTTGCAGGGCGAAGGCGCACAGGATCAGCCACACGTTGTTCGGCAGCACGGCGAGCAGCAGCGCGCTGCCGGCCAGGCCCAGCGTGGTGCCGATGATCACGAGCCGGCGGTCGAGGGCGTCGGCGATCGCACCGCCCCACAGCCCGAAGATCACCAGGGGGACCAGGCCGAAGACGCCGGTCAGGCCGACGTACGCCGAGGAGCCGGTGATCGCGTAGATCTGCGCCGGGACGGCGACCGCCGTCAGCTGCGCCCCGATGACGGTGACGATCCCCGTCCACCACAGCCGCCGGTAATCGGGATTGTGGAGCGGACGCGTATCCGCCAGGAGTCTCGGCACCGAAAGATCCTACGACTTCCTCAGCAGCGCCCGCGACTCGATATCAGGGCTGGAGACGCACCGCCGCGTAGTCGGGGGCGGTGAGACGCACGCGGTTGTGCACGCGGTTCTCCCGGCCCTGCCAGAATTCGACGACCTGCGGCGCGATGCGGTAGCCGCCCCACTCCGGGGGCACCGGCACCTCGACGCCCTCGAACCGGGCCTCGACCTCGGCGAACCGGTCGGCCATCTCGGCCCGCGAGGCCACCGGTCGCGACTGGTCCGACGCCCACGCCCCGAGCTGCGAGCCGCGCGGCCGTTCGGCCCAGTACGCCGCCGTCTCCTCCGCGCTCACCCGCGCCACCGCGCCGCGCACGTGCACCTGCCGATGGATCGCGATCCACGGGAAGGTCACGGCCGCCACGGGATTCGCCTCCACCGCACGGGCCTTGTCCGAGCCGTAGTTGGTGTAGAACACGACACCGCGCTCGTCGAGGCCCTTGCACAGGACGGTTCGGGTGGCGGGCAGCCCGGCGGCGTCGACGGTGGCCAGCACCATCGCGTTGGGCTCGGGCGCCTGCGCGGCCACGGCCTCGGCGAACCAGGAGCGCCACAGCGGCACCCAACCCGCGGCGAGATCCTCGGGCTGCAGGTCGAACGGGCTACCGTCGTACTTCTCGCGCATCGCCGTGAGGTCCACGCCACTAAGGTTAGGCGCATGACTGAGATTCCCGGCGGACTGGAAGGCGTGGTCGCGTTCTCCACCGAGATCGCGGAGCCGGACAAGCAGGGCGGGGTGCTGCGGTACCGGGGCGTCGACGTGGCCGATCTGGTGCGCAACCAGGTCACCTACGCCGAGGTGTGGGGCCTGCTGGTGGACGGGGAGTTCGGCAACCCGCTGCCGGCGGCCGAGCCCTTCCCGCTGCCGATCCACAGCGGCGATGTCCGCGTGGACGCCCAGGCCGGCCTCGCGATCCTCGGGCCACTGTGGGGCTACGAGCCGCTGCTCGACATCGACGACGCGACGGCGCGGGAGAATCTCGCGCGCGCCTCGGTCACCACGCTGAGCTTCGTGGCGCAGTCGGCCCGCGGCCTGGAGCGGCCCGCGGTGCCGCAGCGGGTCATCGATCAGTCGCCCACGGTCACGCACCGGTTCATGACCCGGTGGCAGGGCGAGCCCGACCCGGACCACGTGCGCGCCATCGACGCCTACTTCGTCACGGCGGCGGAGCACGGCCTCAACACCTCCACGCTCACCGCGCGCGTCATCGCGTCGACGGGGGCCGATGTCTCGACGGCGCTCTCGGGCGCGGTCGGCGCCCTGTCGGGCCCGCTGCACGGCGGCGCACCGTCGCGCGTGCTGCCGATGCTCGACGAGGTCGAGCGGACGGGGGACCCGCGCCGCTCCGTCACCGACCGGCTGGACCGCGGCGAGCGGATCATGGGCTTCGGGCACCGCGTCTACCGCGCCGAGGATCCGCGGGCCGACGTGCTGCGGACCGTCGCGCGCACCCTGAACGCGCCGCGCTACGAGGCGGCCGCGGCCCTCGAGCGGGAGGCGAACGCGCTGTTCGCGGAGCGCCGGCCCGACCGTGCGATCTCGACCAATGTGGAGTTCTGGGCGGCGGTGGTGCTCGACTACGCGGGCGTGCCGGTGCGGATGATGCCCGCGATGTTCACCTGCGCCCGCACGGCCGGGTGGTGCGCCCACATCCTGGAGCAGAAACGTGCGGCCAAGCTGATCCGCCCGTCCGCGCAGTACATCGGTCAGGGTCCGCGGCAGCCGGAGGACGTGCCCGGTTGGGACACCATTAGGATTTAGGGCATGACGATCGAGATTCCTGCCGCGCTCAAGCCCGTCGACGGCCGCTTCGGCTGCGGCCCGTCCAAGGTCCGCCCGGAGCAGCTGCAGTCGCTCGTCGACACCGGCGCGTCGGTGTTCGGCACCAGCCACCGTCAGGCTCCCGTCAAGAACGTCGTCGGCCGGGTGCGCGCGGGCCTGAAGGATCTCTTCTCCCTCCCCGAGGGCTACGAGGTGGTGCTCGGCAACGGCGGCACCACGGCCTTCTGGGACGCCGCGGCCTTCGGCCTGATCCGCGAGCGCAGCCAGCACTTCACGTACGGCGAGTTCAGCAACAAGTTCGCGTCCGTCGCCAAGGGCAACCCGTTCATCGGCGACCCGGTCGTCGTGTCGAGCGACCCGGGCAGCGCGCCGGAGCTCGTGGTGGACAACGGAGCCGACGGCCCCGTCGACCTGATCGGCTGGGCCCACAACGAGACCTCGACGGGCGTCGCCGTGCCGGTCAGCCGCCTCGCCGGCAGCGAGAACGCGCTCATCGCGATCGACGCCACCTCGGGTGCGGGCGGCCTGCCGGTGAACATCGCCGACACCGACGTCTACTACTTCGCGCCGCAGAAGTGCTTCGCCGCCGACGGCGGCCTCTGGGTCGCGCTGATGAGCCCCGCCGCCCTCGCGCGCGTGGAGGAGATCAAGGCCTCGGGCCGCTACACCCCCGAGTTCCTCTCGCTGCCGATCGCGGTCGACAACTCGAGCAAGAACCAGACCTACAACACGCCCGCGCTGGCCACCCTGCTGCTCTTCGCCGATCAGATCGAGTGGATGAACGGCAACGGCGGCCTCGACTGGTGCGTCGATCGCACGAAGGACTCCAGCGACCGGCTCTACCAGTGGGCCGAGGCCAGCGAGTTCGCCACGCCCTTCGTCGCTGATCCCGCGCTGCGCAGCCAGGTCGTCGGCACCATCGACTTCGACGAGAAGATCGATGCCGCCGTGGTCGCCAAGACGCTGCGCGAGAACGGCATCGTCGACACGGAGCCGTACCGCAAGCTGGGCCGCAACCAGCTGCGCATCGGCATGTTCCCGGCGATCGACCCCGAGGACGTCACCGCGCTGACCAAGTGCATCGATTTCGTGGTCGAACGCGTGTCTACGGGCGCGTAACGATTCGATAACCTACCCTGAATTCATGCAGGAATTGCGGGTCACGGGAGTGGACGACGACGGGACGTCGGTGGTCTGCGAGGGCCCCGCGGGACGTTTCCGCCTGCCGATCGACGACACCCTGAAGGCGGCTGTGAACGGCGAGATGACGGGCGGGCAGACGGAGCTCGAGCTGGGCACCGACCTGTCGCCGCGGGAGATCCAGGCCCGTATCCGTGCGGGGGCCACCGTCGAGGAGATCGCCGAGTTGACCGGCGCCCCGAACCACCGGATCAAGCGGTTCGCCGGACCGGTGCTGCTGGAGCGTTCCCGCGCGGCGGAGATGGCGCAGCTGGCCCATCCCGTGCGCGGCGACGGCCCGATGCACGCCACCCTCGCCGACGTGATCCACATGGCCCTGGCCGAGCGGGGCCACGCGGACACCACCGAGTGGGACGCCTTCAAGGGCGCCGACAACCGGTGGGTCGTCGCGATCAGTTGGAGCGTCGGCAAGTCCCGTAACCGAGCGCAGTTCCGGTACGCGCCCGGCGCGCACGGGGGCACCGCGAGCCCCGTCGACGACACCGCCCGCGGGCTGCTCGATCCCGATGCGCGGCAAGGACTCCGGAGCATCGATCGGTCGGTCGACGAGCCGCTCCGTGCCGTGCCCGGCGCGCGCGGCCCGGTCCGGGAGGGCGAGGCCGAGGAGCGCGCCGAGCGTCCGGCCCAGGCCCCTGCTGCCGCGGTGGGCCAGCACGGGCGTCGTCATCCCGAGATGCCCTCCTGGGAGGACGTGCTGCTCGGGGTCCGCGGCGGGAAGAACGGCTAGGGCGTGGGCGCTACAGCTGCGACGCTCTGGTTCATCGACGTGGCGGAGCCGAAGGGCATCCTGGCGATCGCCGGGCGGCCCGACGAGGCCGCGTCCCGCGTGATCGCCGAACAGGTGCTGGGCGGCCCCGTCGCCGGGCGGCCGGAGTCCCTGGCCCGCGCGGCCGCCCCGCTGCCCGGCCACGTGTACGTGGCCGCGTGGGGCGGGCTGACCGTCGTCGCGCACGAGGGCCTGCGGGTGGACCGACCGTCCGAGCTCGATGATTCCTGGTGGAACCTGCTTCCCGCGCATCGAACGTTCCTACTGGTCGCGGACCCGGAACGGGCCGTCGGCGGGTTCGCCCTGCGCTCCGACGGTGCGCCGAAGCGCACCTTCGCCGCCCATCCGGTGGACATCCTCGAGGACGAGGGCCTTCCGGAGCGCTTCGAGGGGCCGTTCTGGGCGGGCGCGCACCCGCTCACCTACGCCGAGGGTGCCGTGCCCGACCCGCGCGCCTTGCCCTTCCACCCGATGGAGTTCGCGGAGCAGGCCAACCGCGAGATCCTCGGTTTCCGGTACACGCATCCCCTGGACGCCACCGACCTCGACCCCGCGCGGATCCAGGTGATCGATTTCGTCCTCGCCTCCGAGATCCCCGAGCAGGCGCCGCCCGCTCCGGTCCCCGGGGCCGACGGTGCGCCCTATCCCCCGGTCGAGCAGCCCCAGGACGCGGGCCAGGACGACCGCGGCAAGGTCCGCAGCTTCTTCGGCTTCTGACGAGGATCGCTATGAGCCTCCGACCACTCATGGATAGTCCAACACCCAGGCCCTCTACTTTCGGGACCAGTTCCTGGTCAATTGTCGCCGATGCGTGATGCGTGATGCGCGTACATTGAGGGTATGAGGACAACTCTCGACATCAGCCCCCGGGTTCTCGCAGCGGCGCGTGCGCGGGTGAACGCGGGTCTGAACGCGAGCATCGGGGAAGCGGTCTCCTACCTGGCCACACTCGGGATCGACACCACGCAGTCGCCCGGGCGCCCCACTGACCGCGGTCTCATCCTGCTGCCCGCGGCACCCGGTCACGTCATCACCAACGACATGGTCGAGGACGCGATGCTCGATGAGTGAGTTCGAACTTCCGGACGTCAATGTACTGGTGGCGCTCCTCAGCACGAACCACGCGTATCACGACCTGGCGGGCGACTGGTTCGCGTCCACCGCCCGCTTCGCCACCACGCCGATCACTGAGGCCGGGCTCGTGCGCATGGCGATGAACCCGGCCGTCATGGGGACCGA
The DNA here is from genome assembly GCF_012396015.1 of Tsukamurella spumae. Classification (GTDB taxonomy): domain Bacteria; phylum Actinomycetota; class Actinomycetes; order Mycobacteriales; family Mycobacteriaceae; genus Tsukamurella; species Tsukamurella spumae. The sequence continues at coordinate 14,945 of NZ_JAAXOQ010000039.1, read as the reverse complement.
GGTCACCGCGCCGCAGGCGATCGCGTCGCTCGGCTCCCTCCGTGCGGACACCCGCGCCGAATTCATCCCGGACGACTCGTCACTCGCCGAGGCGGCCATCGACCTCGTGGGTCTCGCGGGCCACAAGCAGGTCACCGATCTGCACCTCGTGAACCTCGTAGCGCGGCATTCCGGCGTACTGGTCACCCTGGACAGGAAGATCCGGCCCGTCCTCGCCCCCGAGGATCAACGGCTCGTTCACGTTCTCATCTGAGCCTGTGATCAGTGGTTCGCACCGTGAATCCACGGCTCAGCTCAAGAGGAGACCAGACCCGTTCGCCTGTTCCTCTCAGCCGCGTATTCACAGCCGCCGGCTACCGCGCTCGCACCCGAATTTGCGCCCAGGCGACCGGGCAGAACGGGCGCGGGAAGCCATCCGCACCCGAAACGCGCCAGCGCACCCGGCATGCAGGGTGCGACCGCGCGAAACGGGTGCGGCAGCGCATCCGCACCCGAAATGCCCGCTGCTCCAGGGATCGCCCCACCCGGCATACCTGTTGATGCGCGCCGTCTGCGAACCCGGTCGCTGTGATCGACGCAGCGAGATCTCTCACCGACTGGCGAGGCCGGCACTCACGGCGCCTCGAAACCTCGCAGGTATGCTGTTCACGCATACCCCTGAGGCAGATGCAGCGCGTTGACCTGCGGAAACGCGAGCCATGCGCGCGGCGCATGACTGTTCCGGCCGACTACATCTCCTCCGGCGCCTCCGCGGCGGCGGGCGCGGGCGCGGACCGTCGAAGCGCGTACGCACCGCACAGGGCGCAGGTGACCGCGGAGACCACCCCGCCCACGATCAGCGGCGCGGCGGGCGTGGTGGCGTCGGCGATCGCGCCGAGCAGCGGGGCTCCCAGCGGCGTGCCGCCGAGGAAGGCCAGCATGTAGATGCCCATCACGCGGCCGCGGAACTCGGGATCCACGGACAGCTGCATGATGCTCATCGCCGACGTGGTGAAGGACATCTGCAACAAGCCGACCAGCACCAGCAGCGCCGCGACCAGCCAGAACCACGGTGCCACCCCGGCGAGGACCTGTACGACGCCGAAGGCGCACCCGCCGACCAGGGCGGTGCGCAGGGCGGCGATCCCCGTCCGCCGGGCCGCCAGCAGCGCGCCGCCCAGCGTGCCGAGGGCGAGCATCGTCGACAACAGTCCGTAGGCGTCGGCGCCCAGCCCGAACCCCTGCCGGGCCAGCAGCGACAGCGCCAGCGGGAAGTTGATGCCGAAGGTCGAGACGAAGAACACCGCGACCAGCACCAGCACCAGCTCGCGGCGTTGCCGCACGTACGCGAACCCGGCCCGCAACTGCCCCTTCGCCCGCTCCACCGGTGGTGACGGGAACAGCTCGCCCTGCCGCATCACGGCCAGCGCCACCACGATCGCACCGGTGAACACCGCGTTCACCGCGAACACCCAGCCGGTGCCGACGCCCGCGATGAGCAGGCCGGCGATCGCGGGCCCGACGATCCGGGCGGCGTTGAACACCATGGAGTTCAGCCCGATCGCGTTGGGCAGCAGCTCCGGCCCCACCATCTCGATGGTGAAGGCCTGCCGGACGGGCCCCGCGATCGCGGCGTTGCAGCCGAAGACGAAGGAGAGCACCAGCACGTGCCAGAGTTCGACCACGCCGGTCAGCGTCAGCACCGCCAATGCCGCCGCGCACAGCGCCGCGGCGGTCTGCGTCACCATGAGCATGCGGCGCTTGTCGTAGCGATCGGCCAGCAGGCCCGCCCACGCCGACAGGAACAGCGTCGGCCCGAACTGCAGCGCCATGACCACGCCGAGCACCCAGCCGCGGCCGTGCGCGAGGTCGAGCACCAGCCAGTCCTCGGCGACGCGCTGCATCCAGGTCCCGGTCAGGCTGACCGCCTGGCCGCCCACCCAGAGCCGGTAGTTCCTCGTTCGCAGGGATACGAAGACACTCGGCACTCGTCCGATAGTAGTCCTAAGTTTCTTGCCGGATCTCAGACCAGTCCGCTCGTCAGCGCTCCGGCTGCCGCACACCAGGCGATGACGACCGCGCCGGCGAACCCCGCGCAGAACCATCGCGTCACGGGGCGCCGACGGTACGCCGTCAACACCGGCACGGAGCCCGCCGTCCCCAGCGCGAGGAGGAACAGCCCCAGCCAGCGGCTCACCGTCATCACCGCCACGAACAGCCCGGAGAACACGCCGCCCGCGAGCAGCGCCACCAGCGTCGCGACCGCGACGCCGACGAACCACGGCGGATACCGCGGCGGGATCACCCGGGGCGCGTTCACTCGCGGGCGCGTTCGTAGAGGGCCACGGCGGCGGCCGTCGCGACGTTGAGCGAGTCCGTGCCGCGCGACATCGGGATCCGGGCGCGGACGTCCGCCGCGGCCATCGTCTCCGGGGTGAGGCCGGGCCCCTCGGCGCCGACCAGGTACGCGACCCGGTCCGGGGCGCCGGCGACCGCGCCGGCCACCGTCGTCTCCCCCGACGGGGTCAGCGCCACCGTCCGGAATCCGTGCCGCGCCAGCAGCGACAGGCCGGCCCCGGGCCATCCGTCGGGGGGCAGGTGCGCGAAGGGCACCAGCAGCACGTGCCCCATCGACACCCGCACCGCGCGCCGGTACAGCGGGTCGGAGCAGCGGGGACCGAACAGCACGGCGTCAGCGCTCAGGCCGGCGCCGTTGCGGAAGATCGACCCCAGGTTCTCGTGGTCGTTGACGCCCTCCAGCACGACGACGGTGCGCGCCCCGGCCAGCAGGTCCGCCGCCGCGAGCGGCTCGGGGCGCCGCGCCGCGGCGAGCACGCCTCGATTGAGGTGGAAACCGACCACCTCCGCCATGAGCTCGGCGGTCACGAGGTAGCGCGGCACCTCCGGCGCGACGCCGTCGAGGCGCTCGAGCTTGGACCCGACCCCCATGATCGCGTGCGGCACGAACCGCGATGCGAGCATCCGCTCGACCACGGGAACCCCCTCGGCCAGCACGACGCCGCGCGCCAGATCGGGGCGTTTGTCCGCCGCCGACAGGTCACGGAAGTCGTTCAACCGCGGGTCATCCACGTCATGAATCGGATGAATCTGTTGCACCTGCACATCACCAGCCTAGTTCGCACAGGTTCGCACCGGACGGTTCGCCGGAGAAAGCACCGCGTTCTCACCACCGGCGAATTCATCCCACGAATAGGTAATTACCCGGGAAATGGAACGGCCCTATCGGAATCACTCCGATAGGGCCCGACCCTGAAAACGCGGAGAATCCCGCCTTACTTCTCCTCCGCCGCAATGAGCCCGTTGAGAATGCCGACGGCACCGTTCAGCGTGGATCGCTGCTCCTCGGTGAGCTCCGCGAGCTTGCCGCGCAGCCACGCCTCGCGCGCCGCGGCCTCGCCCGTGATGAGCTGTTCGCCCTCGTCGGAGAGGCTGACGATCACCTGACGCCCGTCCGTGGGGTGCGGGGCCCGCCGGACCAGCCCCAGGTCCGCGAGGGATGCGATGACCCGCGTCATCGACGGCGGCTGCACCCGCTCGCGGGCGGCGAGTTGGCCCGGCGTGAGCGGCCCGTCGTTCGCGAGGGCATTGAGCGCGGAAAGCTGCGTCAGGGAGACGAGCGAATCACGCCGCCGGCCGCGCAGATGGCGGGCGAACCGCACTGTGGCGAGCGCAAGTTCTCCAGCCAGCCGATCGTCATTGTCAGTCACGGCGTTAGACTACATCCGTCAGATCGCTTTCCGCGCACTAACCCCGGGAGAACCCGTGAACCTTCAAGGAAACGATCCGGGACACGCCACGAAAGCCCCCGAACTGCCCCGCACTCTCACCGAACCGCGTCCGGTCGTGATCGTCGGCACGGTCTTGTTCGCGGCATTGTTCGTCGTCACGATGCTCGCCCGGAACACCTTCGGCGCGGCCTGGATCGTGTGCGCGTGCGGTGTCGGGGTCGGGATCATCGGCGCGACGGTGCTCACCCTGCAGCGGCGGGCGGCCCTGCGGGGCGATCGAGGGGCGCAGCGCGGGCTGGTCTGACCCGCCGGAGCACCGCCGCGCGCACCGCGAGACCCAGCGCCACCACCACCAGCCCGATCCCCCAGCCGGCCAGCACATCGGTCATCCAGTGCGCCGCCAGATACACCCTGCTCAGGCCGATCGCGATCGAGCCCGCAACAGCGGCGGCGAGCGGCCACCGCCGGCCGGTGAGGGCGTGGGCGGCCACCGCGAGGGTCGTGAACGCCACCATCGAGTTCAGCGCGTGCCCGGACGGGAAACTGAGACTGTCGATCTGGAGCAGCCGCGGCGGGATCGGCGGACGCTCCCGACCGAACGCGCTCTTGACCGCGATCATCAGGAGGTACCCCGACAGGAAGGTCAGGCCGCAGTACAGCGCCCACCCGACCCGCCGCCGGTGCAGGAGGAAGAGGACCCCCACGATCACGATCGCGAACATCGAGACCGTGTTGCCCACCGTCGTGATCGCGCGGACCACCGCCGTCAGCGACTCGGACCGGATCGACACGACCCACTCGAGCACCCACCGGTCGAGCGGATTGGGCCAGGCACCGTCCTGCATCACCACCGACCCGACTGTACGTGCAGCACACCCCCCACGAGGACGTACGGCACCCGCCGCTCCCCGGCGTCCACCCGCACGATCAGCTCGTCGTGGATCTCCGCCTCCGCCGCGTCCGGCAGCTCGCCGAGGGCCTGCGCGAGCGCCACACCGGGATGCGCGCCGCGCACGAACCGTGTCCCGCCACTGACGATCTCGATCGGCTCCGTGCTCGCCAGCGGCAGGTCGAGGGTGTCCGCGAGGTCCACCGCCACGTCGAGTCCGCCGAACACCAGGCCGTCCGCGGTGAATCGCGCGTGCGGCACGTCGAGAACGGCGGCGGCCTCCGCGTCGAGCATCGCCCCGTCGATCCCTCGAACCCGGGACGGCAACCGCGCCAGGCGATGTCCCGCGATCGCCCGGTGCGCCGCGAACACCACCGCGGGCGTGGGCGACCGGTCCGGACCGGCCAGCGCGTCGGCGAGGACCTGCGCGTCCGCCTCGCCGCGCACCGCGGTGAACAGGGCCGCGCGCAGGCGCCCCGCATCGGGATGGGTGCACGGATCCAGCAGGCCGGCGAAGGTCCCGTCGTCCGGTGAACGCAGGCTCCCCAGCGCCGTGCGCGTGCGCAGCCACCACGCCGTGTAGCCGTCCGGATCGTCCAGCACGCCCGGCAGTTCCGCGATCAACGCCAGCGCGGGGTCCCAGTGCTCCACCAGGTCCAGGTCGCGCACGGCGAGCAGCTCGTCCGGCTCGCCGGGCAGCTGCGCCCACCAGTCCTCGGCACCGTCGAGGCTCGCTTCCGGCTCCGTCGGCAGCGCCTCGCGGAGCACGCCGAAGGACCAGCCCACCCCGATCGCCCGCAGCGCCGCGGCGGGATACCGCGCCTCGAAGTCCGGGTCGACGGTGCCGTACGGGTGGTCCGCGCCGAGCGCGGCGCGCAGCGGCGCCCCGGCGGCCAGGAGCTCGTCCGCGTGGTACAGCGCACCGTCGTCGCCGGGGACCGGGAGTGCGCCGAGCCAACCGGGCCCGACGGTGCCGTCCTCCCCGAGCAGGCCCAGGACGGCCTCGGTGAGCTCGACGTCCTCATCGGAAGGGCCGGCCTCCCAGTCGATCCGGCCCACCTCCTCGCGGAGCGCGGGATCGCCGAGCAGATCCGCGGCCGCGAGGCGACGCGCCCCGGCCCGCTCCAGCAGCGGATGCTGCGCCGCGGGATGCACGACCCGGGCCCAGGTGACGAGGGCCAGCGCATCGGCCCCGCCCGCGACGAGCGCCGCACCGCGCGCGCCGGTCACGACGCGGCCGTCGGCGAGCGGGACCGGCAGCGCGCCGAGCTCGTCCGCGGACAGGCGTGCCGCGTCGAGCGCCGCGTACAGCCCTGCGTACCAATCGGGTTCGCGATCCCGGGGCACGGCGTCGGCGAGGTCGGCGGCGGTCAGCTCCCGCGCGCCGAGCGCGATCAGCCGCGCCGCGTCGGGTGCCGAGGAGAACGCGGGCGGCACCAGGGGCAGGGTCTCGGACAGCAGCGCGAACAACTCGTCGGTGAGCCCCGGCAGCACCGCGGCGCGGTCCGGGCGCAGCCGCGCACCGTCGGGCCCGGACACCCAGGCGTGCCCGCGCAGCTCGTCCTCGATCGCCTCGCGCAGCAGCGCATCGACGGCCCCGGCGGGCGGGCGGCGCGGCGGGAGCAGGGACATCGGGTCGGGCCGGGCGGCGACGAAGGCCGCGTAGCCGCGGGCCGCGCGCGCGATGTCGGCGTCCGGGTGCAGGTGGCGGCGGTCGGGCGTGGTCGGCAGATCGGCGATGACCCGCACGGGCAGGGTCAGCGGCTCGTCGGTGCGGGTCGGCGCGTGCAGGAACCGCGCATCGGCGCCGATCACCCAGCGCGCGTGCGGCCCCTGCCCCTCGACCAGGTCGGGACGCCTGATGCGCTTCCCTTCGACGACGACCGCCGCCAGCGCGGGCAGGTCCAGCAGCAGATCCTCGGCCTGAGTGGCGAACTCGCCGACCAGCGCGGGATCCGCGCCCACCAGCACGATCTCGGTCGCGAAGCCCGCGCGGGGCGGCGTGTCCAGGGGGTGGGGCAGCCGCAGCGCGGCGACCTCGTCCCGGCCGGCATCGGCGCGCGAGCGCTCCGCGGAGAACACGATCCCGCCCTCCGTGGAACGGATCTCGACGTGATAGGTGACCGTGAGGACCGCGGCGAAGCCGACGCCGAACCGCCCGACGGAGCCCGCGGCACCGTCGGCCTTCGGGGACACGCGCAGGGCGGCGAGCGAGACCACCCCCGCCTTCGACAGCGGCGCACCGGTGTTGGCGACGTGCACCCCGTCGGGCTCGGCCCAAACGGCCAGCTCTCCCGGGACGCCGGCCGCGGTCGCGGCGTCGGCGGCGTTCTGCGCCAGCTCGACGGCGACCCGGTCGCGGTACCCGACGTCGACCAGGTCCCGCTCGGAGGCGAGGTCCTCCGCCGCGCGGGTCGGCGAATCGCGCCAGGCGGCGAGCACGGCCGCCCGCAGCGCGGCGGTCCCGAAGGGGTCCCGCTCAGCCCTGTTCGACAGGGACCTTCTCCACCGCACCGTCGTCGTAGGGCTCGTAGGCCGGGCTCCCCTGGCCCGACGGTGCCGGCACGGACGAGTGCGCGCCGCAGCCGTAGTGCGCGTGCACGACCCGCCCGTCGGCCGAGTACTCGTTGCCGCACGCGCCGAACGCCGCGCCCAGCACGCCGGCCAGCGGCAGGAAGAAGGCGCAGTCGCCGCAGTGGTACCGGGTGGAGCGGGCCATCTCCGAATCGGGGCCGAAGGCACCGGCCAGCCACCGCTCCGCCGCGTCCACGCGGCCGATCCGGGACATCACGCGCTCGAGGTTCACGCCGATCTCGCCGGCCACCTCGTCGACCGCGGGGTCGCCGGACAGGGCGTGACCGGGCTCGATCCGCTCGTCGCCCGCGCGGGGCGGGAGCACATCGCCCGGCGCCAGGTCACCCGCACGAACCCGCTGATCCCACGGCACCCACTCGGGTGCGGTCAGGGAGCCGGGGCCGGGCAGCAGCGCCGTCTCCGACACCGTCAGCTCGCCACCCGGCGTGGCGGCGATGACGGCGCACCACTGCCAACCGCGGTACGCGGGGAGGTTCGCCTCGAAGTAGTGGGCCACGGCGAACTCGTCCTCGACGACCGTGGCCACGTGCGCACCCACCGGCGCGCCCTCCTCGGCCTCGAGTACGGTACGCGCGAGGTCGACCGCGGCACCTGACTGCAATGCGGAACTCACCTGAGTGATTGTGCCGGACGCCGGGATCACCGGTGCACGCGGGCGGCGAACGACCGGTGTCGGCGGCGCCGTCGCCGATGCGGAACAATGGTCGGCGTGAGCGCTCATCCGGGGCAACAGCAGTATCCCCCCGACGAGCCCCGGCGCCGTCCGGGGCCGGTTCCGCGTGCGCACGGCGGGCAGCCGCCGCGGCAGGGGGCGCCGTCGACCGGCGAACCGCACGGCCCGACCCGCCCGCAGTACGTCTCCAACCACCACCTGCCTCCCCTCGAGGACACCCCGAGCCCGTCCGAGCGGCGCGCGGCCGAGGACGAGGAGCGGCGGATGCCGCGCAAGATCACCGTCGCCCGCGTGGCGGCGATGCGCGGGCGGGAGATCACCGAGGCCGGGATCGCGAAGTGGCACCGGGCCACCACCGCCGACGGTGCCGACAAGTCCGGTCTGACCGCGCTCACCTACCCGGTGATCCTCAACAACGCCGTCGACGCCGCGATGATGGTCGCGCTGGCGAACACCCTGTTCTTCGCGGCCGCGCAGGCCGAGTCCAAGTCGAAGGTCGCGCTGTACCTGCTGGTGAACATCGCGCCCTTCGCGATCATCGCGCCGTTCATGGGGCCGCTGCTCGATCGCATCCAGCACGGCCGGCGGGTCGCGCTCGCCGCGTCCTTCGGGATCCGCGTCGGGCTCGCGGTGCTGCTCATCATGAACTTCACCTACGATCCGGTCGCGAACACGGTGAACTTCGACCCCTGGGTCCTGTATCCCTGTGCGCTGGCGATGATGGTGATGAGCAAATCGTTCTCGGTGCTCAAGTCCGCGGTGGTGCCGCGGGTACTGCCACCGTCGATCGACCTGGCCCGGGTGAACTCGCGACTGACCCTGTTCGGGCTGGTGGCGGGCACCGGCCTCGGCGGCGCGATCGCCTCCGGCGCCGAGTTCGGGCTCAGCCGGATGCTGCACATCCCGGGCGGCATGTGCGCGCTGATGGTGTTCGCGGTCGCCGGGGCCGTGATGTGCATGCGCATTCCCAAGTGGGTCGAGAACACCTCCGGCGAGGTCCCCACCACGCTCTCCTACACCGGTGCCATGGCGCGCGAGGCGGAGCAGGTGACCGAGGGCGGGCGCGCGAAGCTGGGCGCCGCCTTCAAGAACCTGCGGGTGCCGCTGGGCCGCAGCGTCGTGACCGGGCTGTGGGGCAACACCACGATCCGCGTGCTCACCGGCTTCCTCACGCTGTACATCGCCTTCTACAGCAAGGCGCAGACGGCGGCCGGCGGCGATCCCTTCGCCTCGCTCGCCATGATCGGCGCGGTCGGCGCCGCCGCGGGCGTCGGCAACTTCATCGGCAACGGCATCGGCGCCCGGTTGCAGTTGCCGCGGCCCGCGCGGATCGTGGTGCAGGCGACGATCATCGCCACCGTCGGAGCGATCGTCGCGGCGGTGTTCGGCAACATCGTCGTGGTCGCCGCGGTCACCTTCATCGCCTCGGGAGTGTCCGCGTTGGGGAAGGTCTCCCTCGACGCGTCGATCCAGGACGACCTGCCCGACGAGTCCCGTGCCTCGGCCTTCGGCCGCTCGGAGACCGCGCTGCAGCTGGGCTGGGTCGGCGGCGCCGCACTCGGCGTTCTGCTACCGCCCACGCTGTGGATCGGCTTCGCCACCGTCGCCGCGATCATGGTCGTGGGCACGGTGCAGACGGTCCTGACCTACCGGGGCGGCTCGCTCGTCCCGAACATCGGCGGCAAGCGCCCCGAGCACGTACCTCCCACGATGAACACCCAGCCACGATGAACGGGGTCGCTCGATGATCAAGCCCAGCCGGAACGTCCTCATCGCGGCGGTGGTGTTCGTCGTCGCAGCGGCCGTGCTGTTCGCATTCACGATCAGCGCCGCGCTGGACAAGCGCGCCGAGCCGCGGCCCCGGCCGGCGCTGCACGCCACCGTCGGGTCGAAGCTGGTCGAGGTCTCGCCGATGGGCTACTGCGTCGACGGTCCGCCGCGGGTCTGCGACGCGCCGACGGTGCCCACCGCCATCCCCGTCGAACCCGGGCGGGCGATCACGATCTCCCTGCCGACCTACATCACCGAGCGCCCGTGGTTCCTCACGGTCCAGCGCGTCGACCCGCGCACCGGGAGGGAGCAGCGGGAGCAGATCACGCACCTGCAGCCCACGCACGCCACGCTGGTGCTCAGGTCGACCCCCGACCTGCTCCTCGCCGCCGTCGACATCAGCGTGCCGTCGACGGTCCAGGACTCCGAGGGCAACCTGCAGGCCCAGGCCGTCTGGGGCATCAACACCCTGCCCGAGAGCGCCCCGAAGGGCACCGCCCCGGTCCAGCAGCCGTAGCCGCGGACCCACTGTTTCGCCCCAGAGATCGGGCGAATCGGGTGCGGATGAGCTCCCGCACCCGTTTCGCCCAGTCGCACCTGGCATGCCGGGTGCGCTGGCGCATTTCGGGTGCGGATGCCCTGTGGATGAGCCGTTCCACCTGTGGATGAGCGGCTCCAGTGGCGGTTTCGACGGCTGCGGCTGCGGTTGAATGCCCCCTATGGGGGAGATCATGCCGCGCGCACACCTGCGCTCCATCGGCTGGAGCAGCAACAGGATCACCAAGGCGGTGCGGGATCACACGCTGATCCGACCCGCGCCCGGCGCCTACATCGAAGCCGCGCCCCTCGACGCCGATGCGCTGTATCGACTCAAGGTCGTCGCGACCATGCGCCGACGCGCCGGCGCCGCCAGCCACCAGAGCGCCGCCGCGCTGCACGACATTCCCTGGTTCGAGCCGGACCGTTCGCAGGTGCATGTCACTGTCGACCGGCCACAGGGCGGCGGTACCCGCGGCAAGGTCTTCCTGCACGCACGACCGCTCCCGTCGGAGGACGTAATCGAGGCGGCGGGGGTCGTCGCGACCTCGCGCATCCGGACCGCGCTCGACGGGGCCATGACCGGCAACCTGGTTCGCGCGGTCATCGGCTTCGACGCGATCCGGCTCGTGCGGCGGTATCCCCGGCCGGAGGACCCGGATCCGATTCCCGTCGCCGAGATCGAGGCCTGCATGGCACGGATGGGGCGCAGACGGGGCTGCGGCATCGCACGCACGGGTCTCGCGTTGTCCGTGGCGAAAAGCGAGTCCGCCGGCGAGTCGTGGGCACGGATGCAGATGCTCGCGTGGGGTCTGCCGGTACCGGAACTGCAGGTCCGCTACGACCTCGACGGCTCCACCTACTACGCCGACTTCACCCTCGGCGAGGCTCTCATCGCCGAGTTCGACGGCAAGGGCAAATACGGCGACACCGACGAGGAGAAGGCCGAAGCCCTCGAGCGCGAGAAGACTCGACAGGAGTCGTTCGAAAAGGCCGGTTTCGAGGTGATCAGGTTCGGCTGGCCGGTCCTGAAGCGCGACGGTGCCCTCCGCGCCCTTCTCACCCCGTCACTGCGCCGACACGGGCTCCTCGGAGCGGGCTGAGGGCGGGCGAATCTGGTGCGGATGAGCTCCCGCACCCGTTTCGCCCAGTCGCACCCGGCATGCCTGGTGCGCTCGGGCGAACTGGGTGCGGATGGCTTCTCGCACCCGAAACGCCCGCAGCGCGCTCCTGCCGAATTAGGAGTCCAGCTCCCGGGCGATCTCGCGGAGCACCTTGGCGATCTGCTCGGAGGCCTTGCGGTCGGGGTAGCGGCCCTTGCGCAGCTCGGGCTGCACGCCCGCGTCGAGCAGCTGGATCATGTCCTCGATGAGCACGTTGAGTTCCTCGGCGGGACGACGGTTCGCCGCCGGCCGGCGACCGCGCGCGGCACCCGCGCCCGCGCCCGCGCCGCGCGAGACCGACGGGGCGGGCTCGAGCACCGTCACCGTCAGCGCCTGCGGGCCGCGACGACCCGCAGCCATGCTGAACTCGACCCGCTGGCCCTGCCGGAGGCCGTCGACACCGTCGGGCAGCGCGGACGAACGGACGTAGACGTCCTCCCCGCCCTCCTGGGAGAGGAATCCGAAACCCTTGTCCGTGTCGTACCACTTGACCTTGCCGGTAGGCATGCCCTCGTCACCTGCTCTGCGCTCGAAGAACAACAAAACGCGCCCCGCGAACTGCGAGACGCACTGGGACTAGTCTAGACATGTGGGCAAGTCCGTTTCCGTCGCCGTCTCCGTGTCGATCGCGCTGTTCGCGATCGGCTTGATCGCGATCGCCGCTCTGTTCCTCACTCCGCTCCTCGCGCACGGCGCCACCGCACCCACCTGGGTGTACGCCCTGACCCCGCTCACCCCGATCGGCTTCCTCGTCGGCGTGGTCGCCGCGGTCCTGGGAGGCCGCGCCGGGGACCACGAGCAGGCACCGTGAAACCCCTCGTCGACAAGTACGGCCGCGTGGCGCGCGACCTGCGCGTCTCGCTGACCGATCGGTGCAACCTGCGCTGCACCTACTGCATGCCCGCCGAAGGACTGCCGTGGCTGGCCGGCGAGCACGTCCTCACGGGCCCCGAGATCGACCGGCTCCTCACCATCGCCGTGCGCGACCTGGGCATCACCGAGATCCGGTTCACCGGCGGTGAACCGCTGCTGCGGGCCGACCTGGAGCGGATCGTGGCGCACGCCGCGGCGCTGGCGCCGCGTCCGGAGCTCTCGCTGACCACGAACGGACTCTCGCTCGCGCGGCACGCCGAGCGGCTCGCGGGTGCCGGACTGGACCGCGTCAACGTCTCCCTGGACACCGTCGACCGCGCGGAGTACGCGCGGGTCACCCGCCGCGACCGCCTCGACGACGCCCTCGCCGGCCTGCGAGCCGCCGCGGCCGCCGGACTCACCCCGGTCAAGGTCAACGCCGTCCTAGGCCCCGGGCGCCTCGGGGACGCGCGCCCCCTGCTGCGCCTGTGCCTCGATGCGGGCTACGAGCTGCGGATCATCGAGCACATGCCGCTCGACGCCGATCACACCTGGGATCGGGACACGATGGTCACGGCCGAGCACATCCTCGCCGAGCTGCGACGCGAGTTCGCCCTCTCGCCGGCCGGCGAGCCCCGCGGCAGCGCGCCGGCCGAGCGCTTCCTGGTGGACGGCGGACCGTCGACGGTGGGCGTCATCGCGTCCGTGACGCGCCCCTTCTGCGGCGACTGCGATCGCGTCCGGCTCACCGCCGACGGGCAGATCCGTACCTGCCTGTTCGCGGCCGAGGAGACCGACCTCAAGCCGCTGCTGCGCGGCGGCGCCTCCGACGAGGAGATCGGTGACGCGTGGGCCGCGGCGATGCTCGACAAGCAGGCGGGCCACGGCATCGACGACCCGACCTTCCTGCAGCCCACGCGCACGATGAGCGCGATCGGCGGCTGACGCGTGCTGATCCGCTACTTCGCCGCCGCCCGCGCGGCCGCGGGGGTCTCCGAGGAGACCGTCCCGATCCCCGACGGTGCCACGGTCTCCGAGGTGGCCGACGTCCTGACCGCGCGACACCCCGAGTTGGGTCGCGTCCTCACGCGCTGCAGCTACCTGCTCGACGAGGTCGCCGTCCGCGACCTCGATGCGCCGGCGACGGGCGCGATGCTCGACGTGCTCCCGCCCTTCGCGGGCGGCTGATCCGAACGGCGTCGGCTCGTGACATCCGTCACACTCCACAAAATCACGGTCCGGTAACGGTTGGGCCACGAGCCGGGGTCTGTTACCGTCACTGAGGGCCGCAGCAGTGGCCACCCGATCGGTCGCAGCGCAGAGCTTCGTCCAGTGTCCGCTTCGGGGAAAGCACCACGATCTACACCTGGACGAAGGCGGAGGAACCACCGCGGCCGCAACGCCGCAGGGCGCACGCCCTAGGGGTCAAGCCAGCAATGGCCGAGCAGCCTCTCGCTCGAACCCGACAGCTAACTTCGCACGCGCGTAGAGAGGGAATGACTTCACACGATGACCGCTCGTCACCGCAAGCAGTCCGCAACCAGCCTCAGCGCCGCCAAGATCGCCGCCGCCGGCGCGATGCTCGGTGGTGCCGGTCTCGCACTCGCCGCGCCCGCCGCGAACGCCGCGCCCGATTCCCAGTGGGATCAGGTCGCCTCGTGCGAGTCGGGCGGCAACTGGGCCATCAACACGGGCAACGGTTACCACGGCGGCCTCCAGTTCAGCCCGTCCACCTGGGCGGCCTACGGCGGCACCCAGTACGCGCCCACCGCGAACCAGGCCACCCGCGCCCAGCAGATCGCGATCGGCGAGAAGGTCCTCGCGGGCCAGGGCAAGGGCGCATGGCCCGTCTGCGGCCGCGGCCTCGGCAGCCCCACCCCGCGCACCGTCTCCCCCACCGAGACGAGCACGTCGAACACCACGCGCCCGGTCACCAAGCCCGTGACCCCGGCCGCACAGAAGCCCGTCGCCAAGCCCGCGACCCCGGCTGCGCAGAAGCCCGTCGCGAAGCCGGCCGCCAAGCCGGCGCAGAAGCCGGTCGCCGGCCAGACGGCGAACGCGGCCTACATCCAGCAGGTCATCGCCCAGGCGCAGAACGGCGGCAAGCAGGTCGACCCGGCCGTGCTCGCCATGCTGCAGCAGGCCGCGGCCAAGGGCTACTGAGCCCTCCGCACACACGCTCTCCCTGAAGGGACCGACGGCATCGCCGTCGGTCCCTTCGGGCGTTCCGAGGCCACCTCTGCGCTGTGAATTGCGACACACCGAATAGGTCACGGGGAGGCAACGTTTTGCAGTCGCACATCTTCTGCTAAGTTTTTGTCGATCACATTTCGTGACTGCAAAGCCCAGTAGGAAAGAGAGCCAGGATGACTGCTCGCCCCCGCACCTCGCGCACTGCCGGCAAGGTCGCCGCCGTCGGCGCACTGATCGCCGCCGCGGGCCTCGTCGTCGCAGCTCCGGTCTCCGCCGCGCCCGGCTGCCCGTGCGCGACCCCCATCCCCGTGCCGACCCCCGTTCCGGGCGCACCGGCCCCCACGACGACCGCGAAGCCCGCCCAGGCGAAGCCCGCAGCCGGCAACCCCGCCCGTCCGGGCGCGGTCAACGTTCCGGGCATCGGCGCGGTCGTCATCCCCGGTGTGGGCTCGGTCGCCCCCACCACACCCGCCCGCCCGGCCGCACCGCGCGCCACCGGCAACGGCAACGGCGCAGGCGTCGTGGCACCGGTCGGCGTGGGCGCC
>NZ_JAAXOQ010000038.1 GCF_012396015.1 Tsukamurella spumae | reverse complement strand
GCCATAGCGAAGGGGAAACGCCCGGCTCCATTCCGAACCCGGAAGCTAAGCCCTTCAGCGCCGATGGTACTGCACTCGTGAGGGTGTGGGAGAGTAGGACACCGCCGGACTAAAATTAGATACAGGACGAGCCCTCGGAGGCCGGTGAGCAGAAATGCTCCCGCCTCCGGGGGCTTCGTCGTATCCGCAGCAACCGCTCGGAGTGCGCCGCCACGAGCACGCCACCCGGGAACGGGGCACTGTCGAACCCGTACCGTAAGGTGGAACCCGTGCGTGTCGTGATTGCCGAATGCCAGGTCGACTACGTGGGCCGGCTCACCGCCCACCTCCCGATGGCCCGCCGGCTGATCCTCGTCAAGGCGGACGGCTCGGTCAGCATCCACGCCGATGACCGCGCCTACAAGCCCCTGAACTGGATGAGCCCGCCCTGCTGGCTGGAGACGGCACCGTCGGACTCCGAGTCGGAGGGCGTGCCCGAGGGGCACCGGTTGTGGATCGTCCGGAACAAGGCGGAGGAACAGCTGCGCATCCTGATCGGGGAGATCGAACACGACAGCAGTCATGACCTCGGCGTGGACCCGGGCCTGGTGAAGGACGGCGTCGAAGCCCATCTCCAGGAGCTCCTGGCGGAGCACACCCAGACCTTCGGCGAGGGCTACACGCTCATCCGCCGCGAATACATGACGGCCATCGGGCCCGTGGATCTGCTGTGCCGCGACGCGGACGGCGGCACGGTGGCGGTGGAGGTGAAACGACGGGCGGAGATCGACGGCGTCGAGCAGCTCACGCGCTACCTCGAGCTGCTCAACCGGGATCCGCTCATCGCGCCCGTCACGGGCATCCTCGCTGCGCAGCAGGTGAAACCTCAGGCACGGACCCTGGCGGAGGACCGCGGGATCCGGTGCGTCACTGTCGACTACGACGTGTTGCGCGGCACCGAGGACACGTCCTACAAGCTCTTCTGATGGGGCGCAGGCCCGTCTCCCGGAAGCGGGCGGGGGCGCGGGACGGCGTTCGTCCGCTCAGCACGGGCGGATTCGGCTCCCGCATCGAACTCGGTGACGAGGCGTACCAGGTGCGTACCGTCACCGGGAGCGGCGCCGCGAAGGACTACCGCTGCCCGGGGTGCGATCAGGTGATTCCCGCGGGCACGGCCCACGTCGTGGTGTGGCCGTCCGCGGACAGCGGAGGGGTGTCGGACCGCCGGCACTGGCACCGTGGTTGCTGGCGCCGCGAGGCCGGCCGGCGGTCGCGCTGATCAGCGCTTGGCGACGGTGTTGATCGCGACGGTGGCGTCGTCGGCGGGCGAGGTCGAGATCGCGACCGTGTCCGCGGCGGCGAAGTCGTCGGCGCCGAGGACCTGCTGCGCGCGCTGCGCCGCGGTGGGCTCGTCGTCGATCACGTGCTCGGCCCGCGGCGCCGTGGCGCTCTCGTAGGAGGCCGGATCGATGCGCTTCTCGATCACCGGCGCCTCGTCGTCCCCCGTGGCGAGCGCCTCGGGCACCAGCGCGAGCTGACGGCGCACGGTCTCGAGCTGGTCCAGGATCGACGCGCGCAGTGCCTGCATGTCCTCGGTGATCCGCCGCGCATTGGCGACCTGCGTGGCGATGCGGGTATTGGTGTCCTCGAGCTTCTGCTCCGCCGTCGCGTTCGCGGTGTTGAGCGTCTGCTCCGAGCGCTCGTTCGCCGCGTCGATCCGGTTCTTGGCCTCGGACTTCGACGCCTCCTCGAGCTCGGTGATCGTGCTGATCGCCTTGTCGCGGCGCATCGACATCGCCATGTCGAAGTCGTCCTGGACGCGCTCGCGGTTCTCCGCCGCCGACCGCGAGAGCTTGTCGGCCTCGGCCTTCGCCTCGGCCTTGATCCGCTCCGCCTCCTCGCGGGCACGGGCCATGGTGGACTCGTGCTCCTGCTCCATGGCCTCCCGGCGCGAGGTCATGTCGGAGCGGATCCGGTCCGCCTCCCGGCGGGTGGTCTCCGCCTCCTGGCGGGCCAGCGAGCGCACCTCGGCGGACTCGTTCTGCGCCGCCGCGCGGATCTCGGAGGCCTCGTCGGACGCGAGGCGCATCATGCGGGCGATCCGGTCGCTCATGCCCTCGGCGCTCGTCGGCGGAACGCTGAGCCGGTCGACCTCGCGGCGCAGGTTGTCGATCTCGTCCTGCGCCTCGTCGAGCAGGTCGGTGAGCTCGCGGGCGTGCGCCGACGCGGCATCGCGATCGGCAGCGAGAACCCGCAGTTCAGCCTGGTAGCGGTGGAACTGCTCGCTGACCTGGTCCCGGTCGTACCCACGCAGGACCACCGCGAACGGTGCGGGCGCCGGGCCGCCCGAGATGTTGTCCGAATTCGCCATGCTCTGATGGTACGTGGGCGGCCCTCGAACGCGGCGTCAGCAGCCGCAAAAGGTCCGATTCACGATATCGGCGCGCCGTCAGGAGGCGGGCTCGACGAGTTCGACGAGGATTCCGCCGGCGTCCTTCGGGTGCAGGAAGTTGATCCGCGAGCCGGCGGTGCCGTTGCGGGGCGCGTCGTAGAGCAGGCGCACGCCCTGCTCCTGCAGGTGCGCCGTCACCGCCGCGAGGTCCGAGACGCGGTACGCGAGCTGCTGCAGGCCGGGGCCGCTGCGGTCGAGGAACTTGGCGATGGTCGATTCGGGGGTCAGGGGAGCGAGCACCTGCAGTTGGGCCGCGCTCGACGGTGCGCCGTTCGCCGCGAGCAGCGAGGCGGGGGAGAGCATGCCCTCGCGGACGCCCTGGGCCTCGTTGATCTCCTCGTGGGTGCACACCATGCCGAGCACGCGGGAGTACCACTCGAGCGCCGCATCGAAATCGGACACGGCGACGCCGACGTGGTCGATGCCGAGGACGTATTCGGCGGGGATCGGGTGGGCGGCGGGGTGCTCGCCGTGGGTGGTGTGATCGGATCCGGGCGATTGGCTCTCTGTCATGCCTCGAATGTAGCTTTGAGGCGGAAGACCCATGCCCACGAGGAGGAACGAAGTGGCTCCGTCCGCATCTCATCAGGATCCCAGCAACGACCCGACGGTCATCGTCGCCGGCGCTCGGACGCCCTTCGGCAAGCTGCTCGGCGCGCTCAAGTCGCAGTCCGGCACGGATCTGGGAGCCGTCGCGATCCGCGGTGCCCTCGACAAGAGCGGTGTGGATCCGGAGACCATCGACTACGTGATCATGGGCCAGGTGCTGACCGCGGGCGCGGGGCAGATGCCGGCGCGCCAGGCCGCGGTCGCGGGCGGCGTCCCGTGGGACGTGCCCACGCTGACGATCAACAAGATGTGCCTGTCGGGCATCAACGCCATCGCGCTCGCGGACCAGCTGATCCGCGCCGGCGAGTACGAGGTCGTCGTCGCCGGCGGACAGGAGTCGATGACGCAGGCGCCGCACATCCTGACCGGCAGCCGCGAGGGCCACA
The DNA here is from genome assembly GCF_012396015.1 of Tsukamurella spumae. GTDB lineage: Bacteria > Actinomycetota > Actinomycetes > Mycobacteriales > Mycobacteriaceae > Tsukamurella > Tsukamurella spumae. The sequence goes on along the minus strand of NZ_JAAXOQ010000038.1, from coordinate 27,080 downwards.
AGTACGGCAGCATCGAGATGCTCGACCACACCGCCTACGACGGCCTGCACGATGTCTTCACCGACCAGCCGATGGGTGGGCTCACCGAGCAGCTCAACACCACCGAGACCGTCACCTACTCCCGCGAGGAGCAGGACGCGTTCGCCGCGGATTCGCACCGCAAGGCGGCCGAGGCCTGGGCCGCGGGCAAGTTCGCCGATGAGGTCGTCCCGGTCGAGATCCCGCAGCGCCGGGGCGAGCCGATCCGCGTGAGCGAGGACGAGGGCGTGCGCGGCGACACCACCGCCGAGTCGCTCGCCAAGCTGCGTCCGGCCTTCGCCAAGGACGGCACCATCACCGCCGGCAATGCCTCGCAGCTCACCGACGGGGCGGTCGCCGTCGTCGTGATGCGGCGCAGCAGGGCGCAGCAGCTGGGCCTGCCCTACCTCGCCGAGATCGGCGCGCACGGCGTCGTCGCCGGCCCGGACTCGTCGCTGCAGCACCAGCCCTCGAACGCCATCAAGAAGGCCTGCGACAAGCAGGGCATCACCCCCGCGGACCTCGACCTGCTCGAGATCAACGAGGCCTTCGCCGCCGTCGGCCTCGCGTCCACCGCGGACCTCGGTGTCGACGCCGAGAAGGTCAACGTCGACGGTGGCGCCATCGCCATCGGCCACCCCCTGGGCGCCTCGGGTGCCCGCATCGTCCTGCACCTCGCCCTCGAGCTGGCACGTCGCGGCGGCGGCACCGGGGCGGCCGCGCTGTGCGGCGCCGGCGGCCAGGGCGACGCGCTGATCATCACCGTCCCCGCGCAATAGTCGCTCGCGCAGAACCATTCGCGCAGTAGTCCTCGCGCAGTAAGGAACCCATGAACGAGTCCATCGCGTCCAAGATCGTCGCGGCCTTCAAGGTCGTCGCCTTCCTCGAGGCCCTCACCTGGGTCTGGCTGCTCATCGGCATGTACGGCAAGTGGGTCGGAGGGAACGAGGAGGCCGTGGCCAAGCCCGGCATGACCCACGGCATCGTCTTCATCGTGCTGGTCGTGCTGACCCTCGCGGTGGCGCGGGCCCGCGCGTGGGACGTCAAGACCCTGCTGCTCGGCCTGGTGGCCACTGTGCTTCCGTTCTGCTCGGTGGTCTTCGAGCTGTGGGCGCAGCGCGCCGGCAAGCTCGACGCCCCGGTCGCCGCGGCGCCGGCGGCGGAGCGCACCGACGCGATCGGCCGTTAGGTCACCGCGGCTCCGGCGCTGCGGGTACGTTGATTCGCTGACCGAGACGTCAGTCGACCGGAGGACGGGGACAACGTGGACATCCTGGGCGGACTTCCCGGAGGCAGGGCCCTCGAGGCGTCGGTGAACCGCCTGGCGGCCACCGCACGCAACGGGTTCGAGGTGCTCACCCAGGGCGGTCTGGAGACGGGGCAGAAACCCTCCCAGTACTCGGTGCTGGAGCGCTCGCCGATGTACCGGCTGCGGCGCTACTTCGCGGATCGTGCCCCGGCACCGTCGGCGGACGACCGCCCGGTGATCCTGTTGGTCCCGCCGATGATGGTCGACGCCAATGTCTTCGACGTCACCGAGCACAACGGCGCGGTATCGGTCCTGCACCGCGCCGGCGTCGATCCGTGGGTCATCGACTTCGGCTCGCCGGACCGCGAGGAGGGCGGGCTCGAGCGCAACCTCGCCGACCACGTCGTCGCGATCTCCCGCGCGATCGACCAGGTCGCGGCCTTCCGCGGCCGCGATGTGCACATCGGCGGCTACTCGCAGGGCGGCATGTTCTGCTACCAGGTCGCGGCGTACCGGCAGTCGCGGTCGATCGCCAGCCTGGTCACCTTCGGCAGCCCCGTCGACATCTCGGCCGGGCTGCCGCTGGGCGCCCCGCCCGCGCTGGTGAACAAGGGCGCCGAGTTCGTCGCCGACCACGTCTTCAACCGCTTCTACCTGCCGAGCTGGATGGTCCAGCGCGGTTTCGAGATGCTCAACCCCGTCAAGGCGGTCCGCTCACGGATCGACTTCGTGCGGCAGCTGCATGACCGCTCGGCCCTGCTGCCGCGCGAGGACCAGCGGCGCTTCCTCGAGGCCGACGGCTGGGTCGCCTACTCGGGCCCCGCGGTCGCCGACCTCCTCAAGCAGTTCGTGGTCCACAACCGCATGCTCACGGGCGGTTTCGCGATCGACGGTGACGCGGTCTCGCTGGCGTCCATCACCAGCCCGGTGCTCGCCTTCGTGGGGCTTTCGGACCAGATCGGCCGGCCCAGCGCGGTGCGCGGCATCCTGCAGGCCGCCCCGAAGGCGACGGTGTACGAGGCGCAGGTCTCCGCCGGACACTTCGGCCTCGTCGTCGGTAGCTCGGCGGGCGCCGTCACCTACCCGACGGTGGCGCAGTGGATCCTCTGGCAGGAGGCGCGCGGACCCGAGCCCGAGAACATCGCTGCGATGCAGCCCGACGACGACCGCGACGCCGGCGTCAATCCACTGGTGGCGGGCGTGGGCGGGATCGCGACCGTCGGCTTCGTGGCGGCCCGCGACCTGCTCGACGCGGCCTCCGCGACCGCCGCGGGCGCGACGGCGGTGGCCCGTGAGGTCACCCGCGGCCTACCGAAGCTCGCGCGCCTGGGCCAGCTGCAGGCGCACACGCAGGTCTCGCTCGGCAAGCTCCTGGCGGAGCAGGCCGCGAGCGACCCGCACGGCGAGCTGTTCCTGTACGAGGACCGGGTGCACACCAAGCACGCGGTCAACGAGCGCATCGACCGCGTGGTCAGCGGCCTGCTGCAGGTCGGCGTACGGCAGGGCGAGCACGTGGGCGTGCTGATGCACACCCGGCCCTCGGCGCTGGTGGTCATGGCGGCGCTGTCGCGGCTCGGCGCCGTGGTGGTGCTGCTCCCTCCGGGGACCGACTACGCGGCGGCGCTGCGCCTGGGTGAGGCGGCGTCGGTCATCACCGATCCGGAGCATGCGGAGGCGGCCGTGGCGGTCGCGGAGCGCGTCTTCGTCGTCGGCGGTGGTGACCGCCGCGACCGCCCCGGCGCGGCGCGGCAGGACCTGGACGCCGAGCTCGTCGACCTCGAGCAGGTCGACCCCGACAACGTGCGCATCCCGCGCTGGTACCGCCCGGACGCGGGCCTGGGGCGGGACCTCGCGTTCGTGATGTTCTCCGAGGTCGGCGGCAGGCTCCGCGCGAAGCGGGTCACGAACGGCCGGTGGGCGCTGTCGGCGTTCGGCACGGCGTCGGCGACGCGGCTCTCGCAGAGCGACACCGTCTACTGCCTGACCCCGCTCAGCCACAGCTCCGGACTCATGACGAGCCTCGGCGGCGCGCTCGCCGGCGGCTCGCGCATCGCACTGACCCGCGACTTCGACCCGGACCGGTTCATGGTCGAGGTGCAGCGGTACGGCGTGACCGTGGTCTGCTACACCTGGAACCTCATGCGGGCGGTGCTCGACGATCCGCGCCTGGAGGTGCCGCGCTACCACCCCATCCGGGCGTTCATCGGCTCCGGCATGTCGGCCGAGCTCTCCCGCCGGGTGGGCGAGGCGTTCGCCGCGCAGGTGGTCGAGTTCTACGCCTCGACCGAGGGCGAGATCGTGCTGGCCAAGGTCCGCGGCGGGAAGCCCGGCGCCAAGGGCCGGAGTCTGCCCGGCAGCGCCGAGGTGGCGCTCGTCGACTACTACTTCGACACGGGCCGGTTCGTCGAGAACGGCGACGGCTTCCTGCAGGAGGTCGGGCAGGGCGAGGTGGGGGTGCTCATCGGCCGCGCGGATCCGGACACCACGCACCGGGACGTGCTGCTGCGCGGCGTCTTCCGGCCGGGTGACGCGTGGTTCTCCACGGGCCACCTGTTCCGCCAGGACGAGGACGGGGACTACTGGCTCGTCGACGACGTCCGCACGGTCACGGTCACCGAGCGCGGCCCGGTCTACTCGATCCCCGTCTCCGACGTCCTCGAGCAGCTCGGCCAGGTCGAACAGGCCGTCGTGTACCAGGTCCCGGGGGAGCAGCCCGACGGTCCGCCCCGCGTCGTCGCCGCGGTCACGCTCCGCGCCGATGCCACCCTGACGGCCGACGACATCACCGACACCTTCGCCGGCCGCCACGGCCAGTTCCCGGACGCGGTGCACGTGGTCGACGACGTGCCGCTCACCAGCTGGTACCGGCCCCGACGCGGAGCCCTGGCGACCCGCGGGATGCCCGCGCCCGGCCCCGGGTCGTGGTGGTTCGATCCGGACCTGCAGCGCTACGTCTGATTCCGGGGCCGTGCCAAGATGGAGTGGTGACTACACCGCGCGCCCCCCGCGGCGCTTCCAAGCAGGATCAGGAGCGAGCGTTGCGCACCGCCGCTGCGATGGCGGGGGCGGTCGACCTCTCGGGCCTCAAGGCCCGGGCCGAGACGCGCGCCGCGCAGCAGGCCGGTTCGGCGGCGCAGGGCTCGGGACCGCAGTCCGACGGTGCCCCCGGGCCCGGCATCGTCGACGTGACGGACCAGAGTTTCCCGCGGAGGTGATCGACCGATCCGCTGACTCGCTGGTCGTGGTGCTGCTCTCGGCGTCGTACAGCGAGCAGTCGCAGGCGATGGGTGCGGTGCTGGAGAAGCTCGTCGCGGCGGACGGCGGTCGGTGGACGCTCGCCCGGGTTGATGTCGACGGTGCGCCCGGGGTCGCGCAGGCCTTCGGCGCGCAATCGGTGCCGATGGTGATCGCGGTGGCCGGGGGCCGCGCGGTGACCGCGTTCGCCGGCGCGCAACCGGAGGCGGCGGCGCGGCAGTGGCTCGACGATGTCCTGGCCCAGCTCCCGCCGGAGTTCGGCGGCGGCACCGGCGCGGGGGAGGCACCGTCGGACCCGCGGCGCGAGGCGGCGGAGCAGCTCGCGGCCGACGGCGACTACGACGGCGCCCGCGCCGCCTACGAGGCGATCCTGCACGCGGATCCGGGCGATGCGGATGCGGCGGCCGCGGCGAAGCAGATGGCCTTCTTCGCGCGGGCCACCCGCGCCGAGCCGGGGGCGATCGAGCGGGCGGACGCCGCGGCGGGCGCGACCGGGCCGGAGGCGGTGGAGCTCGCGCTCGCCGCGGCCGACGAGGAGCTGCTGGGGGGCACCCCGGCGCGGGCCTTCGAGCGCCTGATCACCGCGATCCGAACCACCTTCGGTGACGACCGCACCGCGCTGCGCACCCGCCTGATCGAGCTCTTCGACCTGTTCGACCCGGCGGATCCCGCAGTGCTGGAGGCTCGACGAGGCCTGGCCGCCGCCTTGTTCTGAGTGGCTTTCGGCGAGGTCGGGGGCGCAGGTACGCCTGGGTTTGCGATACTTACCCGCGTGGCTGACTATGGCGTGTCTCGTCGCGCGGTTCTGGCAGGGATCGGCGGTGCCGCGCTCGCGGGCGCCCTGGCGGCGTGCGGCGGCGACACGGGGCGCGGCGGCGGCGCGGGAGATCTGCGGAGCTGGTTCCACCAGTACGGCGAGAAGGGCGCGCCGGAGGCGCTCGCCCGATACGCCTCGGAGTACCCCGGCGGCGGGGTCCGGGTCAGCTCGTTCCCCGGTGACTACGACCAGAAGATCTCCTCGGCGCTGGTGGCCGGCGACGGCCCCGATGTCTTCGAGTTCGCCAACGGTCCCACGATCGACATGATCACGGCGGGCCAGGTCGCGGACCTGACCGACGTGCTGGGCGATGCGCGCTCGGACTTCACTCCGGCGCTGCTGGACCGGATGACGCACGGGGGCCGCGTGTACGGGATCCCGCAGGTCACGGACATGCAGCTGCTGGTGTATCGGCGGTCGATGCTCGAGCAGGCCGGCGTCGTGCCGCCCCGGACGCTCGACGAGCTGGTGTCCGCGGCGCGGGCGCTCAACAAGGGCACCACCAAGGGACTGTTCCTGGGGAACAACGGCGGCGCGGACGTGCTCGGCGGCGTGCTGCTGTGGTCGTCGGGCCACGACTACCTCACGCCCGAGCGCAAGCCGGGCTTCGTCGACGAGGAGGTGGCCGCGGGCCTGCGGACCATGCGCGCGCTGTTCACCTCCGGCGACCTGCTGCTGGGCGCGCCGCAGGACTGGTCCGATCCCGGGGCGTTCATCGCGGGCCAGACCGCGATGCAGTGGACGGGCCTGTGGGCGTTGCCCGCGATCACGGCGGCGCTGGGCGACGATGTCGGCGTCCGGGCCTTCCCCGCGATCGGCGCGAACGGCGGCACCAGCGTGCCCTTCGGCGCGTACGGGGCGGCGGTGAACGCGAAGGGCGATGTCGCGCGCGCGAAGAAGTTCGTGCAGTGGTTGTGGGTCGAGCGCACGGACCTGCAGCTGGACTGGGCGCAGAGCTACGGACTGCACGTGCCGGCACGGCGCTCGTTGCTCCCGCGCGCCACCAAACTCACGACCGGGATGTACAGCGAGGCCGCGGATCTCGTGAACACCGTGGGGCATCCCCAGACGCCGCTGCTGTGGACGGCGCGCTGCGCCACCGCGTATCGGGACGCGCTCGACCGGATTATCCGGGGCGGCGCCGATCCCATGACCGAGCTCCGGGGCGTCGGAGGCGTGGTCGAGAAGGAACTCGAGCGGTTCCCGAGCTGATGTCGGCGCGCTCGGCACGGCCCGAGAGGGGCGGGTGGCGCGCCTCGCCGCACCTGTGGTTCTGGGTGCTGACGGGGCCCTTCCTCGCGGGACTGGCGATGTTCGTCGTCGTCCCGATCGGGTGGAGCGTGTGGCTGAGCCTGTTCGAGGCCCGGAACACGGTGACCCCGACGCATTTCGTCGGGCTCGACAACTACCGCGCCATGCTGGGGGACCCGGCCTTCCGCTCTAGCCTGGTCACGTTCGTGGTGTTCGCCGTGATCGTGGTCCCGCTGACCTTCGCCGGCTCGCTCGCGCTGGCGGTTCTGGTGAACGGGGTGCGACTGTTCCAGCGCTTCTTCCGGTCGGTGTTCTTCCTGCCGATGGCCTGCAGCTATGTCGCGGCGTCGCTGATCTGGCGCGGGTCGATCTTTCCCGGCGTGCCCACGGGCGTGGCGAACACGGCGCTGCGCGCGGTGGGGCTCGAGCCGGTCGCGTGGTTGTCGGTGGTGGACCCGCCCTGGTACTGGTTGGTGCTGGTCACGGTGCGCCTGTGGCTGCAGCTGGGCTTCTACATGATCCTGTTCCTCGCGGCGCTGCAGCGCGTGCCGCGGCACCTGTACGAGGCCGCCGCACTCGACGGCGCATCCGCGTGGACCACCTTCACCCGGATCACTTTCCCGCAGCTGCGTCCGGTGTCCGTCGCCGTGCTGCTGCTGGCGACGGTGAACGCGTTCTCGGCCTTCGACGAGTTCTACGGCGTCATGGCCACCGCGCAGGGGTATCCGCCGTACGCGCGGCCGCCGCTGGTCTACCTGTACTACGTGGCCGTCGGCAACGGTCAGGACTTCGGCAGCGGCGGTGCGGGCGGGGTGATCCTGACGGTGCTGATCGCCCTGTTCGCCCTGCTCCAGGGCCGGCTCACGGGAATGCTCCGGAGGGGTGGGCGATGAGCGGCGGGATCGCGGCGCGCGTGGCCCGCTACCTGGTCCTGACCGGTCTCGCGGTGCTCTTCCTGGTGCCCCTGTACCTGCTGGTCCGCGGCGCGCTGGGCACGTCGATGGACGTCGCGACGGGGTCGTGGGGGCTCCGGGCGCCGGTCTGGAGCAATCTGCGGGAGGTCTTCTCCGACGATGCCCGGCCGCTCGGCCGGGCGCTGTTCAACTCGACGGCCGTCGCGCTGCTCCAGACGCTCGGGACGCTCGCGCTGGCGCTGCCCGCGGGGTACGCCTTCGCGCGGATCCGGGTCCCGTACGCGGGGGTGGTGTTCGGGGTGGTGCTGGCGACGCTGCTGGTCCCCGCCGCGGTCACCTTCGTGCCGACCTTCGTCATGGTCTCCTCGCTCGGCTGGGTGTCGTCGCTGCAGGGGCTCGTGGTGCCGGGCCTGTTCCAGGCCACCGCGGTGTTCCTGTTCCGGCAGCACTTCCTGGGGTTCCCGCGGGAGCTGGAGGAGGCCGCCGTGCTCGACGGTGCCGGCCCCGCCCGGATCCTCCTGCGCGTCGCCCTGCCGGGCGCGGGCGCGGTGACGGCCGCGGTCGCCACGATCACCTTCGTCGGCAGCTGGAACGCGTTCCTGTGGCCGTTGGTGATCGGCCAGGATCCGCAGTCCTGGACCGTGCAGCTGGTCCTCTCCAGCTATATCACCGCGCAGTCCGTGAACGTGCCCGCGATGTTCGCGGCGGCGCTGGTATCGATCGCCCCGCTCCTGGCGTTCTTCCTGGTAGCGCAGCGTTGGATAGCGGCGGGCGTGGAGCGCAGCGGCATCTCCGGCTGACGGGGTGACGGCCGTCACCGCGCGCCGGGGCGGTCGAGCGGGACACGTGAGTGCGGAAAACCAGCAGATGTGCTGGATCGGGATGGCTGATGCGCATAGTCTGAACCGGTTCTGTCCGGCCCCCGCGGTCGGGCGAGAGGAGACGACGATGTCTGTGACCGCGCATCGCGGCGTGAGCGCCCAGTCGGCGCTCGCCATCGCGGGAGCCAAGCTGCTGCTGCGACCGCTGATCGCCCTGTACCCCGTGCGGTCCTGGAGCTTCGGGCCCCTGGCGCTCGGCGAGGGGCTGGCCGCCCTGATCGGCTGGATGCCCGACGATGTCGAGGTCGATCGCATGGAGCTGGCCGGCGTGCAGGTCGAGCGCCTCGTGCCCACCGCGGGTGACCTGCGCACCGACGTCGCGATCTGCTACTACCACGGCGGCGCCTTCCTCACGGGCGGCCCGGCCACGCACCGCCGGATCGCGGCCGCGCTGGCCCGGTCCCTGGGTGTCACCGTCTTCAACGTCGACTACCGGCAACTGCCCGAGGTCGGCATCGGCACGTCCGTCGACGACGGCTACCGGGTATACCGAGCCGTCGTCGATTCGGGCCGGTACCGCCAGGTGGCGGTCGGCGGCGATTCCGCGGGCGGCTACATCGCCGCGAAGGTCCTCGAGCTGGCGCACCTGGACGCCGCGCCGGCTCCGGCGGCCTATTTCGGCTTCTCCCCGCTGCTCACGCCCACCGTCGAGGACGGCGACCCGCGCTACGACATCGACGATGCCTACCTCACGGCCGACAAGCTGCGCGGCCTGCGGGAGTTCTTCGACCGCGGCCCCGTCGAGCCGCGCGGGCACGACGATGCCACGGAGATCAGCCCCGCCGCGTTCCCGCCGGCGCTGGTGATCGCCTGCACGGACGAGATGCTCCGCGTCGACGCCGAGCGCCTGCACGCCCGCCTCGACGGTGCCGGCAAGCTCTGTGACCTGCACCTGTACGAGGGCGGCGTGCACGCCTTCCCCGTGCTCGCCGGCGCGACGCCGGAGAGCGAGCAGGCCGTGCAGATCACGGCGCTGTTCCTCGAGGCCGCGTTCGACGCGCGCCTGCAGCACCGCGCGGCGTAACCGTCTCCTCCGCCGGTGCCTGCGGCCTCGCGGCATAGGGTGGGGGCATGTTGCTGCCGTACACCGTGACCCCCGTCCCGCCCGGCTCCGACGGTGAGCCGGCCGTCACCGTCGGGGGCCGGACGCTGACGCGGACCGAGCTGATCGGCGCCACGACCGCCGTCGCCGAGCGGCTGGGCGGGCTCGGTGTGCGCGGCCCCGTCGCGGTGTGGGCCGAGCCGACGCTCGCCACCGTCATCGCCATCGTGGGCGGCCTGCGTGCCGGCGTCCCCGTGGTCCCCGTTCCCCCGGACTCGGGCAGTGCCGAGATCGCGCACGTCCTCACCGATTCCGCCGCCCAGGCCTGGCTGGGTGCCACCCCGGAGGATCCGCACGGACTACCCGCGGTCCCGGTCCGCGAGCACGCCCGCGGCTGGCACGCGCTGCCGGAGCCGCCGGCCCGCAGCACCGCGCTGATCATGTACACCTCGGGTACCACCGGCGCCCCGAAGGGCGTCCCGATCCGCCGCGAGGCGATCGCCGCGTGCATCGACGGTCTCGTCGATGCCTGGAACTGGACGGCGAACGACACTCTCGTGCACGGCCTTCCGCTGTTCCACGTGCACGGGCTCATTCTGGGCGTGCTGGGGCCGCTGCGCGTGGGCAGCCCGCTCGTGCACACGGGCAGGCCCACGCCGGAGGCCTACGCCGCGGCGGGCGGCACGATGTACTTCGGCGTGCCCACCGTGTGGTCGCGGATCGCCCGCGATCCGGAATCCGCTGCGGCGCTGAGCGATGCGCGCCTGCTGATCTCCGGAAGCGCACCCCTGCCGGCTCCGGTGTTCGAGCGGATCCGCGAGCTCACGGGCCACGAGATCGTCGAGCGGTACGGGATGACGGAGACGCTCATCACCGTGAGCGCGCGGGCCGACGGTGAGCGTCGCCCGGGCTGGGTGGGCCTGCCGATCGCGGGCGTGCAGTCGCGGCTGCTGACGGAGGCGGGCGACGAGGCGCCGCACGACGGCGAGTCCATCGGCGCGCTGCAGATCCGCGGCCCGATGGTCGGCACCCAGTACCTCGGCCGTCCCGAGGCCACGGCCGAATCCTGGGTCGGCGACGGCTGGTTCGACACAGGCGATGTCGCGGTCATCGACGCGGGCGGCTTCCACCGCATCGTGGGCCGCGCGTCCACGGACCTCATCAAGACCGGCGGCTTCCGGGTCGGTGCGGGCGAGATCGAGGCGGCGCTCCTGGGGCACGCCGATGTCCGGGAGGCGGCGGTCGTCGGTCTTCCGGACGAGGACCTGGGGCAGCGCCTCGTCGCCTTCGTGGTGACCGACGGTGCGCGCGACGACGCGGCCGCCGCCGCGCTCGTCGCGTTCGTGGGCGAGACGCTCAGCAAGCACAAGCGGCCCCGCGAGATCCGCTTCATCGACGACCTCCCGCGTAACCCGATGGGTAAGGTGCAGAAGAAGCTCCTGCTCGCCGACCCGCCCGAGTAGCCGCGGGGTGTCACGGTTCTCGGGTTCCTGACAGGTCGTTGAGGACACCTCGAAAGGATCCATCAGCCGGGCGCGCCCGTGCCGTCCTGCAGTCCTCCCGAAGGTGAGTTCGGGACGCCCATTTCGGACGGGTGACGGTGCGTGATCTTCGCGAACGAGGAGCTGACAAGGCTGTCAATCTCGTCGCGCCAGGGGTTGCCGGGAGCGACGGAGTCCAGTAGGTACGCGATGATGCAGATGGTGCCGTGGATGCGCTCGACCTGAGTCTGGTCCTCGGGCAGTCCGTCGAAGACCGCGAGGTGTCGAATTCGTTGTGACGCACCGATTGGTGGCAGCTGACGGTTCCACAGCCGCCCGTGGTGAGCGCAGATGTTCCGCACGACTGTGAGGTGTTCGAGCCAGTTGGCCAGTGGGGGATGCTTGGCCCACTTCTGCCGCGCGGCCTTCGAAGAATCCGGATCGACTGTGACCCGGAACCAGTCGGCGATGGTCTTCTGGTCTGCGGCACGCATTCCGGCGTACAGCTTGGACAGGTCGGAGAAGTCGAGGAGGTCGGTGAGCACCCAGATCGGGATCTGCCCGCCGTAGGTGCCGTAGTGGTGATCGACGAACTCGTCGCGGCCACGTGCCCGCCCGATTCGGCTCGTGACGGTTTTCCACCAGGCGGCGTGGTCGAACGTCGGCCGGAATTTGTCGGCGTCCGTGTGTGCCATGGGGCTGATCTCGCCGAGCAGGTAGCCGATACGGCTGCGGGCGGCGACCTCGATTTGCTCGATACCGCTGAGAACGTGCGATTTGAGGTGGCGGTCGAAGGTGTACAGGTCTGTGATCTCGGTGAAGCTTGTGCCGGTGGTGAACTCGCTCAGTCGACGAGTCTCACCACTCGGGTCGGGTCGACGGTACGGGTACCAATATCCGCTGAGCCGGTAGTAGCCGACCGCCGCGAGCTGGTGCTCCGCCGTACGACGGTTGGCGACCTCCATACCGCGGCTGCGGAGCAACGCGATCTGTGCTTCGAGTGACAGCCACGGCTTAAGAGGGCGGGTCATGGCACCGGACCTTACCGAAAGAGATCCGGCCCGCTCCCAGGAATCCTGGTGCGGGCCGAACTATTGTCTCTACTTTAGCGCGTTCGGGATCGGTTCGGCAATCGGTACGGCACATGGGCCCACCGCCGAGGCGAGCATGCGCCTTTACACGGGATCAGTCGCGACGATCTGGAGGTGCGAGCCGTTTTGATTGCCGAGACTGCTGTGGCTTCTGGTTCGCGGTGGGACTGGAATCCCGGGTGTAGGACGCTGGGACTCACGTGTCGAGGATGAAGTCGTTCAGGCGCCGGACTGCCGGTGCCACCGTCGCGGTGCCACGAGCCAGGGCGATCGCGCGGCGGTGCTCGCCCGCCAGCGGCACCTCCACCACGTCCGACGGTGCGCGGTCGTCGTGCGGGAGCAGAGCCACGCCCAGGCCGCGCGCCACGAGCTCGCGGATCGTCGCGAACTCGGTGACCTCGACCGCGATGTCGGGTGTGAAACCGGCCGCGGCGCACCACTGCTCGGTGGCGGACCGCAGGTGGTAGCTCGCGGGGTTGGCGATGAAGGTCTCGGCGTGCAGCCGCGCGAGGGGGATCCGTTGCGCGTGCGCCAGGCGGTGGTCGCGCGGTAGCGCCACCAGGATCTCCTGCGATCCGATGATCGTGCGCGGCAGCCGGTCCGGGGGAGGGATCGTCACGGCCAGATCGAGCGACCCCGTCTCGAGATCGCGCACGAGCTCGGAGCCGTGGGCCTGCTTGAGCGTGACGGTGATCCCCGGATGCGCCCGTCGGAACGCGGCCAGCAGATCGGGGAGGAGCCCGGTGCCCATGGTCAGGGGGAACCCGAATCGGACGGTGCCGTGCTCGCCGTCGGTCGCGCCGACCGCCGCGTCGATCGCGATCTCCAATTCGCGCAGTGGATCCCGGACCCGTCGCGCGAGCTCCTCCCCGGCCGTGGTCAGTCGTACCGTGCGCCCGGCGTGGATCAGCAGCGGCAGCTTCAGGTCGTTCTCCAGGGCGTGGATCCGCCGGCTCATCGAGGACTGCGGAATCCCGAGCGCGGCCGCGGCGCGGGTCATGTGCCCGTCGTGCGCCGCGAGCTCGGCGAGCGCCTGCAGTTGCGGGGCGAACAGGCTCAGCCAACGTTCCATATTCGGATCATATCGCCGCGATACTTCATTGGACGGATTGATGGCGCCGGATCGATGCTGGAGCGGTACCCGATCACCGACCCGATCACCGCGGTACCGCCCACCGTCTTCAGGAGGATCCGATGGCCACCCACTCCACCCGGGGATTCGACGCCGATGTCGTGCTGATCGGCGGCGGCATCATGTCCGCCACGCTCGGCGCGATGCTCATCGAGCGCAGGCCCGACCTGCGGATCGTGGTGCTCGAGCGCGCCGACGCTCTCGCCACGGAGAGCAGCGGCCCGTGGAACAACGCGGGCACCGGGCACACCGGCTTCTGCGAGCTCAACTACATGCCCGATCCCACGGACGGCGCGAAGCCGATCGCCATGGCCGAGCAGTTCGGCCGGACCCGTGCCTGGTGGGACGGGCTCGTCGCGAGCGGCCGACTCGACGGCGAGTTCCTGCACCCGACGCCGCACCTCGACCTCGTGTTCGGCGAGCGCGACATGTCCTACCTGCGGCAACGGTACGAGACCCTGCGCACCCACCCGGCGTTCGCCGCGATGGAGTACACGGAGAACCCGGAGACGATCCGGCAGTGGGCGCCCCAGGTGATGGAGGGCCGCGGCTCCGACTCGATGTGGGGACGCATCGCCGCCACCCGGCACCCCGGCGGCACCGACGTCGACTTCGGCGCCCTGACCCGCGGGCTCACCACGATCATCACCGATGCGGGCGGCGAGGTCCGGTTCGGGCACGAGGTGACGCGGCTGCGCCGCACCCTCGCGGGCTGGACGGTCCGCGGCCGCGGCCCCGGCGGCCGCTTCGAGATCCGTACCCGCCGCGTCTTCGTGGGCGCCGGCGGCAAGGCGCTGCGGCTCCTGCAGAGCGCGCGGATCCCGGAGGTGCGCGGCTACGCCGTGCTTCCGGTCGGGGCGGCGTTCCTGCGCTGCTCGGATCCCGATGTCGCCCGCCGCCTCGACGGCAAGGTGTACGGGCAGGCCGCGATCGGTGCGCCGCCCATGTCCGTCCCGCACCTGGACCGCCGGTACGTCGACGGTGCCGACCACCTCATGTTCGGCCCGTACGCCACCTTCAGCACGAAGCTGCTCAAGCGGGGGAGCCTCGTCGATTTCTTCACCACGCTGCGGCCCGGCAACCTGCACGTGATCGCCGCGGCGATGGCCCAGAACCTCTCGCTGGTGCGGTACCTGGTCGCCGAGCTGGCCGCCGGGAAGCGGAAGAAGTTCGCCCAGCTCCAGCGCTACTATCCGGACGCCGACCCGGCGCAGTGGGAGCTCATCGCCGCTGGACAGCGCGCTCAGCTCGTCACCCCGGACCGCCGGCGCGTCGGCGTACTCCAGCAGGGAACCGAGCTGGTGACCGCCGCCGACGGGACCATCGCCGGCCTCCTCGGCGCGTCGCCGGGCGCGAGTACCGCGGTCCCGATCATGCAGGACCTGCTCGCGCACTGGGGATTCGACGAGGTTCAGGAGGTCGCGGCCGCGAGCGGACTGGCCGCGAACGCCGCCCGCACCGACGCCGGGACCTCCCCGTCGGCTCCCGGCGAGGGCTCGATCGCGGTGTAGCCGGTGCGGACCGGCAGCACGCCCGACCAGCCGCCCCCGCTCGCGGACGCACCGCCGGTCCGGCGTTTGACGATCCAGTTGTCCGCCGTGATCGGCAGGGTCAGGACCAGCGTCGCGGCGAGTTCCTTGCGAGTGTTGGCCCGCAGCTCCGCGCTCCGTCCGGGGAGCAGCCCGTCGACGAACCGGTTCAGAAGCTCTGTGGCGTCGACGGATTCGGTCGTGAGATTCCCGCGGACCACCGCGGACCGGTAGTTCATCGAGTGATCGAAGGCGGTGTCGGCCACGACGAGCCCGTCGAGGTGCGTCACGGTCAGCGTGGCCGGGGCGCCCGCCGCGACCAGGCGCAGCGCGCCCGCGCCCGTCGAGCCGTGCAGGACGATGCGGTCGTCCACGCGGACATACGCGAGGGGGACCGACCAGGGCAGTCCGTCGACCACCGTCGACAGGACCGCGACCAGCCCGTCGTCGAGTACCTCATCGAGGAGGGCGCGGTCGCCGCTGCGGTCCGGGTAGCGGGTGAGTGTGTCCATGGCACTGATCCTGACATCGATACCGGTGTCCTGTCGCTGCCGGTTTCCGTCGAAACCGATTACCAGTATTCTGGGGCGATGCCCCGGCCGCCCGCTCGGATCCCGGACCTCTGGCCGTCGCCGCTGCCGCCGCGCGACGACGGCCGGGGCGCTCCCCAGGCGATCGTCGACCTGATACTCGACGCCCTCGACCGCGCGACGCTGCATCCGGGCGACAGTCTTCCC
This sequence comes from Tsukamurella spumae, assembly GCF_012396015.1. Taxonomy (GTDB): domain Bacteria; phylum Actinomycetota; class Actinomycetes; order Mycobacteriales; family Mycobacteriaceae; genus Tsukamurella; species Tsukamurella spumae. Next base: position 11,683 of record NZ_JAAXOQ010000038.1, on the reverse strand, counting down.
TCGTCCCGCGCACTGGCCGCACACCTGAGCGTCCCGCGGGGCGTGGTCACCGTCGCCTACGACACCCTCGCGGCGATGGGTGTGGCCCGCACGGTGCCGGGGAGCGGCACGACGATCGCGGACGGGTCGGACGGCCTCGCGCACGCCCTGCTGTCTCCGGGGCCGACGGTGCGCCCGACCCCGCCGCCGGCGCGGCCGGTCATCAGCCTCGAGCCGGGCCTGCCGGATGTCGCGCTCATCGACGAGCGGCGGTGGCGCCGCTCGTGGCGGCACGCGACCCGCCTGATCGCCCCCGCCGACCTCGACGCGCGGATCGCCGAGCTCCGCACGGTGCTCGCGGCGCAGCTGCGCCGGAGCCGGGCCGTGGTGTGCGCACCGTCGGACATCCGCCTGTTCCCCGGGGTGAACCCGGCGCTCCGCACGATCGCCGACTGGTTCGATGCGCCGATCGCGATGGAGGACCCCGGGTACCGGCGGGCGTTCGACGCCTTCCGCGCCACCGGCAGACCGGTCGTGTCCGTCCCCGTCGACGACGAGGGGCTCGTCGTCGACCGGCTCCCCGATCGCCGGTGCCTGGTGTACGTCACGCCGGCGCACCAGTACCCGACGGGCGTGCGGATGTCGATGTCGCGCAGGCTCGCTCTGCTGCGGTGGGCCCGCGCGACGGGCGGCCTCGTGCTGGAGGACGACTACGACGGCGAGTTCTCCTACGACGTGGCCCCGCTGCCGGCGCTGCACCGCCTCGCCCCGGAGTCGGTGGTCTACATCGGCACCGCGTCGAAGGCGCTGAGCCCGCTGCTGCGGATCGCGTGGGCCGTCGTCCCCGAGCGCTGCCGCGACCTCCCTCATACCGGGAACGGATCCGGTGCGGGCGTGGACGGCACCGCGGCGACGATGCTCGCGCATTTCATCTCCTCCGGCGCGTGGGACAACCACATCGCGCGGGCCAGCCGGACCTACGGCGCCCGCCGGGCCGCGGTGCGGCGCGCGCTCGCGGTGCACGTTCCGGACGCGCGAGTGATCGGCGTCGAGGCGGGGCTGCACCTCACCGTCGACCTCGGATCGCCCGCGATGCTCGCCACGGTGCTGGGCAACCTCGCCGATCACGGCTACCGGGCCGGCACCGTCGCTGCGCACGCCCTGCAGGGCCGCGAATCTCCTGATCCGGGCCCCCGCGAGCACGCCGGGCTGCTGCTGTCCTACGCCGTGATCCCCGAGACGCGGGCGGACACCGTCGTGCGGCTCCTCGCCCCGCGGTAGGCAGGCGACGAGGATCGAGCGGCGGCACGGTCAGAAGGGCGGCGGTTCATCGTCGGGCGGCGGGAGCGACGCGGGTGTTGCGCCGGCGAGGGCCGCATCGAGGCGTCGTTCGACGGTGCTGACCGCCTCGGGATGTGCGCGGCGTTCGAGTTCCTCGAGGTTCCGGTCACGGAGCCGCTCACGCCGATCGTGTTCGCGTTGCAGTCGGGTGGGGCCGCCGGGCCCGCGCGGTTTCGACGGTGCCGCCGGTGGATTCGTCCAGGTGATGCGGGTCAGGTCGGGGAACAGGCCGAGGAGCGTGCCCGACGGGTCGACGACGGCCCGCCTGCCGTTCGGCCCCGTCCACAGGATGCGACCGTCGGCGAGGTGCGCGTCGACCCAGATCCCCGCCGTCTTCAATTGGTGGTGCGGCAGACACAGGGGCTGGCCGTTGTCGGCGGTGCTGGCTCCGCCGCGCTCGGGGTCGGCGTGGTCGTACTCGCGCCGGTGATCGATCTGGCAGCGCGATGCCGGCCGCGTGCACATCGGGAACACGCAGCGGGGGAACAGGATGTGGAAGTACCTCATCAGATCCGCCGAGAACCGGTACCCCGCGCTGCCCTGCGCGATCACGAGCGCCCGCGGGTTGAGAGCCCGCGGGTTGAGAGCTCGCGGGCTGAGAGCCCGCGGGGAGCGAGTCGGAGTCGGGCCGGTCGGTACGGCGGCGCGGCGGCAGCGTGACGCGAGCATGATCCCCACCGGGCGACGGCGCACGAGATCGATGCCGGACCACCGGTACGGCGAGCCGGTGGCCCGCTCCCGCGAGGGCTCGGTGGGAGACTGCTCGTCGTCGAGCTCTCGGCCGAAGGGGCGGACCACGGCATCGTCCCGCCGGCTGATCTCGCGTGCGTGCTCCGCCGTGATCGGGCCGTGGCCGATGAGGTACCCGGCGGCGGTATCGGCCGGATCGGCGAGGGTCTTCTCGTTGACCACCACGTGGACGAGGGTGCGGTACCGGACGACGACGCGCGCACCGTCGGAATCCTCCTGGCCCTCACCCGCATGGTGGATCGGGGCGTACCGGCACACGGGGAGGGCGCACCGGCAACCCAGCGTCACGAAGCCGCGGATCAGCATGACGAAGGCGTCGGCGCGCCGCTGCGAGGCCGATCGCGGATCGCAGTCGCACACCGTCGCGGCGACCTCGTCGACCCGGGACTCGAGCTCCCGGATCTCGTGCGCGGTCAGGAGCGCGTACGCCACGGCCATGCCGTCGTCCGCGGGCCGCACGGTGAACGTGCGATCCTCCTCCGCCTGGCGACGGCGCCGCTCCGCGGCCGCGGGGTCGATGTCGTGCACGATCCGGTCCGCCGCCTCGCGCAAGGCGGGTATCGCGGTCAGCCGATCCGCATCGGCCGTGAGCACCGCGGCGAGGCGTTCGTCGAACTCGAGCGCCTGCGCAGCCGACAGCGCCCGGCACCGGTTCAGTGCCTCCTGCCCGCCCCGGGCCGAGATCACGTTCGCCTCGATCAATGCGAAGAGCCGCGGCAGCCGTTCGACGAAGCCGATCGCCTGGTCGATGGCGGTCTCGGCCGCGGTGGGGCCGAGTCGCAGGGCGATCATCACCTCCGCCTTCAGCGCCGAGTACGCCAGCGAGAGTTCTTGTCGCTGTGCGAAGTACCCACCCCCCGACTCGATGTCCGAGGACAGGAACGCCGACTCGCGCTCGCCGTACCGGTCGCGGAACAGGGCGTACGTCGCCGTCATCGTTCGGCAGAAGGCGCGGTTCTCGACCTTCCGCTGCTCATCGAGGACCTTTCCGAGCTCTGCCGAGGGGACCACGGCGCCGACCAACCGCGGAGGCAGGAGAGCCTCCGGGAGGTTCGTCAGCGCGGTCGAGTGATCCATGTCTCAATGATACACGTGTTCGAATCGTGCCGCAATGGTGTTCCGGGACCGGGGGATTGCCGCTGCAAATCCTCGGCGGATCGAGACCGGAGAATCATCGCGTGTGCTTTCCTCCAGATGGGCGTTCTGCCCGAATTCGGTTCCGTGCCTAAGGAGACCCGCTAGCAGGGCGACCGGATCGCCATCGGCGCCGGTGGCAGCTCCGGCGGCGTCGGCGCCACCCTCAAGGACGGCAACCCGCCCACCGTCGAGGCGGTGGGACTGACGGTCGACGGCAACGCCCTCGCGGTCGGCCCGGGCATCGGCGAGGCGACCGTCAAGGTCGACGGTAAGCGCTACACGATCACCGGTACGGCGCAGGGCGGCAGCATGAGCAACCCGATGGCGGGGGTCGTCAAGAAGCCCTTCGAGATCGCAGTCACCTGTAGCTGACACGCGCCTGCGCCACTGCCTCGGCGGGGCTCCCGTGCCACGGCTCGCCGTGGCCGGGGGCCAGCACGCCGGCGTCGAGCGCGGCGATGGCGTCGAGCGTCCGGGCAGTGCGCGGGAGGTCGTGGCTGAAGAACCCGGGCAGGAGCTGCGGCCCCGTCGAACCCGACAGCGGATGGCCGGTCACCAGGGCGTCACCCGTCGCGACGACGCCGCCGGGGAGGAGGAACGCGGTGTGCCCGGAGGTGTGGCCGGCGCAGAGGACCGGCACCGGTGCGCCGGGCAGGTCCAGTGGCGCGCCCGCCGCGGGCACCGGGAACGGTTGCGCGTACGGCATGTCGACGTGGCCGAGCACGCCGACCCGCACCACATCGGCCATCCATCGCAGCGTGCGCGGTCGCCAGGCGATGGGCAACAGGTCGAGGGGCGCCGCCTGTTCGTGCGTCTCGCCGCGGGCGTGCGCGATCTCGTCCGGGTGCGCGAGAACCGGTGTCCCGTAGCGCTCGTGCAGCTTCGCGACGCCACCCACGTGGTCGATGTGGGCGTGCGTCACGAGGATCGCGCGGATCTCCTCGGGGCGCCGGCCGATCGTCGCCAGCTCGGCCTCCACGCGGTCCACGTCGCCCGCCCACCCCGCATCGATCAGCGTGACCTCGGCACCGTCGACCAGAGCGAGGAAGTTGACGTGCGTCCCGGACCCGAACCACACGCCCTTCGCGAGCTCGCGCATCACTGCTCGGCTGCCGCCTGCCCGTCGAAGGTGAGCCACACCGCCGAGTTCGGGCCCAGTACGACCTCGACGGAGGCCTCCCGCCCGTGCCAGGACCGCGCCTGAGCGGTCACGCCGCCCATGTTTCCCGCGCCGGTGCCCTCGTACGCGGCGGAGTCGGTGTTGAGGATCTCGCGCCACGCGCCGGCGAAGGGGACGCCCACGCGGTAGCTCTCGTGCGTCTGCCCGGAGAAGTTGTAGAGGCACAGCACCACGGAACCGTCACTGCCCCAGCGCAGGAAGCTCAGGACGTTGTTCTGCGAGTCGTTCGCGTCCACCCACTCGTAGCCGGACGGGGTGGTGTCCTGGCTCCACAGCGCGGGGTGGGAACGGTAGGCCGCGTTGAGATCCCGGGTGAGCGACTGGATCCCGGCGTGCAGCTCGCCCTCCCAGCCGTCGAGGTTCTCCCAGTCCAGCGAGCGCTCCTCGGACCATTCCCGGACCTGCCCGAACTCCTGGCCCATGAACAGCAGCTGCTTGCCCGGGTGGCCCCACATGTACGCCAGCAGGGCGCGGACGCCGGATGCCTTGGTGTGGGCGTCGCCCGGCATCCGCGTCCACAGTGTGCCCTTGCCGTGCACCACCTCGTCATGACTGATGGGGAGCACGAAGTTCTCGCTCCACGCGTACATCAGGGAGAAGGTGACCTCATGGTGGTGGAAGCTGCGGTGCACCTGATCGCGCCCCAGATAGCCCAGGGTGTCGTGCATCCAGCCCATGTTCCACTTCATGGTGAAGCCGAGGCCGCCGAGGTTCGTCGGTCGGGTGACGCCGGGCCAGCTGGTGGATTCCTCGGCCACCGTGACCACGCCCGGGAACAGCTTGTGGACCGTGGCGTTCATCCCCTGCAGGAACTCCACCGCCTCCAGGTTCTCGCGGCCGCCGTACACGTTCGGCGTCCAGCCGCCCTCGGGCCGGGAGTAGTCGAGGTACAGCATCGACGCCACGGCATCGACGCGCAGACCGTCGACGTGGAACTCGTCGAACCAGTAGAGGGCGTTGGCCACCAGGAAGTTCCGCACCTCGCGGCGACCGAAGTCGAAGACATAGGTGCCCCAGTCCAACTGTTCGCCGCGCTGCGGATCGCCGTGTTCGTACAGCGGCCTGCCGTCGAACCGGGCGAGCGCCCAGGCGTCCTTGGGGAAGTGGGCGGGCACCCAGTCCATGATCACGCCGATGCCCCGGGAGTGCATCGTGTCCACGAACTCGCGGAACTCGTCGGGCGTGCCGAACCGCGAGGTCGGCGCGAAGTACGAGGTGACCTGGTACCCCCAGGACCCGCCGAACGGGTGCTCGGCCACCGGCAGCAGCTCGATGTGCGTGAACCCGGTCTCGGTCACGTAGTCGGCCAGCTCGTGCGCCAGGTCGAGGTAGCTCAGGCCCTGCCGCCACGAACCGAGGTGCACCTCGTAGGTGCTCATCGGCCGGTCGGTGGGGATCTGCTTGGCCCGCTCGGCGATCCACGCGCCGTCGCGCCAGGTGTGCCGGCTCTCCGTGACGATCGATGCGGTGGCCGGGGGCACCTCGGTGCGCCGGGCCATCGGGTCGGCCTTCTCGACGGGGCCGCCGTCGGTGAAGATCCGGAACTTGTACGCGGCGCCGTCGCCGACGCCGGGGACGAAGACCTCCCAGACGCCCGACGAGCCGAGCGTGCGCATCGGGAAGGACTCCCCGGACCAGTACTCGAAGTCGCCGATCACGGTGACACCGCGCGCATTCGGAGCCCATACGGCGAAGGAGGTGCCGCTGACCTCGCCGTCGGGCGTGGTGTAGCTGCGCACGTGGGCCCCGAGCACGTCCCACAGCCGCTCGTGCCGGCCCTCGGAGATCAGGTGTTGATCCAGCTCGCCGATGGTCGGCAGGAAGCGATAGCCGTCCGCCACGATCGTGCTGCCCGTGGGGTAGAGCACCTCGTACCGGTAGTCGGCGAGGTCGGAGATCGGGACCTCGGTGCCCCACAACGCGCCCTGGATCCGGGCCATCGGGAAGTGCTCGCCGCCGATCACCGCGGCCACCGCGGTGGCGCCGGGTTTGAGCGCACGCAGCACCGTGCCGCGCGGCGTCGGATGCGCGCCCAGGATCGCGTGGGGATCGTGATAGGCACCGGACAGCAGGCGTCCGGCGGTATCGGGGTCGACGGCCGCGGCCGACGAGCTCGGGCCGACGGGGTTCTCGGTCATCATGCCTCCCGGTAGGACAGGTCGCGACGGTGCTGCGGGCTCAGCTGGGGCAGTACCAGGATGTGCGCCACATTGCGCCAGGGCTCCAGCCGCACGTAATTGGCCTGGCCCCAGTGGTAGACCTCGCCGGACACCTCGTCGCGCACGGGGAACCGCTCGTGCCAGTCCAGGCCCAGCGCCGGTAGGTCCAGCCACACGTTGCCGGCCTCGGCGCCGAAGGGGTTGAGGTTCACCACCATCAGGACCAGGTCGCCGGTGGTGGCGTCGTGCTTGCTGTAGGCGATCAGCGCGTCGTTGTCGACCGCGTGGAAGTGCAGGTTCCGCAGTTGCTGCAGCGCGGGATGTCGACGCCGGACGTCGTTGAGCCGGGTGATCCACGGCTCCAACGACTCCCCGCGACTCTGCGCCGCCTTGAAGTCGCGCGGGCGCAACTCGTACTTCTCCGAGTCGAGGTACTCCTCGCCGCCCTCCCGCAGCGCCCTGTGCTCGTAGAGCTCGTACCCCGAGTACACGCCCCAACTGGGCGAGAGCGTGGAGGCCAGCGCAGCGCGGATCGCGAACATGCCCGGGCCACCGTGCTGCAGGTGCTCGGGCAGGATGTCCGGGGTGTTCACCCAGTAGTTGGGGCGGCACACGTCGGACATCCTCGCGTGCTCCTTCGCGAACTCCTCGATCTCCCACTTCGCCGTGCGCCAGGTGAAGTAGGTGTAGCTCTGGGTGTAGCCCAGCTTGGCGAGGCCGTACATCCGGGCCGGCCGGGTGAAGGCCTCGGCCAGGAACAGCACGTTCGGGTTGACCTTCTTCACCTCGGCGATGAGCCAGTGCCAGAAGTCCGGCGGCTTCGTGTGCGGGTTGTCCACCCGGAAGATCTCGATGCCGCGCTGCACCCAGAACAGGGTGACGCGCAACAGCTCCCGGTAGATGCCGGTGCGATCCTCGTCGAAGTTGATCGGATAGATGTCCTGGTACTTCTTCGGCGGGTTCTCGGCGTAGGCGATCGTGCCGTCGGGCAGGACCGTGAACCACTCCGGGTGCTCCCGCGCCCACGGGTGATCCGGTGCCGCCTGGAAGGCCAGATCGAGCGCCACCTCCATGCCGAGGTCGCGGGTGCGCTGGGCGAAGTAGTCGAAGTCCTCGAGCGTGCCCAGCGCGGGGTGCACCGCGTCGTGTCCGCCCGCGGCCGAGCCGATGGCCCACGGCACGCCGACGTCGTGCTCGTCCGGCGTGAGGGTGTTGTTGCGCCCCTTGCGGTTCACCTCGCCGATCGGATGGATCGGCGGGAGGTAGACGATGTCGAATCCCATCTCGGCCACCCGCGGCAGGTCCTCGGCGGCGGTGTGGAAGGTGCCGTGCACCGGCTTGCCCTCGTGGTCCCAGCCGCCCGTGGACCGCGGGAACAGCTCGTACCAGGAGCCGAACAGTGCGCGCGCGCGATCCACCCACACTCGGTAGGTCCGCGACTTCGTGATGAGGTCACGCACCGGGTACTGCTGCAGGAGCCGCGTGATATCGGGATGCAGTGCGGCGCCGGTCCGTTCGACCAGGCTGCGGTCGCCGTCGCGCAGGGCCGCGGCGGCGGCGCGGACGGCGGCCCGGTCACCGTCGGGCACGCCGCCCGCGGCGCGCTCGAGGAGGCGGGCGCCGAGCTCGAGGTCGTTCGCGAGTTCCTCCGGGCCCTGGCCCGCGGCGAGTTTCTTCTGCACCGCGCTGCGCCAGGTGGTGGCCGGGTCCGACCACCCCTCGATACGGAGCGACCAGTAGCCCGTGAGGTCCGGCCGGAACAGCGCGTGGAACACGTCGGGCTCGGCGGCCGGCGACATGCGGATGTAGGTGGACGAGCCGTCGGGACCCGTCACGACGACGGACGCCGCCACGGCGTCGTGACCCTCGCGCCACACGGTGGCGGACACCGGCACGACCTCGCCGACGACCGCCTTGCTGGGATATTGCCCGCCCGACACCACGGGTTCGATGTCGTCGATGCCGATGCGCCCTGTCACTGGGTCAACGGTAGTCGACCCGCGGCCCGAGCGCGGGGGATCAGCTGTCCGCGAGGCGCTGCAGCGCTGCCACCGCGACCTCGCGGTCCGCGGTCTCCCAGAAGGGCGGCAGGGAGGCGCGGAGGAAGCCGCCGTAGCGCGCCGTCGCGAGCCGGGAGTCCAGCACGGCGACGACGCCCTTGTCGTCGGTCGAGCGCAGCAGTCGGCCCACGCCCTGCGCCAGCAGCAGCGCGGCGTGGGTGGCCGCGACGGCCATGAAGCCGTTGCCGCCGCGCGACTCGACGGCGCGCTGCCGGGCCGTCAGCAGGGGATCGTCCGGGCGGGGGAAGGGGATCCGGTCGATGAGCACGAGCGACAGCGACGGCCCCGGCACGTCGACGCCCTGCCACAGGCTCAGAGTGCCGAACAGCGAGGTCGCGGGGTCGGCGGCGAAGTCGCGCACCAGCTGGCCGGTGTTGCCCTCGCCCTGGCACAGGATCGGCGTGTCGATCCGCTCGCGCAGCGCCTCGGCGGCGGCCTTCGCGGCGCGGGTGGAGCTGAACAGCCCGAGCGTGCGGCCGCCGGCGGCCGTGATCAGCGTCTCGATCTCGTCGAGGACGGCGGGGTTGGTGCCGTCGCGGCCCGGCGGCGGCAGCTTCGTGGCCACGTAGAGGATGCCCGACCGCGGGTAGTCGAAGGGCGAGCCCACGTCGAGGTGGCTCCACTCGAGGCTCGCGTCGGGCTTGCGCCCCGTGGCCAGCGCGGGGTCGCGGTCCGGTTCCGGGGCGTCACCGCCGCCCGCGCGGGGCAGGCCCCACGACCCGGCGACCGTGTCGAAGGCGCCGCCGACGGCGAGGGTCGCGGAGGTCAGCACCACCGTCGATTCGCCGAACAGGCGGGTGCGCAACAGCCCGCCGACCGACAGCGGCGCCACGTACAGCGTCCGCCGGAAGCCGCCGCCGCGGATCGGGACGTCGGAGGTCCAGACCACGTCGCGGCGCTTCGCCTCGTCGGGCTCGTCGAACGCGGTGAGCACGCGGACCGCGGTGTCGTGCACGTCGTCGAGGGCCGTGAGCGCGGCGCTGCGCGCGGCCGCGGCGTCCGAGTCGAGGTTGGCCCCGCGCGCGGGGCCGACGGCGGTGCGGACGGCCCACGCGGCGTCGCGGACCGCGGCCAGAGCGGGACCGGCACCGTCGGGCAGGCCGAGCCAGCGGCGCGTGCCGGACGCGTCCAACAGCTGGGTGAGCCCCTCGGACGCGGCGACGAGTGCGTCGGCGATCTCCTCCTCGACGAGCTTGCCCGCGCGACGTGCGGCGGCCGCGACCACGCTTCCCGTGAGCTCCGCGGTGGCGACGGAGGTGACCCGGTCCACCAGCTCGTGCGCCTCGTCGACGATGACGGCGTCGTGGTCCGGCAGGACCTTGACCTCGGTCATCGCGTCGATCGCGAGCAGGGCGTGGTTGGTGACCACCACGTCGACCTGGCCCGTCCGCTTGCGCGCTGCTTCGGCGAAGCAGTCCTGGCCGTAGCTGCAGTTGGTGGCGCCCAGGCATTCGCGCGCGCCGACGCTGACCAGGCGCCAGGACTGGTCGCCGACGGCGGGGGTCAGCTCGTCGCGATCGCCGGTCTCGGTGTCGCTGCTCCACTCGCGCAGGCGCTTCATCTCGCGCCCCAGGCGCGAGGCGGCGAACGGATCGAACAGTTCCTCGCTGTCCGGCTCGGAGGCCACCGAGCTGTGCAACTTGTTGAGGCACAGGTAGTTCCCGCGTCCCTTGAGGATCGCGAACTCGGGCTCGCGGCCGAGGTCCTTCTTCAACGCCTTGGCCAGGCGGGGCAGGTCGCGATCGACCAGCTGCTGCTGCAGCGCGATGGTCGCGGTGCTCACCACGACCGTCTTGCCGGAGGTGACCGCGTGCCGGATCGAGGGCACGAGATAGGCCAGCGACTTGCCGGTGCCGGTCCCGGCCTGCACCGCGAGGTGCTCGCCGGTGTCGAGGGAGTGGGCCACGGCGGCGGCCATCCGCACCTGCCCGTCGCGCTTGCTGCCGCCGAGTGCGGTGACCGCGATGTCCAGCAGTTTGGGCACGATCGGCGGTTCGGTCACCCGAAGAGCCTACGCGAGGTGCTCCAGGAGGGTGCGGGTCATCGCGTCCGCCGCCGCCGACGGTGCCGCCCGCGTCGCGAGGGACAGGTTGGTCCGGGCGGACCGGGCGATCGGCACCGTCGACAAGCCAGGGCGCCCGCCCGCCATCGAGTCCGTGAGCACCGCGACACCGGCGCCGCGCTCGGCGAGCGCGAGGAGCGCCTCGGGGGAGTGGGCCTGGACGGCGGGCTCGACAAGGGCGCGCTCGGCGGCGCACGTGAGGTCGAGCGCGGTGCGCACGCCCGTGCCGGGCGGCAGGCACAGGACGGTGCGCGTGGCGAGGTCGGCGCAGGTCACCCGGTCTCGGCCGGCCCACTCGTGGTCGTCGGGGACGACGGCCGTCAGGGGCTCGCGGATCAGCCGGTGCGCCGTGATCTCGGTCGGGAGCGGCCCGGCGTGCGCGACGAGGGCGACGTCGAGGGCGTTCGTGCCGAGGCCCGCGATGAGCTCGTCCGAGTTGCCCTCCGCGACCTCGACGGTCACCGTCGGATGCTCTGCGCGGAACGCGGCGAAGCCGGCGAGGTAGCCGGGGATCGTGCAGCCGATGACGGTGCCCAGGCGCACGTGACCGCGGACGAGGCCCGCGAGTTCGTCCGCGACCGTGCCGATCGTTGCGACCGCGGCGAGCGCGGCCCGGGCGTACGGGAGGAGCTCCGTGCCCTCGGGCGTCAGCCCGACGGTGCGCGTGCCCCGGTCGAGGAGGCGATGGCCGAGCTCGCGCTCGAGCTTGGCGACCTGCGCGGACACTCCAGACTGGGCGACGTGCAGCGCGTCGGCGGCCGCGGTGAAGGAGCCGTGGTCGGCGACGGCGACGAGGTAGCGGAGCTGGTGCAGTTCCATCATCAATGATGATAGTTCGGATCAGATTCAGCTGTTGGACTTCTTGATCTCGGGTCTACAGGGTGGAGTCATGACACTTCCTGAGTCAACCTCAGGCCGCGGATTGCATGATTCTGGCGGCTCCGTGGAGGGTGGGGTCGTAGGGCGTGCGGGTCTGCCAGCAGCGGTAGATCACTCGGGTCCAGGCGCGGGCGAG
>NZ_JAAXOQ010000037.1 GCF_012396015.1 Tsukamurella spumae | reverse complement strand
CCCGTGATCCCGGGCATCCCCGCGCCGCCGGCCGCCGCCGCGGTCGCGCCCGTGGCGCAGGCCGTCACCGGCAAGGCCGCCGTCGAGGCCGCCTACGCCGGCGCGGGCGGTGCGGCCGGCACGCTGGGCAAGGCGGTGTCGAACCCGATCACCTTCCCCGACGGCTCGATGTTCCAGTCGTATCAGAACGGCACGATCTACTACACGCAGGCGAACGGCGCGCAGGTGGTGCCCTCGGGCGTCGCGGCCCCCGCGACACTGCTCAACTGGGTCACGGCGTTCGCGTCGGGCGGCGCACCGAGCCTGCCGCCGCTGCCGCTGCTCAACCTGATCCCCGGCTGGGGCGACCTGCTGGGCGTCAATCCGACGTCCGACGGTGCCGCGCCCGCGTCCGGCGTGCCGGCCGTGCCGGTCACGCCCGGCGCACCGTCGAGCGCGGCGGCGACCCCGGCGGTCCCGTCCGCACCCGCGGCGGCTGCGCCGACCACTCCGGCGGCCCCCGCAGCTGCGGCTCCGGCCGCGGGCTCGACCCCGCTGGCCGTGCCGACGGTGCCGGGCGCGCCGCAGTGATCAGGGCCGTGGCGGCCGGCCCCGGGGAACCGGCGCCGGCGGTCCTCGGTCACAGCGCCGGGCCGGATGGCGTCACGGACGCCGTCCGGACGGTACCCTGAACGTCCGTGGCAACCTCCTCTCCCCAGTCCTATGACCTCATCGTCGTCGGTTCCGGCTTCTTCGGTCTGACCATCGCCGAGCGCACGGCCGCTGAGCTGGGCAAGCGGGTCCTCGTCGTCGAGCGCCGGCACCATCTCGGCGGCAACGCCTACTCCGAGGCGGAGCCCGAGACCGGCATCGAGATCCACAAGTACGGCGCCCACCTGTTCCACACGTCGAACGAGCGGGTGTGGGAGTACGTCAACCGGTTCACCGATTTCACCGGCTACCAGCACCGCGTGTTCGCGATGCACAAGGGCCAGGCCTACCAGTTCCCGCTGGGGCTGGGCCTGGTGAGCCAGTTCTTCGGCCGCTACTTCACGCCCGACGAGGCGAAGGCGCTGATCCAGGAGCAGGCCGCGGAGTTCGACTCCAAGGACGCGCGGAACTTCGAGGAGAAGGCGATCTCGCTGATCGGCCGCCCCCTCTACGAGGCCTTCATCAAGCACTACACGGCCAAGCAGTGGGAGACCGACCCGAAGAACCTGCCCGCGGGCAACATCACCCGCCTGCCCGTGCGCTACAACTTCGACAACCGCTACTTCAACGACACCCACGAGGGCCTGCCCGTCGACGGGTACACGGCCTGGCTCGAGAACATGGCCGCCTCGGAGCTGATCGACGTGCGCCTGGACACGGACTGGTTCGAGGTCCGCGACGAGATCACCGCGGCCTCGCCGGACGCCCCGATCGTCTACACCGGCCCGCTCGACCGCTACTTCGACTACTCCGCCGGCCGCCTCGGCTGGCGCACGCTGGATTTCGAGACCGAGGTCCTGCCCACCGGCGACTTCCAGGGCACCCCGGTGATGAACTACAACGACGCGGACGTGCAGTACACCCGCATCCACGAGTTCCGGCACTTCCATCCCGAGCGGGACTACCCCACGGACAAGACCGTGATCATGCGTGAGTTCGGCCGGTTCGCCAACGACGACGACGAGCCCTACTACCCGATCAACACCCCGTCGGACCGCGAGATGCTCGCGGCCTACCGGGCGCTGGCCAAGACCGAGGCCGCGGACCGCAAGGTGCTCTTCGGCGGCCGCCTCGGCACCTACCAGTACCTCGACATGCACATGGCCATCGCCAGCGCGCTGTCGATGTTCGACAACACCCTGCGTCCGCATCTCGAAACCGGTGCCGCGCTCACCGAGGAGACCGCACAGTGACGAATCAGGCGAAAACCCTTCTGCAGCGCGTGATCCTGCCGCGTCCGGGCGAGCCCCTCGACGTGCGGTCGCTGTACATCGAGGAGGCCGAGACCAACTCGCGCCGCTCGCACGCCCCGACCCGCACGGCCCTGAACATCGCCGGCGAGTCCGAGGTCAGCTTCGCCACCTACTTCAACGCCTTCCCCGCGTCCTACTGGCGCCGCTGGACCGTGCTCACCGACGTGGTCCTGCGGATCGAGCTCAAGGGCACGGCCCGCGTCGACCTCTACCGCTCCAAGGTCGACGGTGCGCGGATCGCCCTGGGCGGCGGCCTGGTCGAGACCGACGCCACCGGCTACGGCGTCGCCGAGTTCGCGACCGACCTCGGCCCGTTCGAGGACGGCGGCTGGATCTGGTTCGACGTGACCGCCGACACCGACACCGAGATCATCTCCGCCGGCTGGTACGCGAGCGTCGGTGAGGAGGGCCTGCCGGCCAAGCGCGTCACCGTCGGCATCCCCACCTTCAACCGGCCCGACGATGCCGTCGCCGCGATCGCCGCCCTGACGAGCGATCCGCTGGTCGACGAGGTGATCGACGCGGTCCTCATGCCCGACCAGGGCAACCGGAAGGTCATCGACCACCCGGACTACGAGGCCGCGATCGCGCCGCTGGGCGAGCGCTACCGGCGGTTCGAGCAGGGGAACCTCGGCGGCTCCGGTGGCTACGGCCGCATCATGTACGAGGCGCTGCGCCTGACCGACAGCCCGTACGTGCTGTACATGGACGACGACATCGCGATCGAGCCCGACTCGATCCTGCGCGCCCTGGCGTTCGCGCGGTTCGCGAAGTCCCCCATGCTGGTCGGTGGGCAGATGCTCAACCTGCAGGACCGCAGCCACCTGCACTGCATGGGCGAGGTCATCGACCGGAACGCCTTCATGTGGACCGCGGCGCCCTTCGTCGAGTACGACCACGACTTCTCCGAGTACCCGCTGACGGACAAGGAGAACAGCAAGAACCTGCATCGGCGCATCGACGTCGACGGCAACGGCTGGTGGATGTGTCTGATCCCGCGCGTCGTCGCGGAGGAGATCGGCCTGCCGATGCCGCTGTTCATCAAGTGGGACGATTGGGACTACGGCCTGCGCGCCGCCCGGGCCGGCTACCCCACGGCGACGGTGCCCGGCATCGCGATCTGGCACATGGCCTGGTCCGACAAGGACGATGCCATCGACTGGCAGGCGTACTTCCACCTGCGCAACCGGCTGGTCGTCGCCGCGATCCACCACGAGGGCAGCACCCGCGGCATCATGACCAGCTCGATCAAGGCGCTGATGAAGCACCTGCTGTGCCTGGAGTACTCGACCGTCGCGATCCAGATCGAGGCGATGCGCGACTTCCTGCGCGGCCCCGAGGCGCTCCATGAGCTGCTGCCCACCGCGCTGCCGAAGATCGCCGCGATGCGCAAGGAGTACCCGGACGCCGTGGTGCTGCCCAGCGCCACCGAGCTGCCCCGCACGTCCGGCTCGGCGACCGCGCTCGGCACCCGGATCCCGCTCAATCCCGTCACCAAGGCCGCGACGCTGGCCAAGGCCATCCGCAACAACCTCCGTCCCGCCGACCCGCGCAACCACGAGGTCCCGCAGGCCAACTACCCGCCGCTCGAGGCGCGCTGGTTCAGCCTGGGCAGGGTCGACGGGGTGACCGTCACCACCGCCGACGGCCGCGGCGTGGTCTACCGGCAGCGCGACCGGGACAAGATGTTCGCGCTCATGCGCGAGAGCCTGGCCGTGCACCGCGAGGTGGACCGGCGCTTCGACGAGATGAAGCAGCGCTACCGCGCCGCGTACCCCGAGCTGACCAGCGTCGCGGCCTGGTCGGAGATCTTCGAGCCGAGCGGCACCCCGAGCGGCACCGACACCGAGGAGAGCAAGTGAGCCAGAATCCGGAGCAGGCGCTCAAGCCGGAGGAGATGATCCTCGTCGGCGTGCAGGCGCAGCTGGCCGGCCGCCCCGGGGTGCTCCCCGCGGCCCGCGGCCTGAGCCACTTCGGTGAGCACTCCCTCGGCTGGCTCGGCCTGGCCGCGATCGGCGCGGTGCTCCAGCCGAAGCGCCGACGGCAGTACGTCACCGCCGGCGTCGGCGCGTTCGTCGCGCACGCCGCGTCCGTGGTGATCAAGCGGATCGTGCGGCGGAGGCGCCCCGACCATCCGTACATCACCGTCGGCGTGGGAACCCCGAGCAAGCTGAGCTTCCCGTCCTCGCACGCCACGTCCTCGACGGCCGGCGCGATCCTGCTGGGCCGCGCGTCCGGGGTGCCCGGCGGAGCCGTCCTCGCCCCCGCGGCGGTCGTGCCGCCGATGCTCGCCTCGCGCATGGTGCTCGGCGTGCACTACCCGAGCGATGTCGCCGCGGGTGCGGCGATCGGTGCCGTGACCGCGCTCGCCGCGATCGAGGGTGAGAGACTGTGGGCTGACCGAGCGGCGCGCTGCTCCGCGAAGGACCGGAAGAACCAGACGAAGGGGTCGGACGACTGATGAGCGAGGAGCCGATCGAGCACGGCGAGCCGAAGGCACCGTCGAACCTCGCCGCCGGACTGGTCAAGGCGATCCGGCCCCGGCAGTGGGTCAAGAACGTCCTGGTCGTGGTGGCCCCGCTGGCCGCCGGGCGGGACCAGCTGGAGTTCGTCAAGTTCGGCAATGTCGGCATCGCGTTCATCGCGTTCTGCCTGGCCGCGTCGTCGATCTACCTGATCAACGACGCCCTCGACGTCGAGGCCGACCGCCAGCACCCCACCAAGCGCTTCCGGCCCATCGCGGCCGGCGTGGTGCCGGTGAACCTGGCCTACGTGCTGTCGTTCCTGTTCGGCGCCGGTGCCATCGCGGTCTCGTTCCTCGCGAACTGGCACCTCGCCGTGGTCATCGCGGTGTACATCGTGATCCAGCTCGGGTACTGCTTCGGCCTCAAGCACCAGGCCGTGCTCGACATCTGCATCGTCAGCTCCGGCTTCCTGCTCCGCGCCGTCGCCGGCGGGGTGGCCGCCGAGCTGCCCAAGGGCCTGTCGCAGTGGTTCCTGCTGGTGATGGCGTTCGGATCGCTGTTCATGGCGGCCGGCAAGCGCTACGCCGAGCTGCAGCTCGCGGAGCGCACGGGCGCGAAGATCCGCAAGTCGCTGGAGTACTACACCACCACCTACCTGCGCTTCGTCTGGACGCTCGCCGCGACCGCCGTCGTCCTCTGCTACGGACTGTGGGCCTTCGACAAGACCGCGCACCCGAATAACATCTGGTACGGCCTGTCGATGGTGCCCTTCACCATCGCCATCCTCCGGTACGCCGTCGACGTCGACGGTGGCGAGGCCGGTGAGCCCGAGGAGATCGCCCTCGGTGACCGCGTGCTGCAGGTGCTCGCGATCGCGTGGATTGGAACCGTCGTTGCCGCGGTCTACTTCGCCTGACGACACGGCCCCGTCGAGCTCGACCGACGCCGGGGCCCCGTCGAGGATCTCCGCACCCCGGGTCAGCCTCTGGCTCGGGGTCGCGGTCTGTGCGGTGGCGTTCGCGTACGGCGCGTGGGAGCGCCGCTGGATCGCCGACGACGGGCTGATCGTCCTGCGGACGGTCCGGAACCTGCTGGCCGGCAACGGACCCGTCTTCAACGTGGGCGAACGCGTCGAGGTGAACACCTCCGCGGCGTGGACCTACATCATCTGGTTCTTCTCCTGGATCAGCGGCGTGCAGACCGAGTACGTGGTGCTCACCGTCGCGCTGGTGCTCTCCGTCACCGCGATCCCGCTGGCGATGCTCGGCACGGCCCGCCTGTACAAGGGCGGCGCGGGCTGGTCCCGGCTGCGCGGCTCGGGGCTGCTGCTCCTGCCCGCGGGCGGGCTGGTCTACATGGCGCTGCCGCCGGCGCGCGACTTCGCGACCTCCGGCCTCGAGGTGTCGCTGACCATCTTCTGGGTCGCGCTGCTCTGGTGGCTCGCCGTCGCGTGGTCGCAGGCCGACCGCGACCCGGTCGAGCGGGGCGAGACGATCCGGTACTGGGCCCTGACGCTCTCCACGGCCTTCGTCGCGGGCCTGTCCTGGCTGGTGCGTCCGGAGATGGCGCTCGTCGGCGGCCTGGTGCTGCTCGTGATGTTCGCGGCGCCGATCGGCTGGCGGCTGCGGCTGGGCATCACGGTGGCCGGCGGGTTCCTGCCGGTCGCGTACCAGATCTTCCGGATGGGCTACTACGGCCTGCCGGTGCCCAACACGGCCGTCGCGAAGGACGCCACGGGATCCAAGTGGGGTCAGGGCTTCACCTACCTGATGAACCTCGTGGAGCCCTACTCGCTGTGGCTGCCCGTGCTGGCGCTGCTGCTGGCGATGCCGCTGCTGCTCCTGCCCGCGCGCGGCGCGCGTGCCCCCCTGACCGGCCGGTTCCACCTGCCCCGCGGCGGCGCCCGCGGCCTGCGCGATCAGCTGCAGCGGCCCGCGGTGATCGTGGCCGTGATGTTCCTCGGCGGCGTCGCCGAGACCCTGTACTGGTTGCGCCAGGGCGGCGACTTCATGTCCGGCCGCGTCCTGCTCGCGCCGCTGTTCCTGCTGCTGCTGCCCGTTATGGTGATCCCGCTGCGGATCCCCGCGCGGCAACCGGGCGACTCGAAGGTCCGCGGCCTCGCGCGGCTCGCCGGCGGCACCGCCGGCGCCGCGATCGCGGCGGTGCTCTGGGTTCTCGTCATCGGCTGGGCCCTGCACGCCACGACGTTGCGCGGCCAGCCCGACGGGACCTCGATCGGCCGGACCGGCATCGTCGACGAGCGCGCGTTCTACTCCCTGCAGACGGGCCACGCGCATCCGATCACCGCCGACGACTACCTGGACTACCCGCGCATGCACGCGCTCCAGGAGATCCTCCGCCAGACCCCGCGGGGCGGCGTGTACCTGCCGTCGTTCGACTACGACTGGTGGTTCATCGATCCGCTGCCCTATCCGCGGCCGGACGACGTTCCACTGCGGCAGACGGTGTTCTTCACCAACCTGGGCATGACCGGGATGAACCTGCCGCTCGACGTGCGGGTGTGGGACCAGATCGGCCTCGCCTGGCCGATGGCCTCGCACACCGCGCGGCTCGAGGACGGCCGGATCGGGCACGACAAGGAGATGTTCCCGGACTGGGCCGTCGCCGAGGCGAAGGCCTATCCGAAGCGCCCGGCGCTGCCGGGGTTCATCGACCCGGACTGGGTGAATCAATCCCGGGTCGCGCTCACCTGCCCGCAGATCCAGCAGCTGCAGTCCTCGTACTCGGCGCCGCTCACCTTCGACCTGTTCAAGCGCAACCTCAAGCTGTCGTACGCGAACTACAAGCTGCGCATCGACCGGGTGCCCGAGTACACGCTGCGCATGTGCCGCCTCGACGTGCCGCCGCCGCTGACGGACGAGCAGAAGTCGATGCCGAAGCCCTGATCCGGGGCGATCAGAGTTCGTGGCGGTCGAGGAAGTCCTCGATCGCGGCGGCGAAGACCTGGTTGTCGTCGCCGGCCACCATGTGCCCGGCGCCGCTGACATCGGCGACCTCGGCGTGCGGCACGCGCTGCAGCATCTTCCGCACGCCCTCGTCGCTGACGACGTCCGACTTGCCGCCGCGCACGAGCAGGGTGGGGATGGTGACCCGTGCCGCGGCGGCCGCGAGCCGGTCCTTGTCCTGGATGCGGGCCTCGCCGCGGTCGTCGCCGCGGATGAACGCGGGATCCCAGTGCCAGTACCAGCGGCCGTCGGCGTGCTGCCGCACGTTCTTCTTCAGCCCCTCGAGGTTGCGGGGGCGCTTGCGGGCGGGGTTGTAGGCGGCGACGGCGTCGGCGACCTCGTCGAGGTCCGCGAAGCCGTCGGTGTGCGCGGAGAGGAATTCGGTGACGCGGTCGATGCCCTTGGCCTCCACGTCCACCACGACGTCCACCAGGACCAGCGCGGAGGCGATATCGGGGTTCTCGCCGACCGCACACAGGCTGGTGATCCCGCCGAGCGAGGCCCCGATCAGCACGGGCGGCGGACCGTCGAGGGTGTCCAGGACGGCCAGGAGATCGCCGACGAAGTCGCCCAGTGCGTAGGAGCCGTCCGGCGCCCAGGCGGTGTCGCCGTGACCGCGCGCGTCGAGCGTGACGACCGTGTGACCCCGCCCCGCCAGCGCCGCGGCGGTGCGGTCCCAGGAGTGCCGGGTCTGCCCGCCGCCGTGCAGCAGCACCAGCGTCGTGCCGCCCTCGCCCCACCGGTCGCCCGCGATCGTCAGGCCCGCGGCGTCGACGGTGAGGGGCTCGGCGGACGGGTACATTTCGGTCATCGAACAGTCCTATCACGGCTGCGACCGCCGGTCGCCGCAGTCCTCCGTTCGGATGAACCTGGGTCGCCGTCGTCCGAATCGGACATCGTGGCGCTACGGTCCCGGGTATGCGAATCCGAACACTCGTCCGGGCGGGGCTGGTCGCCACCGCTGCTTGCGCTCTCTCCGTGGCCGCGCCGTCGTCGGCTGCGCCCTGGGACGTCGTCCTGGGGCAGGCGAACCTGTACCCATCCTCCTCCGGCTACGGCACGGTCGCGCCGCGCACCGTCGACAACAGCAGCATCTGCGCGGGAATCGTTCACAGCATCACGTGGACGGGGTGGGGGGCTCCCGTCGCCGTCGGCCGTGGGACGCAATGCCACTCGGCGGGTGCAGTCGGCCGGGGAGAGCGGCCGCGGATCGTCACCCTGAGTGCGAGCAATCTCGGCCTGTGCAACGGGCGGCTCGCGTACCGCACCCTGCGCTACGACGGCGGTGAGGCACGGAACATCTGTCCGAGGTGACCCCGGCCACGCCCCGCGCGGCACCGGGACGCGAAATGACACGCGTGTAACACTGGTCGCATGTCATCGATGGGCCGACTCGGAACGCTGCTCGTCGCCGGTGCCGTGGCGGCGGGGACCGTCGTGGCCGCACCGTCGACCCTGAACACCGCACCCGCCCACGCGGACCCGGCCCCGGCGAGGTCCCGGATCGTGGGCGCGCAGTGGCAGGGCGATCACCAGGTGGACCTGAGCGTCTACTCCGCGGCGATGAACGACACGATCACGGTCCAGCTGCTCCTCGCCCGCGACTGGCACGCGGATCCGAAGGCGCGCTTCCCCACGCTCTACCTGCTCGACGGGATGCGGGCCCGGGAGGACCGCAACGGCTGGCTGATCGAGACCAATGTCGCGGACTTCTACCGCGACAAGAACGTGACGGTCGTGCTGCCCGTGGGCGGCCAGTCCAGTTGGTACACCGACTGGAAGCGCCCCGACAACGGCAAGAACTACCAGTGGGAGACCTTCCTCGCGAAGGAACTGCCTCCGCTGCTGCAGCAGAGCTGGCGCGCCACCGATGTCCGCGCCGCGGCCGGTGTCTCCATGGGCGGGACCGCCGCGTTCACCCTCGCCGCCCGCAACAAGGGGCTCTACCGGTTCGCGGGCTCCTACTCCGGCATCCTCTCCACCAGCACGCCCGGCACCCCGGAGTCGATCGCGCTCGCCATGCGCGACGCCGGCGGCTTCAACGCCGACGCGATGTACGGCCCGCCGACGGATCCCGCATGGGCGCAGCACGATCCGCTCAAGCTCGCGGACAAGCTGCGCGGTGTGAGCCTGTACTTCAGCTCCGGCAACGGATCGGGGGGCACCGGCGCGCCCACCGACCTGCAGGCGATGGCGCTCGAGGTGCTCTCGCGCTCGTCGAACCAGGCCTTCGCGGTCGAGCTCAACCGCCTCGGCATCCCCGCGAACGCGCTCTACCGGCCGTCGGGGAACCACAGCTGGCCCTACTGGCAGTTCGAGAACGGCCAGGCGTGGCCGCAGGTGCAATCGGCGCTGGGGATCGCGAACCCGAAGCCGTGCGGCATCGGCGGGGCGATCGCCGAGGCCGCGCCGAAGGCGCCGGCGCTCGGGCCGTGCGTCACCGTCGAATACCCCGTTCCCGGCGGCCGAGCGCAGGACTTCCGCGGCGGTCAGGTGTTCTGGTCGGCCGACACCGGCGCCCAGGTGGTGGGCGGCGCGATCGGCGGCGCCTACCTCGGTGCGGGCGGCCCCGGCGGCGCGCTCGGCTACCCGACCGCGGGCGAGCGGGCCCTGCCCGACAAGAACGGCCGCTACCAGCAGTTCCAGCACGGAACCGTGTACTGGACGCCGCAGACCGGCGCGCGGGCGGTGCGCGGGAAGATCGGCGAGAAGTACGCCGCTCTGAACTTCGAGCGCTCGGCGCTCGGCCTGCCCGTCTCCGACGAGGCGAAGCTCGCCGGCGGCGCCTTCCAGCGCTTCCAGGGCGGGCAGATCTACTGGTCGCCGAAGACGGAGGCCGCGGTCGTCAGCGGCCCGATCTACGCGGAGTGGGGGCGCCAGGGCTACGAGGCGGGCCGGCTCGGCTACCCGCTCGCCGACGGTACGCCGATCCCCGGCGGGTGGGAACAGCGCTTCGAGCACGGTGTGATCGACCTGGTGAACGGCGTCGCCACCACGCGCTGACGCCCGTCCGCGGGTTGCGGTTCGCCGCTGCCGGTAGCCTTGCAGCGTTGCGTGCGGACGTACTTCAAGGAGAGAAGACATGGCTGGACTTCGGGAAGCCCTTGTGGCCGCGGTGCTGACGGGCGGCGTGCTGCTGGGGGCCGTCGCGTGCGGCGGCAGTTCGACGGTCGAGGCACCCACCACCACCGCGGCGGACGGCGGCGGTACCTCCTCGGGCCCGACGACGCTCCCGGCGACCGCGCCCGCGTCGTCCTCGGCGGCGGCGGCGAATCCGAAGGACGCGGCCTTCGTCGCGAAGATGAAGTCGCAGGGCCTCGTGGCCTCCGACTCGGACATCCTGGGTGCCGCGGGCTACGTGTGCTCCGCGCTGTCGCAGAACCCGAACAAGCAGTACCAGGAGAAGACCCTGCCGACGCTGGTCAAGGCGATGATCGGCACCTCGCGCACGGGTGGCGGCGTCAGCGCCGAGCAGGCCGACAAGCTCGCCTCCGACGATGCCACCAAGCTGATCGCCGAGGCCAAGACCTCGTACTGCAAGGCCTAGCCGCGTGACCCACCAGCAGCCCGGAAAGCCCGACGGTACGCCCTCGCGACGCAGGTTCTCGCCGCTCGTCATCGTCGTGGGTGTCGTCGTCGTGATCGCGCTGGTGCTGCTGGCGATCCTCGTCGGCACGTGGCTGCGGCCGGGGCCCTCGCTGCCCCCGCAGTCGCAGTCGCAGAGCTCGGCGCCGAGCACGTCCGGGTTCCCGCCGCGGCCGAGCTCGCAGCCGGCGGACTGCCCGGACGTGCAGGTGATCTCCGTGCCCGGCACGTGGGAGTCGAAGAGCACTGACGATCCGTACCGGCCCACGTTCAACCCGAACTCGTTGATGCTCAAGGTGACCGGGCCGCTCGCGTCCTCGATCCCCGGCTCCCGCGCCGACATCTGGACCACGCCGTACGTGGCGCAGCTGTCGAACCCCGTCGCGATCCCGCCGGACGGGCAGGCGTCCTACGAGAAGTCCCGCACCGAGGGCTACGACAAGTCGGTCGCGCAGATCAAGAAGGTCTACGAGCGGTGCAAGCTCACCGGCTTCGTGCTGATGGGCTTCTCGCAGGGCGCCGTGATCGCGGGCGACATCGCCGCCGAGATCGGCGCCGGCAAGCTCATCCCCGCCGAGAACGTGCTCGGCGTGGGCCTGATCTCCGACCCGCGGCGCGAGCCGGGGGACGCGCGCACCGTCGGCCCGAACCCGCCCGGCGTCGGCGTCGAGGTCGCGTACGGCGGCTTCAGCTTCGGCAGCCTGTCGCTGCGCGGTGAGCGCGAGGGGGGCTTCGGAGCCGTCAAGGACCGCACCGTCTCGCTGTGCGGCACCAAGGACCCGATCTGCAACCAGCCCAAGGACATCTTCCAGGTGGGCGAGATGACCAAGACGCTGCCCGAGTTGCAGAAGGTGCTCACCGGCAACTCGCACGCGCTGTACGCGACGACCGCCGACTGGAACCTGGGCGGCCAGACCGCGACGCAGTGGATGCAGGGCTGGGCGCGCGGCGTGATCGACAAGGCGCCTAAGCCTCCCCACAGCTGACCCTGGTATCCACATAGGAATGGCAGGCAAGAGCAGGCGCGCCCTGAACGTGTTCGGCGTCGCGGTGATCATCGCCGCGATCATCGCGCTCATCGTGGTGGGCACCCTCCTGTGGTCGATGTGGAACAGGACGGAGCCCACCCCGCCCGGCGAGCCCACCGGCCCGCAGGCGGCGGGGTGCCCGGACGTGCAGCTGCTGTCCTTCCCCGGCACGTGGGAATCCTCGGCGACCGACGATCCGGAGCGCCCCACCTTCAACCCGCGCTCGCTCATGCTGCAGGTGACGAACCCGCTCGACAAGCGGTACGACGCCGCCCGCGCCGACATCTGGACCGTGAACTACGCGGCGCAGTTCCACAACCCGATCGCGGTCCCGCCGGACGGCCAGATGACCTACCAGGCCTCGCGCCAGCAGGGCACCGACCGCGCGATCGCGAAGATGAAGGCGGTGACGGCGAAGTGCCCGCGCACGGGTTTCGTGCTGGTCGGCTTCTCGCAGGGCGCCACGATCGCGGGCAACATCGCCGCGCAGATCGGCGCGGGCAAGGGACCGATCGTCGCGCAGCGACTGCTCGGCGTCGGCCTGATCTCGGACAGCCGCCGCGTGCAGGGGCAGGGGCGTGCGATCGGCGTCGACCCCGAGGGCGAGGGGGTCGAGGTCACGTTCTCCGGCTTCAACTTCTCGGGCGTCGACCTGCAGGGCAAGCGTGACGGTGGTTTCGGCTCGGCGAACGACCGCGTCGTCACCATCTGCGGCTCCAACGACCCGATCTGCAACCAGCCCAAGGGCGGACTGCTCGGTCTCGCCACGGGCCTGCCGCAGGTGATCTCGACGATCACCCAGAACTCGCACGCCGCCTACGGCACCACCGCCAACTGGTCGCTCGACGGGAAGACGGCCACCCAGTGGATGACCGGCTGGGCCATCGGCGTCATCGACAAGGCCCCGAAGACGAGGTAGCCGGCGCGCCGCGCACGTTCGGCTCCGGACCTGTGCACCGTTGATCAACTCAGAGTTGATCAACGGTGCACAGGATTTTCAGCGAGCGGGCTGCTGCTGGGTGGCGCAATGGATCCCGCCGCCGCCGCTCGCGATGGGATCGATGTCGAGCTGCACCACCGCGCGGCCGGGGAAGAGCCGCGCGAGCGTCGCCCGCGCGGCGTCGTCGGTCTCCGCGTCGCCGAACTGCGGGCAGATCACGGCGCCGTTGCACAGGTAGAAGTTGATGTACCCGGCGGCGAAGTCGTCGTCGTGCGCGTACGCCGCACGCACCGTCGACGGCGCGCGCAGCACCTCCACCTGCAGCTTCCGGCCGCGGGCATCGGTGGCGCCGCGCAGGATCTCCAGGTGTCGCTTCGTGACCTCGTGGTCGAAGGAGTCGGGGTCGTCGTCCTGCGCGGCCACCACGACGCCGGGCGCGGCGAACCGCGCGTAGAAGTCGGTGTGGCCGTCCGTGATGTCCTTGCCCCTGATGCCTGGCAGCCAGATGACCTTGTCGATCCCCAGCAGCTCGCCCAGTTCCGCCTCGACCTGCTGCTTGGACCAGCCGGGGTTCCGGTTGTCGTTGAGGACGCAGCTCTCGGTGATGATCGCCGTTCCCTCGCCGTCCACCTCCAGCGCGCCGCCCTCGAGCACCAGGTCGGTCCGCACCACCTCCGCCCCCGCCCGCGCGGTGACGAAGCCGGCGACCTTCGCGTCGGCGTCGTGGGTCTGCTTGTCGCCCCAGCCGTTGAAGTTGAAGTCGACGCCCGCGAGCCCCTTGTCGCCGGTGACGAAGGTCGGGCCGGTGTCGCGGATCCACAGGTCGTCGAGCTCGGCCGGCACCAGGGTGACGCCCGGCGCGGTACCCAGCAGCGTGCGCGCCCGGTCCAGCTGGTCGGCCCGCACGAGCATCGACACCGGCTCGAACCGGCCGATCGTGGCGGCGACCAGCATGAGTGCGCGCTGCACGTCGGGCAGCAGCTGCTTGCCCCACACGTCCTCCCGAGCGGCGAGCGCCATCCACGTCCGCTCGTGCCGATCGCCCTCGTCCGGCATCCGCCACCGCCGCCCGCCCCGGTCCACGGGGGACCTCTCGGCCGGCCTGCCCGACGGTGCGCCGCACGCCGCCAGTACCGCCACCATCGCCACCAACAGGAAGTTCCGCCGTCGCATCGCGCCTCCTCGTCCGACAGTGCCGGCGTGTCCGGCCCCGCAGCTCATTGTCGCCGGGCGGCCGAGGCACCGTCGGGCAACCGTTAGGCTGTGCGCAACCGTTTCAGACCGCATCACCGTCGACCAGGAGTACCCACACGTGAGCACTGAGCCCCGCAAGTTCCGGTTCGCGGCGGGCGGCGCCGGCAACGCCGACGAGGGCGGCGTGCGCAAGTTCGTCAAGCTCGCGCAGGAGGCCGAGGAGCTGGGGTTCGACACCTTCGCGATCCCCGACCGGCTGGACGCGCAGGTGGGCCCGCTGGCCGCGCTCGGCGCGCTCGCCGTGAGCACCTCCACGATCCGGCTCGCCACCTCGATGCTCGCGATGCCCTTCCGGCACCCGGCGGTCCTGGCCAAGGAGCTCACCACCATCGACGTGCTGTCCAAGGGCCGCCTCGAGATCGGACTCGGTCTGGGCGCGTTCAAGGACGACTTCGATCAGTCGGGCATCGAGTTCGAGTCGCCCGCCCGCCGGCTGCAGCGGCTGGACGAGGGCCTGACGGTGCTCGACACCCTGCTCCGCGGGCAGGAGGCGGAGTTCGAGGGCGAGGTCTTCCGGGTCAAGGAGCTCAAGGGCTACCCGCGGCCGCGGCAGGGCCCGCGCCCGCCGATCGCGATCGGCGCCGGGGCGCGCCGCACGCTGGAGCTGGCCGCGCGCCGCGCGGACGTCGTGTCGATCAACCCGCGCAGCTCGGCCGAGGGCAAGCTGCGGATCTCGGACATGTCGATGGACGCGGTGAAGAACAAGGTGGAGATCGTCAAGGCCGCCGCCGGGGACCGCTTCGCGGACCTCGAGCTGTCCTGGTCGATCGCCACCATCGTGGTCACCGACGACCGGGAGCAGGTCGCGGACTTCGCGCTCAAGGCCATCGAGCGCGGGCTCTCGGCGAACATCGAGGTCGACAAGGAGGTGACGATCGACGACGTGTTGGGCTCGCCCTACCTCGCGATCGGCACCTTCGACGAGATCGCCGACCAGGTCCGCGCGACGCGCGAGGCCACGGGCATGTCGTACGTCGGCGTCGTCCCCACCCAGATGGAGGCCTTCGCGCCCGTGCTGGAGCAGCTGAAGGGCGAGTGACCCCGACCTCACGGTTTTCGCACCCACCGTTACCGCGCGGTACGATAGCCGGGTTTGCGGATTTTCCTCGCGTGTCGCCCGTCCAAACGGGTGAAACACGTTACGGATATCCAGCACTATGAGGTGGCGCACAGGCCCGCAACGGGTCGGCGCCGCCACGCGATGTACCACTGTATGACCGGCGCTGCCCGGCACCGGTTACGAGGAGCGATGCATGAACAACGAATTTGACCAGTTTCTGGACGAAGACGGCAACATCTTCTTCCGCCCCGGAACCACACTGGTCGACTTCGTCGAGAGGAACGCGCGGGAACGTGCCGACACCCTCGCGTACCGCTTCATCGACTACAGCCGCGAGCGCGACGGCGTGGTCCATGAGCTGACCTGGTCGCAGTTCGGCGCCCGCCTGCGCGCCATCGGCGCCCGCCTGCAGCACATCACCAAGCGCGAGGACCGGGTGGCGATCCTGGCCCCGCAGGGCCTGGACTACGTGACCGCCTTCTTCGGTGCCCTCTACGCGGGCAACATCGCCGTCCCGCTGTTCAGCCCCGACGAGCCGGGCCACACGGATCGCCTGCGCATCGTCCTCGAGGACTGCAAGCCGACGGCGATCCTGACCAGCTCGGGCTCTGCCGAGGCGTGTCGCAACTTCTTCCGCCATCTCCCGGCGAAGGAGCGGCCGCGGATCATCGCCGTGGACGCCATCCCGGACTCGGTCGGCTCCA
The DNA here is from genome assembly GCF_012396015.1 of Tsukamurella spumae. Lineage (GTDB taxonomy): Bacteria > Actinomycetota > Actinomycetes > Mycobacteriales > Mycobacteriaceae > Tsukamurella > Tsukamurella spumae. The sequence goes on along the minus strand of NZ_JAAXOQ010000037.1, from coordinate 15,162 downwards.
CGCTCAAGCCCTTCCCGATCTACCGCGACACCATCGCGTACCTGCAGTACACCTCGGGTTCCACGCGGAACCCGGCCGGCGTGCAGATCACCTACGAGGCCGTCGGCACGAACGTGATCCAGATGATCCACGCGCTCGACCTCAACGAGAACTCGCGCGGCGTCACCTGGCTGCCGATGTTCCACGACATGGGCCTGCTCACGGTGATCCTGCCCGCCCTCGGCGGCAAGTTCATCACGATCATGAGCCCGTCGGCGTTCGTGCGCCGCCCCGGCCGCTGGATCAACGAGCTCGCCGCCGTCGAGGACGGTGCCGAGACCTTCGCGGCCGCCCCGAACTTCGCCTACGAGCACGCCGCGGCCCGCGGCCTGCCCAAGGAGGGCGAGACGCTCGACCTGTCGAACGTCAAGGGCCTCATCAACGGCTCCGAGCCGGTCACCGTCTCGTCGATGAAGAAGTTCAACGACGCGTTCGCCCCGTACGGCCTCTCGCCGAAGGCGATCAAGCCCTGCTTCGGCATGGCCGAGGCCACGCTGTTCGTCAGCTCGACCCCCGTCGAGAACGAGGCGCGCGTGGTCTACGTCGACCGCGATCAGTTGGCCGCCGGCACCTTCGTCGTCTCCGAGGAGGGTGCCGAGGGCGCGGTCCCGCAGGTCTCCTGCGGCGACGTGGCGCTGAGCCAGTGGGCGTGCATCGTCGACCCCGAGACGGGCAAGGAAGTACCCGACGATTCCGTGGGCGAGATCTGGCTGCACGGCATGAACATCGGCTCGGGCTACTGGCAGCGCGACGAGGAGTCGCGCGAGACCTTCCAGAACTACGTGACCCCGCTCTCCGAGGGCAGCCACTCCGAGGGCGTGAAGAACCTCGAGAAGGCGAAGTGGATGCGCACGGGCGACTTCGGCGTCTACCACGGCGGTGAGCTCTACATCACCGGCCGCGTGAAGGACCTGGTCATCGTCGACGGCCGCAACCACTACCCGCAGGACATCGAGTTCACGGCGCAGGAGTCGGACACCAAGTACATCCGCACCGGCTATGTCGCGGCGTTCTCGGTGCCGGCGAACGAGCTGCCGCAGGCCGTCTTCGACAGCGCGCACTCGGGGATCACCTACGACCCGAACGACCAGTCGGAGCAGCTCGTGATCGTCGCCGAGCTCGGTGCGGGCGGCGCCAAGCAGGACCAGCAGGCCCTCGCCGACGGCATCCGCTCGGCCGTGGGCGCGGCCCACGGCGTCCTCGCCCGCGACGTCCTGCTCGTGCCCGGCGGCTCGCTGCCCCGCACCAGCTCCGGCAAGATCGCCCGGCGCGCCGGCCGCGCCGCCTACATCGACGGCACCTTGCGCGGTGGCTACACGCAGACCGCCTTCCCCGACGCCGAGGCGAACGACGTCCAGTAGCGCCCACCGGCGCTCTTCACAACTTCATCACACGCGACCCAGGCACAACCACGGTCTCGACGCGAAGGGTAGACACACATGGCTGAGAACGAGTACACCCCCCATGAAGGCCCGACCGGCAAGGCCCGCGAGGATCTGAGTCTCGAGGAGCTGCGCGCCTGGATGCGGCAGTGGATCGCGGACGCGACCAAGCAGCCGCTGGAGAACATCACCGACGACAAGTCGCTCGACGAGTTCGGTCTGGGCTCGCGCGACGCGGTCTCGATGGCCTCGGACATCGAGGACTTCACGGGCGTGCAGCTGACGGCCACGGTCGCCTTCCAGCACCCCACGATCGCCCTGCTCAGCCAGCGCATCATCGACGGTGACCCGGTGGTCTCCGACGACGACCTCGCGGCGGAGGCGGCGCAGTACGACCGGGGTGCGGACTTCGAGGCGGACCGTGGTCGGCACGACGTGGCCGTGGTCGGCCTCGCGACCCGTTTCCCGAAGGCCGGCGAGACGCCCGAGTCGACGTGGGAGTTCCTCATCGGCAACGGGGACGGCACCACCGACCTCCCCGAGGATCGCTGGCTCGAGTTCAAGCAGGACCCGCGCCTGAAGGCCGTGCTCGACGATGCCAACACCTTCGGCGGCTACCTCGACGATGTCGCGTCGTTCGACGCCGAGTTCTTCCAGATGACCCCGCGCGAGGTCGAGATGGTCGACCCGCAGCAGCGGCTCGCGCTGGAGCTCACCTGGGAGGCGCTCGAGCAGGCCAACATCCCCGCCAGCTCCGTCAAGGGCACGCGTACCGGTGTGTGGATGGGCAGCTCCGCCAACGACTACCAGATGCTGGCGGTGGCCGACCCGACGAAGGCCAATCCCTATGCGTTGACCGGTACTTCGACCTCCATCGTCGCGAACCGGGTCTCCTACTTCTACGACCTGCACGGCCCGTCGGTCACCGTCGACACCGCGTGCAGCTCGTCGCTGGTCGCGATCCACCAGGCCATCCGCAGCCTCCGCGAGGGCGAGACGGACATGGCCGTCGCCGGCGGCGTGAACATGCTCATCGTCCCGGCGGCCACGCTGGGCTTCGACACCATCGGTGCGCAGGCGCCCGACGGCAAGATCAAGGCCTTCAGCTCCGATGCGAACGGCATGATCCGCGCCGAGGGCGGCGGCGTCGTGCTGCTCAAGCGCCTGGCCGACGCGGAGCGCGACGGTGACGAGATCCTCGGCGTCATCGCGGGTTCCGCGGTGACCTCCGACGGCAAGTCCAACGGCATCTTCGCGCCGAACCCCGAGGCGCAGGTGATGAACCTGCGCGATGCCTACATCGATGCCGGTATCGACCCGCGCACCGTCGACTACCTCGAGGCGCACGGCACCGGAACGATCCTGGGCGATCCGCTCGAGGCCGACGCCATCGGGCGCGTCCTCGGCCGCGGCCGGGAAGCCGAGAAGCCGCTGCTCCTCGGATCGGCGAAGACCAACTTCGGTCACCTCGAGGCGGCCGCCGGCATCGCCGGCGTCACCAAGGTCCTGCTCGGCATGCGCAACGGGCAGATCCCCGCCTCCCTGAACTTCGCCGGTCCCAACCCGTACATCCAGTTCGAGGCCAACCGGCTGCTGATGGCGGCGCGGAACACGGAGTGGCCCAAGTACTCCGGTGCGAAGCTCGCAGGCGTCACCGGTAACGGCTTCGGCGGCACCAACGCCCATGTCGTGATCAAGGAGTACATCGCGCCCGAGGTCGTGGCGGGTGCCGTGGATGACTCCGATTCCACGGAGGCCCCGTCGAACGCCGTGCCCGAGTTCTACGCCGCCACCGCCGACGGTGCCGCGGTCCCGCTCGTGCTGACCGCGTACGTCCCGTCCCGCCGCCGGGCCGCCGCCGCGGACCTGCTCGCGTGGCTCGAGTCCGACGAGGCGAAGGAGTACACGCTCGCCGAGATCGGCCGGACGCTGGCGCACCGCAACCACGGCCGCGTCCGGTCCGTGGTCATGGCCAAGGACCTCGACGAGGCGATCAAGGGCTTCCGCGCGATCGCCGAGGGCAAGAACGCGCCGAATGTCATCTCCGCCAACCAGCCCGACGGCGTTGGCCCGGCGTTCATCTTCTCCGGCTTCGGTAGCCATCACCGCAAGATGGCCAAGCAGCTCTACCTCGAGAACCCCGTCTTCAAGCACTACTTCGACGAGGTCAACGAGCTCATCATCGACGAGTCGGGCAACGACTACGTCGACATGATCACCGACGACGAGCAGACCTTCCACATCGAGACCGGTCAGGTGGGCATCTTCGCGATCCAGGTCGCGCTGGTCGGCCTGTTCCGACACCACGGCATCGAACCCGGTGTGGTGCTGCCCCATTCGATGGGCGAGGCCACGGCGGCCTGGGTCACCGGCGGTCTCTCGCTGGAGGACGCCGTGCGCGTCATCTGCAACCGCTCGCGCCTCATGGGCGAGGGCGAGGAGATGCTGCCCGAGGAGATGGAGCGCTTCATGGCGCTCGTCGAGTACAGCGCGGCCGAGATCGACACCGTGCTCGGCGACTACGAGGGCCTGGAGATCTGCGTCTACGCCGCGCCCACGCACACCGTGCTCGGCGGCCCCGGCAAGGTGATCGACAAGATCGTCGAGGAGACCGAGGCCAAGGGCCTGATGGCCCGGAAGCTGGTGACCCGCGGCGCATCCCACACCTCGCAGATGGACCCGCTGCTGGGCGAGCTGCAGGCGGAGCTCATGGGCATCGAGCCGCACGTGCTGCAGTACCCGATGTACTCCACCGTGAACAAGGACGAGTTCTACAAGGCCGGCCACGCGCCGGTGCACGACGTGGACTACTGGATCAAGGGCCTGCGCCACAGCGTGTGGTTCACCCAGGCCGTGGAGAAGTCCGTCGAGGCCGGCTACCGCACCTTCATCGAGTTCTCGCCGAACCCGATCACCCTGATCTCCGTCGCCGCGGTGACCTTCGGTTCGGGCATCCAGGACGCCGCGCTGGTAAAGACGCTGGGGCGCAAGGAGGACGAGCCCGGCACGATCATGACGGCGCTCGCCACCGTCTTCGCCCGCGGCCACCATGTGGACATCGCCTCGCTGTTCGGCCCCGGCCGGTACGCGCCGGTGCCGCGGACGAGCTTCCAGCGCAAGCACATCTGGATTCAGACCAAGCTGCCCGACGGCGGATCGGGAGTCGTGCCCGGCGGCCACGTCGCGCTGCCCGACGGCCGGCACGTCTGGCAGCTCGACGCCGATGCGTTGACACTGGGCGACCAGACCAGGGTCTCGCTGGTCGACCTCGCCAAGCACGCCGCGGTCCAGGTGCTCGACGGTGCGGCGGTCACCGCCGCGGTCGAGCACGGCGAGCCGAAGGACGGGCTCACCCTCACCACGACGCTGACCCCGCACCCCGGCGGCGCGTCGATCCAGGTGCACGAGAACGCCTCCGGGCGGTTCCGGCTACTGCTCGACGCGGTCGTCGTGGCCGGCGAGGCCTCCGGGACCGCCGCGGCGCCGCTCATCACCAGGGCCGCGCCCGCCGTGGAGGCGATGGACGAGCTCGACGAGTCCGAGCCCGAGATCACCGTCTCGGAGGAGACCGCGGCCCCCGCGCCGGAGGGCAGCGCCGAGCGCTGGTCGCCTGACTCGGGTGAGACGGTGGAACACCGCCTGGGCCTGATCATCGCGGAGACCATGGGCTTCGAGATCGAGGACCTCCCCAAGGAGATCCCGCTGATCGACCTCGGCATGGACTCGCTCCTCGCGATGCGCATCAAGAACCGCGCCGAGTACGAGTTTGACATCCCGCCGATCCAGATCCAGGCCGTGCGCGACGCGTCCTTCAACGACGTGGTGCAGTTCGTCGAGTACGCGGTCGAGCACCGCGATCAGGTGGACGCGCTGGCCGAGCACCAGTCCGGCACCGGTGAACTCGCCGACGCCGGCCAGCTGGCCGAGATGATCAAGGCCGCCAAGGAGGAGGCCGGGGCGGCCCCCGCCGCGGCCCCGGTCGCCGAGACCGCGCCCGCGGCCGAGACCGCGCCCGCGCCCGCGGCCGAGACCGCGCCGGCGGCACCGTCGGCCCCGGCCCCCGAGGCCGAGAACGGCGACGCCCCCGGCCTCCTCGACGGCGCGGCCGTCGCGGAAGCCATCGGCGATGGTGTTCCTCCGCGCGACGCCGCGGAGCGGCTGACCTTCGCGACCTACGCGATCGTGGTCGGCGCGTCGCCCGGCGGCGTGTTCAACGAGCTGGACGTGCTCTCGGAGGAGGTCGCGGAGAAGCTCACCGCGCGCCTGTCCGAGCGGGCCGGCGGCGAGATCGACATCGAGGACGTCATCGACTCGAAGAACATCGAGGAGATGGCCACCTATGTGGGCGCGGTCATGAACGAGGCCACGCCGGTCGACGGCTTCGTCCGCACCCTGCGCAAGCCGGAGAACTCGGATCGCCGCCCGCTCTTCCTGTTCCACCCCGCCGGCGGTAACACCACCGCCTACGAGGCGCTGTTGCGCAAGCTGCCCGAGGATCTGCCGATCTACGGCTTCGAGCGCATCGAGGGCGAGATCGAGGAGCGGGTCGCCGAGTACCTGCCCAAGCTCAAGGAGATCCAGCCGGAGGGGCCGTACCGGCTCGCGGGCTGGAGCCTCGGCGGCGCCTTCGCCTACGGCCTCGCGCGCGCCCTCGAGGAGGAGGGCCGGGAGGTCGAGTACGTGGGCCTGCTGGACGTGGTCGCGCCGACGGTGCCGCTCACCGATGAGCCCGCGGAGAAGCGGGCCCGCCTCGAGCGCTGGGAGCGGTTCGCGCGCAAGAACTACGACATCGGCGACGAGATCGAGCTGCCGATCGACCGCCTCGCCGCGGCCGACGACGAGGGCCAGTTCCGGATCATCATGGAGCTGGTGCAGCTCTCCGACAAGAAGATCCCGACCTCGATGATCGAGCACCAGCGGACCTCCTTCGTGGACAACCGCATGCTGATCAAGGTGAACCCGGCCGACTATGGTCGGTTCGGGGGCACGGTCACGCTCTACCGCGCGGATCGCATGCACGACGGTGCGGTGGAGCTCGAGCCCAACTTCGCGGACATCGCGCCGGACGGCGGCTGGGCACCGGTGGTCGAGGACCTGCGGATCGTCAAGATCGGCGGCGACCACCTGCAGATCATCGACGAGCCGTACATCGGCAAGATCGCGGCGCACATGACCACGGAGCTCGACGCCGCGGACGGCGTCGCGTGATCGACGGAAGGGGATAGGGTGACTGACGTGACGGACGTATCGGACCAGGTCGACCTGACCACCACCGCGGGCAAGCTCGACGATCTGTACCGCCGCCTGGAGGCGGCGAAGGATCCGGGCAGCGAGCGGGCCCGTGCCCGTCGCGACGCGAAGGGCCTGCCCAGCGCGCGTGCCCGCATGCGCATGCTCTTCGACGAGGGCACCTTCGTCGAGCTCGATCAGCTCGCCAAGTCGCCCGGCGACGACAAGATCAAGGACGGCGTGGTCATCGGCTACGGCACCGTGAACGGCCGGAAGGTCGCGGCGTTCAGCCACGACCAGACGGTGGGTGCGGGCACCGTCGGCGAGATGTTCGGCCGCAAGATGGTCAAGCTGTACGACTTCGCGGCGGCCGCGGGCCTGCCCGTCGTCGGCATCAACGACTCGGGCGGCGCCCGGATCCAGGACGCCGCGACATCGATCGCCTGGTACGCGGAGCTCGGCCGGCACCAGGACGGCCTCTGCGGCCAGGTGCCGCAGATCTCGATGATCCTCGGCACCTGCGTCGGCGGCGCGGTGTACGCCCCCGCCAACACCGACGTCCTCGTCGGCGTGAAGGACAACACGTACATGTTCGTCACCGGCCCCGAGGTGATCCGCCCGACCACGGGCGAGACCACCTCCGCGGAGGACCTCGGCGGCGCGATCAAGCAGGCCCAGTGGGGCAACCTGCATCACATCGCCGCCGACGAGCAGGCGGCGTTCGACTGGGTCAAGCGCTACCTGTCCTTCATGCCGGACTCGGTGCACCAGCGGGCGCCGCTGGTCAACCCGGGCCTGGAGCCGGAGATCACCGAATCGGACCTCTCGCTCGAGTCGATCATCCCGGACGCCGACACCGCCGGGTACGACATCCACGACGTGATCCTGCGCGTCTTCGACGACGGCGACTTCCTCGAATACGCGGAGCTGTGGGCGCCGAACATCGTGACCGGCTTCGCCCGGGTCGACGGTCAGCCCGTCGGCGTCGTGGCGAACCAGCCGATGCACATGGCGGGCACGCTCGACACCCAGGCGTCCGAGAAGGCCGCCCGGTTCGTGCGCCTGTGCAACTCGTTCAACATCCCGCTCGTCTTCCTCGTCGACGTGCCCGGCATCCTGCCCGGCGTCGAGGAGGAGAAGATCGGCACGATCCGCCGATCGGGCAAGTTCATCTTCAGCTACGTCGAGGCGGCCGTCCCGAAGGTCACCATCATCCTGCGCAAGTCCTACGGCGGCGCGTGGGCCGTGATGGGCTCCAAGCAACTGGGTGCCGACTTCGTGTTCGCGTGGCCGACGGCGCGCCTGGCCGTGATGGGTGCCGAGGGCGCGGCCGCGATCATCAAGCGGCGCGAGATCGAGGAGGCCGGCGAGAACGGCCCCGCGATCCGCCAGGCCTTCATCGACTTCTACAACCAGTTCATGGCGACGCCGTGGCTGGCGGCGGAGCGCGGGTACATCGACGGTGTCATCGAGCCGAAGGACACGCGCCTGCTGATCCGCAGGTCGATCGCGCAGCTGCGCGATAAGGAGCTGCAGCGCGTACCGCGCCGCACCTACCTCATGCCGATGTAGGACGGTGCCGCCCATGGCCTCGATGGATACCTTCCCGGAGATCACGGGGTCGGTCCTGACCGACCCCGACGTGACGGCGGCCTATGCCGTGGACCACTGCTCGCCGGTGCACGGCGCCGTGCCGCTGGCGGTGGTGCTCGCCGAGACCACCGAGGACGTCGCCGCGGCGGCGGCCTGGTGCTACGCCAACGACGTGGTGATCGTGCCGCGCGGCGCGGGCAGCGGCCTCGCCGGCGGCGCCAGTGCCATCGAGGGCTGCGTGATCATCTCGCTCGCGAAGATGAACGCGATCAAGGAGATCAGCGTCGCGGACCAGTACGCGATCGCCGAGGCGGGCGTCATCAACGCCGACCTCGATCGCGCCGTCCGCGCGCACGGCCTGATGTATCCGCCGGATCCCTCGTCGTTCGAGATCTGCTCGATCGGCGGCAATGTCGCGACCAACGCCGGCGGCCTGCGCTGCGTCATGTACGGCGTGACCCGCGAGTACGTGCTCGGGCTCACCGTCGTGCTGCCCGACGGGCGGATCATCACGACAGGGCGGCGCACCGTCAAGGGCGTCACGGGCTACGACCTGACCCAGCTGCTCGTGGGCAGTGAGGGCACGCTCGGCATCGTCACCGAGATCACCGTCAAACTCCGTCCCGCGCCGGTGATCCCGCCGACGACGGTCGCCGCCTCGTTCCCCGATGTGGTGAGCGCGGCCGCGGCGGTCGCCGCGGTGGTCGGCACCGGCGTCGTCCCGGCGCTGATGGAGCTTATGGACCGCCGCACCCTCGAATGCGTGGAGGCGCTGCGGCCCTTCGGACTCGAGGACGAGACCCGGGCGATGCTCATCGGGCAGGGGAGCACTCCGGCGGACGCCGCCGTGCTGGCACGGGAGTTCGAGGCCGCCGGCGCGCACTACACGGTGGTCTCCGACGATCCCGTCGAGGCGGCCGAGCTGCTGGCCGTGCGCCGCGCCGCCTTCCACGCGTACGAGCACGCGGGCAACATCTTCTCCGAGGACGTGGGCGTCCCGCGCTCGCGGCTGCCCGAGATGTTCGCGCGGATCGAGGCGATCGCCGCGAAGTACCACGTGGACATCCCCACCTGCGCGCACGCCGGCGACGGCAACCTCCATCCCACCCTGATCTACCCGAAGGACGAACGCGAGGTGCCCCAGGCGATCTGGGACGCCGCCGACGAGGTCTTCCAAGCTGCGCTGGAGCTCGGCGGCACGCTGACCGGCGAGCACGGCGTGGGCGTCCTCAAGGCCCGATGGGTGGGCGAGGAGCTCTCCGACGACGTCCTCGACCTGCACCGCGGCATCAAGGCCGTCTGGGACCCGAAGAACCTGCTCAACCCGGGCCGCGGCTTCTAGCCCGCAGCCGCGGGCGGGCAGTGGCGGCGCATCACGTCCGCCTGCGACGGCGCAGTTCGGGTGAGGATGGCTTCCCGCACCCCTTTCACCCAGCCGCACCCGGCATGCCGGGTGCGCTCGCGCGGTTCGGGTGCGGGAGGCCATCCGCACCCGAAACGCCCACTGCGGGCCGGGTGAACGGCCGGCTGAATCAGCGCAGCGAGTCGACGAAGACCGCGGCGACGGCCTCGAGTCCGCGCTGATCGTCGTCGCTGAACCGCGCGGGCTTCTCGCTGTCGAGGTCGAGGACGCCGATCAGCTCGCCGTCGCGCTCGAGCGGCACGACGAGCTCGGAACGAGTGGCTCCGTCGCACGCGATGTGGTCCGCGACGGCGTGTACGTCGTCGACCCGTTGCGTCTGCCGCGTGCGCGCCGCGGCCCCGCACACGCCGCGGTTCAGCGGGATGCGGATGCACGCGGGCAGCCCCTGGAAGGGGCCCACGACGAGTTCGGCACCGTCGAAGAAGTAGAAGCCCACCCAATTGAGGTCGGGCACCGTCGCCTTCACGAGAGCCGAGAGGTTCGCGGCGTTGGCGACCCGGTCGGGCTCACCGTCGATCAGGGCCCGGGCGTGGTCGACGAGCTCGGCGTAGCGCTCGGCGGGGGAGTCGGGGAGTTCGGGGAGGGAGAACGACACGCTCCGACGGTACGGGGTCCGACGGTGCGCCGACACCCCTCCGCCGGGCCTGATTCTGGGTGCAAGCTGAGAGCGTGACGGGTTCGATACGGTGTGATCCGAGTCCGAAAAGTACCGGTTGTCCAGCGCTGACCTGTCAGTATGGAGGATCTTTGCGGCAGGCCGTAACGGACCCGGGCACACGCCCGACTAAGAGTTTGTCAGGAACTGTTATGTCGCATACAGTGCCTGATGAGCATTGCTCCGCTTGTCCTGCCGTGCCATGGGGCTCTCCTGTGGTACCGGACGGTCCCGGTTCCCCGGGGCCGCGCGCGGTAGGACGCGCCCACCGGGCGACCGAACAAGGAAGAGAGTTACGAATGCGTATGCGTAACGGCTTGGCCAAGAAGGCTGTCGCCGCCGCCGTCACCGTGGCTGCCATTCCGGCCCTGACGATCGCCGGCACGGGCGCCGCGAACGCGTGGGGTCCGGGTAGCGCCAAGAACCCGCCGAAGGGCTTCAAGCAGGCCTTCGTCAACGGCGCCGGCATGCCGAACGTGAAGGTCCGCACCTGGGCCTCCACCACGACCAACCCGAAGACCGCCCCCACCGTGGTCTTCCTCGACGGCCTGCGCGCCACCTGGGACGTCTCGGGCTGGGAGCGCGACGCCAACGTGGCCTTCCTGTCGCAGAAGGGCATCAACGTCGTGATGCCGGTCGGCGGCACCTCGAGCTGGTTCACCGACTGGCAGGCGCCGTCGTCGACGAACCGTCAGCCCTACCGTTACACCTGGGCCTCGTTCCTGAAGACCAGCCTGCCGCAGTACATCAAGAGCCTCGGCTTCAGCGACAATGTCTCGCTGGTCGGCCTCTCGATGTCCGGTAGCGCCGCGATCATCAACACCCTCGACTCGAACGGCTACTACAAGCGCGCCGCGTCGCTGTCGGGCCTGAACAACATCTCGGCGCCGGGCATCCCGATCGCCGTCGGCATCGCCTCCCTCGATTCGGGCGGCTACAACGCCGGCCTCGACATGTGGGGCGGCCCGTTCGACGCGCGCTGGGCCAAGAACGACCCGACCGTGCAGGTGAACCGCCTGAAGAACATCCCGCTGTGGATCTCGGCCGGCAACGGCGTCTTCGGCAAGTACACCCCGAACCCGGGCCCCGCCGATGTCATCCAGGGCGTGCCGCTCGAGTGGCTCGCGCTGTCGCAGTCGCGTGCCTTCCAGGGCGCGGCGCAGCGCGCCGGCCTGAACAAGGTGCACTACGACTTCCCGCCCGCCGGAACCCACACGTGGGGCTACTGGCAGGACCAGGTGTGGCAGATGCAGCGCACCGGTTGGTTCTCGAAGTAGCCTTCGCGAACGGACGAACAGATCACACGAGGGAAGGCTCCGTTCGGACGAACGGGGCCTTCTGTCGTATTGTGATGTGCACGACTTTCCTGAGGAATGTGGGAGGGTCTGTAACGACTTACCCTGTGATTTCGATGAGATCCAGGGAGAGTGTCGCCCATGTGACTCATGTGAGTCATGTGACATGTGTGACAAACGATGTTAGAGTGACGGCTGTGACATGGCTTGGTCGGAGACGGCCGGCGGTCCGGTCCACCAGCTATTGCGCGGAGACGCGTGAAAAAGGAGAGGTCAGCAATGCGAGCAGCCTGGGGTAAGCGAGCGGGTGCGGCGGTTCTCACCGCGGCCATGGTGCCCGCCCTCGCCGGCATGGGTGCCGGCGTCGCCGGTGCCTGGGGGCCGGGTAGCGCCAAGAACCCGCCCAAGGGATTCAAGTCCGAGAAGGTCGACGGTGCGGGCATGCCGGCCGTGACGGTGCGTTCGTGGGCTTCCACCACGACCGACCCGGCCAAGGCCCCGACCGTCGTCTTCCTCGACGGTCTGCGCGCCACGCAGGACGTCTCGGGCTGGGAGCGCGACTCCAACGTCGCCTTCCTGTCGGAGAAGGGCATCAACGTCGTGATGCCGGTCGGCGGTACCGCCAGCTTCTACACGAACTGGGCGAACTCGTCGAAGCAGGGCAACGGCACCTACAAGCCCACCTGGGGCAACTTCCTGGCCTCGAGCCTGCCGGCGTACATCAAGTCGCGCGGCTTCTCGAGCAACCTGTCGCTCGTCGGCATCTCGATGGGTGGCGGCGCCGCCCTCATCAACGCTGCCAACAACCCCGGCGTGTACAAGCGCGCCGCGGCTCTGTCGGGCTTCCTGAACACCTCGGCTCCGGGCATGCCCGTCGCCGTGGGTGTCGCGATGCTGGATGCGGGCGGCTACAACGTGCTCGACATGTGGGGCGGCCCGTTCGACGCCAACTGGGCGAAGAACGACCCGACCGTGCAGGCCGGCCGTATGAAGGGCCTGAAGCTGTGGATCACCGCGTCGACCGGTGAGCCCGGCAAGTACACGCCGAACCCGACGCCTGCGGACATCGTCCAGGGCGTGCCGCTCGAGATCCTCGCCAAGTCGCAGTCGGAGGCCTTCAAGGCCGCTGCCGACAAGGCCGGTGTGCCCGCTCACTACGACTTCTCGTCGGTGGGCACCCACACCTGGGGCTACTGGAGCGACCAGGTGTGGCAGATGCAGCGCACCGGTTGGTTCAACTGACCCCGCGCTGAATCAGCGATCCACGGAAGGCCCCGGGCACTCGCCCGGGGCCTTCCGGCGTATCGGTACCCTCTTCATCGAACCCGCAGAAGAAACCTGAGGCCATAGACGATGACGCCGCGCACTCCCACGACCATCGACGCCGACGAGCCCGTCGGCTTCCGGATCGATCCCGTGCTCGCCCGGAGCTGGCTCCTGGTGAACGCGACGCAGCCGGACCGCTTCGACGCCGCCGCCCGCTCGCGCGCCGACATCGTGGTGCTCGACATCGAGGACGCCGTCGCGCCCAAGGACAAGGCCGTCGCCCGGGCGAACGTGGTGGAGTGGTTGGGGCGGGAGAACGACGGTGTGCCCCCGGGCGCCTGGGTGCGCGTCAACGGCTTCGGCACGCAGTGGTGGGCCGACGACCTGGAGGCGCTGCGCGGTGCGCCGCACCTGGGTGGCGTGATGCTGGCGATGGTCGAGTCGATGGACCACGTGACCGAGACCGCGAAGCGGCTGCCGGACACGCTCATCGTGGCGCTGGTCGAGACGGCGCGCGGGCTGGAGCGGATCGGCGAGATCGCCTCCGCCAAGGGAACCTTCCGGCTGGCCTTCGGCATCGGCGACTTCCGCCGCGACACCGGCTTCGGTGGCGACCCGATGACCCTGGCCTACGCCCGGTCGCGGTTCACGATCGCCGCGAAGGCGGCGCACCTGCCCGGTGCCATCGACGGCCCGACGGTCGGCTCGAAGGGGTTGTTGCTGAGCGAGGCCACTGCCGTCTCGGCCGAGTTCGGCATGACCGGAAAGATCTGCCTCACCCCGGATCAGTGTCACCCGGTGAACGAGGGGCTGAGCCCCTCGCCCGAGGACATCCGCTGGTCGCGGGAGTTCTTCGCGGAGTTCGACCGGGACGGAGGCGAGATCCGCAACGGCTCCGATCTGCCGCGGATCGCGCGGGCCACGAAGATCCTCGACCTGGCGCGCGCCTACGGCATCGTCGTCTCCGACGGGATCGAGGGCGAGCACGCCCCCGCGCCGTCGGACACCTTCCACTACTGACTCCGGCGACGAAGCCCCCGCACCGCCTCACGGACCCGAGGACACGGTGCGGGGGCTTCGTCGTGCCGAGGATCAGGCCTGGCGCACGGCCTCGATGTCGAGCGTCAGGGTGATCTTGTCGCCGATGACGCTCCCGCCGGTCTCCAGCGGCATATCGATCGTGATGCCGAAGTCCTGGCGGGTGATCACGGTCTTGGCCTCGAACGCGGCCACCTCACCCTGGCCCATGCCGGGGTTGGTGCCGAGGAACTCGAGGTCGAACTGCACGGGCTTGGTGACCCCGCGCAGCGTCAGCTCGCCGGACAGGACGTAGTCCGAGCCCTTCGCCGCGACACCGGTGGACGTGAAGGTCGCCTTCGGGTAGTTCTCCGCGTCGAAGAAGTCGGCGGTGCGGATGTGGGCGTCGCGCTGCGCATTGCGGGTGTTCACGGTGGTCACGTCGACCTCCGCGGCGAGCGATGCGGTCCCGTCCTCGGAGACCGTGATCGTGCCGGAGAACTCGTCGAAGCGGCCCTTGACCTTGCTCACCATGAGGTGGCGCACGGAGAACTCGACGGACGAGTGGACGGGATCGACGACGTAGGTGCCGGCGGGGAGGACGTTGCTCATCGGGATGCTCCTTCGATAGTTGAACTCTCAAGACTCATCGAGCATAACCGGACCGCAGTCCGATGTATTCCGGGCGCGGTGAACACGCCCTGAACATCCCTGAAACCGCCTGCTACGCGGCTCCGTGGAAGACGGCCTCCACGTTGTTGCCGTCCGGATCCCGGACGAAGGCGCCGTAGTAGCCCGGGTGGTACTCGGGCCACAGGCGCGGCGCGTGCAGCGACTCCGCTCCCAGCTCCAGCGCGACGCGGTGGAACTCGTCCACCGTGGCGGTGTCGGGGACGGCGAAGGCGATGTGCGCCTCCCGGTTGGACGCACCCTCCGCGGCGCCCGAGATCCAGAAGACGGGCTGCTCGACGCCGTAGCCCACGGCCACGTCGAAGTCCATCAGTCGGCGCGAGCCGAGTACCGCCAGCACCCCGTCGTAGAACCGCTTGGCGGCGTCCAGGTCGGCGCAGTTGATCCCGAAGTGATCGATCATGACGGCTCCTCGCGTCGGTCGGGCCCCGGTGGGCCCGGAACGCTCCCAGGTCTATCAGCGACCGCTGACAGGTTTTCCGGCCGCCGCCGCGCCGCATCGCGAGCGCCGCGAGCGCCGCGCGGGCGGTTCAGGCCAGCGCCGCCCGGGCCGCGTCGCGCGCGGCCTGCGGG
>NZ_JAAXOQ010000036.1 GCF_012396015.1 Tsukamurella spumae | reverse complement strand
CGACCACCGGCTACTGGGAGTAACCCCCGACGGTGCCGGCCCGCCTCACGCGCGGGCCGGTTCCGGGTCGCCGGAACAGCGGTACCAACTCGCCGGACCCGCGGTACCGACAAGCCCTATCTGCCACAGGTCATCACCATCCCCTGATCCGTCTGCACCAGGTAATACGCCACCGGCCGGCCCTCATCGCGAGGTGCCGGCCGGTGGTGCAGGGGACGGGCTATTCGCCGCGCAGCAGTCCCTTCGCCACGTGCGTCACCTGGATCTCGTTGCTCCCCGCGTAGATCATCAGCGACTTGGCGTCGCGGGCGAGCTGCTCCACGCGGTACTCGGCCATGTAGCCGTTGCCGCCGAAGAGCTGCACGGCCTCCATCGCCACCTCGGTCGCGGCCCGCGAGCTGTAGAGCTTCATGGCTGACGCCTGCGCCAGCGTCGGCGGTTTCCCGGCCCGGGAGGCCTCGATGGCCGTGAACAGCATGTTCTGGACGTTGATCCGGGCCACCTCCATCTCGGCGAGCTTGAGCTGGATGAGCTGGAACTTCCCGATCTCCTGACCCCACAGGGTGCGGGAGCGGGCGTAGTCGATCGACAGCCGCTGTGCCTCGTTGATGATGCCCAGACTCAGCGCCGCGATGCCGATGCGCTCGGCGGTGAAGCCGGCCTTCGCCGACGCCCCGCCGCCGCCCGGCGTCTCCTCGGTCTCGCCGAGCAGCCGGTCCGCGCTGAGGTGGACGTCGTCGAAGAACAGCTCTCCGGTGGGCGAGCTCATCATGCCCATCTTCTTGAAGGCCTTGCCCTGGGTGAGCCCCTCCATGCCCGTGTCCAGCACGAAGGTGAGCACCTTGCGGTCGCGGATCGGCGTACCGTCGCCCTCGTCGAGCTTGGCGAAGACGACGATCGTGTCGGCGTGCGGGCCGTTGGTGATGAAGGTCTTCTGTCCCTTGAGGATGTAGCCGCCGGAGCCGTCGCGGCGCACCGTCGTCTTCATGCCCCCGAGCGCGTCCGAGCCGCTGTCGGGCTCCGTGATCGCCCAGGCGCCCACCTTCTCCATGGTGACCAGCTCGGGCAGCCAGCGCTTCTTCTGCGCGAGGGTGCCGCGGGACTTGATGGTGGACACCGTCAGCCCCATCGAGACGCCCATCGAGCCGATGAGGCCGAGGCTGACCCCGGCCATCTCGACGTTGAGGATGAGGAACATCGACGAAGACAAGGTGCTGGAGGCTCCACCACCACCGGGGGCCCCGGGCTTCTCCCCCGCCTCCTCGGCGGCGAGCTCCGCCGCGAGGTTCTCCCGGTTGACCTGGTCGATGCCGAAGGTCCGCAGCATCTTCCGAGTGATGTCGTAGGGCGGCAGGACGCCCGTCTCCAGCTCGTCGACGTGCGGGCGGATCTCCTTGTCGATGAACGCGCGCAGCGCGTCGCGCACCATCAGGTCTTCGTCGGACCACTCGAACACGGCATCCTCCTGCGTAGAACGTGTTCTATCGTTGGGTCTCATCATCCCACCCCGACACCCAGACGGTGCGCCGAACCTCCGAAAGCACCCTTGACCTGAAGCATCATTGAGGAATTAGCGTCGTCGGCATGGAGACCTCCAGCGGTGGACGCTCAACTACGTCGCCGACCGGCCCGCGGCGGTCACGATCGACGAGGTGGTCGAGTTCCACCGCGGCTTCGTCGACACCGACGACGCCCTCCGCCCGGACGCGCTCGCCCTGGTCGCGACCGGGCTACTCCTCGAGGTCGACGGTGCCCTCACTGTCAGCCCGACGGGGCGGCAGCGCCGGGAGGAGACCTGGTCCGACGTCCACGCAGCCCTCGCGACCATCCGCGAGGGCGTCACGGACGACGAGTACATCACCACGATCCGCTCGCTGCAGCGGATGATCGACAACGTCGGCGCGACGGCCTGGCACGCGTGAGAGGCGTCAGTTGACCTTGCGCTCCAAGGAGTCCCAGAAGGGCGAGCGCAGCAGGAACTTCTGGATCTTGCCGGTCGCGGTGCGGGGCAGCTCGCTGACGAAGTCGATCCGCTTGGGGCACTTGTAGCCGGCGAGGTGCTCGCGGGTGTGGGTGATGAGCTCCTCCGAGGTGACGCCGTCAGCCACGACGATCGCCGTCACCAGTTCGCCCCACTTCTCGTCGGGGATACCGATCACGGCCACCTCGCGCACGGCGGGATGCAGCGCCAACGCGTCCTCGACCTCGATGGAGGTGACGTTCTCACCGCCGGAGATGATGACATCCTTCTTGCGGTCGGCGATCGTGAGGTAGCCACCCTCGAAGGTCCCCCGGTCACCGGTGTGGAACCAGTCGCCCTCGAGCGCCTCGGCGGTCTCGACCGGCTTGTTCCAGTAGGCCGTGAGTGCATGGTTGGTGCGGGCGAGGATTTCGCCGTCCTCGTCGATCTTGAGCCGCACGCCGAGCGCCGGGGCCCCGGCGCGACCCAGCCTGCGCGCCACCTCCATCGGGTCGTCGGCGGCCCACTCCGCACGCTCGCGGTTCACCGTGAGGAGCGGCGAGGTCTCGGTGAGGCCGTAGATCTGGATGAACTCCCAGCCCAGTTCGAATCGGACGCGGTGGATGATGCGCGTGGGCGGCGGGGCGCCCGCGCAGATGACGCGGACCGTGCCGCTCCCCGGAATCGGGCCGACCCACTCGGCGGCCGCGTCGAGCGCCGCCGTGACCACGGCGGGGGCCGCGCACATGACGGTGACGCCATGATCACGTACCCGGCGGAGGATCTCGGCACCGTCGACCTTGCGGAGGACGACGTGCTTGATCCCGACTCCCGTGGCGGCGAAGGGCATTCCCCAGCCGTTGGCGTGGAACATGGGCAGCGTGTGCAGCAGCACGTCGTTGTCGGTGAGCGACATGTGCAGGCCGAAGGTGGTGGCGTTGAGCCACAGGTTCCGATGCGTGAGCTGCACGCCCTTCGGCCGCGCGGTGGTGCCGGAGGTGTAATTGATGGTGGCCGTGGCGGTCTCATCGCCCGCCCAGGGGCGCGGTGCGGCGGTGGCGCCGAAGATCGCATCGTCATCGCGGCCGAACACGAAGACGTGCTTCGCGGTGACGGTATCGAGGAGGTGCTCGACCTCGGGGTCGACGATCAACACCTCCGCACCGGAATCCTCGACGATGTACTCGACCTCCGCCGGTGCGAGGCGGAAGTTGATCGGGACCAGGATCCGGCCCCAGCCGGAGACGCCGAAGAACGAGGTCAGCAGGCGCGCTGCGTTCTGCGAAACGATCGCGACCCGGCCGCCCACGGGCACGCCGAGCTCGTCGAGCCGCGCGGCCTGCCCGCGGGCCAGCGCCGCCATCTCGGCGTAAGTCTTCTCCCCCCACGACGGTGCCGACTGGTCGGGCTCGTCGACCATCCCCACCCGGTCGGGATACACGAGCTCGGCTCTATCCAGGAAATCACGTACACCCAGGTCAACGAACATGGCGACATGATATTGCGGCACTGGACTTTTCACCGTGAAATAGGACAAAACCCGTCCATATGGGTAGGTGCTCCCCGGTGCGCGCACGGACACCGATGCCGTGCCGCCCGGCCCGCGCCCCTAGACCGTGAAGCCGAGGGCGCGGAGCTGCTCGCGACCGTCGTCGGTGATCTTGTCCGGGCCCCACGGCGGCAGCCAGACCCAGTTGATCTTCGCGTCGGTGGCCAGCCCGGAGGTGACCAGCGCGGCGCGGGTCTGGTCCTCGATGACGTCCTGCAGCGGGCACGCCGCCGAGGTGAGCGTCATGTCGATGAGGACGGCGGCATCGTCGTCCACCTTGAGGTCGTAGACGAGGCCCAGATCGACCACGTTGATACCCAGCTCGGGATCGACCACGTCGCGCATGGCCTCCTCGACGTCGAACAGGGTGGGCAGGTTCAGCGGATTGTCGCCGGCCTGCGCCGGTTCGGCCGCGGTCGCCTCAGCCGCAGTGGCCTCGGCAGCATTTTCGCTCATGCCGTCTTCTCCTCCGAGTCGATGATCTGGGACAGGGCGTCCTTGAACGCCATCCAGCCGAGCAGCGCGCACTTCACGCGCGCCGGGTACTTCGAGACGCCGACGAAGGCGATGCCGTCGCCGATGAGGTCCTCGTCGCCCTCGAGCTGACCACGGGACTGCAGCATCTCGGTGTACGACTGCAACATCTTCAGGGCCTCGCCGACGGGCGCGCCGATCACCTGGTCGGTGAGGACGGACGTCGACGCCTGCGAGATGGAGCAGCCCTGCCCGTCGTACGAGACGTCGGTGACGGTCTCGTGGTCGTCGGAGAGCTGCACCCGGAGGGTCACCTCGTCCCCGCACGTGGGATTGACGTGGTGGACCTCGGCCCCGAAGGGCTCGCGCAGCCCGCGGTGGTGCGGGTGCTTGTAGTGGTCCAGGATCACGTCCTGGTACATCTGCTCCATGCGCATCAGATCACCCCGAAGAACTTCTGGGCCTTGACGATCGCGTCGCCGAGCACGTCCACCTCAGCAGCGGTGTTGTAGACGCCGAAGGACGCGCGCGCGGTCGCGGCCACGCCGAACCGGCGGTGCAGGGGCCACGCGCAGTGGTGGCCCACGCGGATCGCGACGCCCTCGTCGTCGAGCACCTGCCCGAGGTCGTGGGCGTGGATCCCGTCGACCACGAACGAGACCGCGCTGCCGCGGTCCCGGTTCTCGGTGGGCCCGATGATCCGGAGCCCCTCGATGGCGCCGAGCCGATCGAGCGCGGCGCTCACGAGCGCGTGCTCGTGCGCCGCGACCGTGTCCATGCCCAGTGCGGTCAGGTACTTCACCGCAGCACCGAGGCCCACGACCTGCGAGGTCATCGGGACGCCCGCCTCGAACCGCTGCGGCGGCGCGGCGTAGGTCGAAACCTCCATCGTGACGGTCTCGATCATCGAGCCGCCCGTGATGAACGGCGGGAGCTGGGTGAGGATCTCACGCTTGCCGTACAGGACGCCGACACCCGACGGGCCGTACATCTTGTGGCCCGAGAACGCGGCGAAGTCCACGTCCAGCGCCGCGAGGTCGACGGGGCTGTGCGGTACCGACTGGCAGGCGTCGAGGACGACCACGGCACCGACCGCACGGGCCCGCGCCACCAGCTCCGGCACCGGCGCGATCGCGCCGGTCACGTTGGAGGCGTGCGTGAACGCGACGATCTTCACCGACTCGTCGAGCTCCAGCGAGTCGAGGTCGATGCGGCCGTCGTCGGTGACGCCGTACCACTTGAGGGTGGCTCCGGTGCGCCGGCACAGCTCCTGCCAGGGCACCAGGTTCGCGTGATGCTCGAGCTCGGTGACCACGACCGTGTCGCCCTCACGCAGGCGGTGCCCGCCCAGCACGACGGCCGAGCGATCGTCACCGAGGGTGTACGCCACCAGGTTCAGCGACTCCGTGGCGTTCTTGGTGAACACCAGCTCGTCCGGCGAGACCCGCACGAATTCCGCGATCGCGGCGCGCGCGTCCTCGTACGCGTCGGTGGCCTCCTCGGCCAGCTGGTGCGCGCCGCGGTGCACCGCGGCGTTGTGCGTGGTGAGGAACTCCCACTCGGCGTCGAGCACCGGGCGCGGGCGCTGCGAGGTGGCCCCGGAGTCCAGGTAGACCAGCGGCTTGTCGTCACGGACCGTGCGGGCGAGGATCGGGAAATCCTGCCGCACGGCCGTCACGTCGAAGGTCGTTGTGGTCATGCCCCTGCGCCAGCTACCGAGCCCTGGGTGAACCGCACGTAGCCGTTCTCCTCCAACTCGTCGGCCAGCTCGGGGCCGCCCGACTCCACGATCCGGCCGTTCACGAAGACGTGCACGAACTCGGGGTGGATGTAGCGCAGGATGCGGGTGTAGTGCGTGATGAGCAGGATGCCGCCGTGCTCGCGCTCCGCGTAGCGGTTCACGCCCTCGGAGACGACGCGCAGGGCGTCGACGTCGAGGCCCGAGTCGGTCTCGTCGAGGATGGCGAACTTCGGCTTGAGCAGACCCAGCTGCAGGATCTCGTGACGCTTCTTCTCGCCGCCGGAGAAGCCCTCGTTGACCGAACGCTCGCCGAACTGCGCATCGATGGACAGCTCGCCCATCGCGTCCTTGACCTCCTTGACCCAGTGCCGCAGCTTCGGGGCCTCGCCACGGACCGCGGTGGCGGCCGAGCGCAGGAAGTTGGACATGGAGACGCCGGGCACCTCGACGGGGTACTGCATGGCCAGGAACAGGCCGGCGCGGGCGCGCTCGTCGACTGTCATCGACAGCACGTCCTCACCGTCGAGCGTGATCGTGCCCTGCGTGACCTCGTACTTGGGGTGGCCCGCGATGGCGTAGCTCAGCGTGGACTTGCCGGAGCCGTTGGGGCCCATGATCGCGTGGGTCTCGCCGGACTTGATGGTCAGGTCGACGCCCTTGAGGATCTCGATCGGCTCGGCGTTCTCGTCCGCCTGCACGACGTTGACGTGCAGATCACGGATTTCCAGAGTAGACAACGTAATTCCTTCTTCGAGTATCAGACGCCGGCGGTGGCGAGTTCGTGTTCGATGGCGGCGGCGAGTCGCTCGCGCAGCTCGGGGACGGAGATCCGGTCGATCAGCTCCTGGAAGAAGCCGCGGACCACGAGGCGGCGCGCCTCGTCCTCCGGGATGCCGCGCGAACGCAGGTAGAAGAGCTGCTCGTCGTCGAACCGGCCGGTGGCGCTGGCGTGGCCCGCGCCCTCGATCTCGCCGGTCTCGATCTCCAGGTTCGGCACCGAATCGGCGCGCGCGCCGTCGGTGAGCACCAGGTTACGGTTGAGCTCGAAGGTGTCGGTGCCCTCGGCCTCGGCGCGGATCAGCACGTCACCCACCCAGACGGTGTGCGCGTCGGGCAGCTTGGACGACGGATCGCCCTGCAACGCGCCCTTGTAGATCACGTTCGACTTGCAGTGCGGCACCGCATGATCGACCAGCAGGCGCTGCTCGAGGTGCTGGCCGTCGTCGGCGAAGTACAGGCCGAACAGCTCGGCGTTGCCGCCGGGCGCGTCGAACTGCACGCGGGGGGTCATGCGGACCAGCTCGCCGCCGAGCTGCACGGCGAAGTGCCGGACATGGGCGTCGCGGCCCACGCGGACGTGGTGCTGCGTGACCCACACCGCGTCGTCGGCGAAGTCCTGCGCGTCGATGATCTGGAGCGACGCACCGTCGCCCAGGATGACCTCGACGT
This sequence comes from Tsukamurella spumae, assembly GCF_012396015.1. Lineage (GTDB taxonomy): Bacteria > Actinomycetota > Actinomycetes > Mycobacteriales > Mycobacteriaceae > Tsukamurella > Tsukamurella spumae. The sequence continues at coordinate 27,340 of NZ_JAAXOQ010000036.1, read as the reverse complement.
TCTCGGCCACCGTGCCGGAGCCGGTGTGGTCGAGCACGACCACGGCGCGGGCGTGGCGCTCGAGCCGCACCTGGATGTGCGTGAAGGAGGTCTTGCCCTCGCCGGGGCCGGCGATGCGGACGAAGACCGGCTCCGCGACCTCCGCCTCCTTGGCGACGGTGAGCACGAAGCCCTCCGTCATGGACGTGAAGGCCTGCGCCGCAACGCGATCGAACGGCGTACCACCCTGGCCGAGCCGCTCGTCGCCCTTGGCGACGGTCTCGAAGGACACGCCCTCGGGCGTCGCGTCGACGGTGGCGGTCACGGCACCGTCGGCCTGCGCGGAACCGTCGTGCAGGCCCCGCAGGCGGCGCAGCGGGGTGAACCGCCACGCCTCGTCGCGGTGGCTGGGGATCTCGAAGGCCGCCGCGTCGAAGGACGTGAACAGCTCGCCCTTGTTGGCGACGGGATGTGCCTCGACAGCCTCGTTGAGAGTGTTGCTCACTTAGCCCACGGACCCTTCCATCTGAAGCTCGATCAGGCGGTTCAGCTCGAGCGCGTACTCCATCGGCAGCTCCTTGGCGATCGGCTCGACGAAGCCGCGCACCACCATGGCCATGGCCTCGTCCTCGGTGAGGCCGCGGCTCATCAGGTAGAACAGCTGGTCGTCGGAGACCTTCGAGACGGTGGCCTCGTGGCCCATCGTCACGTCGTCCTCGCGGATGTCCACGTACGGGTACGTGTCGGACCGGGAGATCGTGTCGACCAGCAGCGCATCGCACTTGACCGTGGACTTGCTGCCGTGCGCGCCCTTGTTGATCTGGATCAGGCCGCGGTAGCTGGCCCGGCCGCCGCCGCGGGCGACCGACTTGCTGACGATGTTGCTCGAGGTGTTCGGCGCGAAGTGCACCATCTTCGAGCCGGTGTCCTGGTGCTGGCCCTCGCCGGCGAAGGCCACGGAGAGCACCTCGCCCTTGGCGTGCTCGCCCATCATCCACACGGCCGGGTACTTCATGGTGACCTTGGAGCCGATGTTGCCGTCGATCCACTCCATGGTGGCGCCGGCCTCGGCCTTGGCGCGCTTGGTGACCAGGTTGTAGACATTGTTCGACCAGTTCTGGATGGTCGTGTAGCGGCAGCGGCCGCCCTTCTTGACGACGATCTCGACCACGGCGGAGTGCAGCGAATCCGACTTGTAGATCGGCGCGGTGCAGCCCTCGACGTAGTGCACATAGGCGTCCTCGTCGACGATGATCAGCGTGCGCTCGAACTGGCCCATGTTCTCGGTGTTGATCCGGAAGTAGGCCTGCAGCGGGATGTCCACGTGGACGCCCTTGGGCACGTAGATGAACGAGCCGCCCGACCACACGGCGGTGTTCAGCGCGGAGAACTTGTTGTCGCCCGCGGGGATGACCGAGCCGAAGTACTCCTCGAACAGCTCCGGGTGCTCCTTGAGGCCGGTGTCGGTGTCGAGGAAGATGACACCCTTCTCCTCCAGATCCTCGCGGATCGAGTGGTAGACCACCTCGGACTCGTACTGCGCAGCGACACCGGCGACGAGGCGCTGCTTCTCCGCCTCGGGGATGCCGAGCTTGTCGTAGGTGTTCTTGATGTCCTCGGGCAGGTCCTCCCAGGACTCGGCCTGCTTCTCCGAGGAGCGCACGAAGTACTTGATGTTGTCGAAGTCGATGCCGTCGAGGTCGCTGCCCCAGGTGGGCATCGGCTTCTTCTCGAAGATGCTCAGCGCCTTGAGTCGCTGGTTCAGCATCCACTCGGACTCGTTCTTCTTGCCCGAGATGTCGGCGACGACGGCCTCGGACAGGCCTCGCTGCGCCGAGGCGCCGGCGGCATCGGAATCGTGCCACCCGTAGCCGTAGGTGCCCAGGGACGCGATCGTCTCCTCCTGGGACAGCGGGCCGTTCTCGACCGTTGTCATCGAAGCTCCTTAGCGGTTGCTCGCGGTACCACGCGCTCGAGGGGCACGTGGGTGGTGCATGCGCGGTCACCATTGGCGATGGTGGCCAAACGCTGTACATGTGTTCCCAACGCCTGCTCGAACGCCGAAATTTCGGCCTCGCACAATTCGGGGAACTCGGCTGCGACCTCCGACACCGGGCAGTGGTGCTGGCAGATCTGGACGCCGTTGCCCACTTCCCGGGCATCGGCGTTGAATCCGGCGGCCGACAGGGCCGCCGCGATCCTACGGGCGCCGTCCACCGGGTCCTGCGGCCCGGGGGCTGCGCCGACGGAGCTCATGGCCTGCTCGGCGCGGCGCCGCGCGAACGCACGCACGGCCTCCTCGCCGCCGACCTCGCGGAGCGCGCGCAGCGCGTCGACCGCGAGGACGTCGTACCCCTGCCCGAGTTGCCGGCGCCCCGCGGGCGTCAGCAGGAACTCCTTGGCGGGGCGCCCCCGGCCGCGGTTGGCCAGGCCCGACGGTGCCGCCACCGTCACGTCGCCCGCCTCGAGCAGATTGTCGAGATGGCGGCGGACGGCGGTGGTCGTGATCCCCAGGGCCTCGCCGATATCGGCCGCGGTGGCCTGGCCCCGGTTCATGAGCAGCGCGACCACGGCGTCACGGGTGTCCCCGTCACGCTGTGCCGTCGAGGCGTGAACCTCGTGCTGCTCGCTTTTCACAACACGATTGTTTCCTAATTCGTCCAGCACTTCCAGCAAGGTCAGGCTAAGCTCAGCCCCGGTGAGCGACCGGACTGAGCGGGCGGACGGCCCCGGGACGTGCGGCCCACCGTCTACTCTTGCGGACGTGCGCGCTACCCCTTCCCTCCCCGCCCCCGTGCGCACCTTCGCGGACTACCTCGGCCTGACCAAGCCCGACGGGGCACCGTCGGACCAGGGATCGCAGGGCGCGGGCGGCGCGGTGAACCGGCTGCACACCGACGAGCAGCAGTACCCGGACCTCAACGCGCAGGAGAAGCGGACGGTCCGCAGGATCGCCACCTTCGGCGGCGTCGGGGCGGTGCTCATCGCGTTCGGCGCGCTGGGCGTGGGCTCGTTCCCGGTGGTGCAGAACCCGATCGCCGGGCGCAGGCTCATCGGCCTGATGTTCCGCATGCAGTCCACGGCGCTGACGGTGACGATGGTCGGCACGGCGATGCTGATGATCGCGTGGGTGCTGCTGCGCCGGTACACGATCGGGTACCTGAACCCGAACGCGCACACCGTGCCCGCGCAGCCGCGCCGGCTCACCCGCCGCGGCTTCGACCGGATCCTCGCGCTGTGGGTGCTGCCCTTCCTCTTCGCCCCGCCGATGTTCAGCAAGGACGTCTACTCCTACCTCGCGCAATCGGAGATCACGGCGCGCGGCCTCGACCCCTATGCCATCGGCCCCGCCAAGGCGCTCGGGATCGACCACGTCTTCACCCGCTCGGTGCCCAACATCTGGCGCGACACGCCCGCCCCGTACGGCCCCCTGTTCCTCTACCTGGGGCGCGGCATCACGGCCCTGACCGGGGAGAACGTGGTCGCCGGCGTGATCGCGCACCGACTGCTGGCGCTCGCCGGCGTCGCGATGATCGTGTGGGCGCTCCCCCGGCTCGCCCGCCGCTGCGGCGTCAACGAGGTGGCCGCCCTGTGGCTCGGGGCCGCGAATCCGCTGGTCATCTTCCATCTCATCGCGGGCATCCACAACGAGAGCCTCATGCTCGGGATGATGCTCGTGGGCATGGAGTGGTCGCTGCGGGCGATCTCCTCCGGCCGACGATTCCTGGACGGATGGATGCCCACCCGGACCGGGTGGCTGCTCACCGCCGGCGCTGCGACGATCGCCGCGTCGAGCCTGATCAAGATCACCTCCGTGCTCGCGCTCGGCTTCATCGGCATGGCGCTCGCCCGGCGCCTGGGCGGCACCTTCCCGGACATCGGCGGGCGGTTGCGCGACTGGCGCACCGCGATCCGGGAGTTCCGGCCGGATCTGGGCCGCACGCCGATCGCCGTCGCGCTGTCCGCCGGCTTCCTCGCGATCGTGCTGGTGATCGTGGTGGTCGTCGTCTGCCAGGTGACCGGGCTGGGTTACGGCTGGTTGGACGCGGGGACCCTGGGCGGGGCCAATCGGGTCCGCTCGTGGATGTCGATCCCCACGGTCCTCGGCATGGCGACCGGGTTGGTCGGCGTCCTGCTGGGACTCGGCGACCACACCACCGCGATCCTCGCCATCACGCGTCCGATCGCCGCCGCGCTGGCCGCGGTGATCGTGCTGCGCATGCTCCTCGCGACCCTGTCCGGCCGGATCCACGCGGTCGGCGCCCTCGGCATCTCGATGGCCGCGCTCGTCCTACTGTTCCCGGTGGTCCAGCCCTGGTACCTGCTGTGGGCCATCGTCCCGCTGGCCGCGTGGGCCACGGCGCCCGGCTTCCGCCTGGCCGCGGTGATCGTCTCGAGCGTGGTGTCGGTGATGCTCATGCCCAACGGCGGCGAGATCGAGCCCTATGTCATCGCCAAGGCCGGGATGAGCACCGTCGTGATCGTGGCGCTGGCCGTGTACCTGGCCTTCGAGCTGCCCCGCAGGCGCGAGCGGCGGCTCGCGCGCGGCCGAGTACGCTGATCTCCCGTGCCCGCACTGTCCGCGACCTCCGTCACCAAACGATTCGGCGACGTCGTCGCCGTCGACGGACTCGACCTCACCGTGGAGCGCGGCAGCGTCCTGGCCCTGCTCGGCCCCAACGGCGCCGGTAAGACCACCACCGTCGAACTGTGCGAGGGCTTCGGCTCCCCCGACTCCGGCACCGTCGAGGTCCTCGGGCTCGACCCGGTCGCCGACGCGGCCCGCCTCAAGCCCCGGATCGGCGTCATGCTGCAGGGCGGCGGCGCCTATCCCGGTGCGAAGACCGGCGAGATGCTCCGGCTCGTGGCCGCGTACGCCGCGAACCCCCACGACCCCGACTGGCTGCTCTCGACGCTGGGACTGCAGGACGTGGTGAACGTCAGCTACCGCCGGCTCTCCGGTGGACAGCAGCAGCGCCTCGCCCTGGCCTGCGCCCTCGTCGGGCGCCCCGAACTGGTCTTCCTCGACGAGCCGACCGCCGGGCTCGACGCGCAGGCCCGCCTCCTCGTCTGGGACCTCATCGCCGCGCTGCGCCGCGACGGGGTCACCGTCCTGCTCACCACCCACCTCCTCGACGAGGCCGAGGCCCTCGCGGACCGGGTCGTCATCATCGACCGCGGCCGCGCGGTGGCCGACGGTACGCCGGAGGAGCTCACCCGGGCCGGTGCGGAGCACGAACTGCGCGTGAGCGCACCGTCGGGCCTGGACACCGCGGCCCTCGCGGCCCGGCTCGGCCACGGCTTCACGGCGGCGGTGGATTCGACCGACGCGCACGGCTCGACCTACGTGGTGCGCGGCGCCGAGGTGACGCCGACCGTCGTCGCGGACACCGCCGCGTACCTCGCCGCGCAGGGCGCGCTGATCACCGACCTGCGGGTGGGGACGCGGACCCTGCAGGACGTGTTCCTGGACCTGACCGGCCGCGATCTGAGGGGATGACGTGACCCGAACCGAGCCCCGCTTCGCCCGCGGCACCTTCCTGCCCAACCCCGAGGCCGCCCGCCCGGCGGCGATGCTCGCGGCGCAGACCCGGATGGAGCTGACGCTGCTGCTGCGCAACGGCGAGCAGCTCCTGCTGACCATGTTCATCCCGATCGCGCTGCTCATCGGATTCACGGTGCTGCCGATCGGCGACGAGGCGACCCGGATCGGCTCCCTGGTCCCGGCGATCATGGCCGTCGCGGTGATGTCGACCGCGTTCACCGGGCAGGCGATCGCCGTCGGCTTCGACCGGCGCTACGGCGCGCTCAAGAGGCTCGGCGCGACGCCGCTGCCCCGGTGGGGCGTCATCGCGGGGAAGACGCTGGCGGTGGTCCTCGTCGTGATTCTGCAGGCGGTGATCATCGGCGGGATCGGTCTCGCGCTCGACTGGCGGCCCGAGCCGCTCGGGCTGCTGCTGTGGGTGCCGATCCTCGCGCTGGGCGTGTTCGCGTTCGCCTCGCTCGGGCTGCTGCTGGGCGGCACGCTCAAGGCGGAGATCGTGCTCGCGCTGGCGAATCTCCTGTGGTTCGTGCTGGCCGCGATCGGCTCACTCGTCGTGATGCACGCACACGTTCCCGACGCGGTCGTGTGGATCGCGAGGGTGGCACCGTCGGGCGCACTGACCGAGGCCCTGACCCGCGCCGCGGACGCCGGCACCGTCGACTGGTTCGGGATGGCCGTGCTCCTGGCGTGGGGCGTGGTGGGCTCCGCGGCGGCCGTGCGACTGTTCCGTTTCACCGGCTAATCCACTACAGGTCGTAGTAGCCCGCGCCGGCACACGTACGATGATCGGCGTGTACCAACTCTTCCTGCGCCTCGTCGATCGCCTACCGCTGCCCAGCGTGAAGACGCAGCGGCGGCTCGCGCTCGCCGTGCTGCTCTCCCAGGCGCTCATCGCCGTCACCGGCTCGGTGGTGCGCGTGACCGGTTCGGGCCTGGGGTGCCCCACCTGGCCCAAGTGCTTCGACGACTCGCTCCTGCCGATCCCGCAGGATGCGGTCCCGTGGTGGCATCAGGCGATCGAGTTCGGGAACCGGCAGATCGCGGTGTGGATCGTGGTGACCACCTCGATCGCGATCGTGCTCGCCGTCACTCGCGCCCGACGGCGGCGCGAGATCCTGGTCTACGCGTGGATCATGCCCCTGTCCACGTTCGCGCAGGGCATTCTCGGCGGCATCACCGTGCTGACCGGCCTGCGCTGGTGGGTGGTCGGCGCCCACATGCTCGTCTCCTGCGCGATGGTCTGGCTGGCCGCCACGCTGTACGCCAAGGTCGCCGAACCCGACGACGGGGCCGAGATCGAGACCGCGCCCGCCGGGGCCCGGCGCCTCGTCGCCGCTTCCGTCGTGGTGATGGCGCTGGTGCTCACGGCCGGCATGATCGTCACCGCCGCGGGCCCGCATGCGGGCGACCGCACCAACCCGAAGGCCATCGACCGCCTCGATGTCTCGATCCCGCTGCTGTCCTCGCTGCACGGCGCCCTGGTCGCGGTCTACGTGGCTATCCTGATCGCGGCCGCCGTGCTCATCGCCCGCGGACCGTCGAGCGAGGCCGTGCGGCGCCGGGTGAAGATCCTGTTCGTCGTGGTCGCGGCGCAGTCGCTGATCGGCGTGGTCCAGTACTTCGCCGGCGTCCCCGCGCTGCTGGTCGTGCTGCACGTCGCGGGCGCGATGTCGGTGATCGCCGAGACGGCGATCCTGTACCGGCTGATGTCGGCACGGGTGGTGCGCGGATCGGACCGCACGACCGATAAGCTGGCCGTATGAGTGATCAGGCACCCGGCAACGTCGTCTCCCGCCTGAAGGGCTTCGCCGCGAAGCACGGCGGTGCCACCGCCGTGCTGCAGAACATGGGCGAGGAGGGCGTGCGCATCACCCTCGTCGGTGGCGACGGGATCATGGGCGACCAGATCGTCGCGAACCCGGCGCAGGCGAAGGACGCGGCCGAGAAGGCCGGCCTCGACACCTCCGAATGGGACCGCGAGCTGGTCAGCAAGGCCACCACCGAGCCCGGCCACCACGAGCGGATGGCCGGCTACCGGGCGCACAGCCGCTAGGGCCGGCGGCCTCCGGGCCCGCCGATCAGGCGCGCTCGTACTGCGCGAGGATCACCCCGATGTCGAAGGCGCGGTGCGAGACCAGCTTCCACTGCTGCGGCGCGAAGCCGCCCGCGAACAGCGGCACCCCGTCGCCCGCGGTCACCGGGTAGATCTTCAGCACCAGCCTGTCGACCTCCGGTGCGAGCGTCGCGGCGAGCGCTCCCCCGCCGCACAGCCAGATGTCGCCGCCCTCCTCCTGTTTGAGCGCACGCATGTGCTCGACCGGGTCCTCCGCCACCACCTCGACGGCCGGGAAGTCCGCGGGGTCCAGCGACCGCGAGTAGACGACCGTGCGCAGGTGCGAGTACGGGTCCGTGACGCCCACGTCCGACCCGATCCGGTACGTGGTCGTCCCCATGACGACCGTGTCCCACTTCGTGAGCGGCGGGGTGATCCCGAGGGCCTCGTGCAGGCCGGTGGGCAGCCCGTCACCCCACTCCTCGTTCATCTGCCGCGAGTACTCCTCGTCGACCGGGTAGAAGTCGTACTGGCCCTCGGGGCCGGCGATCCGGCCGTCCAGCGAGACGGCGACGTAGTACACGAGTGAACGCACTGATGGGACTCCTCGGTCGTGGGGCACGCGCGGCCGGATTCCGCAGCCCCGTCGACCCTGCCACACCGCGTGCGGTAGAGATGAGCCATGCGCGCGATCACTGTGACCGAACACGGCGGCCCTGATGTCCTGACCTACGGCGAGGCACCCGATCCGGTGCCGGGTCCCGGACAGGTGCTGGTCCGCACGAGCGCCATCGGCGTGAACTTCATCGACACCTACATCCGCGAGGGCGTCTACCCCACCCCACTGCCGTACATCCCGGGCAGCGAGGGATCGGGAACCATCGTCGCGGTGGGCGAGGGCGTCACGAGCCGCGCCGTCGGCGACGTGATCGCCTGGTGCGACGGCCCGGGCTCGTACGCGGAGCTCGTCGCCGTCCCGGCCGACCGCACGGTCCTGGTGCCCGACGGGGTGCCGCCCGCGGTCGCGGCGTCCGTCCTGCTGCAGGGCATGACCGCGCACTACCTCACCCACGACTCGCATCCGGTGCTGCCGGGCGACACCGTGCTCGTGCATGCGGGCGCGGGCGGCACCGGCCTGCTCATCACGCAGATGGCGACGGCGCTCGGCGCCCGCGTCATCACGACCGTCTCGACGGACGCCAAGGAGGCGCTCTCCCGCGAGGCCGGCGCGTGGCAGGTGCTGCGTTACGACGAGGGCATCGCGGCCCGCGTCCGCGAGCTCACCGACGGCGAGGGCGTGGCCGCGGTCTACGACGGGGTCGGCAAGGACACCTTCGAGGCGTCACTGGAGTCCACCCGGCACAAGGGCATCGTCGTGCTGTTCGGCGCGGCGTCGGGCCCGGTACCCCCGTTCGACCTGCAGCGGCTCAACCCGCTCGGTTCGCTGTTCGTGCAGCGGCCCACGCTGACCCACCACGTGGCGACGCCGGAGGATTTCGCGCTGCGCAGCGGCGCCGTCCTCGACGGTCTGCGCGACGGGTCGCTGCGGTTCGCCGTCGGCGCGACCTACCCGCTGGCCGAGGCCGAGCAGGCACACATCGACCTGCAGGAGCGCCGCACCACGGGCTCGGTGGCGCTGCTCCCCTGACGCCGCTGATGCCCCGGGCGGGCGCGAGCACCGCGCGCGGCCGGAGATGTAAGCGGTGTCAACACAGTGTTGTAGTATGAGCCCATGACCTCGACCTACCATCACGGCGACCTGCCCAGCGCCCTGGTCGGGGCCGCCGTCGAGATCCTCGACGAGGAGGGCGGCGCCAACGATCTGTCGCTGCGCGCCGTGGCCCGTCGGGCGGGCGTCTCCACGGCCGCCCCCTACCGGCACTTCTCCGACCGGGGCGCCCTGATCTCCGCCGTCGCCGCCGTCGGGTACCGCGATCTCGCCACCGCCCTGACGGCTGCGGCGCCGGCCCCGTCGGGCCCGGAGGATCTCGCCGACATCGCGATCGCCTACGTGAACTTCGCGCTGCACCGAACCGGGCTGTTCCGGGCCATGTTCGCCGAGCCCTGCGGCACCGAGCCCGATCGCGTCGAGGCGGTCGGGGCGATCAAGGCGTACCTGAGCGCGCTGGTCCGCAGCACTCTGCCGGCGTCCGCGTCCGAGGACACCGCCACCGCCGTGTGGGCGCTGGTCCACGGACTCGCCTTCCTGCACCTCGACGGGAAGCTCGACGCGTCGTCGCCCGACGAGGTGCACCGGCGCGTGCGCGCCACCGTCACCGCCGCGCTCAACCTCGGCTGACGACCCTGCGTTCAGCGCGCGGCGAACTCCGCGAGGCCGTCGCCGGAGAGCTCCGGCAGGTACGCGTCCCGCCCCGTCAGCGCCATCACCAGTGCCAGGGTGGTCCCGGCGACCTCGGGCCCGGAGCCCGTCGTGAAATCGCCGTCGGTCGCGCGGAGCCGCAGCCCGCGGGCGCGCGAGGCGGACGGCACCATGAGATCGGACCCCGAGTAGAAGCGCGCCAGCCGCGCGAGCGCCTCGCCCGGGTACTCCCGACGCAGGCCCGACGGCCGGCGGATGTCCTCGGCGTGGACGATCGACTCACCGAGCATCGCCACCACGGGCACCGGCGCCTTGGTCCTGCTGGTCGCGACGGCCCGAAAGCGACGTAGCGTGTCGGCCGGATCGTCTCCGAGGCGCTTGGCCATCCGCTGGGCGACATTGGCGTCGAAGTCGAACCGGTTGCGGAGCACTCCCGCGAACCAGATGACGGGGTTGTCGGAGGCGCCCGCGGTCAGGTGGGCGAGCACCTCGCGCACGGACAGTCCTGCGCACAGCGACGGGGTCGCCCATTGCTCGTCGGTGAGATCCGCGACATCGCGGGCGAGCGCCGCTCGCTCGGCGAAGATCAGCTGCCAGAGCCCGTGATCGCCGGACACGGGTCAGAGTCCGAGCAGGTGCCCGACGGTGCTGTAGTTGAGGATCGAGTCCACCGACAGGGCGCAGAACAGCACGGCCAGGTAGTTGTTCGACTGCAGGAACACCTTGAGCGGCTTGATCTCCTGACCGGCCTTCGTCTGCGCGTACAGCTTGTGCACCGCGTAGAGGAACCAGCCGCCGCAGAGGACGGCCGCGATCGCGTAGACCAGGCCCGCCGCGGGGATCAGCACGAGCGTGGTGATGACGGTGGCCCAGGTGTACCAGACCATCTGCCGCGCGACGACGGTCTCCGGCGCCACGACGGGGAGCATGGGCACACCCGCGGCCTTGTAGTCCTCGCGGTAGCGCATGGCCAGCGCCCAGGTGTGCGGCGGCGTCCAGAAGAAGATCACGAGGAACAGCACGATGGCGGGCCAGGCGATGGTGCCGGTGGCCGCGGACCAGCCCACGAGCGTCGGCATGCAGCCCGCGGCGCCGCCCCACACGACGTTCTGCGAGGTGCGACGCTTGAGCAGCATCGTGTACACGAACAGGTAGAACGCGATCGTGACCAGCACCAGCACGGCGGAGAGCAGGTTGGCCATCAGGGACAACCAGACGAACGACGCCGCGGCCAGCACCAGGCCGAAGATCAACGCGTGCCGGACCGGGACCGCGTGGCGCGCGAGCGGACGACGCTCGGTGCGCTTCATCTTCTGGTCGATATCGGCGTCCGCGACCATGTTCAGCGTGTTCGCCGAGGCCGCGCCCAGCCATCCGCCGAACAGGGTCGACAGGATGAGCGGCAGGTTCACGTGACCGCGATCCGCCAGCAGCATGACGGGGATCGTCGCGACCAGCAGCAGCTCGATGACCTTGGGCTTCGTCAGCGCGATGTAGGCCAGGACGGTCTGCCCCGCGCGGCCCGCGAAGGACGACGGTGCCGGTGCGGCCGCCGAGCGAGCGCTGGGGGTGTTCGTCCCGTGCCCGCCCTTGAAAACCATCTTCTGCCGCACTCTCTTCCGACGGGTCCGGGCCGAGCCGGACTCTGACGATCTCGCACTCGGGGCTGACCGACTGCGCGCGGGAGGACGTATGTCCCCCGCGGGCCCGCGACCGGCGCAGACCCATCTACTACGAGCCATGGTAGTCCTCCGTCACCGCTGGGCCGAATCGGGTTCGCCCCCTCCGATTCGGCGGCCCGCTACCCGGCAGTTCACGTAGACCGTGCACGAGCGCCGAGTAGGGTTCACACTTGAGCCCGCATCCCCGTACGACCAGGAGAGTCCTTCCGCCGTGACCAGCACCGCCGAGATCCAAGCACTGACCACGCCGCATCACCCCGACGACTGGACCGAACTGGACACACGCGCGGTGGACACCGCCCGGGTGCTCGCGGCCGACGCGGTGCAGAAGGTCGGCAACGGCCACCCCGGCACCGCGATGAGCCTCGCGCCCCTGGCCTACACCCTGTTCCAGAAGGTGATGGTCCACGACCCGTCGGACACCCATTGGATCGGCCGGGACCGGTTCGTGCTGTCCTGCGGGCACTCGAGCCTGACCCTCTACCTGCAGCTGTACCTGGGCGGCTTCGGGCTCGAGCTCAGCGACATCGAGGCGCTGCGCACCGAGGGCTCGCTGACCCCGGGACACCCCGAGTACCGCCACACCAAGGGCGTCGAGATCACCACCGGGCCCCTGGGCCAGGGCCTGGCCTCCGCCGTGGGCATGTCGATGGCCTCGCGCTACGAGCGCGGCCTGTTCGACCCGGACGCCGCCGCGGGCACCAGCCCGTTCGACCACTTCGTCTACGTCATCGCCTCCGACGGTGACCTCGAGGAGGGCGTGACCTCCGAGGCCTCGTCGCTGGCCGGCACGCAGCAGCTCGGCAACCTCATCGTCTTCTACGACGACAACAAGATCTCCATCGAGCACAACACCGACATCGCGCTGTCGGAGGACGTGGCCAAGCGCTACGAGGCCTACGGCTGGCACGTGCAGTACGTCGAGGGCGGCGAGAACGTCACGGCGATCGAGGAGGCCACCGCGGCCGCCAAGGCCGTCACCGACAAGCCGTCGATCATCATCGTGCGCACCATCATCGGCTTCCCCGCCCCGAACAAGATGAACACGGGCGGCGTCCACGGCTCGGCGCTCGGCGCCGACGAGGTGGCCGCGGTCAAGGAGATCCTGGGCTTCGACCCGGCGAAGAGCTTCGACGTCGCCCCCGAGGTCATCGCGCACTCGCGCGAGCTGATCACGCGCGGCCAGGCCGAGCACGCGGCGTGGAACGTGCGCTTCGAGGCGTGGGCCGGCGCCAACCCCGAGCGCAAGGCCCTGCTGGACCGCCTCGAGGCCGGCACGCTGCCCGAGGGATGGGACGCCGAGCTGCCGACCTGGTCGGTCGAGGACAAGGGCGTGGCGACGCGCGCCGCGTCCGGCGCCTTCCTCGCGGCCGCCGGGCAGACGCTGCCGGAGCTGTGGGGCGGTTCGGCCGACCTCGCCGGCTCGAACAACACCACCATCAAGGGCGCCGACTCCTTCGGCCCCACGTCGATCTCGACCGAGGACTGGAACGCGCAGCCGTACGGCCGCACGCTGCACTTCGGCATCCGCGAGCACGCGATGGGCTCGATCCTCAACGGCATCGTGCTGCACGGGAAGACCCGCCCCTACGGCGGTACCTTCCTGCAGTTCGCGGACTACATGCGCCCGGCGGTCCGGCTCGCGGCCCTCATGGACATCGACCCGATCTACGTGTGGACGCACGACTCGATCGGCCTCGGCGAGGACGGCCCCACCCATCAGCCGGTCGAGCATCTCGCCGCGCTGCGCGCCATCCCGGGCGTCAACGTCGTCCGCCCCGCGGACGCGAACGAGACCGTCGCGGCGTGGAAGGCCACGCTGGAGCGTCGCAACGGCGAGGGCCCCACGGGCCTGATCCTCACCCGGCAGGGCGTGCCGATCCTGGCGGGCACCTCCGCGGAGGGCGTCGCGCGCGGCGGGTACGTCCTGCAGGAGGCCGACGGTGCCTCCCCCGACGTGATCCTGATCGGCACGGGCTCCGAGGTGCAGCTGGCGGTCGAGGCCGCCGCGCTCCTGGCGGCCAAGGGCATCCGGGCGCGGGTGGTGTCGATGCCGTCGATCGAGTGGTTCCACGCCCAGGACCGCGAGTACCAGGACAGCGTGCTGCCGCCCGCGGTCAAGGCGCGCGTCTCGGTCGAGGCCGGCATCGCGATGCCGTGGTGGTCGATCGTCGGCGGCTTCGGCGAGATCGTCTCGCTCGAGCACTTCGGCGAGTCCGCCTCCGACAAGGTCCTGTTCGCGAAGTACGGATTCACCGGCGAGACCGTGGCCCAGAAGGCCGAGCAGTCCATCGCCAACACGAAGGGATAACCACACCATGGCTCAGAACCCCAATCTGGCCGCGCTGTACGAGGCGGGCGTCTCGGTCTGGCTCGACGACCTCTCGCGCAGCCTCATCCAGTCCGGAGACCTCAAGGCGCTCACCGAGACCGACTCGGTCACCGGCGTGACCACGAACCCGGCGATCTTCCAGGCCGCGCTGTCGAAGGGCAGCGCCGAGTACGCGGCGCAGGTCGCCGAGCTCGCCGCCCGCAAGGCCGATGTCGACGAGACGATCCGTACCGTGACCACCGACGACGTGCGTGCCGCGTGCGACGTGCTCGCCCCGGTCTTCGAGAAGACGGGCGGGGTCGACGGCCGGGTCTCGATCGAGGTCGACCCGCGCCTGGCGCACGACACCGACGGCACCGTCGCCCAGGCGCTCGAGCTGCACCGCATCGTCGACCGCCCGAACGTGCTGATCAAGATCCCCGCCACCCTGGCCGGGCTCCCCGCGATCGCCCGCGTGATCGCCGAGGGCGTGTCGGTGAACGTGACACTGATCTTCTCCGTCGAGCGGCACCGTCAGGTCATGGACGCGTACCTCGACGGCCTCGAGGCCGCCGCGAAGGCGGGCAAGGACGTGGGCTCGATCTACTCGGTGGCGTCGTTCTTCGTCTCCCGCGTCGACACCGAGATCGACAAGCGGCTCGAGGCCATCGGCACCGACGCGGCGCTCGCGCTGCGCGGCAAGGCCGGCCTCGCCAACGCGCGCCTCGCGTACGCGGCGTACGAGGAGGTCTTCGGCGCTGCTCGGTTCGCCGCGATCGACGGCGCGAACGTGCAGCGCCCGTTGTGGGCGTCGACGGGCGTCAAGAACCCGGCCTACCCGGACACCCTGTACGTGGCCGGGCTGATCGCGCCGAACACCGTCAACACGATGCCCGGCGCCACCATGAAGGCCTTCGCCGATCACGGCGAGGTCGTCGACGGCACCATCCTGGGCCGCGCGGAGGATTCCGCGCAGGTGTTCGCGGACCTGCAGGGTGCCGGCCTGGACCTGGCCGACGTGTTCGACCTGCTCGAGCGCGAGGGCGTCGAGAAGTTCGAGCAGGCCTGGCAGCAGCTGCTGGATGCGACCGCGGAGTCCCTCCGGGCGAACGCCTAGGAGGGCTGCGTGAGCTGGGCGAACCCCCTTCGCGACCCGCGCGATCTCCGGCTCCCACGGATCGCGGGGCCCTCGGCCCTGGTGATCTTCGGCGTGACCGGCGACCTGTCGCGGCGCAAGCTCATGCCCGCGGTGTACGACCTGGCCAACCGCGGCCTCCTGCCGCCCGGCTTCTCGCTCGTGGGCTTCGGGCGGCGCCCGTGGTCCGACGAGGACTTCGCGGCCACCTTCCGGGAGGCCGCGAAGAAGCACTCGCGCACGGAGTTCCGCGACGATGTGTGGGACAGGCTGGCCGAGGGGATCCGGTTCGTCCAGGGCGAGTTCCACGACGACGACGCCTTCGACCGGCTGTCGCAGACCTTGACCGCGCTCGATCGGACCCGCGGTACGGGCGGCAACACCGCGTTCTACCTGTCGGTGCCGCCGGACGCCTTCCCGACGGTGTGCGAGCAGCTCGAGCGGTCGGGCCTCGCCGACCAGCGGGACGGCTGGCGGCGCGTGGTGATCGAGAAGCCCTTCGGGCACGATCTCGATTCGGCGAAGAAGCTCAACGCCGTGTTGAGCGGCGTCTTCCCGGAGCAGTCGGTGTTCCGCATCGACCACTACCTGGGCAAGGAGACGGTCCAGAACATCCTGGCGCTGCGCTTCGCCAATCAGTTGTTCGAGCCGACGTGGAACAGCCACTACGTGGACAGCGTGCAGATCACGATGGCCGAGGACATCGGGCTGGGTGGGCGCGCGGGCTACTACGACGGCATCGGCGCCGCCCGCGACGTGATCCAGAACCACCTGCTGCAGCTGATGGCCCTCATCGCCATGGAGGAGCCCACCAGTTTCCACCCGGCGGAGCTGCAGGCGGAGAAGATCAAGGTGCTCTCCGCGGCCTCGCCCGTCGAGCCACTCGACGAGACCTCCGCGCGGGGCCAGTACGGACCCGGGTGGCAGGGCAGCGAGAAGGTCGTCGGCCTGCTCCAGGAGGAGGGCTTCAGCCACACCTCCACCACGGAGACCTTCGCCGCGATCACCGTCGAGATCGCGTCCCGACGGTGGGCGGGCGTGCCCTTCTACCTGCGCACCGGCAAACGACTGGGGCGCCGCGTCACGGAGATCGCGCTGATGTTCAAGCGCGCGCCGCACCTGCCCTTCGACGACACGATGACCGGGGAGCTGGGTCAGAACGCCCTCGTCATCCGGGTGCAGCCCGACGAGGGCGTCACGCTCCGGTTCGGGTCGAAGGTCCCGGGCAGCTCCATGGAGGTCCGCGATGTCAACATGGACTTCAGCTACGGCGAGGCATTCACGGTCAGCTCGCCCGAGGCGTACGAACGCCTGATCCTCGACGTCCTGCTCGGCGAGCCGTCACTGTTCCCCGTGAACGCCGAGGTCGAGCTGTCCTGGAAGATCCTCGACCCCGTGCTGCAGAGGTGGGAGGCCGGCGGGAAGCCGGAGGAGTACGAGTCCGGAACCTGGGGCCCGGACTCCGCCGACGCCATGCTGGCTCGCACCGGAAGGACCTGGCGCCGCCCATGATTCTCGATCTCCCGGACACCTCCACGCAGGAGGTCTCGAAGCAGCTGGTCCGCCTCCGCGAGACCGGCGGCGCGGTCACCCTGGGCCGCGTGCTCACGCTCATCATCTCCGCCGACGAGGGGGAGCCCACCGAGAGCTCGATCGAGGCCACGAACGCCGCCTCGCGCGAGCACCCCTGCCGCGTCATCGTGCTGGCCCGCGGCTCCCGCTCGGAGGCGACGCGGCTGGACGCCCAGATCCGGGTGGGCGGCGACGCCGGCGCGTCGGAGGTCGTGGTGCTGCGACTCTACGGCGAACTGGCCGATCACGGTGCCTCCGTGGTGGTTCCGTTCCTGCTACCGGACACCCCCGTGGTCGCCTGGTGGCCAGGTATCGCTCCCCCGGTGCCGTCCGCAGACAAGGTCGGGCGCCTCGCCACGCGGCGGATCACCGATTCCATCGCCTCGCACGATCCGGTCGCGACGCTCGCGCTGCGGCGTACGGGTTTCACCCCCGGCGACTCGGATCTGGCGTGGTCGCGCATCACCCCGTGGCGGGCCCTGCTGGCGTCCGCGCTGGACCAGCCGCCGTTCGAGGCGATCACGTCCGCGGTGGTCACCGGGCCCGAGGACAGTGCGGGCATCGACCTCCTCGCGGGGTGGCTGCGCGCCCAGCTCGACGTGCCGGTCGTGCGGCGTTCCGGGAGTTTCGAGGTGCGGCTCGACCGCGCCGGCGGCGCATTGACGCTGGAGTTCGACCAGAACTCCACGGCGGTGCTGGTGCGTCCCGGACAGCCGGACGGCCGCGTCGCGATCCGTCGACGGGGTGTCGCGGACTGCCTGGCGGAGGAACTCCGCCGCCTCGACGACGACGAGGTCTACTTCTCAGCGTTGGGCGGCGTGTCCGACGTGGATCGATCGGAGATGCCCGCATGACCGAGCCCACCGTCCGCACCTTCGACGATGCCGCCGCCCTCGTCGCGGCCGCCGCGGACGATCTCGTCGCGGTGATCGAACAGGCGCAGGCCGAGCGCGGCTTCGCGTCGATCGTGTTGACCGGCGGCACGAACGGCAATGCCCTCTCAGCAGCGCTGCGCGGGAAGGTCATCGACTGGTCCCGGGTGGACGTCTTCTTCGGCGACGAGCGGTTCGTCGCCGGCGACGACCCCGACCGCAACGCGCTGCAGGCCCAGGACGCGCTGCTCGACCACGTCCCGGTGCCGAGCGAGCGCGTCTACACCTTCCCCGCGGCCGACGAGTTCAGCGGCGACGGCGAGCTGGCGGCGCGCGTGTACGCGAAGCGGTTGGCGGACAACGCCGCCGAGCGCGGGAACGGCGTCGCCGTCGGGGGCGGGCTGGTCCCGCGCTTCGACGTGCACCTGCTCGGCATGGGCGGCGAGGGGCACATCAACTCGCTGTTCCCGCACACGGACGCGGTCCGGGAGCAGGACGCGACGGTGGTGTCCGTGCGCGACTCCCCCAAGCCGCCCCCGCGGCGGCTGACCCTCACGCTGCCCGCGGTGGGCGCCGCCCGGCGCGTGTGGTTCCTCGTCTCCGGTGCGGACAAGGCGGAGGCCGTCGCCGAGGGCGTCGGCGGCGCCTCGCCCGAGGACTGGCCCTGCGCCGGCGCGCACGGCTCGGAGCAGACGGTCTGGTTCCTCGACGGTGCCGCCGCCTCCCGGCTCGGCTGAGCGTCCCGGGCGCTAGGCCTGCTCGAGGACGATCGTCGGGATCCCCAGCGCGGGGTCCTTCACGGTCGCCACGCGGGTGCCGGGCTTGGCGCCCCGTCGCACCTCGCTCACGGTGATGCCCAGGTCCGTCAGGCGGGCGCGCGTCGCGTCGGCGTCGACGGTGCGCCACGCGACGCCCCAGATCCCGTCGGGGGCCGTGGGGTCCACGCCGTCGCCCTCCTGCAGGAGCACCTCGACGAGCAGATCGCCGCGACGCAGGAACAGCTGGTGCACGCCCCAGGACTGCACCCGGTCCAGGCGCAGGTCGAAGTCGAGCCGCCCGCACAGCGTCGCGATGATCCGGTCGCGGTTCGGCGAGGTCACGACCACGTGATCGACGCCGGTGATGTCCGCGCCGGGCGGCGGGGAGGGCACCGTCGGGCCCGCGACACCGAGGACGAGTCCGTCGGCAGCACCGGCGAATCCGTCGGCGACCTCGGAGACGGACAGGCCGCGCCGGTCGACGAGCCGGGCCAGGCCGGCCGGATCGTCGGCGGCGACCAGGAGGCCGGTGCCGCCCGCCCAGGCGGGGATCCCGACGGCGATGTCGGTGCCGCCCGCCGTGTACCGCGCCACCGCGTCCGCGGCGAGCAGGCGGGCGTGCGCGGCCCGCGACTCCTCCGGCACGTCCAGGATCAGCAGGTCCCGCGCTTGTGCTGTGCTCACGCCGCCATCCTGCCCTACGGGTTCACGC
This sequence comes from Tsukamurella spumae, assembly GCF_012396015.1. Classification (GTDB taxonomy): domain Bacteria; phylum Actinomycetota; class Actinomycetes; order Mycobacteriales; family Mycobacteriaceae; genus Tsukamurella; species Tsukamurella spumae. The sequence continues at coordinate 8,401 of NZ_JAAXOQ010000036.1, read as the reverse complement.
GGGCGCGGTGCCGGACCATGTCTTCCAGGCGTCGCCCACCGACTTCGCCACCACGGCGCCGCCGGCCCTCCCCACCTCACCTGCGGTGGGCAGGGACGGCGCAGCGTTCGACCAGCGCGAGACGAGTTCGCCCGAGATCCGCGCGCTGACGGCCTCGGGCCGGGCCCGGCCGACCGTGCGTGCCGCCGAGCCGTCGATCGTGACGGCGGCTCGGCGCAGCGCGTCCGCCGCCCTCCCCAGGGCACCGAGCCGGTCGGTGAAGCGCTCCAGCTTGTCCGCGAGCCGGCGCAGCAGTCCCGCGAACTTCTGGCCGAGTGCGGCGCCGCGGAGGATCGCGGTATTGATGAACGTGGCCACCGAGCCACCCGCGGTGGGCGTGGCGGCGGCCGACGCGATGGCCGCTCCTGCCGTCAGCCAGCCGAGGAAGCCCGAGAGCTCGTCCCTGATGGTGGTCCGTACCTCGACCACGAGGGTGCCCGCGGCGGACAGCCCCGCCGCCGCCGCGCGGGCCGCGGTGCCCAACGCCTCGCTGTGCCCCGCGAGCTCGGTCGTGGCGGCGCGATAGGCATCGCCGGCCTCTCCGACCCAGCCGCGCGAGGTGGATTCCCCTGCCGCCGAGACGGACTGCGCTACCGTCGCGAGCGGGGTCGCGACCTCGTCCTTCCAGGTGTCGGTCACGGATTCGATCGCGTCCGGATCGCCCGTGACCGCGTCGAGCGCAGTGCGCAGGATCGGATTGTGTTCGATCGCCCAGCCGAAGCCCGCGGCGAAGATCGAGCCGATCGGATCGCTCGCGACGTCCTTGGCCGCCGACACCACGCCGTACGCGGCGAATCCGCTACCGATGCTCCCGAATCCGTCCTCGCCGATCGCGTTCGCCGCGTCCCGCACCGCCTCGGCCAGCGGCACACCGTCGACCAGCCCGGTCATCGTCCGATGCCGTCCGCGCCGGCGTCGTCGGCATCGACCAGCGCCTCCGCCGTCCGCCGGAAGTCGTCGCGGTGCGCGGTCAGCTCGCGGCTGTGCCGCGAGACGGCCCGCCCGACCTTCTCCAGCGCGATGTTCATCAACCCGACGAGCGGGTGGAACATCGCCCCGTAGTCCATCGTGCCCACGCGCTGAGCTCCGGCCGCCCCGGCCGTGTCGACCGTGGCTCCGATGTCACCGAGCGCGCGAACGTGGGCGTCGACGGTCTCCGCCGTCAGCTCGAAGTCGGCCATCATGCCCCCGTGTACTGGTTCCAGAACTCGTGATCCGGGTACCACTTCGTGGCTATCGAGTGGACCTCCCTGGCCGCGGCCTGCTCGGCCAGGGAGGCCGCCGTCATGATCTCCGCGCTCAGAGCCTCCCCCGAGAACTCCATCGCGCGTCCTGCGATCACCACCCCCGTGAGTCGTCCCCCCATCCCGACGGTGACCCGCACATCCCCCCGTGCGGCCGTCCCGGTGCCCGATACACGGGCCAATCGCTCACGGACCTCATCTGCCTGTTCGTACACCTCGTTCGCCCGTTCGGCGTCCGACCAGACCTGCGGCGTCGTGTCCAACTCGTTCCCCCGATCTCGTTGGTTTTTCCTCCGCATCAATTAGACGCACCGGCGAGCCACACGGTTCCAACTTTCTGTTTCCGCACGTCAGGGCGGCGCAGATCGAACCGATCGCTGGATCACGGAGACGGTGGCGGAACGCCGGGTCGATGTTATACTGTATACACTTTAGGGTCGGCCACGCCTCCGAGTGACGAGCTCACTGATCTACGGATCGCCGCGCCGCTCGCACGACGACGGGAGTCCGATGAGTACCGAATCCACACGCGGCGATGCGGGCGCGGACCGCTCCGGACCGACTGAGCACATCAGCGTCGACGGATACGACTTCGCATACAGCGTGGCCGGCGAGGGCGAGCCGGTACTGCTGGTGCACGCGGGCGTGCTGGCGGACTTCTTCACACCGCTCGCGCACCACCCCGCGTTGACCGATCACTATCAGATGATCAACTACCACCGCCTCGGCTACGGATTCACCAGCCGGCCCCGGGTCCTCGACGATGCTCGATTGCCGGGGCACGCCGCGCACGTCGGTGGCCTCCTGACCGCACTGGGCATCGACAGCGCACACGTGGTCGGGCACTCCTCCGGCGGTCTGGTGGCGACCCGGTTCGCCGTGGACAATCCGGACCGGGTGCGCAGCCTGTCGCTGTTCGAGCCCGTCGTCCACGAGGTGCCCAGCGGCGCCGAGCAGGGTCGCACCGTGGTGCGGCCCGCGTTGGAAGCCTTTGCAGCGGGCGATAATCGGGCGGCGGTCGACATCTTCCTGCGCGGCGTGTGCGGGCCCGGCTACCGCGACCCCGAGATCGTCGACCGGCTGCCCGCGGGCGCGTTCGACCGCGCGGAGGTCGATGCGGCGAGCTTCTTCGGCGCCGAGGCTCCGTCGGTGGTGGACTGGCGTTGGTCAGCACTCGACGTCGATCGCATGCCCGAGAAGATGTTCCTGTTGCTCGGCGGCGATACCGCGGCGGTGGCTCCGTCACTCGGCGAGGGGCACGAATTCCTCGAGCGCCTGTTCCCCCGGGTGAAGACCACGGTGGTCCCGGGCGTCACCCACTCGCTGCAGACACAGGACCCCGATGCCGTGGCCCAGGCCCTCGCGCAGTTCCTCCGCGGCTGAGGAGCGGCGGGCCGCCCGTCGACGCCCGCCGAACACGCAGGCGTCCCGCACTGACCAGTGGATACACGGCTAATCATTCAGGCGTGCTTGTTTTCGCCGACGGGGTTCTGATTGAGTGGTGCTCAACAAGCCCGCTTCACTCCCCCGCAGAAAGGTGGTCATCCCATGGCCGCACGCCGTCGCCCGAGCTGGATGAACGACGAGCTCGACGCTCTCCGTGACCTCGCGGACAAGTTCCTCGCCAAGGAGCTCACGCCGAACATCGAGCGCTTCGCCGAGCAGCACCACGTCGACCGCGACCTGTGGAACAAGGCCGGCGAGCTCGGCCTGCTCTGCCTCTCGATCCCGGAGGAGTACGGCGGCGGTGGCGGCGACTTCCGCCACGAGTCGGTGCTGATCGCCGCGCAGGCGCAGGCCTTCGACACCAGCTGGGGCGTCTCGCTGCACAACGGCATCGTCGCGCACTACATCCTCGCCTACGGCACCGAGGAGCAGAAGCAGCACTGGCTGCCGAAGATGGCCTCCGGCGAGGCCGTCGGTGCCATCGCGATGACCGAGCCCGGCACCGGATCGGATCTGCAGAACGTCAAGACCCGCGCCATCAAGACCGGCGACGAGTACGTGATCAACGGCTCCAAGACCTTCATCACCAACGGCCAGCAGGCCGATGTCATCGTCCTCGTCTGCAAGACCGACCCCGACCAGGGCGCGTCCGGCATCTCGCTGGTGCTGGTCGAGGCCGACCGCGAGGGCTTCCGCCGCGGCAAGATCCTCAACAAGATCGGCCAGAAGGGCCAGGACACCTCGGAGCTGTTCTTCGACGACGTCCACGTGCCCGCCGCCAACCTCCTGGGCTCCCAGGAGGGCCAGGGCTTCTACCAGCTCATGCAGCAGCTGCCGCAGGAGCGCCTCATCATCGGCCAGGCCTGCGTGGCCGGCATGGAGGTCATCTTCGAGGAGACCCTGCGCTACACCAAGGAACGAGAGGCCTTCGGCCGCCCCATCTTCGGCTTCCAGAACACCAAGTTCAAGCTGGCCGAGGCGATCACCGAGACCACCATCGCGCGCGTCTTCGTGGACGACTGCATCGAGAAGCACGTCAAGGGCGAGCTGGACATCCCCACCGTCGCAATGGCGAAGTGGTGGACCTCGGACCGCGCGCAGAACGTCGCCTCCGAGTGCCTGCAGCTGTTCGGCGGCTACGGCTACATGGCCGAGTACCCGGTCGCGAGGTTCTGGGCCGACAACCGCGTGCAGATGATCTACGCCGGCACCAACGAGATCATGAAGGAGATCATCGCCCGCACGCTCTGACCGCGGCGCGAGTCCCAGGCGGTGCCCGAGTTGTCATCCGATCGGATGATTGCCCGGGCACCGCGTTTTTGATCGGGTGGACACATGACTTCGCCCGGAGGACAACCCTTCCCGTACGGCCCTCGGCCGACTCCGCAGTACGGGTACGGCCAGGTGCCTCCCCCACCCGCCCCCGCCCGACGGTCCGCCCTCGCCTGGATCCTCGCCGGGGTCTCGGTCGTGTGCGTGGTGATCCTCGTGGCCGGCGGGATCTGGTGGTTCACCTCCCGCAAGGCCGACGATGCCTCCGCCCCGGTCCCGGGACAGCTCACGAAGGAGTTCCCGACGGCCCCGTCGGTCGCGTGGACGGTCCGCCCGTCCGATGTCGGAGGGTCGAAGTTCTTCTCGACCAACGTCACGAACGCCCAGTACAACTCTGCCGGAGCCGCCACCGACGGCCGCTTCGTCCTGACCGGTGTCGACCGCAATCGCTTGTCTTCGGTCGTCGCGATCGACGCTGACGGCCGGACGTCGTTTCCGCAGAAGAACCTCGCATGTGCGGACCAGGTGGTAGGCGGACGAACGGTATGCAGGGTCGCGCAATCAGACGATCCGACGATGTACATGCTTGACCTGGCGAGCGGGCAGACCAGCTCGGGGATATCCGTATCGGACAACAACTTCGGGTTGGTCGCCTACAACGGTGATGCCGCCTTCCGTACCTCTTCCAGTACGATCACGAGGTTCTCCGATCGGCGCATCGAATGGTCGCGTCCCGTGTCCATGGACGAGTCACCCGGTGGCGACTTCCACCAGGCGCTCGCGACGCGCGACCTAGTCATCTTCTACTACGGCGGAGCCTCGTACGTTGCCTCCGCGCACGACGGCAAGCTGCTACATTCCGCGCTCGACCGACCAACGATCGCGCCCGACGGGAGCGTCATCACCCGCGCCTCCCATGACCGAGGCACCGTCGTCATCCGCCCCGACGGCTCGGTACGAACGGCACCGTCGGGCGTGATCGGCGTTCCTGCACTCGCGGCCCGCGGATACGAGTCCGTGTTGTTCATCGGTGGTCAATACTTCGACGCCGCAGGCAACGCCGCGTGGAAGGCCGGTGACGCCACGGTCAACAACACCTCCGCCACACCCGTCCCGATGGTGAGCCCACGAATCACCGTTGTCGGAACCGACACCGGCTTCGCGGGATTCGACACCACGACCGGCGAAATGAGGTGGACGAACGACTCTGTACCGACGGGCGTTGGATCATGGAACCAGAGTTCGACGCTCAGCGACGGGCGCTACCTCATCTTCCCGTCCGCCCGAGACATCGTGGCACTCGATACCACGACCGGTAAGACTGCGTGGCGTATCCCCTCGCCGCTCGGTTCCGACGAGCGTATCGGCGCATTGCTCGCGGTGGGCGACGCCTTCGTCATCGTCGGCACGGACCGCATCGTCGGCTACAAGGCCACCGGCGGCGCGGCCGGCGCACCCGGCGCGAAGTCCGGCACCGCCGGCAAGAACTCGAGTGACGACTCGTACTACACCCGCTGCGGCAGCAAGCCGGTGTTCACACCGCAGAAGTTCCGCACCGAGTCCGGCGGCCTGGTGGTCACCATGAAGATCACCGCCACCTGCCCTGGCGGCGACGCGCTGATCTCGTCGGGCACGTCCGTGACGATCTCGGACTCCACCGGCCTCATCGCGACCGGCACGTTCGACTTCGCCGCGAACCCCGTCGGCGTCCCCAAGCCCGGCAACGGTTCCGAGGAGAAGAAGTCCGGCACCACCGTCGACCTGCTGTTCAAGCAGGGCCAGTTCTTCCGCACCCCGGACACGCTGCCCCCGCCGGGCGGAGGGAACGGGTCGAGCGGCACGGGTGGCCTCGGCGGGCACAGCTACCTCGTCGACTGCGTGCAGCCGGACGGGTCGGGCAAGGCGAAGGTCCCCGCACCGTCGGACAGCCCGATCGCGGCGTCCGGTCCCGGGCCGCAGACGGGCCTGAACCCGATGTCGGGGCTGAGCGCGCTGCGCATCCAGGCCGACAGCGACAAGGCCTTCATCCTCGGGAGCCTCAACAACCGTTGGGTCGCGCAGCTCTCGAGCAAGCGGGTCGGGCTGGTGGCCGACGGTCGCACCTGGGACGAGAAGGCCATCCTCGATGAGTTCCTCGCGCTGCGCCTGCGGTTCGCGGACGTGCGCCTGCTGTACTCCGACGAGTGGCCGGTCTTCAACTACCAGGGCTGGTGGGTGAGCGTCGCGGCCGCGACCTTCCCCGGTCCCGACGAGGCGAACCAGTGGTGCCGCAGCAACGGATTCGACCGAGATCATTGCTTCGCAAAACTGGTCTCCAGCACCGCGAGCCCCGAGGGATCGACGCGCTACTGGTGACGTCCCCTCGTGTCAGCGCCTACCGCTACGATCAGCGGATCGACCGACCGGAGGGGACCATGAGCGGCGAGGGAACACGGACCGGCACCACGCTGGGCCCGTACGCGATCGGCAGGCTGTTGGGCCGCGGAGGCATGGGCGAGGTGTACCTCGCGCACGACGAGCGCCGCGATCGCGAGGTGGCGCTCAAGCTCCTGCACGCCTCCGCAGCGGAGGATCCGCAGTTCCGGGAGCGGTTCACCCGCGAATCGCAGACGGTGGCGCGCCTCGCGGACCCGCACGTCATCCCCATCCACGATTTCGGTGAGATCGACGGGGTCCTGTACATCGACATGCGGCTCGTCGAGGGCCGCAACCTCGCGGAGGTCCTGCGCGGCGGTCCGCTGCCGCCCGAGCGCGCGGTCACCGTCGTCGAGCAGGTGGCGGGCGCGCTGGACGCCGCCCATTCCAAAGGGCTCGTGCACCGGGATGTGAAGCCCGCCAACATCGAACTCACCGATTCCGGGTTCCCGTACCTCCTCGACTTCGGCCTCGCGGTGGCGGATACGCAGTCCCGCATGACCTCGGCCGGGCTGTTCGTAGGATCGCAGGCCTACGCCGCGCCGGAGCGGTTCGACGGTGACTCGGCCACGGTCGCGAGCGACGTGTACTCCCTGGCGTGCGTGCTGTTCGAGGCCCTCACGGGCCATGCGCCCTATCGCGGCGAGTCTCTCGGCGCGATGCTCAAGCAGCACCTCACCTCCCCGATCCCCCGCCCCAGTGCCGAGGTGCCGGTGCCCGCCGCGATGGACACCGTCATCGCACGGGGCATGGCGAAGGAGCCGGCGGAGCGTTTCGCTTCGTGCGGCGAGCTCGCCGCAGCGGCTCGGCAGGCGCTCGCCGGCCGCAGCGTCGACGTGCCGCTGCCCGACCAGGACGACGACCGGACGCTGATCCGCCCCGTCCCGGTGGCGTCGGATCCCACGGTGATCTCGCAGCCGGTGCCGCCGCCCTCGTATCCCGCCGCGCCGTCGTATCCACCGGCGCAGCCGCAGGTCTCATACCCGCAGGCGTCGTACCCGCAAGCGTCGTACCCACAGGCGCCGTCGTATCCGATCGCGCCCGCCTACCAGCAGCAGCCGCCCGCGAGGAACCGGATGGTGCCGATCCTCGCCGTGGTGGCGGCGATCCTCGTGGGCGCCACGGCTGTGCTGGGCTACGTCGCCCTGACCGACCGCAAGACCACGCCTGCCGCCTCCACCGTGCGGGTCACCGCCACCGCGACGGCGCCGTCGGACGTTCCGACCGGTGCGCAGGCGAGCGCAACGCCACCCCCGAGCACCACGCCGGCGGATCCGCTGCTCGCGCTCCAGGCGCGCGCCGCGACCGACAAGCCACTCGTGCTCGCCTCGGAGAACAACCAGTGGGTCGCGCAGCTGTCCACCAAGTGGGTCGGCCTGTACGCGGACGGAGTCACCTGGACGGCGGCTTCCATCTTCACGCACGTCACCGATCTCGAGCGTCAGTACGGCGCGGTCCGGTTGCTGTTCGCGCCGGACTGGCCCGTTTTCGATCGCCCTGCCGACCGACCGGACATGTGGGTCGTGACGAAGGCCGGCCCCTTCTCGGACCCGGATTCCGCCCTCGCCTGGTGTCGATCGCAGAGTCTCGACAACGATCACTGCTTCGCCAAACTGGTGTCGAGCACCCTCTCCCCGGCCGGAACCACGAGACGGTGACCCGCTGATCCGCCGCACGGTCCGCGTTTGAATTTGTAGCTATCTCGAACATGTAGGCGTATCATGGTGTCATGGCACTACCGGAGGCATTACGCAGTCTCCCTGAGGATCTGATCCCTCAGGGGCTGGTCGATGCCCGGGGTGCGGACCGTGCGGTGGCGGAGGTGTTGTTCGAACAGCGCCGGGCGGAGTGTGTCGCTTACTGCCGCACGATGACGGCCGTGTACGCCTTGCATCGCGCCCTCTACGCCGATGATGAGGCGCAGTACCTGGCCCAGCCGGCGAACTACCGGGAGGCGGTGCAGGCGCGGCAGCGGTTGGCCGCGG
>NZ_JAAXOQ010000035.1 GCF_012396015.1 Tsukamurella spumae | reverse complement strand
GCGGTCTGGCAGCACGTCACCGCGACCGATTCCGCCGCCTGAAAGTGAACGGCCCGAGTGTGTCCCGCAAAAGCCTGTCCCAAATAGGCTTCACCGCTATGCGTTTCGACTAACGTGACAGTGCCACCAGGCGCCCTGCCCGGTTCTCGTGGCCCGGACCAGGGGATAGCCCTGGCCCGGCGTGACCGGAGGCTGGAAGAGCGGACGGGGCTACCCTTGCGGTGGGGCGGCCTTGTCGAATCGTCTGTCTAGCAGCAGGTTGCGAGGACACCGCGGAGTGCTTCGAGAGTAGCGGGTTCGGCGCGGTAGAAGACGTTGATCCCGCGCCGCTCGGAGCTGACGAGACCGGCCTTCTTGAGTTGGCCCAGATGGTGGCTTATGGTCGCCGACGACAGGCCCACGGTGTCGGCGAGGTCGCCGGTGCTGATGTCGCCCGGGCGTGCAGCCATGAGGATCGAGATCAGCTGGATCCGGGCCGGGTCGGCGAGGGCCTTGAGGCGCAGGGCGAGTTCGAGCGCCGCGGCCTCGTCCATCACGCCGGCCGCGAGTGGGGCGCAGCAGATCGGGGCGCTGATGTCGACGACGGGGAGCGTCTTGGGCATGGCGCCAATCTACCTACTCGTTGACATATGTCAAAGTGTGGTCTAGAAACGAACCCGCACACCGATTAGATGTATGTCGAAGCCTCGGAGGTTCTCGTGTCCCGCGTCCAGCTCGCCCTCAATGTCGATGACATCGATCAGTCGATCGCGTTCTACACCAAGCTGTTCGGCACCGGCCCGGCGAAGGTCAAGCCCGGCTACGCCAACTTCGCCGTCGCCGACCCGGCGCTCAAGCTGGTTCTGTTGGAGAATCCCGGCCAAGGCGGCAGCATCAACCACCTCGGCGTCGAGGTCGACTCCAGCGACAAGGTGCACGCCGAGATCGCCCGCCTGACGCACGAGGAGCTGTTCACGGAGGAGGAGATCGGCGCCACCTGTTGCTTCGCTACCCAGGACAAGGTCTGGGTCACCGCCCCCGACGCCGAGCGCTGGGAGGTCTACACCGTCCTCGCCGACGCCGAGACCTGGGGCGGTGCACCCGCCCCGGCGACCACGACCGAGACCTCCGACGCGACGCCGGCCGCATGCTGCACCCCTGCAGCGGCGAACTGCTGCTGACACGCTCGTGATTGATGGCCGTCACCGACTTGGGTGGCCGACTCTTGTTCGGCAGATCGATTCCTGTCAATATTGATATGTGTCGAATTCGATTCCGTTGACCGATGTGACCGTACGGTGCTCACCGTTGGTCCGCGAGCCGCTGTCGGAGGGGCAGTCCGTCGACCTCGCGGCGGTGTTCAAGGCCCTGGCCGATCCGATCCGGCTGCGCCTGTTCAGCCTGATCGCCAGCCACGAGGGCGGCGAGGCATGCGTCTGTGACATCTCCCCGACGGTGGATGTCTCGCAGCCGACGATCTCGCACCACCTCAAGGTCCTCAAGACCGCCGGCCTGCTCGAGTCCGAGCGGCGCGCCTCGTGGGTGTATTACCGCGTCGTCCCCGAAGCCCTGTCCTCGCTCGCCGGGATCCTGCAGTCCGGCGACCCCGCCACTTCGATGGAGCTTCTCCCGTGACCAGCCCCGCCCCGACGACCGAGCATCAGCCGGTGGTCGGCAAGCTCTCCATCCTCGACCGGTTTCTGCCGGTGTGGATCGGCGTCGCCATGGTCGGCGGCCTGCTGCTCGGCCGCATGATCCCGGGCCTGAACACCGCGCTGGAGAAGATCCAGGTCGACGGGGTTTCCCTGCCGATCGCGCTCGGGCTGCTGATCATGATGTACCCGGTGCTGGCAAAGGTCCGCTACGACCGCCTCGACACCGTCACCGGCGACCGCAGGCTCCTCCTTGGCTCGCTCCTACTGAATTGGATGCTCGGACCTGCGCTGATGTTCGCCCTGGCGTGGATCTTCCTGCCCGACCTGCCCGAGTACCGGACCGGCCTGATCATCGTCGGCCTGGCCCGGTGCATCGCGATGGTGATCATCTGGAACGATCTCGCGTGCGGCGACCGGGAGGCCGCAGCCGTGCTCGTGGCGCTGAACTCGGTGTTCCAGGTGATCATGTTCGCGGTCCTCGGCTGGTTCTACCTCTCGATCCTCCCGGGATGGCTCGGCCTCGAACAAACCACCATCAGCACCTCGCCGTGGCAGATCGCCAAGTCCGTGCTGATCTTCCTCGGCATCCCGCTGCTGGCCGGCTACCTGTCCCGGCGGATAGGGGAGAAGACCAAGGGCCGCGATTGGTACGAGGGGAAGTTCCTCCCGCGCATCGGCCCGTGGGCCCTCTACGGGTTGCTGTTCACCATCGTCATCCTGTTCGCCCTGCAAGGGGAGCAGATCACCTCCCGCCCCTGGGACGTCGCCCGAATCGCGCTGCCGCTACTGGTGTACTTCGCCGTGATGTGGGGCGGCGGGTACCTGCTCGGCATCGCGATGGGGCTGGGGTACGAGCGCACCACGACGCTCGCGTTCACCGCCGCGGGCAACAACTTCGAGCTCGCGATCGCCGTCGCGATCGCCACCTACGGCGCCACGTCCGGGCAGGCGCTGGCCGGTGTCGTCGGCCCCCTGATCGAGGTCCCCGTTCTGGTGGCACTGGTCTACGTCTCGCTGGCCTTGCGCAAGCGTTTCCCTCGCACCTCATCTTCCACCGCCGCCGCTAGCGCGGTTCCGTCCAGGAGTGTTAACCGATGACCGACAACGAAACCCGCACGCCGAGCGTGTTGTTCGTGTGTGTCAAGAACGGCGGCAAGTCTCAGATGGCCGCAGGCCTGATGCACAAGGCCGCGGGCGATGCCGTCGAGGTGCACTCGGCCGGCACTAAGCCCGGCGCTGCGGTCAACGTGTTGTCCGCCGAGTCGCTGGCGGAGCTCGGCATCGACATCACCGGCGAGACACCCAAGCCCGTCGAGCCCGCGCTGCTCGCTCGCGTGGACCTGGTGGTCACGCTCGGCCGCGAAGCAATCGTCGACACCCCGGACGGTGTCACGCTGGTCAACTGGGACACCGACGAGCCGTCGGAGCGGGGCATCGACGGGATCGAACGGATGCGTCTCGTCCGCGACGACATCGCCGCCCGCGTCACCGCGCTGGCAGCCGAACTCACCACCCGGTAACACCCCAGGGCCCCAGGGGAACCCGAGAAGCAGGAGAGAAGTGCATCTGACGCAGTAGCCCTCCTTCAAATGTCATAATGTAGATTATCGGCATTCCGGTAGCGGCGCTGATGGCGGCATCGTCGTCATCAGGGTTCGTCGGCGCCGCGGCGCTGCTGCTGCCACCACCGTTTCCGCTCTTCGTGACACGCCCTGTGGTCCGGTCGCGTATCCGTTGCGCAATGTCCAGCATCGAGACGTTGCCGCGGGCGCATCCCAGTCTCGGCTGCGAGCATCGTTCGGTCCACCGCCGGCTCCGCCTACGGGCTGTCGGTCCGATCGCCCTGGTCCCGATCTACCTCCAGGGCAGCAACACGTTATTCCGTCACTGTGACGTATTTACGTCCGTCGACGCCCGAGTCTGTTGCCGCAGTCGGCCTGCGATCGCAGTGGCCGACGCTGACGTCGGAATACGCTTCATCGCTCGACCCCGTCCGGTCGCCGGGATATCCGCGCTCACGGTCCTCGAATCGGTACATTTCATCGTTTGCTTCAATTCATTGACAATTCGACGTGGCTATTGTCTTGATCGATCCGAACGCACCGCAATTGACGCTTCCTGGTGAGTGGCGCGGTGGTAGAGGCATCCGGCGGATCGTGTCTGTGCAGGTCAAGGCCCTTCGTCCCGGCCGCGATTCGACATTACTACGCCACAGTGTCGTATATCAATGAGGGTACAGCGGTTGCGATTAAGTCGCACCCGACTGCTGCGCAGTGTTTTCCACGGCGAACGATCATTGCAGTCGCAAGTGCATCTCTCGTACCCTTGTTGCGCGTGTCATTACGCAGTATGGAATCGGCGTGGCGGGAATCGTCGATTCATGCCACGTGAATGAGGAGGAACTGATGGGTAGGCATCGTCGAGAAGAGGCGACGCAGGCGTTTCGTGCGGATCTTTCGGCGGCGAACACCGATCAGTTCAGCCTCGTCGGATTGAGTCTCGATCGCCCGATGCCCGCGCTCGCGCGGTCCGATACGCGTCAGATGGCCATAGATTCCATATCGCGCATGATTGATTTGATTGACATGATTGATCATGCGCCAGAGCAAAGCGCTAGACGTGCCGTGCATCGCGGGTCGCTCGTCAACTTTCGTCAAATCGCCACGGCGGGATCACGTTTCGCTCGGGCTGCGGCGTCGCGGGTGCGGCATCCCGTCAGTGGTCGGCACCGTCTGGCCGCGGACGGCGGATCCGACACGCGGCCACCGACAGGAATCATTAACCATCACTGGGCGAATGACGCTATTGTTAACACCATGACCAATGATGACCTGTCAGTCCTCAAGCGCGCCCAAGAGCTGGTTCGAAAGCACGACGAAGAAGTTCGTGCGCAGAAGGTCGAGCGTGAGGGGCGCGTCCGTCAGACCGCCTCGCTGATCGCGACCTACAGCGCCGATTGCTCGCTGCGGCTGGCGGAGTTGCTCGACTTCACCGACAAGGACGGCCCCGCCGAGAAGATCAAGTGGCAGCTGTCGAGCGCCGGCGAGAAGCTGATCTCGTTCAACCCCGAGGACAACGACCTGATGGTCGACGTGCACCGGATGCCGATGCTGGTCACCGATGTCGAGGGCTACACCGTCGGCGTGCAGCACCTGCTGGGCACCGATGTGTATCTGTTCGGGCTGACCGACGGTGACGACAACTGGAGCGGCTTCGAGGACCTCGAGGGCTTCGGTCGTGCCACGCTGACGCCGGGCAACCGCTACAAGGCCGCCGAGGTCTCGCTGTCGCAGTACAACAACTGAGCAGTACTCCCCCACATTCCGCTCCCGAAGTCGAGCACGCCCGCCGCGGTGTGCTCGACTTCTTCGTCTCCCGGGGTGCCGGTGGCCGCTACTGCGCCGCACCGGCCGCTCGGGCTCGGTAGCCTGGTTCGGTCGCCGTCACGATGCCATCAGGAGAACTCATGCCCCAACCGACCCCGCACGTCGCCGACACCCACGAGATGATCCGCGTCCACGGCGCGCGTGAGAACAATCTCAAGGACGTGAGCATCGAGTTACCCAAGCGCAGGCTCACCGTCTTCACCGGCGTTTCCGGCTCCGGCAAGAGCTCCCTGGTGTTCGGGACCATAGCGGCCGAGTCGCAACGCATGATCAACGAGACCTACAGCACCTTCGTACAAGGATTCATGCCGACGCTCGCGCGCCCGGACGTGGACGTCCTCGACGGGCTGACGACGGCGATCATCGTGGGCCAGGAACGCATCGGGTCCGATCCGCGCTCGACCGTCGGTACCGCAACGGACGCCAATGCCATGCTCCGGATCCTCTTCAGCCGCCTCGGGACCCCGCACATCGGCTCCCCACAGGCCTTCTCGTTCAACGTCGCCTCCGTGAGCGGCGCCGGCGCGGTCACCATCGAGAAGGGTGGCCGGCAGGTGAAGGAGAAGCGCACCTTCCAGCTCGTGGGCGGCATGTGCCCGCGGTGCGAGGGGCGCGGCAATGTCAGCGACATCGACCTCACAGCCCTCTACGACGACACGAAATCGCTCGACGACGGCCCGTTCACAATCCCCGGCTACAGCATGGACGGCTGGCAGGGCCGCATCTACCGCGGCAGCGGCTTCTTCGACACCGCCAAACCGATCGCCGCGTACACGAAGCGCGAGCTGAACGACCTGCTCTACAAGGAGCCCTCCAAGATCAAGGTCGAGGGGATCAACCTCACCTACGAGGGCATCATCCCCAAGATCCAGAAGTCCTTCCTGTCCAAGGACGTCGACGCCATGCAGCCGCACGTGCGGGCCTTCGTCGAGCGCGCGGTGACCTTCGCCGTCTGCCCTGAGTGCGACGGTACGCGGTTGTCCGACCTGGCCCGATCCTCGAAGATCAACGGCGCGTCGATCGCCGACTGCTGCGCCATGCAGATCAACGAGCTCGCCGGGTGGCTCCGCGGGGTGCAGGAGCCGTCGGTCGCACCGCTCCTGGAGAACCTGCAATTCACCCTCGACTCGTTCGTCGAGATCGGGCTCGGCTACCTCTCACTGGACCGGCCCGCGGGCACGCTGTCGGGCGGCGAGGCGCAGCGCACCAAGATGATCCGGCACCTGGGCAGCTCGCTCACCGACATCACCTACGTGTTCGACGAGCCCACGATCGGGCTCCACCCGCACGACATCGCCCGGATGAACGACCTGCTGCTCCGTCTCCGGGACAAGGGCAACACCGTCCTCGTCGTCGAACACAAACCCGAGGCCATCGCGATCGCCGACCACGTCGTGGACCTCGGCCCCCGCGCGGGCACCGCCGGGGGCGAGATCGTCTTCGAGGGCACCGTCGAGGGGCTGCGGAAGGCCGACACGCTCACCGGACGCCACCTCGACGACCGCGCGCGGCTCAAGGACGCTGTGCGGGCACCGTCGGGCGTACTCGAGGTGCGGGGCGCGAACGAGCACAACCTCCGCGAGGTCGATGTCGACGTACCGCTCGGCGTGCTCGTGGTGATCACCGGGGTCGCGGGTTCGGGGAAGAGCTCACTGATCCACGGCTCGATCAGCCCGCGCGAGGGCGTGGTCACCGTCGACCAGACGCCGATCAAGGGCAGTCGGCGGAGCAACCCCGCCACCTACACGGGCCTGCTCGACCACATCCGCAAGGCCTTCGCCAAGGCGAACGGCGTCAAGCCCGCCCTGTTCAGCGCGAACTCCGAGGGGGCGTGCCCCGCCTGCAACGGCGCGGGGGTGATCTACACCGATCTCGGGATCATGGCGGGGGTGTCCACCACGTGCGAGGAATGCGAGGGCAGGCGTTTCCAGGCGGCCGTGCTCGAATACCACCTGGGCGGCAAGGACATCAGCGAGGTGCTCGCGACGCCCGTCGCGGAGGCGCTCGTCTTCTTCGGCGAGGGCGAGGCGAAGATCGCTGCCGCACACAGGATCCTGGGGTACCTCAGCGATGTCGGTCTCGGCTACGTCAGCCTCGGCCAGCCCCTCACGACCCTCTCGGGCGGTGAGCGACAGCGCCTCAAGCTCGCCACCCACATGGGCGACAAGGGCGGGGTCCTCGTGCTCGACGAGCCCACCACCGGCCTGCACCTCGCCGACGTCGAGCAACTCCTGGGCCTGCTCGACCGGCTCGTCGACGCGGGCAAGTCGGTGATCGTCATCGAGCACCATCAGGCGGTGATGGCGCACGGCGACTGGATCATCGACATCGGGCCCGGCGCCGGGCACGACGGCGGACGCGTCGTGTTCGAGGGCGTCCCGTCGGATCTCGTTGCGGGACGGACATCCCTGACCGGAGAGCACCTTGCCACGTACATCGGGGACTGAGGTCCGGTTCGACGGTCCGCTGACAGCGACCGCTCAGCGGGTTCGCATACGATCGGTGCGTGGCTACCACTGAGAACCGTCGCACCACCGGAATCCTGCTGCTCGTCACCGGAGCGCTGGGCCTGCTGGCCTCGGTGACCCTGGCGATCGACAAGATCAAGATCCTGCAGGACCCGAACTTCAAGCCCGGGTGCAGCATCGACCCGACGATCTCCTGTGGGTCGGTGATGCAGTCGTGGCAGGGCTCGCTGTTCGGATTCCCGAACCCGCTGATCGGCATCGCGGCGTTCTCGGTGGTGATCGTGGCCGGTGTCCTCGCGCTCGGCGGTGTGGCACTCCCCCGCTGGTTCTGGGCCGGGCTCGCGCTCGGCTCCACCGCGGGCATCGCGCTGATCGTGTTCCTGATCTACTCGAGCCTGTTCAGGATCCACGCGCTGTGCCTGTGGTGCATGCTCGTCTGGTCGATCATGCCGATCGTGCTCGCGACCTCGGTCGCGGCCGCCCTGGGGCCGAGGGCGACGCAGTCCGTCAAGCAGGGACTCGCCGCCCTCGTACTGCTCTGGTATATCGTCGTGCTCACCCTGATCGGCGTGCAGTTCTGGGACTACTGGAGCACGAAGTTCTAGCTCAGTTCCAGGTGTCCTCGAGCATGCGCGGCTTGCACGCCTGGTAACCGCCGACGCCGAGCACCACGAGGCAGGCGGCCAGCAGCAGGAAGGGCGCCGTCCAGCCGTGCGTCGCCTCGTGCAGCAGGCCGAAGCCGAGCGGGCCGACGCACGCGGCGAGGTAGCCCACCCCCTGCATGAATCCCGACAGCGACGCCGATCCGGCTCCGGTGCGAGTCCGCAGGTTCACCAGGGTCAGGGCCATGGGGAAGGTGGTGGGGCCGAGGCCGGCCGCGACCACCCACAACCAGGTCAGTGTCATCGGCGCGAAGAGCAGGCCGAGGTAGCCCACGACGAAGCAGCCGATGAACACGATCACCAGCGGGAACGGGTTCTTCATCCGGATGCACAGGCCGGGGGTCACCAGGGTCGCCACGAAGCCGACGCCCGAGAACAGCGCGACCATGTTGCCGCCGAGAGCGGCGCTGCCGCCCGCGTCCGAGAGGATCGTCGGGATCCACGTGAACATCGCGTAGGTGTTCAGCGAGGTCATGCCGAACATCGCGGCCGCCCCCCAGGCCAGCGGCGAACGCCAGATCCGGCCGCTGGGCCGATCGGTCGGCTCCGCGGTGACGTCCTGGACGTCGTGGCCCCGGCGCGCGAGGACGATACCCAGCCAGGGCAGGAATGCCGCGATCGGGATGATCGCCCAGATCGCGAGTGAGACGCGCCAGCCGTGGGCGTCCGCGACCGGGACGGCGGTCAGCGCGGGCACCATCGTGCCGAGCTGGACGCAGGTGAGGTACGCAGTGCTCAGCGCGGCGACCTTGTCGGAGAAGTAGCGCTTGACCAGCGGCGGCAGGACGACATTGCCGACGCCCATGCCGATCAGGGCGAGGCACGAGAACAGCAGCAGCCCGAGCGTGCCGCCCATCATGGACCGCACACCGATGCCGATCGCAGTCGCCGTCACGGCCACCAGGGTGGTTCGCTCGAGGCCGATCCGGCTGGTGAGGAACGGGGTCACGATCCCCGCCGCCGCGAACATCGCGGTGGGAAGCATGCCGAAGACGCCGATGATCGACGCGCCGAAATGCAGGTCCTCGCTGATCTGCGTGAGCAACGGTGTCAACGACGTGACTGCGGTGCGGAGCGTTGTTGCGAACAGGATGATCGCAAGCAGTACGAGGATCCGCCCCTGCTGCACGGATCGCACCGTGTTGTGCTCGGCGTCCTGAGCCTCGGTCGCGATGCTGGTCATTCGCCCTCCTTGTGGTCCTTGAAATCATAGGATGAATGGACCTATATCGGCAAGGCGGCAATCGGCGGATAGGATGACTGTGATGCAACCGGTACGTAGGCAGACCTTGATAGCCCAGGTCACAGAACAGCTCCGTGGCGAGATCGCCAGCGGACGGTGGCCCGTGGGCGGTCGCATACCCACCGAGACCGAACTGCGCGAGCTCACGGGCACTGCGCGTAACACCGTGAGGGAGGCCGTCCAGGCGCTGGTTCACGCCGGGATGCTGGAGCGGCGTCAGGGTTCGGGCACCTACGTGCTGTCGGCCTGCGCCACCTCGACGCTCGGTGACTACTTCTCCGCCGCGCGCGACACGGATCTGATCGAGCTTCGCGAGGCGCTCGAGGTGACCGCCGCCGGCTTGGCGGCGGAACGCCGTGATGAGGACGACGTGGTCGAGTTGCGCCGACTGCTCGAGGAGCGCAACCGCCTGTGGGCGCCCGATCAAGTGGACCCGGGCGCGGAGCGGTCGGCGATCGTCGCCGACCTCGCGATGCACCGCGGTGTGGTCGCAGCCAGCCACAACGCGATCTATCTCGAGTTCTACGACTCCCTCGTGCCGATACTCCAGGAGCATCTGCAGGAGTTCCACGTGGGCGCCGCGACCTCGTACGAGTGCGCGCACATCGCGGTCATCGATGCGGTCGCCGCTGGGGACGCGCCCGCGGCCCGGGCCGCGGCGCGCGAACTGCTCGCTGAGGTACGGCTCCGCCAACGCTGAGCCGTACCCGTACCCCTCTGGGGTATGCTGCCAGCGTGCGGACGATGCGGACCGGGACGGCGGCGATGGCCTTCGCCGTGGTGCTCGGCTTCGCGGTCCTTCTCATGCATCACGGCATGACCTCGCTCGGCCCGGCGGCGATGCCGGGCATGGCGCACGGCTCGTCGCACGGTCCCGCTGAAGTCGACGTTCTCGCGGGACCGTCCGACCATCACCCGGCGGTCGGGAAGCAGACCGTCGACGCCGTGCACGATCACCACGCGCACGAATGCGCCGGCGTCGTCGTCGCGCACAAGGCCCTTGGGGCGCCGTCCCTCGTCGCGGTACTCCCCCTGTTCGACGGTGCGCTCGACACCGGTCCGGTGGACCGTGCCGCCGTTGCGCGCGGTCCCCCGCCGTGGACGGTTCTCGACCTCTCACAACTCTGCCTGCTCCGCGTCTGATGGACGCCCGCGCGCGGCCCCGTCGCGGCGCGATCACGCGACCCATCAACACCAGCACGAGCAGATTCGAGGAATCACCATGACCACCAACCGCATTCGTATCGCCACCGTCCTGTCCGCGGTCGCCGCCGGCGCCACCCTCCTCGCCGCGTGCGGCACCGACACGTCGTCGGGCAGTGCCGCGACGAGCTCGGGCCAGGCGGGCGCCGCGGCTCACGCCGGCCATGGCGGCGGGCCCGCATCGTCGAGCGCCCCGGTGAACGCCACCTTCAACGACTCCGATGTCGAGTTCGCGACGATGATGTACCCGCATCACGCCCAGGCCGTCGACATGGCCAAGATGGTCGACGGCAAGGGTGCACGACCCGAGGTCGTCGCGCTCGCGGCCGAGATTCAGCAGGCGCAGCAACCCGAGATGGACGCCTTCACCCGCCTGCTCGCCGAGTGGGGCAAGCCCGCGCCGAGCACGTCCATGGAGCACGCCATGGGCGGGATGATGACCGCCGACCAGATGCAGAAGCTGGGCAGCCTCCGCGGTGCCGCCTTCGACCGGGAGTGGCTGACGATGATGATCGCCCACCACAAGGGTGCGATCACGATGGCCGACGCCGAGATCGCGAACGGAGTGAACCCCGAGAGCCGGAAGATCGCCGAGGCCATCAAGGCCGGTCAGCAGGCCGAGATCGCGCGCATGGAGAAGCTCCTGTAGTCCGATCGGAGGAAATTCTCGGCCCGGTCGGGGCGAAATGTTTCCTGTCGCGTCAGAAAACGTGCACAATCATCACGTAGTGGTACACCTCAGTACTTGTTACTTGATGAAAGTGAATGATCATGGCGTCCAGACACAGGCGCCCCGCAGCGAAGCCCATGGCTCTCGGTGCTGCGGGAGCCGGACTCGTCGGTGCACTCGTCCTGACCGGCCCCGCCCCGGCGGCGTTGTTCAATGCCGTCGCGAACACGCTGATCGTTGTGGGTGGGAACAGTGACCCCACCAGTCAGGTCGAATGGGACAGGATCCGCGGTTCCTATACCGGTACCGCGAATCCTGTCCTGATCAGCTACCCCGCCGATGTCGGCGTGGGCTTTCCCGGGCTGCCGTCGCTGAGCCTGGCCGGTCGGGACACGTATGCAGGATCCGTCGACAAGGGTTCAACGACCACTGCGAAGGCGATCGCCGACGGGCGAGCCGACGGTGGAGACGTCACGGTGTACGCGCTCTCGCTCGGCACGGACGTCGTGGGCATCGCCCTGGTCAAGGCCGGACCGAAGAAGGCCACCGACGGGTCCCTGACGGTCGTCGAGCACGGCGGCCCCAGCTTCGTCAACTCCGGCATCTGGAACCTGGTGCCGCCCTTCATTCCCGGCCTCCGCAACGGCCCCGTCAAGCAGGGGCCGGCGAGTTCCGGCGCCGAGGTCACGAGCATCTGCATCAAGGGAGATTCCATCTGCGGGCTCGGGACGAATCCGATCACCGCCGCGTTCTACTTCCTCCCGGGCTTCGACCTGCACGGCAAGGACTACACCGCCGCGAAGATCGGCAAGTACTCCCCCACGACCGGTGTGGCGTACACCCCGGGTGCCAGCGGCGAGAAGCCGAAGTCCTCCGTCCCCACCACGATCAACGGGCACCCCGGGACGATCGACACCTACGAGGACGGCACGGTCAAGAAGACCTGGGTCGAGGACGGCACGACGTGGGTCGTCATCGATACCGGGCAGAACCCCTGGGGACGTCTGCTCCGCGAGAACGGGATCAAGGTGCCGATGTCCTTCGACGCCTTCCTCAACCGGTCGATGCCCGTCCCCGAGCCGGGCGCCCCGGGCCCGCTCACGCGCCCGGCTCTGCTGGCCGACCTGATCGCCGCCGTGCCCACCCCGCCGACGGTGACGGCGGACCCGTCGGGCCCGCGGACGGCGCGACACGCCATCGACACTCCCGGCACGATCCCGCTGACCACGATGCTCGATCAGGGGGGCGCGGGAAGCGGCTCGACAGTGCTCCCGTCGTCCGTGCAGAAGCCGGTGGCGCCCGCGCCCGCGCAGGAGCCGGTGGTTTCCGCGGCCGCCAAGCAGGAGCCGGTGAAGTCCGAACCGCTGCCCGCGCAGACCGAGGTCGAGAACGATCAGCGGGACGAGCCGGTGACCGGGACCTCGGACGAGCAGCCCACGCGGTCGACGGTCAACGAGCCCGCCCCGGTCGATCCGGTCGACCCTCCGGTCACCCCGGCGTCCGAGGCCGGCGCGGCACCGTCGGGGACCGACCAGGCGCGCACGACCACCGTCGAGCCGGCGGAATCCGCTGCGACTCCTGAGGTCCGCGACGCCGCTTAGCCGAAGACCTCGCCGTAGAGCGCGGCGATCTCGGCGGCGTCGGGCACCCGCGGGTTGTTGTCCGGGGAGCCCGACGCCAGGGCCTGCTCGGCCATGAGGGGCGTCAGGTCGTCCCACCGCGCCCGATCGATGCCGTACTCGCGCGGCGTGGGCACCGCGAGGTCGGTGCAGAGCTGCTCGACGGCCCCGACGAGGGCGCGCGCGAGCGCTTCGTCGGAGTCGCCGGACAGGCCGTAGGCGCGGGCGCAGTCCGCATAGCGCGACGGCGCCGATCCGACGGAGAAGCGCATCACCGCGGGCAGCAGCATCGCGTTCGAGAGTCCGTGCGCCACATGGAAATGCGCGCCGATCGGCCTGCTCATGCCGTGCACCAGCGCAACCGAGCTGTTGGAGAATGCGACGCCCGCCTGGGTGGCCGCGAGCATCATGGCCTCGCGCGTGGCGCGGTCGGCACCGTCGGCGTACACGGCCCGGATGTTCCTCGAGATCGTCGAGATCGCGGTGAGGGCGAAGCCGTCGGCGAACGGATTGGCCCTGCGGCTGACGTACGCCTCGATCGCGTGAGTGAGGGCGTCCACGCCGGTGTCGGCGGTGAGGCGCGCGGGCATCGACAGCGTGAGCTCGTAGTCGACGATCGCGGCGATCGGCAGGAAGGCCGGGCCGGGGCACAGCATCTTCTCGTCCGTCGCGCCGTCGGTGATGATGCTGAACTGGGTGGCCTCGCTGCCACTTCCGGCGGTCGTCGGGATCGCGATCACCGGCAGGGCGGGTCCGACGGTGACCGTGGGCGCCTTGTAGTCCCGCATCGCGCCGCCGCCGACGGCGAGCACGGCGAGCGCCTTCGCGGTGTCGAGCGGACTGCCGCCGCCCAGGCCGATCACGCAGTCGGCGTCGTGCTCCCGGACCACGGCGAGGCCGGGTTCGAGTGACTCGGTCGTCGGGTCCGGCACCGTCCCGTCGAAGACCGCCACCGCGCATCCCGCGTCCGTGAGTGCGGACACCAACCGCCCGACGGTGCCCTGACCGGCCAGGAAGGCGTCCGTCACCACCACGGGCCGCGCGAATCCGAGGTCCCGGACCAGAGCGCCGGATTCGGCGAGGGCACCCCCTCCGACGACGAGCCGGCGGGGAAGGCCTATCTGCGCTGCAGTCATCCCTCGAACGTACCTAGACTCTTTCTCATGGTTGAGCAGATCGGCGAAGGCACACACGAATTCGAACCGCACCACGACTCGGTCGGGGATCGGCTGAACTGGCTCCGCGCGGGCGTCCTCGGGGCGAACGACGGCCTGATCTCGACCGCGGGCATCGTCATCGGCGTGGCCGCCGCGACCGGCGACTCATCGGCGATCCTCACCGCGGGCATCGCGGGGCTCACCGCCGGCGCCGTCTCGATGGCGCTGGGCGAGTACGTGTCCGTGAGCACGCAGCGCGACACCGAGGTGGCGCTCATCGCCAAGGAACGCGCGGAACTGCGCGAGATGCCCGACGACGAGCTCGCCGAACTCGAGGGGATCTACCGCGCCAAGGGACTGTCGCCGGACACCGCGCGCCGCGTCGCCGAGGAGCTGACCGCGCACGACCCGCTGCAGGCGCACCTCGATGCGGAACTGGGCATCGACGAGGACAACCTGACCAGCCCGATCGCGGCGGCGGTCTCGTCCGCGATCTCGTTCAGCCTGGGTGCCGCGATCCCCATCCTGGCCTCGCTGGTCCACGCGCAGCGCATCCTCGCGATCGTGCTCGCGGTCCTCGTCGGCCTCGCGCTCACCGGATACGTCTCCGCGCGCCTCGGCGACGCCGATGTGCGCCGCGCGACCGCCCGGGTGGTGATCGGCGGGCTCATCGCCATGGCCGTGACCTACGCCGTGGGTAAGCTCCTCGGCACCAGCGGAATCGCCTAGGAGGCCCATCGTGATCGCTCGCTTCGGACAGCTCTCGCCCCGCATCGCCGAGTCCGCGTGGGTCGCGGACTCCGCCACGGTGATCGGTGACGTCGAGCTCGCCGACGGCGTGGGGGTGTTCTACAGCGCGGTGATCCGGGGCGACATGGCCACGATCTCGGTGGGACGGGACAGCAACGTGCAGGACGGCGTCATCATGCACGCCGACCCGGGCCTGCCGCTCACCGTCGGCGAGCGGGTCTCGATCGGCCACAACGCGGTTCTGCACGGCTGCACCGTCGGCGATGACGTACTCGTCGGCATGGGCGCGACCGTGCTCAACGGCGCGGTGATCGGTGCGGGCAGCCTCATCGCCGCCAATGCGCTCGTCCCACAGGGCATGGAAGTCCCGCCCGGCTCCATGGTCGCGGGCGTCCCCGCGAAGGTCCGACGGGAGCTCAGCGATGCGGAGCGTGCGGGCATCAGCGCGAACGGCGGCGCCTATGTCGAGCTGACCAAGGCGCACGCGCGCGAGGCCGGCGCGATCTGACGGTCCGGGCGGCTACACGCCCGCCCAGACCATGGTCGCGCCGGAGTGTCCGGCGG
This sequence comes from Tsukamurella spumae, assembly GCF_012396015.1. GTDB lineage: Bacteria > Actinomycetota > Actinomycetes > Mycobacteriales > Mycobacteriaceae > Tsukamurella > Tsukamurella spumae. Next base: position 26,577 of record NZ_JAAXOQ010000035.1, on the reverse strand, counting down.
CGATCACGCCCCAGATGCACGCGGCCACCGCCAGCGTCGAGAGCACGCCGAGCACGGGCGCTCCGACGCGGGAGGACAGCACCGTCGCCCCCGAGAACCGTGCGGCGACCGCCGGGCTCGATCCGGCCCACACCAGCACCGCGACCACGAGCAGGCCCAGCGACCACAGGAAGGTCGCGGTGCCCTGTGTGGAGTGCTCATGGATCTGCGAGCGCATCCCCTCCATCGAGGGTCGCTTCTCCAGTTTCTCGCCCGATTCCTTGGCGAGGTAGCAAGCCCCGGCCGCGACCAGCGCGAACACCGGCAGACCGACGCCCAGCCGGGCACGGGCGGCGGGCCACCACGCGGCGAGGAGCAGCGCGAGGGCGGCCAGGGGAAGCAGGACCACGGCGCCGTGGACCAACAGTGGATGACTGGGAATTCCCGCGATCTCTGTGAGCACCTCGTCATGCTGGCAGAATCGACGGCGTGATGCAGCCTACTGAGCCACGCTCATGTCCCTCACGGCGCGCCGTCCTGGCGGCACTTCCCGGAATCGCGATTCTGCCGGTCGCGGTGGCCTGTGGAACGTCGTCGAACACCGGGGACACATCGTCGGGGTCGGCCCCGGAGACCAAGGCGGCCACCGGGAACGGCGCCGCCAAGGTCGGCGTCGACCAGGTCCCGGTCGGCAACGCCGTCGTCATCGCGGGCGCCAAGCCCTACGTCGTCGCCCAGCCGACCGACGGAGTCTTCGTGGCCTTCGACGCGTCCTGCACGCACCGCGGCACGACGGTCACCGCGAGCGAGGGGCTGACGCTGGACTGCCCGGCCCACGGCAGCAGGTTCGACGGTGCCACCGGTGCCGTCGAGAAGGGGCCCGCGGCCTCGCCGCTCGCCGCGGTGCCGGTTCGTCGGGAGGGTGATCAGCTGCTGGTCGGGTGATAGATCTGGACCGTGAAGCTACCGCGGGGTAGCATTGCCGACAACCGTTATTGACTCGGTCTCAGTAGGCAGCCGCTACGGGGCCGTCACGACTGAAACGAGGTGGCTCCCGTGGCCAATCCCGAGGCGATCTACAAGGACGTGCTCATCGTCGGTGCCGGGCTCGCCGGCATCGACACGGCGTACCGCGTCTCCAACGAGGTGCCGCAGTTCAGCTACGCGATCCTCGAACAGCGCGCCGAGATGGGCGGCACCTGGGACCTGTTCAAGTACCCGGGCATCCGCTCCGACTCCGACATCTTCAGCCTGAGCTACCCGTTCCTCCCCTGGAAGGGCACCAACCGCCTCGCGAGCGGACCCGAGATCAAGGCGTACATCGAAGAGGCCGCCGCGAAGTTCGGCATCGACAAGAACATCAGCTTCAAGACCAAGGTCGGCACCGTCGACTTCGATTCGCGCACCGACCTGTGGACCGTCACCGCCGACCGCGACGGCGAGCAGGTCGTGTACACGTCGCGGTTCCTCGTCGCCTGCACCGGCTACTACAACTACGACGCCGGCTACGAGCCGCCCTTCCCCGGGATCGACACCTTCCAGGGCCGGGTCGTTCACCCGCAGCACTGGCCCGAGGATCTGGACTACACCGGCAAGAAGGTCGTGGTCATCGGCTCCGGCGCCACGGCCATCACCCTCATCCCCTCGATGGCCGACGACGTCGAGCACATCACCATGCTGCAGCGCTCCCCCACCTACGTGCTGCCGGTCCCCAACGCCGACCCGCTGACGATGTTCGGCGCGAAGGTGCTGCCCGCGGCCGTCTCGCACAACATCACGCGCAATGTCAACGCCGTGATCAACGTGGGCCAGTACGTGCTGGCTCGGTCGTTCCCGAAGACCTCGCGCAAGTTCCTGCGCAAGCTCAACCAGAGCCTGCTGCCCGAGGGCTACGACGTCGACGTGCACTTCAAGCCCAAGTACGAGCCGTGGGACCAGCGCCTGTGCGTCGTGCCGAACGGCGATCTGTTCAAGACGATCCGCGACGGTAAAGCCGAGGTCGTCACCGACACGATCGACACCTTCACCGAGAAGGGCATCCGCCTGGCGTCGGGTCGCGAGCTCGAGGCGGACATCGTCATCACGGCGACCGGCCTGCAGTTGCTCGCGTTCGGCGGGGTCGAGGTCAATGTCGACGGGGCGCCGATCAAGCCCAACGACAAGTTCGCGTTCGGCGGCTACATGCTCGAGGGCGTGCCGAACTTCGCCTTCATCATCGGCTACACGAACAACTCGTGGACGCTGCGCGCCGACATCTCGGCCCGTGGCATCGCGCGTCTGCTCAGCCACATGGTCACCAAGGGCTACACGCACGTCGAGCCCGAGGTCGGCGGTCAGGTGCTCACCGAGCACCCCGCTCTCGACCTCAGCTCCGGCTACGTGCAGCGCTCGCCCGATGCGATGCCGAAGGCCGCCACCGAGCAGCCGTGGATGATCCGGCACAACTTCGTGCTGGACTCCATCGACTTCCGCCGCTCGCGGGTGGATGCGCCCGAGCTGAAGTTCGGCACCGCCCCGGCCCCGTCGACGGCCGGCGTCTAACCGCGCCTCGAACGAGAAGAACCCGCCCCTCCCGGGGCGGGTTCTTCGTCTCTCCGGACGCTCAGGAGCCGGGGGTGTACGTGCCACCCACGGTGTTGCGCACCACGATCGGCGAGCCGATCGGGAAGTTGTCGTAGAAGTACTTGCCGTTGGCGGTGCTCACGTTGAGGCAGCCGTGGCTGGCGTTGGACACGCCCTGCTGGTTCACCGACCACGGGGCGGCGTGCACGAAGATGCCGCTCCAGGACATGCGCGTGGCGTACTCGACGTAGGTGCGGTAACCCTCCGGCGAGTCGACCGGGACACCGTACGTGGACGAGTCCATGTACATGTCGCGGAGCTTCTCCATCGTGTAGTACGTGCCGTTCGGCGTGGGGTGCTTGTCGGTCCCCATCGACGTGGGCATCGTCTTGACGACCTCACCGTTGTGCCAGATGGTGATCTGCTTGGTGTTGTCGTCCGCGAGCGCGACCCAGCCCGTCTTCGTGGCGACCGGCGGTGCCGGGTTCGCGGCGGCCGGCTCCGTGGTGGACGCACTGCTCGTCGAATCGCCCGAGGGCTTGGGCTTCGGCTTCGTCGGCGTCGGGGCCGCGCCTGCGGCGGCCGTGGCAGCGGTGGCCGCGACGAGCGCTGCGGCGGCGCCGGCGCCGAGACGGGCGAACCCGCGGCGCGAGACGCCATGGGCGCCCGGATGGCGGTCAGTCATCGTTGTTCCTCCTGCGGTATCAAGCCTTGCGCACGATTCTACGGGTTCCTACGCCCTGGTGAAGAAATCCCTGAACCGGAGCTGAGGATCACACCGCCCGCATTCAGTGCCCAGTGGACCACGAAACCCGGCCACCACCTGCGCGTTCGCCGGGCGAAGGCGTCCAGGACCGCGCCGAACGCCGACGTGACGACGATTGTCGGAAATATGGGGTCGCGCGCCGCCCGTGCTGCCCCGACGTGCCACAGTCCGAAGGTCAACGGGCCCGCGACGGAGCCCGCGGGCCGTCCGAACGCCGCCTCCCATGCGGGCGTCAGGGCGCCGCGGAAGAGGAGCTCCTCGGGCAGCACGGTGCCGAGCGGAATGTCCACGAACGCCCACTTCACCCGGTTCGACGGTGCCTCCCTCGCCACAGGCTCGACCAGCGCGAGCCCGCCGCCGGCCAGCACGGCCCCGACGGCGACTCCCGGCACCGTCGGAACGGCGGACCGGGCCAGCGCCGCGTCGGCGAGGCAGAACGCGAGCGTGGCCGCGGAGCGCGCGTCGCGGCCCCAGCCGTACCTGCGTGCCAGCCGCGGCAGAGCCGCATTGGACCAGGCGACGGCGGCGCCGGAGGCCAGGACCGCCGCCCCGCGGGCACTCACTGCATCGAGATCCACGAGCCCAGCGACTGGTACAGGCTCGCCGAGAACGGAAGGTCCGAACCGTACCGCGCGGGATCGCGCGAGGTGTCCTCCTGGAGCGCATGGCTGACGCCGCGCAGCCGCACGTAGTTCGCGTGCGTGCCGGTCATCACGTCGGCGAGGTCCTGGACCGTACCGCAGTCCACCGCGATGTCGGCGTCGGAGCAGGAGATGATGTTGTGCTTCTGGGGAGGCAGGGCCGTCGCGGTCTGCAACGGGTCCGGCGCACCGGCGGGCAGGTTCCCCAGGACGGGCTCGATGAGGCCGATCGGTACCGCGCCGCGCCCCGTCCGACCGGATCCCAGCGCGAGCGCGAGCGGTGCCGCGGTGCCGTGTCCCACGGCGAGCAGGCGGTCGTCGCCCAGGCCCGCCTTGTCGGCGAGCGCGGTCAGGGCCTTGCCCGCGCGGTCCAGCTGCTGGGCGTAGTCCGGCACGGTCGACGGCGCACCGTCGAACCGCAGTGACGCGACGCCGAGCTGGGCGAGCATCACCGACAGCTCCCGGGCGGCCACCTGCCCCGCCTTGTCGGGCCCGGACAGGATGAGGGCGGCGCGCAGCCGTCCCGGCGAGCTGGGCGCGACGTAGACGGCGGCGCCGGCGTCGACCGGCACCTGGACCGTGGACTCGCTCCAGTCGGCGGGCAGCGCGGCGGGGGCGGGCGGCGCCGGCGGCAGGGAGACGACGGGCGTGGCCGCGTCCGTGGAGCAGGCGCCGACGGCGAGCAGCACCGCCGCGATCACCGCGGCGATCCGGATCCGGGCGGGGGTCATCGACTGCCTCTCGTTCGTCGTGCGTATCCGTACGTCGCGCCCGTCAGCGCAGGCGCTCCGCCGCGCGCGCGGTCTGCACGAGCCGGTCCGCGAGCTCGGCCAGTTCGTCCATCGGGGCGCCCTCGGCGATCGCGGTCCGCACGTCCTCCGCGGCGCATCTCACCTCGAACATACGCTCCCCCACCGCCTCCGCCTCGTCCGCGGTGAGCACCACGGAATCCTCGGGCAGCGCCGTCCCGGCGAGCGTCAGGCGGGACTCGTAGGCGCGCTGCCGGCACGACCGGCGGCAGTACTTGCGGGTTCGGCCCGGCCCCTCGGAGACGACCTCGCGGCCGCACCAGGCGCAGGCCGCGGACCTGCGGCGGCGGGAGGTGCTCATAGGACTTCACTCCGGTAGTCTGGGAATGTTCGGCGTAGGCCAGATGTTGGGAGAAGCATGGCAGATCGAGTTCTACGGGGCAGCCGCCTGGGTGCGGTGAGCTATGAGACGGATCGGGACCACGACCTCGCTCCGCGCCGCATCGCGCGGTACCGCACCGACAACGGTGAGGAGTTCGACGTTCCGTTCGCGGACGATGCGGAGCTCCCCGGTACCTGGCTGTGCAAGAACGGCCTCGAGGGCACCCTGATCGACGGCGTGGCGCCGGAGGAGAAGAAGGCGAAGCCGCCGCGCACCCACTGGGACATGCTGCTCGAGCGGCGTTCCGAGGGTGAGCTGGAGGAGCTGCTCAAGGAGCGGCTGGACCTGCTCAAGGCGCGTCGCGGTAAGTAACCGCGAGACCCATCGCACGACAAACGGACGGCCCCGGAAATGATCCGGGGCCGTCCGTTCGTGTTGTCCGTCGAGGGTGACGGACGCGCTACCTGCCGAGCAGGCGCTGCAGCTTGCGCTTGCGCGCCCGGTAGCCCCACTTGGGCACCAGGGTCGCGGCCTCCTTGACGATGGAGCCGCTCATCTTGGATTCGCCGATGACGCGCTCGGTGAAGGTGATGGGCACCTCGACCACGGTGAACCCGGCCTGCACCGCACGCCAGGTGAGGTCGATCTGGAAGCTGTAGCCGAGCGACTCGATCTCGTCGAGCCCGAGCCCGAGCAGGGTCTCGCGGCGGAAGGCCTTGTAGCCGCCGGTGATGTCCCGGATGCGGGTGCCGAGGATCACCTGGCTGTAGACATTGCCGCCGCGCGAGATCAATTGGCGCGACAGCGGCCAGTTCACAGTCTTGCCGCCGCGCACGTACCGCGAACCGATCACCAGGTCGGCCCCGGCGTCGATCGCGGCGAGATGCCGTTCCAACTGCTCGGGGGCGTGCGAACCGTCGGCGTCCATCTCCACGATCACGCGGTAGTCGCGCTCGAGGGCCCACCGGAATCCGGCGATGTACGCGCCGCCGAGACCGTTCTTCTCGGCGCGGTGCAGGACGTGGATCCGCGGGTCCTCGGCGGCCAGCGAGTCGGCGAGGTCGCCGGTCCCGTCGGGGCTGTTGTCGTCGACCACGAGCACGTCGACCTCGGGCTGCGCCTTGTGCAGCCGGCCCACGATGAGCGGCAGATTCTCCAGCTCGTTGTACGTGGGGATGATCACCAGCGTCTTCGACGACGGCGCTGACGGCTCGCTCATGCAGGTTCCTCGGTCCGGTTCAGGGGCGTGTATCGGAGTCCATCGTGCCTTATCGCGATCGCGATACCGCACAGGGTGGCCAGGAGCAGCACGACCTCACCCCAATCCCCGAGTCGGGCCGCGGGCGTGAGGCCGTCGCGCAGCCGGATCGACTCGACGAGGTGGTCGGCCGTCCAGATGCTCGTCTGCCTCGTCACCTCGCCGTCCGGGCGGACCAGGGCGCTGACTCCGGTGGTGGCGGCGACCACGACATCGCGGTCGAGCTCGACGGCGCGCACCCGCGACATGCCCAGCTGCTGGTAGGTCATCCCGGTGCGCCCGAAGGTCGCGTTGTTCGTGGGGACGGTCAGGACCTGGGCCCCGTTCCGGACGGAACCCCGCAGCGCCCGGTCGAAGGCGACCTCGTAGCAGGTGGCCACGCCGAGCGGCACACCGTTCGGGTGCACCACGCCGGTGCCGGTGCCCGGCGTGAAATCGTTCGCGAGGTCCACGTAGTCGCTGAAGAGACGGAAGAAGCCGCGCATCGGCATGGTCTCGCCGAAGGGCTGCAGGATCGCCTTGTCGTGCCGCTCCAGGGCTCCGCTCGGGCCGATCAGGATCATGCTGTTGTAGTACGTGCCGTCACCCTCGTAGTGCACGGTGCCGACGAGGATCGGGGCACGCACCTCGGCGGCCGCCGCGGCCAGCCGTGCCGCGACCCCCGGGTCGCGTTCGGGCGAGACATCGGAGCTGTTCTCCGGCCAGATCACCACATCGGGCTGCTTCTGCCTGCCCTCCCGCACCTCGGTCGCGAGGCGGTGGGTCTCGGCCAGATGGTTGGTCAGTACGGCCTCGCGCTGGGTCGCGACGTCCCAGCGCTGCTCGGGCACGTTCCCCTGGATCGCCGCGATGGTCACGGTCCGCCCGTCCGACGGTGCGCCCACGAAGGGCCAGGCGGCCGCCGCGGCAATTCCGGTCAGGGCCACGGCGGCGGCGGGCAGCAGAAAGGCCCGACGGTCCGCCCGCCGCACCGCCGCGACGCCCGCGGCGGCCAGCGCCGCGCCGATCAACGCGACCGCGAAGGAGAGCCCGGGCGTTCCGACGTACCGGGCGAGGGAGAGCAGCGGACCGTCGGCCTGACTGAACGCGAGCCGCCCCCACGGGAAGCCCCCGAACGGGAAGGACGCGCGCGCCCACTCGGCGACGGAGAACGCCGCGGCGACCCACACGGGGCCGCCCGGGACGCGCGCCACGCGAGTGGCGACGAGGCCGAACGCACCGTAGTAGAGCGCGCAGGTGATGCCCAGCCCGATCCACGGCAGCGCGCCGACCATCGAATCGATCCACTTGAGCAGTGGTACGAACAGGCCGACGCCGGCGAGGAAGCCGTATCCGAAGCCGCCGCGCAGTGTGGGCCGCTCGCGGGTGATGAGGACGGCGACCAGGGCCGCGACGCCGAGGGGCGCGAGCCACCACAGCCCGGCGGGCGGGAAGGCGAAGTACAGGGCGACGCCGGCGAGCAGGCTCACGCCCGCGCGGACCAGGGGTTTCACGCCGCGAACACCGTCCGGCCGTCGATCACGGTGCGCAGGCAGCGCGGCAGGCGCGCGCCCGGCGCGAGGTCCGGCAGCGGCGCGACCCCCGCGCGCGGATCCGTCGACCAGCGCTGCACGGCGTCCGACGGTGCCCGGACCACCAGGTCGTCTGCGTCCCACACGGCGAAGGTCGCGGGCGCGCCCGGTACGAGCGTGCCGGCCACACCGTCGCGCACGCCTCCGGCCCGCCACGCGCCGCGGGTCGCTGCGGCGAAGGCGGCGCGGGGCGAGACGGCGCTGCCGGGCGTGTGGTGCTGCGTCGCGGCGCGGAGCGTTGCCCATGGGTCGAGGGGGGTGACGGGCGAATCCGACGAGAACGCGAGCGGCACCGCGTTCTTGGCGAGCAGCGCGAAATCGTTGAGGGTCGCGGCGCGCTCGGCGCCGAGGCGCCGGGCGTACATGCCGTCCGTGCCGCCCCAGAGCGCGTCGAACTGCGGCTGCATCGAGGCGTTCACGCCCCAGTCGCCGAGCTTGCGCGCCTCGTCGGCCGAGACCATCTCGGCGTGCTCGACGCGGTGCCCGCAGGACGCGACGCGCGGCCCGCCGAAGACGTCGACCGCAGCCTCGAACGCGGCGACCACCCGCGCGACGGCGGCGTCACCGATGGCGTGGAACCCGGCCTGGATCCGGGCCTCCGTGCAGGCCAGGACGTGCGCGGTCACGCTCTCCTGGTCGAGGTACGCCACGCCCGTCGACGGTGCGTCCGCGTAGGGCCGGTGCAGCAGCGCCGTGCGGCTGCCGAGCGAGCCGTCCACGAACAGGTCGCCGGCGAGGCCGTCGGCCCCGGTGCGGGCGAGGATCTCCCGGGCGTGGTCGGCGTCGCCCGCGGCCTCGCCCCAGTAGCGCCGGACCAGGACGCCGTGGTCGAGGCCGGTCAGGAGCGCCAGGTCGCGCTCCCCCGCGATGTCCGGTCCGCCACACTCGTGGACGGCGGCGATCCCGGCTGCGGCGGCCGCGTCGAGGGCGGTGCGGTGGGCCGCGGTGATCTGCGCGTCGGTCAGCGCCGCGATCGCCGCGGCGCGCACGGCGTGGTGGGCGGCGGCGGTGAGCGGACCGTCGGGCGAATAGCCCTCGCGGTCCGGCAGATCCGGGACCAGGGCCCGCAGCGCTGTGCTGGCCTGGGCGGAGTGCTCGTCGACGCGCGCGGCGTAGACCACGCGGTGCTCGTCGAGGTCGGTGCGCTGCAGCGGGCGCTCCCAGACGGTGTCGTCCCAGCCCCGGGCGAGCACGGTCTCCCCGGGGGCCGCGGCGAGTGCGGCCCGGACGGAGTCGAGGCCGCCGGTCAGGTCGGGGCCGGTCAGCGCGAGCCCGGTTGCGCTGAGGTGGACGTGCGTGTCCACGAACGCGGGGGCGACGAAGGCGCCGTCGAGGGGGGTGAGCGGCAGGTCGGGGTGCAATGCGCGGGCGGCGCGATCCTCCCCGATCCAGGTGATGACGCCGTTCTCCACCGCGATCGCGGTGGCCGAGGTGGACGTGGGCGTGTAGATCCGCCCGCCGACGAGCAGTTCGGTGGTCACGGAGGACCAGTCTGCTACGCGGGCGGCAGTTCGCGGAATCCGGGCCGGGGGCCGGGGCCGGCCGGGCCGGTCACGTCGACGATCGGGCCGGTGGCGCGCGCCGGGCCGGACACCACGTCACCGTCGACGACGGTGCCGTAGCCGCGGGGCTGCCCGGCGAGCACGGTGATCAGGCCGGAATCCTCGACGAACGAGGCGACCCGCTTGGCGCCGACATAGGCGACGGCGGGGCGGACGAGCGCGCGGACCGGCTTGACCAGCAGGAGCAGGCCGAGTGCGGTGCTGACGACGCCGGGCACGGCGAGGAGGAAGACCGCGGCCGCGAGGATCGCGGTGTCCATCAGCGCGGGCCCGGCGGAGCGCTGACCGTCGAGCGCCTCCCCCAGGTCGCGCAGTACGCCCGCGGCGGTGCGCCGCAGCATGAGTACACCGATGGCCGTGGCGGCGATCATCACCAGCAGGGCCCAGCCGAAATTCAGCCAGGCCACCAGCCCGGCGAACGCCGCGATCTCCACGACGATGTAGGTCAGGAACGCGAAGAGCTTCATGCTCGGACAACGGGCGGAGGTGTCCGAAAGTTCCCCGCCTCCCCGAATCGAACACCGTTATGGAGGGAGAACCTGCAGGTCGAGTTCTCCATAACGGTGTTCAATTCGAAAGGGGGGTCAGCGGTCCTCGAGGTCGCCCTCGGTCTCCAGGTAGACCTGCTGCAGCTCGGCGAGGAGCTGCGGGTCGGGCTGCTTCCACAACTCGCGCTGGGAGGCCTCGAGGAGCCGCTCGGCGATGCCGTGCAACGCCCACGGGTTGGACTCCTCCATGAACTTGCGGTTCTCCGGATCGAGCACGTAGTTCTCGGTGAGCTTGTCGTACATCCAGTCCGCCATGACGCCGGCGGTGGCGTCGAAGCCGAACAGGTAGTCCACCGTCGCGGCCATCTCGAAGGCGCCCTTGTAGCCGTGCCGGCGCATCGCCGCCATCCAGCGCGGGTTCACGACGCGGGCGCGGAAGACGCGGTTGGTCTCCTCGCTGAGCGTGCGGGTGCGCACGGAGTCGGGCCGCGTCGAGTCGCCGACGTACGCCTCGGGGTCGGAACCGGTCAGGTGGCGGACCGTCGCGACCATGCCGCCGTGGTACTGGAAGTAGTCGTCGGAGTCGGCGATGTCGTGCTCACGCGTGTCGATGTTCTTGGCCGCCACCGCGATCCGACGGTACGCCGCCCGCATGTCGTCCGCCGCCGGCGCACCGTCGAGCCCGCGCCCGTAGGCGTACCCGCCCCACGCCGTGTAGACCTCGGCGAGATCGGCATCGGTGCGCCAGTTCTTCGAGTCGATCAGCTGCAGCAGGCCCGCGCCGTACGTGCCGGGCTTGGACCCGAAGACGCGCGTCGTCGCGCGCCGGGCATCCCCGTGGTCCGCGAGCGCGGCACGGGTGTGCGCGGCGACGAAATTGGACTCGTCCGGCTCGTTGAGCTGAGCCACCAGCTGGACGGCGTCGTCGAGCATGGCCACGACGTGCGGGAAGGCGTCGCGGAAGAAGCCCGAGATCCGGACCGTGACGTCGATCCGCGGACGCCCCAGCTCCTCCAGACCGATCACCTCCAGGCCGGAGACCCGGCGGGACTGCTCGTCCCACACCGGCGTGACGCCGAGCAGCGCCAGCACCTCGGCGATGTCGTCGCCGGCGGTCCGCATCGCGGAGGTGCCCCACACCGACAGTCCGACGGACCGCGGGTACTCCCCGTGCTCGGCGTGGTACCGCTCGACCAACGACGAGGCGAGCTCCTGTCCCGTCGCCCACGCGAGCCGTGAGGGCACGGCCTTCGGATCCACCGAGTAGAAGTTCCGCCCCGTCGGCAGCACGTTGATCAGGCCCCGCAGCGGCGAACCCGACGGCCCGGCGGGCACGAAGCCGCCGCTGAGCGCCCGCAGCACGTTCTCGATCTCGTCGCCCGTGCGGCGCAGGCGCGGCACGATCTCGGTGGCCGCGAAGTCCAGGATCTTCGCCACGGCCGGGTCGTCCGTCAGGGCCGCCATGGCCGACGGTGCCCAGTCGACCGCCGCGGCGGCGACCACCAGTTCGCGGGCGCGGGCCTCGAACTCGTCGGTCTTCGCCCGGGAATCGGCCCCGCCCACCGTGTCCTCGTCGAGCCCCAGGGCCTCGCGCAGGCCGGGCGTGTGCACCGCGCCCGCCCACATCTGCTTGGCCCGCAACATCGCCAGCACGAGATCCGTCTCGACCTCGTCCGTGGGTGCCTGCCCCAGGATGTGCAGGCCGTCGCGGATCTGGACGTCCTTGATCTCGCACAGCCAGCCGTCGACGTGCAGGATCATGTCATCGAACGAGTCCTCGTCGGGCTGGTCGGTCAGCCCCAGGTCGTGGTCGAGTTTCGCGGCCTGCAGCAGGGTCCAGATCTGCTGCCGGATCATCGGCAGTTTCGCCGGGTCCAGGCTCGCGACATTGGCGTACTCGTCCAGGTGCTGCTCGAGCCGGGCGATGTCGCCGTAGCTCTCGGCGCGCGCCATCGGCGGGATGAGGTGGTCGACGAGCACGGCGTGGGCGCGACGCTTGGCCTGCGTGCCCTCCCCCGGGTCGTTGACGAGGAAGGGGTAGATCAGCGGCAGGTCGCCGAGGGCGGCGTCGGTGCCGCACGCGGCGGACATGCCGAGGGTCTTGCCGGGCAGCCACTCGAGGTTGCCGTGCTTGCCGAGGTGGATCACCGCGTCGGCGCCGAAGCCGTGCTCGCGGTCGGCGACCCAGCGGTAGCTCGCCAGATAGTGATGGCTGGGCGGCAGGTCCGGGTCGTGGTAGATGGCGACGGGATTCTCGCCGAAGCCGCGGGGCGGCTGCACCATCACCGTGAGGTTCCCGAATCGCAGCGCGGCGATCGCGATGTCGCCGGAGCCCGTCGTGAACAGTCCGCCCGGCGCCTGACCCCAGTGCTCGGTCACCGCGTCGCGCAGTTGCTGTGGGAGCGTGGCGAACCAGGCGCGGTAGGTCTCGGGGTCGACGGTGACCTCGCTCCCGTCGAGCCGTTCGTCGGAGAGCCAGTCGGGGTCCTGGCCGCCCCGGGCGATGACGGCGTGGATGAACGCGTCGGAGTCGTTTGCCTCCAAGCCCGGGATGTCCGACGGTGCGCCGATGTCGTAGCCCGCGTCCGCGAGCCGGCGGATCAGCTCCAGCGCCGACTGCGGCGTGTCCAGGCCGACGGCGTTGCCGATCCGGGCGTGCTTCGTCGGGTACGCCGACAGCATGAGCGCGATCCGCTTGTCCGCGTTCGGGATCGAACGCAGTCGAGCGTGGCGCAGCGCGAGACCCGCGACCCGGCCGGCACGCTCGGCGTCCGGCACGTACGACGGGAGGCCGTCGTCGCCGATCTCCTTGAAGGAGAAGGGCACGGTGATGATGCGGCCGTCGAACTCCGGGATCGCGACCTGCGTCGCCACGTCGAGCGGGCTGAGTCCGTCATCGCTGGACGCCCACTGCTCGCGGGAGGTGGTGAGCGCCAGCGCCTGCAGGATCGGGACGTCGAGCGCTGCGAGCCGGCCCACGTCCCACGACTCGTCGTCGCCGCCCGCGGCGGCGCCCGCCGCGTTGACCCCGCCCGCGGCGAGGACCGTGACGACCAGCGCGTCGAGGGTCGCGAGTTCGGTGAACAGGGCGTCGTCGGCGGCGCGCAGGGAGGCGCAGAAGATCGGTACGGCCGTGCCGCCGCGCGACTCGATCGCCGCGGCCAGCGCATCGATGTAGGCGGTGTTGCCGGCCAGGTGCTGGGCCCGGTAGTAGAGCACGCCCACGCGCGGTCCGGCGGGGCCGGTGGGGCGGGGCACGATTCCCCACTGCGGCGCGGTCACCGGCGGCTCGAAGCCCTCACCGGCCAGCAGGACGGTGTCCGAGAGGAAGTTGTACAGCTGCGCCAGATTCTCGGGACCGCCCTCGGCCAGGTAGGCGTGCGCCTGCGTGGCGACGCCGGCGGCCACCGTCGAGGCCTCCATCAGATCGGCGTCGGGCGCCTGCTCCCCCGAGACCACGACCACCGGCTTCCCACTGGCCGCGAGCGCGTCGAGGCCGTTCTCCCAGTACCGGCGGCCGCCGAGGATGCGGACGAGCACGATATCGGCACCGTCGAGCAGGCCGGGGAGGTCGAGGTCGACGCTGATACGGGCCGGATTCGCCCACCGGTAGTCGGCGCCGCTCGCCTTGGCACTCAACAGATCGGTGTCGGAGGTGGAGAGCAGCAGGATCATGTAGGCGACCCTATGTCACGGTCCTCGCATGGAGGCCGGGCAGGCGGCGGTACGCCCCGCGGATGTGTGCCTCGGAGAGGTCGGCCGCCCGGTCGGCATCCCCCGCCTCGATGGCGTCCAGGATCGCGCGGTGCTCGCGCTGGAGCACCGCCGTCAGCTCCGGCCAGTCGTCGATCTCCTCGAACGCGGCGAGGATCCCCGCACGCAGGGCGTTGCGGATCGCCACCGTCACCGTCGTCACCAGACGGTTCCCGCAGGCCTCGGCGATGGCCGTGTGAAAGGCCGTGTCGGCGTCGTTGAACGCGGCGCGGTCCGGACCGGCTGCGTCCATCGCGTCGATCGCGGCGCGGACGGGGGCCAGCGCGTCGCGATCGGTCTCGCGGGCCGCCAGGGACACCGACGACCGCTCGAGCAGCACCCGCGCTTCGACGATCTCCGCGAACTCGAAATTGGTGAGGGCGATGTGCAAGCGCAGGAAGTGGCTCAGCGCATCGGCGGGCATGGCGCTGACGAACGTGCCGGCCTTCGGGCCGCTGCCGGTTCCTGCCGTGACCACGCCCTGCGCCTCGAGGACGCGTAGGGCCTCGCGGACTGCGGGGCGGCTGACCTGAAGTCGCGAGGCCAGGTCGCGTTCCGCGGGGAGCGCGTCGCCCACGCGCAGGGAGCCGGACAGGATCTGCTCCTCGATGGCGCTGATGACCAGCTGATAGGTGCGCGTGCGTGACACCGGGGACCACTCCGGGGCTCCGGTGCTGTCCACGCCTGCGCGGGCGTCCTGCGGGTCGAGCGTCATGGTCCCCAGCTTCCCACGCCGTTCATCGGATCTTGACATGTGACTCCAATCACCCTATCTTCATCGTGTGGTCAGACCATACGAACGGTTTGCCGCAAACTCAGCCCCCTCATCCCCGGGAGAGACGTGTACGTTCCCGAACTCGCGCCCGTCGCGGGCAATCTCATGTGGTCGGCGTTGTTCGGCACACTGCCGCTGCTCACGGTCTTCATCACCCTCGGCGCATTGCGCTGGAAGGCCCACTACGCCGGTCTCGCCGGACTCGCGGTCGCGCTGGCCGTCGCGGTCCTCTGCTACGACATGCCGGTCGACCTCGCCGCACTGTCGGCCACGCAGGGGCTGGCCTTCGGGCTGTTCCCGATCATGTGGATCGTCATCAGCGCCATCTGGCTCTACGAACTCACCGTCACGAGCGGGCGGTTCGAGGACCTGCGACTGGTGATCGACCGGATCTCCGACGACCCGCGGATCCAGGCGATCATCATCGCCTTCTGCTTCGGCGGCCTGCTCGAAGCGCTCGCCGGATTCGGTGCTCCCGTCGCCATCACGGGCGTCATGCTCATGGCCGTCGGCTTCACCGCACTCCGTGCCGCGGCGGTGGTGCTGTTGGCGAACACGGCGCCGGTCGCCTTCGGCGCCATCGCCCTGCCGATCCTCACGGCCGGCAAGCTGACGGGTATCGACTATCGCGACATCGGTGCGCAGATCGGGCACCAGACACCGCTGCTCGCCGTCTTCGTCCCGGCCTTCCTGGTGTTCCTCGCCGACGGTAAGCGGGGCCTGCGCGACGTGTGGCCGATCGCCGCGGTCGTGGGCGTGGCGTTCGGCATCACCCAGTGGTTCGCGTCCACCTTCGTCTCCGTCGAGCTCACCGACATCCTGGCGTCGCTGGTGGGTCTCGCCGTGACCGTGACCGTTCTGCGCTTCTGGCGGCCGCAGGGCACCGCGGAGGCGACGGAACGACTGCTCACCGCGCGGCGCGCAGAGATCGCCGAGGGCCGGGTGAACGTGGTCGGAGGGGGCGCCGACGACGGGGTCGTCGCGGTGCGCGAGCGCGCTCCAGAGGGCTCGATCGGGGCGCGCCGCACGTTCCTCGCGCTGTTCCCCTACCTCGTGGTCGTGGCGGCGTTCACCGTGACCAAGCTGATCGATCCGATCAACAAGGCGATGGCCGGCACCGACCTCAGGTTCGGCTGGCCCGGCCTGGACGGGAAGGTCGCGTCCGCGTCGGGCAAGGTGTCCTCGTCCACCGTCTTCACGCTCTCCTGGCTCTCCTCGCCCGGCACGGTGCTGCTGCTGTGCGGCGTCGTCGTCGCGGTGGTCTACCGGATCTCGCCCGCGCGGGCGGCCGCCGTGTGGTGGACCAACCTGGTGCGCATGCGGTGGGCGATACTCACGGTGATGCTGGTCCTGGGGCTGGCGTACGTGATGAACCAGTCCGGCCAGACGATCACCATCGGGACGTGGATCGCCGGCGCGGGCGCCGCCTTCGCCTTCTTCTCCCCGGTCCTCGGCTGGCTCGGCACCGCCGTCACCGGCTCGGACACCAGCGCCAACGCCCTGTTCGCGACCCTGCAGCAGGCGGCGGGCCAGACGACCGGCATCTCGCCCACCCTGCTCGTGGCCGCCAACACCTCGGGCGGTGTGGTGGGCAAGATGATCAGCCCGCAGAACCTGGCCATCGCGGCTACCGCGGTCGGTATGGTCGGTCGCGAGGCGGAGATCTTCCGCAAGGTGATCTGGTGGAGTCTCGGACTGCTCGTCGCGCTGTGTCTACTGGTGGGGCTGCAGTCGCAGCTCACGTGGATGGTGGTCGCATGAGGGTCGCGCTGTTCGCCACCTGTTTCAACGACACGATGTGGCCCGAGACCCCGAAGGCGGTCGTCCGGCTGCTCGAGCGGCTCGGCGTCACCGTCGAATTCCCGCAGGCCCAGACGTGCTGCGGCCAGATGTTCACCAATACCGGATACGCCGACGAGGCGATCCCGGGGGTGCGTCGGTTCGTCGATGTCTTCTCCGAGTACGACGCGGTGGTGGCACCGTCGGGATCCTGCGTGGGCTCGGTGCGGCATCAGCACGCGGCGCTGGCCGACCGGGCCGGCGACCGCGGCCTCCGCAGTGCCGTGGACGAGTTGACCCCCCGGGTGTACGAGCTCAGCGAGTTCCTGGTCGACGTGCTCGGCGTCACGGACGTGGGGGCCTACTTCCCCCACCGCGTGACCTACCACCCCACCTGTCACTCGCTACGGATGCTGCGCGTCGGCGACCGGCCACTGCGGCTGCTGCGCGCGGTCCGCGGCATCGACCTCGTCGATTTGCCCGCGGCGGATCAGTGCTGCGGTTTCGGCGGCACCTTCGCGATGAAGAACGCCGATGTCTCCGTGGCCATGGGCATGGACAAGACGGCGTGCGTCCGCGAGACCGACGCGCAGGTGCTCGTCGCCGGCGACAACTCGTGCCTCGCGCACATCGGGGGCCTGCTCTCCCTGGAGAAGGCCGGGGTCCGCACCCTGCATCTGGCCGAGATTCTGGCATCGACCGAGGAGGATCCCGCATGAGCACAACCTCGACCGGACATCCGCACGTGGGCGTGACCCGCACGTTCGTCGGCATGCCGAAGTTCCCCGTCGCGGCCCACGAGGCCCTCGCCGACGCGACGCTGCGCCGCAATCTCAAGCACGCGACGGGCGTGATCCGCGGTAAGCGGGCGGCCGTCGTCGGCGAACTCGACGACTGGGAGGAACTGCGCGACGCAGCGGAGGCGATCAAGAACCGCACTCTGCGGCACCTCGACCACTACCTCGAGCAGTTCGAGGCCAACGCCACCGCCGCCGGCGCGGTGGTGCACTGGGCGCGCGATGCGGAGGAGGCCGATCGCATCGTCGTCGATCTGGTCCGCCAGACGGGCTCGCGCGAGGTGGTCAAGGTCAAGTCCATGGCCACGCAGGAGATCGAGCTCAACGAGGCGCTGGAGGCCGCGGGGATCGCGGCCTGGGAGACCGACCTGGCGGAGCTGATCGTCCAGCTCGGAGAGGACTGGCCGAGCCACATCCTGGTGCCCGCCATCCATCGCAATCGCACCGAGGTCCGCGACATCTTCCTGCGCCGCATGAAGGAGGTCGGGCGTCCCGCTCCGGAGGACCTGACCGACGATCCCGCGCGGCTCGCCGAGGCCGCCCGACTGCACCTGCGCGAGAAGTTCCTGCGGGCCGAGGTCGCCGTCAGCGGCGCGAACTTCGCCATCGCCGACACCGGCGGCCTGGTGGTCGTCGAGTCCGAGGGCAACGGCCGCATGTGCCTGACGCTGCCCAAGACCCTGATCTCGGTGGTGGGCATCGAGAAGATCCTGCCCACCTTCGATGATCTCGAGGTCTTCCTGCAGGTCCTCCCCCGCTCCAGCACCGGCGAGCGGGAGAACCCGTACACCTCCATCTGGACCGGACCCGCGGCGGACGGCGATGGGCCCGAGGCGGTCCACATCGTGCTGGTGGACAACCACCGCACCGACGTCCTCGCCGATCAGGTCGGGCGCGCCGCACTGCGGTGCATCCGCTGCTCCGCGTGCCTGAACGTATGCCCGGTGTACGAGCGCGCCGGCGGCCACAGCTACGGCTCGGTGTACCCCGGCCCGATCGGGGCGGTGCTCACTCCGCAATTGCGCGGGACCTCCTCGGAGATCGACAAGTCGCTGCCCTTCGCCTCGAGCCTGTGCGGCGCGTGCTACGACGTCTGTCCCGTGAAGATCGACATCCCCGACCTGCTCGTCCACCTGCGCACGCGGGTGGTCGACGAGCGGCGCGGCGGCGTTCCCACCCCCGAGGCCGCGGCGATGAAGGCCGCCTCGTGGATGTTCGGCAGCGACGCCCGGCTGCGCGCGGCGCAGCGCGCGGCGACGTTCGGCGGCAAGGTCTTCCGCAACCGTGAGAGCTTCGGGAGACTGCCGGGCCCGATGCGCGGGTGGAGCGCCGAGCGCGACACCCCCGTGCCGCCCACCGAGACCTTCCGCCAATGGTGGAACCGCGAGCAGAAGGGGCGGGAGAAATGACGAGCGCGCGCGAGGAGATCCTGCGCCGGGTACGCACCGCCCTGGCGGACGTGGCCGACGCACCGGTCGAGGAGGCCCCGATCCCCTGGACCTACGGGCGTCCCGTGGGGACCGGAGAGCTGGGCGTCGTCGACCGGTTCGCGGAACGGGTGGCCGACTACCGCGCGGAGGTCCGACGGTGCGCCGCGGCGGACCTCGGCCCGACGGTGCGCGCCGCCCTCGCACGGTTCATCGACGACGGCGGCGCGAGCGACGGCGGACCGTCGGGCGTGCTGGGTGACGACGTGGTCCGGGAGCTGGTGCCCGGCCCGGTCCCGTGGGTGGCCGACGACCTCCTCGCGCCGGACCGGCTCGATGCGGTCGCGGCGGTGGTGACCACCGCCACCGTCGGGATCGCCAACACCGGGACCATCGTGCTCGATCACGGTCCGGGCCAGGGGCGGCGCGCCGTGTCGCTCGTCCCCGATGTGCACGTGTGCATCGTGCGCACGGATCAGATCGTCGACGACGTCCCCGCCGCGGTGGCCGCGCTGCGCGCGAGCGGTGCGCACGTGCGGCCGCTGACCTGGATCAGCGGGCCCAGCGCGACCAGCGACATCGAGTTGGACCGGGTGGAGGGGGTGCACGGCCCGCGCACGCTCGTGGTGGTGATCGTCGAGTGAGCGCTCAGAGCACGGCGCCGTGCATGATCACCGCCGCGGACGCGGCCCCGATGTCGGGCACGTCGGCGTCGGCGGCGTAGGCGACGGTGCTGGCCGTCTCGATCCGGACCCCGTCGGCGGTGGCCACGACGCAGTCGACCTCGAACAGATCGATGCCCGCCTTGGTGATCCGGTCGGTGATCCGCGCGCCGAGGGAGACCACGTCACCGATGCGGAGCGGCACCAGCTGCCGCACGGTCTGCGCCACGTGGAGCACCCGGCTCAGGTCGAAGTCGTCGACCGCATCGGCCATGAGCTTCGCGGCCGCCTTGAACACCGGGTCGGCGACGATGAGCGGCGGCACGGGCGTGTCGTGCGCGACCACCCGACTGCTCGAGTAGGGCACGTGCGGCGACCTGGTGGCCCGCGCGTAGGCCCGCACCCCCTCGGAGTCGACCGCGTAGCAGTCGTCGAGCCACAGGGTGTAGTCGTCGCGCGTCATTCGGCGACTGTAGCGCCCCGTACCGCATCCGGACGGGCCATCGTCAGGTCGAGCAGCGCGGTCATGGACAGGTAGACGTCCGTGAGCGGGTAGATGTCTCGGGCGGCCCGGGCACGGGCGACGGCGCCCTCGATCGAGCTCATGAACACCGATGCGAAGACCAGCGCGGCCTGCTGCTCCACGCCGTAATCCACGAGTGCCGTGGCGAAGCGGCGTTCGCATTCGGTGTACGCGGCGGTGGCCGCGTCCTGGACCCGGGGCGCACCGTCGGCGAGCGCGGCCGCGAGGAGCGGGCACCCGACCTGGAACTCGGAGCGCACGAGCACGCGCTTCCACAGCTCTATGAACCGGCCGATCCACTCGTGCGGCTCCCCCTTGCTGGTGGCGGCGTCGATGTACCGCAACAGCCGCCGGCCGGCGAGTGACGTGGAGGCTTCCACGAGCTCCGCCTTACCGCCCGGGAAGTACTGGTAGAGGGAGTTCTTCGAGGCCTGCGACTGCGCCGTCAACTCGGCCAGCCCGGCGTCCGCGAAGCCGTGGCGGCCCACCAGGTTCAAGGCGGTGTTGACGAGGCGGACCCGGGGACGCGGGCGCGGCTTCGGGGCGGTCGACATCGGGCGCGATCTCTCCTCCGGGTGCGAAGTGAACAACGAATCGCCGTTGACGAATGTTGCCACGCGGTGTGGCGGCGCTTGTTTGAACCGCTCGGTTCATGTTACCAATGACGGGTCGGTGAACCGAATGGTTCACCCCTTGCAACCCCCCCTCGAACGGAGTCACACACGCATGACCGCCCCCGCCCGGATCGCCCCTCCCGCCCCCGCTGAGCAGTCGAACGTCAGCTACCTGGGAATCGGCGCCTACCGTCCGCGGCGCGTCGTGCCGAACTCCGAGATCGTCGACAAGATCGAGTCCAGCGACGAGTGGATCAAGACCCGGTCGGGCATCGAGTCGCGGCACTTCGCCGAGGACGACGAGACCATCCTCGAGATGTCGGTCAAGGCCGCCGAGCGCGCCGTGCGGGCCTCCGGCATCGACCCGGAGCAGATCGACTGCGTCATCGCCGCCACCAACACCCGCCTGGAGCTGGGCCCCTCGCTCGCGCCGCAGATCGCCAAGGCGCTCGGCAAGGTCGGGATCCCCGCCTTCGACATCACCGCCGGCTGCTCGGGTTTCACCACCGCCGCGGCCGTCGGCACCGACCTGATCCGCGCGGGCACCGCGAAGTACGTCGTGGTCGTGGGCGTCGAGCGCCTGTCGGACCTGATCTCGCCCGAGGACCGCACCTGCGCGTTCATCTTCGCCGACGGTGCCGGTGCCGCGGTGCTCGGGCCGTCCGAGGAGGTGGGCGTCTCCCAGGTGTCGTGGGGCGCCGACGGCGAGTTCACCACCGCGATCTACCAGGACAAGGACTTCGGCACCTACTTCGACGAGGTGCACGCGTTCCGGGACGACACCGCGGGGACGGAGGCGCCGGTGCGCCCGTTCCTTCGCATGGAGGGCCGCAAGGTCTTCCGCTGGGCCGCCACCGCGCTGCTGCCCGCCTGCCAGGAGGCGCTCAAGCTGGCCGGTCTCACGTCGAAGGACATCGACGTCTTCGTGCCGCACCAGGCCAATCTGCGCATCACCCAGGTCCTCATCAAGGCGCTCGAGCTGCGCGAGGACTGCGTGATCGCCGAGGACATCGTGACCACCGGCAACACGTCGGCCGCGTCCATCCCGCTCGCCATCGAGGAACTGCTGCGCACCGGCAAGGCGAAGCCCGGTCAGACCGCGCTCGTGATGGCCTTCGGCTCCGGGCTGGCCTACGCCGGCCATGTCATCACGCTGCCCCCGGTGTACGTCGAGGACTGATCGCCCTGCCGTCGAAGCAGCCCGACTCCTGCCCGGGCGTCCTGCGACCGCACCCCGCGGCCGACGGTGCGCTCGTGCGGGTTCGCCTGCCCGGCGGGCGGATCTCCCCCGCCGCGCTGGAGGAACTCGCGGAACTCTCCGGGGAGAACGCGCTCGAGCTGACCTCGCGCGGCAATGTTCAGCTGCGCGGCGTGATCGACCAGGAGGACGCTCGCGAGCGACTGCACGCGGTGGGCCTGCTGCCGTCGGCGACCCACGAGCGGGTCCGCAACATCGTCGCCTCCCCCCTGGCGGGCTCCGGGGTGGACGCGCTCGTCACCCAGCTCGACACGCGGCTGCAGGGCACCGCGGAACTGGCCGATCTGCCGGGCCGCTTCCTGTTCGCCCTCGACGACGGGACTCACGATGTCGCCGCGCTGGCCGCGGACGCAGAGCTCCGCGGCGGGGTGGTGCATCTCGACGGCCACCCGACCGACCTGCCCGCCACCGTCGCGCACCTCCTGGACGCCGCGCAGGCCTTCCTCGACCTGCGCACCGACGAATGGCGGGTCCGGGACCTGCCCGACGGTGCCGAGCGCATCGCCCGGGAGCTGGGTGGCCGGGTGACCGGCCCGCGGGACGTGCCGGAGCCGCAGTCCGCACCGCCGGTGGGCTGGTTCGACCGGCCCGACGGGACCGTCGCGCTGGGCGCCGGTGTGCCGCTCGGCCGCCTCGACGCTCGCACCGCCCGGTTCGTGGCGGCGGTCGACCACCCGATCACCGTGACGCCCTGGCGCACGCTGTTCCTGCACGGGCTCGACGAGGGCGCGGCCGAGACCGTGGTGCGCGTTCTCGCCCCGATGGGCCTGATCTTCGACGCGAACTCCCCGCTGCTGCGGGTCAGCGCGTGCGTAGGCGATCACGGGTGCGCACGGGCGCAGGGCGACGCGCTGGGACACGCCGCGGAGTTGGCGAAAACGATCGGCACCGACGAGCGCGTCCACGTCGTGGCCTGCGAACGCGGGTGCGGCGCACCGTCGGGCGAACACCGACGGGTGGTCGTGCGCGACGGGGCCGACGACTAGGCTGCCCGGGTGCACGACTACCTCACCGACGGCGCCGAGATCTATCGGCGGTCGTTCGCCACGATCCGCGCGGAGTCCGACCTCTCGGACCTGTCCGGCGACGCGGAGACCGTGGCGGTCCGCATGATCCACGCCGCGGGCCAGACCGATCTCGCCGCCGACATCCGTGTCTCCGCCCGCGCAGTCGCGGCCGGCCGCGCCGCCCTCCGCTCCGGTGCCCCCATCCTCACCGACGCGAACATGGTGGCGCACGGCGTGACCCGCGCGCGCCTGCCCGTCGACAACGAGGTCGTCTGCCTGCTGCGCGACCCGCGCGTGCCGGACCTGGCCGCCGAACTCGGCACGACGCGCAGCGCCGCGGCCGTCCAGCTCTGGGGTCGGAAGCTCGACGGTGCCGTGGTCGCCATCGGGAACGCCCCGACGGCCCTGTTCCACCTGCTGGATCTGCTGGCCGCGGGAGCCCCGAGACCCGCGGTGGTGGTGGGGATCCCGGTCGGTTTCATCGGCGCCGCCGAATCCAAGGACGCGCTGGTCGCCGAGGCGGCGGGACTCGGCGTCGAGTACATCACCGTGCTGGGCCGACGCGGCGGCAGCGCGATCACGGCGGCCGCGCTCAACGCGCTGGCGCGGGAGGAGGAACTGTGACGGGCATCCTGTACGGACTGGGTGTGGGCCCCGGCGACCCGGAACTGCTCACCGTCAAGGCCGCGCGGATCATCGGCGAGGCCGATGTGGTGGCCTATCACAGTGCCCGCCACGGACGTTCGAATGCGCGGGCGTCCGCGGAACCCTACCTGCGCGAAGGCCAGACCGAGATCCGGCTCGTGTATCCGGTGACCACGGAGAACACCGATCATCCGGGCGGCTACCGCGGTGCGCTCGACGACTTCTACGCGGCGGCGGCCGAGCAGCTCGCCGAGCACCTCGCGGCGGGTCGCACCGTCGCGCTGCTCGCCGAGGGCGACCCGATGTTCTACAGCTCCTACATGCACATGCACAAGCGGCTCCGGGACAGGTTCGAGTGCCTCATCGTGCCCGGCGTGACCTCGGTGAGCGCCGCCGCGGCGGCGACGGGCGTGCCGCTCGTGGAGGCAGACGAGGTACTCACCGTGCTGCCCGGGACCCTGCCCGAGCCCGAGCTCCGCCGCCGGCTCGCCGATACCGACGCCGCCGCGATCATGAAGCTCGGGCGGACTTTCCCCACCGTCGACGGTGCGCTGCACGCCGCCGGTCGCGCCGACACGGCCTGGTACGTCGAGCGCGCGAGCCGCGCCGACGAGCGGGTTCTCGCGCTCGGTGACGTCAGTGCCGCCGACGTGCCGTACTTCGCCACGGTGCTCGTGCCCGGGCGGATCAACGCGCCCACGGCCCCGTCGGACGCGCGCGGTGAGGTGGTCGTCGTGGGCCTGGGCCCCGGCGACGAGGCCTGGACCACCCCGGAGGTGCGGCACGAACTGGCCGAAGCCACGGACATCGTCGGCTACCAGACCTACACGGACCGGGTGCGACCGCGCCCCGGCCAGCGGGTGCACGCGTCCGACAACCGGGTCGAGGCGGAGCGCGCCCGGCATGCGTTGTCATTGGCCGCGAACGGCGCCCGGGTGGCGGTGGTGAGCTCCGGCGACCCCGGGGTCTTCGCGATGGCCTCCGCCGTCGCGGAGGTCGCCGCGGATCGCGAGTTCCATGACGTGCGCGTGCGCGTCCTGCCCGGGATGACCGCAGCGAACGCCGTCGCGAGCCGCGTCGGCGCTCCGCTGGGCCACGACTACGCCGCGATCTCGCTGTCGGACTACCTCAAGCCCTGGGAGGTCATCGAGCAGCGGCTGCGCGCCGTCGCGAGCGCCGATCTCGCTCTCGCCGTGTACAACCCGGCCTCGAAGACCCGGCGCGAGCAACTGGTCCGGATGCGCGAGATCCTGCTCGAGGTCCGCGCACCCGAGACCGTCGTGGTGATCGGCCGCGCCGTCGGATCGCCGGAGGAGACGCTGACGGTGACGAGTCTCGGTGATCTGGACCCCGAGCAGGTCGACATGCGCTGCCTGCTCATCGTCGGGTCCTCGCGCACCGAGGTCACCGAGCGCGCCGCCGGCCGGATCGTGCACACGCCCCGCAGGTACTGACGGGGCCGGTACTAATCTTGGTGGGTGAGGCCACCTGTCGACGAGGAGTGAGCATGGCGAAGGCGTACTGGATCGCGTTCTACCAGGAGATCAAGGATCCCGAGAAGATGGCGGCGTACTCCGCGATCGGCGGCCCCGCCATCGTGGCGGGCGGAGGCCGGTTCGTCGTGCGCGGCCAGGCGGCCGTCGCATACGAGGCGGGAAAGATCGAACGCACCACCGTGATCGAGTTCGACAGCCTCGAGCAGGCCATCGCCACCCACGACTCCCCCGCCTACCAGGAGGCGCTCGCGGCCCTGGGCGACGGGGCGGTCCGGGAGATCCGGATCTGCGAGGGCTCCTGACGCCCGTAGGAACAGCGGCTGCGGTGGCGGCGTTGCACGACGCATGGCTTCGACCGAGTTCGACCCCCGCGCCCTGATCGCCGCCTGCCGGATCGGGGTCCTCGCGACCCTCCGTGCCGGTGGCATGCCCCAGCTCTCGCCCGTGACGACGGTGTACGACGCGGACGCCGACCGGATCCTGGTGTCGATGGCCGCGGGCCGGGCCAAGGAGGCGAACCTGCGGCGGGACCCGCGCGCCGCAGTCGAGTTCACCAGCGACGACGGTTACACCTGGGCCACCGCGGAGGGCACCGCCGAGCTCATCGGCCCGGGCACCGACCCGAACGGCCCGGAGGTGGACGCCCTCGTCGACTACTACCGCCGCGGTGCCGGCGAGCACCCCGACTGGGACGAGTACCGGGCCGTCATGATCGCGGACCGTCGGGTACTGCTGGTTCTGACGGTCACACACGTGTACGGCGCCCAGCTCCGCTGACCCGCCCGACCGCGGGATCCGCGGGAGGTGCGGGAGGTGCGGGCATCGAAATCGTTGTTCGAACCGTATGGTCGATTCGCCCATTCGGGCGTATCATGGACTCATGACCCTCCCCGTCGGATTACGTGAGTTACCGGGGCATCTGATGCCTCCGGGGCTCAACGACGCCGCCGGGTTCCGGGAGCAGACCGCGAACCTGTTGTTCGAACAACGACGGTGCGAGAACCTCACCTTCTGCCGCACGGTCACCACCCTCTACAGCCTCTACCGCACCGTCTACGCCGACGCGGAAGCCGAATACCTGCAGCTACCCGCCGCCGATGCCACCGACCGGGAACTACTCGCCCGCCGCAAAGACCTACGCCTGCGGGAGATCGCCCTCAACGCGCAGGTCGCCACCGGGCTGCGCCTGGGCCCCGACGCGGCGGACCGCGCGCTGACCGAGGCCGTCGGCCTCGTCGAACGCCTCCCCCACGTGTTCACCCTCATCGGGGACAACACCATCTCCATCCGCGCCGGGCAGGAGGCACTGCGCCGCAGCCGTGTCCTGACCGGTGAACAAGCCCGTGTCTTCGACCAACGGATCGCCGAACGGCTGGCCCGCGACCCCCTCGAACTCGTGGCGATCCCCGCCGTCCGGGAAGCAGCCGACAAGATCGTGCAAGGCATCGACCCGCACGCCGCCGAGAAACGCCGTAAACGGGCCCGCGAGGACCGCACCATCGTCTTCAAAGCCGACGACGACGGCATGGCCTCCGCCTACGCCCTACTCCCCGCCGAGGACGCACTCGAGATCTCGACACGGGTCGACGACATCGCCGACACCGTCTGCGAGCACGACCCGCGGACCATCGCCCAACGGCGAGCAGACGGACTCCTCGCCCTCGTCCAGGGCTTGCGCACCCTCGGCTGCCAGTGCGAACACCCCGGCTGCAGCCACCACGAACAACGCGCCACCGCCCACGGCACCGCCGACGCTGTGGTCACCCGCTACCGCACCCTCATCCACGTCGTGATCAACGAAACCACCCGCACCGGGCAGGACGACGCCCCCGGCTACCTCGTCGGCCACGGGCCCATCACCGCGCAACACGCCCGCGACCTCG
>NZ_JAAXOQ010000034.1 GCF_012396015.1 Tsukamurella spumae | reverse complement strand
CCAGCTAAACCGCCGGCCCCGCAAGCGCCTCGACTGGCAGACACCAGCCGAGGCACTCGACCAACTACTATCCGAACAAGCAGCATAGAGCCGTGTTGCGCTAGCCTCTTGGATCCGCCTGCGGGTTTCCTCTCCATAACGGTGTTCAATTGCGGGAGAAGGCGGCGCGGACCGAGTCCTCGGTGAGGCCGTAATCGGCGAGCGCGTAGGTGTGGTTGGGACGGCGGGCGCCGCTGCGGCTGGCATCGTGCATGGCCGACATCGCCTGCCGCGCATCGTCGGTCAGCTCCAGCCCGAAGGAGTCGTAGATGTTCCCGACGGTGCCGAGCGGATCCGCCACGAGGTCGCGGTAGTCGACGTCGACGAACTGGGAGCCGCGGCCGGCGGCGGTGTGCCGGGCGCGGGACTCGTCGAAGGCCGCGAGCCCGCGCGACCAGGTGTCCAGCTGGTCGGCGCCGATCGTGGCACCGGTGAACGCCGTCGACCAGCCCTCGGTCGCGTGCTCGGCGAGTGAACAGACCGACGCGATGATCGTCCCGGCGGGTCGGTGGCACTGCACGATCAGCGCGTCGGGGTACACCTCGAGCACGGCGTCGAGCGCGAACAGGTGGCTGGGATTCTTGAGCACCCACCGCTTTTCGGGATCGTTCATGCCGATCAGCTGCAGATTCCGCTTGTGCCGACGGTACGCCGGGGTCCAGTCCTGCTCGGCCAGCCAGGCCGCGTACGACGGGACGTGTGCGAGGCACTCGTAGGAGACGGAGTGCACCGACTGGCGCAGCAGCTGCCAGCACTCCTCGACCTCGGAGGCCGACATGTAGTGCAGGCCCATGAATTCGGGGTGCTCGGTGTGGTGCTGCGCGTACTGCTCGTCGAGCATGCGATACACGGGGTTCTCCGCCCAGGTCTCCCGCGGTGGCCGCGGCTGCGGCACCTCCGCCAGCCACATCTGCAGGCCCTGGTTGCCCGGGTCGGCGTCGAGCAGCCGGTGCAGCGCGGTGGTGCCGGACCGCGGCAGACCGGTGACGAAGATCGGTCGCTCGACGGGGGTCTCGGCGGCCCCGGGGTTTGCGGCGAATGCGGCCTCGCTGATCAGCCGCGCCGAGAGCGCCCCGCGCAGGAACACCCGCGAGATCTTCGACCCGAACTCGGTGAGTCCGGCCTCGTCGCGGTAGGCGTCGAGCAGCACCTGCAGTGCCTCGCGGTAGCCGTCCGACGGGTCGCCGAAGTCCGTGAGGCCGGTGCGGCGGATCGCCGATGCGTGCAGGTCGTCGACCGTACCGACGGTCGTGGTGTCAGACATGGAACTCTCCGCAGTTGACGTCGAGCGTCTGGCCGGTGATGCCGGACGCCGTGGGGGAGGCGAGGAACAGGACGGCCGAGGCCACCTCGTCCTCGGTGGGCAGGCGCCGCAGGTCCGAGTTCTTCGCCGCGTCGGCGTAGTCCTCCTCGACCGTGACGCCCTTCGTGCCGGCGCGGTACTCGAAGTAGGCCTTGAGGGTGTCGCCCCAGATCCAGCCGGGTACCACGGAATTGATCCGCACCCCCTCCGGGCCGAGCTCGGTGGCGAGGGACTGCGCGAGCGCGAGCTGCGCGGTCTTGCCGGCCTTGTAGCCGCCGTACCGCAGGTCCGAGTGGCGGATCACCATCGAATTGACGTTCACCACGGCGCCGCCGCCGTCCGCCGACGCCGTGGCGAGGTCCTCCCGGAAGGCGAGGGTGGTCCGCAGGGCGCCGAGCGCCATCAGGTTCACGCTCTCGAGGATGTGCGCCGGGTCGGTCTTCACCAGCCGCTGCATGGAGGGATAGGTGAAGGCGTTGTTGACCACGGCGTCCACCCTGCCGAAGCGATCGCGGACCTGTGCGGCCAGTGCGGCCAGGGACTCCTCGTCGGTGATGTCGGCGACGACGGGGACGGCACCGTCGACCTGCGCCGCGAGGGCCTCGAGCCGTTCGAGGTTCCGGGCGACCACGACGACCCGGGAACCCTCGTCGGCGAACCGTCGGGCCAGGGTGGCGCCGAGCGCCGGCCCCGCGCCCGCGATGACCACGACCCGCTCCTGCAATCCGAACCCGGGCATCAGCCCACCATCCTCTCTCCGACGAGCCGCTGGCGGTCCGCGATCCGGTTCCGCCACGCCTCCGGTTCGATCCTGTTCTGTGCGTGGAAGGGCAGGTGCTGCGCGACCTCGGCGAGGGCCACGACCTGCGCGACCGGGCCATCGGTGGCGGTCAGCGCGGCATCGGTGCGCTGCCAGCGGAACTGCAGGTACCCCCGGCGGTGCCCGAGCGTCTCGATCCAGTTGGTCACGCCGGGATCGTTCTCGGACACCACGATCCGGATCATTCCGTCCGGATCCACCTGCGCCTGACTGCCGTTGAGCGAGGTCTGGTGGTGGATGTAGTCGAGCGAGATGTACCAGAGGCTGCCGAGCTGGAACCCCAGGTACGGCGCGTCGCCGCGCGGAACGGTGATGACGAGCGCCTGGTCCTCGGCGAGATCGTAGTGGCCGACCGACGAGAACTGGGTGGCCAGGCCGCCGGGCGTGAGCCGCGGAGCCGTCAGGGTGTTCACCGGCAGCGGGTCGTAGAACCACTTCGGGAACTGCAGCCAGGTCTTCACGCGGTTGACGAGCTGCTTGCCGGCGGCGGCGTAGCGCTTGGCCATGAGCTCTGCGGTGACGGGCGCCGGGGCGGTGCCGGCCGTGTCGGTGCGGGCGATGGCGAAGGTGCTGCGCTGCGCGGACCAGTCGTCGAAAACCTCACGGATCACCAACTGCGCCTTACCCGGAGGGAGCCGGTAGTAGTCGGGGCCCGGCTCGCCGGGCCCGAAACGGACCGAGAACCGGCCGTCCGCGTCGATGGTCAGCTCGCGGTCGTCGAACGCGACGGTGCTCGCCGGCACGTTGTCGTCGGTGTACTCGCCGCCTCCGAGTACCTGGAAGCTGATGTCGGCGGTGGTGCCGCGACGTCCGGTGACGACGTACTCGTGCGCGCCGTCGACGCGGGCTCCGAAGTACATCGTGTCCGGATTGTCGAGGCCCATCTTGGTGAACGGCCCCGTGCCGCTGAGGAGGAACGGGTGATCCTTGTCGAAGTGGAAGGCCCCGTGCACGCAGGCGGCCACGCCCTGCGCGAGGTACTGCAGCCCCTCGAGCAGGTCTGCCTCCGTCTCGATGTGCGGGGCCGCGGCCACGAGGGACTCGGCCTCGGTGATCGCCGCCGTGAGCGGATCGCTGTACATCTCACCTCCGGTAGTGGTACAAATATGGACCAATGCGGTAGAACCTGTTTCAGACCGTAGGCGGACCGATCGTCGAGTGTCAAGGAGTGCGGATGACGAATGTGGAGCGGGCGTCGGAGGACGGCGCCCCGGCGGCCGGGCGCACGTCGCCGCCCGCGGGGCGCGTGGTCGCGGTCCTGGAGTTCCTGGCCGGTCACGAGAAGGAGCGGTTCGGGCTCTCCGAGCTGGCCCGTCGGGTGGGCCTGAGCAAGCCGACCTGCCTCGGCATCGCGACGACCCTGGTCGAGGCCGGGTATCTGCTGCGTGACGAGCGGGACAAGACCTACCGGCTGGGCCCGGCGCTGATCCCCCTCGGCCGCGCGGCCCGCACCTCACTGCGCGCGGACCCCGCGGGCGGCGACATCCTGGCCGGCCTCTGGGAGGCCTTCGGACATCCGGTCTCGCTCTCCGGCGTCGTCGGGGACCGGGTGACGGTGCTCGACGTGGCCGTCGACCCGGGGCGCCCGGCGATGGTCAAGGTCGGCGACAGCTACCCGTTCACGCCGCCGATCGGGCTGATGTACGTGCTCTGGGACCGGACGGGGCGGCTCGAACGGTGGTTGGCCCGGGACCGGATCCGGGCCGACGGTGACCGGCTCGCGCGGGTGATCGAGGCGTGCCGGGCGGACGGCTATCTCGTGGAGCTCCTCACCCCCGCGGGGCAGCAGCTCTATCGCCTCATGGCCGGCGTTCCGGGCGACATCCCGGCGGAGCTGCGGGCCCTGCTCGGCGAAGTGGTGGCCGGCATCGGCGACCGCGTCCACCTGCGATCCGAGGCGGATGCGCCGGGGGAGAGGCGGAACGTCAGCGTGATCTCCGCGCCCGTCTACGACGCGGACGGCGCGCAGGCGATGGTCGCGAGCCTCTACGTGAGCGACGAGCTCGACGAGCGCGCGATCGACGAGCGCGCCTCGGCGCTGATCGCCGCCGCCGACCGGGTGACCGTCCGGATCGGGGGACGCAAGCCGGGACGGTGACGGTGCGGTCGGTCGCCGGCCGGCGCGGCGGCGGTGTTGACAGTGTGTGAGAACACGTTCTACTCTCCGAGTATCAGAAATGGACCAATGCGGTCCAAATATGAACCGGAGGAGCGCATGTCGTCACCGACGCCCACGACCGCCCGCGACACGGCCGGTCCCGAAGCGCCGCCGGAGGCGGTGGATCACCTGCGACGGCTCGAGGCCGAAGCGGTCCACATCTTCCGCGAGGTGGCGGCCACCTTCGAGCACCCCGTCCTGCTGTTCTCGGGCGGCAAGGACTCGGTGGTCATGCTGCACCTCGCGGCGAAGGCCTTCTGGCCCGCCGCGATCCCGTTCCCGGTGATGCACATCGACACCGGTCACAACTTCGACGAGGTGCTCGCCTTCCGCGACGCGATGGCCGACCGGATGGGGCTGCGCCTCGTGGTCGGGAGCGTGCAGGACGACATCGATTCCGGCGCCGTCGTCGAGGAGACCGGGCCCGGTGCGACCCGGAACCGGCTGCAGACCGCGACATTGCTGCGCAGCATCGGCGAGCACGGCTTCGACGCCGCGTTCGGCGGCGCGCGCCGCGACGAGGACAAGGCGCGGGCCAAGGAGCGGATCTTCAGCTTCCGGGATCGCTTCGGGCAGTGGGATCCCCGCGCCCAGCGGCCCGAGCTGTGGAACATCTTCAACGGCCTGCACGCCAAGGGCGAGCACATCCGCGTGTTCCCGCTGTCGAACTGGACCGAGCTGGACATCTGGCAGTACATCGCCGCCGAGGCGATCGCGCTGCCCCCGCTGTACTACGCGCACGAGCGCGAGGTGGTCGAGCGCGACGGGATGCTGCTCTCGACGGGTCCGCTCGTCGCGGCGCGGCCCGGCGAGACCGTCGAGGTCCGGACGGTGCGGTTCCGCACCGTCGGCGATGCGACGTGCACCGGCGCCGTCGAGTCCCTCGCCGCCACCCCCGAGGCGGTCGTCGCCGAGGTGGCCGCGACCCGGATCACCGAGCGCGGCGCCACTCGTGCCGACGACCGGATCTCGGAGGCGGGCATGGAGGACAGGAAGAAAGAGGGGTACTTCTGATGGAGATCCTGCGCATCGCGACGGCCGGCAGTGTGGACGACGGGAAGTCGACCCTCATCGGGCGCCTGCTCTACGAGTCGAAATCCGTTCTGGAGGACCAGCTCAGCGCCGTCGCGGCGACGACGCGGGCCCGCGGCGAGGAGGGCGTGGATCTCGCGCTGCTCACCGACGGTCTGCGCGCCGAGCGGGAACAGGGCATCACGATCGACGTGGCCCACCGCTACTTCGCCACGGCCACACGCAAGTTCATCCTCGCCGATACCCCCGGACACGAGCAGTACACCCGCAACATGGTGACCGGCGCCTCGACCGCCGACGTGGCACTGATCCTCGTCGACGCCCGGCACGGGCTGACCCGGCAGTCCCGCCGGCACACCTTCCTCACCTCGCTACTCGGCGTGGAGCACGTGGTGCTGTGCGTGAACAAGATGGACCTCGTCGACTGGGACCGCGGCCGGTTCGACGCCATCCGCGCCGAGTTCGCGGAGTTCGCCGCCAAGCTCGAGGTGCACGACGTGGAGGCGATCCCCGTCTCGGCGCTGTTGGGCGACAACGTGACCGAGCGGTCGCCGAACACCCCCTGGTACGACGGGCCGTCGCTGCTCTACCACTTGGAGAACGTGCACGTGGTCAGCGATCGCAACCTCATCGACGCGCGCCTGCCGGTGCAGTACGTGATCCGGCCCCGCGACAGCGACTTCCGGGGCGTCGCGGGCACCGTCGCCTCCGGGGCGTTCGCCGTCGGAGACGAGGTGGTGGCGCTCCCGTCGGGATTCACCACGACGGTGACCGAGCTATACCGGCCCGGCGGCGCGGCCGCGGACCGCCTGGAGGCGGGCGAGGCCGCGTGCGTGCGCCTGGCCGACCACCTCGACGTGGGTCGCGGCGACGTCCTGTGCCGGCCCGCGAACCGGCCGCAGTCCGCGAGCGACCTGGACACCACGATCTGCTGGTTCTCCGACACCGCGCGACTGTCCGTCGGCGCGGAGTACCGGATGCTGCACGCGCACTCCTCGGATCTGGTGCGGGTCGAGGCGCTGGACTACCGGCTCGACACCAGCACGCTGCACCGCGATCAGGACGCGGCCGAGCTCGGGCTCAACGACATCGGGCGGGTGCAGCTCGTCGCCCGCCGGCCCGTGCTGTTCGACCCGTATCGCCGCAACGGCACCATGGGCAGTTTCGTGCTGGTGCACCCGCAGACCAACGAGACGGTGGCCGCGGGGATGATCTCGGGGCCGACCCTCAAGGCCAGCGCCGTGGTCTGGCACGGCGCGGCCGTGACGCGCGAGGAGCGCGCGACCCGGGGCGGCACCGTCTGGCTGACGGGGCTCTCGGCGTCGGGCAAGTCGACGGTGGCGTGCGAGCTCGAGCGGCTCTTCGTCGCCCGGGGGATCCCCGCCTACCGGCTCGACGGTGACAACCTGCGGCACGGCCTCAACGCCGACCTCGGTTTCTCCGCCGCGGACCGGGCCGAGAACGTGCGCCGGGTGGGCGCCGTCGCCCAGTTGCTCGCGGACGCGGGCACCGTCGCCGTCGCGTCGCTGATCAGCCCCTACCGGGAGGATCGCGACCGGATCCGGGCCCAGCACGAGGAGGCGGGCCTGCCCTTCCTGGAGGTCTTCGTCGACACGCCCATCGACCTGTGCGCCGAGCGCGACCCCAAGGGCATGTACGCCAAGGCCCGGGCGGGCGAGATCGCCGACTTCACCGGCGTGAGCGCACCGTACGAGGTGCCGGAGCGACCCGAACTGGTGCTGCGTCCCGAGGACGGTGAGCCCGCGGAACAAGCGCGGACGGTGCTCGATCGCTGGCTGAAACTTCGGCGGTGAATCACCCGTCTAAACTGGGCTGGTGCACGTAGACACGGTGACCCACGCCGCCTCCACGCCCGATGTCGACCAGCCGTACCGCGAGCTCGGACTCAAGGACGACGAGTACCAGCGGATCCGCGAGATCCTCGGTCGGCGTCCCACCGACGCCGAGCTCGCCATGTACTCGGTGATGTGGTCCGAGCACTGCTCCTACAAGAGCTCGAAGGTGCACCTGCGCTACTTCGGCGAGACGACCACCGACGAGATGCGCTCGACCATGCTCGCGGGTATCGGCGAGAACGCGGGCGTCGTGGACATCGGCGACGGCTGGGCCGTCACCTTCAAGGTCGAGTCGCACAACCACCCGTCGTACGTGGAGCCCTACCAGGGCGCCGCGACCGGCGTCGGCGGCATCGTCCGCGACATCATGGCCATGGGCGCCCGCCCCATCGCCGTCATGGACCAGCTGCGCTTCGGCCCGGCCGATGCGCCCGACACCCGGCGCGTGCTCGACGGGGTGGTGCGCGGCGTGGGCGGCTACGGCAACTCCCTCGGCCTGCCCAACGTGGGCGGCGAGACCGTCTTCGACTCCTCGTACGCCGGCAACCCGCTGGTCAATGCGCTGTGCGCCGGCGTGCTGCGCACCGAGGACCTGCACCTGGCCTTCGCCTCGGGGAAGGGCAACAAGATCATCCTGTTCGGCGCCCGCACCGGCCTCGACGGCATCGGCGGCGTGTCCGTGCTGGCGTCGGAGAGCTTCGACGCGGATGAGAAGCCCAAGAAGCTGCCCTCGGTGCAGGTGGGCGACCCGTTCATGGAGAAGGTGCTCATCGAGTGCTGTCTGGACCTCTACCGCGAGAAGCTCGTGGTCGGCATCCAGGACCTCGGCGGAGCGGGCCTGTCCTGCGCCACCTCCGAGCTGGCCGCTGCCGGTGACGGCGGCATGTTCATCGACCTCGACCAGGTCGCCTGCCGCGCGCAGGGCATGAGCGCCGCGGAGATCCTCTCGTCCGAGTCGCAGGAGCGCATGTGCGCCGTGGTGACCCCGGAGAACGTCGACGCCTTCATGGCCGTCTGCGCCAAGTGGGACGTGCTGGCCACCGTGATCGGCGAGGTCACCGACGGTGAGCACCTCGTGATCGCGTGGAACGGCGAGACCGTCGTGGACGCCCCCGCCCGCACCATCGCCCACGAGGGCCCGGTCTACGAGCGCCCCGTCGAGCGTCCCGCGTTCATGGACGCGCTCATCGCCGACACCACCGCCGGCCTGCGCCGCCCCGCCTCCGACGACGAGCTGCGGGCCACCGCGCTGAAGCTGCTCGCCTCGCCCGCGCTGTGCTCGCGCCGATTCATCACCGAGCAGTACGACCGGTACGTGCGCGGCAACACCGTGCTCGCCGAGCACGCCGACGGCGGCGTCATCCGCATCGACGAGAGCACGCAGCGCGGCATCGCCCTCTCGACCGACGCGTCGGGCCGCTACACCTACCTCGATCCGTACGAGGGCGGCCGGCTCGCGCTCGCCGAGGCCTACCGCAATGTCGCCGTCACCGGCGCCACCCCGAAGGCGGTCACCGACTGCCTCAACTTCGGCTCGCCGGAGGATCCGGGCGTGATGTGGCAGTTCCAGCAGGCCGTGCACGGCATCGCCGACGGCTGCGTCGAGCTCGGCATCCCCGTGACCGGTGGCAATGTCAGCTTCTACAACCAGACCGGCTCCACCGCGATCCTGCCGACGCCCGTCATCGGCGTGCTCGGCGTGATCGACGATGTGCGGCGCCGCATCCCGACGGGGCTCGGCACCGAGCCCGGCGAGACGCTCTACCTGCTCGGCGACACCCGCGACGAGTTCGACGGCTCGATCTGGGCGCAGGTCGAGCACGATCACCTCGGCGGCGTGCCGCCGAAGGTGGACCTCGGCCGGGAGAAGCTGCTCGCCGACGTCCTGACCGCCGCGTCGCGCGACGGCCTCGTCTCCGCCGCGCACGACCTCTCCGAGGGCGGCCTGTGGCAGACCGTCGTCGAGGCCGCGCTCGCGGGTGAGACCGGCTGCCGGCTGCTGCTCCCCGAGGGATCCGACCCGTTCGTGCAGCTGTTCTCGGAGTCGGCGGGACGGGTCCTCGTCGCCGTGCCGCGCACCGAGGAGACGCGGTTCGCGGCGATGTGCAACGCCCGGGAACTGCCGGCCGTCCGCATCGGGGTGGTCGACCAGGGCAGCGACTCGGTCGAGGTCCAGGGCCGGTTCAGCGTGACGCTGGCCGACCTGCGCGCCGCGCACGAGGGCACCCTGCCCGCACTGTTCGGCTGATGGCGGCACCGTCGGGCGAGAACACGGAAGCGGCCGCGCCCGCCGGCCCCGGCCTCCACGCGGGCCTGCGCGCCCGGCACCTGATCATGATGAGCCTCGGCTCCGCGATCGGCGCCGGGCTGTTCGTGGGCTCGGGCAAGGGCATCGCGGCGGCCGGCCCGGCGGTGCTCATCGCCTACGCTGTGGCGGGCCTCGTCGTGATCGCCGTGATGCGGATGCTCGGCGAGATGGTCGCGGCGGACCCGAATCCCGGAGCGTTCTCCTACTACGCCGGGCGGGCGCTGGGTCCCGGGGCGGGCTTCGCGGTCGGCTGGCTGTGGTGGGTGCAGCTGTGCCTCGTCGTGGCCGCCGAGGCCGTCGCCGCCGCGGCGATCCTGAACGGGCTGCTGCCCGGCGGACCGCCGGTGTGGGTATGGGCGCTGGTCTTCATGGTCGCGCTGACCGGGCTGAATCTGTCCGGGGTCCGCGGCTTCGGCGAGTTCGAGTTCTGGTTCTCGCTGATCAAGGTCGTGTTCGTGGGCCTCTTCCTCGTCGTCGGGGTGGGCTTTCTGCTGGGGTGGACCTCGGCCCCGTCGCCCGGGGTGAGCAATCTGTCGGACTTCGCGCCCCACGGCATCAGCGGGGTCGTCGCGGCTCTCCTGGTGGTCGCCTTCGCCTTCGGCGGCATCGAGATCGTGGCCGTCGCGGCGGCCGAGACGCGGGACCCGGAGCGCACCGTCGGGCGGGCCATCCGCGCCACGGTGTGGCGGATCCTCATCTTCTACGTGGGTAGCGTGGCCGTCATCCTGCTCGCGCTGCCGTGGAACGACCCCGCGGTCGCCGCGAAGCCCTTCGTCGCCGTCCTCGACGCCGCGGGGCTGCCGGCAGTGGGCACGACGCTCGGCGCGGTCATCGTGATCGCGCTGCTCAGCTCTCTCAACGCGAACGTCTACGGCAGCTCGCGGATGCTCTACTCCCTGGCCGAGCGCGGCATGGCACCCGCCGCGGCGGGGCGGGCGAACTCCTCGGGGGTACCCGTCCTCGCGGTCCTCGCGAGCTCCCTGATCGGGTTCCTGGCGGTGCCCGCGACGTACCTCTGGGGCTCCGAGGTGCTCGACCGCCTCCTGGCCGTCGTCGGGTCCACATTGATCGTCACCTGGCTCGCCACCGTCGCCTCGCAGATCGTGCTGCGTCGCCGCGCCGAGCGCGACGGTACCCGGCTGCCGCTGCGGATGTGGGCCTACCCGTACCTGTCGTGGGCGGTTCTCGTGGTGCTGCTGGGCATCGTGGTGCTGGCCGTCCTCAACGACGATGTCCGTGATCAGGTGCTCTCGACCGCCGTCGTGGTGCTGGTGCTCTGGGGCTTCGGGACGCTGCACGCGCGCCGTCAGGCCCGGCGGGCCTCCTTGGAGCGGTAGAGCCCGGTGTCGGCGGCGGCGATCAGCCCCTCGACGGTGCTCGTCGCCGCCGATGCGACGGTCGTGCCGATACTCGCGCCGATCGCGATCGGCGGACCGTCGATCACCTCGATCGGCCGACGCAGCGTCCGATGGACCAACTGCGCGACATCGCGCGGCTGGAACGGCGACGCGACCAGGACGGCGAACTCGTCGCCACCGACACGGTAGAGCCGCCCGGTTCCGCCCAGTGCTTCCTCCATCCGGCGGGCCACGGCGGCGAGCAGCGCATCGCCGCCGGAGTGTCCGAGCTGGTCGTTGATCCGTTTGAAACCGTCGAGGTCGATGAGGCAGAACCCCGCGGGCGCGGGCAGGGACTGCAGGTCCGCGGTGAGGGAGCGACGGTTAGGCAGGCCGGTGAGCGCATCGTGATGGGCGAGGTGATCGAGCGTCACCTGCCGGGCGTGCAGCTCGGTCACGTCGTGGCCGACCCCGACGATCATCGCCGGACTTCCTTCGCGCACCGGCGTGCGGCTGGTCGCCCAGCGGACCACGCCCCGCCGGTCCCCGATCAGCACGCCGTGCGCCTCGAGGAACACCGTCGCCTTCTCCTCGTCGACGAGGGCCAGCGTGCGCAATGCACGCGCGACCTCGTCCGGATCGTCGGACAGGAGGGGCAGGATCACGTCCTCGCCGGCGCCTCCCATCCGCGCGCGGTTCGCCTCGATGAGATCTCGCATGATCGGGCTCGCGGAGAGCACCACGCCCTGCTCATCGGCGACGAAGACCGCGAGTCGCGCGTGGTCGAACATCATCCGCAGGCGCGCCTCGGCCTGGCGCTCACCCTCCTCGGCGGACCGTCGGGCCCGTTGGGTGGCGCGGTGCACCACGGCCTGCCCGTCGATGATCCGCCCGGTCAGGGCCTCGGCGTAGCCGGCCGCGTACTCCGCGAGGATCAGCGCGCTGCGGCGCCGCGCCTCCGCCGAGGGTTCCCGCGACAGCGCGTCCGGAAGCGCGGCGATCGCCCGGCCGCCCGCGGCGGCGCCCTCGGGCGCGGTGATCTGCAGCGATACCAGCAGACTGCCGACATCGCGGCCCACGGCCGGGTCGAATTCGTCGGCACCGAGCGCGGAGATCATGCGCTGGAAGGCGGTGAGCAGCTCCGCGCGGACCGTCGACACCGGCAGCGGCAGGTAGACATCGTCGGCGATCGCCATCAGGAACTCGTCCACGAGCAGTGCCACGACGGATTCGCCGCGGGCGAGGAACCCCAGTGGCGACGACGAGTGCGGCATTGCCCCTCCTCGTCGACCGACTGCGGTCCCATACTACGCGTGCGATCGGCTAGATTCTTACATCGATGATGGATTCTCAAGCGGGATCGAATTGCACGGCTGTACCGGAAATGCTCGACATGGACAGGCCCAACGGCTCCCGCCTGTACGACTACTTCCTCGGCGGCACGAGCTACCTCCCCGTCGACCGGCAGGCGGGGGAGGAGATCGCCCGAGCTGCGCCGCACTGGGCGCTCGGTGCCCGCCTCACGAGGACCTTCGCGCGCCGCGCGGTGCAGACGATGGCGGCCGCCGGGGTCGACCAGTTCCTCGATCTCGGTTCGGGCATCGGCTCGGGCGGTTCCGTCCATCGACTGGCCCGTCTCGTGAACCCCGATGCCCGCGTCGTCTACATCCACCAGGAGCCGATCGCCTACGAGCTCACGCGTGAACTGATCGGCGACGATCCGTCCGCCGCTGTACTCAAACTCGCCATCAGCGACCCGGACGCCGTCCTGAACGATCCGGTCACGCGCGAGCTGATCGATTTCGACCGTCCCGTCGGTGTGCTCGTGGTGGGCGGCTTCGTCTTCGTCCCCGACGAGGCCGGGCCGGCGGACCTGCTGCGCCGCTACCGCGAGGCCCTGGCGCCGGGCAGCTATCTCGGGTTGTCCCAGGTCTCCGACGATTCCGCGCACGACGAGGTCTCCGCCGAGCTGGACTGGGTGCGAAACAGGTACGCGTCGGTGGCGTCCCCGCTGTACGTG
Organism: Tsukamurella spumae; assembly: GCF_012396015.1. GTDB lineage: Bacteria > Actinomycetota > Actinomycetes > Mycobacteriales > Mycobacteriaceae > Tsukamurella > Tsukamurella spumae. Next base: position 29,626 of record NZ_JAAXOQ010000034.1, on the reverse strand, counting down.
CGCCCACGTTCGGAGATCATGTCGTGGTTCGACGGGATGGAGCTCGTCGAACCGGGTCTGGTGCGCCTCGGCCGGTGGCGTCCCGAGTTCCCGCTGACGGAGGCGCAGGCGCACTGCGACTACGGCTACGTGGGGCTCGCCCGGGTCGTCTGATCGCTGCCGGTCACCGCGGGGCGATCGGTAGGGTCGTCACGATCCGGTCCGACGGGGTGGCCGCGCCGCCAGGTCGCTCGATCGAGATGCCGAAGGACTCCGCGCCGTCGATCGATGTGACGGCCGCCGTCGTCGTCGGGCGCACGTCGGCCTGCGTCATCGTGCCGCGGGAGCGGGCGCCGCCGCCCGGGTCCATCAGCCACATCTGGTAGACGGTGCCGTCTCGCGGCGGCGGAACGTCGTTCATCAGGACCACGCCGGCGTTGCGCTCGCGGGAGTAGATGAACGAGATCGTCGCATCGCCGACCCGCGCCTGGGTGGTCCGGGCGTCGGGCGCCGCGAGCACGATCTCCGTCTCCGACGGTGCCCGCCCGTCCTGTCCGGCGAGGACGGAGCGGCCGAGGACCACGCCGGTCGCGACTGCGACCACCACGACCGCGGCCGCAGCGGCCGCCCGGAGCGCGATCCGGGACGCGCTGCGCCGGCGCAGCGGCGTGACGCCCGGATTCTCGACGAGCCGGGCCAGGACCCGTTCGAAGACCTCCGCGGGCGGCTCGACCCCGTGCTGGGCGGCCTGCGCCGCCATGGTCTCGCGCACCGCGTCGACGCGGGCGTCGAACTCCTCGCGCACGTCGGCGGCGGCCGCATCGCGCGCCGCCTCCACGCCGGCCCGTTCGCCGGGGTCGAGGGCGTGCAGCGCGTAGACCTCCGCGTCGTCGAGGAGCGCGTCTTCGCTCCCGGTCCCTCCGGGCGCGTCGGTCATGGCAGCACTCCGAGGGGGTCGAGGCACCGGCGCAGGCGCGCGATGCCGTCGCGGATCCGGCTCTTCACCGTGGCGAGCGGGGCATCCAGCCGCTCCGAGACCTCGCGGTAGGTGTGGCCGCCGTAGTAGGCCATGGTGAGGGCGTCGCGCTGCGGTCCGCTCAAGGTGTCGAGGCAGTCGACGACGGCGCCGGAGTCCTCCCGCCGCTCGCTGGTCTCGGCCACCACGTCGTGCGGGCGCTGGAAACTCGCCTGGGCGAAGCTGTTCTCGCGGTCCCCGCGGGAGCGTTCTGCGCGCACCCGGTCGACTGACCGGCGGTGCGCGATCGTCACGAGCCAGGACTCGGCCGAGCCGCGGGCGGCGTCGAAATCGGCGGCCTTGCGCCACGCCTCGAGGTACACCTCCTGCGCGACCTCCTCGCCGTAACCGCGGTCGCCGATCACCCGCAGCGCCGTGCCGAAGACCAGGCGACCGGTACGCTCGTACAGTTCGCGGAAGGCCCCGAGGTCACCGGCGGCGGTGCGTTCGAGCAGGTCATCGGCCTCGGTTCGCGCACGAGTCATCGGGGTGCCTCCTTCGTCCCGCGGTACGTTACCGGTTCCCGGCGCACGGGACCGGATTCCGCCCCCGACCGCGGGACGGCACACCGTCAGGGGAGCGCACACAGCGGCGCCATCCGCTCGAATCCCCCGATGGCCGGCGTGCTCAGGATCGTGCACACGGTGTGGCCGAGCCGCTCCGCGGCCGTGCAGGCGATCGCGGCGGAGCGGATCATCGGTTCTCCCCTCGAGGAGGTCTGGGGACGAAGAAGGACGTGCGGTCGGCGTACGCGGCCCAGCCGGGGCGGTCGCTCATGAAGCGCTCCAGGAGCCGGGCACCCGTGGCGTGCACCAAGAAGTAGGTCATCAGGACGGGGGAGAGCACGGTCAGCACACCCGGCCAGGCGCTGGCCGCGATGAGCCAGATCCCCCACCAGGTGCACGAGTCGCCGAAGTAGTTGGGGTGCCGGGTCCAGGCCCACAGGCCGCGGTCCATGATCAGCCCGCGGTGCGCCGGATCGGCCTTGAAGGCGCGGAGCTGATGGTCGCCGACGGCCTCGAAGCCGATCCCGGTGAGCACGAGGAGGAGTCCCGCCGCCAGGACGACGGTCCACGGGCCCGTCGTCGGCCCGGCGGTGGCAGAGACCTGCACGGGGAGTGAGACGAACCACTGGGCCGCGCCCTGGACGGCGAAGACCTTGCGGATCACGGTCCCGGTGCCGCCGCCCGCCCGGTCCAGCATGTCGGTGTAGCGCGGGTCCTCGCCCTTGCCCGCGGATTTCACCCACATGTGCCAGGACAGGCGCACACCCCACACCGATACGAGCGCGGCGAGGAGGAGGGCGCGCGTGGAATCGCCGCCCCCCAGTGTCGCCGCGATCCACGCGACGGCCACGATGCCCGCGCCCCAGGCGACGTCGACCACGTTGTACCGGCCGATGCGGTGCCCCACGACGAACGTGATCGCCTGGACCGCGGCGAGGGCCGCGAGCGAGACGACCGTGACCAGTAGGAAGTTGCTCATCGGGTCGCCTCCGGCGCGAGTACGATCTGCTGCACGTCGAGGTAGCCCGACCGGAACCCGGCCTCGCTGTAGGCGAGGTAGAACTCCCACAGCCGCCGGAACTCCGGCGCGTCCGCCGGCGGCGGCAGGCTGTCGGGTTCGGCGAGGAAGCGCTCGCGCCACAGACGCAGCGTCTCCGCGTAGTGCGGGCCGAAGCGGTGCCGGGCGCGGACGCTGAGGCCGGCGGTTCCGGCGGCGGCGACGACGGCCTCGGTGGAGGGCAGCATCCCGCCGGGGAAGACGTACTTCTGGATCCACGTGTACGTGCGCAGTGTGGCGAGCATCCGGTCGTGCGGCATCGTGATCGCCTGCAACGCGATCCGGCCGTGCGGCGCGACGAGCCGGGCCAGCGTCCCGAAGTACTCGTCCCAGTGCGCGGCGCCGACGGCCTCGATCATCTCGACGGAGACGACCGCGTCGTACTCCCCGTCGACGCGGCGGTAGTCGAGCAGGTCCACTTGCACCCGATCGGCGAGTCCGGCCGCGGCTATCCGCTCCACGGCGAGGGCCCGCTGCTCGGTCGACAGCGTCAGTGAGCGGACCGTCGCACCCCGTGCCGCCGCGCGCAGGCAGAGCTCGCCCCAGCCGGTCCCGATCTCCAGCAGGCGCGTGCCGGGACCGACGCCCGCGGCGTCGAGGAGACGGTCGATCTTGACGTGCTGCGCCTCCGTCAGCGCCGCCCAATGCGGTTCGCCCGCGTCCCCGGCGCGGGTCGTGCCGGGCTCGTCGTCGGGGATCTCCACCCGGGAGAACAGCGCGCTCGAGTAGGTGAGGGTGTCGTCGAGGAACTCCGCGAACAGCTCGTTGGAGAGGTCGTAGTGGTGGGAGACGTTGTCCCGCACGTTGTCGGGCGTGCCGATCTCGGTGCGGGGCCGGGCGGTGGCGGCGAGACGCCGCAGCGACTGCAGCCATCGTGGCACCAGCTCGGGCATGCGTTCCGCGAGGGCGGTGAGTGCCGCGACCGGGTCCGGCGAGTCCCACTCGCCGGCCACGTAGGCCTCGCCGAAGCCGATGAGCCGAGACGTTCCGATCCTGCGGTGCACGGCGTCGGGGTGATGGAGGACGATCGCCGGGCCCGCGGGGACGGGATCGCCGGCGGTTGTGAGGGCGACGCCGCTCCGCCCGACGGCGCGCGCGAGCAGGATGCGGGCCGCGCGGCCGAGGACGCGAGCGCGGAGCCCGGTGGGGACGGGGGCGCCGCAGAGGCCGGCGCGGGAGCTGCGGGGTGCGAGTTCGACGGTCACGGGTGCGCTTTCTGTTCGGTGGTGTCGGGACGGGGGACGAGCGGCAGGCCGGAGGCCCACAATCGGATGCCGTGCCGACGGATCCGGACGGCGACGAGGAGCGGCACGAGCGGGGCGCGCAGCTGCGCCAGGAGGATTCGTCCCGGCGTGGGCGTCCGGCGGGTGCCGCGCCACTCGGCCGTGAAGGGTGCCCGCCCCGGTCGTTCGAGCACGATGTCGATGGCGAGACCGTCGTCCGGTTCGGGCATCCGGAGCCGGTACACGCCGTCCACCGGGTGGAACGGAGACACGTAGAACTCCTTGGCGACCGACGCGCCGGCCTGCGCCCCGGGGCCCAGTACGTACGCGTGCCGCCCGCCGTAGGTGTTGTGCACCTCGGCGACGATCGCGCACACGTCCCCGGCGGCGTCGTGGCACCAGAAGACCGTCAGCGGGTCGAAGACGTAGCCCAGGCAGCGCGCGTTGAGGAGCGCGGTGATCGTGCCGCCGGGAACGTCGACGCCGTTGTCGCGCAAGGTCTCCTCGACCCTGCCGCGCAGGGTATCGGCACCGTCGGCGACGGGGGACAGGTGGTCGGCCGCTCGGAAGGAGACCAGCGGGCGCAGCCACCGCGGCACGGTCGGCGGGGCGTCGACGTCGATCAACCAGCTCGCGCTCCGGTGCCGGAAGCCGTGCTCGACCGGCGAGCGCCGTAGGTGCGCGATCTCGGTGTCGTACATCGCGGGCGGGCGGGTCACGGCGCGACCCCGGCCACGCGGCGGGCCGCGCGCAGGCCCGACGCCGCGCCGTCCTCGTGGAAGCCCCAGCCGTGGTAGGCCCCCGCGAACGCCAGCCCCGGTCCGGAGATCTCGTCCAGGCGCCGGGCCGCGGCCACCGACTCCGAGGTGAAGGCGGGATGCTCGTAGGGCAGCTCGGCGAGCACCCGCGCGGGGTCGACGAGGTCCGCGCCCCCGAGCGTCACCAGCGCGGTCTCGCGGCCGCGCGGCAGGCCCATGAGGCGGGTCAGGTCGTAGGTCACCGAGACCGGCCGCCCGTCGCCGGTGGCGAGGTAGTTCCACGAACCGCGGGCGTTCTCGGTGCGCGGCAGTAGCGAGGTGTCCGTGTGCAACAGAGCGGGATTCGGCGTGTACCGGATCGTACTCAGCAGCTCGCGCTCGAGTGCGGTCGGCCGGTCGAGGAGCGCCAGCGCCTGATGGGGGTGAACCGCGACCACGGCACCGTCGAACTCCTCCGCGGCCCCGGCGTCGTCGACGACCCGCACGCCCCGATCCGTCCGGGTGAGAGCGCGGACCCCGGTACCGGTCCGCACGTCGCCGACGCCCGCAGCGACCTTCTCGACGTACCGGGCTGACCCTCCGACGACGGTGCGCCACTGCAGCGACCGGCCGACGGTGAGCATGCCGTGGTTGTCGAGGAACCGGAACAGATGCCGGGCCGGGTAGGCGTCGACCTCGTCGGGCGGGCACGACCACACTGCCGCCACCAGCGGGCGGAGGAAGCCCTCCACGAGGCGCTCACTGAAGTCCTCGCGCAGGACGAACGCGCCGAGCGGCAGGTCCGCGGCGTCGCCGTGGAGGTGGTGGCGGGCGCGACGGTGGAACCGCGGCACCTCCGCGAGCAGCCGCAGGTGGACGGTGTCGATCAGGTGACGCGGCGTGGGGAGGAGGCCGCGGATCCCCTTGCCGCCGGCGAACTCGACGCCGCGCGCGTCGTCGCGGATCGACATGCTCATCTCGGCGTCTCGCGTGGCGACGCCGAGTTCCTCGAACAAGCCGCACAGCACGGGGTAGGTGTGGTCGTTGTGCACGATGAACCCGGAGTCCACCTGCACCGGATCGTCGAACCCGAGGTCGACCGTGTGGGTGTGGGCGTGCCCGCCCAGTCGGATGTCCCGCTCGTACAGCGTGACCAGCGCCGACCGGCTCAGCTCGTGAGCGGCGACGAGCCCACTGACCCCGCTACCGATCACCGCGAAGCGCTTGTTCGCATCGTTCATGCCCGTCATTCGGAGCCGCGGCGCCGCCGGATGGGAACGGGTGCGGAGAGATTTCCCACCGTGTGCGAGCGATGCGTCGCGGTTAGCGTGGAGCCATGGGAATACACGGATCCGCAGTCGTGGACGCTCCCGTCGGCGAGGTCTTCGACTGGTTCTCCCGCCCCGGCGCGTTCGCCCGCCTCCAGGCGCCCTGGCTGCCGATGCGGCTCCGGTCGCAGGCGACGTCGCTCGCCGACGGGGTGACGGTGATCGACCTACCCGGCGGCCTGCAGTGGCGCGCGGCGCACGACCCGTCGGAGTACGTGGCCGGGCGGCGGTTCGTCGACGAGGTCTCCGTGGACGGCGCCCGGTCCCTGCCCGCGGGCCTGTTCCCGTGGCGGCACTTCCACGGCTTCGAGCCCGTCGACGCGACCCGCACCCGGGTGACCGACGACGTGCACACCCCCGTGCCCGAACGCCTGTTGTCCGAGGTCATCGCGTTCCGCTACCGGCGTCTCGCCGGGGACCTCGCCGCGCACCGTCGGGCCTCGGACGCCGGCCTGCGGCCGTCAACGGTCGCCGTGACCGGCGCGTCCGGCCTGGTCGGAACGGACCTGGTCGCTTTCCTCAGCACGGGCGGGCACCGGGTGCTGCGCCTGGTCCGCGGCGAACCGCAGTCCGACGGCGAACGTCGCTGGGACCCTGCCGCGCCGGACCCCGCCGCGCTGGACGGCGTGGACGCCGTTGTCCACCTCGCCGGGGCGAGCATCGCCGGACGGTTCACTCCCGCGCACAAGGAACGGATCACGGAAAGCCGGATCGAGCCGACCCGGCTGCTGGCCCGCGCCGCAGCCCGGGCCGGCGTGCCCGCCTTCGTCAGTGCGTCCGCCGTCGGCTGGTACGGGCGCGACCGGGGCGACGAGATCCTCACCGAGGAGGCGACGGCGCCCGCGGAACCCGACTTCCTCGCCGACGTGGTGCGCCGGTGGGAGGCCGCCGCGCACGACGGGGCCGGCGATGGGACCCGCGTGGTCACGGTCCGCACGGGGATCGTCCAGGCGCCGCAGGGCGGGACGCTCAAGCTGCTGCTGCCGCTGTTCCGCGCGGGCCTCGGCGGTCGGCTCGGCGACGGCCGCCAGTGGCAGCCGTGGGTGAGCATCGACGACCTCATCGACGTCTACCACCGCGCTCTGTGGGACACCGGCATTTCGGGGCCCGTCAACGCCGTCGCGCCCGGCGTCGTCCGCAATGCCGCGTACACGGGCGCTCTCGGCCGGGCCGTGCACCGGCCGACCCTGCTGCCGGTCCCGGCGTTCGGTCCGGCGCTCCTCCTGGGGCGCGAGGGCGCGGACGACCTCGCCTTCGCCTCTCAGCGGGTGCGTCCCGCCGTGCTGGAGGAATGCGGCCACACCTTCCGGTACCCCGCGGTCGACGACGCGTTGGCGCACCTGCTCGGCGGCTGAGCGCGTACCGTCGGGTCGACCGAGCCGACGAGGAGGACCGATGACCACGACCCCCGGAGCGCCGGCCGCGGAGCTCGCCCGCCTGCAGGCGGCTGGCACCGCGACCGAGGCCCTCGCGCTCTACGACGCGCTCCCGGCCGTGCAGGTGGCCGACATCCTCGGTGACTGGCGCGGCGAGGGCCTCGACACCGGCCACCCCATGGACGGGCTGCTCGAGCTGTACGGCTGGCACGGCAAGCGCTTCGCCTCCGTGAACGACGTGCAGCCGCTCGTCTTCGACGGTCCGCGCGGCCCCTACCCGGTCAACCCCGCCGCCATGCCGCTGGGCGCGGCCATGCGGGTCCCGCGGGCACTGCTCACTGCGACGGCGCCGCTGGCCCGCCGCGGACTGCGACTCGTGCGCACCGCGAAACCCCGTGCGCGGCTGCGAATGATGGAGCACCGCGGTGTCGTCACTGCGACGATGAGCTACGACGCGCTGCCCATCAACGACCACTTCCGCCGCGTGGACGACGTGACCCTGCTGGGAGTCATGGACCTGCGCGACGTGCCGCCCTTCTTCTTCGTGCTGCGCCGATGAGCGCGCGATGAGACCCGAAGAACTCGATATCGTCCGACTTCTCATCCCGTTGCCTGAGCACTGCTTGTCCGACGCGCGACGGATTCAGACCTCCCAGAGGTGCACGGGCCTCCCCTCGTGCATGAGCTGGACGTAGTCGGTGAGCATGCCGCGCAGCGCCTGATGCCGGGTCTCGCCCGCCTCCTCGCGCGCGGCCACCGCGGCGCGCTGCCAGCTCGAACCGGTCTGCCGGGTGATGCAGCGGCCCTCGAGGACCTGCATGTACCGCTCCCGCGAACGGGAGCCCACACCGTAGGCCTTCAGCCCCTCGTCCATGAGCGGCAGCAAGCGACGCAGGACCAGCTCGTCGGGCCGGATCCAGCCGACGTTCGGCCAGTACAGGCCGGCGTCGAAGGCGTCGCGCGCGCCGGAATGCAGGTTCTCCGTCGCGGCGTCGAAGCTCATCTGCGTCCAGATCGGGCGGTCGGCCTCCACCAGCGCCCGGACCACGCCGTAGTAGAAGGCGGCGTTCGCCATGGTGTCCACGACCGTGGGGCCCGCGGGCAGCACACGGTTCTCGACGCGCAGGTGGGCATGGCCGTCGACGACGTCGTAGACGGGGCGGTTCCAGCGGTAGACGGTGCCGTTGTGCATCCGCAGCTCGGGCAGCTCGGGGGATTCGCCGCGCGAGACCACCTCGAGCGGGTCGACATCGCTGCACACGGGCAGCAGCGCCGGGAAGTAGCGGGTGTTCTCCTCGAACAGGTCGAAGGTGGAGGTGATCCACCGTTCGCCGAACCACACGCGCGGCCGCACCCCCTGGTTGCGCAGCTCGATCGGGCGGGTGTCGGTGGCCTGCTCGAACAGCGGGATGCGCGTCTCGTGCCACAGCGCCTTGCCGGCGAGGAAGGGCGAGTTCGCGGCGATCGCGACCTGCACGCCGGCGATCGCCTGCGCCGCGTTCCAGTGCGCCGCGAAGTCCTCCGGCGCCACCCGCAGGTGCAGCTGCAGCGAGGTGCACGCCGCCTCGGGCAGGATCGTGTCGGAGGTGATGTCGAGGCGCTCGCCCACGACGGCGCCGGGGAGCGGCGCGCCCTCGATGTCGATCTCGATGTCCTCGCCGCGGGCGGCGAAGACCTGCTCGTTGAGCAGGTCGTAGCGCGGGTTCGCCGAGAACCACTGCTCGCCGAAGTGCTCCTCATCGAGCGTGGGGAGCATGCCGATCATCACCAGGTTGGAGCCCGCCGAGTGGGCGCGATCGTCCGCGCGGTTGAGCGAATCCCGCAGTGAATCCTCGAGATTGAGCGTGTTCTGGTCCACGAAGGGGCGCGGCGCCACGTTGATCTCGATGTTGAACTGGCCCAGCTCGGTCTGGAAGTCGGGGTCGGCGATGGCCGCCAGCGCGTCCGCGTTCGCCATCGCGGGCTCCATCTCGTCGTCGACGAGGTTCAGCTCGACCTCCATGCCGAGCAGCGGCTCGGGCGGCGCACCGTCGTCCATGAACAGACCCTCGGCGAGCATGCGGGCGATGGCGTCCGTTCCGCGCTGGACCTGGCGACGGAACCGCATGCGGTCCTCGCGCGTGAACACCCTGGCATCGACATCGGCACCCATGGTTCGCAGCTTGGCAGAACCGTCGCGGCATGCGGGTGGAATCGGGACATCCCGGAACCGCACTTCGCGATCGCAACAGGCTTCGCTAGAGTGTGGACACCGACAGTGTTCTTCGACACTGCAAACATGCTAGGAGCTCACGTGCGCACTCTTCGTAACACGCTCGCCGTCGGCACGGCCGTCGTCGCCCTCGTCGCCCCGGCGGCCGTCGCCACGGCGGACCCCGCCGGTGCGCCGACGACCCCCATCGACCAGCTGCTGCTCGCCGATGGTGAGTTCCCGGCCGGCTACGAGGTGATGCCCTTCTCGGTCGCCGACCGGCTCGAGATGATCGCGCCGCTCAACCAGTTCCAGAGCAAGGTCAAGGTCACGCCGGCGGAGTGCGCTCCCAAGGTGTCCGCGCTGCAGCAGCACGCCAGCGACCTCCCGATGGTCAGCGCGTTCAGCGACCGCACCACGACCGGACTCGTCGAGGTGCTCTCCGCCAAGCCGGCCGCGGTCAACGCCGCCGCGCTGCAGAACTGCAGCAACGTCAAGGTCGAGCTGCAGCCGTCCGAGCAGGTCCCGGCCAAGGCGCTCATCAACATCAAGATCTCGCAGGTCTCCGTGGCGGGCGTCCCCGCCGGAACCACCGTCATCGCGACGCAGGGCACCGGCACCGTCACCATCAACGGCAAGGACGGCAAGCCCGGCAAGGAGCGCGCCGTCAACGTCAACCAGATCGAGGGCGTCAACCAGGTTCGCGGCTACACCGTCGTGGTGACCGCCTCCGGTTCGCAGGGCGGCCGCCTCGACCGGGCCGGCTTCGCGCAGACCCTGACCAAGGCGGTCGACAAGGTGCGCACCGCGAAGTAGCACGCAGCGAGTTCGACAGTGCGCATGGGGAATATACTATCCTTGACGGCGAATCGTTCGTCGACCACAGGATGCCCCATGCGCACTTTCCGTCGTCCCACCCTCACCGCGGCCGCCCTCGCCGCTGCCGCCGTGCTGGCCGCCCCCGGCGTCGCGTCCGCCGACCCGGGGACGCCCTCCACCCCGGCCGCGCAGCTACTGCTCGTGCAGGGCGAGTTCCCGGCGGGATACCGAGTCGAGAACGTCTCCGCGAGAGAGTTCGGCGACATCAGCGCGACCGTGGGCGACTCCCTCTCCGCCGCCACGGTGACGCCCGCGCAGTGCATGCCCGTGATCTCGCGCGGCGCGGTCCAACGCGCCGCGGGCACGCCCATGGTGGTCGCGCTGAACGAGGCGAAGCGGACCGGCATCTCGGAGCTGCTGACGCGCAACCGGATCGACAACGCGACCGCCATCCCCGCGGGCTGCGAATCGGTGCACATGGAGTTCCCCGTGCGGTCCGGGGCCGCCGAGGGGCGCGCAGTGATGGACGTCCGGAGCAGCGTGGTCAGCCTGCCCGGGGCTCCGTCGGGCGCGAAGACGGTGCTCGCGCGCTCGACCGGCACCGTGACCGTCCAGGGCAAGGCCCACACCATTGACCAGGAGCAGATCATCGGCGCCCAGCAGGTGCGCGGCTACGGCGTGCTGCTCGTCGGTTCGGCCACGGGCGACGGTGGCCCGGTCACCGTCGACCGCACCGGTTTCGCCCAGGCGCTCACGGCCGCCACGAACAAGGTGCGCGCCGCGAAGTAGCGCTGATCGGGGCGGCGGCTACTCGGCGGCCCAGCGGGTCACCCCCGCGACGACGGTGCGCCGGACCTGAGCGGTGAGCAGCGAGTCGGGACCCGCGGCGAACGGGTCGGTGTCGAGCACGACGAAGTCGGCGGCGAGCCCCGTCGCCAGCACGCCGGCCTCGTGCTCCCAGCGGCACGCGTAGGCGGCGTCGCGGGTGGCGTGGCCCAGCGCCTCCGCGAGCGGAAGCGCGTACTGCGGGAGGTTCGGCGGCAGCGTCGGGTCGATCGCCGAGCGGCGCGTCGAGGCGATGAACAGGTTCGGCAGCGGCGGGTGGGGCGCGGTCGGGGCGTCGGAGCCGAACGCGAGCCGGGCGCCGGCCGCAGTGATCTCGGGCCACGGGTATCCGCGTTCGCAGCGGTGATCGCCGAGGTTCGCGCGCCAGGTCGCCTGGATCGCGGGATCGGCGTGCACGGGCTGCATCGAGGCCACCACGCCGAGCGCGGCCAGCCGGGCGATGCTGTCCTCACCGACCACCTCGAGGTGCTCGAGGCGGTGCCGCCGATCGCGCGGGCCGTTCGCGGCGATCGCGCGCTCGACCGCGGTGAGCGCGATGTCGGAGGCGGCGTCGCCGATGGCGTGCATCGCGACCTGCAGTCCGGCCGCGTCGGCCGCCCGAACCACGGGTTCCAGTTCGGCGAGCGGCCAGATCGGACCGGGGTGGGATCCGTCGGCGAAGGGCGCGCGCATGGCCGCCGTACAACTGTCGATCACCCCGTCGACCATGATCTTGATCCCGGTGATGCGGACCGGCCCGTCCTGCAGTCGTGCCGCGTGCGCCGCGGCCACCCGGACCTGCTCCAGGTCGCGGTCCGTGTCGCCGGACGGGACGATGAGCCAGTGCGCGGCGACCCGGATCGCCGGGCCGTCGACCGTCGCCCGCTCGAGGGCCGCGAGGTCCTCGGCGCGCATCGCCATGTCGACGGCACCCGTCACTCCGGTCCGCAGATAGGCGTCGATCGCGGTCCGCAGCGCCGCGTCGCGATCGGCGTCGGTGACCTGCGCGGCGAGGAAGTCGCTCGCGAGGCCCAGTGCCGCCATCTCGAGGAGCAGTCCGGTCGCGGCCCCATCGGCGTCGCGGACGATGGTCCCGCCCACGGGATCGGGCGTGCCGGCGTCGATGCCCAACTCGGCCAGGGCCGCGCTGTTCACCCACATCGAGTGCATGTCGTTCGAGTGGAGGTAGACGGGCCGGTCCGGGACCGCATCGTCGAGCAGGTGTCGATCGGGCGCGCGGCCCGCCAGCGGCTCGAGCAGCCAACCCCCACCGGTCAGCCGCGCCGCGTCCGAGTGCTCGGCGGCGAAGGCCCGCAACCGATCCCGGAGGTCGGTTGCGTCCCGTACGTCCAGCAGGTCCAGGTTGCTCAGGGACGTCCCCATCTCGACGAGGTGGGTGTGCGCATCGATGAACCCGGGGAGCACCAGGGCCCCGCCCAGGTCCACGACCTCGGCACCCGGCGCGAGGGCGAGGGCACCGTCGTCCGTGCCGACGTAGGCCAGGCGGGCCCCGTCGACCAGGAGGGACTGCGCGTGCGGGTTCGCGGGGTCGACGGTGACCACCCGCCCGTTCCGGTAGTGGATCACCGTGTCGCCTCCTTCGCGGTCGCGCGACGGCCCGGCAGGCCGTAGATCAGGTGCGTGAGCAGCAGGTACAGCCCGGCGGCGACGATCATGCCGACGGGTAGCGACAGGTCGATCCCGCCGAGGGCGGTCGCGATCGGGCCGCTGAACTCGACGGTGTGCGAGGCCAACAGGGCGAGACCGGCCGCGGCGAGCACCGATACCGCGCCCGCGACGTTCACCCCGCCGGTGTACCAGAACGCCGATCGGTGCGACTCGTCGCTGAGGGCCATGCCGTCGTAGCGGTTGCGGCGGATCAGGATGTCGGCGACGTACACCGCCATGATCGGGCCGACGAGCACGACCAGCATCGACAGGGCGCTGCTGACCGCGCCGAGGAAGTCGGAGACGAGCAGCGCGTACAGCGTCAGGAGCGCGGCGATGACGCCGGTCGCGGCGACCGCGCGCGCCCGGGTGGTGCGCACGCCGACCGACTGCAGCGCGAGGCCGGCGCTGTAGGAGGTGAGCGCGTTGTTGCAGACGGTGCTGATGATGACCGCGGTGAGGAAGATCGGGATGAGCCACGACGGGAGCAGCGACGTGATCCCCTTCTGCGGGTCCGACATGTCGACCGCGGTCGCGGCGAGCGCGCCGGTGGACACGAGGAGGAAGCCGGGGAGGGCGCTGCCCACTGCGGTGGCGACGGCCACGGACAGGGGATTGGTGTCGGCGGGGAGGTACCGCGCGAAGTCGGAGCTGATCGTGTACGACAGCGGGCTCGCGGCCACCAGCGTGACGCCGCCGAAGATCGCGATCCACAGGTCGAAGCCGCGCAGTGGCGTCGGCTGGGCGAAACCGAGGTCGGCGTGCGCGACGATGAAGCCCGCCGCGACCACGAAGACGACACCCAGGACCAGGGACAGCAGCGGGTAGAGGCGGCTGATCATGCCCTGACCGAAGATCGCGACCGTCACCGTCGCGGTGGCGATCACCGAGATGACCACGAGCTTGACCGGGATGTTCACGGCGAGCCCGAAGTGCTGCAGCAGTGCATATCCCACGGCCGCGGCGGCGGCCCAGTTGATCGCGATGTAGCAGACCGAGACGAACCAGCCGTTGACCGCGATCGCGACGCGGTTGCCGCGCACGCCGTACATGGCTCGGGTGGTGACCTGGCTGGGGGTGCCGGACGCGGGCCCGGGAACCGCGACGATGCCGGTCACGATCGCGAACAGGGTGCCCGCGAGGGCCACCGCGACGGCCTGCCACAGCTCCAGGCCCATGAGGACCAGCGCGGCGCCGACCACGAAGGCCAGGTAGCTGATGTTGGGCGCGCACCACAGCAGGAAGAGGTCGCGGGCACGGCCGTGCCGCTCGGCATCCGGGATGACGTCGATGCCGTGGGTCTCGACCCGGGGCTGGTTGGCGGGCGCGGGCGCGACGGCCGTGTCGTCGGGAAACGGCGGGGTGGATGTCATCGGGCCTCCAGGGATCGGTCGCGTCGTGAGGGCGGTGACGCGGTGTGGCGTGGATCACGCTAGGTGCCCAAAACGATTTGGACAAGATGTCGGGAAAGTGGATTCCGGGGGGCTAGCCTGCGTCCATGAGCAGACGACCCCGGATCGCGGATGTCGCGCGGCGCGCCGGCGTCTCGGTGACCACGGTCTCGCACACCTTCAGCGGGAACGGCGTCGTCGCTGCGGCGACGCGCGAGCGGGTCCAGGCGGCCGCGCACGAGCTCGGCTACCGGCCCGACGTGCTCGCCCAGGGGCTACGGCGCAACCGCTTGACCGTGTTGGCCCTGGTCGCGCGCCCGCTCGACCGGATCTCGCCGGATCAGCTGCACGGCGTCGACTACTTCCTCCGGTTCGCGGGCGCCGCCGCGATCTCCGCGCTCGACGCCGGTTACTGCCTCATGCTCGTCGGTGATCCCGCCCGGGACGACGCCCCCTCGGCCGCGCTCGCCGCCGAGGGGATCCTGCTCACCGAACCGATTCTGGGAGACCCGCTGATCGCCCTGTGCGAACGTATCGGGACGCCGTGCGTCACCGTCGGACTGCCGCCGCGCGAGGACGGGACCTGGGACGACGACGCGCCCGGCCATGTCGGGATCGAGACCGAGCGGATCACCGTCGACGTGCTCGACCACCTCGCCGCCGCCGGCAGCCGGGCGATCGCGTTCCTGGCCGCCGACGAGCAGGACGAGTGGTCGCTGCGGTCCATCGAGGTCTACCGCCGCTGGTGCTCCGATCGGGGCGTGCCCGAGCGGGTGGTGCTGCACGCCGACGCGGTCGGCGCGGAGGCCGGTCGAGACGCCGTGGACCGGTGGTTCCCGCCGGGCGCCGTCCCCGGTGCCGACGGTGTCCCCGACGCCCTGTTCTGCCTCGCCGCCGCGCCGGCGGTCGGTGCGGCGGAGCGGCTGCGCGAGCGCGGCCTGGCGGTTCCCGGCGCCGTGCGGATCGCGGTGGGCTCGGACGCGGAGGAGGCGCGCGCGGCGGAACTCACCGCGGTCGACCTTCAGCCGGAGGAACTCGCCCGGCGAGCGGTCACGACGCTGGTGGCGATGCTGCGCGGCACCGACGTGCCCGTTCTGTCCAGCGGCGTCGGCCGGCTCGTGGTGCGCGGTTCGACGGTGCGCGGTTCGACGGCGCGCTGAGCCGCACCTACAGCCGCAGGATCGGTAGGTGCCGGGCGATCTCGCCGGCCCGGGAGCCGCTCGCCGCCAGGTCGGCGGCCGCGGTGGCCCCGTCGACGGTGACCAGCCCCGTCGCGAGCCGCAGCCAGACCCGCGGGGAGCACTCGACGACGTTCGGTGGTGTGCCGCGCGTGTGCCGCGGGCCTTCGATGCACTGGACGGCGACGAAGGGCGGCACGCGGACCTCCACCGACCCGCCGGGGGCGTCCTGTGCCAGCGTGCGCGCGGTCGATCGGACCGCTGCGGCGATCGAGGCGCGCGGCGGCGCGGGGGCGTCGTCGTCGGAGATCCAGTCGCGCACGGCGAGCACCGCCGCGCGCATCTCCGCGGGGTCGATCGTCTTCGCCATCACACCGTCCTTCCGGAAGAAACCTACTCGCCGATTCGTTCCAGGTACCGAATCGGTCCTACAATCGAACGAGGCCCGCCCCCCAGCCAGCCCCAGGAGTAGCCGTGCAGCAGCTTCCGCTCACCGTCGTCGATGCCACCGCCCCTCCCCTCGATGACGGGCAGGAGCGCGAGCCCCGGGAGGAGTGCGGCGTCTTCGGCGTCTGGGCCACCGGTGAGGACGTGGCGAAGCTCTCGTACTACGGCCTGTACGCCCTGCAGCACCGCGGCCAGGAGGCCGCGGGCATCGCGGTCGGTGACGGCCAGCAGGTGCTGGTGTTCAAGGACCTGGGCCTCGTGAGCCAGGTGTTCGACGAGCAGACGCTCAGTTCGATGCCCGGCCACGTGGCGATCGGCCACTGCCGCTACTCGACCACCGGCTCCACCACCTGGGAGAACAGCCAGCCGATCTTCCGCACCACCAACGCCGGCAACGGCGTGGCGCTCGGCCACAACGGCAACCTGGTCAACACCGCCGAGCTGGCGGAGCGCGCGGCCGAGCTCGGCGTGGCCGGCGGCCGGAACGCCGCCACCTCCGACTCGGACATCCTGACGGCGCTGCTGGCCCACGCCGCGGCCGACCGCACCTTGGAGCAGGCCGCGATGGAGCTGCTGCCCACGGTGCGCGGCGCCTTCTGCCTGACCTTCATGGATGAGCACACGCTGTACGCGGCGCGCGATCCGCACGGCGTCCGCCCGCTGTCGCTCGGTCGGCTGGACCGCGGCTGGGTCGTCGCGTCCGAGACCGCCGCGTTCGACATCGTCGGCGCGTCCTTCGTGCGCGATATCGAGCCGGGCGAGCTGCTCGCCATCGACGAGGACGGCGTGCGGTCGACCCGCTTCGCCCAGCCGACGCCGAAGACCTGCATCTTCGAGTACGTCTACCTGGCCCGCCCCGACTCGGTGATCCAGGGCCGGTCCGTGCACTCGACCCGCGTCGACATCGGCCGCCGTCTGGCTCGTGAGCACCCCGCCAACGGCGACCTGGTGATCCCCGTGCCCGAGTCGGGCACCCCGGCGGCCGTCGGCTACGCGCAGGAGTCCGGCATCCCCTACGGCCAGGGCCTGATGAAGAACGCCTACGTGGGCCGCACCTTCATCCAGCCCAGCCAGACCATCCGTCAGCTGGGCATCCGGCTCAAGCTCAACCCGCTCAGGGAAGTGATCCGGGGCAAGCGGCTCGTGGTCGTCGACGACTCGATCGTGCGCGGCAACACCCAGCGCGCGCTGATCCGCATGCTTCGCGAGGCGGGCGCTGCGGAGATCCACGTGCGCATCGCGTCCTCCCCGGTCAAGTGGCCGTGCTTCTACGGCATCGACTTCGCCTCCCCGGCGGAGCTCATCGCCAACGGCGGCGGCGCCGACTCCGTGGAGGCGATGGTCGAGTCGGTGCGGGCCGCGATCGGCGCCGATTCGCTGGGCTACATCTCCTTGGACGAGATGACCGCCGCGACGGAGCACGAGGGCGAGTCGATGTGCCGCGCCTGCTTCGACGGGGTCTACCCGATCCCGCTGCCCGAGCCCACCTCGATGGGCAAGGCCGTGCTCGAGAACATGCTCAAGGCGGGCTCGTCGGCGGGCGACCCTCTGCAGGCCGACAACGACAACGCGTCGGCGCTGCGCCGCCCGTAACCCGGGGCCGCGGAATGCGGCGGGGGCCGCTTCGTCGGGAGTCCGGTAGCCTATGCATCCGTGACGGATTCCAACACCCAGCCGCCGCAGGGCGCCTCGTACGCCGCAGCAGGAGTCGACATCGAGGCCGGTGACCGGGCCGTCGAACTCTTCAAGCCGCACGCCAAGCGTGCGACGCGGCCCGAGGTCATGGGCGGCCTGGGCGGCTTCGCCGGCCTGTTCGCCCTCAAGAAGTACCGGGAGCCGGTCCTCGCGGCCTCGACCGACGGCGTCGGCACCAAGATCGCCGTGGCGCAGGCCCTGGGCAAGCACGACACCGTGGGCATCGACCTGGTCGCGATGGTCGTCGACGACCTCGTCGTGACCGGTGCCGAGCCGCTGTTCCTCCAGGACTACATCGCCGTGGGCAAGGTCGTCCCGGAGACGGTCGCCGAGCTCGTCGGCGGCATCGCCGAGGGCTGCGTCCGTGCCGGCTGCGCCCTCCTGGGCGGCGAGACCGCCGAGCACCCCGGCCTGATGGCCGAGGGGGAGTACGACCTGTCCGCGACCGGCGTCGGTGTCGTGGAGGCCGACGAGGTGCTGGGCCCGGACAATGTGCGCGCGGGCGATGTCGTCATCGCGATGAAGAGCTCGGGCCTGCACAGCAACGGCTACAGCCTGGCCCGCAAGGTGCTGCTGGACTGGGGCCACATGGACCTCGGCGGCTACGTCGAGGAGTTCGGCCGCACGCTGGGCGAGGAGCTGCTCGAGCCCACCGCCATCTACGCCCTGGACTGCTTGCGCCTCACCCAGGAGACGCAGGTGCGCACCTTCTGCCACGTGACCGGCGGTGGTCTGGAGGCGAACCTCGGGCGTGTGATCCCGGAGGGCCTGGTCGCGGAGCTGGACCGCAACACGTGGAGCCCGTCGGCGGTGTTCGCGCTGATCGCTCAGCGCGGCCGCGTGGAGCAGGCCGAGATGGAGAAGACCTTCAACATGGGCGTCGGCATGGTCGCGATCGTGGCCCCGGAGGACGTCGACCGCGCGCTGGCCGTGCTCACGGCCCGGCACATCGACAGCTGGGTCCTGGGCACGATCAAGAAGGCCGACGGTGCGGGGGAGCGGGCCGTGCTGAGCGGCTCGCATCCGAAGTTCTGAAGACAACGCCATAGGCACCGTGACCGGTGGTCACGGTGCCTAGAGGCAGGAGTGCGTCGAGGAGGGTGCGGCGCGCGTCAGGCGCGGCGCCACTCGTCCTCGCGGTAGGGATCGCCCGCGACGTCGCTCCACTCGGGGTGCGAGGCGATCACATCGGCCTCCTCGTTCTCACCCGTTGCCAGCTCGTCTTGCAGCCTTTTCAGGTCAGTGCTGGGCGAGCTGTACTTGAGTTCGCGTGCAACCTTGGTCTGCTTCGCCTTTGCCCGGCCGCGGCCCATGGGGGACCCCCTTGCGCAATGAAGGGGCGGCCAGCTACCGGATTGCCCGGCGGGTGGCGGCCCCTTTCTCCGTCTACTAATTCTTCCTGGGGCCCAGTTTAGCGTGCTCGTGCCGATGGTGCTGCCGCCTGGGTGTCAGTCGGCGCGTTGGAGGGCCCGCGCGGCGTCCCGTTCGACCTTCGGGGGCAGGTCATCAGCATCGAGAAGGGTGCGCAACCGCTCGGGCCGTGCCCCCGTGAACAGGTCCCGGATCGTCGCGCCGTGGTCCGGGACGTGGGCGACGGTGACCGGGTCACCCGCCGCGACGGGGCCGGGTGCGAGGACGCGGAAGTAGGCGCCGCTGTCGCCGCGCTCGGTGAACCGCTTGACCCAGCCGTCCTCTCCGGACCACAGCGCGAAGGTGCGGCACGGGGTGCGGGGGATGGTCGCCTCGAGCTCGAGCGTGTTCCCGATGCGGAGCCGGGTGCCGACGACGAGGTCGGTGGTGTCGCCGTCGAGGCGCAGGTTCTCGCCGAACCAGCCGAGCGGGAGCTCGCGGCCCAGCTCCTGCGCCCAGCGCCGCGCCTCGTGGTCCGAGTAGGCGTACACCGCTTGCTCGTGTCCGCCGTGGTGCCGGGTGTCGCAGACGTGGTCGGTGGCGAGGCCGAGCGGGCCGACCTCGACGGGGCCGTCGGCGGGCCGCTTGTCGATCGCGGTCCGCTGGTCCGGCTTGCGCGGGTCGAGCCGGAGTTCCCGATCGACGACGCAGACGGCGAGCACCCGGGTCGGCGGGGCCGGCTGGGGCGCCGTCACCGGCCGCGTAGCCGGTCGACGGCGGACCGTCCGGCCTGTTCGCCCGCGTCCGCCGACGGCGTGACCTCCGTGTCGATCGCTGCTGCGGCGCCGCCCGCGTCGAGCTTCGCGTCGTCGGGGATCGACCGCTTGATCAGTGCGAGGGCGATGGGGCCGTAATCGGCGTGCTCGACGACGGTGCCGAGCCGGCCGACGGTGCGCCCGTCCAGCGTGACGGGGTCGCCCGTCGCGGGCCGCGCGTAGGCGGAACCGTCGAGGTGCAGCAGCACCAGGCGGCGGGGCGGCCGGCCCAGGTTCTGCACCCGGGCGACCGTCTCCTGCCCGCGGTAGCAGCCCTTGTCGAGGTGTACCGCGGTGGCGATCCAGTCCGTCTCGTGCGGGATGGTCTTGACGTCGGTGTCCAGGCCCTGCCGGGCGTGGGCGGCGGCGACCCGTCGGGCCTCGTAGGCCCACGTGCCCGCCGGGCGCGCCCCGGCGGCGACGACCGCGTCGAAGGCGGCGGCCAGTCCCTCCCGCGGCACGATGAGGTTCACCTCCCCGGGCTCGGCGCGGCAGACGCCGTCGACCTCCGCGGTCACGGCCTCGGCGTCTGGGCCGATCACCGTGAGCACCGCCAGGTCCGGGCGCGCCTGCACCTGCACGTCGGAGCGGAACACCATGCGCTGGAGGTAGGTCGCGAGGTCCGGGCTGAGCGGCGCCTCCGCGGGGGCGAGCGCCGCGGGCTCGGTGTCGAGATAGGTGGTGCCGTCGACGTCGATGAGGTGGAAGTGGTCGAGCACGCGGCCGCTGCCGTCCAGGTTGAGGTCCTGGGTCGCGGTGCGGTCGGGCAGGTGCGTGAGGTGCTGGCTGGTGATGGAGTGCAGCCAGCTCAGCCGCTCGGGACCGGTCAGCGTGATCACCCGGCGGTGCGAGCGGTCGATCACCGCCGCGCCGCGCTCGGCGGCCCGCTGCTCCGCGAACGGATCACCGAAATGCCAGGTCACGCCGGCATCGGGGGTGCCGTCGGGATTCATGATGCCGGACGTGGAATGAACGTCGATCGCCACGCCTTCAGCCTACGCGCGCCGCCCGTGCGGGGCTCCGGGGCGTCGAATAGTGTTGCCGCCATGGCATCCGTGGTGGTCACCCTGGACGGTTCGGTACGCGCTTCCGACGCGCCGCTGCTCTACGCCGACGATCTCGGGGCGGTCCGGGGCGACGGGTGCTTCGAGACCGTTCTCGTGCGCGACGGTGCGCCGCTCAAGGGTCGTGCGCACCTCGACCGCCTGGCCCGCTCGGCCGCCGCGCTCGGGCTCCCCGCGATCAACGACGGTGCCTGGTGGGCCGCCATGCAGCGGGCCGCGATGCTCTACGGCGAGGACTCCGGCGGGGCGGAGGGCGCGCTGCGGCTCGTGTACACGCGTGGCCGCGAGTCCGTGCCGGGCACGCCCACGCAGTACGTGTCGGTGTCGCCGCTGCCCGAGCGGACCGTGCGGGCCCGCACGGAGGGCGTTTCGGCGATCACGCTCAGCCGGGGCTACTCGACGGGGCTGGGCGCGGACGCGCCGTGGCTGCTGCTGGGTGCGAAGACGCTGTCCTACGCGGTGAATATGGCCGCCGCGCGGTACGCCGCGGAGCAGGGCGCCGACGACGTGATCTTCACCTCCAGCGAGGGCCGGGTGCTGGAGGCGCCGCGGGCCACCGTCGTGGTCGCCCGCGGGCGCACGCTCGTGACACCGCCCGAGGGACAGGGCATCCTGCCGGGAACCACTGTGCGCGCGCTGTTCGACGCCGCGGAGGACAAGGGCGTCGCCACGGCGATCGAGCCGCTCTTCCCGGCGGACCTGGTGATCAACGACGGGGTGTGGCTCGTGTCCTCGATCACGCTGTGCGCGCGCGTGCACACCCTGGACGGCCGGGCCCTTCCCGAGGCTCCGATGGACGAGACCGTGCGCGCGCTCATCGAGACGGGCATTCAGAACACGCCGTAGGTCTTCCGGACATTTCGGGCACCGGATGCGGAGCTGAGCCAACCGGATTACCGTCCCGCAGATGAGTACGCGCACCGACACCGAGGCGACCGGCCACGAACTGGGGACCAGCCTCAAACCGCGGCACATCACGATGATCTCGATCGCCGGGGTGATCGGGGCCGGCCTGTTCGTGGGCTCGGCCAATGCGATCAAGCTGGCGGGACCGGCGGTGCTGATCTCGTACACCCTGGCCGGGCTGATGGTGATCCTCGTGATGCGGATGCTCGGCGAGATGGCGACGGCGCAGCCGGACACCGGCTCCTTCTCCACCTACGCCGAACGCGCCCTCGGCCGCTGGGCGGGTTCGACGATCGGTTGGTTGTACTGGCTGTTCTGGGTACTCGTCATTCCGGTCGAGGCGACGGCCGCGGCGGTGATCCTGTCCAAGGTGGTGGGCGGGCCCCAGTGGTCGTGGGCGTTGGTCGTGGTGGTTCTGCTCACCGTCACGAACCTGTTCTCGGTCGGCAACTACGGCGAGTTCGAGTTCTGGTTCGCGCTGATCAAGGTGGTGGCGATCGCCGCCTTCCTGGTGTTGGGCGCGCTGGCGATCTTCGGGATCCTGCCGGGGTCGAGCGTGTCGGGTGTGCATCACCTCTGGGACACGGGTGGATTCATGCCGAACGGGATGAAGGCGGTGCTGGCGGCGATGCTCACCACGATGTTCACGTTCATGGGTTCCGAGATCGTGACCATCGCCGCCGCCGAGTCGCCGAACCCCGAGAAGGGGATCACCAAGGCCGTGAACTCGGTGGTGTGGCGGATCTGCCTGTTCTACCTGGGCTCGATCTTCGTGGTGGTCGCCCTCGTCCCGTGGAACACCGTCGACGGTGCGACGGGCTCGTACCAGGCAGTGCTGAAGGCGATGAACATCCCGGCCGCCGCCGGGATCATGGACGTGGTGGTCCTGGTCGCGGTCGCGTCCTGTCTCAACAGTGCGCTCTATACCGCGTCCCGAATGCTGTACTCGCTGGCGCGGCGGGGGGACGCCCCCAGCGCGGCGGGGCGGACGACGGCGCGCGGGGTACCGGCCGTCGCGGTGCTGGCGTCGATGGCGCTCGGGTTCTTGGCGGTGATCGGTAACTACGTGTTGCCGGACAAGCTGTTCGGCTACCTGCTGGCGACGACGGGCGCGGTCGCGCTGTTCGTGTATCTCGTGATCGCCATCAGCCAGATCGCGCTGCGGCGGCGCGCCACGACGCCGGCGCCGATCCGGATGTGGCTGTTCCCCTGGCTGACCTACGCGGTGATCGCCTTCATCGTGTTCGTCATCGTCGCGATGATCCTGGACCCGGACCAGCGCAGCTCCGTCGGGCTGTCGACGGCCCTGGCGGCCATCGTGCTGATCGCGAGCGTCGTGCACCAGAAGCGCACCGAGAAGCGGGGTCGGCCTTCCCGGGTGTGAACTGGGACAAGTGTCTCGACAGTAGGGGCGGCGACCGTCTACTATCCCAATTAGTACTACGGAGTGTAGTAACAGTTCCTCAGCCCACGGAGCACACATGACCGCACTCGACATCGCCCGCTGGCAGTTCGGCATGACCACGGTCATGCACTTCATCCTGGTCCCGCTGACCATCGGCCTCGCGCCGATGGTGGCGGCGATGCAGACGATGTGGCTGATCACCGGCAAGAACGCCTGGCTCAAGGCCACCAACTTCTTCGGCAAGCTCTTCCTCATCAACTTCGCCCTCGGCGTGGCCACCGGCCTCGTCCAGGAGTTCCAGTTCGGGATGGCCTGGAGCGAGTACAGCAAGTTCGTCGGCGATGTCTTCGGTGCGCCGCTCGCGCTCGAGGGCCTCATCGCCTTCTTCATGGAGTCGACCTTCATTGGCCTGTGGATCTTCGGCTGGACCCGACTGCCGCGGCTCGTGCACTTGGGCTGCATCTGGATGGTCGCGCTGGGGGTGAACGCGTCCGCGTACTTCATCATCGCCGCGAACTCGTGGATGCAGCACCCCGTTGGCGCCACCTTCAACCCGGAGAAGAACCGGGCGGAGCTCACCGACATGTGGGCGGTGTTGACCAACTCGACCACGCTGGCCGCGTTCCCGCACACGGTGTTCGGCGCGTGGCTCACGGCCGGGACCTTCGTCGCGGCGATCGGCGGCTGGTGGATGGTGCGCGGCATGCGCCGCGGCGACGCGGACGCGATCGAGCTGGCGCAGTCCTTCCGTCCCGTCACCCGGTTCGGCCTGGGCGTGATGATCGTCTCGGCCGTCGGGCTCGGAATCACCGGTGACGCCCAGGCCAAGCTCATGTTCGAGCAGCAACCGATGAAGATGGCCTCGGCGGAATCGCTGTGCCACACCGAGACCGCCGCCTCGTTCTCGATCCTCACCGTGGGGACGCACAACAACTGCGAGTCCGTGCAGCACCTCATCCAGGTGCCCTATCTGACCTCGTTCCTCGCCAACGGCGACCCCCACTCGACGCTCAAGGGCGTCACTGAACTGCAGCAGGAGTACGTCGAGAAGTTCGGCCCCGGCGACTACCGGCCCAACCTGTTCGTCTCCTACTGGGCCTTCCGGTTCATGATGGGCTGGTCCATCGGCTCCGGCCTCCTGGCCCTGGCCGGCCTGTGGGTCACCCGGCGCGGGCGCGTCCCGTCGTCGAAGTGGTTCAGCAGGCTCTGCCTGATCGCCCTGCCCACCCCGTTCCTCGCCAACAGCTGCGGCTGGGTGTTCACCGAGATGGGCCGCCAGCCGTGGGTGGTGGCGCCGAACCCGAGCGGCGACCCGACGATCCGGCTCATGGTCTCGCAGGCCGTGTCCGGCCACTCGACCGCGATGATGGCCTTCTCGATCATCACCTTCGCCGCCGTCTACGGGGTGCTGTACATCCTGTGGTTCCTGCTGTTGCGCCGGTACGTGATCCAGGGGCCCGACCTGCACAGCCCGCTCGACGGTCACGACGACCACGACGACGGTGCGCCGCCCGGCGGGGGCGAGAACGCCGACGGCCCGGAGGGCGCCGGCGCGAAGAAGTCCTCGTCCGACCAACTGTCGTTCGCGTACTAGGAGACGGTCATGACACTTCCCGACTACTGGTTCCTCGCGATCGGTTTCCTGTTCACCGGCTACTTCGTGCTGGACGGCTTCGACTTCGGCGTGGGCATGCTCATGCCGATCCTCGGTCGCAAGCGCTCCCACCCCGACGCCGAGCAGCGGCGCCGCGTACTGCTCAACACGATCGGTCCCGTCTGGGACGGCAACGAGGTGTGGCTGATCACCGCCGGCGCAGCGATGTTCGCCGCGTTCCCGGTCTGGTACGCCACCGTCTTCTCGGGGTTCTACCTGGTGCTGCTCGCGATCCTGGTGGGGCTCATCGTCCGGGTCTGCGCCATCGAGTGGCGCGGCAAGATCGACGACCCGCGCTGGCGCGGCTGGGCCGACTTCGGCATCGGCCTGGGCTCCTGGATCCCCGCGTTCGCGTGGGGGCTGGTGTTTGCGAACATCGTGCACGGGGTGCACATCGACGGCCGTGGCCGGATGACCTCGGACGTCTGGGACCTGCTCAACCCGTACGGTCTGCTCGGCGGGGTCGCCCTCCTCGGGCTCTTCCTGCTGCACGGAGCCGTCTTCGTCGCACTCAAGTCCGACGGTGACGTCCGGGTGGACGCCCGGCGGTTCGCGGCCCGGATCTGGTTGCCGGTCACGGTGATCGGCGCGGTCTTCGTGGTGTGGACGCAGCTCGCCCATGGCAAGCCCTGGACCTGGGTCATGGTGGTGCTGGCCGCGGCGGCGCTCGTCGCGGTAGGCCTGCTGATCCGTGCCGATCGCGAACTCGCCGCCTTCCTGTCGACCTCGATCGCGGTGATCGGGGTGAGCGTGCTGCTCTTCGGCTCGCTCTTCCCGAACGTGTTGAACGCGACCGATCCGGCGCGCTCGATCACCATCGAGGCCGCGGCGTCCTCGCACTACACGCTCGTCGCGATGTCCTGGTGCACGGTCGTGCTGCTGCCGCTGGTGATGATCTACCAGGCGTGGAGCTATGTCGTGTTCCGCAAGCGGATCTCCGTGGCCCAGATCCCGCCGTCGATCGGGCTCAGCCCGCGTGCCTGACGCCGCGCGGCGTACCGGGCCGATCGACCCGCGGCTGCTCCGGTACGCCCGCAGCTCGCGCGGGCTGATGGCGGTCGTGATCGCGTGCGGCGTCGTCGAGACCGCCGCGATCATCGCCCTGGCCTACGGCGCCGCGATCGTGCTCTCGCGCCTCGTGACGGGCCCGCAGGACCTGCCCGGCCCGATCGCGCTCGTGGCCGGCGCGGTCGCGGTGCGCGTGGCGGTGACGCTCGGGCGGTCGCGGATCGAGCGGCGCGCCGCCGACCGCGTGGTCTCCGAACTGCGGTCCGCCGCGCTGGGCGCGATCGGCCCCGGCCGCCCGGCGGTGGACCGGGAGGAGCTGCGGGTCGCGCTGACCCGCGGCCTCGACGACCTGCCGCCCTACCTCACGGGCTACGTCCCGGCGCTGGCGCTCAGCGTGATCGCGACGCCCGCGCTGGTGATCGCGATGTTCTTCGCCGACCCGATCTCCGGTGCCATCGCGCTCGGCACGCTACCGCTGCTGCCGATCTTCATGGTGCTGATCGGCCTGCTCACGCGTGACCGCACCCGGCGGCGTCTCGCGGCGATGGCACGACTGTCCGCACGCCTGCTCGACCTCGTCGCCGGCCTGCCGACGCTGCGGGCACTGGGGCGCCAGCGCGGACCGGAACGCACTGTGCGGGAGCTGGGGGAGCGCAATGCCGCCGAGACGATGTCCGCGCTGCGTATCGCCTTCCTCTCCTCGATGGCGCTGGAGCTGCTCGCCACACTCTGTGTGGCGCTGGTGGCGGTGGGCATCGGCCTGCGCCTCGTGTTCGGCGAGATGTCCCTGTTCGCCGGGGTGTTCGCTCTGATCCTGGCGCCCGAGGTGTACCAACCGCTGCGCCGGGTGGGAGCGAGCTTCCACGCCGCTGAACAGGGCGTCGAGGCCACCTCGCGGGTCTTCGCCCTGCTCGACGCCCCGGAACCCGCACCGTCGCAGGGCAGCCCGCGGCCGGGCGTGCTGCTCGCGCGGGGCGTCAGCGTGGTCGGGCGGGACGGGGCGGCACCGTCGGGCTTCGACGGGGCCTTCCGGCCGGGCCGCATCACCGTACTGACCGGGCCCAACGGATCCGGCAAGTCCACGCTGCTCACCGTGCTCGCAGGCTTGACCGCGCCGGACGCGGGCACGGTCACCGTCGACGGTGCGCCGCTGGCCGGCGGCCCCGACTGGTGGGCGCACGTCGCGTGGTGTCCGCAGCACCCGTACCTCGAACCGGGCACGCTGGCACACAATTTCACCCTGCTCGGCGCCCCCGCGCCCGAGACCGTGCCGGAGGTCGTGGCGGCCACGGGGCTCGACGAGGTGGTGGCCGAGGCGGGCTGGGATCGTGCGGTGGGCGTCGGCGGTGCCGGACTCTCGGCGGGGCAGCGGCAGCGGCTCGCACTCGCCCGCACCCTCGCGCTCGGCCGCTCCGTGCTCCTGTTCGACGAGCCCACCGCGCACCTCGACGAGGCACTCTCCGCGCGCGTTCTGGCGGAACTGCGTGCGCGGGCCGATTCCGGAGCGGTGGTCGTGGTGGCCGGGCACGACGCGCAGGTGCTCGCCGCGGCCGACGAGGTGCTGGAGGTGGCCCGTGCGTGACCTGCTGATCTGCCTGCGGGCCCTGCGATCCCGCCCGCTCGCAGTCCTGGCCGCGATCGGCGCCGGCGTGCTCACCGCCGGTAGTGCGTTGGCGCTCGCCGGGTTGTCGGCGTGGCTGATCACGATGGCGTGGACCATGCCGCCGGTGCTCACGCTCTCGGTCGCGGTCACCGCGGTGCGCGCACTGGGCATCACGCGGGGCCTGATGCGCTACGTCGAGCGCCTCGCTGCGCACCGGGTGGCACTGTCCGGGCTGACGGAACTGCGGGTCGCGCTGTACACGCGCCTCTCGCGCGCCGCGCCCGCGGAGTCGGTCCGGCTCTCCGACGGTGAGCTGTTGGCCCGCACCGGCGCCGATGTCGACGCGGTGGGCGATGCGCTGGTACGCACCGTGATCCCCGCCACGGTGGCCGCCGTCGTGTCCGGCGCCGCGGTCGGATGGATGTGGTTCGTCGACCCGCGTGCCGGTCTGGTGCTGGCCGGATGCCTGCTGCTGGCGGGGGTTCTCGTGCCCTGGACCGTCGCGCGGGCCACCCGCGCGCGGGCCGCCGCCGAGGCCGCCGGGAGCGAGGCCTTCGGTGCGGCCGCATCCGCGGTCCTGGACCACGCGGGCGAGCTCGCCGTCGCCGGACGACTCGACGATGTGCGGGCCCGTGCCGCCCGGGCGGAGGACGCCCGACGGTCCGCCGTCGACCGGGCCGCGCGGATCGGTGCGCTCGCCGACGCCGCGATACCGCTGGCCGTGGGGCTCGCGGTGATCGCGGCGCTGCTGATCGCCGGTACCCGCGCAGGCCACGTCGACGCAACGACGCTCGGCATCCTGATCCTGCTGCCGCTGAGCGCCTTCGAAGTGGTTGCGGTGCTGCCCGATGCGGCTCGGCAGTACGTCCGCTCCGCCGACGCCGCGAGTCGGATCGCGCCGCTGTTGACGCTGCCGGCGGTGCCCGCCGGAACCGCCTCGGCTCCGCGGCGACCCGCATTGCGCCTCGGTGAGCTCGAGCTCGCGCCGGGCGACCGGCTCGTGGTGCGGGGCGAGTCCGGCGCGGGCAAGACGAAGCTGCTGCTCGCGCTGGCGGGCCTCGATGCTCGTGGCGGCGAGGTCCTCGTCGACGGCGAGCCCGCGTCGGCGTTCGCGGATCTTCCTGCGGCAGTGGCCTTCTTCGGTGAGGCGGCGCACGTCTTCGCGACGACGGTGGCCGAGAACGTGCGGGTGGCGCGCGGGAACGCGTCCGATGCGGAGGTCGACGCGGCGCTGCGGCGAGTCGGGCTGGGCGAGTGGACCGATTCCCTCCCCGACGGCGTGCGGAGCCCGCTCGAGCACGGCGCGGACTCACTGTCCGGCGGCCAGCGGCGGCGCCTGCTGCTCGCCCGCGCGCTGGTGAGTGACGCCACCGTCGTCCTACTGGACGAGCCGACCGAGCATCTGGACCGGGCCGATGCCGCGCGGCTGCTGGCCGAGATCCTCGATCCGGCAGGGCTGTTCCCGAACCGGACGGTGGTGGTGGCGGGGCACGCGGCCCCGCCGGACGGGGTGCGTCAGCTGGTGATCGAGCGACTCAGGTCGGCGTAGCGCTCCGCACCGGCGCGGACCTCGTCCGACTTGTGCGCGATCGCCTGGAGCGCATCGCTTCCCAGGTAGATGCGGGAGGGCGGATCGGGCAGGGCGGCGATCTGCACGAGGGCATCGGCCAGTCGTACCGGGTCGCCACCCTGGTTGTGGTTGAGCCGGTCCAGGGCCGCGAGCGTGCGGGCCACCCCGTCGTAACCCGGGATCGTGACCTCGGGGCGGCGGGTGGACGAGGCGTCGAGGAAGTCGGTGCGCACGCCGCCCGGGCAGATCGCCGTGAGATCCCCTGTGCCGGACCCGTGACGCTCGCGGAGATGGACGAGAGGTTGAGGATCCGGCCGGTGCCCCGGTCCCGCATGCCGGGCAGGACGGCCCGGATCATCGCCAGGACGCCGAAGACGTTGATGTCGAAGTTGGCCCGCACATCCGCGGGCGAGACCTCCTCGACCGCGCCGAGAAGTGAGTACCCGGCGTTGTTGACGAGCACGTCGATGTGCCGGAACTCCGTCTGCACCTGGGCGACGGCGCGGCGCACGTCGTGTTCATCGGTGAGGTCGACGGCGAGTGCCAGCAGGTTCGGGTCACGCAGTTCGGCGGAGAGCTTCTCGGGGCTGCGGGTGGTGGCCGCGACCCGGGCGCCGCTCGCGAGCGCCGCCTTCACCACCTCCAGCCCGATGCCCTTGGACGCTCCGGTCACCAGCCACACGGGGGAATCGGTCACTAGGGCACCATGCTTTCTACGGACCCCTTCGGGGTGTTCGTGTGAGGAACCTGACGGGGATCGAGGTGACGGCCGTTATCGGTCGCCCTTCGAGGGCTTGTATGACACCGCCGCCCTCG
>NZ_JAAXOQ010000033.1 GCF_012396015.1 Tsukamurella spumae | reverse complement strand
CAACACCAAGATCCGAGCGTTCATCGACGGCTGGAACCCCAGAGCCCACCCGTTCGTCTGGACCAAGACCGCCGAACAGATCCTCGAGAAGGCGAACCGTCCAACAACTTCAAACCCGCGCCACTAGTCGGACTTGGCGAGGTGGTGCTGGGTGCCGCGGTAGTAGCGGCCCAGGAACTCCTCCTTGAACTCCCAGTACGTGCCGTCGAGCATCGACTGCCGGATCTTGGCGACCAGCGAGACGATGAACTGCTCGTTGTGAATCGTCGCGAGCGTGGCCGCGAGCCCCTCCTTCGCCTTGAACAGGTGATGGATGTACGCGCGGGTGTACTGCGAGGTGAAGTTCTCGGTCTCCGGGTCCAGCGGCCGGAAGTCCGTCTTGAACCGCGAATTGGTGACGTTGTAGCGGCCGTCCAGCGAGTAGATCGCGCCGTTGCGCGCCACCCGCGACGGGGACACGCAGTCGAAGGTGTCGATGCCCTGCTCGACCGCGGCGAAGATGTCGTCCGGCTCCGAGATGCCCAGCAGGTGCTTCGGCTTGTCCTCCTCCAGCTCCTGGTTCACCCAGCGCACGATCGTCGACAGGTTCGCCTTCTCCAAGGCGCCGCCGATGCCGTAACCGCCGAACCCGAGACCGCCCGAGAGCCGGTCCTCGTCGCTCAGCGCGCGCAGATCCCGCGCCGCCTTGCGCCGCAGGTCCTCGTACTGCGCACCCTGCACGACGCCCCACAGGGAGATCGCGTCGCGGCGCTGCGCCGTGAGCCAGTTGTGCTCGGACAGGCAGCGGCGCGCCCACAGGCGGGTGCGCTCCAGCGACTCCACCTGGTACGCACGGGAATTGTGCAGGGTGGTGAGCTCGTCGAAGGCGAAGATGATGTCGGCGCCCAGCTGATGCTGGATCTGCATCGACACCTCGGGCGTGAACCGGTGCTCGGTACCGTCGATATGACTGCGGAAGGTGACACCGTCGTCGTCGACGCGCGAGAGGCGGTCCTTGCCCTCCGCGATCGCGTCATCGCCCTGGAGCTCCTCCCCGCCGTTCATGTCGATGACCTTCTTGAACCCCGAACCGAGCGACATCACCTGGAAGCCACCGGAATCGGTGAAGGTCGGGCCGTCCCAGTTCATGAACTTCCCGAGCCCGCCGGCCTGCTCGACGATGTCCGGACCGGGCTGCAGGTACAGGTGGTACGCGTTCGCGAGCACCGCCTGCGCCCCCAGCTCCGAGACCGCCTCCGGCAGCACCGTCTTCACCGTGGCCTTGGTGCCCACGGGAATGAAGGCGGGCGTGAGGATCTCACCGTGCGGCGTGAGCAGCCGGCCGGCGCGCCCCAGCGGACCGTCGGGCCCCTCGAGGCGTCCGTCGATGTCGAAACGCGTGGGGTCGCTGATGTGCTCGCTCTGCAGGCGCGTCCGGCTCGCCATGGACCGGTAGTCCGACCGCAGCGCACTCAGCTCCGCCGCGATCACCTTGTTCTGCTCACGCAGCTGGGCGATCTCGTCGACGGTCCGGTCGCCCCGCGGACGTCCGACGATCGGCCCCGTCGTCGTCTGCTCGGGACGCGGAACACCGGGCCGTGCCACCGGGTACTCGCCCGTGTCCTGCACGGTGGGCTCGGGCGCCTGGGCGTGCGCGGCCTGTTCGACGGTGACCGGCTCGTCCTTCGCGGGCGGGACCAGGGGGGCGGGCCCGGTGGGCGCGTCCGAGGGGCGCGCGAGGCCGTTCGCGTGCCCGTTGCGGCCGTTGGTGTCGGCTCCGTCGCCCCCGTTGAGCTGCTGCACCCGAGCCTTGCCCCGGGCGTACACGTCGGTGGGGCCGGCAGCGACGAGTTGTTCCGTGGGCACCGGGATCTCGGCGGTCGCCGGGGCGGGGATGGCCACGGTGTCGGCCGCCGCATCCGAACGGCCGAGCATCGCGACGAGCGCCTCGCCCTCGATGTCGACGTTCGGCAGGATCCTGTCGAGCCACTTCGGCAGCCACCACGCCGACCTGCCGAGCAGCATCATGACCGACGGGATGATCACCATCCGGACCACGAAGGCATCCAGCAGGACCGCGGCCGCGAGGCCGAAGCCGATCTCCTTGATGAACACCTGCTCGTTGAGGATGAACGAGGCGAACACCGAGATCATGATGATCGCCGCGGCGGTGACCACGCGGGCGCCGTACTGCACGCCGGTGATCGTGGCGCCCGTGGCGTCGCCGGTGTGCACGAACTCCTCTCGCATCCGCGAGACCAGGAACACCTGATAGTCCATCGCCAGGCCGAACACGATGCCCACCAGGAAGATCGGCAGGAAGGACACCAGCGGCTGGGTGTTGTCGATGAGTCCGAGCGCGCCGTCCGTGAAGATCGCCGAGGTCACGCCGAAGGTGGCCACCACGGACAGCAGGAAGCCGAGCACCGCGGTGAGGGGCACCAGGATCGAGCGGAACGCGATGAGGAGCAGGAGGAACGCCAGACCGACCACGATGGCCACGTAGATCCACAGCGCCGTGCCGAGCTTGTCCGAGATATCCATCTCGATAGCGGTGTTGCCCGCCACGCCGAGGTCGACGCCCAGGCGACTGACGGTGCCGTTCGTGCCGTTCGGCAGGGCGCGGAGCTTGTCCACCAGGTCCTTGGTGTCCTGATCGTTCGGCCCGCCCTTGGGGGTGACCATGATCTGCGCGGCGCTGTTGTCCGGCGCGAGCGCGGCGATCTGCGCGTTCTCGACCAGCTTCGACATGCTCGGGTCGGTGTTGATCTTGTCCACGATCTGGGCGTACGCACGCAGCCGCTGGTCCTGGTTCGCCCCGGAACCGTCGACCGCGACGAGCAGGGTGCCGTTCGCGCCCTTGCCCCAGCCCTCAGAGATGAGGTCGTAGGCCTTGCGCTCCGAGGTGCTCTTCTCGCTCATGCCCGAACCGGGCAGCGCCGTCTTCATGTCCTTGATCGGGATCGCCAGGATGCCGAGCACCGCAACGCCGGCGATGAGGGTGACGACGGGGACCTTCTTCACCACGTGTGCCCAGCGCAGGCCGTTGGCGACTCGGCCCTCGCCCTCGTCCGTGTCCTGCGGGTGCAGGCCCTTGACCCGGCCGGCGAAGACCTTGGAGCCGAACAGCCCGAGGATCGCGGGCAACAGGGTGAGTGCGACGACCACCGCGATGCCGACGCCCCACGCGGCGGCGACGCCCATCTGGCCGAGGAAGTCCATTCCGATGAAGGCCAGCGCGGCGAGCGCGATGATCACCGTCAGCCCCGCGAAGATGACAGCCGACCCGGCGGTGCCCACCGCGATGCCCGCGGCCTCGGCCCGCTGCTCCCGGGTGGTGGCGCCGAGGCGCCGCAGTTCGTGGCGGTACCGCGAGACGATGAACAGCGCGTAGTCGATGGTGACGGCCAGGCCGATCATCGACGTGAGCACCGTCGGGAAGGTGCCGAGCTCCACGAAGTGCGTCGCGATCATGACGCCGCAAATCGCGACCGGCACGGCGATGATCGCGTTGATCAGCGGCAGGCCCCACGCGACGAGCGAGGCGAAGGTGATGACGAGCACGATCGCCGCGACGATCATGCCGATGATCTCACTGGTCATACCCATGTCGGCGTTCCCGCGCGCCGCGGAACCGTCGGCCTCGATCTGCAGGGTGCCGCCCGACGCGGCCGCGCCCGCCTCGCGGGCCTTCTTGAGGTTGTCCGACAGGTCCTTCGGCAGCTCGGTGACCTTGTCGACGAAGTTGACGGTGATCTTCGCCGTTTTGCCGTCGGGACTCACCGAGGAGGTGACCGCCGCGTCCGCCTCCTTCTGCGCCTGCGTCTTGGTGGACGCGATGTCCTTGCCCTGCGCGGCGATCGCCTCGAGCCGCGCCTTCTGATCCGCGGTCAGACTATTCGGGTCGAGTCCGACGGTGGGGTTGTGCAGCAGCTCCGGGTCCTTGACGACCGTGACCTTCTGCCCGTTGTCGCCGTCCTTCGTGAGCGCCTTGATGTCGGCGATCGTCTTGTCGATGCCGGCGGCATTACCGGGATCCGTCAGCTTGCCCTGAGTGGCGTGGAAGACGATGGTCGCTGACGCCGTGGTGAACGGGTCCCCGCCCTTGTCGCTGAAGTTCTTGGACACGATGTCCGTGGCCTTCGCCGAGGGCAGGTCGGGCAGCGAGAAGTTGTCGACGGTCGGCTTGCTCAGCGCCGCGGCGCCGAGCCCCATGCCGACGAGCAGCAACAGCCACACGGCGATGACCTTGAATCGGTTGAGGTAGGCGAACCTACCCACCCGGTACAGAAACAATGCCATGGAGGTACTCCGAGTCGTCGAGGCGCGAGAGCTGCGTGATACGAGTCGCTGTCGAGTGTACCGATGGTTTCTATCCGCGCAATGAAGTCGCTGACCGGCAGTTTCGTGAGGCTCACCACCGAGGCACGCGTACTGTGCAGGGCATGACCGCCCTTCAGCGCTTCGCAACGCCTGTCACAGCCGTCGCAGCCGTCACGGCGTGCGGCCTCGTCCTGGCCGGCTGCGGCAGCTCCTCCGACTCGTCCACCGCCCCCGCACCGTCGGCCACCACGACCGTGGCCGCCGCGGAGACCCGCGCCGAGATGTGCGGGCAGACCCGCGGCCCCGACGGGGCCCTGTACGTCCACGCCCTCGGGACCGTCAAGGTCGACTGCGCCGAGGCGATGCGCGTGGCCACCGCGTTCGGGCCGAAGATCGCGACGGGACAGCCCGTCACCGTCGAGGGCTGGAACTGCACCTTTCCGACGACCCCCGGCATGCTCGCGCGCTGCGACGACGGGGACAGGGCGATCGGCTTCTTCGGCGCGCACTGACCGCCGCCGACACCGCCCCTCACCCGAGCGGACTACGCCGCGCCACCCCTACGGGTGATCCACGCGCGCGGCAACCACTCCTAGCGTGACGCCCATGAAGAAACTGCTGGTCGGCGCTCTCATCGTGCTGGTATTCCTCGCCTACGCACTGCCGCCCTATCTCACGGGCGGGAGCCGTATCCCGCTCGAGCAGCAACCGGACTGGTACTACGGACTGCTCGTCGGGCACATCCTGCTCGGGTCCGTCGCGATGCTCGCCGGGCTGATCCAGCTCGGACGGCGCTGGTTCGCGCGCTACCACTGGATCGCGGGCCGGATCTACGTGGCGTGCGCGCTGCCCGTGGGGCTCGCGGCCATCGCGATCGGGACCGTCACGCCGTTCGGGCCCGTCAACGCCGTGTCCAACGTGACCCTCGGCTCACTCATGCTGCTGTTCACCGCCCTCGGCGTGCGCGCGATCGTCGGCGGTGACGTGCCCGCCCACCGGCGCTGGATGACGCGCAGCGCTGCGCTCATGTACTCGGTGATCATCAACCGGATCCTGGGGCCGGTGGCCTTCCTCGTCCTCGACCTCGCCGGAGTGCCGGAGTCCTTCCTCAACGCCTGGGGGCCGGCCATCGTCGCGCTGCCGAGCTGGCTGATCGCACTCGGCATCTGCGAGTGGTGGTTGCGGCGGCCGATCCGACGAGTGCGCACCCGAGCGTCGTCTCCCGTGGCGCAGTCATCGCACGACCGTGGCATGTCGGAAGCGAGCGCCGCGCGGACCAACGCTTGAGCAGGCAGTCGCGCAGGGAAGGACGTTGATGCGGCACGAACGAGAAATGCCCCGCGAACTGCGTTACTGCAGGTCACGGGGCATTCCCTGTGGCGGTGGCGGAGGGATTTGAACCCTCGGTACGGGGTTACCGCACACAGCATTTCGAGTGCTGCACCTTCGGCCGCTCGGACACGCCACCGTCGCGAAACTTTACCGGAAGACGTCTCAGGCGTTAAATCGGCAGGTCAAGGCCTGTGCGGGGTGAAGAAGCCGGTCAGCAGGGCAGCGCACTCGGCCTCGCGGACACCGCCGCGCACCGTCACCCGATGCGTGACGCGCGGATCGCGGACCACGTCCCAGACCGAGCCCACGGCCCCGGTCTTCGGCTCGAAGGCACCGAACACGAGGTGCTCGATCCGCGCCGAGACGAGCGCTCCCGCGCACATCGCGCAGGGCTCGAGGGTCACGGCGAGGGTGCAGCCGCCGAGGCGCCAGCCGTCGCCGAACCGCGCCGCCGCGGCTCGCAGCGCGAGGACCTCGGCGTGGGCCGTCGGATCGCCCAGTTGTTCCCGACGATTCCCCGCGAGCGCGAGCACGGCACCGTCGGGCGCGAGGACCGCAGCGCCGACGGGCACGTCGTCGGGCCCCGCGAGGCCCGCGGCCTCCAGCGCGAAGCCCATGGCCGCGCGTTCGGCGTCCAACAGGGCCACTAGCCGAGCGAGTCCAGGATCGCGCCCAGCTGGGAGTCGAAGCCGAGTCGCTCGGCGATCACCTGGAGCTGCTCGTCCGGGTACAGGTCGGGATCCGCGAGCAGGACGCTGAGCTCCTGTTCGCCCAGCCCGAGGTCGCCGAGGATCGCCAGGTCGCCCTCGGGCCAGGGGTCGGTGTCCTCGATCTCCTCGGGGTCGATGTCCGGCACCTCGACGTTGAGTCGCTCCAGGGCCTGCTCGGCCAGCTCGTCGAAGACGGCGGCGGTGGCGTCGGAGAGCAGCAGGCGCGTGCCCGAGGGGCCGGGCCGGACGACCACGAAGTACTCGTCGTCGACGTTGAGCAGACCGAAGACCGCTCCGGTGACCCGCAGCGCCTTGATCTCCTCCTCGGCCTTGGCGATGCTGCCCAGGGATCCCGGGTCGAGGAGATGCACGGTCCACGCGGTCTCCTCGCGGGTCACTGCCACGGCGTAGCCGTCGGTGTCGTCGTAGCGCTCCGGTGAGGTCTGTGCGGCCATGGGTGAAACCGTATCCGCAAACGCCCGTCCGCGACACGTCTCGTACGGCTTCCGAGCGTCTCTGTGGAACGCTGTCGGAGTGTCTGCGCAGCATGCTCCTCATTCCGACGTCCCCGTGTGCGTCCTCGGCCTGGGCCTCATCGGCGGCTCGATCCTGCGGGCCCTGGGCCGTGCCGGTCGCCCGGCCTACGGCTGGAACCGCTCCGCGGCGGCCGTCGACGACGCGGACGCCGCCGGTTTCGACGCCTCGTCCGACCTGGTGGCTACCCTGCGGCGGGCCGATCAGGGCGGACACGTGGTCGTCGTCGCCGTCCCCGTCCCGGCACTCGACGGCGTGCTCGCCGCCGTCGCCGAGCACGCCCCGAACGCGTGGCTCACCGATGCGGTGAGCGTCAAAGGGGACGTCGCGAAGCGGGTCGCCGCGGCGGGCCTGACGGGGCGCTACGCCGGCGGCCATCCGATGGCCGGAACCGCCTTCTCCGGGTGGGAGGCCACCGACGCCACGCTGTTCGACGGTGCCACCTGGGTCGTCACCGCCGACGACGACACCCCCGCCGAGGCGTGGCGCCTGGCCGCGACCGTCGGCCTGGACTGCGGCGCCGTGATCGTGCCCGCGGGGTCCACCGAGCACGACGCGGCCGTCGCGCGGATCTCGCACTCGGTGCACGTGGTGGCGGAGGCCGTGGCCATCACCGCCGAACTGGACCCCGCGGCCAAGCAACTGGCCCACTCGCTGGCGGCCAGCAGCTTCCGCGATGTCACGCGGGTGGCGGGCACAGCGCCGTCGCTGGTGAACGCGATGTGCGAGGCGAACGCCGACGCGCTCCTCGACGCGCTCGACGACACGATCGCCGAGCTGGTCGCGGCCCGCGCCGAACTGGCTGAGCGGGGCACCGTCGGAGGTGTCACCGAGCGGGGCTACGCGGCGCGCAAGCGGTACGAGAACGCCCGCCGCACACCGATCAGTCCCGTGCTCGACGGGGCGCAGTGGCAGCGGGCGCTGCGCGAGGCGGGTGACGCGGGCGGCGTGATCACCGCTCTGGACTGAGTACCGCTCGAGGCGATCTACCCGACGCGGGTCGACAGGCCGGGGTAGTCGATGACGAAGCCGTCGGCGTCGACGGAGAGCTTCGAGCTGGACACCGGCGAGATGACGGTGATGCCGTCGGCCGCACCGTCGTAGTTGATGACCGTCTCCTTGACCTGCAGGCTGGGCAGATCCACGTACACGACCGGGACGTCGATGGCCTCCGCGTGGGTCTGCAGGTCGAACCGGCGGACGGTCAGCGCATTGAAGAACGCGGACTTGAGCACGTCCACGCTCAGGGCGCCCGAGAAGAAGCCTCGCTCGGAGCCCTGGGCGCCCTGGACCAACCAGTGGTTCTCGCCGTCGCGGGCGATGGTCACCTGGGACTCGCCGGCCTCCGTCAGAGCGTGCACCGAGAGGCGCTTGGTGACGCCCTCGTCGTCGGTGACGAGGTCGTAGGAGGCGTTGAACGCCGGGCCGTCGGCCGTCGGCGCCGCGATGATCCGGCCGTAGGCCTTGATCCGGTCGCCGCTGAGCTGCACCCGGACGGACTCCAACAGGTTCCCGTCCACGGAACGCCAGGTCAGGATCCTGGGCCAGCTCGCCCCGGTGATCACGGTGGCCACGGCATCTGCGGAAGTAGGCGTACTCACGCCGTCCACGGTAGCGCCTGTCGTTCGGCGCGAACGAACCACTGTGGCAAGCACTCGCACGGCCGCCGGCCTGTGCGCGTTGTCACAGGCCACGGCCCTGCGACTACAGGGCGGCGACGGCCTCCAACTCGACCACCTGGTCGTCGTACCGGAGCCGGCTCACACCGATCACCGACAGCGGCGGCAGCTCGACGAAGACCTCCGCGAGCGTGTCCACCGCGACCTGCAGGTCCACCTGCAGGTGCTCGGCGACGAACACCGTCAGCCGCGCCACATCGGCGAGCTCGGCCCCGCGCTCCCCCAGGATCACCCGGAGATTCGCGACGACGGCCCGCACCTGCCCCTGGACGTCCCCGGGGGCGACGGTCGTACCGCCGGCGTCGAGCGGCGCGACGCCGGCGATGTGCACCGTGGTGCCGGCGGGCACCGTGGCGCTGTAGGCGTGATCGACCGCGGTGGTCAGCTGGTCCGACCCGTGCAGCTGCACCTTCCCCATGATCAGGCGGCGTTCTTCTGGACGGCCGCGCCGACGCGGGGCAGCGCCGCCACGACGTTCTCCTTGGCCTTGCCGCGCAGGCTCGAGTAGGCCTTGCGCAGCGCGGGCTGGCTCGTGGACTCGGCCTTCGCGTCCGTCACGGCGAGCAGTGCGTCGCCGACGGCGTCGCCGCGGGCCGCGAGGAACTGGCCGAAGTCGCCCGGGCCCTGGGCCGAGAACTCGGTCCAGAACGGATCGAGCGCCGCGGCGAAGTCGGGCAGCAGCTTGGTCAGTGCCGACTCGATGACCGTGGGCGAGACCTTCTTGACCGCCGCGTACGCGGTCTTGATGACGGTGCCGGACAGGCCGCTCTTGTCGCCGACCTCTGCTTCGACGACCGACGCGAAGTCGGCGACGACGGCCGGCTGGCGCGCGGGATCGAGGAGCGTGGTGGTCAGCGACATGGGAAACCTCCGGGATTCGGGTCTTCGTCAGCGATGTACGCGATCGAGCCTATCGGGCACCGCGGGCACGTGCGGAGTGCGCATCCGGCGTGCTCCGAACACCACACGAAATACAACTGTTCTGCATCAGGTCTGTAACATCGTCACCACCGATTTGTGAGGTATGTCACCGGTGTTCTAAGTTGACGGTTGAAGGAAGGGGTTGCAATGGCGACCAGCCGATCCGGCAGAGCGAACGCCCGGCTGTCCGGCGTCCGGTTCCCGCTGTGGGACCGCAGCCCCGCACTGCCCGCGCCCGTCAGCGTCGAGCATCACGCGCGCGTCGATCACGCCCTCCCCCTCGGCGACCCCACCGGCGGCGCCGACGCCCTCGCCTGGCGCGAGGCCGTCGACGGCCGGCTCACGTACCCCCGCGTCCACATCGACCGCAATGTCGACATCCGGATGTCCGACGGGGTGGTGCTGCGCGCCACCGTCATCCGCCCCGCGGAGATCGACGGCGTGCCCGTGGAGCGCCCCTACCCCGCGATCTTCAACCTCAACCCGTACAACCGCATGGTCGTGGACGCCATCGACGAGACGACGCACGCGGCGTTCGTCGGCCCGGCGCTGACGAACGCCTCGAAGGCCCTCACGGGCGGGACCGTCGACTTCTCGGGCGGCCTGCTGCAGGGCTTCGGCATCAACCGGCGGCTGGTGCGCAGCGGTTACGTCCAGGTGATCGTCGACGTCCGCGGCACGGGCACCTCGCACGGCGTGTGGCAGATCCTCGGGCCGCGGGAGCAACAGGACTCGGTCGAGGCGCTGGCCTGGGCCCGGGAACAGCCCTGGTGCGACGGCAAGCTCGGCATGGGCGGGTGGTCCTACTCCGCGATCAACTCGCTGCAGGCCGCCGGCCACGCGCCGGAGGGCCTCGGCGCGGTGTTCGCGATCGAGGGCAGCGAGGACATCGTCCGCGACATCTACATCACCGGCGGCCTGCCGTCGGTGTTCATCCCGCTCTGGCTCGGTGCCGTGAACGGGCTGAAGTGGCTCTACAACCCGCGAACGCTGCTGCGGGACACGGTGAACGGCAACGTCTTCCGCTGGTTGCGCAGCCGCATCGTCTCGCCCGCGACGGAGATCTCGTCGGTCGTGACGGGGGTGCTCACGGGCCGCGATCCACGGGTCAACGACAACCCCTACTTCACCGAGCGGAACGCGAAGATCGACGCGATCACCGCGCCCACCTTCCTGTTCGGCGGCTGGCACGATCTCTTCGGCCGCAGCACGCCACGCACCTTCGCGCGCCTGAATCTGCCTCCGGGACAGAAGCAGATGGTCATCACCGACGGCTTCCACTTCGACATGGGCGCGGGCTTCGGCGGCACCCAGGCGCCGCCGCGGATCGACGTGCTCGAACGCGCCTGGTACGACCGCTGGCTCAAGGACATCGACAACGGCGTGGACCGCTACGGCCCGGTGACTCTCAAGCAGCAGGGCGGCGGCTGGACCGCGGGCGAGTCCTTCCCCCGCGCCGGTGCCCGCACCCAGCGGCTCTACGCGACCCCGGCACCGTCGGGCACGGCCGACCACGCCAGGTACGACGGTGCGCTCGCCACCTTCCCGGCCCGCCGTCGCGAGGCCGCGTCCACGCGGATCGATCTGCGCGGCCTCGCCTCGCCCGATCTGACGATGGTGCTCGCGGGCCTGACGAAGGCGGTCCCGGCCTGCGAGAACGCGAGCATCCAGGAGCGCGGCGCGATCTCCTTCACCTCGCCGCCCGCGGCGGTTCCGGTGCAGCTCAGCGGCGCGATCAACGTGCACCTCGTGACGCAGTGCGAGGGCGATGAGGCGATCTGGACGGTGACCGTCAACGACGTCGCCCCGGACGGCACGTCGACGGTGCTCTCGGGCGGCGCCCTGCTCGCGTCCAACCGCGCCGTCGATCCCACGCGCAGCACGTTCGACCTCGACGGCGAGCTGCTCAGCGCCTTCCATCCGCTCACCTGGTCGGCGAAGCAGTGCGTGGTGCCGGGCGAGATCATCGAGCTGGACATCGACGTGGTGCCGACCGACGCGCTGCTCGACGAGGGCCACCGCCTGCGCGTGGACGTCTACGCCGGCAGCGTGCCCCGCTACCTGGCCACCGTTCCCGACCTGGTGAAGACCCGGTTCGGCAAGCAGACGGTGCTCCTGAGCCCGGAGCGGCCGTCCTACGTGAGCCTGCAGCTGGTCGGCGATCCCCGCTGGTGACCGCTCCCGCCCCCGAGCCGCCCGAATCGCGCCGAACGGCCCGGTTCGGCGCTATCTTCGGTACTACGATGGTTGCCGGATCCCGAGCCGTCGCGTCCGTGGGTGCGGTCGCGCGGCTGCACAGCATGTTCGTCGACGGTGCGGTCGACGATGCGGCGCTGCGCGCATCCCATCTGCGTCGGCTCATCGCGGAGAGCTGGCAGCGCAGTCGGGCCGGGGGCGTGAATCCGGACGGCGGGGCACCGTCGGGCAGTGGGGCGCTGGACGCGCTGCGGGCCCGCAACCCCCTGACCGGCGTCATGCCGGTGATCCGACACCTGCTCGTCGACGATTCCGCGGGCGCGATGGTGGCCGTGGCGGACCGGGACGGCACCCTGCTGTGGGTCGAGGGCGACGGTGCCGCGGTCCGCAGCGCCGCGGCCATGAACTTCGCGCCGGGCGCGGACTGGAGCGAATCCGCGGCGGGGACGAACGCACCGGGCACCGCGCTGGCGCTGGACGCGGAGGTGCAGATCTCGGGGTCCGAGCACTTCGCGCGGCTGGCGCACGGGTGGAACTGCACCGCTGTCCCGATCCACGATCCGGTCACCCGGGCCGCGGTCGGCGTCCTCGACGTGACGGGCGGCCCGGAGGTCGCGACGCCGCAGGCCCTGGCGCTCGTCCGGGCGGCGGCGCTCGCCGTCGAGGGGCAGCTCGCCGTCCTCCGCCTGACCGAACCCGCACCGGCACCGTCGGCCCGGTTGCGCTTGCTGGGCACCCGGCCCGTGCTCGAGCTCGAGGGCCGGGAGGTCCCGCTCACCGGCCGCCACGCCGACATCCTCGCGCTCCTGGCCCGGCATCCGGAGGGGCTCACGGCGGATCACCTCGCGCTGCTGCTCGACGAGCGCGATCTCGACGTGGTCACCGTGCGCGCGGAGGTCTCGCGGCTGCGCAAGACCATCGGCGCGGACTTCCTCGGCTCCCGGCCCTACCGGCTCCTGCGGCCCCTCGCCTCGGACGCGGACGAGGCGGCGGCGGCCATCCGCGCGGGCCGGGTCGTCGACGCGCTCGCCGTGTACCGCGGTCCGCTCCTGCCGAACTCACAGGCGCCGGGCGTCGCGCGCCTGCGCGCCGAGCTCGCGGGGAGCCTGCGCTCGGCGGTGC
This sequence comes from Tsukamurella spumae, assembly GCF_012396015.1. Taxonomy (GTDB): domain Bacteria; phylum Actinomycetota; class Actinomycetes; order Mycobacteriales; family Mycobacteriaceae; genus Tsukamurella; species Tsukamurella spumae. Next base: position 30,754 of record NZ_JAAXOQ010000033.1, on the reverse strand, counting down.
TCGCGAGCCGGGACCTGGGCCTGCTCCGACGGTGGCTGGACCTCCCGGACGCGCGGGACGACGAGCACGGCTGGCGCGTGCTCCAGGCGCACGGCGACACGCAGGCGCGCGCCGAGGCCGACGGGCGCCTCGCGGCGATCGCCATCGACCTGGCCTGAGCGGGTTCGCGTTGCGCCGGCCGAGGCGGCTCGGAGCGCCCTGACCAGCACGGATCCAAGTTGCAGCGGACTGCAACGGTATTGCAACGATCGCTGCGTACGGTGGATTGTGACTGAAGTCACCAACTCACCTGGAGGCACGCAATGACCGTTTACGCACGTCCCGGAGCTCCCGGCTCCATCATGAGCTACCAGTCCCGGTACGACAACCTGATCGGTGGCGAGTGGGTCGCGCCGGTCAAGGGTCAGTACTTCGAGAACCCGTCGCCCGTGACCGGCCAGAACTTCTGCGAGGTCGCGCGCTCGACCGCGGAGGACATCGAGCTCGCCCTCGACGCCGCGCACGCCGCCGCGCCCGCCTGGGGTCGGACCTCGGCCACCGCGCGCGCCAACATCCTCCTGAAGATCGCCGACCGGATGGAGGCCAACCTCGAGGCCATCGCCGTCGCCGAGTCGTGGGACAACGGCAAGCCCGTCCGCGAGACCCTCAACGCCGACATCCCCCTCGCCATCGACCACTTCCGCTACTTCGCCTCGTGCCTGCGCGCACAGGAGGGCAGCCTGTCGGAGATCGACGAGAACACCGTCGCGTACCACTTCCACGAGCCGCTCGGCGTTGTGGGACAGATCATTCCGTGGAACTTCCCGATCCTCATGGCCGTGTGGAAGCTGGCCCCCGCGCTGGCCGCGGGCAACGCGATCGTGCTCAAGCCGGCCGAGCAGACCCCGGTCTCGGTGCTGTTCCTGTTCTCGATCATCGGCGACCTGCTGCCTCCGGGCGTGGTGAACATCGTCAACGGCTTCGGCCTGGAGGCGGGCAAGCCGCTGGCCTCGAGCAAGCGCATCCGCAAGATCGCCTTCACCGGTGAGACCACCACCGGCAAGCTGATCGCCGGCTACGCCGCCGACAACCTCATCCCCGTCACGCTGGAGCTGGGCGGCAAGAGCCCGAACGTCTTCTTCAAGGACGTCATGGCCGCCAACGACGACTACCAGGACAAGGCCCTCGAGGGCTTCACGATGTTCGCGCTCAACCAGGGCGAGGTCTGCACCTGCCCGTCGCGCGCACTGCTGGAGAAGCCGATCTTCGACGAGTTCCTCGAGCTCGGCTCCATCCGCACCAAGTCGATCATCCAGGGCGATCCGCTGGACACCGACACGATGATCGGTGCGCAGGCGTCGCGGGAGCAGCTGGACAAGATCCTCTCCTACGTCGACATCGGCAAGAACGAGGGCGCGACGCTGGTCACCGGCGGCGAGGCGGCCGATCTGGGCGGCGACCTGTCGGGCGGCTACTACATGCAGCCCACGATCTTCTCGGGCGACAACAGCATGCGGATCTTCCAAGAGGAGATCTTCGGCCCGGTGCTCGCCGTGACGTCCTTCGACGGTTACGACAACGCGATGGAGATCGCCAACGACACCCGCTACGGCCTCGGCGCCGGCGTCTGGTCGCGCAACGGCGATGTCGCCTACCGTGCGGGCCGCGACATCCAGGCGGGCCGTGTGTGGACCAACACCTACCACCAGTACCCGGCGCACGCCGCGTTCGGCGGCTACAAGGACTCGGGCATCGGTCGTGAGAACCACAAGATGATGCTCGACCACTACCAGCAGACCAAGAACCTGCTGGTCTCGTACGCACCGGGCGCGCAGGGATTCTTCTGATCCCTACTCGGTCCGACACCAGGTGAGGGTGTCAGCGGCGCCGTCCCCTCGGGGGCGGCGCCGCGCTCGTGTCCGGGGTACGGAACGGGCCGGGGTTCGGACGTCAGGGCATCAGTCCACCGGGATCTCGGTGGTGCCCAGGACGTCCCCGAGCTGCCACGGGTCCCGGCCGAGGGCGATGTTCATGTCGCAGTGCACCTTCCCGTAGCCCTGCGGCAGGTCCGCCCGGTGTCCGGCACCGTCGGTGTAGTGCTGGGCGACGTAACGACGCCCAAGCTCGGGTGCGGTGGAGAAGTCGGGCGGGGTGCCGAACGAGGGCACGATGAAGGGCACGTCCGGCAGGCCGGGCCAGATGCCGATGTCGTTGGGGCGCAGGTAGCCCAGGCATCGCACGGGCCGCTCGCCAACGGTGCCGCCGCGCCACGCGGAGGCACCCGCCACGAAGCCGTTGAAGTCGTCCGAGTGATCGCCTGTGATCCGCCCGTTCCACGACCCGGCGACGGCCATCGTCACCACGTCCGGCCGGTCCTCGCCCTGCAGTTCGAGGTGCGCGCCGAGCGACTCCTCCCAGTTCGGGCGGACCACGGCGTACACGATCGCGCCGACGAGCCGCCCGTCGTCGAGCATCCGGCGCGCCGTGGCCCAGTCCGCCTCGAACCGCCGGTCCCGGTAGGCGCCGTCGTTGGAGCGGATGGACACCCAGCGATAGGGGTAGTCGTCGGGCAGCGGCGGCTGCCATTCCGACACGTCGGCGAACAGCGTGCTGCCCTTCATGCGCGCGGTCCGTGCCCGCCTCAGCCTTTTCCTCATCGCACCTCACCTCAACTGTGCCCCGCATCTCTGCTGACGCTACCCCGGCACCGGGAGGTCATGGGGCGAGATTTACCGGGTCTTGGGTTGCGCGAAGGTCTTTCATCCGGGCAATCTGGAGGGATGTTCTCGATCACCGGCAGCGGCCGGGCCCTTCTCGCATCGGCGGTCGCACTCGTCGCCGCCGTCGTCGCCCTCGGGCTGCTCGTCGGGTGGAAGCCCGTCACGGAGGCCGATGGGGAGGTGCTCGAGGAGATGGTCGAGCATCGCAACACGGGAACCACCACTGTGATGAACCTGATCACCGATGTGTTCTCCCCGAGCGGCACGATCATGATCGGCGTCGTGGTCGCCGTGCTGCTCGCGTGGCGACGGTCCGTCGCTTCCGCGGCCTTCGTCCTCGGCTCGACGGCCGTCGCGTCGGCGATCACGCTGGTTCTCAAGTCGCTGTTCGAACGGCAGCGGCCACCCGTGATCGACCACCTCACCAACGAGTCCGATTACGGCTTCCCCTCCGGCCACGTCACCGGGACGACCGCCCTGCTGCTCGCCACGACGGTGGTCGTGACCGTCGGCTGGCCGGCCCGTCGGCGCGTGCTCGCGTTGGTCGTGCCCGCGATCGTCATCGGTGCTGTTGCGGCGAGCCGCCTCTACCTCGGTGTGCACTGGTTCTCGGACACCGCCGCGGGATTCGGCATCGGCCTCGCCGGCGTGGCGGTGGGGCTGGCCCTGCTCCCGCCGGACTCGTGGGCGCGCTGGGACCGGTCGCTGTCGGAGACCGTTGGCCGACGGCGCGCCCAGCGCTCCCGTCCGGCACGTCACGCGGCACCCTGAACGGACGGCCGCGCCGCGGCGCGGTCAGCCCTGCGGAACGGGGCAGGCCACGCCGTCGCCACCCGTGATCCGCACCCGGGAGACGAACCTGCTCCCCGTCGAGCCCTCCAGCGAGAAGCCCGCCGCGCGGCCGGGCTCCAGGTCGAGGACCAGGACGCTGTTCTCCCACACCCGCGCCTCGCCCTCGGAGACCCACACCGGCACGACGCGATCGTCGCCCAGTTCGACGGCACCGAGCTGCACATTGGCATCGCCCAGGCGGAACTCGTCGACGGCGAAGACCATCGGGACGGAGCCGTCGCAGCAGCCCCCGCTCTGGTGGATCAGCAGCGGGCCGTTACCGTCCCACAGCTCCCGCAGCATCTCCCGCGCCGCCTGCGTTGATTCGACCCGCTCGTCCATACCCAGTCCTTCCGCCTGCCTCGACGGTAGCGCAGCGGCAATGACGGGGATACCGGTTCACTCGTTCAGCGCGGCGTGCGCACCGGCGCGCCGGCCGGAGAAGACGCAGTCAGCCAGAGACAGCCCGCTGACATACGAGTTCGAGCACACGCCGGCAGCCGCGCGGCCGGCCGCGAACAGCCCGGCGATAGGGGCACCGTCGGACCGCAGGACCGCACCGGTCTCCTCGTCCACGACGAGGCCGCCGAGGGTGATCATCGGCATGGGGTAGCTGACCCGTGCTCGGAACGAGATGTCGAGCAGGGTGAACGGTCCGGTCGCTATCGGCCGGCGGACGCCGTCGGGCTTGCCGAACGGGTCGGGCCGCCCGGCGTCGATCGCCCGGTTGTGCGTGTCGACGGTGCGCCGCAGTGCGGTCGGGTCGATGCCGGCGCGGATCGCGACCTCCTCCACGGTCGCGCCCCGGGTCGCGCCGAGCCGCAGGAGCCGTTCGGTCTGCAGGCGCTGGAACCAGGTGGACTGCCGCGGAATCTGCTTCCTCGCCTCGGTCAGGAGCGGCGCGTCCACGAGCAGCCAGCCGCGGTGGTCGCGGCGGGTCGCCAGGGCGTCGCCGAGCGCTGCGCCGTAGCGGGATTCGTCGATCATGCGGCCGCCGTCGCCACCCACGACGAGTCCGGCGAAGAAGGCGCTGGGCGGGCCGATGAACCGCCAGTTGGAGATGTGGTCCATCTTGTCGACGGTGGCGCCGGCCTTCCGCCCCATCGTGATTCCGCTGCCGTCGTCGGCGGCCGTGCCCAGCGGCAGGCCCTCGTCCCAGGGGAAGTCGGCCCGGTGCGCCGCCACCATCGCGCGGTTCGCGATGAATCCGCCGGTCGTGAGAATCACCGACGACGTGGCGCGGATACGGATCGTGCGAGAATGCCGTCGCTCGATCCGATCGAGAAGCGCCTGCATCGCCGAGCGGAACCCCTGGTGGTACACACCGGGTTTCGCGGAGAGTTTCGCCAGGGCCGCAAACCGGCGCAGGACGGCGGGCGGGGCACCGTCGAGCGTGCGGGCCTCGACGCCGACGACCCGCCCCTCGTCGAGGATGAGATCGGTGACGCGCGTACCCGTCCGGACGCGCACCCCATCCCGCGCTGCGGACGCGGCCAGCGGGCGGTAGAAGGCCTTGCCCGAGACGCCGGGACCGTGTGCGCGATGCCCGCGCTGCCTCGGGACCGCACGGTCGGGGAACGAGTTCTCGCTGCCCGAGAAGTAGAGGTAGTAGTCGTCCGTCGGGTACGAGGTCTTGTACGGGCAGGGCGACGGGTCGAAGGGCACGCCGTTGCCGGTGAGCCAGTCGATCATCGCGGGTGATCCCTCGCAGAACCTGCGCAACGTGGACGCGGAGACGGCGTCGCCCACCTCGCCCCGCAGGTAGGCGTACATGTTCTCGGCGGAGTCCTCGACCCCGGCCGCGCGCTGCACCCATGTGCCGCCTCCGGCGTAGACGATGCCGCCGGACAGATCCGTCGCACCGCCGCCGAGGTAGCGGTCGACGGCGAGCACGTCCGCGCCGCCCTCCCGCGCCGCCAGCGCGGCCACGACCCCGGCACCGCCGTATCCGACCACGACCACCTCGGCCGACTGATCCCAGTCACCCATGCTCAGCCACCCGTTCCATGTCGATTTCTAGAACACGTTACAGAATGGGTCGCGATCCACGGATAGCCTGCCCAGACACGGTCATTCGTACGACACGGGCATGTCCATGACCTCGAAGATCGCGGGCGAGAACCAATGCTCCCTCCCGCCCTGTCCCCGCGTTCCCAAACTTCTTAGCCAGCCTCGACTCTCAGCGTTCTTGATGAGGTTCCTCGCCCCCTGATTGGTAATGCCGAGGCTCGCCTCAACGGAGCGAACGGTGACGAACGGATTTCGCATGATCACTTCGACAAGACGAGGCAGATTCGACCTCTCCTTGATGGCGTCGCCGTAGTAGTCCTCACGAATACGGATCAGCCTCTTGGACCTCTCGACAGCGTCGTTCGCTTGAGCGCGAACAGCTTTGATGAAGAACAGGAGCCATGCGCTGATGTCCCCGTCCTCACGGACCGCCTGGAGACGCTCGTAGTACTGGCTCCGATGAGACTCGAAGTAACTGGACAGGTACAGGAGCGGAACAGGGAGGCGCCCTCGATCCTTCAGCAGCACATTGATCAGCAAGCGTCCGATCCGTCCGTTTCCATCGAGGAACGGGTGAATCGTCTCGAACTGATAGTGCATCATCGCGGCTTGAACCAACGCCGGTAGGGCCCGCCCATCATCATTGACGAACTTCTCCCAGTCGCTGAGAAGCTCACCGAGATGCTCGGGCAACGGCGGCACGAACATCGCCGTATCAGGGGTCGCGCCGGCCCGTCCCACCCAGACGGGCGATCGACGGAATTCACCCGGCGACTTCTCCTCGCCACGGACTCCCTCGAGCAGGGTCGCGTGGACCTTGAGAATCAGCCGTTGCGTAATCGGGAGCGTCTTGGCGAGGTCGTACGCCTGGGTCGTCGCCGCGAGATAACGTCGCACCTCCGCAGTCTCGTCGTTGTCACTGTCCGCGTCGATCTCAGACTGGAAGACGTCGGACAACGATGCCTGGGTGCCTTCGATCTGGGAACTCGCGAGCGCCTCGCGAACTTGATAGGGACCGATGAGCAAACCCGGATCGGTGATGATCTGGCCGAGTCCCTGGAGATGACCCAGGGCCGCGTCCGCCTCTGACAACTCCGCGACGACCTCGGCGGGCAAGCTCAGCTGCCGCGGCATCGGCTTCGGCAAGTAGTACACGAACGCCCGCTTGTTCCCCGGCTCGATGGTTGGCCGCCCGAACTCGGAGTCGGCGAATCGCTCCATCTTCATCATCCAACCCTACAACTGAATGCTGTTTCAGTTGGAAGTTCCGCCTTCACCTCCGACGCGTGTTGGAGCGTCGCCGCGAACTTCCAACGCACGAGCGTCAGCGTTGGAAGTTCGACCGCCGTGCGCAACGCTCGTTGGAGCGTCTCACGAGCGAACGCAAAAACGCCAGGTCAGATATCGTCTGACCTGGCGTTCTCACACTGTGCGCCCGAAGGGATTCGAACCCCTGACCTTCTGATCCGTAGTCAGATGCTCTATCCACTGAGCTACGGGCGCATACCCATATTCAATTCTCGCCGGTCCGAAGACCGACGTGGCGGAGGCGAGAGGATTTGAACCTCCGGTCCGGTGTTGGCCGGACAACTCATTAGCAGTGAGTCCCATTCGGCCGCTCTGGCACGCCTCCAAATCGGACGCGCTGCGCGAGCGAACCTTGCGGGTCACGCGCAACCGCCGAGCAGCTACATTACACAACCCTCGCCCGCCGCACAAAACGCCAGGAGAACACTGCACCCGCTTCCCGACCTGACCGCGATTGCAAACGATTCGCCCGCGGGGTGACGCCGAACAGCGCACAATCAGGGGCCCCGGGGAACAGCCTCGGGGAACACAAAGGGTGTACGGATGGAAGGATCACACATGGGTATCGCAGACGACGCGAAGAGCAAGGCCGAGGAGCTCAAGGGCCGCGCCCAGGAGGCTGCTGCCGCCGCCGGCGAGAAGGTCGATCAGGCGACCGCCGCGGCCAAGGAGAAGGCCGGCGAGGCGACCGCCGCCGCCAAGGAGAAGGCCGGCGAGTTCGCCGACAAGGTCAAGGGCGACGCGGACTCCCTCAAGGACAAGCTCTCGGGCAACTGATCCTCGGTACCCGCGGCCGCCGCGGCCGGTCCACGCGACCGGCCTCGGTGGCCCCCGGGGCCGCACCGTCGGACTATCCTGACCGGGTGGCCCCTGTGAACCCGTCCGACCCCGCGGCGCTGAGTATCCGCCCCGACCTCGATGCGCTTCCCGCGTACGTCCCGGGCAAGTCCGCGCCCGGCGCCATCAAACTCGCGTCGAACGAGATCGTCGACGGTCCGCTGCCCTCCGTCGCGCAGGCCCTGACGGACGTGCTCCGCACCGCCAACCGCTACCCCGACAACGGCGCGGTCGCGCTGCGCGCGGAGCTCGCGAAGCTCACCGGCGCCACCGAGGAGCAGCTGCACGTGGGATGCGGCTCCGTCGCACTGTGCCAGGACCTGGTCCAGATCACCTGCGTCCCGGGGGACGAGGTGGTCTTCGCCTGGCGCAGTTTCGAGGCCTACCCGATCGTGACCCGCGTCGTCGGCGCCGTGCCGGTCCAGGTCCCGCTGACCGCCGATCACGCGCACGACCTGGACGCGATGGCCGGGGCGATCACGGATCGCACGCGCCTGGTCTTCATCTGCAATCCGAACAACCCCACGGGGACCACGGTGTCCGAGGAGGCGTTGGAGGAGTTCCTGCAGAAGGTTCCGCCGCAGGTCGTCGTAGCCCTCGACGAGGCCTACTACGAGTACCACCGCGCGAACGAGCAGACCGGTGATCGGATCGACGGCGCCGCGCTGATCGCTCGACACCGCAACGTGATCGCCCTGCGGACCTTCTCCAAGGCCTACGGGCTCGCCGGACTGCGCGTGGGTTACGCCATCGCCGATCCCCAACTCATCGCGGCACTGACGAAGGTGCACCTGCCGTTCTCCGTCAGCGTGCCCGCCCAGACCGCCGCCATCGCCTCGCTGCATGCGAACGACGAGCTGCTGGCGCGCACGGATTCCGTGGTCGCCGAGCGGGGACGCGTGCGGGAAACCCTGCTCGGGGCGGGATTCGAGGTGCCGCACACGCAGGCCAACTTCGTGTGGCTCCCTCTCGGTGCCGACGCCTTGCGGTTCACCGCCGACGCCGCCGCGGCGGGCCTCCTGGTCCGCGGCTTCGACGGTGCCGGGGTCCGGGTCACGGTGACGACGCCCGAGGAGAACGACGCCTTCCTCGCCTTCGCGACGGGCTGGCAGCGGTGAGCCTGGGCCGCTACGAGTTCGCCTTCACCGCACAGGTTCCCGTCCGCTGGTCCGATATGGACGCCCTGGGACACGTGAATCATGCGCGGATGGTCACCCTGCTGGAGGAGGCCCGCATCCAGTGGCTGCTCTCCGCCGGAGAGAAGTACGCTCCGTTGATCAAGAGCGCGTTCATCGCCGATGTGGCCATCAAGTACAAGGCCCAGCTGTACCACGAGGATTCGCCGGTCCAGGTGGGCATGTACATCGCGTCGAACCGCAGCGTCGACTTCACCATCGGCTACGAGGTACGGGCGAAGGGTACTGCGCCCGAGTCGAAGCCGGCCATTCTCGCCACCACGCAGATGGCCGTCGTCGACATAGACAAGCGCAGCCTGCGTCGGCTCACCGACGAGGAGAAGTCCTACCTCGCGTCCTGGTCCCGCGGCTGAGGCAGCGCCGGCCGGGCACCGTCGGGTAATGCGTGCGGGAGATCGCCCTTGGCGCCCATGATCTGCCCGGCGACGCGACGCGCGCTCTGCGTGGAGATCTCGCGCTCCCCGGCGCGCTGCACGAGCTCGTGGATCTGGTGGTCGATGGACTCGACCGACATCCGGCGCGGCCGCTTGGCATCGGCGACGTCCACGAGGTCGCCGACGCGGGTGAGCGCCGTGACGCGATCGACCAGCTCGTCCCACACCTTGTCGAGCTCACCGGAGCGCGTGCCGTCGGCGAGCCCCGGCGCGTACCGCAGCTGCCCCCAGACCGCCCTGAGCTGCGCCACGTCCGCGGAGATCTGCACCAGGTCCGTCGGCAGGTCCAGCTGCCCGAGCTGCTCGTCGAACTCGCCCGCGCTCACCGAGCGCGAGTAGGTGACCTTGTCGTAGACGAGGCCGGCGACGAACAGCAGCACGTCGTACCGGTCCTCGAAGATCAGGAGCCGCTCGTCTGGCGCACCGTGCCCGTCGACCCAGCCCGCCACCTGCGGCGCGAGCCGCAGAACCGGGCCGGCCACCCGGGCGACGGTGCGCGCCGCCACCGCCGCGGCGGACGGCGTCACGGGTAGCGGCGTCAGGCACAGCGCGTCGAACAGCGCGTCCCGCTCGTCGAGATCGAGGTGCACGGCGTCCTTGCGGGCGCGACGCACGGCCCGCACGCCGGCGGCGAAGGACAGTCGGTTGAGCGTGAACGCGTGCCGGAATCCGGCGAGCTTGCGCCGGGCATCGGCTGCCCGCACCGCCTCCGCGGCGGTCCGGGCCTGCTGGAACGGGCTCGGCGGCGCACCGTCGGACCATCCGGGCCGGGCCGACGCGCTGGTCGCGGCCTCGTGCTCCGCGATCCGGCTGAGCCGGCGCAGCTTGGCGTAGCCGCCGATGTCCGGGAAGGCGCGCTCCGTGTCGAAGCGGTTGAGCACCACCGCACGGCCCGCGGGCGAGAGGTGCCCGGCGGCGATGAGCAGGGCGGCTTCGTCGGACAGTTCCCGCCGCGGCATGGGGATGGCGCGCGCCTCGCACCAGCGGCGGACGGGCGCGTCCACGTGCACCTCAGGATCCGGTCCCGTCACCGCTGCACCTCCTCCGCCGATCGGCCACGTCCCCCATCATCCCCGAAGGGCAGCGCCGCGCGCAGCGCCCACGCCAACGGGATCGTCACGACGGAGGTCGCGAGGAAGGCCACGGCGATGTTCCCGGTGAACAGGGGCCACCCGAACATGTCCAGGAGCAGCACGTCCATCACGATCAGGTGCACCAGGAAGTACTCGTAGGAGATGCCCCCGAGCCAGACCATCGGCCGGCTGCCCAGCACTGCGTGGTACGCCGAGCGGGAGGCCGGCGCCAGCCCGAGCGGAGCGATGAGCGACGTGGCGACGACGAGGTAGAGCGCCGATTTCACGAGCGCCTCGAGCACGCTCTTGGGCACCATCGTCGGCGGCCCTCCGATCGCCGGCAGAGCCGAGACCACGAACGCCGCGAGCGCGACCGCCAGGCAGGCCACCGTGGCCCGGGCGGGCCATCGTCGAACCAGGGGAACGGCCACCGTGAGCGCCATACCGGCGACGAACCACCACAGGTAGGCGGGCGGCCACATCCGCGCGGTGAGCTCGATGTGCGGGGCGACGAGGATCCAGACGGGGGTGATCGCGGCGATGGCGGCGAGGCCCCCCAGCAGCCGCGCGGGGAGCCACCCGTACCGGCAGAGGACCGCCGTGAGCAGCCAACCGAGCAGGGGAAGTGCCAGATAGAAGGCCATCTCCACGGCGAGGCTCCACGCCTGGGTCAGCCCTACCCGCAGGTGCCCGAAGCCGTAGATCTGCGTGAAGGTGAGGTTGCGCACCAGGCCGTCGACGCCCCGGCCCGACGGGTTCGGCTCCGGCCGCACCAGCCCCAGCGCGTACACGGCCACCACGACGACCCAGTACGCGGGCACCACCCGACGGAAGCGGTGCCACGCGTACCGGCGCAGATCCGGCTGCTGGCCGGTCCCGTTCTGCAGCAGCTCCACCCACGGCCGGAACAGCAGGAATCCGGAGAGCGCGAAGAAGATCGGGACGCCGACCTCCAACCGCGCCCACAGGTGACCGACGAGGTCGTCGGTGTAGTGGCCGGTGTAGAACGCTGCGTGCGTGAGGCAGACCGCGGCCGCGGCGACCGCCCGCAGCCCGGTCAGCGACGCCACCCGACCTTGCATCCGTCCATCTTGCCCGGCGATGCCGAGCGCCCGATCAGGCCCCCTGGGCGGCCTGCGAGGCCCGCTCCTGGAACACGCGCCGGTATCCGAGGGGGGTCATGCCGGTGTCGCGCCGCAGGTGCGCGCGCAGGCTCGCGCCCGTGCCGAGCCCGGACTCCTCCGCCACGGCGTCGACCGACAGGCCGGTGGTCTCGAGCAGTTCCCGGGCGCGGTCCAGACGGCGCCGCAGGATCCAGGCGCCGGGCGTCTGGCCGGTCTCCTCCCGGAAGCGCCGGTTGAACGTGCGCACGGACAGGCCGGCTCGACGGGCCAGCAGCTCGACGGCGAGGTTCTCCGCCAGGTGCCCGGCGGCCCAGTCCCGCACCTCGACGGTGCTGCCGGTCCCGCTCGCCGGGACCGGCGCGTCCACGAACTGCGCCTGTGTGCCCGGCCGACCCGGCGGGATGACGCAGTGCCGCGCGACCCTGTTGGCCACTGCCGCACCGTGATCGGCGCGGATGAGGTGCAGGCACAGGTCCAGGCCGGCCGCCAGGCCCGCGGACGTGAGCACGTCGCCGTCGTCCGTGAACAGGACGTGGTCGACCAGGCCGACCCGGGGATAGAGCTTGCGCAGCTGCGCGCCGTACTTCCAGTGGGTGGTCACGCTGCGGCCGTCGAGCAGTCCCGCGGCGGCGAGCACGAACGCGCCGGTGCAGATCGACACGACGCGCGTACCCGGTCGGATGGTAGCGAACGCGGCGCGTACGGCATCGGGCAGCGTGCCCTCGTGCCGGGGGCCGGGGATCTTCGTGCCGGGGACGATGACCGTGTCTGCGACGGCCAGCACCTCCGGGCCGGCCTCGGGGGTGATCGCGTAGCCGCCGGTGGCCCGCACGGGTTCCCGGTCGACGCCGCAGGTGATCACCCGGTACAGCGGGCGATCGTCCTCGCCCGTCGCCTCGGAGAAGCACATCGACGGAATGGCCGCATCGAAGCCGACGATCGGTTCGAGGAGTAGGACGGCCACCGTATGCATGGCAGTATTCTTTCATATCTTGTCACTGATGCCACTGGTTCGACGCCACCGAATCGGGGAACCTAGTGCGGTGACTACTCCCCTGCGGCGCCTACGTGCGCCCCATTACGCCTGGATCGTGGCCGGCGTGGCCTTCGTGACGATGCTCGGTGCGGCGGGCTTCCGCTCCGTGCCCGGCGTGATGATGGACCCGCTGCACATGGAGTTCGGCTGGTCCCACGCCACCATCGGCGCGGCGATGTCGGTCAACATGGCGCTGTTCGGTCTCACCGCGCCGTTCGCGGCCGCACTCATGGACAAGCTGGGCGTGCGGCCGGTGGTGGTGAGCGCGTTGGCGCTCGTGGCCGCGGGCACCGGGCTCGCGGTGTTCATGACCGACGCGTGGCAGCTGGTCCTCCTCTGGGGCGTGCTCGTCGGGCTCGGCACGGGCTCGCTGTCGACCGCGTTCGTGGCGACCATCGCGATGCGCTGGTTCGTGGCCCGACGGGGCCTCGTGACCGGCGTACTCACCGCCGCGAGCGCGACCGGCCAGCTGATCTTCCTGCCGATCGTCGCCGCACTGTCCGAGGCGCACGGCTGGCGAACCGCCACCCTCGTGGTGACCGCCGTCGCGGTGGCGGTGATCCCCGTGGCCGGGCTGCTGCTGCGGTCGTGGCCCTCCGACAAGGGCCTGGCGCCGTACGGCGGAGCGTCGGTGGTGCCGCCCGCGGCCCCGGCGGGCGGCGCCGTGAAGGCCGCCTTCGCGGGACTGGTCCTGGGCTCGCGGCGCCCCGCGTTCTGGTTGCTGGCAGCGAGTTTCGCGATCTGCGGCGCCACGACCAACGGCCTGCTGCAGACCCACTTCATTCCCGCCGCCGGCGACCACGGCATGCCCGCCACCGCGGCCGCCTCGCTGCTCGCGATCATCGGCGTCTTCGACGTGGTGGGCACCATCGCCTCCGGCTGGCTCACCGACCGCGTCGACTCGCGGATCCTGCTGGTGATCTACTACCTGGGCCGCGGGCTCGCGCTGGCCCTCCTGCCCTCGCTGCTGTCGCCGCACGTCGCGCCCGGGCTGCTCGTGTTCATCCTGTTCTACGGCCTCGACTGGGTCGCGACCGTTCCGCCGACGATGGCGCTCGCCCGCGAGCACTTCGGCGAGTCGACGCCGGTGGTGTTCGGCTGGATCTTCGCCGCGCACCAGCTGGGCGCCGCGGTCGCGGCCTTCGGTGCCGGCTACATCCGCGACGCGTCGGGCGGCTACGACCCGGCGTTCTACGTGGCGGGGGCGCTGTGCGTCGCGGCCGCCGCGATGTGCTGGGCGGTCCCGCGAGCACGCGCCGCTGCCGCGACGCCGGAACCCGTCACCGTCTGACCGCTCAGCCCACGGCCTCCGCGAAGAGGCGACGCCCCTCCGCCCTCGCGTCGGTGAGCCGTACCCCGGCGATCACGCCGGCGGCCGCGGGCCCGCCGACCTCGGGTCGGTCCTCGGGCCAGACGGTGGCCTCGCGCACCTCCCGGTACTCGACGCTGCCGGGGTCGATGTCCAGCTCGCCGGTGCGCTCGCGGACGTAGATGCCCGACTCCTCGAGCAGCATCTCGACGGTGCCGGTCACCGTGGGCGCGGGCCCGGCGTCGTGCCAGCCCAGGCTGACGATGAGATCCGTGCGATACGGGTCCGTCACGGAGAAGCCCAGCTGCGCGTACCTGCCGTCCACCAGAACCAGCCCCGATTCGGGCTCCCAGTCGAGAACCTCCGGTGCCGGGTAGCCCGGCCGCCGGCTGGGGTGCAGGGTGAGCGAACCGCGCACCGTCGAACCGACCCGCGGCACCGGCCCGCAGCACTGGTACTCCCAGTTCGAGATGTGCACGTACAGCAGCGATACGTCCAGCGACAACGGAGAATTCACGGTTCTGCACCGGGCTTGACAACCTCGAGGAGTGGTTCCGCGAGGTCCCGGCGTACCTCCGCGGCTATCGTAGCCAGGCATGTGCGCGGAGGTTGCGATCGCATCCAGAGACGCTGCACGGACGTCCCCTCCCTCTGTGACTTCCATCACCGACCGTGGTGATGACGGTCCTGCCCAGCAGATCGGCACCGCGCGATGCTGGGACGGCCACATACGAGAACAGGACGAATATGACCACCAGCAATGTCCTCCGCCGCACCTATGAGCCCCGCCTTCCCGTCATCGCCGCCGACGCGCCGGAGGTCTACGCATCGCTCGTCGGGGCGTGGGCGGCGAGCGCGGCGGCCCTCGACGAGGGGACGCTCGCAGCGATTCAGCGCCGAGTCGAGGCGATCCTCACCGCGGCACCCGGACCGATATCGGTCCGGCCGAGTCCCCGGAGGCTGCGTTCGTCGATCAGTTCGTCGACTACGTCGCCGATATCGACGACGCGCTCCGGGCGCCGCTCGCCGCGAAGTACGGAAAATCGTTGCGCAACTTCGTCGAAGCGGTGTACATCATCGATCAGAGTGTGCGCCTCGGGCTGACCCACGCACGGCTGTTCCCTGCAGTGGACGCCGACTTCGAGGCCGTCCCCGAACCCGCGGAGATTCTGCCGCCCACCCGCGCGAACATGAAGTGGCACGACGAGATCCTGGCGCACGGAGTTATGGACGACCTCATGCGAGAGGTCGTCCGGCTGCGGGGCAGTTGGTACCACGACTGCGACCTGTGCAACTCCTGTCGCCTCGTGGACGGGCAGACGGTCGTCGTGGACGCCGATCTGGAGGCGAGGATTCACACCTACCGGGAGGGAACGATGAGCCCGGCCCACACCGCGGCGCTCGCCTACGCCGACGCGTACATGGTCGATCCGGCGGCCATGCCGGAGGAACTGGCCGACGAGTTGCGCTCCCGGTTCACCCGCGCCGAACTGCTTGCGCTCACACTCGAGATGAGTTCGTGGAACTACCAGAAGGTTCTGGTCGCCCTCGCGATCGATCATCCGGTGAGCACCGAGGGGTTCACCGCCATCACGGTGGGGAGCGATGGCGCGCTCCAGATCGGCGAGCTGCTGCGGTCCTGACCGGGAGCGGGCGAGCGGTGCGGTCGACCCCGGTCAGAGCGGCCCTTCGGCCCGCTCATCCGGATCGACGAGGAGCCCGATCGAGTAGTTCGCGATCTCCTCGACCCTGATCGGCGTGACGGTGACCCAGCCCGCATCCTCGGGGATCTCCGGCAGCGGGTGGACCGAGGTGATCTCGCCGCGGACCAGCGACGCCTCCGTCCGCTGCCCCGGCGGCCTGATCCCCTCGTCCGCGAGGTCGATCTCGAGTCGGCCTCCCACCACCGGCGGATCCTCGTGGAACATCGCGGCGGGCGCGATGAAGTGCACAGTGCGACGGGTGCGGTCCTCGCTCGCGAGCCTGTCCTCGATCTCCTCCTGGCTGGGCAGGCGCACATCCGTGACCCGCAGCCGGACGACGACGCCGATCGGCAGGAAACGCCCCGTCTCCTCGATGACCTGCTCGACGACACCGGTCAGGAGTGGTTTCGCAGTGAGATCGTGCCAACTGAGCCCGAGACCGAGCTCGCCCACCGGCTCGGACAGACCGTACCCGAGCTGCGCGACGATCGACCCGAATCGCACCAGCCCGGTCCGCGGGTCGAAGCCGGTGACCGCGGGCGCGCGATACCCGGGACTCTCGCTCTCGTAGACGGTGAGGGCGCCGCTGAGCTCGGCCCCGACGCGGGGAACCGTGCCGCAGCACTGGTACTCCCAGTTCGCGATGTGGACGTACAGGAGGGAATCGCCCGACGGCGACGGAGTGTTCACAGCTTTCACCGGACGTTAGGCGAACCGCGGCGCGAAGGCCCCGGGGCCCGGTGTACCCGCGTTCAGCCTACCGAAGACCCCACGCGAGATTCAGCAGAACCCGCACTCGCCGTTGGCGGCGAGCTCGGTGAAACAGTTGGGGCACAACTTGGCCGGGCGGGGCTCGGGTTTGGCTGCCGCCTTCGCGGGTCGGGCCGACGGTGCCCTCGTCGCGCGCGGCGCCTCGGCCGCCCGGGCCTTGACCACGCGGCCCTTGGAGACCGCCTTGGTGGGACGCACACGCGCGGCCTTCGCAGCGGCTGCGCGGCGGGCCTCCTCGAGTTTGGGGGTCAACTGCGGGCCCGCGCCGGCGGGCACCGTCGCCCCGAAGTGGAGGTAGCAGGCGAACCGCGCCGCAGCGGCGTGCTGGTCCAGGTTCTCCGGGACCGGGAGGTCCGCGACGGCGACCGCGTAGGCGTAGCCCTCACCGACGGTCTGGTCGTGGGCCACCATCAGGGCCACGAGCGGCGGCTCCCCGGCGGCCTGGCAGCGGTCGGTGACGCGGCGCTGCAGCGCCGCGATCCAGAGCCGGACGGGCGCCCGGGTGGCGATGCCGGCGTCGGCCTGGGCGCGCGCCGCGAGCTCCGCATAGCTGATGTACGAGCCGTAACGCCCGGCGAGTTCGACGAGGGCGGCGTGGGCGGCATCGGCCCACCGGTCGAGCGCCTCGGAGAAGGGCACGGACAGTTCGTTGGCGCTGCGCCAGGCTTCGAGTTCGATCGGGTCTTCGGGGGCCACGGCGGCTTCACTCACCTGACCATTTTACGGCGAGCCATGGGGTACAACGCAAACCGTTCAGCCGCGCGTGAACTGGAGCACAACGTCGTATCCGATCTTGCAGATGAACGCGGAGACCACGACCAGGAAGACGACCTTGACGAAGCCGCTCCCCTTGGCCACCGCGGTCCGCGCCCCGAGGTAGCCGCCCGCGACATTCGCGCAGGCCATCGCGATGCCGAGTTTCCAGTAGCCCGCGCCCTGCGGCAGGAACACCACGAGCGAGGCGAGGTTGGTCGCGAGGTTCGCGACCTTGGCCTTCGCGGAGGCCTCGAGGAAGGCGTAGCCCATGAGCCCGACCATCGCGAACACGAGGAAGGACCCGGTCCCGGGGCCGAGCGCACCGTCGTACACACCGATCGCGAACCCGGCGAGCCCGGCCGTCAGGAGATGGCGGTGCCCGCGGTACCGCAGGTTCGTCTCGTCGCCGAGGTCCGGCTGACGCAGCGTGTAGGCGAAGACGGCGATCAGCGCGGCCAGGATGATCGGGTTGAACGCGGCGCGCGGGATGTGCGAGGCGATGATCGAGCCGCCGATCGCGCCCGCGAACGCCGGGACGGCCAGAGCGACGGCGGTCCGCGGGTCCGGGCGCACGCGACGCCAATAGGTGATGCTGCTGGTGGTCGTACCCGCGACGGACGCCATCTTGTTGGTCGCGAGCAGGTGGATGGGCGCGGCCGTCGGGAAGGCGATGAGCAGCGCGGGCAGCTGGATGAGCCCGCCCCCGCCGACCACGGAGTCCACCCACCCCGCACTGAGCGCGGCGATCAGCAGGAGGAGCAGCGTCGTCGTGGTGATATCGGGCACCGGTCGATCGTGCTGTAATGGCCTTGTGCATATCAACCCTTACGGCGAGGGTCCGGTCCTGCTGGCCGAGGATCTGGCGAACGATCCGCCCGTCGACCTGCGTGACCTGGTCCGACGGTGCGCCGCCCACGACGTGCTCGTCGAATCCGTCGGCCCGGAGGACCACGAGGGGTGCCGGGCGCTGATCGAGGCATGGCTCACCGTCGTCGATGCGGAAGATGTCGCGGACCGGGTGGAGCGCCTCAACGCGCTGCTCGCGGTCCACGCCTCCCATCCGCGGGTCACCGACCATGCCGGCACGGGCTGGCACCTGCACTACCGCGAGTCGGGAGCGACGCTGACCGGGCAGCTCGCCGTGCTGATCCTCACCGGCACGGCCCTGCACCTGACCACGCGGGGCATGAACCGGCTGGGTCGCTGCGCCTCGGCGGACTGCGATCGCGTGTTCGCGGACGTCTCCCGCAACGGTCGACAGCGGTACTGCTCACCTCGATGCGGCAGCCGCGAGGCGGTCCGCCGGCACCGCGCGGGGGCACGCCCCCACAACGCGGCGGCCCGAGCGTTGGACACCTGGACAGCCCCGAACGGACCGTCGACCCCGTAGATTGGAATCTCGTGCCTATCGATGCGAGTGTGACGGACCTGACCGCCGACGAGAAGAGCCGGCGGGCCGCCGAGGCCGTCGGATACCACCGAGTGCACCCCGATACCTACCTGGTGGGGCGCGAGAAGGTGCGCGAGTACGCCATCGCCTCGCAGTTCAGCGACCCGCGATTCTTCGACCTCGAGGCCGCCCGTGCCGCCGGATACGCCGACCTGGTGGCGCCGCCGATGCTGGTGAGCGTGGCCGGCGTGGTGGCCAACCGCCACCTGTTCGACGACGGCGTGGTCGGCTACGGCGCCAGCCAGCTGATCCAGGCCGACGAGTCGATGACCTACCACCAGCCCGTCGTCGCGGGCCACGAGCTGACGGTCCACGTGCACGTGGACAAGTACCGGCAGGTGGGCGGATTCGACATGGTCACCATCCGCAACGAGATCTACTCGCAGGACGACGAGCACCTGGTCACGTTCTCGACCACGCTGATCGGCGGCACGCCCGACGACACCGTCGACATCGGCGAGGTCGCGGCGAACGTGGTCATGCACGGCGTCATGGCGTCCTGACGGGCCGCGCCCGTCCCGGCGCGGTCAGTCCCGGATCGGCCTGCGCGCCAGCCAGGCGGCGACGATCGCTCCGGACACGTTGTGCCACAACGAGAACACCGCCGACGGTAGCGCCGCGAGCGGGGAGAAGTGCGCGGTGGCCAGGGTCGCGGCGAGCCCGGAGTTCTGCATGCCCACCTCGAACGCGAGGGCGCGCCGCGCTCGATCGTCGAGCCGTCCGACCTTGCCCGCGAGGTAGCCGAGCCCGAGCCCGAAGCCGTTGTGCAGCACCACCGCGAGGAAGACGATGCCGCCCGCGGCGGCGAGCTTGCTCGCGCTGCCCGCCACCACGATCGCGACGATCAGCGCGATGACGATGGCGGACGCCCACGGGAGGATCGGGAGCGCACGCGCGACGAGGGGCTTCGCGAACCTGCGCGCCAGGACCCCGAGGATCACGGGCACCAGAACGGTTTTGACGATGTCGAGCACCATGCCACCGGCATCGATCGGGAGATAGGAACCGGCGAGGAGGAGCACCAGCAGGGGCGTCACGATCGGCGCGATGAGGGTGGAGACGCTCGCGACCGCGACCGACAGCGCCACGTCGCCCTTGGCCAGGAAGGCCATCACGTTCGACGCCGTTCCCGACGGGGCGCACCCCACCAGGATCACCCCCACCGCCAGTTCGGGTTCGAGCCCCAGTGCGTGCGCGATCACCCATCCCGCGCCCGGCATGATCACGTAGTGGGCGATGATGCCGAGCACCACCGCCCACGGACGCTTCGCCACCGACGCCAGGTCGGGCGGGGTCAGCGTGAGGCCCATGCAGAACATGATCACGCCCAGCAGGTACGGCACCGACGGCGCGAGGGGCTTGAACGTCCCCGGCGCGAGGTAGCCGGCCACACCCGCTGCCAGCACCAGGAGTGGGAAGACGGTGACCGCCGTTCGCGCCAGCTTCTCCTCTGCGGCGGGCTCGGGGTTCGGCGAGCTCCGGACCGGGTGCGATGCAGACATACTTCGATGATCTCACCTCGTGTCCGCCGGTCGCGCGCTCGGGCTCGGGCACGTCGACGAGGCCGTAACCGCGCGCAAAACACACCCTCCGTACGTCACGCGTTGCTATGGTGGGTGTTGCGTTCCCCGTGCACATCCCGCGTCACGAGGCGTGTCACCGGGAAGGACCCGCCATGTCGGTCAACGAGGATGTCTTCCATCGCCAGCGCGACTACTTCCGCAGCGGGAAGACACTCGGGTACGAGTGGCGCATGGACCAGCTCGGCCGGCTCGAGCGGATGCTGACGGAGAACACCGGGGCCTTCGACGATGCACTGGCCGCGGACTTCAAGACCGCCTGGTTCGAGCGCGGCCTCGAGCTGTCCGCGATGCTCAGCTCGATCAGTGACACCAAGGCGCGGCTGTCGCGGTGGATGACGCCGGAGGAGGTGCCGGTCAGCGCGAAGATGGCCGAGGCCGGCTACAGCGGGCGGATCCACCGCGGGCCCTACGGGGTGTGCCTCATCGGGGCGCCGTTCAACGCGCCGCTGGTGCTGACCCTCGATCCGCTGGTCGCCGCGCTCGCCGCGGGGAACACCGCGATCATCAAGCCCTCGGAGACCACTGCCCACATGGCCTCGCTGTTCGCGGAGCTGGTGCCGCGGTACTTCGACGACGAGGTCGTGCACATCTCCAACGGCCACGCGGACGTCATGGCCGAACTCCTCGCCCTGCCCTTCGATTTCATCTTCTTCACCGGCAGCATCAAGGTCGGCAAGGTCGTGATGCGCGCCGCGGCCGAGAATTTGACGCCGGTCCTGCTCGAGCTCGGCGGCCAGAACCCCGTCATCGTCGACGAGACCGCGAACATCGAGAACGCGGCGCGAACGATCGTCTGGGGCACCATGGCTTTCGGCGGGCAGTGGTGCGTCTCCCCGGGCTACGTCTACGTGCACGAGTCCGTCGCCGACGACCTCGTCGAAGCGTGCAAGAAGGCGATCACGACGTTCTACGGGCCCGATCCGCGGACCAGTCCGGACTATTCACTGATCGCCACGCAGAAGGACGTCGACCGCCTGGCGGGGATGTTGGAGGGCTCGACCGTGGTCGCCGGCGGCTCCTACGACCGGGAGACCCGCTACTTCGACCCGACCATCGTCTACCCCGCGTCGTGGGACGCCCCGATCATGGACCGGGAGATCTTCGGTCCCATCCTCCCCATCCTGCCGTACACCGATCTGGACGCGACGATCCGCACGGTGCAGGCCAAGCCGAGCGGGCTCGCCGCCTACATCTTCACCGCACGGCGCGACGTGGCCGATCACATCATCGAGACGATGCCGTTCGGCGGCGGTGCCGTGAATCAGGCGGTGATCCAGGTGTTCATGAGCAGCACCCTGCCGTTCGGCGGTATCGGCACCTCGGGGATCGGCCGCTACCACGGCAAGTACGGCTTCGACTCGCTCAGCCACGCCAAGTCCGTGGTCGTCGCACCGCCCGACAAGCCCATCGATGAGATCCTGCCCCCGTACACGCGATCCGATGCGACGGGGCTCGAGGAGTGGTTCGGCCCCATCGACATCACGGACTGAAGGGAAGACCATGAAGATCTCCATCATCGGCGCCTCCGCCGGAGTGGGCCTGGAAACCGTGGAGCGGGCGCTCGCCCGTGGGCACGCCGTGACCACTCTGTCACGCTCGGAAGTCGCGCTGCCGGAGAGTGACCGACTGACGATGGTGCTGGGGAGCGCCACCGAGAAGGCGGACCTGCGGCGCGCGATCACCGGTGCCGACGCCGTGATCGTGGCGCTGGGAACCGGAACCAGCACCAAGGCCACCACCCTGTTCTCCGACGCGGGCCGTCTGCTGGTGGAGCTCCAGCGGGAGGAGGCGATCGCGGCTCCGCTCATCGTCCTCACCGGCTTCGGTGCCGGCGAAAGCGGCGACTACGTCGGGTTCGCGGGGAAGCTGGTCTTCCGGTTCGTCCTCAACAAGGTGTACAAGGACAAGACCCTGATGGAGGAGCTGATCACCGCCTCCGATGTGAACTGGGAGATCGTGCGCCCCGGCCTGCTGAAGAACAAGCCGCTCACCGAGCAGTACCGCGCGGAGACCCGGCTCTACAAGGGCATCGGCATCGGCTCGATCAACCGCGCGGACGTCGCCGACTTCATGGTCAAGCAGGCCGAGGACCCCACGCTGGCGAAGAACTACGTGGCACTGTCCAACACCTGATCCGCCCAGACACAGGGGAGGCAGTCCGTTCGGACTGCCTCCCCTGCTGTGCCGGTGCAGTGGTCAGTGCTCGGCCGCAGTGACCAACGGCGCTGCAGTCCGCTCCGCGATCTCCCCCTCGGTCACGCCGGGCGCCAGCTCGATCAGCCGAAGCCCCTCGGGTTCCACGTCGATGACGCCGAGGTCGGTGATGATCCGATGGACCACCGCGCGCCCGGTCAGAGGCAGGGTGTTCTCGGTGAGGATCTTCGGCGATCCATCCCGTGCCGTGTGCTCCATGACGACGACCACCCTGCGTGCGCCGTGCACGAGGTCCATCGCCCCGCCCATCCCCTTGACCAGCTTCCCGGGTACCACCCAGTTGCTCAGGTCGCCGCCGGCGCTGACCTGCATCCCGCCCAGCACCGCCACGTCGATCCGGCCCGAGCGGATCATGGAGAAGCTGTCCGACGAGTCGAAGAACCCGCCGCGCGGTCGAATGGAAACTCAACAGCCTCACCACCCGGCCCCGTGACCCAAGAACGCTGGTCAGCCCCGACCATCACAGCCCACCAAAGAAGCCGCTCATCTCGAACGACCACGACGAGCCGATCGGCCCCGCCCTCGGCACCGGATTCAACTGGGAAGACGGCAACGGCATCCAACACGGATGGGCCGGCCGATCACGCCCCTAACCACCCGGACACGCCGAGAGCCATACACACATTTTGGCCTATAACCCCAGAACCTACTGGCGCAACACAAAGAAAGCCCCCGGCCGATGGCCGGGGACTTCCTTGTGACCCATGTCGCGACTCATGTGTGACACATGTCGCGACTCATCACACTGCGGAAGCGGAGGGATTTGAACCCCCGGTGGTTTCACCCACGCTCGCTTTCAAGGCGAGTGCAGCGAGCATTTCACCAGGTCAGAGTTTTGTCGAAGAGTAATGGTCAAGCACTGTTTCTGCGGGTTTGAGCTGGGGTGACACCTAATGTGTCAACTCTGTGTCAACTTTCCGCCCGTGCGCCGGCCAGTGGCAGGCGCAAGGACACCCCCTACCAGCAGTGATGCACCATATCTGTTGTGCCACAACGCATTTAGCCGTAGAATGACGCCCATGACCACCGTCCGCCCCCGTGAGTCCGCCGTCGAGGACCATCTGGTCCGTCGCTGCGCCGAGTTGGGCCTGCTCTGCCTCAAGACCGTGGCACTGGCCCGGCGCGGCCTGCCCGACCGCACCGTGGTCGGCCACGACGCCCACGGCGACGCGGTGGTGCTCTTCGTCGAGATCAAGCGCCCCGGGGAGAAGCCCCGGCCCTCCCAGGTGCACATGATCACCGCCTTGCGCGAGCACGGTGCCCACGCGGTGGTCGCCGACTCCGCCGCCGCCGTCGACGCGCTACTCGACGAGTACGTCCTCGCTCCCACCACCCCCATCGCCGAGCGCGACCCGCACGCGGCCCCGCTGCCCGGACGGCGTGGCCACGTCGTAATGCCTGCGCTCTAACGCGCACCGGTGGCGCAGCCACCGTCAAACCCAACCTCGAACACTCATATTCGAGGGAGGGACATTCACGTGACCACCACCATCTGTGACCCCTGGATCGAGCGCCAGATCCACCGGGGCGCTCTGGCCCCCGGTGCCCGCGGCATGAGCCGTGACGAGGCGGCGGCTCAGTACAACGAGGCCAATGCCTTGAACCCGACCGACGACGATTACCTGTACACGCCTGGTCAGGCGCAGGTCGTCGCTCGCGACGCCCTGGCCACCATCGGCATCGAGGTTGCCGACGACGCCCGCGTTCTGTTGACCGACGGACGCGCCGGCCCACGGGCCGGCGCGTACCTGCTCAACCCTGGCCAGGTCGAGACCGCCGTCGAGCAACACCGGCTCATCACCGGCGAGAGCCTCAGCGCCGACGCCGTGATCGCGAGCCTGCCATGGGCATGACCACGACAGCCGCGGAGGCGCTCATCGCACGTGCATGGACCGTCGGCGAGAAACACCGCCTCACCGGTGATCACGCGCTCGTACAAGCCATCTGGGCGTTGGAAGACGCCATCGACCACCACACCACCGACGTCGGCCACGCGGCCGAGCGCGTCGAGAACCTGATCGGAGCATTGTCATGACGGCCACCCAGAACCGTCCCGACGTCGACGAACCCCGCGTCTGGATCGGCTGCCTCCAGTGCTATAACGAGGGCCGCCTCGTCGGCGATTGGTATTCATGCACCGAGGCCGCCGAGATCACCACGTCACAGCTGCACGGCCGGCCGATACCCGAACACAGCCATGAAGAACTCTGGTGCCTCGACACCGACAACATCCCCGTCGACGGCGAGATGAGCCCGCAAGAGGCCGGCGAGTGGGGCGAGGTCTATACCGAAGTGGGACCCGAGCAGTGGCCAGCCATCTGCGCGTGGGTTCGGTCGGGAAGCTATACAGCACAAGGAGATTCAGATCGTCCTGTCGTCAGCGACTTCGAGCAGGCCTTCGCCGGCGTCTGGCCGAGCTTCACCGCGTATGTCGAGGACCTCGTCGAGGAGTGCGGCCTGCTCGACGGCGTGCCCGACGAGCTGCGCGACTATTTCGACGTCGGCAGATACGCCCGCGACCTGGCCGGGGACTACAGCGTCGAGCGCGCCCCCGCCGGCGAGGTCTATGTGTTCCGGAGCTTCTGATGCAGAACCTGTATCCGTCCACGCCGACCGTCCTGCGCTGCCCGACGTGCGGACGCTCGGCCATCCACGATGAGCGAGGTTGCCGGCCATGCCGGTCCGAGGCTCTCGATCGCCTGGTCGACGCCGTCATCGCCGCCGAAACCCTGACCGGCCGATGAACCGGCGCCCCGCCAGGGGCGCTCCCCACGGCCCCGGCGCACACCCGCGCCGGGGTCGTCCCATTCCAAGTCATCCATCCGAACGACCAGATGTGAAGTGTGTCACAGTGTTGACATCGTGTGATAGGGTATGCGGCGGTTACTAATTGAGGGAAGTGCCGCATCTGCCGAGCGCCCCGTAACCGCCTCTTCCGCAGCGCTTTTCGCTGTCACATATCCCTGTTAGAAACTGTCTGCAACCACGCAACGGACCCGTTTGCGCACGTCACACACAGTTCAGACTTCTCGCAGGAGGTAATTGATTCTCGCCACATCCATGTCGTCCGACTGACCGACATCTGTCACCCCAGACACGTCATGCCGTCATGGATATTCCATACTCAATGTGTCGCTAGCGACACATCACCAACCGCGATCAACCACCAAGGGAGACATGCAGGGGAACCGGATCGCCGTCATGGGACGATTGTCAGGTGCCAGTGCCCGATCACGTCCTCACGCCGTCACAGCGGCAGGACCGCGACGTGCGTAGGGAGGCGCTGGCCAAGGCGCTGGTCGATGCCCGGCAGCGCGTCGGGCTGACCCAGATCCAGTTGGCCACGGCATCCGGGCTATCCCGGTCGGCCATCGCCCGGCTCGAGGCCGGCGAGGCGAGCATCAGCTCGGACCGCCTCTGGGACTTGGCCAGAGCGTTGGGCACCCGGCCCAGCGCCTTGCTCGCCGCGGCCGAGGCCGACGACGCCGCGGCTGAGACGCTCGACTAGCCCTACCTGCATGTCTCCCTCCACCACGAGGGGACACACCAATGCCACACCATATTGATCTGTACGCCATCTACGGCCTGGACCGACGGCAACCGCCCGAAGCGCTGGCCGCCGCACTCACCGCGGCTCTCAACGCCACCGATCCGCGAGATCAACTGACCCGCAATCGAATCGACACGGCGAGGGCCATTCTCGGAGATCCAGCCCGGCGGGCTCGCTACGACGCCGCGCTGGCCGACCCCAACGCGCCGACCATCGACGAATCTGCACTTGCAGCGATCGCGGGGCGACCGGTGCCCGCCGCCGTTCCGAAACCTGGCCTGGCCGGCGCGTTTGCCGGTCGGCAGGTGCGGATTCTCAGTGCGGTGACCGCGGCTCTCGCACTGGTCCTGGTCATCGGCGTCACAGCCGTCGCGTGCAGCATCGGTGACTCGACGCCGACGGCGACGCAGCAGTCGGGAGATAGGCCGTCGCCGTCGGCGTCGGCCGGGCCTGCCGCATCGACCGATCCACTCGACGAGGCCTACCCGGCCTCGCGCCGGGTGGCCATCGGCGGCACCGTGACCGACCTGTCTGGCACGATCACCTACCGCATCAACGGCATCAGCCGGGTCACCGACCCGGCACCCGAGTGCCCCGGCGAGTACTTCGCGGTGGCCACCACGGCGACAACCAGTGACAAGATGTCCGGTGGCCGGGGGAACGTCTACACCGTCAAGCCCCTGGACTTCGTGAGCGCCGACCTCACCGGGCAGACCAACACCGCCAGCGGCCGGCGCGACGCCCAGGGCCATCCCCTGGCGGCCACCTCGGCCGACCCGCCGCTGACCTGCACGCCGGGCGACCCACTGCAGGTCTCCCCGTCGACCTCGGTCCCGGTCACCTCCTACACCCGGGTCGCCGGCCTGGACAATCCCGTGGCGCTCTCCATCGGCAACGGCAGCAAGGTCGTCGTGCTGCCCGAGAACCTGCGCTGATCCCGCCCTTCCTTGTCCAGAAAGGACACCCCCATGACCACTCGATTCACTCTCAAGCGCGCCATCACCGGTGCCGCCATCGCCGTCTCGGCACTGGCCGGCACCCTGGGCATCACCACCGCACTCGGCGCCGGCCAAGCCTCCGCCGCCGTCGACTCGGGCCGCTACACCTGGACCACGACCAAGACGCTCACAGGGGTCCGTGGCGTCTACCCGGTGACCATCCGGGGCAACGTCCTGACACTCAACATCCCCGGCACGGTCATCGGCGCATCGAAACATGCGCGCCTGCATCCAACTCGATCAGGTGCCTGGATGGACTACGGCGGGAATCGATACACGTTCGCCCGCAAGGGAAATCGATTCGTGGGCCAGGAGCTGTGGCTCATGATCGACGGCGCGGTGATCGGCACGACGTCGCTGACGCCCCGCTGACGCATTCCACGCCCCACGAGACCCCGGTGCCCCGCGGCATCGGGGATCTTCTTTCTCCACACCCGGTGTCCGCAAGCCGGTCGGTGAGCGAGACGCTGTGCGACGCCCCGTTCGCACCGAGTCGACGCAGTTCATCCCGTCTCACAAGACCCGCCCGCAAATAATCTCATTAGGGGTCCCTCTAACGTACAATCGTTGGTATGAAGATCGGCTATGCCAGAGTGTCGACCGGCGACCAGGACCTCGCCGCGCAGACCGACGCGCTCAAGAAGCTCGGCGTCGACGAAAAGCGCATCTACATCGATCACGGCCTCACCGGTACAAACCGGAGCCGGCCCGGGCTACGCGAGGCACTGGCCGCCGCCAGCCGTCCCGGCGACGAACTAGTGGTGACCAAGCTCGACCGGTTGGCCCGTTCCATCCGCGACGCCAAAGACATCGCCGACGAGCTCGCGGGCCGCGGCGTCACCCTCCGGCTCGGTGCCAGCGCCTATGACCCGACCGACCCCATGGGCCGCATGATGTTCAACGTCCTGGCCACGTTCGCGGAGTTCGAAGCCGACCTCATCCGGATGCGCACCCGTGAGGGCATGGCTGTCGCGAAGGCTCGTGGCCGTCTGCGCGGCAAACAGCCGAAGCTGTCCACCGCACGCGAGAAGAGGCTGGTAGCCGACTTCCACTCCGGCGAATACACCGTTGCCGAATTGGCCGACGACTACGGCGTCTCCCGGGCGACGGTCTACCGCGCAGTCCAACGGGCCGGAGATACCGCGTGACGACTGCACCACAGCTCAACGTGCGCATTAGTGGGCAGACCATCCCGATCGAGCGAGCCGTCTTCGTCGAACTGCTGGAGAACTCCATCGCCAGCTCCTACGTCGGCTACGAGAAGACCCTGGGCTGCGGGTCCATCACTTTTAACGACCTGATTGATCTCGCCCGCCATGGCCAGATCCCGTACTGCTTGTTCTTCGCCCCGCTCCCGCTGGTCCGCGAGCAGGTCGCGGCCAAGACCCGCAAACTGCTGGCCGGCATGACCAAGGACACGTTCTCGATCAACTCCCGCGACGTCGTGGAGATGCGCGACGTCGAGCTGATCGTGAAGGACCTGCTCCGCAAGCAGGAACTGCTCAAGCGCTGCGACAGCACGCTGACCAAGAACTCGATCGTCGGCCTGCTGGGCAGGCCAGGGACCTCGCCCGCGGCCGACGCGGACAAGCTGATGGCCGCGCTCGGCCTGACCCACGCGGACATCATCGGGGCCGGGGACAAGACCGCTGCGCTGGCCCACATCATCAGCCGCCTGGAGGCCAATCAGGTGCTGGTCTCCCAGAGCGCGCCGACCGTCATGCCGCAACGGCTCACCGTGAGCTTCAGCGGGCTGACGATCAAGGACTCCAAGGTGCCCTACGTCTTCCTCGCGGGAGGCGACGCGGGCGACTACCAGGAGCCGGTCGGCCGACGCATATTCACACTGACACTGCTGGCAGTGCTCGTCGCCCGCAAGATCTTCGCCCCGGTCACCTACGACGGCAGCAGCGCCGAACGGGATGCCAAGCGCGAGTACGACATCGTCGGTGAAATCCTCATGCCCGCAACTCAATTCCGAGGCCTACGCATCGGATCGCTCGACGAGGTAAAGGCAGTGTCCGATCACTTCAAGGTTACCGCGAGCGCTGTGGCGGTCCGGGCCATGCGACTGGGAGTCCTCGACGGCGCACTCACGAAGCGATACCTCGATGAACTGCGTCGCGAGTACGAGCAGATCAGCAGACCGCCGATGCGCAGTCCACTTGTCGTCAACGCCCTCCGCAAGTACAACGGCCGTGAGCTATCGCTACGAATGCTCGACGCCCTCGACACCGGCAAGGTCTCGGCCAAGGATTTCTGCCGTGTCGTGTGCCTCAACCACCTTCAGCCCGCGCAGATCGACGACTACCGCCAGGCGGTGCGATGAACGAGTACTCCTATCTCGTCGACAACAACGTGCTCTCCAAGCTGTCGAGAGAGCAACGATCGAGTCAGTTCTTCCGCGACCAGTGCCGCATCCCGAGCGAGGTGCTCCACGAGGCACGCGACTATCCCGACATCAACGCGCTAAAGCAGCTGGAGTACCCGACGACACCCGACGTGCTCCTCCGGCTGCAGCAGATCATGACGACCATCCCGACCACCGACACCCGCTTGGTCGACCTATACGCGAACAAGGGCAATGCCGACCCGCTCATCCTGGCCTGCGCGCTCGACGCCCAACGCCGGGACGAGGTCTACCTCTGGGCTCCCACGTGGGCTGTCGTCTCCGACGATCACGCCGTGCAGGACAAGGCCCGCGAGTTGGGGATCGAGCTGAGGACCGGCGACCAGTTGGTCGCTACGCTCACCCGCTGACTCCGTGTTAATCCGCTTTGGCGAGTTCCGTGAACGGAGTCCACAGAGCACTGGCCAGAAGCAGTCGACAGCACAGGCAAGGCCCCTCGACCGGGGCCCGGACGCATTGCCGACAACGCCAGATTCCTCACCTGGAGGTACGACCATGACCAACTCCGACGCACCCATCAGCATCGACGCCAGCACTCTCACACTGCTCGTCGCCGACCAACCCGGCACCCGCGCCTACCTGTCCAACCCGATCGACCTGGACGACCGGGCGCAGGCGCTACGCACGCTCGCTGCACTCCGGGGCGAATCCGCCACCGTGCTCGTCGGCATCGAGTTTGACGACCCTGCGGAACGAGGCAATCGCATCGTGCTGGCCGACGCCGACCTCGCATCCGTCGAGTTCGCCACCGCCGCCGGCGACACCATCTCGACCGGCGACGTCCTGGTCCGCCTCGACGACCTGGACCACATCACCGTCACCGGGGCCGAGTGAGCACGCCCGAGATCCCCGCATCCCTCACCGGGTGCGGGGATCGTGTTTCCACCAGCCAGACGACACCGGCGGCGTGCAGCATCGTCGTGTCGGTCCCGTCGATTACGGTTATTCCATGACGACCGCGGAAAAGAAGCACCATCTGCGCACCGCACGATCGGCCAAGAATGACGAGTTCTATACCCAATGGCCAGACATCGAGCGCGAGATGAACGCCTACCTCGACTACGACCCCAACGTCTTCCGCGACAAGGTCGTCCTGTTGCCGTGCGACGACCCGGAGTGGAGCAACTTCGCCAAGTTCTTCGCCCTGCACTTCCACGACTACGGTCTCAAGAAGCTGATCGCGACCAGCTACGCGCCCGACAGCAATCCCGGCCTTCCGTCCTATCAACCGACGCTGTTCGAGACCGAGGACCCGCAGTTCGACGAGATCAAGACCCGCACCAACGGCAAGCTGTTCGTCCTCGACCGCGACGTCAACGGCGACGGGATCATTAACCCCCCTGATTCATGGGGTGTGGGAGATTCGGTTCTCTACGGATGTCGCGTCCTGATTGGCGAGTAGGCGTGCGGAAGCTCCGGCTAGCGCTGCCGGTGGGCGGGTCTCCGGGTGGTGCTGTCGTGG
>NZ_JAAXOQ010000032.1 GCF_012396015.1 Tsukamurella spumae | reverse complement strand
ACCTACCACCGCCGACGCCGTCAGGTCCGCCTCGGCCGGTTGACGCCCGTCGAATACGAGACGATCATCAACACAGCCGCCTCAGCGGCATGACACCGACACTGTCACCCGATCGTGCAGCAGTCCCTGCACCGTTGCTCGCGATGGCCTTGCTCACCGCTACTGAGCACATTGGCGTGATCTCTACGTTCCACACGACTCACCACAAGCCCGCCCACGTCGCCCGCATGGGGGCGACACTGGACGCGTTCAGCGAGGGTCGTTGGGGCTGGAACGTCGTCACCGGTTTCAGCGCCGACGAGGCAGCGCTCTTCGGCGAGGAATTCGTCGAGCACGACAAACGCTACGACATGGCCAGCGAGTTCACCGACATCGTGATCCGCCTCTGGAACGAGATCGAGCCGATCGACGTCAACGGGGACTACTACCAGGTGCGCGGCCGGATCAAGAAGCCGCGCACAATGCAGGCGCCGACGCCCCTCCTCGTGAGTGCGGGCGCGTCTCCGGCTGGGACGGCGTTCGCCGCCAGGTTCTGTGACCAGCTCGTGACGCTCGCGTCCGACGAGGAGGCGCTGCGCGCCGTCGACGCCCGGCTTTCGGAGGCGACCGCCGCGACGGGCCGGACCGTCGCCACCTGTCCGTTCGCGATCGCACTGGTTCGCGACGAGGAGGGGCGAGCAGAGGAAGAGTGGGAACGGCTGCGTGCGTCGATTAATCCGGAGGCCACGAGGGAGATCGCCGCCGATGTGCTCGGTTCCATCGAGTCCTCTCGCGCTCAGTATGCGAAGATGGGCGACGAGCAGGCCACAATGGCCTTCGGTGGTGCTGGCTCCATGCTCAAGCTGATCGGCACCCCCGATCAGGTGGCCGAGAAACTCGTCTCCATCAAGAAGAACACAGCGGCGTCGAACATCCTGATCAACTTCCCACTGTGGAGCGCGCAGGAGATCGAGGGCTTCGCCCCGGTCGTCGACCGCCTCCGCGACGCCGGAATCTGGACACCTCCCGCGGCCCGCGACTACTCGTGGTGATGACATCGGAACGGTGAGCGGTCACCAGGATTGCGGACATAGTCAGACAGCCCGCGACCTGGTGACGCACGCCGCGCGAGTCGTCCAGGTGGTCCGCATCATCAACCGGTGGCGACTGATTCCGCGTGACCCGGATCGTCTTGAAGCCCACGTCGTCGTCCATGTCCAGGACGTTCGTGTACTTGTGGTGCACGTAGTTGTGGGTGTGCTTCCACAGGCGCGACGTGCCCGCGTGGTCCCACTCCCACGTCGTCGAATGCACCTCGGGATCGTTCATCCAATCCCACTGCCCGTGCATGACGTTGTGCCCGAGCTCCATGTTCTCGATGATCTTCGCAACGCCGAGGGTGGCCGCGGAACCCCACCAGAAGCCCCGCTTGTGCGCCCCCAGCAGCATCAGCCGGCCCGCTACCTCGAGCCCGCGCTGAGCGGCGATGGTGCGCTGCAGGTACTGCACGTCGGTCTCGCCGCGCACGGCCTCGATGTCGCGCCGGATCGCATCCAACTCCGCGCCGAGCGTTTCGACGTCGGCCTCCGTGAGGTGCGCGTACTCGGGGACCACCTCGCTACAAGACACGGTGACCCTCGCGGTCGACGAATTCATCGCACGCATGCACGAGGTCGAGGGATACAGCTCGGCGCTCCAAGCAGCGGAGACCAATCAACAGCGCCGAGCAGGCATCCCTGCGGTCGTGCCGGTATCCCCGGCATCTCCCGACGAGCGCGAACCTCCCCCCGAATGACCCTCTCAGGGCAGCTCAGTGCGACGCTCGACGGATCGGGACTGGGGCGCGAGGCCGGCAGACGTGGGGGATAGACCCATTCGGCGGCCAGTGAGCGAGGCCCATGCCCTGGTGCGCACAGTGATCGGCGGCCCCTGGACGCGGGCGGTCCGGACCAGGTGCGTCACAGTGGCCCGGCTGGATGTCGCCCGCAGCGGCCGCCGGGGGTCGGTGTGGGGCCGCCGCAGAACGTGCACCTGTTCTCGGATTCCTCTTCCGCCCAGTCGATACGCGCGTATGCCGCGTCGGCGACCGAGTCGGGCGTGTGGTCTGGCAGGTTGATGTAGAGGCGGAGCCCGTGGTGCTTCTCCTTGATCGCGGTCACTGTGTACTGCGGTTCGAGTTCGACAAGGTCCTGGTGGAGTTGCATGACGAGCGCGCACCAACCGGAGGGAATTCGAACTCGCGGGCGCCCCGGGAGGGTGTCGGCGAGTTCATCGGCGGCGGGTTGAGCCGCTGAGATCTGCGTGATGGGTGCTGACCGCACCACGTGACGGCGCTGCCAAGGGTCTGAACGTAAAGAGCACTGGAGTACGAACTGATCACCTACGCGGGGCCACTCAATAACCTCGCTGATCAGATAGTGGGTCGGGTGGTCGTCGAAACCGCGTTGAGTGTCCGGCCACGGTAGTGGCCGCCGTTCGTGTGTTCCCGCGTCCAGATCGAGGATGTGGATTGCGTCCTCGGTGTGGATCTTCCAGCGGCCTGTGCCTGAAGGGACGAGTTCGTTCATGTGCTTAGCCCCTCTCGTTGGAGACAAACGTGCGATCGGCGAGAATCCTCGGATCCTCATGGGGTCGCCTGAGCGTGGCAGACCGGGCGGGATTGGTCGACTTGCGGGGATCGAGTCGGGCTACGCGTCCGGATCGGTTCGGCGCCCTATTGCGTCGGAGAGAAGTTCGAGCTCGTTCATCACGTCCACTGCCGCCCAAACGCGGTCGCGTTTGGATTCGGAGATGACCTCGAGGATCCCGGCGTTGGTGAGCTTGTTCAGGGCTCGGTAGGTGGCTGTATCTGATGAGCCGGTGATCTCTTGCGCCGTGTCGGCGGCGAGTACGGGGCGTGCGAGTAGTGCGTCGATGAGCGACTCCTCCGACGAGCCGGATCGCGGGTTCGCGAGGGTGCGCCAGTATGCGGGCATCTGCTCGAGTTGGTCGGCGGCTTTGTCGGCTGTAGCGCAGGCCAGCATCGCAGCGTCTGCTACGTAGGTGACGAACGCTGCAGCATCGCCTCGGCGATACGCGCCGAGTGTGGCGAAGTAGGTGTCGGTGTCGGCGAGCATCACGGAGGCGAGGGGGACGGTGATCTTCCGGGTGAGGCCGCGCCGCCGGAGGATTGCGCTGATCAGTGCGCGGCCGATGCGGCCGTTGCCGTCGGTGTGGGGGTGGATGCTCTCGAACTGTGCGTGAGCGATCGCCGCCTGCGCGACGACGGGTACGTCGGTTCGCGCGACGAAGGCGATCAGGTCATCGATGAGGCCGAGCACCAGCTCCGGAGGTGGTGGCACGAACAGTGCGCCGCGCGGTGTGTAGTCGGACCCGCCGATCCAGTTCTGGACCGTGCGGAAGGTTCCGGCCGTGCGTGCCTCGGCGACGTTGCCTTCCATCAGCTGGCGGTGAGCGCTGAGCAGGTCGGCGGCGGTGATCGTTCCGGTGTCCGCTGCAGCGATCATCGTCGCGAGTGCCTGCACGGCCGCGAGCTGTGACTTCGCCTCGCTACCTGCTTTGACGCCGGCGATGGCGAGCCCGAGCTGTCGCCAGCCGGCGTTGACGTGCTCGATCTTGGATGAGGCCACGGATTCGCTTCGCTTCGCAGGAGGAAGTCACCGAGCGGAGCGAGCGCCTCTCCTCGGCCGACATCGAGCCGCGTAATCGCGATGGTCGCGTTTTCGCAGGCCAGCAGTACGGCGGAGTCTGCCGCGAAAGTCTCAGCGGCGATGAGCGGAGGTATCGCGGTGGTGACCTGCGTGAACAGGCGATCCTCACGATTGCCTGCGCGGTTCGCTGAGACCCATGGTCGAACCTCGAAGCTGTGCGCCGGCCACATGGGTAGCCCCTCCCGTGGTGTCTTCAGTTGGGCAAAGTTGACTACGGCCAGCTGTGTCGAATGTTAGTACAGTGAAGCTGGATTAATGCAGGTCAGAGGTCACGAACTGCGTTGCGTGCGGCGGTCCGCTGGACCGTGAGGGCGGTTCTAAGGTTGACGCGACCGAGTCGTGGCGAACTTTGAGGAGGTCAAGTGGGGCTACGGGGCTTCTTGCTCCCAGATGTCGTCGCCTCGATGGTTTGCGTCGAGTTTGACGACACGCCCTAGGCTCGCACGGGACTTATGTGATGCCTGTCACAAGATCTTTTGTGGGGCCAATTGCGAATCATCCCATCGGCACTCATGCCGCCTGGCCTGCCGACATGAAACTTGTGTGACTGCAGTTGTTACCACCCATGACAAGGATTTCTGAAAAGTCGATCTTCGCGGTCAGAAGTGCTGTGATTGGCAGGTCAGTTTAGGCGCGGAGCTCGAAGTACTGTTTGTTCCGCGCGCCCGGGGAGATCCGGGAGCACCCGGGAGAAGGTTTGTATGGCTATCCAGCGCGAGAAGGCCAAGCGTGTCCGGGTGGAACTGCAGCTGGACCCCGATGTCGCTGAGCGGCTTCGGTCGATTGCTGCAGATGAGCAACGGAATGTCTCGGTCGTGGCGCAGCGGCTACTAGTGGCGGCCATCGATGCCGATGAGCGGGAGAAGGAGTGATCAGCAGGAAGAGATAGTGCGGTAGCGACATGCGCCACAGGCGCTGACATACCGGAAGCCCCGGGCTGGTACCCCAGGGCCTCCGGAGCGGACTGGATCCGCAGATGATCACATTTTCGATCCTCATAAGGAGGACCATGTTTATTTCAACGTACCCAGGTACGACTGTCAAGCGCTGCGCGCGGTGTGTCGGGTGGGTGATGCCCTGATGGTTCGCTACAAGGCGCACCGCGCGCAGCTGGCGCTGCCCGGTATTGCACCAGAGCCGGACGACCTGCCCGATTCGGTAGTCGGACCGCGCACCATCGGTCGATTCACCGGAGACCCGCGGGGATGGGTGCCCGCCGGACAGGAGGAGAGGTTCGAGCGGCTGTCGAAGGCGACGAGCACGGTGGGGAACCCGGATCTCCGGGAGTCGGCAGCGAGGATTGGCGCTGCCCTGGTGTGTCGGCTCAAGGAGGGTACTGAGGCGAACGATATGTCGCATGTCCAGCACGTCATCAGGTTCATCGCTGGGTATGTCGAGCCGCCTCTGCCGATCGACGTCCAGTCAGTGTTCCGTCGGTCAGTGGTGGACGGATATATCAATCACCTGATCGCAACGGGACGCGAGCGGGGCGCCCGGCAGAACCAGTATCTCTACTACGCAGTCGGCCGGCTGGTCCATCCCCGTGAGTACCCGTTGTCAAGGGCGGCGAGCAAGAAGCCGAAACGCCGTACTGCGGCACCGGCGAGCGACACGTTGATCGCGGACTGGTATCGCACCGCCGCATCCCTGTCGGGCGAACAACAGCGGCGCGCGTACGTGAGCCTGGATCTGGCCCTTGGTGCGGGGGTTCGTCAGGGTGAGCTGTCGCGAGTTCGGGGCACGTCGATTTCGTCGACGACCTACTTCGGCCGTGAGCATGCTGTGGTGACCCTTCCCAACCGTGCGGGCGGAGTGCGCCATGTACCTGTGGTTGACGTCGCGCGTTCGGAACGAATCTTGCAGCGTGCCAAAGAGGTGGGTGACGCGAGCATGATGACTCCCGGCATCGGTCCCACGGACCGCAACTTCGGCAATCGTCTCAACGAGTACCTTCGCAGGCACGGGCACACGTCGATCGACTTGCTCGCTGCACGGGAGCGATGGATACACGACCTCGCGAAGACGGTCCCAGCGTGCCTCATGGTCCAACTCGCCGACGTGAGCACGTTCGCATCGATCAAGGACCACCGGCCGTCGTTTCCGATCTACGGTATCCGCGCCACGTTGGTCGCTCTCGATGGACGGGGGGTGCCAGCGTGATCAGCACCTTCCGTCCTACGCTCACGGTGTCGGAGTCGCTGTTCGCCGAGGCGGTCGGAGTGATCGATCGATCCGGCGCTGACCGTCTGATCGATGAGATCCATCAGCAGTCGGTTGGGCCCGGAGGTCGACGAGCTGCCGGAGTCCGGTACACGATTCGAGCAGTGCTGGTATCGGCACTGCTATGCGTGATGCTCAAACGTCCTCCCACGGTTGCTGGCATTCTCCAATTGATCAGTGACTTCACCCCGAAGCAGCTGGCTGAAGTCGGCATGGACGGGCAGGATCTCGATCCTGTTCGGACCAGTTCGCGTACCGAGTACGCCCGGCTCCATGCATTCCTCGCCAGGAGGCTGGCGCCGATCGACCCCGACCCGGACTTGCCAGCACGGCGCATCACCAACGAAGAGCATCAGCAGATCGTCCGCAGGCGGAGTCGCGAACAGAAACAGGCATCGCATCACGCAGCCGAGCTGCTCTCGAAGGTGGCCAACAGCCTGGTGGCTGGCTCAGTCCTGGACCGCGCACCCGAGGGATGCGCAGGCGATCTCGTCGTGGACGAGTCGATCTTCGACCTCGCCACGAACATGACCGGCCTGGGCGTCGCGAGCGATAAGCGGCGTGGTGCCACTCCTTTCGCCAAGCCGTATGGGCGTGACCGCAGTAACAAGGTCCGCACCGACGGTCAGAAGGCTGCTCTCACGAAGAGCGGAGTAGGTATTGGCCTCACAGCGCTCACGCGGATCGGTGAACCCAACCGTATGCACGGCGTAGCTCCCGTCATCATCGGCATCGACGTACACCCCCCGACATCCGGGGACGCTGGCGCGGTCCTCCGGGCGCTGGCACATGCGAAGGAGAACGGACTGACTGCGCGCAAGGACGGCACCCGAACGCGCTGGCCCTATCTCACCGTCGACATGGGATACAACTCCAAGCGAGGCTTCGCCGACTCGATGGTGCGCGAACAGTACGCATACGTGGGGCGGTACCCAAAGCACTGGATCATGATTCATGACAGCCTGCCCGCCACTGAAGGCGGCCGGAAACCCGGGCCAATCATGGTCGCAGGGGACTTTTACTGCCCTGCGATAACCGACATTGCAGAGAAGGTCACGGTGCCGCCAGGGCGAGAGATGTTGGCGTCGAAGCCGCCCGGATTCGCAGACCACGACCGCCGCCTGCAACGGACTCTCCCGCTTCTCATGGGAAGGAACTCGCGGCCAGTTCACGGTGTGATGCAGCGGGGCCAGCCGTCCGACATTCGCCCGAAAGCGCCCGAGCTCGTCAAGACGCAGCTCGTTTGCCCGGCGGCGTTCGGCCGCGTTCGTTGTCCGCTCCGACCGGAGTCGATGGATATCCACGGAGATGTCCCCACGCTCGAACCAACGTGGACAGCGGACCAGTACTCGTGCTGCGACAGCCCAGCAATAACCGTCGGGCTGTCTCCGGATCAGCTCAGGATGGCCCAGTTCGGGCTAACACCAGGTTCGTGGGAGCACATGGTCTACTTCGAAGCCGCTCGAGCGCTCACCGAGCAAAGGTTCAGCATCCTCAAGTCGAGATCGGTAACCGGACTCTCAGACCTGACGTCGGGGCCGCGACGACAACCGATGATCGCGATCACACTCGCACTCGCAGTCGTAGTGGCCAACCTCTCGGCGCAGCGAAGCCACGCTGAGAGACGACCGCGCGGCGAGTCCATCAACCGCCGGATGCGACAACTCCAGGCAGACCTCGGATACCCACCGACCAGAACACCACCGCGCACGTAGATAGTTACCTGAGTGGCCGGCCCAACCAAGTTGGGCCGGCCACTCGTCGTATGACCGTAGACAAAGTAATCGTGGGAAATCTGACCCCCACCAGAAGGCAAGGAGCCAGCTCGCCCGCTCCCGCGCGAAGGGCCAACCGCACCACCGCGACCGCGGGTCGAACTCGCGGCCCCCAAGATGCCCCACAGCTCCCGCTACAGGTACTCCAGGTCGGAGTCCGGCCGCGAAGTAATCGTTGGAATTTCGGCACTTAATCGTTGGAAATCCATCCCGGAATGTGCGATTCACGTGCATTCGAGAACCGCTCACCACATGCAGTTCCATGAGCTGCAGCAAACCCGAGGCCATGAACTCGAAAGAGTTCATGGCCTCGGGTTTTTGGTATCCGAGGTCCTGTGACGGCGCAACAGGCGATACGTGTTACCACCGCGTCGAGCCTCGGGCCGCCGCGCGTGGCAGCCGGCCGGACTATCGAACGCTGCTATTGCTGGGGATTCCTGGGCCCGCGATCAGCCGATCTGGCACACCCAGCTCTGCGTGTCCTCGGAGTAGATGTACTTGCCGGATTCGCCCATCCCAGTGGTGCAGGGCTGATTTCCCGGGTCGTCGTCGCGCGGTGCGGTCGCGGCGGGGGGCTGCGTGGTCGTCCGCGTCGCCGTGGGCGCCGGGGTGTCGCCGCCGCCGTGGTTCGGGTTGGTGCACACCGTGCCCTCGCACGGCACGTAGTTCCCACTCCCGTCCGGGCTCAGAATCGCGTTCGGCCCCACGTAGCTCCCCGACGGGCACGCGGGATCCTGGTTCTTCGCGCAGTACCCCTTGGTCAGGCCGTTACCGGTAGATCCGTCGGCGCCGCGGGGCCCGCCGTTGACGGGATTGCCGTTGCGGTCCCAGCTTCCGGTGGGGACGGCGTGCGTGGTCGTCTGGTGCGGCACGGTCGTCGGCCGAGCGGCGGGGTTTCCGGGGTTGCCCGGTGTCCGGTCGCCCGTGGCCGGGTGGGCCGGGGACGCGCTGGCCGCGTGGGTCGACGAGGACGTACTGGGCGCCGCAGGCGTGGGGTCGTCGCCGCAACCGGCGAGCGTGAGCAGAGCGGCGACCGCGGCCACCGCCGAGAGGATGGTGTTGCGCATGGAGGTTCTCCTTACGGGTAGACAGTTGGAGCTGTGGAAGTCGGTGAGCTACGGGGCGGTGGCTACGACCGATCGGGGGCCGTGCTCGGCGATCGTCGCGATGGCGGACTCGACGGTGGGCCACCACGCGTTTCGCACATCGATGACCTCGCCGTGGCCGGTCGCGGGGATCTCGATCGTCGCGCCGACCCCGCCCCGAGCCCGCAGAGCGGTGATGAACTCGACCGCCTCACGCGGCGGTACTACGGCGTCGTCCGTGCCGGTGACGGCCACCACGGGCACCTTCGGATTGATCCGCTCAAGGGGATCGACGAGGCGATACCGGTCCGGCACCTGTTCGGGGGTGCCGCCGAGCACCTTCAGGACGTGGTCGTTCTTCGTCAGTGACAGTCGCATGTCCAGTACGCCGGCGAGCGAGACCACGGCGTGGGGCACGACGACGGGCCGGGCGCCCGGCGCACCGTCGGGCAAGGTCGCACGCCCGGCCGTCCACGCCGCGAGCTGTCCGCCGGCGGAGTGCCCGACCACGGTCACGCGCGCGGTATCGATCTCAGGGAAGGTCCGTCCGAGGACCGCGAGGTGGTCGACGGCGGCGGCCACGTCGGTGAACGTCGTCGGCCAGCCGCCCCCGTCCTCGACCCGCCGGTAGTTGATGTTCCACACCACGAACCCTCGGGCCGCGAGGAGCTCCGCGGCCGGTCGCGTGTACTCGGCGGTGGCGCCCTTGAGCCAGCCACCGCCGTGGATCATCACGATCGTTCCCCGGTGGGCCTGGGCGCTCACCGGCCGCACCAACCAGCCCGCGGTACTGTCGCCCGCGCCGGACACGTCGAGATAGGAGTGCTTGGTGACCGCAAACGCCGGGCGATCCTCGCCCCCGCCGGACCTTCCGAGGCCGACCACCGCCACCACCGCCGCAACGCAGACCATCGCGACGAGCGCTGCCGCTACAAGAGCACGGCGCCTCGGCACACGTGTGCTGAATCCGGGCAAGGGCACTCCGATTTGTTCGCGAGAGGATATATCCGACTATTTGTTGAAGCGTATCGAGGCGGATGCACAATCCGTCGACCACAGCGCCGGCTTGATTTCGCAAATGTGTAATACTTACGCGAACTAGTAACGTGAATTCCGTTCCAGCCGCGAGTGCCGCATCCTCCGCGACTACGCTGACGGGATGGTGGGCGCAGTGCAGGTGACATTCGTACGCCAGGAGTTGGCGGCATCGGTCGAGTGGAGCGTCGATTCTGCTGACCACGAGGTCCGAGTGTGGCGCCGAGGCACCGCGGCCGCCAAGGAGTACGAGTTCGCATCCGGGGCATCGGGCAGGATCTCCTCCCACGCCGCCAATGTCTGGGTGATTCCGGCCGGAGACTCCTCGGTTGCCGTCGCACGCGATGTCGCGTGCGACTTCGCCCGGATCACGCTCTCTGCACACGTGTTTCGCAATACCTCACTGCGGGCCTCTGCTGGGAAGCCCGACCGCCTCCTCCACCACCTGGTGGAACGGATCGCGAGCACGACCGCCCGCACGGATCTGACGGGCAGACTCCTGCACGAGTCGCTCGTCTCATCGGCTCGTCTGCACATCCTCGATCTCTACGGCGAACGCCCAGTCGAGGCGCGGTCCCCCGGCTCTCCATTGCGGCCTGAAATTGAAGACCGCGTACTGGAGCGGCTTCACACCGATGACATGGGAATCACGCTGAGTTCTCTCGCAGATATCGCGGAAATGACACCCGATGAATTCGGTCGGGCGTTCGCGCGCAGTTTCCATACGACTCCGCACCAATACGTCATGAATCGTCGCCTCGAAAAGGCCCGGCGACTGCTCGCCAACACCACGATGCCCATTGCGGACATCGGAGCCGCCACCGGGTTCTCCAGCGGCAGCCACTTCGCCACGACCTTCAAACGGCACGTGGGCACGACCCCGTCGAGGTACCGCTCCCAATCCTGAGGCGCCCGATTCCGAGGCGGACGTGTCCTCGAGAGTCGAGCGCCCGACGGTGCCGCCACCGCGCAGACGTGATCGCATTCATCGCTCAATGGATGTATGAAAACGGTCGCTTGAAATAGTGTGAAAGCGGGCGGAAAGGGGTGATAGTGCTGCGGTCATTTCCCTGAGATCTTCGGGTGCGTTTATTGTTCCGCGAAGATGACGAACAATATCGCCGATGTCGTCGGCGGTCTTTTCGTTCTCTATTCCGTCGAGTATCCGGCGGGGGAGTACCGCGGACCGTCGGATCCGGTTGTGCGTCACCGGACCGAACACGCCTCACGGAAGGTGCACCCATGGCAACCTCGAGCACGGAGCCCACATCGAGTGACGACTCCGCCGTCGCGGACGGCGAAACCGCTTCGACACCTGCGCCTTCCGGATACGCCGTCGGTGAGTCCGTGACTGTGTTCGCGGGCAGTCACCGCGAGGCCGCGGGAACGATCGTCGAGGACTTCGGCGAGTTCACGCCCGTCGCCACCGAGTACGACGGCGAGCGGATCGCCGGGCCCGCCCGACGGTGGGCCGTGCTCAGCGACGCGGGAGACCTCGTCTTCGCCGACACCGACGACCTCAGCGCAGGTGGGGCGGACCCCGCCTGAGCGGCGCTTCGTCGACCTCGCGGGGCGGCACCGACCCGCGCCGCGCGATGATAGAAATCAGCCCTTGACATATCACTAGCGGCACGACAGACTTCGGAGCAAGTTCCTACACGATTGTATGAATAGCGACGGTTGGAGTCGACGATGGTGTCCCCAGGCGGCAAGACGAACACATCCACCGAACCGGTGGGCGTCGAGATCCACGCCCGTGACGTGGAGTTCGACTGGGAGAACGTGCCGCTCGAATGGATCCCCGGCGA
The DNA here is from genome assembly GCF_012396015.1 of Tsukamurella spumae. GTDB lineage: Bacteria > Actinomycetota > Actinomycetes > Mycobacteriales > Mycobacteriaceae > Tsukamurella > Tsukamurella spumae. The sequence continues at coordinate 32,268 of NZ_JAAXOQ010000032.1, read as the reverse complement.
GCCGGTGGCGAGCGACATCGTCAGCTCCGTGCTGCACGCCGTCCTCCCGGAGGGCGAGCGCTGGTTCTGCGAGGTCTACGCCGAGGCGCTGCCGTACGTGAAGGACGAGGAGTTGGCGCGCACCATGCGCGGCTTCATCGGCCAGGAGGCGATGCACGCCGAATCGCACGACCGCGCGCTCTCCGAGTACCTCCAGCGGTCCGGCATCGACACCGCGCCGATCGCCCGCCAGGCCGAATTCATCTTCCGCCGCATCCTGGCGCCGCGCCGCTACCGTTCGGACCGCGCGCAGTACAACGACATGGTCCAGCGGCTGTGGCTGATCGCGGGCATCGAGCACTACACCGCCATCCTGGGCGTCTTCGCGCTCAACAACGCCTGGGACGACTACGACGTGGACCCGACGATGGCCGACATCTGTCGCTGGCACGGGGCCGAGGAGGTCGAGCACCGGTCCGTCGCGCACGACGTGGCGAACTACTTCGACCCCAGCTACCTGCACCGCGTGCGGGCGATGCTCACCGTCGTCTTCTTCCTCGGAATCACCCTCCATCGCTGCTCGGGGTACATGCTGCGCAAGGATCCGAACTTCAGCTACACCTACCCGCGGATCTGGTGGGAGTACCTCAAGGCCTCGCACCGGAACCTGCTCCCGAAGATCCGGCAGGTCATCTGGTTCACGCTGCTCTACTTCAAGCCGAGCTTCGACCCCGGGTCCATCGGCTCCACGGCGCAGGCCGTCGCCTACCTCGCGATCTCCCCCGCCGCGCGCGGCGCCGAGCACTGACCCGCATCGGCCGGCCGTCGTACCGGGCTCAACCGACCTGGAACCAACCGGCCGAATAGCCGCCGTCCTTGCCGCGCCCGGTCATCGCGAGCTGCATCGGCGGCATCGTCATGCGATGGGTACCCCCGACCTTGTGCTCGTCCCAGGTCACGATCACGCGCAGCATGTACCGCCCGGTCCCCAGTCCGGGCAGGTCGACGGTGTCGGTCGCCTCCGCCGCCGGCGGGGCGGCGGCGAGGTCCCGATAGGGCTGCGTCGAGACCATGGCGGGCAGCGGCGGCGCACCGTCGACCCGCGCCACCCGGCGGCCCGACTCCGTGACCACCTCGTAGGCGACCTTCCACCGGTCGTAGGTGGGCGCGGAGCCGCGGTTGACCCAGTGCACGGCCGCGCGCAGTCCGGACCCGGTCGCGGTGACCTGCACCCGGTCCGCCGCGTAGCGGTAGCCGGCGTACGTGGTGGCCCGCCGCCAGAGCACGTACTGCTCGTCGGTCATCCGCTCCGGGCGGCTCTGCGCCGGGAAGCCGGTGCTGGAGACCAGCGAGACGTGGCCGTTCACCACGTCCCGGAGGCCCCGCCGGTAGTAGTCGAGCACGGTGCCGCCGGACAGCAGCTGCGGCGGCCACTCGGTGATGACCGGGGCGGTGCGGAACCGTTCCGCGAGTACGCCGATCAGCGGGTCGCGCTTCTGCACGTACTCGGACCAGCGGTTCTCCGCCCAGGTGGGGAGGATCGGCAGGGCGCCCAGCGAGTCCGACCGGATGCCGACAGGGCGCCGCAGCCCGTGCAGCTCGCGGCTGTCGCGCAGCAGCAGGCCGGCGATCGCGGGGTTGCCCATGGTCGAGACGATCTGCGTGTTGGGGAAGGCCCGCAGGGTCGTGTCGACCAGCCGCTGCGCGGAGGCGTAAGTGAGGTACTGGTCGCGGTACTGGCTGTAGTAGCCGAGCTGCGCCCTGCTGTTCTCGGGCGACGGTGCCGCGATCTTCAGGCTGTCCCGCGCGAACGCCACGTGGTTCTCGCTGAAGTCGCCGTAGCCGGACATCTCGTACATCGCCACGCGTTCGTCGCGGTCGTAGCGGCGGCCCAATGCCGCGATCAGCCCGGTGAACGCGTCGAGGTACGCGGGGCTGTTCCACTCCGGCAGCACGTAGTGCACGCCGTCGGCGGTGCGGGTGCTGCTCGCGCCCGGTGTCGAGGCGAGCCAGTCCGGTGCCGTCGACACCGTCTGGCCCTTCTGCGTCGCATCGCAGCACGAGTCGAAGGCGGTGACCCGGAAGCCGAACTGGCGGCCCTGGGCCGCGGCGTCCGCGATGGCCCGGTCGAGCCGCGTGAAGTCGTAGCGGTCGGAGTCGGGCGCCCCGGCGGCGACGGTGCGCGGGTCCTTCGGCTGCAGGATCCGCCACGGGATCCGGACGCTCTCGAACCGCGTCCCCGGCCACGCCGGACGGTCCCGATTCGGCTCGCTGGCCTGGGGGAACAGGTCCGTCAGGATGTTCTCGTACTGGCCGCGCATCGGGTTGACCAGGTCCGGTCCGTCGAAGTCGACCGTGCCAGGCTCGGGCGGGGGCGAGGTGCACCCGGCGACGATCGCCAGCGTGAGGACGAGCGCGAGCACGCGCTTCGGCACGACGCCGCAGCGCGCAGCGCTCACCCCGAGGTGCCGAGGCGGCGTGCGGCCTCGCCGTCGTCGCCGTCGAACGTGGGGAGGGGGAACTCGGACTCCTCGGAGACGACCTCGACCCGGTCCCGCCAGCGCGTCATCGCGCGCTGCTCGGCGCGGCCGGTGGGGCGAGCCGGACGGGGCGGGGCGGGACGGGACGGGGCGTCGGCGTCGGCGTCGTCCGCCGGGGGGCGCGCGATCTCCAGCCGCGACACGGGGACCGGCACGGACTCGGCAGCCGGTTCGACCGGAGCCGAGGCGTCGCCGGCGGCGGGAACGACGCCGCTGAGCGGGCTCGTATCCGCGCCCTCGGCGCTGCTCGCGGCCTCGGCGGCGCGCTTGCGCCGCGCGTCGAGGACGGCCGCGACGAGCAGGCTGACCAGCAGGCCCGCGAGTGCGGCGCCGAGAGCCAGGCCGCCGGCATTGCTGAGGGCGGTACTGCTCACCTGGGCACCGGCCTGCGGCTCGGTGGTGGTGCGGAGGTCGGCGTAGACGCCGGTCGCGACGCCGGCATCCTTCTGGATGCTGCGCAGTTGATCGCGCATGAAGGCGATCAGCGCCTCCGCGCCGGCTTTGGCCGCCTGCGGATCCGTCGCGGGCATCTTGATCGTGATCTGGGGGGAGAGCTGGGAGAAGCTGGAATCACCCGCGACCGAGGCGATCGTGTAGTCCGGCGACGCCCCCGTTCGCTTCACCAGCTCCTTGGCCTGCACCGACTGCGCGGAACTGGCCAGTACCCACGCCAGCTGGGTGGTGCTGCCGGAGAGGTTGGTGAAGGGGTTGAGCATCGCGTCCGACGCGCCCGGCACCGAGGGAATCGACGGCGGGATCACGAGTACGGCCGCCTCGGTCTCGTACTGCACCGTCGCTGAGCGGTAACCGACCAGGCCGCCGGCGACGGCGCAGGCGAGCACCACGACGATGACGAGCGGCTTCGTGAGCACCCAGCGGAGGAACGCTGCGACATTCATCCGTGCGACCCCGTTCCGTTCCCGGTGAGCGGCGACGCCCAACCGAATGATGTGTGTGGTTGCATTCCCAGCAATCCGTCGCTTCACCTTACTATGACTTGGTGAGCATCATGGAACGGTCGTCGGCGTGAGCACGCGCAGCGCGATGCTGCTCGACGACGAACGGGTCGTCTGCGTCACCGGCGCGGACGTTCTCGACCGGATCCGGCTACGGATCGCGCAGGGCGGTGCCCGGCCGCTGGCGGTGTGCTCGGTCAACGTCGATCACCTGCATCATTTCGGGCGCGGGCGGCGCCGCCTCGGACGGCGGGTCGAGTGGCTCTCGGTGGCCGACGGTGCCCCGGTCGCCGGTCGCGGTGCGCTCGCCACGGGGCATCCGTGGCCCCGCGTCACCGGTGCGGACCTGCTGCCCGCGGTGCTCGCGCTCGCGGCGGAGCACGGCTGGCGGATCGGATTCGTCGGCGGCACCCCCGCCATGCACGCGCGGCTCGCCCCGGTGCTCGCCGAGCGGTATCCGGCGCTGACGGTGGCCGGCCTCTGGGCGCCCGAGCGGGCCGAGCTCGACGACCCGGCGGCGGCCGCCCGCTTGGAGCACGAGATCCGTTCGGCCGCACCGACGGTGCTCATCGTGGGCCTGGGTAAGCCCCGGCAGGAACAGTGGATCGACGAGGCCGGGCCCGGGACCGGAGCGCAGGTGCTGCTGCCCTTCGGCGCGGCCGCGGACTTCCTCGCGGGCACCGTGTCGCGGGCACCGTCGGCCTGGCAGCGCGCGGGCGCCGAATGGCTGTACCGGCTCCTGCAGGAGCCGCGCCGGCTGGGGCGCCGCTACCTGCTGCAGGGGCCGAGGGCCGCGCTTCGTCTGCGCCGGGTCCGCCTGGACCGCGTCACATGGCCCGAAGCATCTCGGCCAGGTGAGTTGCCATGACCTCCGTCGTGAACCGCTCGCGCGCGGTGGCGGCGGCGCGGCGGCCCATCTCGATGCGCATGTCCTCGTCGAGCAGCAGCGTGCGGATCGCGCCCGCCATCGCGTCGGCGTCGCCGGGCGGTACGAGCAGGCCCGTCACGCCGTGCTGAACGTAATCGGAGACGCCGGGGTTGTCGGTGACCACCAGCGGCCGCCCGCTCGCCATCGCCTCGAGCACGACCGTCAGACCCGAGCCGGTCACCGTCGGATGCAGGGCGATCGCCACGACCGCGGCGCGACGGTACAACTCGCGGATGCGGCCGTTGAGCCGCTCGGTGTGTACCGTGACCAGGCCCTCGGGCGCGTTCACGGGCAGGCTGGACGCGAGCTCGAGTGCGGTGTCCGGCACCGTCCGGCGGACCTGCTCGACCGCCGCGACCAGCGTCGGATGGTCCCGGAAGCGATCCTCACCCGCGCTCATCACCGTGAACCCGGTATCCGGGGCCGGCTGCTCGGTGTAGAAATCGGTATCGATCCCCAGGGGGATGAAATGCAGGCGCTCCGGCGCGATCTTCCACTCGCTCCCGATGACGGGCAGGACCGCGGAGCACTGCGCCCACACCGCGGACGCCCGCGGGAGGGCGCGGGCGGCGAGCGCGCCGTGCGCGCGTCCGGCGGCCGTGCGGGTGGTCAGCCAGCCGATGCCCGCGGCCACCGGCGCGCTGCCCCGCAGCAGCGCGGGGACGCCGGTGCGCTCGTCGTAGGCGAGGACCGCATCGGCGTCGGCGAGCGAGGGCGCGCCGATGAGCTCGTAGCCGTCGGTGCGGTGCCGCACGGACCGCGCCACCCGCTGCAGCAGTCGGGACCGCTCGCCCAGTTCCGACGGTGCGAAGCGCACGTCGAGGCCGTGATCGGCCAGCCGATGGAGGCCGTACGGTGAGCGATCCGGAACCTCCCCAGCCCGGTGCCGGCCGGCCCAATCAGCCGGCGACAGCCCCCCCGCCAGCGGAACCACTACTCGCATCCGAATCTCCTCACGGCGATGAGATTAACGCCGAGGCCGAACCCACATTGCGTGGGCGTGCCTCGGGCGGCCGGATCGCCCGCGCGTTCAGCATGCAATTCGTGGCGCGGATCGTCGGGCTGGTGGCGTCGATCGGCACCGTCGCCCTGACGACCCGCTCGCTCGGGCCCGGGCCCTACGGGCAGCTCTCCGCGGCGATCATGTTCATCGGCCTGTGGAGCAGCCTGACCGAGCTCGGCATCGGCGCGGTCATCGTGCGCCGGGTCACGGGCGGCACCGGCGACCTGTCGCGCCTGGTGCGCGTCAATGCGGGCTTCTCCCTGACCTACTGCGTGCCGCTCGGGGCGGCGGCGTCGCTGTCCGGCTGGCTCCTCTACCGCGACGATCCGCTGGTCGTGGGGATGATCGCGATCATCAGCGGCAGCCTCGTGCTCACCACGCTGAGCAGCTGCGTGCAGCCGGTGTTCGTCACCGACGTGCGCTTCGGGGCGATCGCGCTGTCGGATCTGCTGGGCCGCCTCCTGTCGTTCGGGCTGACCTTCGTGCTCGTGCACGTCGGCGCCGACCTGTACTGGTACGCGCTCGTGCAGTTGGTCCCGCCGCTGGTGGTGCTGCTGATCCAGGGCGGCGTCGCGCGCCGCATCATCGACCTGCGACCGATCTTCTCGCTCCGCGAGAGCTGGGAACTGGTGCGCGAGAGCCTGCCGCAGACCGGTGTCCTGGTGATCGCCGCGCTGTACTGGCGCTCGGACGGCGTCCTGCTCTCCGTGCTGAGCTCCAGTGAGGAGACGGGCGCCTACAACCTCGCGTACACGGTGGCCTTCAACGCGACGGTGATCTCCACGGTGTTCCTGGCGTCCACGCTCTCGACGATGACGAACCTGTTCGCGACCGACCGGGACCGGTTCGCGCGGTTCACGGTGCGCAGCATCCAGCTCATGCTGTTCGTCGCGGTGCCGCTGGCGGTGGCGGGCGCGTTACTCGCGCCCGAGCTGGTCCGGCTGCTCGGCTCGGAGGACTTCGTCGCGGCGGGCGGGAGCACGCTGGGCCTGCTGTTCGTGGCCGTCGCGATCCGCCTGGTCACCGGCACCCTGAGCCAGGGGCTGTTCGCCGCGCACGACCAGGTCTTCCTGCTGCGGCTCAACATCGTGAGCCTGCTGCTCAACATCGGCCTGAACCTCGTGCTGATCCCGCAGTTCGGCGCGAAGGGCGCCGCGGCATCCCTGGTGGCGAGCGAATTGTTCGGCCTGGCCGTCGCGACCCGCCGGCTGGCCGGCCGGACCCCGTACCGCACTCCGTGGCGGTTCCTGGTGGAATTGATCCCCGCCGTCGGCGCGGCCGCGGCGGTCTGCGTCGTCGGGCACGCCCTGCCGGTCCTGCTGACCGGCGCCCTCGCCGCGCTGGCGTACCTGGCCGTGAACCTGGTGCTCGGGCCCGTGCGGCTGCGCGATGCCCGCGGCCTGCTCAGCTCCGAGGAAGGAAGCTCGCAATGACCGCCGAACGCCCCCAGCTCGCGGGCGGGCTCCGGCTCGCCCCGCCGCCGCGGGACGGGACCGCCCGGGAGCTCGCCGTCCTGATCGTGGCCTACCGCGTCCCCGCGGACGTCGCCGCGTGCCTCGGCGCGGTCGCCACGCACCTGCCCGGCGCGCCGGTCCTGGTCTGGGACAACTCGGGCGCCGACTACCCGGGCATGGACGAGGTGCGGGCGGCGTTCCCGGCGGTCTCCTGGCACGGCGACGGTCGCAACCTCGGCTTCGCCGCGGGGGTGAACCGCCTGGCCGCGCTCGCCCAGGAGCACGACCTGCTGCTGCTCAACCCCGACGCGCTGCTGCGGGGCGGCCTGGAGGCGACCCGCGCGGCGCTGCGCCGCCCCGGGGTCGCCGCCGCGGCACCCGTCATCCACGACGGCCACGACGCGTCCGGCCGGGGCCGCACCTGGGACGTCGCGCACCGTCGACGGGGCCTCGTGCGCGGCCTGGTCTCCCGGGCCGGCTACGCGGAGGCGTTGCGGCGGACACCGTTCTCGGACCTGTACCCGGCCCCGCCCGAGCGGGTCGACGGCTACCTCACGGGCGCGTGCCTGGCGATCAGCCGCGATGCCTGGGAGGCGATCGGCCCGTTCGACGAGGAGTTCTTCCTCTACGGCGAGGAGACGGACTGGCAGCGGCGGGCGCTCGACGCGGGCTGGACACTCGAGCTGACGGGTGATGCGGGCGTGGAGCATTCGGGGCACGGCACCGTGCGCGACGACGCCGTCGCCTGGCGCCGGTCGGCCGATCTGCTGCGCGCGAACATGGCCCTGAACATCGAACACGCGGCGGGGGCCCGCGCGGCCGGCGCGTTCCTGCTGGGGGATTCGCTCCTGGATCGGGTGCAGCGCAGCAAGCGGGCGAGCCGCCGCACCGTCCCACGGGGCGGCCGGCCGAACGTGGTGTTCACCGTCAATCGGTTGGTGTTCGGGGGCGCGGAGCGGCACCACCTCGTCCTGGCGGGCGAGCTGCAGCGGCGCGGCTACTCCGTCACGGTGGTCTGCCTGCAGCGGTTCGGGCCGCTGATCGCGGAGGCGCCCGCGGGGGTGCGGGTGGTGCGCCAGCCGTGGTGGGCGCCGCTGCTCGACCTGCCGCTCGGCCCGACGGTGCTGATCAGCGGCGATACCAACACCGAGACCGGCTTCGCCACGCTGTGGCGGGCCGGGGGTCGGGACCGGACGTGGCTGGTGGGGGCGCACATCCCGCCCGAGACGGACGGGCCCACCTATTCGGCGCCGCTCGCGGCCGCGATGCGCCGCGCCGACGGATTCGTCGCCCTCTCGCCCGCCCACCGCGACCTCGTCTCCGCCCACCAGGGCGTGGCGCGGCGGTTCTTCGTGGCGCCCAACGGGGTCGCGGTCCGCTCCGAGCTCGACGGGGTGCCCGCGCGCCGTGCGGTCGGCGCCGTCCCGCGGCTGGTGATGCTGTCGCGGATCGTCGAGCACAAGAACCCCCATCTGCTGGTGGAGGCGCTGGCCGGACTGACCGAGTTCGCTTGGGAGCTCGACATCTTCGGCGACGGACCCGACCGCGAGCGGCTGGAGGCGCTCACCCCGCCCGAGCTCGCGGGCCGGGTCCGCTGGCGCGGCTGGTCGCCCGGCCCGGAGCAGGCCCTCGCCGATGCCGACCTCGTGTGCGTCCCGAGCGGGTCCGAGGCCTTCCCGATGGTGATCCTCGAGGCGATGGCGCGGCGCGTTCCCGTGGTGGCGTCCGCCGTGTGCGCCGTCCCGGACATGCTCGACGACGGTGCCGCCGGCGCACTCGTGCACGACATCACCGTCGACGGGTGGCGGGAGGCGCTGCGCGCCCTGCTGTCCCACCCGGACGAGTGGGCGGCGCTCGGGGACCGCGGTTTCGCGCGGATGCGCGAGCAGTACACGGTCGAGGCGATGGCCGACGCGTACGAGGCGGCGTTCGCCGAGGCGACGGTGCGCGCGTGACCGGCAGGCTGCTGTGGCTCTCGCCGTGGATGCGGCCGCTGGCCCGCGTGTACTGCGAGCGGCTGATCGACGCGGGCTGGGAGGTCGTGCTGGTCACCTCCGACCGGCACCCCGAATCCGACGGTGCGCGGCCCTACGAACGGGTCCTCGACCCGCGTCCCAGAACGGCCCGCACGTGGCCGGAATTCGCGCGGGAGCTGCGGCGCGCCAGAGCATTCCGGCCGGACGTGGTGGTCACCGAACTCGTGCGCGACCCGCGATGGATCGCGCTCGCGGGCACCGCGCCGCGGGTGAACCTGGTGCACGACGACCGCCCGCACGGTGCCGAGGAGGAACTGCCCGGGTGGGAGCGGCGGCTGTTCGGGCGGTGGAACGCGGCGGCCGCGTCGACGGTCGCGTTCAGCGACTTCGTGGCCGGCGAGGTGGGGGCGTCGGCCGTCGCGCCGCTCACCAGCGACCTCGACGACGCCCTGGTGCCGCCCGTCGTGCCGGCGGCGGACCGTCGGGACTTCCTGGCCGTGGGCCGGCTCTCCGCCTACAAGAACCTCGACGTGACGCTCGCGGCGTGGGAGCGACACGTGAACGGGCCCGGGTGGCGCGGTGACGAACTGGTCCTCATCGGCGACGGTCCGGACCGGGACCTCGGCAGGGCGGTGCGGTGGCGCCGCGGCCCCTACTCCTACGCCGACGTGACCGGTGATCTGGCTGCCGCCAAGGGCTCGGTGGCGCACTACCGGCGTGCCACGCAGAGCGGGGTGCAGGTGCTGGCGATGCAGCTCGGGGTCGTGCCGATCGTCTCGGACGCCGGTGCCCTGCCGGAGTTCCAGCCGCCCGGCGAGGAGCCGATCGGGGTGGACGACGTGGCGGGCCTCGCCCGCGCCTTCGACGCCCTCGCCGACCCGGTCGCCGCGGCGCGGCGCGGTGGTGCCGCCCGCGAGCACTACCGCCGGCGCTACGCCTCGACGGTGTCCGCCGCGGCGCTCGGGGCCGAACTGGAGCGGGTCATCGCCGCCGTCTGACTCCGGGAGAACCGTCTGTTGCCGTTGTGCCCGGGTGGAGGAGGCCCACCGATTCAGACCACCCGCAGGTGGCCTGCTCTGCCCGCGGCAGGCCGTGCAACGACTTGGTCGCTGCCAGCGCTCGCAGCGTGAAGCTCGACCCCGAAGGTCATGACCCTGACCTCCTCGACAGGCACATTCAAGTCCGCCGCGATGTCCTTGGCCCTGACCGTGGCGAGTACTTGCGGGAACACCCGTGACATCTCGTGAGTGGGCATTCCTCCGGGTTCTCCGCTGCGATAGCCGCGACCGGCGAGGTCGATACACATCTGGCGGTAGTGCCAGTCGCTCATCCGGCCCGTGGTGTGCAGCGCGCGGGTCAGGGCCATCGCGGAGACCTTGAGCCGGGATCGTGCTTCCAGGACCTCTCCGGCGCTGGGGTTGCGCCGCACCTGAGTGGAGAGCGCGTCGTAAGGCATCAGGAACTCACTGGCGAACTGATCCGCCTCCCGCTCCTGCTCGGCTTCATCCCCGGGAGTAGCCGGGTGCATCACCAGATGACCCAGCTCGTGCGCCACGTCGAATCGCATCCGCTCCGGCGATTTCCGTCTCGACAGGAAGATGTACGGCACGTCCCGGTACCAGCAGGAAAAGGCATCGACGTCCTCCGCCACCGACGGAAGCGTGTACACACGTACGCCCCGTGACTCCACGAGGTGCACCGCGTTCGGCAAGGGCTTCGCCCCGAGCGCCCAGTCAGACCTCACGACCCGTGCCGCCAGTGCAGGATCGGTGCCCATACGGCGAGGGACCGATACCGGGGGCAGCGTGAACCGCGCGCTGATCCACCGATCCACCTCGAACCCGATTCCGCCTGCGGCCACCGCGGCATCCCGCTGACGCGCTCCCGCCCGGCGTGCCGCACGAAAGTTCACGGTGCGCGGATCGATCCGATCCAGCGGCGCCGTGGTGAAGTAGGCCTCGGGGAACCCCAGCACACTCGAGAGCCCCGCCCCTGCCGATATCGGCGCGCCGTCGGACTCGTACCGGGTGATGCTGCGGGGTGTGATCCCGAGAGCACGTGCGAGGTCCGACTTGGTCATGCCGCGCCGAGTCCGGGCTGAGATGATCCGGTCCGGGTCGAGGAAAGGCTCAGCTGATCGGTTGGACATCGAACCCGAGGTCTCCGCCACCGATATCCTGCGGCCGCGCATCGACAGAGTCCTCCGTCAGTGGCGGAAGCACGACTCGCACCACCCACCCGGTGAACTGGCCCTGGCTGAGCCCGCTGGGCAGCGACACCTCAACCTGTACGCCTTGCTCCCCTCGGTGATACACGAGGAACCAGTCTCCATTCGGTGGGGGATCGCCCAGCGTGTACCTGTGCGCGGTGCCGGCGATTTCCGCGATGAGAAACAGTTGAGTCTGACCGGCCAACGCCTGCTCGGTGGCCGGTCCCCTGCGGCGTTGTGCCTTCGGTCCCTCCTCGGACAGCGGATCGCCGGTGGCATCGGTGCCACCCACCACCGCCACCCTGACGGTCCGCTGGGGATTCACCACGATCGGACGATTCAGCTGATCCTGCGGCTTCCAGTCCTCGCGCATCAGTTCCCGCCGCAGCGTCCCCACTGTCTCGATCCATCGGGACAGTCCCGCTCCGGTACGCGGGTACTCGGGCGCGGAGTTCTCCATCGCACGGGTCTCGCCGCGCTCGAGGGCGATGCGAATGCTGCCGATGGGGATGCCGATACGCCCGAGGTACTCCTCCGCATCGGCGGGATGAACGACCAAGGTCCGCGGAGCGGAGTCGTGCAGCGGCTGCGACATGGGCATGTCCTTACGCGTGAGAATGCTGGCTCATATTCTTGCACGAAACCAGACAACCACAAGGTAGATGGCCTATCGGGGTTGTGCGTGTCGACGATACCCAGCCCGACTGACATGTTGGCATCGCAACCGGTGACGGGGTGCCCGGCCGACGATCATCGCCGCGCGAGCGAGGTCCACAGCCCGCTGAGCCGCCCGTGCCACTCGGCGATGCCGAAGTCGGCGGCGCGAGCGCGGGCACCGTCGGACAGACGGTGCCGCAGTGCGGGATCCTCGACCAGACGCGTGAGGGCGGCCGCGAGCGCCGGCACGTCGCCGGGCGGCACGAGCAGCCCGTCGACGCCATCGGTGACGGCCTCCGGGATACCGCCGACGGGTGTGGTCAGCGGCGCCAGCCCGGCGGCCATCGCCTCGAGCAGGGCCATCGGCAGGCCCTCGTCGTAGCTGGGCAGGGTGAAGACCTCGGCCGCGGCGAGCAGCGCGTCGCGCTCGGCCGGGCCTGCCCAGCCCCGCACCGTCACCGCCGGGCCGAGGGCCTGGGCGGCGGCCCGGACCTGCGCGACCTCGCCGTCACCGGCGAGCGTGACGTGCAGCCGGTCCCGCACGGCCGGTGCGAGTTCCGTGATCGCGGCGATCAGGTCGTAGCTGCCCTTGCGCACGCCGAGCCTGCCCAGCGCGAGCGCTTCCACCCGCGCGGCCCCGTCGGGCCCGGGCGCGGGGGCTCCGGGCGCGGCCGGGGGCACGGGGTTGTAGAGCACCTGTACCCGGGCGGGATCGAGCCGCAGCGCCGCGGTGTACTCGGCCGCGAGGCCCGCGCCCAGCACCAGCCAACGATCGGCGGGCAGGGCCGCCCGCACGAGGGTCCGCACGGGGCGCGGCAGCCGGGCCATCCAGCCACCGAAATCGAAGCTGTGCCCGTGGATCACCGCCGGTACGCCGCGCAGGCGCGCCGCCCACAGCAGCGGCGCCTTGCGCAGCACGCTCCCCCCGTGCGAGAGGTGCACGTGCAGTACGTCGGCGTCGCCGCGCGCGACGGCGACGGTGCCGCGCGCCATGCCCGCCAGTCCCACCCGGATCCGCTGCGCGGCGGGCGCGTCGACATAGGTGGTGAGCAGCCGCACGTCGATGCCCGGGTCGGTGATCGCGGCCATGTGCCCGATCACCGTGGCCATGCCGCCCCGGCTCGCCGGGCCCGGCGGCGCGGGGCCCACGACGAGCACCCGCACGGGCGGTGTCACCGTGCGGATCCGCCGGGCAGGCGCCGCGGCGCGGCGGTGCGGCGCAGCGCGGGCGCCACGGGGCGACCCTGCAGTAGTCCGTCGACGGTGCCGGCCTCGAGCGCCTTCCGGTAGGTCGTCAGTGCCCCGGCGACCGCGCTGATGGTGTGGTCGATGTCGGCGTCGGTGTGCGCGGCGGAGACGACGAAGGACTGCCCCAGCACGCCCCGTCGCAGCAGTTCCTGCAGGAACAGCGTGCGGTAGGCCTGCGACGGTGCGCCCTCGGCGTCGCGCGTGGTGAACACCAGGCACGAGGGCCGGCCGATCGCCGCCACGGCCTCGCCCACGCCGGCCGCCTCGGCCGCCGCGTTCACGCCGTCCGCCAGGCGGCGGCCGGCGCGTTCCATCGCACCCACCGGGTCCGTCTCCCGGTACGCACGGGCCACGGCACGGAAGGCGGTGAGCGACAGGGACTCCGGTCCGTGCGTGGTGGACAGCAGGAACACCCGGTCGGCGTCCGTGTTCAGTCCGCCGAGCTCCATGTACTCGCGCTTGCCGGCCAGCGCGGCGATGGGGAAGCCGTTACCCATCGCCTTGCCCCAGCAGGACAGGTCGGGAGTGACGCCGTAGACCGACTGCGCCCCGTGCGGTGACCAGCGGAAGCCGGTGATCATCTCGTCGAAGACGAGCAGCGCGCCGTGCTCGTCGCACAGCGCCCGGACCTCCTCGAGGAACCCGGGTTCCGGCTCCGCGAGTGCGGTGGCCGCCTCCAGGAAGACGGCGGCGATGCGCCCCGGATGCTCCGCGAACCGGGCGCGCAGCGATGCCGCGTCGTTGTAGCCGAAGCGCACCGTGAGATCCCTGGTGGCCGCAGGGATCCCGGCGGCCATGTCGGTGGCGCCGATGAACCAGTCGTCCACCGAGAAGAAGGGCTGCTCGCAGACGGCGACCAGGTCGCGCCCCGTCGCCGCGCGGGCCAGGCGGAGCGCGGCCGTGGTGGCGTCGGAGCCGTTCTTGCCGAACTTCACCATGTCCGCGGTGGGCACCAGGTCCAGGAAGTCCTCGGCGGCCGCGAGTTCCGTCACCGTCGGACGGCTGAAGTTGAGGCCCTCGTCGAGGACCGCGCGGACGGCGTCCACGACCGGGGCGTAGCCGTGGCCGAGGGTCACGGCGCGCAGGCCCATGCCGTACTCGACGTACTCGTTGCCGTCGGCGTCCCACACCCGCGCGCCGCTACCGCGGGTGAGCACCGGAGGCATGAACTCGGGGTACTGATCCGCGCCGCGGGCGTAGGTGTGCGCGCCGCCCGGCACGAGGGCGTGCAGGCGGTCCTGCAGGCGGCGGGACTCGTCGAAGACGGGCTCGGTCATGACAATCGTCCCTCCGTCACCAGGCGTCCGCGCAGCGCGGGGTACGCCTCGGTGATCTCGTCGTGGAGATCGGGCAGGGTCAGGAAGACGGGACCGGTGGTGGCCTCGAGCGCCTCGGGCGCGACGATCGGCACGTCGGTGCCGGGCATGCGGCGGCCCTGCTTGGTGGGCGAGGCGTCGGCGATGCAGGACATCGTGGTGCGGTCCAGCCCGGCCAGGGCGAACAGCGCGACGGCGCGGGAGGCGGCGCCGTACGCCGCGACGGTCGCACCGCCGGCCGCGGTCCGCTCGGCCCAGTCCCGCAGAGCGCGGGCCTGTTCGCGCGGCGCGTCGGCGAGCGGGCGGAGCCCCTCGGGCTCGGTCAGGCGCGCGGCGCGCTCGTCCCGCAGGATCCGTTCGACGTCGGCGTCGACGTCGGCGCCGGCCTGGCGATGCGCCGGCGCGGCCCCGGAGTGCCGGACGGCGAGCAGGACGGTGCCGCCGTAGAGGTCGAACTCGAAGGCGCGCACCGGCTCCATGCCGGCGTCGGCGAGCAGGCGCAGGAGAGCGGTGAGGGTGTAGTAGCCGAAGTGGCCGTGCCGCAGCGCGGTCCACTGCCGTTGCGCGACGATCGACCCCAGTGGCTGGTACTGCAGGAGCAGAACGCCGCCGGGTGCGACCGCCGCCGCCCGCGCCGCGAACGCCGCGCGCTGGTCGGGCTCGTGCATGATGCCGAAGCAGTCGAGGACCACATCCGCGGGCGCCTCGCCGTCGACGACCGCGAATCCCCGGTCGGCGAGCAAGGGGAGCCAGGTCCCGCCGTGCGGACTGCCGAACTCGCGCACCGTCGAACCGTCGAGCAGCCCGGCCGCCGCGACCCGATCCACGGCGTCGGCGGCCTGTTCGCGCAGGGCGCGCGGCTCGACGCCCCGCGGCTCGTCGGCGACGGTGTCGTCGTCGGCGAGCTGTGCCAGCCCGCAGTCGCCGCACAGGTCCATGGCCGACGGGTGCGCGGACTCGTCCGGGGAGACCGGGGAATCGGCGGGCGGGAACAGGTCCGCCGCCGGCACCCGGCCCAGGTCGAGCACCCGGGTCAGCTCGCTGGAGCCGCAGCCCCGACACGTGCGGGACGAGATCATGGCACAGTACTCCCATGCAGATCCGCGACACCGAACTCGCCGACGTCGTCCTGTTCGTCCCGACACCGCACGTCGACGAGCGGGGGTTGTTCACCCGCACCTTCGACGCGGAGATCTTCGACGAGCACCTCGGGGAGAGCGGTGCCGCAGCACGATTCGTGCAGGACTCGCAGTCGCGGTCCGTGCGCGGCGTGCTGCGCGGGATGCACGGCAGGTCCGGCCGCGGCGAGGCGAAGCTGGTGCGCGCCGCCCGCGGCGCGGTGCACGACGTGCTGGTGGACGCGCGGCCGCACTCGCCCACCTTCGGCCGATCGCAGGCCTTCCGCCTGGACGACATCGAGTTCCACACGCTGTACGTGCCGCCGGGATTCCTGCACGGATTCCAGGCCCTGACCGACGTGGCGGACGTGTGCTACCGGATCGACCGGCCGCACGATCCCGCCGAGGACCTCGCGGTGCACCACGCCGACCCGGACCTGGCGCTCGACTGGCCGCTCGCGGCGTCGATCGTCTCGCCCCGCGACCGGGCCGCCGGCTCGTGGGCCGAGATCCGGTCGCGGTTGGGCTGAGCGCACCGTCATCGGCGGCGCATCGATCCGTCGATCGCACCGTCGGCCTGCAGGCCCTTGAGCACCGCCAGCCGCGTGAAGTCCTGGTGGAAGGAGTGCTCGGTGAGCCCGTACTCGGTGTACGCCCGGTGCAGCTCCGCGGCGCCGTCGGGCACCGTCCACTGTGCCTCGAAGCCGAGCTCGTCCCGGGCGCGGGAGAAGTCGACGCGGTACGAGCGCGGGTCGTTGCCGGCCTCGCCGGTGATCCGCACGGCGGCGCCGGGGACCACGTCGACCACGGACTGCGCGATCTGCGCGACCGTCACGTTGTTGGCCTCCGTGCCCACGTTGTAGGCGCGGGCCGAGACCGTCTCCTTCGGCGCGGTGAGGCAGACGGCGAAGGCCCGCGCGATGTCCTGCGCGTGCACCAGCGGCCGCCAGGGGGTGCCGTCGGAGAGCACGAGTACCTCACCGGTGAGCACGGCGTAGCCCATCAGGTTGTTCAACACGATATCGGCGCGCAGCCGGGGCGAGAAGCCGAAGGCCGTGGCGTTGCGCAGGAAGACGGGCGTGAAATCGGCGTCGGCGAGGGCCGCCGCGTCGTCCTCGACCCGGACCTTGCTGATCGCGTAGGGCGTGATCGGGTTGAGCGGCGCGTCCTCGTCGACGAGGCCGTCGCCCGCTGCGCCGTAGACGGAGCACGTGGAGGCGTACAGGAACCGGGAGACCCCGGCCTCCTTCGCCAGCCTCGCCAGACGGCTCGAGGCGGCGTGGTTGATGTCGTAGGTGATCTCCGGCGCCAGCGAGCCGAGCGGGTCGTTCGAGAGCGCGGCGAGATGGATCACCGCGTCGAAGCCCTCGAGCTGCGCGGCGGTCACGTCGCGCAGGTCGGTGCTCAGGGTGGGCGGATCCGCCACCGCCGGACCGAGCACGCGGTCGGCGAACAGGCCCGAGTCGAGGCCGGTCACCTCGTGCCCCTCGGCGCGCAGGACCGGTGCCATCACCGTGCCCAGGTAACCCTGGCTG
This sequence comes from Tsukamurella spumae, assembly GCF_012396015.1. Lineage (GTDB taxonomy): Bacteria > Actinomycetota > Actinomycetes > Mycobacteriales > Mycobacteriaceae > Tsukamurella > Tsukamurella spumae. Next base: position 15,349 of record NZ_JAAXOQ010000032.1, on the reverse strand, counting down.
CCCGTGAGCAGGACCTTCATCGATCTCCTCCGAATCGGATTAGTGCTTTCTCCAGCATGAATCCCTCGGCGTAGGCCGCGCGGCACTGGATGCCACGCAGCCGGGCCAGGCCGAGGAAGGCGTCGTCGTCGAACCAGTCGTGCGAGGTCTGCGACGGGTAGTGCTCCGCGAGCAGCCGTGCCTTCGCCCGCGCGGCGGACTCCGAGAGCGGATTGAGCAGCGTGGGCCGCGGGGTGTCGGTCTCCCACTTGAGGATCTCGTAGCCCAGCACCAGGTGGTCGCGGAACTCGGTGGGGACCAGCTCGGCCAACTGGCGGTGGTCCTGATGCGCGTCGCCGCGGTGCGGCGCGAACACGACCTCGGGCTCGGCGGACCGTCGGAAGGCCGACAGCAGCGACTTCGCGCGCTCCCAGTGGGCCGGCGCCCGGCCGTCCGGGAGGTCGAGGACCGTCACGTGCAGCTCCGCCTCGGGCGTGAACGCGGCCAGCGCGGCCCGCTCCTCCGCCTCGCGGGGCGTGCCGGCGCCACTGCCGATGAACGCTCGCACCCGCAGCCCCGGGTTGGCCTCCGCCAGCTGCAGGAGCGTGCCGCCCATGCCGATCGCGATGTCGTCGCAGTGCGCGCCGAGCACCGCGATCTCGGAGAGACGGCCGGTGAACAGGTCGATCATGGCGCGACGGGCGTCTTCCACACCATCCACGGCCGGTCGCCGCGCGCGTAGCCGGCGTCGAGGTCGGCCCTCTCCTTGAAGGTATCGGCGGGCTTCCAGAAGCCGCGGTGCTGGTACCCCAGCAGCTTCCCCTCCTTGGCCAGCGCGGTGCAGGAGTCGGCGACCAGGTCGCCGCCGGGCGGCAGGTGGTCGAAGACCTCCTGGGTGAGCACGAAGTACCCGCCGTTCTCCCAGATCGGGAACTCGGAGACGGGCGTGATCCCGGTGACCTTCGAGGCACCGTCGACGTCCACGCAGTGGAACGAGGACTGCGGCGGGACCAGGAGCATCGAGGCGGCCGATCCGGTCTCGCGGACCTGGTCGATGATGTCGTTCATCGGGGCGTCGCTGAGCACGTCGGCGTAGTTCGCCAGGAAGTACTCGTCACCGTCGAGGTACGGGCGGGCGCGCCGGAGCCGTTCCCCGACGGCCGATTCCAGCCCGGTGTCGACGAAGGTGATCGACCAGTCGCTCATGTCGGTGGAGAGCAGCTCCACCTCGCCGCCGCGCATGACGAAGTCGTTGGACTCCGTCTCGCGGTAGTTCAGGAAGTAGTCCTTGATGTGCTGGGCGCCGTAGCCCAGGCACAGGATGAAGTCCTTGTGGCCGAAGTGCGCGTAGTAGCGCATGACGTGCCAGATCAGGGGGCGCGGCCCCACGAGCTGCATGGGCTTGGGCACCGCGTCGTCGGCGGCGTTGCGCATGCGCATGCCGTAGCCTCCGCAGAACAGGACGACCTTCATGATGTCGGACCCTTCGTCAGATTTTCGTGGCCGCGGCGGCGTGCGGCTGCGCGGCGTGCAGGTGGGGCATGGGGTAGACCAGCTCGGTGCCGGCATCGATGAGATGCCGCAGCTGCTCGGTGATCTCGGTCTCGAGGTTCCACGGCAGGACCACCACGACATCGGGGCGATCGGTATCGAGTCGCTCGGGCTCGTGGATCGGGATCCGCGCGCCGGGCGTGAACCGACCGTGCTTGTACGGGTTCCGGTCCACGGTGTACTCGAGCAGGTCGGTGCGGATGCCGCAGTAGTTCAACAGGGTGTTGCCCTTGCCGGGCGCGCCGTACCCGGCGATGCGCTTGCCCTCGGCGCGGCGCTCGAGCAGGAAGCGCAGCAGGTCCTGCCGCGCGCGCTCGGCCAGCGCCTGCATGCCCGCGTACCCGGCGAGGTCGTGCAGGCCGGCCTCGGCCTCGGCCTGCAGCACCTCGCGCACGCGGTCCGACGGTGCCTGCGCCACCCCGTCGGGCCGGGCCCAGACGCGGATCGAGCCGCCGTGCGTGGGGATCGTCTCGACGTCGACGACGGTCAGCCCCGCGGTCGCGAGCGCACGCTGCGCGGTCAGCACCGTGTAGTACTGGAAGTGCTCGTGGTAGATCGTGTCGAACTGTCCCTCGGCGACCAGCGGAAGCGCGTGGTGCACCTCGATGCTGAGCCAGCCGTCGTCGGCCAGCAGCCCGCGCAGCCCCTGGGTGAAGCCCAGTAGGTCCGGGATATGGGCGTAGACGTTGTTGGCCACCACCAGGTCGGCCGGACCGTGCTCGGCGCGGACGGCCGCGGCGGTCTCCGGGCCGAGGAACGCGGTCACCGTCGGGACCCCGCGCTCGCGGGCGGCCTCGCCGACGTTGACCGAGGGCTCGATCCCCACGCACGGGACGCCGGCGGCGACGGCGTGCTGCAGCAGGTAGCCGTCATTGCTGGCGACCTCGACGACGAGGCTGTCGGAGCCGAGTGCCAGCCGGTCGATGGAGGTCTCGACGAAGCGGCGCGCGTGGTCGACCCAGCTGGCGGAGAACGACGAGAAGTACGCGTACTCCGAGAAGGTCTCCTCCGGGATGATCAGGGCGGGGATCTGCAGCAGGAGGCACTCCTCGCAGATCCGCAGGTGCAGTGGATAGGTCGGCTCCGGCAGATCGAGCTCGTCCGCCGTGAGGAACTTCTCACAGGGAGGTGTGGCTCCGAGATCGACCACACTCCGCAGTCGCGACGAACCGCACAAACGGCACTGCATGATGGAATCCGTAACTGTCGACGGGGCGCTTCGAGATCCGAGCATAGTCTCTCAGACTTTTCTGGTTGCAAATGGCCATTGATGTTGCGATCGCAATCCTGAACGTCTACGGTGGCAAACGACAGTCACTCCGATCCGTCTCCGCCCACCGTCGAGAACCGGCGGTCCGGATGCCGGAGGGTCGAGGTCGACGAGCGGCCGCACGCCCCGCGAACAGCGGAGCACCAGCGGCTCGGCCTCGTGGGCGCACTCGTCCCGTGGGTGGTTGGTGCGGTGCCCCGAGGGCCTCGCACCGCGTGGCGGCGCATCGGACCCGGTGCGGCGTGAGAACCGGGTGTCGGCGCATCCTCGTCGACAATTCACAGTTGCAATGGTATTGATCGCGGATTTCGAATTCCACGACATATGCGCATAGCAGCGTGCCCGGCACCTGATTCGAGAGAGGCGGGACATGTCGATCGACACCTGGACCGACGAGCGTGCGCCGCGAGTCACCGTGCTCACCACCCCCGCGCCCGACGCCGGCCCGGTGCCCGCGTCCGAGACGGTGCCGGAGGCCCCCGAGAAGCTCCGCCCCGCCGCCCCGGCACCGCAGTCCGCCCCCGACCCCTCCGTTGCGGCGCTCGATGTCCCTGGGACGCTCGACGCGGACCCGGCCGGCTCCGCCGGCACGTCGTCGGCCCGCGCGGCGGCGGATGCGTACCGCGCCAGGCTCTCCCGCTGGATCCTCGCCGCGGACGGCACCGTCGCCCTCATCGCGGCCTGCGCGGGCCTGCTCGTCGGGCTGCGACAGGGCGCCGACCCGACCCTGCTCGTCGTGCTGATCATCGTCGTGCACCTGCTCTGGTTCCACCAGCTGACGCGCACGCGGCCGATGGACATCCCGCTGCTCCGTCTGGGGTCGGCCGAACTACGGCGCGTGTTCGGCACCGTCCGGTTGGTGTTCGGCCCGCTGGTCGTGATCGAGGTGCTGTTCCCGGCCTTCCTGCCGCACTCGCTGGTGGTCGTCTCCGGTCCCGTCGCTCTGGGCGGGATCCTGCTCAGCCGCATCTGGTTCCGCCGCCGTCTCGGCCGTACGGACTCGGGCGCCGTGGGCGCGCCCACGCTCGTCGTCGGCGGCTACGCATCGGCCACCGCCTCCGTGCGGAGCATGCTGCGCGCCGAGTACGCGGGCGCCCGGATCGTCGGAGTGTGCCTGCCGCCGGGAGACGCGACGATCATCGACGCGATCGAGGTGCGCGGTGCCCGGGTCCCCGTCGTCGGGACGGACCGCACGGTCCTCGACGCGGTCCGCGAGACCGGTGCCGGCGTCGTCGTGCTCACCGCCACCGACTCGCTCGGGCCCGACGACGTGCGCGATCTGATGTGGCAACTCGCCGAGGACGGCGTGGAACTGGTCGTGACGGCGGGCGTCGCCGACGTGGCCGGGAGCCGGATCGTCAGCCAGCCGCTCGGGCAGACCCCGATGATGTACATCGCCGCCCCGAAGCCGAGCCGGTCGTTCGGCCTGGGGAAGCGGCTCCTCGACCTCACCGTCGCCGCGATCGGCCTGCTGGTGGCGGCGCCCGTGATGGTCGCGGTCGCGATCGCGATCAAGATCGACAGCCGCGGGCCGGTGTTCTACCGCGCCACCCGCGTGGGGGCCGGCGGCACGAGCTTCGACATGATCAAGTTCCGCAGCATGTACGTCGACGCCGATGCGCGCCGCGATGTGCTGTCCGGCGAGAACGTCGGTGCCGGACCACTGTTCAAGGTGAAGGACGACCCGCGGGTGACCCGGGTCGGGCGGATCATCCGGCGCTACAGCCTCGACGAGCTGCCCCAGTTCTTCAACGTGCTGCGCGGCGAGATGGCCGTCGTCGGGCCGCGGCCCGCGCTGGCGCACGAGGTCGAGCAGTATCCGCCCGTGATGCGGCGCCGTCTACTGGTCAAGCCCGGCGTCACGGGTGCGTGGCAGGTCAGCGGGCGCTCCGATCTGACCTGGGACGAGTCGATCCGGCTCGACGTGGGGTATGTCGAGAACTGGTCCCTCGGCCAGGACATCAGCATCATCGCCCGCACGGTCAAGACGGTGCTCACCTCCGACGGCGCCTACTGACGACCCGTATCGTCGTCTTCGTGCAGGACCGATCCCCGGAACCGACCGTGCTCGACGGTGCGCGGTTGCCCACCGACCGTCGAACCCTCCTGGCGGTCGCCGCGGGCGGAGCGGTCGCCGCCGTGCTCGTGAGCGAGCTGTCGTCGGCGGCGGCGTGGCGGGACACGGAGTTCGACGTCCGTCTGCTCGGCCTCGCGGTACTCTCGCTCGCGACCGGCGCCCTGTTCGGCGTACGGGACCGCCTGGGCCCGCGCGTGTTCGGTCTGCTCGTGTTCGGCGTGCTCGCGAGCTTCTCGTCGGTCGGGGTCTACGCGCTGGTCGGCCTGCTGGCGATGCCACCGGCGGCCGGCGTCCGATTCCTGTTCGCGGCACCGGTGGTCGCCGGGCTCGCGACGGCGGCGGGGGCGTGGTCGGTGCGGAGGATCCGCCGGTGATCCTGCTCGTGGCGCTCGCCGGTGCCGCCGGGTCCGTCGCGGGGTACCGCCTGATCGCGGCCGGTCCGGGGTGGACCAGGCTGCTGGTGGTCACCGCCGCGCTGTCGATCCTGCTGGGCGCGGTCGCCCGGGTGGTCCGGGTCGTCGGCGACACGGGCCTCGCCGCGCTGCCGATCGCCCTGTTCGGGCCGATCGTGACCTTCACCGGCATCCTCTGGTGGCTGCAGGCGGCGCCGCGCACGACGTGGTGGCGGGGCCTCGTCGTGGTCGCGAGCGCCGCCGCGGCCGCGGTCCTGGGTTACCTCTCCTTCGACCTGCTCGGCCTGGCCTACCTCAAGCTGCCGCGCATCGGATGATCAGAGCGCGGGCAGCGCGATGTACTTCGTGTTGAGGTACTCCTGGATGCCCTCGCTGCCGCCCTCGGAGCCGAGGCCGGACTGCTTGATCCCGCCGAACGGCGCCGCGGGGTCGGAGATGACACCCCGGTTCACGCCCACCATGCCGGCCTGCAGCTTCCGCGCGACGCGCTGCGCCCGCCCGACGTTCTCCGTGAAGAAGTAGGCGGCGAGGCCGTACTCGGTGTCGTTGGCCATGGCGACGCCCTCCTCCTCGGTGTCGAAGCCGACGATCGCGGCGACGGGCCCGAAGATCTCGTCGCGGCGGATGCGGGCATCGTCGGGAATGCCGTCCAGGACGGTGGGCTCGAAGAAGAACCCGGCACCGTCGACCTGCTTGCCGCCCGTGCGGACCGTGGCGCCCGCGGCGACGGCCTCGTCGACGAGCGCGGCGATGGAGCCGCGCTGCTTGGCGTTGATGATCGGTCCGATGCTCGAGGTCTCCTCCCAGCCCGGGCCGACCCGCATGGACGCCACGCGCTCGGTGAGCCGCGCGGTGAAGGCCTCGCGAATGCCGTTCTGCACGAGGATGCGGTTCGCGGCGGTGCAGGCCTCGCCGCCGTTGCGCATCTTCGCGAGCATGGCGCCGTCGACGGCCTTGTCGAGGTCCGCATCGTCGAAGACGACGAACGGGGCGCTGCCGCCGAGCTCCATCGAGGTGCGCAGGACGTTGTTCGCGGCCTGCGCGAGGAGGATCTTGCCGACGCCGGTGGAGCCGGTGAAGGAGACCTTCCGGAGCCGCTCGTCGGCCATGAGCTCCCCGACCACGGTGGGCGCATCGAGGGTCGGGAGCACCGAGAGGACCCCGGGGGGAAGGCCGACCTCGGCGAAGACCTGCGCGAGCAGCAGCATGGTGAGCGGCGTGTCCTCGGCGGGCTTGACGATCATGGTGCAGCCGGCGGCGAGCGCGGGCCCGATCTTGCGGGTTCCCATGGCCAGCGGGAAGTTCCACGGGGTGATCGCCAGGCACGGGCCGACGGGCTCCTTGACGACGGCGATCTCGCCGGTGCCGGCGGGAGCGGTCGCGGTGCGGCCGCCGATGCGCACGGCCTCCTCGGAGAACCAGCGCAGGAACTCGGCGCCGTAGGTGACCTCGCCGCGGCTCTCGGGCAGGACCTTGCCCATCTCGAGGGTCATCAACAGGGCGAAGTCGTCGGCCCGCGCCGTGACGGCCTCGAACGCCGCGCGCAGGATCTCCGCGCGGGTCCGGGCCGGGGTGGCGGCCCAGTCGTCGGCGACGGTGGCCGCCATGTCCAGGGCGGCCCGGGCGTCCGCGGGCGTGGCGTTCGCGACGGAGGCGAGGACCTCGCCGGTCGCGGGGTTGACCACGTCGAAGGTGCGGCCGGACTCGCTCGGCACGGACCGGCCGCCCTGCCACAGGCCGGTGGGGACGGAGTTCAGCAGGTCGGTGACGTTCACGCGGCGGCCTCGCGGACGGCGGTCTCGAGGACGGTGAGGGCATCGTCGAGCAGGTCGTCGCCGATCACCAGCGGCGGCAGCAGCCGGATGACATTGCCGTAGGTGCCACAGGTCAGGATCACGACGCCGGCCGCGAGGGCCTTGGCCGCGACGGACTTCGTCAGGTCGGCGTCCGGCTCCGAGGTTCCGGCCTTGACCAGTTCGATCGCGATCATCGCGCCGCGGCCGCGGACATCACCGATCACGCCGACCTCCTCCGCCATGGCGCGCAGGCGCGGGACGGCGCGCTCGCCGATGGCCCGGGCGCGGGCCGGCAGGTCGAGGTCCGCCATGGTGTCGAGCGCGGCGAGGGCGGCGGCACAGGCGACGGGGTTGCCACCGTAGGTGCCGCCGAGGCCGCCCGCGTGCACCGCGTCGAGCAGGTCGGCGCGGCCGGTGATCGCCGACAGCGGCATGCCGCCGGCGATGCCCTTGGCCATGGTGATGATGTCCGGCACCACGCCCTCGTCCTCGCAGGCGAACCACGCTCCGGTACGGGCGAATCCGGTCTGCACCTCGTCGGCGATGAAGACGACGCCGTTGTCCTTCGCCCACGCGGAGAGGGCGGGCAGGAAACCGGGCGCGGGCACGATGAAGCCGCCCTCGCCCTGGATCGGCTCGATGATGACGGCGGCCACGGAATCGGCGCCGATCTGCTTCTCGATCTGCGAGATCGCGCGGGCCGCGGCGGCGGCACCGTCGGCGTCGAGGCCGGCGGCCGCGTCCCGGTAGGGGTAGGACATCGGCATCCGATAGACCTCGGGCGCGAAGGGCCCGAAGTCCTTCTTGTACGGCATGGTCTTCGCCGTCAGCGCCATCGTGAGGTTGGTGCGCCCGTGGTAGGCGTGGTCGAAGGCGACCACGGCGTCGCGGCCGGTGGTCAGGCGCGCGACCTTGATCGCGTTCTCCACGGCCTCGGCCCCGGAGTTGAACAGCACGGTGCGCTTGTCGTGATCGCCCGGGGTGAGCGCGTTGAGCCGCTCGGCCACCGCGACGTAGCCCTCGTACGGGGTCACCATGAAGCAGGTGTGGGTGAAGTGCGCCGCCTGATCGGCAACGGCCTGCGCGACCCGCGGGTCGGAGGCGCCGACGCTGGTCACGGCGATGCCGGAGCCCAGGTCGATCAGCGAGTTGCCGTCCACGTCCACGATGACGCCGCCGTCGGCGTCGGCGGCGTACACGGGCACCGACGAGCCGACCCCGCCGGCCACGGCGGACCGTCGGCGCTCCGCCAGACGGACGGACTCCGGGCCGGGGAGGGCCGTGAGCAGGTTGCGGACCTGCGGCAGGCGGTACGCCAGGGAGGTGGTGGATGCGGTCATGTCAGTGTCTCCTTGTCGACGTCGACGGGGGCGATGGTGCGGCGCAGGGTCTCGCCGCGGAAGAAGGCGGGATGGGTGGCCCGCCGGACGAACATCAGCACGACTCCCAGCAGGAGCAGGCCGAAGCCGATGTAGAACACGAGCCCGATGCCGAACAGCGAGGAGCCGCTGCCGTTCTCGGGGTTGAGGCTCTCCTGCACCGAGATGACGAAGACGATCGCCAGGATCGTGCCGCCGAGCAGCGGGAACAGGAACTTGTAGACGATGTTGTGCACGCTGGAGAACAGCTCGCGCCGGAAGAACCAGACGCAGGCGAAGGCCGTGATGCCGTAGTACCAGCAGATCATGATGCCCAGCGCGGCGATGGTGTCGAGCAGGGCGCGGTCCGAGAGCATCTTGACCACGGCGTAGAAGACCGCGGTGACGATGCCGGAGACGATCGTCGCGTAGGTCGGGACCAGGTAGCGAGGGTGCACCGCGGCCAGCTTCTTCGGGAAGGCGCCGTAGCTGCCCATCGCGAGCATCGTCCGCGCGGCGGGGAGGAAGGTGGTCTGCAGGCTCGCGATCGACGAGGCGAAGATCGCGAGGAACAGCATCAGGCCGCCGAAGCTGCCCAGCACCGGGTTCGCGAGCGGCCGGAAGACGTTCTCGGAGTTGTCCGGGTTGCCCAGGCCGACGCCCTCGGTGCCGACGCCCGCGTACATCATGACGGCGATCGCCACCAGGAGGTAGGTGATGAGGATCGACACCACCGCGAGCAGCCCCGCGCGGCCGGGGACCTTCGTGGGGTCCTTGGACTCCTCGCCGAGCGTCAGGCACGTGTCCCAGCCCCAGAACGCGAAGATCGAGCCCGTGAGGCCGACGACGAACGCGGCGATCGTCAGCCCCGTGAAGGGATTGAACCAGTCGATCGAGAAGGACAGGCCGGTGGGCACGCCGCCCGAGCGCACGATCGCCGTGACCGCGAAGGCCACCAGCACGACCATCTGGAAGCCGACCAGCGCGTACTGCACCACGGCGCTGGTGGTGACGCCGCGACCGGAGATGTAGGTCGCGATCACGATGAACACCAGCGTGGTCGCGATGTTGACGAGCTTGTTGGAGGCCAGGTCCGCGATCGAGTCGTTGCCCATCACCTGCGCCAGGAACAGGTAGAAGTAGTCGACGGCGATCGCCGCCAGGTTGGAGAGCACGATGATGGTGGCCAGCACCATGCCCCATCCGCACATCCAGCCCACGTACGGCCCGAAGGCCTTGGTGGACCAGGTGAACGACGCGCCGCAGTCGGGGACCCGCGAGTTGAGCTCGCGGTAGGCGTAGGCGGTGAGGAACATCGGGATGAAGCCGGCGATGAAGATCGCGGGCATCTTCAGCCCGACCGAGGCGACGATGAGGCCGATGCTCGCGGTCAGCGTGTAGCCGGGGGCCACCGTCGAGATGCCGAGGATCGCGCCCGCGAAGGTTCCGATCCGGCCCTTCGCCAGGCCCTTGTCGACGGTGTCGACGTCCCCGCTCCCGGCCGTGGACGGGAGCTCGGGTCCGCGGCCCGCGTCGGCGGTCATGAGATCCCGGCCCGGGGCACGACGACCATCGGAACGTCGAGGACGCGGAGCATCTTCGCCGCGGTCGAACCGAGGAACAGCCGGCGGGGCGCCGCGAGGCGGCTCGAGCCGACGACGATGACATCGCCGGGATGCCAGTCGAGGCTGTTGACGGCGTCCTCGACGGTGTCGCCGAGGACGACCGCCGAGGTCACCTCGACCGAACCGGACAGCTTGGCGCGGGCCTCGTCGAGGACCGCGAGCGAGTGGCGGCGGGCCTCGTCGAGCTTGCCGTCGTCGCTCTGCTGCGGGCCGGGCATGAGGTCGACCGCGATGAGCGAGACGAGCCGGAGGGGGACCCCGGCGCGCTCGGCGCCGGCGATCGCCGCGTCGAGCAGCTCGGCGGCGCCCGGCCGGTCACCGACCGCGCAGGTCACCGACCGCACCCGCTCCGCCTTGGAGTGGCGCTGCCCGCGCGGGGCCAACGCCACGGCCATGGGCGCGGAGTGGATGAGGTCGTTGACCACGGGGCCCAGCGAGTGCCGGCCGAGCAGCCCGCCACCGGTGGCGCCCGTCACGACGATCGCGGCGCCGATCCGCTCCGCCTCGGCGATGATGCCGCCGGCGATCGAGTCGTGCACGCCCACATGGGTGCTCGCGCTCACGTCGTCGGGAACGAAGGTCAGGGCCTGCGTCAGCCAGGCGTCCGCCTGCTCGGTGAGGACCTGGGCGGTCAGGTCGCCGGAGACGAAGGACCCGGTCTGATCGGGCGGCACCACCATGCCGAGTGCCAGCTCGGCGTCGAGGGTGCGGGCCAGCTGCACGCCGAGGGCGACGGCATCGCGGCCGCCGTCGGTGGCCAGGTAGGCGACGTAGATCTTCACTTCTCCCCCTCCGAACAGGATGATGCGGCACCGTCGGTTCCGGTGGAACAGCACGACCCGGTCTTCGCGGGCGTGGGCGCGACGTCGAGCGAGGGGTTCCGGTCGAAGAAGCCGAAGGGCTTGAGCCAGAAGCTCACCGTGTCGGCCGGCATGATCGGCCAGTCCTCGGGTCGGGTGATGTGGTGGATGCCGAAGGTGTACCAGAGCACCACGTCGGTGTTCTCGATGGAGCGGTTCTGCGCGGTCCACGCCGGCAGGCCCATGCCGCCGCCGCCCTGGTTCACGAATTCGCCGGCGGGCCAGCGCTCCTCGCGATCGTTGGGCGTGACCCACAGGGTGTGCTCGATGGCGCGGCAGCGATCGAGGATGGGCGAGGCCGGGTCGAACATCGCGGGCACGTTCGCCGAGGCGACGAGCTTGTACGACGGGGAGACGCCCAGGCCGGTCTTGACGTTGTCGTTGACCACCTTCCACGATCGCTGCGTGGGGTAGTGCGGATCCTGCTTGCCCTCGGACTCGGTGCGCAGCGGCGTGTTGACCTGCTGCAGCGAGAGGCCGTAGGGATTGTCCGGCCCGGTGGGCACCATCCGCGTCTCGGACTGGTAGACGGTGTTGTCCTCGCCATCCACGTCGAGGTCCATCCGGGCGACGATGAAGTGCTGGTGGAAGGGCGCGTAGGTGCGGTTGTCGACGAGCGTGCCGTGCGGGTGCGTTCCGCCCTCGGGGAAGTGGCTGACCACCATGATGCCGGTGGCCCGCACCTCGCACTCGATGTTGCCGTCCTCGTAGAACCGCCAGTACGTGAGGTACTCGTAGTTCGCGACGGTCACGTGGAAGGACACCGTCAGGCGGCGCATGCGGCGGACCTCGGCGCCGTCGTGGTGATCGACGTGCTTCCACAGGACGGCGTTGTCCTCCTCGTGGATGCAGATCGCGTTGGCGATGTCGTAGGGCTCGCCCTTGCTGTCGTGCAGGGTCGCGTCCAGGTACCGGATCTCGCCGAGGCAGTCGCAGCCCAGCGCGAGCGAGGTGGTCATGAAGCCCAGGCCCCACTCGCCGATGTCGAAGGCGGTGCGCCGGTAGTGGTCGTCGCAGTGATCGCGGTAGGGCACCATCATCTCGGCGAAGGACAGGCGGTGCGCGATCTTGCGCACGTTCCCGTTGTCGTTGTAGGTGATCGCGTGCAGGGTCATGCCCTCGCGGTAGTTGAAGCCCACTCGCAGCGACCAGTTCTGCCAGGTCAGCCGGTTGCCCTCGAGCGTGAATCCCGGGCCCTCGGGCTGGGTGATCTCGAGCGGCGTGCGCGGCGGCCGCGAGCTCGCCTCGCGGATCTCCTTGGGCAGCATCCGCGGCACGTACTCGCCCATGATCTCCGGGCGGTCCACGCGGAAGGTGTCCTCGATCTTCAGCAGCTCCATGCTGTTGAGGTCGATCACGCAGTGGAAGCCGTTGACCGGCCCGGCGTACGGGTTGGCGCCGCTCGACGCCCGGACCCAGGTGTCGGACCAGCCGATCCGGCGCCCCGCGAACTCCTCGGGGATGAGCACCGCGCCGTAGGTCCAAGTGTCCATGAAGACCAGCGACATGTCGGTGATGCCCCGCGCCGCGAGCGCGGCGATCACGTCGGGGTGGGCGCGCAGGGCCTGGTCGGCCTCGTCCCACTCGTCGACGGTGACGTTCGCCTGCACGTCCGGGATGTGCTCGAAGGAGGCGACGGTGCCCGCCTGCCCGGAGCTCAGCGAGACCCGGGCCTTGTAGGTGCGGTTGGTGGTGCGGTCGAACAGGACGGCGACGGCGACGCGCTCGCACGGCGTCCCGTCGGCGTCGAAGGCGCTGATCTCGGCCTTGCTCGGCTCGAACATCTCGATCGAGGCGTAGCGCCAGGTCGGGCCCACGCCGTGCTCCTGCGCGAGCAGTGCGGTGACGGCGCGGATCTCGTCGGCGGAGAGCGGGTCGAGGGGGTGGAAGTGTTCGGTCATCGCGCGGGTGCCTTTCCGACGGTGGCGGGTGATTAGTCGTTGCTGCTCATGACGTGCTTGATACGGGTGTAGTCCTCCAGGCCGTACGCCGAGAGGTCTTTGCCGTAACCCGAGTGCTTGAATCCGCCGTGCGGCATCTCGGCGACGAGCGGGATGTGGCAGTTGATCCACACCGCGCCCGCGTCGATCCGGATGCTCATCCGGTTGGCGGTGGCGTGATCGGTGGTCCAGACGCTGGACGCCAGGCCGTAGTCGACGCCGTTGGCCAGGGCAACGGCCTCGTCCTCGGTGGCGAAGGGCTGCACCGTGATGATCGGGCCGAAGGTCTCCTCCTGGACGATCGGATCGTCCTGGTGCACACCGGTGATCACCGTCGGCTCGAGGTAGAAGCCGGTGTCGCCCACGCGCTTCCCGCCGGTCGCGACCACGGCGTGCGCGGGGAGGGCGGCGAGTTTGGCGAGTACGGCGCCGAAATGGCGAACGTTGTTGAGGGAACCGAAGAAGGCCTCCGGATCGTCCGGCGCGCCGGGCCGCAGGGACTGCGCCTGTGCGACCAGTGCCGCGACGAACTCGTCGTGCACGGATTCGTGGACCAGCGCCCGCGTCGCGGCGGTGCAGTCCTGGCCGGCGTTGAAGAAGGCCGCCTGTGCGATCCCCTCGGCGGCACGGGCGAGGTCCGCGTCGCCGAACACGACGGCGGGTGCCTTGCCGCCCAGCTCCAGATGGGCGCGCTTGACGTCCGTCGCCGCGGCGGTCGCGACGGCGACGCCCGCGCGGACCGAGCCGGTGATCGCGACCAGGCCGAGCGCGGGGTCGCTCACCAGCCGGGCGCCGACGCCACCGTCGCCGAGGACGACGTTGAACACGCCGTCGGGGAGAATGTCCTTGGTGATCCGCGCCAGCACCAGGGTCGACTCGGGCGTCGTGTCCGAGGGCTTGAGCACCACGGTGTTGCCCGCGGCGAGAGCGGGGGCGATCTTCCAGATCGCCATCATGAACGGGTAGTTCCACGGCGTCACCTGCCCGACGACGCCGATCGGCTCGCGCCGCACGTAGGAGGTGAAGCCGTCCATGTACTCGCCCGCGGACCGGCCCTCGAGCATCCGGGCGGCGCCCGCGAAGAACCGCACCTGGTCGGCGCAGACGAGCACCTCCTCCGACTTCACCAGGGCGGCGATCTGGCCGGTGTTGCGGACCTGTGCCGCGACGATCTCGTCGGCGTGCTCCTCGATGGCGTCGGCCAGCGCGAGCAGCGCGGCCTGTCGCGCGCTGGGCGTGGTGCGGCCCCAGGTGAGGAAGGCCCGCTCGGCGGCGGCGATCGCGCCCGCCACCTCGGCGTCGGTGGACACGGGGGAGCGGGCGACGACCTTCTCCGTCGCGGGATCGATGACGTCGATCGAGGCGCTGGAGGTCGAGTCGACGAAGGCTCCGTCGATGTAGTTCTGGAGGCGGTCGGTCATCGCTGCTCTTTCGCGTCGGTGGAGACAGGGCGGTGAGGTCCTCTCACTGTGCGCTGGGTCACTCCGCGTCGCATCTGCCAGAATGGCGAAACAGGCCGAATCCTTTAGACGGAATGGAGCGGACATGGCCGTCACGATGCGCTGGCTGCTCGCGCAACGGGACCTGGATCTCGGGCTGCGCGCGGGGGCCGAGGCGACCGATGTCCCCATCACCTTCGTCATCACCACCGAGTTGTCGGATCCCACACCCTGGTTGACCGGCGGAGAGATGGTGCTGACCACCGGCATCGGCATCCCACCCGGCGACGAGGGCTGTCGGGAGTACGTGCACCGGCTCACCGGACGCGGTGTCTCGGCCCTGGGGTTCGGCGTCGGCGTCTCGCGGGCCAGCGCACCGTCGGCCCTGGTCGCGGCGGCCGACGAGTACGGCCTGGCCCTCGTCGACGTGCCGCTGCCGACCCCCTTCGTGGCGGTCGCGCGCACCGTCATCGACGAGATCGCGCGTCGGGCCAACAGGTCGCAAGTGGCCCTCGGCCGTGCCCAGCAGCGGATGACCCGGGCGGCCGTGGCCGGCGGACCGTCGGCCACGCTGCGCGAGCTGGCGGTGGGATGCGGCGGCACGGCCCTGCTCCTGGACCGGAGCGGCCGGGTGGTGCAGGCCCACCCCGCCGACGTCGAGCCGGCCGTCGCTCGGGAGGTCGGGGAGCAGGCGCGCGCGCACCGCGCGGCCTCCGCCGTCGGGCCGGTGACGGTGTCGGCCGCCGCCGCGCCGGGGGCGCGCGCGACGATCGTGACGCAGCCGATCCGCGTGGGTGACCGCGAGCACGGCCACCTGGGCGTCGTGCTGCCGCACGAGCCGCTCGCCACCGACCACGTCCTCATCGGACACGCGAACTCGTTGTTGGCGTTGGACTTCGAGCGTCCCCTGCGGCTGCTCGGGGCGGTGCGATGAGAAGGGAACTGATCGCCAACATCATCACCTTCGCCGCGGTCCTCGTCGTCGGAGTCGTGGTACTGGTCTTCGGCTACCTCGATGTGCGACCGGGAACGCAGTACACC
>NZ_JAAXOQ010000031.1 GCF_012396015.1 Tsukamurella spumae | reverse complement strand
GCTGGACCGGCACGCGCAGGCGGCGCAGGCCGCGGAACGCGCCGCCTACCTCGATCAGGTGGTGTCCACGGTGGACCGGCTGGTGGATCGCGGCGTGATCACCCGCACCCCGGCTCTGCGCGCGGAACTGGAGAGCCGCGCCCGCAAGGCCATCGAGGGATAGTCCGTTCGATCCTCGAACCGACCGTCGTGCGAATGCGACGCGCGTGTGAAGGTTTGTTACGTATGTGACTGATGTTGCGTATGGTGTTGGTGTGGATATGACGCGCAGGGCGATGCTCGCCATGGCGGCAGCCACCGTTCCGGCGACGATGCTCGCCGCGCGGGCGGCTGCCGACCCCGGATCAGGACCCGGCTCGGGCGGGACGGTGCCCGGTACTCCCGGTGCGGCCCCCGCCGCTGCGGCGACGCGCTGGACGCCGGAGCGCGCGCAGCAGTGGCGCCAGCAGGTCGGCTGGATGGTGGGCTGCAACTTCATCAACGCCAACGCCGGGAACCAGTTCGAGATGTTCCAGGCGCAGACCTTCGACCCGGTGCGGATGAACCTCGAGCTCGGCTGGGCCAAGGCGCTCGGGATGACCACGATGCGCGTGTTCCTGCAGGACCAGCTGTGGACCGCCGATCCGACCGGCTTCGTGGCGCGGCTCGACCAGTTCCTCACCGTCGCGAACGCCAACGGCATCAAGATCATGTTCGTGCTGTTCGACTCGTGCTGGGACCCGAACCCGAAGCCCGGCGTCCAGCGCGAGCCCACCCCCGGCGTGCACAACTCGACCTGGGTCCAGAGCCCCGGCGCCGCCGGACTGACCGACCCCGACACCTCGAAGCTGCAGGCCTACGCGACCGGCGTGGTCAAGGCCTTCGCGAGCGACCCCCGCGTGGTGGCGTGGGACGTGTGGAACGAGCCGGAGAACCTCGCCGACTCCTACCCGCTGAGCCCGCCGGACAAGGTGGCCCGGGTCGCGCAGCTGCTGCCCAAGGCCTTCGAGTGGGCCCGCGCGGGCGGTCCGACGCAGCCGCTCACCAGCGGTGTCTGGGCCGATACCCGCCCGGAGATCCGCGCGATCCAGCTCGCCCAGTCCGACGTGATCAGCTTCCACAGCTACGATCCGCCGGAGAAGTTCCGCGCGATGGCCGCCGACCTCGCGAAGCAGGGCCGGCCGATGCTGCTCACCGAGTACATGGCCCGCCCGCAGGGCAGCACGATCGAGACGATCCTGCCGATCTGCAAGGAGCTCGGCATCGACGCCTATCAGTGGGGCTTCGTCGCCGGCCGCAGCCAGACCTACTACCCGTGGGACTCGTGGAAGCAGCCCTACGTGGGGGCGCGGCAGCCCGCGCAGTGGTTCCACGACCTGCTCTGGCCGGACGGGCGCGCCTACCGGGAGTCCGAGGTGTCGACGGTGCGCCGCCTGACCGGCAAGGTCTAGGTCCGGGTGCTCCGCAGGAAGTCGCCGCCCAACGTGTAGTACGCCTCGGCCTTCGGGCCGAGGCCGAGGTTGAGGATCGGCGGGGCGCCGCGCGAGCGCAGGGAGGACGAGGCGAGGTCCCGTTCCACCTGCAGGCTGACGGCGTTCGCGTCGATCGCGGGGACGGCGGAGCGCTGTGCCAGATCGGCGCGGGCGTGCTCCAGCCCGGCCGCGGTGAGCGCGGTCAGGGCGAACGGGTTCGACGAGGTGCCGGTGCCGGGCCGCAGGCTCACGATCGGGAACCGCCCGACGGTGACCTCGATGGTCCCGCTCCGGCCGCCGCCCTGGATGCTGAGCCTGAGACGGCCCTGGTCGCCCGATACCGCGGTGGCGTTCGGGGCGAACACCCGGTACTCGAGCCCGCTGAGGAAGGGCTGCGCGGGGTCGATGCCGTTGTCGCGGAGCGCGCGCTCGGCGGTGGGGAGGAGGCCGTCGAGCTTCGCCAGTGCGAGATTGTCGGGCAGCTCGCCGGCCTGGTCGGCGTGGATCTCCTTGCCGGACATGTGGAACTCGACGATCAGCTTGCGGTCCTGATAGCGCCGCTCGATCTGGATGCCGTCGTCGGCGTGCCGGTTGGTGCGGTCGATCGCGATGCGATCGGCGGCGGCGGTCGCCTTCGCGGCGGCCGCCGTCAGGTCCAGCGCGGCGAGGTCGGCGGCGCGGAAGACCGCGTCCTGGCGGTCGTTGGTGGCGCTGCGGCTGGGCTCGTACCACTTCCCGCTCGACCGCGAGTACTGGAACCACACCCGCTGGCCCTTCGCGAGGTCCAGCAGGCCGACCTGGGTGCTGGACTCGCCGATGCGGATGCTCAGCAGCGATTGCGATCCGCCCGGGAGCACCTCGTCGGCCTTCTGCAGAGCGCTGCGCAGCTCGGCCGACGGATCGACCGCGGCCGCGCGGTCGGATGCGCCGAGCGCCGAGTTCGAGGTGGGGGAGCGGCCGGGTGCGCTCTCGGTGAGCACGATCGCCGCGGGGAGGCCCGCCGAGACGACGAGGATCCCCGTCGCGAACGCCGCGATCAGCGATGCGCCGGGCGGCGCGGACCGTAGGCGCCACGCGAGCAGCCCCGCGACCACGACGGTCGCGACGGCCCAGACGAGGGGGGCGGCACCGTCGGACACGACGGACCCGACCAGGCCCACCGTGGTGAGCACCGCGAGCAGGGCGATCGTGAGGGAGGTGGGCACGGTCCCAGGGTATCGGCCTGCGAATCAGGCTGAGCGCAACCAGTGCGCGCCGGGGGAAACGGACATACCGTTCGCGCAGGTATTGTCTTTCGCCCTCGAAAGGAACTCTCCCATGACCGCTTCCGCCACCGGAACCCTCTCCGCCATCATCGACGCGACCGCCGAGGCGGTCTCACGCAATGTCGCCAACGCGCACGTGGTGTTCTCGGCGACGGCGGTGCCGCAGGGCACCGTCGGCAGCGTCACGACGGCCCGCCGGCACGTCCTCGAGGTCGACGAGCCGCCGACGCTCGGCGGCGCCGACACCGCGATCAACCCGGTCGAGGCGTACCTGGGCGCCCTGCTGTCCTGCCAGGTGGTGACCTACCGCTTCTACGCCGACAAGCTGGGCCTGACCATCGACGAGCTGAAGCTCAGCGCCGAGGGCGACCTCGACGTGCGCGGCTTCTTCGGCCTCGACGACGCCGTCCGCCCCGGGTTCACGGCCGTCCGGGTCACAGTCGACATCACCGGCCCGGACGGCGAGGAGCGCTACCGCGAGCTGACCGACACCGTCGACGCGCACTGCCCGGTCCTGGACCTGACGCAGAACCCCACTCCGGTGACGACGACGCTGCGGGTGAACTGACGCACGGTGGGGGAATCGGTGCGGCGCGGGGGACGACGGCGCCGAACAGCGCCGATTCGACTCTGACCGGGACTTTCTCTACACTAGTGAGGTTGCCTGTCGTGCTTCGAGCACGCCCGGCGCACATCCCCGAACCGGTTCGCCGGTCCGGAATCCCTGCAGTGCAACGGTATTGCAGGACGGTTTGCTTCGTAGTAGGCCCACCGTCGGACGTTCCAGGCCCTGATTCGTCAGGGCACCAGACCGCCGTCGATGCATGGGAACCGCTGCGAGAAAGGTAGACGAATCTGTCATGACCATGACTGATCCGATCGCGGACTTCTTGACCCGTCTGCGCAACGCCAACTCGGCGTACCACGACGAGGTGACGCTCCCGCATTCGAAGATCAAGGCGAACATCGCCGAGATCCTCAAGCGTGAGGGCTACATCACCGACTTCCGTACCGAGGACGCCGAGGTGGGCAAGAACCTCGTCGTTTCGCTGAAGTACGGCCCCAGCCGTGAGCGTTCGATCGCCGGCCTGCGCCGCGTGTCGAAGCCCGGTCTGCGCGTGTACGCGAAGTCCACCAACCTGCCGAAGGTCCTCGGTGGCCTGGGCGTGGCGATCATCTCCACGTCCTCGGGCCTCCTCACGGATCGCCAGGCAGCCAAGCAGGGCGTGGGCGGCGAAGTCCTCGCTTACGTCTGGTAAGGGGACACAAACTTATGTCGCGTATTGGTAAGCACCCCGTGGTCGTTCCCGCGGGCGTCGACGTGCAGATCGCCGGCCAGGACGTCACCGTCAAGGGCCCCAAGGGCCAGCTGTCGCTGACCGTCTCCGAGCCGATCTCGGTGTCGAAGAACGAAGAGGGCGCCGTCGTGGTGGCCCGTCCCGACGACGAGCGGCGCAACCGCGCGCTGCACGGTCTGTCGCGGACCCTGGTCGCCAACATGGTGACCGGTGTGACCGAGGGTTACACCAAGAAGATGGAGATCTACGGCGTGGGTTACCGCGTGGCGCTCAAGGGCAAGGACCTCGAGTTCGCCCTGGGCTTCAGCCACCCGGTGCCGATCGAGGCGCCCGAGGGCATCACCTTCGCGGTGGAGAGCCCCACCAAGTTCTCCGTGTCCGGCATCGACAAGCAGCAGGTCGGCCAGATCTCGGCGGTCATCCGCAAGCTCCGTCGTCCCGACCCCTACAAGGGCAAGGGCGTGCGGTACGAGGGTGAGCAGATCCGTCGCAAGGTCGGAAAGACGGGTAAGTAACTCATGGCAACTCAGACCGAGAACAACAAGCGGGTCCCGGTGGGCAAGGACGTCTCGACTCGTCGTCGCACGTCGAAGGCCCGCCGTCACTTCCGCCTGCGCAAGAAGATCGAGGGCACCGCGGCCCGTCCGCGTCTCGTCGTCAAGCGCTCCAGCCGGCACATCCACGTGCAGCTGATCGACGACCTCAAGGGCCACACGCTGGCCGCGGCGTCGACGCTGGAGGCGGACGTCAAGGCTGCGGGCGGCGACAAGTCGGCCCAGTCGAAGAAGGTCGGCGAGCTCATCGCCGCGCGTGCCAAGGCAGCCGGTGTGGACGCCGTCGTGTTCGACCGTGGTGGCAACAAGTACCACGGCCGGATCGCTGCGCTCGCTGACGCCGCTCGCGAAGGCGGGTTGGAGTTCTGATGACCTGTACCACCATCTTTTCCATCGAAGGAGAGGCAGCCTGATGCCCGGACGTCAGCGTCGTGACGGCGGCAATGGGCCCGCCGGTAACAACGGCCCCGAGAACTCGAACGACCGCCGCGGCGGCCGTGGCGGCCGCGACCGCGATCAGCGCGGTGGTCGGAACGAGGCCGAGAAGAGCAACTACATCGAGAAGGTTGTCACCATCAACCGCGTCTCGAAGGTCGTGAAGGGTGGTCGTCGCTTCAGCTTCACCGCCCTCGTGATCGTCGGCGACGGCCAGGGCATGGTCGGCGTCGGTTACGGCAAGGCCAAGGAAGTTCCTGCGGCCATCCAGAAGGGTGTCGAGGAGGCTCGGAAGAACTTCTTCCGCGTCCCCATGATCGGCAACACCATCGTGCACCCGGTGCAGGGTGAGGCCGCGGCCGGCGTCGTGCTGCTGCGTCCCGCCAGCCCGGGTACCGGTGTCATCGCCGGTGGCGCCGTGCGTCCCGTGCTCGAGGCGGCCGGCGTCCACGACGTCATCGCCAAGAGCCTGGGCTCGGACAACGCCATCAACGTGGTGCACGCGACCGTGGCGGCTCTCAAGGAGCTGCAGCGTCCCGAGGAGGTCGCGGCTCGTCGCGGCCTGCCCGTCGAGGACGTCGCCCCGGCCGGCATGCTCCGCGCTCGTGCGGGTCAGGGAGCATAAGTCATGGCACAGCTGAAGATCACCCAGACGCGTGGCCTGGTCGGGCTCAAGCAGAACCAGCGCGACAGCCTGCGGACGCTGGGCCTCAAGGGCATCCGCAAGCAGGTCGTCCGCGAGGACAACCCCGTCAACCGCGGCCTGATCCAGGTCGTGTCGCATCTCGTGGAAGTGGAGGAGGTGTAAGCAATGGCTATCAAGCTGCACGATCTCCGTCCCGCGAAGGGCGCGAAGACCGCGAAGACCCGCGTGGGTCGCGGTGAGGGCTCCAAGGGCAAGACCGCCGGTCGCGGCACCAAGGGCACCAAGGCCCGCAAGAACGTCCCCGTGAACTTCGAGGGCGGGCAGATGCCGCTGCACATGCGGCTGCCGAAGCTCAAGGGCTTCAAGAACCGCAACCGGGTCGAGTACCAGGTCGTGAACGTGGGCGACATCGCCCGTATGTTCCCGCAGGGCGGCACCATCGGCATCGACGAGCTCGTCGCCGCCGGTGCGGTTCGCAAGAACCGTGTCGTCAAGGTGCTCGGCGACGGCGAGATCAGCGTCAAGGTGGACGTGACGGCGACCAAGGTCACCGGCGCCGCCAAGGCCAAGATCGAGGCCGCCGGTGGTTCGACCACCGAGCTGAAGCCGTCGGCCGAGGCCTAGTCCTCAGGCCTACGCGCCAGCGTGAGGAACGTGGACGCCGCGGTAGGCGCCGGTCACCGGTGCCTACCGCGGCTCTCGTTTCGCGGGTTCGACGGTGACCGCCCGCCTCCGCCGGGCGGTACGCTCTCCTAACCCGCGGGCCGCGTACCGCGCGGGCTGGTCACCGCGCATGCGGTCCGCCACCCACCCTGAACAGCCACTTCGAGAGCGGCTGTTAGAGTTTCATACGTTTGCAGGATTACCCATGAGGACACGGCACTCCGCCGCGGGTGGAGGACGTGTCCACGAGCGTGGGGCACCCCGTCGGGGTAGCCCGGCTGCCAGGAGGATGTGTGCTTTCGGCCCTAGTCCCGATCTTCCGGACCCCGGATCTGCGGCGGAAGATTCTGATCGTCCTGGGCATCGTCGTGCTCTACCGATTCGGCGCGACCCTGCCGTCGCCCGGCGTGGACTTCAAGAACGTCAGTGAGTGCATCGACAGCGTCAGCAAGGGCGCGAACGCCGATGTCTACTCGCTGATCAACATGTTCTCCGGCGGCGCGCTGCTGCAGCTGTCGGTGTTCGCGATCGGCATCATGCCGTACATCACGGCCTCGATCATCATCCAGCTGCTGATGGTGGTCATCCCGCGGTTCGAGACGCTCCGCAAGGAGGGTCAGGCCGGCCAGGCGAAGATCACCCAGTACACCCGCTACCTCACCGTGGCGCTGGCACTGCTGCAGGCCACCGCGATCGTCGCGATGGCCTCGCGCGGCCAGCTGCTGCAGGGCTGCCCGGACGATAAGCCGATCCTCCCGGACAAGGGCCTGTTCAGCCTGGTCACGATCGTGGTCGTGATGACCGCCGGCGCGATCCTCGTGATGTGGTTCGGCGAGCTGATCACCGAGCGCGGCATCGGCAACGGCATGTCGCTGCTCATCTTCGCGGGCATCGCCTCGCGTCTGCCCGCCGACGGCCAGAAGATCCTCCAGAGCCAGGGCGGCCTCGTCTTCGGCCTCGTGTGCGTCGCGGTCGTGGTGATCCTCGTCGCGGTCGTCTTCGTCGAGCAGGGCCAGCGCCGCATCCCGGTGCAGTACGCCAAGCGCATGGTCGGCCGCAAGATGTACGGCGGCTCGTCGACCTACCTGCCGCTGAAGGTCAACACCGCGGGCGTCATCCCGGTGATCTTCGCGTCCTCGCTGCTGTACCTGCCGCAGCTGGTGATCCAGTTGGTCGCGAACGGCTCGACGTCGACCTGGGTGGTGTGGATCCAGAACAACCTGGTCAACCCGGCCAGCCCCTGGCACATCGTCGTGTACTTCGCGTTGATCATCTTCTTCACGTACTTCTACGTGGCGATCACCTTCAACCCGGAGGAGCGCGCGGACGAGATGAAGAAGTTCGGCGGCTTCATCCCGGGCATTCGTCCCGGTAAGCCGACCGCGGACTACCTCAACTACGTCCTGCAGCGGATCACCCTGCCGGGCTCGCTGTACCTCGGTATCATCGCGATTCTCCCCAACCTGTTCCTCGAGATGGGCGGCGGCTCGAGCACGAGCAACCTGCCCTTCGGCGGCACGATGATCCTCATTATCGTGGTGGTGGCGCTCGACACCACCAAGCAGATCGAGAGTCAACTGATGCAACGCAACTACGAAGGATTCCTCAAGTGAGACTGGTTATTCTGGGCCCTCCCGGCGCGGGCAAGGGTACGCAGGCCGAGCGGCTGTCCGAGAAGTACGGCATCCCGCACATCTCCACCGGCGACCTCTTCCGTGCCAACATCAGCGAGGGCACCGCGCTCGGCGTCCAGGCCAAGACGTACATGGACGCGGGCGAGCTGGTCCCGTCGTCGGTCACCGTCGACATGGTGCGGTCGCGGCTGACCGAGCCCGACGCGAAGAACGGCTTCATCCTCGACGGCTTCCCGCGCTCGACGGACCAGGCCGATTCGCTGGCCGAGATCCTCACTGAGCGCGGCGAGAAGCTCGACGCCGTGATCTCCTTCGACGTCCCGGAGGACACCGTCGTCGAGCGCATGCTCGCCCGCGGCCGCGCGGACGACACCGAAGAGGTCATCCGCAACCGCATGCAGGTCTACGCGAACCAGACCGCGCCGCTGCTCGACTACTACGGGGACTTCGTCACGCACGTCGACGCCCTCGGGACCGTCGACGAGGTGCTGGGCCGGGTCACCGCGCAGCTCGACAAGTGAGTCGTTTCCGCCTCAAGAAGAAGACCGTGCCCTTCCGCTCCGCGGGAGAGCTCGATGCGATGGCCGCCGCGGGCGCCGTCGTGGGCCGCGCGCTCGTCGCGGTCCGCGATGCCGCCCGCGTCGGCGTTTGCACGCTCGAGCTCGACGAGGTCGCCGAGACGGTGATCCGGGAGGCCGGCGGGGTGCCCTCGTTCAAGGGCTACCACGGCTTCCCCGGCTCGATCTGCTCCTCGGTCAACGAGGTCGTCGTGCACGGCATCCCGGATCGGTCGACGGTGCTCGCCGCGGGCGACCTGGTGTCCATCGACTGCGGCGCCATCCTCGACGGCTGGCACGGCGACTCGGCGTGGACCTTCGGCGTCGGCGAGCTGTCGGCGGAGGACGCGGACCTCTCCGAGGCCACCCGCCTGGCCATGGAGGCCGGTATCGCCGCGATGATCGACGGCAACCGCCTGACCGATGTCTCGCACGCCATCGAGACCGCCACCTACGCGCAGGCCGCGCGGCTCGGTCGCGACCTGGCCATCGTCGACGGCTACGGCGGCCACGGCATCGGCCGCGAGATGCACATGGAGCCCTTCCTCGCCAACGAGGGCGACCCGGGCAAGGGCCCGCTGCTCGTCGTGGGGTCCACGCTCGCCATCGAGCCGATGCTCACGCTCGGCACCCCCGACACCTCCGTCCTCGAGGACGACTGGACCGTCGTCACGGACGACGGTGCCCGCGCCGCGCACTGGGAGCACACCGTCGCCGTCACCGCCGACGGTCCGCGTATCCTCACGCCTCGCCCCTGACCTGCGGTGATGTCGTCCCGCTTGACCCTCACGCGACGTGAGGCCGCAGTGTGGTCGCTGTGAACGAGGGGAAGCATCGGTTCCACCCGGTCGGCGCCGTCGCGCGGATGACCGGGGTGAGCGTCCGCACGTTGCACCACTACGACGAGATCGGGCTGGTCCCGCCGTCGGCGCGCACCGGCGCCGGCTACCGGGCCTACTCCGATGTCGACGTCGAACGGCTGCACCGCGTGCTGACCTACCGGGAGTTGGGCTTCCCCCTCGAGCAGATAGCGACCCTGCTCGACGATCCGTCGGCCGACGCCATGGCGCACCTGGAGCAGCAACACAGTCTCCTGACCGAACGGATCGACCGTTTGCGCCGGATGGTCGCGGCTGTGGAGGACATGATGAACAGCAAGAAGCAGGGCATCGCGCTGACCGCCGAGGAGCAGAGCGAGATCTTCGGCGACGACTGGCGGGGCGACGAGTACGCCGCGGAGGCGCAGGAGCGCTGGGGTGAGACCGACCAGTGGAAGCAGAGCTCGGACCGCACCGCCTCGATGAGCAAGGACGACTGGAAGCAGGTCAAGGCCGACACCGACGCGCTGGAGGCCGCCCTCGCCGACGGTCTGGCCCGGGGCGTCGCGCCCGGCTCACCGGAGGGCGATGCCCTCGCCGAGCGGCATCGGGCGAGCATCGAGAAGTTCTACGACTGCGACTACCCGATGCAGGTCTGCCTGGCGCAGATGTACCTCGCGGACGAGCGGTTCACCAAGCACTACGACGACATCGCCCCCGGGCTCGCCCGGTACGTGCACGATCTGATCGTCGCGAACGCGGAGCAGCGGAGCTGATTTCCGGGCGGCTCGGGGGCGGAGACGATCTCCTGAGCGGTCCGAATCATCGCGCTACTCTGGTCACGTGGAGTGGCTCAACTTCTGGTGGCTGATCTTCCCGTTCAGCGGCGTGATCGCGGCCGGCGTCAAGGGCGCGGTCAGCTGGAGTGACAGGCGGGCGGACCGTCGGCTCGAGCGGTACCGCATCAAGCACGAGACGAAGGCCGCGATGGCGCAGGCGAAGGGCCGCGCGCAGGTCGACGCCGCCGAGGTGCGGCAGGAACTCGCCCGCGCGGTCGCGGACCACGACGCCGTCGACACCCGCTGGTTCGAGTACGAGACGGACCTGTCGACCATCCTCGACTTCCCGATGATGGTCGACATGCGGGAGCCGCTCACCGTCGACTTCCACAAGGCGAAGCGGCGCGCCGACCTGCTCCGCCCGGACGGCCCCGAACAGGTCGACGGGGTGGAGGAGTACCGCGCCGCGGTGCACGCCTACGCCGCCGCGTTCGACGTCGCCGAGCAGGAGGCGCGCCGCCGGCGCCGGGGCGACTTCTCGCCGATCGAGCAGGAGCGCCTCGCCAAGGCGCAGCGCCTCCTGACCGTCGCGCTCGACGGTGCCGCCACGGGCCCGGAGCGCCGGCAGGCCTATCAGCGGGCGCGGTCCGAGCTCGACGGCCTCATCGACCTGCCGAGATCCGCCACCGTCGCCCTGGAGCGCCAGGTGCGGTCCGCCCTGGAACGGTAGCCGGGCTACGGCGCGACGAAGGTCGTCGTGACGCCCACCAGGCTGTAGATGCCACGCGCCCGGGCGTCGCGGGTGGCCAGTACGGCGCCGTTGTCATGGGCGGCGAACGCGACCAGCGCGTCGTACACCGGACCTCCTGCGATGTTCAGCTCCGCGCACAATCGGTGGATCTCGGTCGTCGTGCGGGGCGACGGCGTGAGGATCTGCTCGAAGTTCGCGTCGATGAGGTCCGTCGCATCGGTGGGGGCGACCCGTGACCCGCCCGGGAGCCGGGTGAGCGCGGAATAGGTCTCGGCAAGCGCGTGACCGCTCAATGCCAGCCGTTTCCCGGACGCCCACATGGCGACGGCTTCGTGTTGCCGGTGCTGGGTGGACAAGAGGGGGACTGCGACGGACGTATCGACCGCGATGAGTGCGGCCGACGTCATCTGCGGCCGGCGTCGATCAGCGCGAACAGCACGTCGTCATCGAAGGGGGTGTCGCCGACCGCGACCAGACGACCGTCATCGTCGCGCTCGAGCTTCGCGGTGCGGCCACCGGGCGTGATCTGAACGCCGCTGCCGTACCACGAGATGTCGACCACCGATCCGGGGGTGATGCCGAGCGCGTCGCGGAGCTGCTTCGGGACCAGTATCCGGCCCACGGAATCCACTGTTGCTTCCATGGGACCACATTACCAGTCGTATCCCAATCCGATCCCAGTGAAATCCCAGTCCGAATCGGACAAGATCCGAGAGCACACAAGAACGAGGCACCCCCGACTCCGTCGTTC
The DNA here is from genome assembly GCF_012396015.1 of Tsukamurella spumae. GTDB lineage: Bacteria > Actinomycetota > Actinomycetes > Mycobacteriales > Mycobacteriaceae > Tsukamurella > Tsukamurella spumae. The sequence goes on along the minus strand of NZ_JAAXOQ010000031.1, from coordinate 33,872 downwards.
ACGGTGTCGGGGGTGCCTTCGCTGGTCGTACCGGTCTACGTGCAACCGCGCTGCACGGCCGCGGTCCAGGCGTCGTCGCCGGCGAGAACCGATCGGACGGCCCGGCGCAACCACCTCAGCGCGCGCATCGCCGGACTCCTAGGACGCGTCCGCGGCGGCCTTGAGGCCCAGCTGCAGGTCGGCGAGGATGTCGTCGATGTGCTCGATGCCCACGGCCAGGCGCACCAGGCCCGGGGTCACGCCGGCCTCGAGCTGCTCCTGCTCGGTGAGCTGGCTGTGCGTGGTGGACGCGGGGTGGATCACCAGCGAGCGCACGTCGCCGATGTTGGCGACGTGGCTGTGCAGCTGCAGCGCGTCCACGAAGGCCTTGCCCGCGGGCACGCCGCCCGCGAGCTCGAACGCGACGATGGCGCCGGCGCCCTTGGGCAGCAGCTCCCGAGCGCGGTCGTAGTAGGGCGAGGACGGCAGGCCGGCGTAGATCACGTCGGTCACGGTGCCCTGGCCCTGGAGGAACTCGGCGACCTTCTGGGCGTTGGCCACGTGCCGCTCGACCCGCAGGCTCAGCGTCTCGATGCCCTGCGACAGCAGGAAGGCGTTGAACGGGGAGATCGCGGGGCCCAGGTCGCGCAGCAGCTGCACGCGGGCCTTGAGGGCGAAGGCGGGCGCGCCGAGATCGGCGAAGACGACGCCGTGGTACGACGGGTCCGGGGTGGTGAAGTTCGGGTGCCGGCCCTGCGTCCAGTCGAAGCTGCCGCCGTCGACGATGACGCCGCCGATCGCGGAACCGTGGCCGCCGAGGTACTTGGTGGCGGAGTGCACCACGATGTCGGCGCCGTGGGCGAGCGGGTTGAGCAGGTACGGGGTGGCGACCGTGCTGTCGACGATGAGCGGCAGCCCGTTCTCGTGCGCGACGCCGGAGACGCCGGCGATGTCGAGCACGTGGCCGCGCGGGTTGGAGATGGTCTCGGCGAAGAACGCGCGGGTGGTGGGGCGGATGGCGGCGCGCCACTGCTCCAGATCGTCCGGGTTCTCGACGAAGGTGACCTCGATGCCCAGCTTGGCCAGGGTGTAGTGCAGCAGGTTGTAGGTGCCGCCGTACAGGTAGGGCGAGCTGACGATGTGGTCGCCGGACTCCGCGATGTTGAGGATGGCGAGCGTCTCGGCGGCCTGGCCGGAGGCGACGAGGAGCGCCGCGACACCGCCCTCGAGCGCGGCGATGCGCTGCTCGACGGCGTCCTGGGTCGGGTTCATGATGCGGGTGTAGATGTTGCCCGGCTCGGCCAGCCCGAACAGCGCCGCGGCGTGATCGGTGTTGTCGAACGTGTACGACGTGGTCTGGTAGATCGGGAGCGCACGCGCATTGGTCGCACTGTCGGGCGTCTGCCCGGCGTGGATCTGCGTGGTCTCGAAGTGCCAGTTCGGGCTGTCCGGATTGCTCATGGCCCCGATACAAGTGCACAGCCGCCCCGATGTCCAGGGTTTGACTCATACTGTGGGAAAAGGGAGGCGCATGCCGCAGGACGAGATCGTCGGGCTGTTCGACGAGGCCGGGCACCAAACCGGATCGGCGCCCCGCTCGCGGGTGCGCGCCGAGAACCTCCGCCACGGCGCCACGGCGATCCTCGTCTTCGACGGCGCCGGCCGCATCTACGTGCACCGGCGCACCGTCGTCAAGGACCTCTACCCGGGCCTGCGCGACTTCTGCGCGGGCGGGGTGCTGCTGGCGGGGGAGTCGCCGGACGACGGTGCCGCCCGCGAGGTCTTCGAGGAACTGGGCGTGCACGGGGTGCGGCTGCGCCCCGTCGGTGTCCGTTCGTACGCGGACCCGCGGACCCGGTTCGTCTGCTTCCAGTACGTCTGCACGTACGACGGTGCGCTCGTCCACCAACCGGAGGAGGTCGCGAGCGGAGGGTGGATGACCCCGCGCGAGCTCCTCGCGGCGGTGGCCGCGGACCCCGCGGACTTCGTCCCCGACTCGGTCGAACTCGCGTTGCACCTCGTCAGCCGCGGGGGCGGTTCCGACGGGGCGTTCGGCCAGGATTCGGTCGGAGGGTCGTGAGCGCGTAGAATAGATGGGTAGCGCGGCGTTCGGCCGCATGCCCGGCCGCTCGCGGAGGGGCACAGGTCGCACACGGCGTCCGCTGAAGACAACAGGATCGTGGAGGGTATGGCGAAGAAGGACGGAGCCATCGAGGTGGAGGGCCGCGTCGTCGAGCCGCTCCCCAACGCAATGTTCCGCATCGAGCTGGAGAACGGGCACAAGGTGCTCGCACACATCAGCGGCAAGATGCGGCAGCACTACATTCGTATTCTGCCCGAGGATCGGGTGGTCGTGGAGCTCTCTCCGTACGACCTCACGCGCGGGCGCATCGTCTACCGGTACAAGTGACCGCGTAGCGCACCGACGAGAAGGGCCCACCCCGCGGGGTGGGCCCTTCTCGTTCCCGGTGACCGGGGTTACGGGGTTCAGACCGCCAGTCGCAGGCCGCCGGCCTGGGCGAACACGAACTGCAGGTCGATGAACTCCGACATCAGGCCGCTGCTCGTCGACAGCTGGATGCCGCCGGTCGTGAGGCCGAGCGCCGCACCGTCGGACAGCCGGACGAGCGGGCCGCCGCTGTCGCCGTGATCGCCCTTGAGGTCGGTGAGGATCCGCGTCGGTGCGACGTCGACGACCTTGCCGCACTGCCAGCCGGTGGTGCGGCCCTGGCGGCACACCCGATCGCCCACGACGGCGCGCGCGACGCGGGTGGGCTTGACGCGGCCGAGCGAGGTGCTCAGCGGCACGGCCTTCTTGAAGGTGATGGTGGCCCAGTCGGGCGCGTTGAAGTCCGCGATCCGCCCGTCCTTGCTCACCTTCGGGTTGGACGACTGGCGGATCGTGCCGACCGAGGTGATCGTGCGCTCGGTGCCGGGTACGGGTACCGCGACGTCCTGGCCCGCGCGTCCGCAGTGGCCGGCGGTGACGCCGACGCGCTCGCCGTTCGGCGTGATCGCGAGGACGCCGAGGGTGCAGGCGGAGACCTCGATCCCCTCGCCGGTGCGCTTCTGCACCACGTCGATCTCGGAGCCGGGGCCCACGACGATGCGCGGGGCGGCCGTAGCCGGGGCGGCGGTGACCAGCAACGACGCTGCGACGCCGACGGCGGCGGTCGCGGCGACGCTGAGTCGGCGAGCGAGGGACAGGCGCATGTCTTGGTCCTATCGAATCATTGGGAATCATCGGTGACGGATAGTGCATGTCACGCGTGCGCCTGAGGCTAGCACGGGCGCTGCTCGGCGGCGGATTTGGGAGCGCGGCGCGCGCAGCGTAGACTGGATCATCGCGTGCGTGCGCGGCTTCGTCGTGCGTGCAGTGGCGCCGTGCCGGATATCCGGTGCGGCGTGGAAAAACACGGAAACAACTGGATAGGACTGACGTGAAGGTCAACCCCAGCGTCAAGCCGATCTGCGAGAAGTGCAAGGTGATCCGCCGTAACGGTCGGGTCATGGTGATCTGCGAGAACCTGCGTCACAAGCAGCGTCAGGGCTAGTCACCGCGCTTCGAGCGGTTCGCCGCTTGGAACACTTGATGACCTCTCCGCACCAGCGGGGGCATACGGCCCCTGTGGGACCCCCGGCTCGGAGGCCGGGGCCTCGGCCGGCGTGAAAGCGCCGGAACCAGCGAGGACGGGCGGGGAGCAGACCTCCGAACGAGAAAAGGAAACCGCCAAGAATGGCACGTCTCATGGGTGTCGACCTCCCGCGCGAGAAGCGCATGGAGATCGCACTGACCTACATCTACGGCATCGGCCGTACCCGCGCGACTGAGATTCTCGCCGAGACCGGTGTGAGCCCGGATCTGCGCAGCAAGGACCTCAGCGACGAGGATCTGACCAAGCTCCGCGACTTCATCGAGGGCACGGACTACAAGGTCGAGGGTGACCTGCGCCGCGAGGTGCAGGCCGACATTCGTCGCAAGATCGAGATCCAGTGCTACCAGGGCATCCGCCACCGTCGTGGCCTGCCCGTGCGTGGCCAGCGCACCAAGACCAACGCTCGCACCCGTAAGGGTCCGAAGAAGACCATCGCCGGAAAGAAGAAGTAATGCCTCCGAAGTCGCGCGCCGCCACCGGCGCGAAGAAGGGCGCATCGCGTCGTCGCGAAAAGAAGAACGTTCCGCACGGCCACGCGCACATCAAGAGCACGTTCAACAACACGATCGTCTCGATCACCGACCCCAACGGCAACGTGATCAGCTGGGCCTCCTCGGGCCACGTCGGCTTCAAGGGCTCGCGTAAGAGCACCCCGTTCGCCGCGCAGCTCGCCGCCGAGAACGCTGCTCGCAAGGCGCAGGAGAACGGCGTCAAGAAGGTCGACGTCTTCGTCAAGGGCCCGGGTTCGGGTCGCGAGACCGCCATCCGTTCGCTGCAGGCCGCCGGCCTCGAGGTGGGCACCATTTCCGACGTGACGCCGCAGCCGCACAACGGCTGCCGTCCGCCCAAGCGGCGTCGGGTCTAGGGAAGGTAGGAGAGAGAAACCATGGCTCGTTATACCGGCCCTGTCACCCGTAAGTCCCGTCGTCTGGGCGTCGACCTCGTCGGCGGTTCCGAGGCGTTCGAGCGTCGTCCTTACCCGCCCGGCCAGCACGGCCGCGCGCGGATCAAGGAGTCCGAGTACCTCCTGCAGCTCAAGGAGAAGCAGAAGGCCCGCTTCATGTACGGCGTGATGGAGAAGCAGTTCTCCCGCTACTACAAGGAGGCGAAGGCCGCCACCGGTAAGACCGGTGACGCCCTGCTGCAGATCCTCGAGACCCGCCTCGACAACGTCGTGTACCGCGCCGGCCTGGCGCGTACCCGCCGTCAGGCCCGCCAGCTGGTGACCCACGGTCACTTCACGGTGAACGGCGTCCGCGTGGATGTTCCCTCGTACCGCGTCTCGCAGTACGACATCATCGACGTGCGCCCGAAGTCGCTCGGCACCACGCCGTTCCAGATCGCGCGTGAGACCGCCGCCGAGCGCACCGCTCCGGCATGGCTTCAGGTGGTCCCGTCGACCCTGCGCATCCTCGTGCACCGCGTGCCCGAGCGTGAGCAGATCGTCGTGCCCTTCCAGGAGCAGCTCATCGTCGAGTACTACTCGAAGTAAGTAGTGCATCGGTCGCCGGCGGATTCGCCGCCGGCGACCTTCTACGGGCGTCAAATAGCGGACGCCCAGAGAGAAGGAATACTCAATGCTCATCTCGCAGCGACCCACTCTCAGCGAAGAGGTCATCTCCGAGGCGCGCTCGAAGTTCATCATCGAGCCGCTGGAGCCGGGCTTCGGTTACACGCTGGGCAACTCGCTCCGCCGCACGCTGCTGTCGTCCATCCCGGGCGCGGCCGTGACCAGCATCCGCATCGACGGTGTGCTGCACGAGTTCACCACGGTCCCCGGCGTGAAGGAGGATGTCACCGACATCATCCTGAACCTCAAGGGCCTGGTCGTCTCGTCGGAGGATGACGAGCCGGTCACCATGTACGTGCGCAAGCAGGGTCCGGGCGCCGTCACCGCGGGCGACATCGTCCCCCCGGCGTCGGTCACCGTCCACAACCCCGACCTGCACATCGCCACCCTGAACGACAAGGGCAAGCTCGAGATCGAGCTCGTCGTCGAGCGGGGCCGCGGTTACGTGCCGGCCGTGCAGAACAAGGCGTCGGGCGCCGAGATCGGCCGTATCCCGGTCGACTCGATCTACTCGCCCGTGCTGAAGGTGACCTACAAGGTCGAGGCCACCCGCGTCGAGCAGCGCACCGACTTCGATCGCCTGATCCTGGACGTCGAGACCAAGAACTCGATGACCGCGCGGGACGCGCTGGCCTCGGCCGGCAAGACCCTGGTCGAGCTGTTCGGCCTGGCGCGCGAGCTCAACGTCGAGGCCGAGGGCATCGAGATCGGGCCGTCGCCGGCCGAGGCCGACCACATCGCGGCGTTCTCGCTGCCGATCGAGGACCTCGACCTGACGGTGCGCTCGTACAACTGCCTCAAGCGCGAGGGTGTGCACACCGTGGGCGAGCTCGTGGCCCGCACCGAGTCCGATCTTCTCGACATCCGCAACTTCGGTCAGAAGTCGATCGACGAGGTCAAGGTCAAGCTGCACACGCTGGGTCTGGCCCTCAAGGACAGCCCCGCGTCGTTCGATCCGTCGCAGGTCGACGGGTACGACCCGGCCACCGGTACCTGGAGCGACGACGCGTCGTTCTCGGGCGACGCCGATGGCGATCAGGACTACGCCGAGACCGAGCAGCTCTGAGCTGAAGAGCTCGTAAACACCCACAGGAGAAACAATGCCTAGGCCCACTAAGGGCGCCCGGATGGGCGGCTCGGCCTCGCACCAGAAGCACATTCTGGCGAACCTCGCGACCGCGCTCTTCGAGCACGGCCGCATCGAGACCACCGAGTCCCGCGCCAAGCGCCTGCGCCCCTACGCGGAGAAGCTGATCAGCCATGCCAAGCACGGCAAACTGGCCAACCGCCGCGAGGTCATGAAGGAGATCCGCAACAAGGACGTCGTGCACGTGCTGTTCGCGGAGATCGCTCCGGCGGTCGCCGACCGTCAGGGCGGTTACACCCGGATCATCAAGACGGAGAACCGCAAGGGCGACAACGCCCCCATGGCCGTCATCGAGATCGTGACCGAGCAGCTCGCCGCCACCGAGGCGTCGCGCGCCACTCGTGTCGCCGCCTCGCAGGCCGCTGCGAAGTCCGCCGCCGTCGAGGCCGCGGAGATCGTCGAGGAGACCTCGGACCTCCCCGCCGGCGCGCACGCGCCGCTCGAGGACGCCGACGAGGCCCCCGAGGGCTTCCCGATCAAGGGCAACGCCGATTCGAAGCTGTACCACCGTCCCGGTACGCGTTTCTTCGACTCGACGGTCGCCGAGATCTGGTTCGCCGACGATGCTTCGGCCGAGGCTGCGGGCTACTCGCTGCCGCCGTCGCAGCAGGACGACGACTCCGACTCGGAGTAGTCACCCACGTACGCGAGCCCGCCACCTGCACGCAGGTGGCGGGCTTCGTCGTTCCCGACATAACAGCGTTAGCCCAGATGGTGACCTCGGACTTCCGCTGCGACCGGTGCTACCTACCCTCGGGTCAGGTGCGGATCGTCGCGATCACGGCGTCGACGGTGCGCCGCACCTTCTCCTCCGAGACCCGCGGCAGGGTGAATTTCGCGAGATAGGCCTCGTTGGTCACGCGCGACCAGTCGCAGGTCACGGCGACGAGTGTCCCGTCTCCCTCCGGGGTGAACGTCCACGACCATTCGACGCCGACGGGCGGCTTCCCCCGACCGGCGGGCAGCCACGCGATCCGCGTGCCCGGCTCGAACGCGGTGACGTGGTTGTCGACCGAGTACGGGCGGCCCTGCTCGTCGGTCATCTCCATGCCGAAGGTCTGGCCGACGCCGGTGATCGTCTCAGGGGTATCGACAGAGACGCCGCGCAACATGCCGGAGCCGTCGGCCGCCGCGTGCACCGCGGGGCGGGCCAGCGTCGCGAAGAGCACGGCCGGCGGGACATCGGCGAACACGGTGACGGTCTGCGCGGTTTCGGTCATGGGCCCGACGCTACGCCGCTCACGATCTCGGCTTCTGCGCGCGTGGAGGTGTTCCAGTGCACGCGCACGCCCCCAGAACCCGACATCGTGAGCCGACTCAGTAGTCCGGCAGGTCGATCCCATCGGCCTTCGCGAACTGCGCCGCCCAGACCAGCCGCATCGGCCATATCATGGCCGTCCGGTACGTGAGGTCCCCGAGCGCGACGCCGATCCGGCCCACCGGGGCGAAGCCTGCGGGACTGCCGGGCGGCAGCTCCTGCGCCTTGGCCACGAACGGCCGCATCACCGCGTCGTACCGCGCGAGCGCGCGGGGAACGTCACCGTCGGCCCGGCCCAGCTCTCCCGCGAGGACGTACGCGGCGACGAGGGCCAGCGTGGTGCCGAGTCCGGTGAGCGGGGTGGGGCAGTAGCCGGCGTCGCCGATGAGCGCGACCCGACCGCGGGTCCACGAGTCGAGCCGAACCTGCGCGAGGTCCTGATAGGCCCAGTCGTCCGCGGTGCGCATCGCGCGCAGGAGCTGCGGTGCCACCCAGTCGACGTCGGCGAACTCCTGCTCGAACAGCGCGAACTGCTCCTCCCGGGTCAGTCGGCGCGCGTCGGTGCCGCGGACCGCGAGCCCGGCCTTGACGGTGCCGTCGGTGCGCGACGGCCGGACGGAGACCACGCGGCCCCGGCGGGCGGTGTGCATCAGGTACCAGCCGCGGGTGTCCTCGTCGATCTCGGCGGTGAACCAGGCGTACCGCAGCCCGATGGGGCGCAGGGCCTCCCGGTCCGGCCCGAAGGCGGCGCGCCGCACGGCGGAGCCGAGGCCGTCGGCCCCGACGACGAGGTCGAACTCCCGGGGCGGCGCGGACTCGAATTCGACGTGCGCGCGGTCCCCGCTCTGCGATATCGCCGTCACGGTGTCGTCCCACAGGTACTCGACGTCGTCGGGGACGGCGTCGACGAGCACCTCGGCGAGGTCGCCGCGAAGGATCTCGCGGGTGGAGACGATGCCGTTGCCGCCGAAGGCCTCCACGGGCATGTTCGCGCCGCGCCGCCCACGACCGTCCACCTTGACGATGCCGCGCTGGTCGAGCAGCCGCTCGGTGCTGGCGGTGCCGAGGCCGAGCCGGTCGATCACGGTACGGCCCGCGCCGCGGAGGTCGACGGTCTGGCCGCCCGCCCGCAGCGACGGTGCGCGTTCGACGATCGTCACGCGGTGGCCCTGGCGGGCGAGGAGGGGGGCGGCGGCGGGACCGGCGATGGAGGCGCCGCTGATGAGGATTCGGAGCTGATTCATAGTGCGAACGTACGCCGTATCAAGTGCACCGCGCTACAGTGTTGACGTGGATTGTTTCACGAAGTGCACTAGTGCATCGAGCTCGGCGTGACGCGCGCCGAGGAGATCGCGGCGGTGCTCCGCGAGCGCATCGCGTCGGGCCGGCTGCGGCCGGGGGACCGGGCGCCGTCGACGCGGGCGATCATGCGCGATCACGGCGTGGCGATGGCGACGGCCTCGAAGGTGCTGACCCTGCTGCAGGCCGACGGCCTGATCGACTCCGCCCCGGGCAGGGGGAGCGTGGTGCTGAGCCCGGACCGCCCGCGCGCCCCCGAGCTGACCGCCGCCGACGTGATCGCCGCGGCCGTCGCCATCGCCGACGCCGAGTCGATGCAGGCGGTCTCGATGCGCCGGCTGGCCGCGGCCCTGGAGATCCCGACGATGGCCGTCTACCGCTACGTCCGCAGCAGCGACGAGCTGCAGGCGGCGATGCTGGACCGCGTGCTGGCGGACCTGCCCATCCCGCCCCGGACGACGGACTGGCGCACCGACGTCGAGGCGCTGCTCCACTCCCTGTGGGAGAGCATGAAGGCCCACCCGTGGCTCGCCGCCGCGATGTCCATGACCCGGCCGGCGGTGCTGCCCGGCGCGATGCCGATGTCGGAGCACCTGCTCGGCGCCCTGCGCGCCGCGGGCCTACCGCCGCGAGCCGCGTTCACCGAGTACCTCTGCCTGCTCAACCTGGTGCGCGGCCTGGGCGCGACGATCGAGCCCGAGCTCGCCGACCGCGCGGCGACGGGCGTCACCGAGGACGAGTGGATCGACACCCGGCTGGGCGAGCTGCGCGCCGTGGCGCCCGCCGACCGCTTCCCGGTGATGGCGGAGATGCTGCACACGAGCTACCCGTACGACATCGACGTGCTGCTCGACACCGCGCTCACCCGCTACCTGGACGGCCTGGCGGCGGGGCTCGCCCCGGTAGAGTCTCCGGCGACATGACTCGCTACCGCCTCGACATCGCCTACGACGGCACCGACTTCAGCGGCTGGGCCCGCCAGCCCGGGCTGCGCACGGTGTGCGGCGTGCTGGAGGAGAACCTCTCGACGGTGCTGCGGACCGCCGTGCAGCTCACCGTCGCGGGCCGCACCGATGCGGGCGTGCACGCCACGGGGCAGGTGGCCCACTTCGACCTGCCGGACCCGGTGCTGATCCCCGACGGCCTGGTGCGCCGCCTCGCGCGGATGCTCCCTCAGGACGTCCGGGTCACCGCGGTCGGCATCGCCCCCGCGGAGTTCGACGCGCGCTTCTCCGCGCTGCGCAGGCATTACGAGTACCGCCTCACCGATGCGCCCTTCGGCGCGAACCCGCTGCGCGCCCGCGACACCGCGCCGTGGCGGCGGCCCGTCGACCTGGCGCGGATGCAGGAGGCGAGCCACCGCCTGCTCGGCCTGCACGACTTCGCCGCCTTCTGTCGCCGCCGCGAGGGCGCGACGACGGTCCGCGAGTTGCAGCGGTTCTCGTGGTCGCAGGACGCCGACGGGGTGTTCACCGCGCAGGTCTCCGCCGACGCCTTCTGCTGGTCGATGGTGCGCTCCCTCGTCGGGGCCGTCGCCGCGGTCGGGGAGGGCCGACGGTCCGCCGACTGGGTCGCCGGGCTCCTCGACGAGCGCGAGCGTTCCAGCGCCATCAACGTCGCCGCCGCCTGCGGCCTGACGCTGGTGCGCGTCGACTACCCCGCGGACGACGAGCTCGCCGAGCGCAACCTGATCACCCGGGAGAAGCGCGAGGTCGACGGTGCCGCCGGCGGCTGCTGCGGCGACTGACGACGGGTTGCGGATCCGTTCGCCCGCAGTTCACTGCTCCGACGCCCGGCGCGTGGATACTCGGCTGGTGTGAACCCTTTCGACATCACCGGCTTCCTCGGCTCCGCGGGCCTGATCGGCCTGGTGCTGCTGATCTTCATCGAGACCGGTCTGCTGGTGGGGTTCGTCTTCCCGGGTGACTCGATCCTGTTCACCGCCGGCATCTTCGCGGCGCAGCCGCAGCCCTTCGCCCACCTCTGGCAGCTGCTGCTGTTCCTGCCGATCGCGGCGATCCTCGGCGACCAGTGCGGTTACGCGCTCGGCCGGTACGCGGGGCCGAAGGTGATGCGCGGCAGGGTTATGCGCTTCATCGGCCAGGACCCGGTGGACAAGACCTACGCCTTCTTCGACAGGTACGGCCCCTTCACGGTGCTCTTCGCGCGGTTCATCGGCATCGTCCGCACGCTGGTCCCGGTGCTCGCGGGCTTCTCGAAGATGGATCACCGCAGGTTCACGCTGTTCTCGGTGCTCGGCTCGATCCTGTGGTGCGACGGGATCGTGCTGCTGGGTTACTTCCTCGGCGGGATCCCGCTGCTGCGCGACCACCTCGAGGTGCTGTTCATCGGCTCCGCGCTGACGATCATCGTCCCCATCGCCGTCACGGTGATCAGCCGCCGCCGCGCCCGCAAACGCGAATCCGCGGAACCGGCTCCGCAGGAGACCGCCGCGCGCTAACCTCCCTCGCATGATCGGGTTGGGGGACCCGAAGCGCAGTTTCATCGATTGCGCGGGGGATGAATGGTACGTACGCGGGCCCGACGGTGCCGTGCACGCCCTGGCCGCTCCGGCGGCCACGGGCGAGTTCACGGCGCCCGCCGAGGCGACCCGCCGGTGGGCGCAGTGGCTCGCCGATGCGGCGAGCGGCAGCGCGCCGTCTCGCCGCTGGACGGTGCTGGCGCCCAGCGTCTTCGGCGCACCCCGCCGGAGCCTCGTCGCAGCGGCCGCGGGATCCCTCGGCGTCGCGGCGGAGGTCCTCCCGCGCGCCGAGGCGCTCGTCCGCGCGAGTGGCCTCCTCGATTGCCGGCGGGCGCTGATCCTCGAGTGCCGCGGTCCGGTGGCGCAGGCGCACGTCCTCGAATCCACCGACGGGGCCTGGCGTCCCGTCGCCGCCTCGTCGCACCCGGATCCGGTGCGGGCGGTGCGCGCCGTCCTCGACGACCGGGTGGATCAGGCCCTGGTCGACGGTCCGCCCGAGGTCTACGAGGCCGTCCGCGCCGCGCTGGCGGCGCAGAAGCTCTGGCGTGTGGTCCGGACGGACCCGGCCGAGGTGCTCGAGACCCTCGCGGCCTCCGGGCCCGCGCCCACGCCCGCGCACATCGGTCACGAACCCCCACGATCCTCGGTCTCCGTGACCGAAGAACCGCGCCACCGGGTGTGGCCGCTGGTCGCCGCGGGAACGGGCACCGTGGGGATGATCGCCGTGGGCGCGGTCGCGTGCCTGCCCGGGACGCCGCCGTCCGCGCCGGAGCGGCCGGTGCCGCCCGCGGAGACCTTCGTCCGCGTCGCCTTCGACGGTGCCGTCGTCGACCTCCCACAGGGCTGGGCGCTCACCGAACCCGCCCCGGGCCGCAGGCTCGCGCAGGCCGACGACGGCCGCCGAGTCACCGTGGTGCGGACCAGGTTGCGGGCGCCGTCGGACGCCGCCGCGGTGGCAGCGGATCTCGAGGCAGCCCTCGCCCGGCGCGGCGACCGCAGGATCACCGACTTGAACCCGGCCGCCCGGGTCGCGGGGCGGGAGGTGATCGGCTACCGCGAGCAGCTCGATGCCGAACGGTTCGTGGACTGGTACGTGGTCGTCGCGGGGGCGGCGCAGCTCAGCGTGGGCTGCGAGGCCGGGCGTACCGCGGCACCGCTGGCGGGGGCGTGCGAACGTGCCGTCGGCACCGTGCGGGAGGAATGAATCATGAAGGGGGAGAGATGACCATCGCCACATCGACCAACGGTGGGCTGCGGGTGCGCGCGAACGACCAGGGCACGCCGCTGCACATCACCATCGAGCGGACCGAACTGCGCCGCGAGCCGCAGGATCTCGCGGACGCGATCGTCCGGCTGTGCCGGGACGCCGCCACCACGGCGGGGCTCCGGCGCCGCGCCGAACTCGAACGCGCCGGCGTCGCCGAGGAGGTGCTCCGGGCGATGCGTCTGCCGGACCCGCCGGCTCCGCAGGAGCGGCCGGACGACGCGGTCGGCACCTGGCTGCGGCGGGTCTGAGCCGATGAGCGAGGAGATGGACCGCATCGAGGCCCGCGCGCACGAGCAGCTGCGGGTGCTGCGCCGCACCAGGATCGAGCTCGACGAGGTCCGGGTCTCCGTGTCCAGCCCGGACGGCGCGATCCGCGTGGAGCTGGACGGGGTCTGCGCCCTGGTCGGCCTCACGCTTACCTCGTCGGCATGCAGGTCCGACGGTGCCGCGCTCGGCCGGCGCATCGTCGACGTCTGTGCCGTCGCGGCGCGCGAGGTCGCGGCTCGCCGCGGGGCGGTCATGGAGCGCTTCCACGCCGACATCGCGGCCGGCTGAGGGGGCGACGCGGAGGCGCGAAAAGATTTCGGGATCCGATTCCCGAGCTGGTGCGTCCAATTGATGAGGGCCTCGCGCACCGGGCCCGGGGACACGATGGGGGAGAAAGATGTTCATGGCGGTCAATTCGGCGATCGCGGCGTTCGGCGCCGCCAACGCCGGCATCGGGGTGGCGGTCGCGACGGCGGGTTCGGTGGACGCGGCGGCCAATGTCGCGGCGCTGAACCCGGCCTTGGGCCTGATCGGGCAGGACTTCCTCGCGGCCTTCACCGCGGCGCAGGCGGTCCACGTCGAGTCCGTCGCGGAGCTGGCGGTGCTCTACGGCGGGATCGCTGCGTCCTCGGCGGCCACCGTCGCGGCCTACGGTGCCACTGAGGTGGCGAATGTCGCGGGACTGACCTCGGCGGTGTTGTAGGCCATGTCCGAACCCGCGACGCCGGACGGCGGGCTCGACCCGGCGATCCGGGCGCTGCTCGACCGGCCGGTGAACGAGGTCCTCGCCGCGCTGGGCCTGCCGCCGGTGCCCACAGCGCCGGAGAAGCCACCGCAGCAGGAGCTTCCGCCCGCCCCGAAGGGCGTGCCGGAGGCGCCGGAGTTCCCGGGATTCGACGTGGCGGGCCTCGTCAAACCCATGACGGATCTGCTGTCCACCTTCGGTTCGGGCAGCTTCAGCGGGCTGGACCCGTCGGCGGCACTGTCCGGGGCGTCGAAGGCGCTCGAGCAGGGGGTGTCGACGGGGATGCAGGCCCTCGGGCAGCTCTCCTCGGTATGGCAGGGACCCGCGGCGACGGCGGCCACCGGCAAGGGGCTCGAGGCCGCGACCGGTACGGGTCTGGCCGCGGAGCAGGGCGCGGAGCTCTCCACCGCCGTCGGCGAGGCCGCCACCGTCGTCGGCACGGGTGAGGCGGAGCTGCAGGCGATCATCGACTCGTTCATGTCCGTGATCGCGGCGCTCGGACCGTCGCTCTGGCTCCCGCCCGGGCAGGCGGCGGCGGTAGCGGCCGCCGAGGAGCATCTGGCGCACGCCACGGAGGTGGTGGCGCGCACGAAGAGTCAGCTCTCGGGGCTCAGCGCGCAGGTGGGCGCAGCGGGCCGCAAGGTGCCGGTGGCGGCGCCGCCGATGACGGCGGCGACGACGGCGGCGCAGGCCGCTGCGTCGATCGTGCCCGGCGTCGTCTCCGCGGTCACGGGCGCCCTCACGGGCGTGACGAAGCTCGCCACCGACACCGTCTCGGGTGCCGTGAAAACAGCCGTGAGCGTGGCGAGCTCGGCGGCGGAGGCGATCGGCGGATCGGCCGACTCGACCGCGGAGCCCGAGGGGGCCCGCGCGCCCGACGCCGACCGGGACGCCTTCCCGGTGGCCACGACCAGCACCGCCGGCGGCGCGGGCGCGGGTACCGGCGGAGGCGGCGGTGGCGTAGGCGCCGTCGGCCTCACCGGCGCCGGCCTCGGCGCGGCGTCCGCCGCTCTGGCGCAGCCGAGTTCGGGAACGCCCGTGTCGCGCACCCCCGTCGTCGACGGCGGCGCGCGTACGGTCCCCGCCTCGGAAGTGCTGACCCGCACCGGGATGGGCGGCGGCATGATGCCGATGGGGGCGGCGGGCGCCGCGGGGGCCCGGGCCACGGGGGCGGAGCACTCGGTGCCCGACTACCTCGTCACCAGTGACAACGGCGAGGCGGTGCTCGGGGATCTGCCGCTGGTCGGGCCGCAGGTGGTGGGCGATGCATCGCCGTCCGCCGACCTTTCCGGGCCCGATGTCGAACTTCGCCTGTAGCGGGGTGGAACCGCGCCGGGGGCCGGTGCGTCTAATGAATGAGGGAAGAACTTCGGGGGGAGTGCACGACCATGACAGGTACCAGGCTCAGCATGGATCCGCGCGAGGCGCGGGAGATCGCCCGCGGCATCGAGCGGATCGTCGTCGATCTCGAGAACGCGCAGAAGCGGTTCGCGGCGCACGCCGCACCGCCCGCCACGGGGCGCGACGAGGTGTCGGTCGCGGTGGCGAACACGGCGCGGCGGATGGGGGAGGCCCAGTCCCGCGCCGCGGAGACCGCCGCCGCCGATCTGCGCCGGCTCGGCGAGGCCGTGAACGGGCACGTCTCGGCCGTCCAGCGCAGTGACGAGGAGCTCGCGGCGGTCGTCGGTCTGGCGGTCTGACGGTGCCGCGCGATCCGGGGTTCACGGGGGTCGACTGGTACTCCCGCCCCACTGAGCGACTCGCGACCGAGCTGTTGGGCGGCGCGGGCGCACAGCCGCTCACCACTGCCGCGCAGGAGACGGCGCGGCTCGCGTCCGCGTACGGCGCCGCCGCGGTCCAGCTCGATCGGCTCGTCGTGCAGCTCGACGGTGCGGTGGACACGGGGCGCGCGGATACCGATGCCCGGCGCACCGGCCCCCTCCCGGAGTACGCACGCTGGCTGGCCCGGCACGCGGCCGACCTCGCGGAGTACGCAGCGAAGCTCGCGGGCCAGGCGTCCGCCTACGAGACGGCGGCGCGGGCGATGCCCTCGGTGGCGGACGCCACGCGGATGCGCACGGATCGGGAGAACGCGCGGGCCGCCGCGGACGCCGGCGGTGCCGAGCCCGCGGTGGCGGCGCTGGTCGGTGCCGCGGTGGACGCCGAACGGGCCGAGCAGCAGGCGCACGGCACCGCCGCCGCCGTGATGGTGGGCTTCGAACGCGCCGCGGAGCCGCTGCGGGTGCCCTGGGATCTCGCCCCGCCGCCGAAGGCGGACGCGGGGCGCGAGAAGCCGGGTAAGGACAAGCGATCCGGCACCGGCACCGGCACCGGCACCGGGACCGGGGCGGGCCGCGGAGCCGGTGGTGTCGGGGTCCCGGCGACGCCGCTGTCCGCGTTCCCCGTGAGCGCCCTGCAGCGTGAGCAGGCCTCCGCCGGCGCCCGGCCGGCGCCGGCGGGGAACAACGCCGCAGCAGGTGGTCGTGGGTTCCCGATGATGCCCGCGGGACTCATGGGTGCGGCGGCCGCCGGGGCGGCGGCGAAGCACGCGTCCGGACACACGCCGGGGGCCGTGCCCTCCGCGAGCGACGAGGACGCCCCGGACGCCTTCGTGGTGCACGCCGCGCCCGCGGTGCTCGGTGCGCACGGCGAGAGCCTGGTGGAGGAGCTGTGAGCGTGCACGCGGTGGCCGCGCTGACGGCACGGTTCGGTACCGAGGTGCCGCCCGTGCTGTGGACGCCGCCGGACCCGCGGCGCACCGTCGAACCCGGCGGACCGGTGCCCGAGCAGTCGGGGGCGGATCCCGTCCTGGACGACGACGAGCTCGCGGCCCTGGGCGTCCTCGCCGCACCGGAGGTGCGGATCGAAGGACGCGCGTCCGATGCGCTGGGGTCGCGGCTGTGCCTCGCCCGTTCGGGGCCGCGCACGGCGCGGGTGATCCGCAGTGCGGGTACGGCGACCGTGGACCTGCCGCACTGCGATGGCTCCGCGGATCGTCTCGGTGCGCTCGTGGCGCCGCTCCTCGGCGCGGGTGCACCCGCGGATCCCGCTGTCGCGGCCTCCTTTCCCGCCGCGCCGGGGAGGGAGGCCCTGTGCGCGGGGGACGCGTCCGCCGTCGCCGCGGGACTCCGCGCGATCGGGGTCGGGGCGGATCCCGCGCGACTGATCGCGAGAGTGTTCACACAGTCGCGGCGCAGCGTCGAGTTCACGGTGCACGCGGGCGAATCCCGTTGTGCGGGTGCGGTCGCGGTGATCGACGCGCCGAGTGGTTGCATCGTCGTCCGCACGGCGGGCGGGACGGGTGCCGGGGCGTGGATGGCGGTGGCCGAGGGGAGCACGCATCGGATCGGCAGGGCGCTGCGGAGCGCCTGCGAAGAACTTCCGGGGGGCGGCTGGACGCCGTGACCGGGGACGGCCCACGCCAACCGGTGCGGGTCGCGACGTGCCGGCACGTCCGGCGGGGAGGAGTACGACATGACGACCAAGGCCGAACTCGCGGCGATGAAGACCAGTGCCGGGACGCTGGACGACCTCGGCGCTCAGATGAAGGGCACGCTCGGACAGCTGCGGGGCGACGTGGAGGCCACGCAGGGCGTGTGGGCCGGCGCCGCGCAGGTGGCGTTCCTCGGCGTGATGGCGCGCTGGGACGAGAGCGCGGCCAAGATCAACACCGCGCTGAACGACATCAGCGCGATGCTCACGGCCAACACCGCGAGCTACGGCGCGCAGGAGGAACAGAACGTCTCCGACATCAACGCCGGTTTCGGCGGCGTGCTGAACGTCTGAGCAGAGAACCAACAAGGGGGAACATCATGAGTGACTACATCCGGTACGACTACGCCACGATCCGCGGCGCGCTCGACGACATCGCCACCCGCACGACGGTGCTGCTCCAGCAGGCGGAGGGCATCCGCACGGAGCAGATGAAGTTCGAGGGCGCCTGGGAGGACCCGGATTCCGCGACCGCGTACCAGGCGGTGCAGACGAAGTGGAACTCGGGTTTCGAGGAGATCACCTCGCTGTTGGCCCGCGTCAAGACCGCCGCCGAGAACGCGGTCCAGTCGATGCAGACGACCAACGCGCAGGCGGCACAGGGCTGGCAGGTGTAGCGGGAGCGGAGGCGGGGCCCGGCGGCCGATCGGTCGCCGGGCCCCGTCGTGCGGGGGAGAGCGTCAGGCGACGAGCCGCAGGGTCGCGGCGGCACCGTCGGTGCGCACGGTGAGCATCCCGGGCATCGGCTGGCTGAGCACCACGTCCGCTTCGGAGACCGGCGAGATCCCGGCCTGTTCGACCCGCCAGACGGTGCCCGCGGGCTCGACCGAGCCCGGCGGCAGCCCGATCGCGGTGCCGTCGAGCACGGTCACCGTGTAGTCGGCGGGAAGGGGCGCGATCGGATGGGGGTACCGCCAGCCGGAGATCCACAGGTGCCGCGGCGATCCCACCCAGGAGACGAGCGGCTCCCACATCGCGGGTCGGCCCGTCACGACGAGTACCCGCGCGCCGGTCGCGACGGCGCGCTCGACGAGCTGGCGGGCCGGATCGTCGGCGACCGCGGCCCAGACCGTCCGCACGCCGGGACCGTGGAGGCGCACTCCCACCGGCCCGCCGGCCGCATCGGACCCGAGGATCTGACCGGCCCCGCTCACGGGGATGTGGAGGGATTCCAGGGCGCTCGCCGCCCCGGTCGCCTCGTGATCGCCGCGCCGCGGGTGGCGGCCCGATCCGGCCCCACTGCACCACGCGCCCAGTCGGACTCCGCGATCCGCACCGGCGCGCAGCGTCACGCCGGCGGTGCCCGGAGCGTCCGCGTGGAACAGGGCGCCGAGCCCGCCGCGGGCGAGGATCTCGGGGTCCAGATACTCGGCCCCGGGCGGCGGGGCGGCATCCAGGTGCGCCGCCTCGGCCGGGCGAACCACGGCCGCGTCGACGCCCGCGGCGCGCAGCAGGTCCATCGCCCGCTGCGCCGCCAGCGCGGCGACCCGTCCCTCGCCCGACGGTCCGCCGCCCCGCCGTAGGCACGCCGCGGCACATGCGCGCGGATCGACCGTGATGCCGATGAGCACGTCGACCGCGGCCCACCGGTTCACGGGTCCCAGGAGGTGCCGGTACCGCAGGTACGGGGCGGGCGGCTCGCCGGGCGCACGACCGCCGCTCAGCAGCACGTCGATCCGCGACGCGGGCGTGTCGCCGTGGCGGAGCAGCGCCGCGAGCACGCCCAGCGGTACGGCCGGGTCGTCCCGCCGCAGCAACGCGACCACCTGCGGCGTCGACGCGGCGATGCGCACGAACGCGGTCAGGCCGTCGCCGCTGCGCCGTACCCCGATGTCGCCGCCGCCGGGATACGGCGCGGCCTCGACCCGGACCCCGGCCGCCGCGCGCAGGGCGAGCCGGTCCGCGACGAACTCCGCACCGGCGGTGCCGCGCACCCGGGTCAGCGCCCCGCCCCCGACCACGAGCGCGGCGCCGGCGGCGGCCCAGTGCGGCCCGCCGAGCGCCGCGGTGCCGAGACCGGCGGCAGCGGCGCCCAGCTCCGCGAGGAGCACCGCGCCGGTGCCCGGCCAGGCCGAGCGGTTCCATCTCCCGGGAGCGGCGAGTCCGGTCGACGGTAGTGACTGATCCATGAATGCTCCCCCTCGAGCCCGGCCGTCTCCCCCGAAACGTCCTGCAGTGCTGAGAAAGTACCGTATTCTCGGCGACAGTACGACCGCTTCGGGGGAAGCGGATCGGCACGCACCCCGGGGGAGGGCGAGCGAGAAATGCGTAAACAACTGACCACCCGCGCGCAGGTCAGCGGGTACCGATTCGTGTTGCGGCGCATGGATCACGCGCTGCTGCGGCGCGATCCGCGGATGATCTCGGATCCCATGGCCTCGCAGTCCCGCTCTCTCGTCGTGGGCCTGATCCTGGCGTTGGTGGTCACCGGCGGCTGCGGGGTCCTCGCGTTGCTCCGCCCGCAGGGCGCCGTCGGGAACGCGAAGATCGTGCTGGCGAAGGAGTCCGGCGCACTGTACGTCCGCGTGGACGACGTGCTGCATCCCGTCACCGGCCTCGCGTCCGCCCGGTTGGTGGTCGGCGAGGCCGCCTCGCCGACCGCGGTCAAGGACAAGCGGCTCAGCGACTTCCGGCGGGGCCCCGAGGTGGGGATCGTCGGCGCACCGGCCCAGATCCTCGGACCGGTATCGGCCTGGAAGGACGGCGCGTCACCGTGGCTGCTCTGCGACCGCACGCGCCCGGCGCCGCCGGACAAGCCCGCCGCGCGGGACGCGCTCGACACGATGGTCACCTCCGTCGACGAGGGGGCCGCCGACGAGGGCGCGGTGCTGGTGCGCCGCGATGACCGGTACTTCCTGCTGCTGCGGGGTTTCCGAGCGCCGGTCGATCCCGCGGACCCGGTGGTCCGGCGGCTCGCGGGCATCGACGGCACGCAGGCCCGCTCGGTCAGCGCGCCCGTGCTCAACGCCTTCGCCCGGATCGACGACATCGCCGTCCCGCAGATCCCCGGCCGCGGCCAAGCTGCTGCAGCGGTCCCCGGATCGCATGTGGGCGATATCGTTCGGGTCTCCGATGCCGACCGGGACCGCCTCTACGCCGTCCTCGCTGACGGGGTGCAGCCGGTAGGGCAATGGGCGGCCGACCTCATCCGCGCGGGTGACCCGGTGGGCGGGCCGATCGCCACCGTGCCCGCCTCGGTCGTCGCCGCCGCGCCCGTCCGGCGCTCGGTGCCCGTCGGGGACCTACCGGACAGGCGGCCCGTCGTCCGCACGCTGCAGGAGGCGCCCGTCGTCTGCGCCGCTGCCTCCGCCGACGGAAAGGGCGGGGGCACCGTCGAACTGCGCACCTTCACCGCGCCGCCCGGGTCCGGTGCGCCCGTCGCGCTCGCCGGGGCCGACGGTGCCGGCGACGCACTGGACGCGGCGCTCGTGCCGTCCGGATCGGGTGAGTACGTGATCTCGGCGCAGCCGGGCGGCGAGCGCCGTGACGGACTGTTCTACGTCTCCGATTCGGGCGTGCGGTTCGGCGTACCCGACCCGGCGACCGCGCAGATCCTGGGCCTGTTGCACCAGCCGCGGCCCGTGGCCTGGTCGGTGCTCTCGGCCCTGCCCGCGGGACCGGACCTCACGCGCGGCGCCGCCGCGGTGACCCGCGACGGAACGCGGATCACGGTGTCGCGCTGAGCCCGAAGGAGAACGGGCCGCTCAGCGGCGGGTGAGGCACGCGGCGACCGCGGCGACGAGCAGGATGCCGAGGCCGCCCAGCGAGACGGTGCGCGGCCCGTGGTCCGGTGCCGGCACCGCCGCGATGTCGAGGCGGCCGGGGGCGGCGAGCTCGCCGGGCGATTCCGCGGTGACGGCCGCGACGGGGTCGACGATGCCCGCGCCGCCCATCCCCGCCGATCGCCGCGCGGTCGCGATGATCCGGGCGCGGACCTGCGCCGCGGTGAGGTGCGGGAAGCGCGATCGGACCAGCGCGGCGACCCCCGCCACGTAGGGCGCGGCGAAGCTGGTGCCGGCGAGTGGGCCGGTGCCCTCGCGGGTCAGCTGCGCGTTGGCCAGGCCGGCGCCGCGCGGCTCGAGCGTGGTCACGTCGGTGCCCGGCGCGGCGACGGTGACCCACGGCCCCGCCAGCGAGAACGCCGCCGGCCGCCCATCGGGCTCGGTGGCGCCGACGGCGAGCACGTGCTCGGCGAAGCGGGCGGGCGACGCGATCGTCAGGGGCGCCGCGGGATCGGTGTTCTGCTCCGCGCAGGGCCCGCCGGACCCGACATTGCCCGCCGACGCGACCACGACCACGTCCCGTTCCGCGGCGAAGCGCACGGCTCGGCCGAGAGCGTCGTCGCCGAGCTCGGCGGCCGATCGCCCGCACGCCACCTCGGAGATGTTGATGACGGTGGCCCCGAGGTCGACGGCGCGGACCACCGCGTACGCCATCGTGGTCACGTTGCCGTGGCTGTTGACGCCGCGCTGCTGCGGCTCGAAGGCCGCGCTGGCCTGGCGGATCGCGATGATCGACGCCGCGGGCGCCACGCCCGCGAAGGAGTCCCCCGGGGCGGGACGGGCGGCGATGATCCCGGCGACGGCGGTGCCGTGGGCGTCGCAGTCATCGCGCCCGTCGCCGGAGGAGACGTAGTCCCCGCCCGCGATCACCTCCCCGAGGCGGGGGTGCGGTGTGACGCCGGTGTCGATCACCGCGACCTTCTGTCCCTCACCGCGAGTGAATCGCCACGCCTGGTCGAAGCGCAGGGCGCGCGCGGCGTGATCGGCGCGGCCGTAGTCGGTGCCGGCCTGCGTGCGCAGCGTGTTGCACTGCGTCCGTTGGACGGTGGGCGCGAGTGGGGCCACCGGCCCGCGCGGCGCGCCGTCCGCCGGTGGCGGATCGGCGGAGGCCGGAACGACAGGCATCGCCAGAGCGGCCACCGCGGCGACGGTGACGGCCCGGATCCGCCGCCCCATCAGAGATTCCGGACCGTGGCGTACACGTCCCACACCCAGCCCAGCAGGGGCCCGGCCGCGGCGATCGTGAGGTACTCGCCGACCTCCGCCAGCCGGCGTTGGACGGGACTGAACGTGATGCGCGGAGCGGCCGCGCCGCAGGCCAGGGCCAGGCCGGCGATCGCGGCCAGCGCGACGAGACCGATCGCGGGCCAGGCCCCGTAGCCCCAGGCCAGGCTCGTGGCGGTGCCGATCGCGATGGCCGCGCCGCCGAGCACCCCGGCGCTCGCCTGGATCGGTTCCGCGTGGGTGCGGCCCCGCAGGCAGAACGCGATGGCGACGACGAGCACGAATGCCAGGTGCTGGCCGGGCAGTTCGCGGTCACCGGCGCCGACGGTCAGGGCCGCCACGGTTCCCGCTGCCGCTGCCCCGACGGTGATCCCGGTGCAGATCAGTTGGGCGAAGCCCGAGCGCGGCACCTCGGCCTGCTCGTCCACGAGCCCGGACGCCACCGCACCGACACCGGCGACGGTGGGCGGCGGGTCGTCGTCGATGGGGTCGATCCGTTCCCCCGCGGCCGGCACGTGCGGCAACGGGATCCGGGCCGCGACGGCGGCGATCCGGGCCGCGAAGACCAGCACCAGATAGGAGATGATCGCGACGGTGGCCCCGATCGGCGCCCGGTGGCCGGGCAGCCACATCGCGGCGAACATCGCGGGGCCCGCGATTGCCGCCGCCGTGAGCACCGCGGTGTGGACGGCGATGCCGCGGCCGGTGAAGCGCAGCGCGACGAGAGAGGTGACCGCTGCGGCGGCGCAGCCGAGCAGCGCGTGCGCCGCGCCGTACCGGCCGTCGGCGCCGAGCGGCACCGTGAGCGCGCCGGTGGCCGCGGCCAGCACCGCGGCACTCGCCGCGAGCACCGTGGGAACCGGCCCGGCCGAGCGCATCCGGCGCGCCGTCAGCAGCGATCCGGTGATCAGCGCCACTGCGCCTGCGCCGCACCACAGCTGGGCGAACACCCGGTCGGCGCCCGCAACGCTGCCGTCGGCGCTGCGGGGCGCGAGACCGAGCCGCAGGGAGACCGCGCCGGTCGCGAGGACCGCGAGGACCAGCACTACGAGGCCCACGATCGTCGCGGCCCGCTCGTCCCAGCGCCCGCCGGCCGTCAGGTCGGCCGCCGTCCGATCGAAGACATCGTCGAACACCGGCGGCGGGGGCGGCGCGTCGGCCACGAACAGGACCAGCAGCGCACCGTCGGTGATGCCGCTGTCCGCGGGGGTCTGCGGGCCGGGCAAGGGCTCCCCGCCGACGGGGGCCAATCGCCACGGCCGCGACCAGGCGGACTCCGCCGACTCGCCGATGCGATCGCCGAAGAGCCGCACCAGCTCCGGGATGAGCACCTCGGTGGGCGTGAGCAACGGCAGGGAGACGTCCACCTGTGCGCCGCCGCACAGCACCGAGACCCGGCTCAGCCGGGCCACCTCCGCCGCCGTCTCCTCCGCGATGTCGATGTCGGTCATGACGCTCCCCTCGCATGCCCTCCGGCGGGCCCGCACCGGGCCCGATATGAATTAGACGCACCGGCCCCGCGATCGGTTCCCCTTCGGACGAACTTCGTCGAACCCCTTCCGTCGGCGGGCCGCGCGGTGCATGGTGGTGCCACGACGGCGCGTGGGGGCGCGCCGCACTCCGGGGGAGGCACATACGTGGCCGACACGACGGACGTGGTCTTCGAGCCCGTCACAGAGGGTTTCGCACGCAAGCAGCGACTCGCGCCGCCGCGCACGCCGGGCGGCGAGGTGGCGCTGCAGGCGCCGCCCGAGATCCCGCGCGCCGTCCCGGGCGGCCTGCTCGGGAAGCTGCTGCCCGTGGTGATGGTGGTCGCGGTGGTGGGCATGATCGCGCTGATGTTCACCTCGGGCAGCGCGATGATGCAGAGCCCGTACATGATGATGTTCCCGCTGATGATGCTGATGTCGATGTTCGGCATGTACGGCATGAACAACCGGGGCAACGGCGCGTCCGCGGCCGAGCTCAACGAGGACCGCAAGGACTACCTGCGCTACCTGGGGCAGATCCGCGGCCAGGTGGACCGCACCCGCACCGAACAACGCGCGGCGCTGGAATGGATCCATCCGGACCCGGAGGCACTGCCGGGGTGCGTCGGGACGCGGCGCATGTGGGAGCGGCGCCCGGCGGATCCGGACTTCCTGCACGTGCGGGTCGGCGTCGGTGGCCAGCGGCTCGCCACGCGGCTCGTGCCGCCGGAGACGGGGCCGCTCGAGGACCTGGAACCGGTGTCGACGGTGGCCCTGCGCCGGTTCGTCCGGCACGGCGCGTCCGTGCCGGGCCTGCCGGTGGCGGTCGCCCTGCGCGGATTCCCCGCCGTCGGGCTCGACGGTCCGCGGGCCGAGGTCTTCGACACCGCCCGCGCGATGCTGCTGAGCCTGGCGCTGCTGCACGGTCCGGACCACGTGCGGATCGCCGTCGCGACCACCGACGTGGACTCCGCCGAATGGGGCTGGCTCAAATGGCTGCCGCACGTGGCGCATCCGACGCAGTGCGACGCCCTCGGCCCGGTCCGCACCGTCTACGGATCGGCCGCGGAGCTCGAGGAGGCGATCGCACCGGACCTCGCCGATCGCGGTGCCTTCGCGCGCGCGACCCCCGTCGACCCCGGGCGCAGCCACCACGTGATCCTGCTGGACCGGGGCATCGCGGTGACGCCCGGCGGCGCCCTCGACGCGGCGGTCGGCATCGACGGCGTGACGGTGATCGACCTGGCCCCGGAACCCGACTCGCTCGCCGTTCGCTCCGGCCTCCAGCTGGTGGTGGACGATTCGCGTCGACTCGGGGCGCGCAGCGCCGCGGGAGTCGAGTTCTTCGCCCGGCCCGATGCCGTCACCGCGGGCGCCGCCCAGGTCACGGCGCGGCGGATCGGGCGGTTCCGGCCGGCGTCGATGGCCGAGCTGCTGGACTTCGACGGTGAGCGCGGACCGTCCGATCCCGGCCTGCCGGCGCTGATCGGAATCGCCGACGCGGCGGCGATCACGCCCCAGTCGGTGTGGCGCGAGCGCACCGCGCGTGAGCGGCTGCGCGTCCCGATCGGAGTGGGGCCGCAGGGTGAGCCGATCGAGCTCGACCTCAAGGAGGCCGCGGAGAACGGCATGGGGCCGCACGGGCTGTGCATCGGCGCAACGGGTTCCGGAAAATCAGAGTTCCTGCGCACACTCGTGCTGTCGATGGTCGCCACGCACCCGCCGGAAGCGCTGAACCTCGTTCTCGTCGATTTCAAGGGCGGCGCCACCTTCCTCGGCCTGGAGTCGTTGCACCACGTCGCCGCGGTCATCACGAACCTCGAGGAGGAGATCGCGATGGTCGACCGCATGCGCGATGCGCTCTCCGGCGAGATGAACCGCCGGCAGGAACTGCTGCGGCGGGCGGGCAACTTCGCCAACGTGGGCGAGTACGAGAAGGCGCGCCGCGCGGGCGCCCCGCTCGACCCGCTGCCGGCGCTCGTGGTCATCGTGGACGAGTTCTCCGAACTGCTCGCGCAGAAGCCCGATTTCGCGGAGCTGTTCGTCGCCATCGGGCGCCTCGGGCGGTCGCTGCACATCCACCTGCTGCTCGCCTCGCAGCGCTTGGAGGAGGGCAAGCTCCGCGGACTCGACTCGCACCTGTCCTACCGGATCGGCCTCAAGACCTTCTCCGCCAGCGAATCCCGCGCCGTCCTCGGCGTCCCGGACGCCTACCACCTGCCGTCCACGCCGGGAGCGGGCTACCTCAAGTTCGATGCCGACCCGCCGCGCCGCTTCCACGCCTGTTACGTCTCCGGCGAGTACGTGCCGCCCAGCGCGGGACCCGCGGCGGCCCGACGAGCGAGCGTGGGGAGCGCGACGGTGCGCGAGTACCGCAACGCGGCCGCCCCGATCGAGCGGCGCGCCTCCGGACTTCCGGCGGGCCTGCAGCGGATCCCGGCGCAGCCCGGTGACCCGGTGCGGCCGTCCGCCGCCGGACCGGGCGTACCGAACCCGCCGGGCGGGACGCAGGGCGCACCGTCGCTCCTGCAGACGATGGTCGGCAGGCTGTCCGGGCACGGGCTCCCCGCGCACGAGGTGTGGCTGCCACCGCTCGACGAGTCCGCGGCGGTCGGGGAACTGGCCGAACACCTCCGCCGGAACGATGCGACGCCGCTGCGGGTCGCGATCGGCGTGGTCGACCGCCCCTACGACCAGCGGCGGGACCTGTTGGTGGTGGACCTGTTCGGTGCGCAGGGCAATGTCGCGGTGGTCGGCGGCCCGCAGTCCGGCAAGTCCACCGCGCTGCGGACCCTAGTGGTGTCCGCGGCGCTGACGCACACGCCGCGGCAGATCCAGTTCTACGTCCTGGACTTCGGCGGCGGCTCGCTCGCCGGCCTGGCGGGCGTGCCCCACGTGGGATCGGTGGCGGGTCGGCTGGATCCGGATCGGGTGCGGCGCACCGTCGCCGAGGTGTCCGGACTGATCCGGCGGCGGGAGGCGGCGTTCCGGGAGCACGGGGTGCAGTCGATGGAGCAGTACCGCGCGCATCCGGCGGCCGCCGCGGACCCGTTCGGCGATGTCTTCCTCGTCATCGACGGCTGGCAGGTGCTGCGGACGGAGTTCGAGGTGCTGGAGCCGCAGGTGAACGCGATAGCGGCCCAGGGGCTCTCGTACGGCGTGCACCTCGTGGTGGCCGCGTCACGGTGGGGGGAGATCCGGCCCGCGGTCAAGGACCAGCTCGGCACCCGGATCGAGCTGCGGCTCGGCGACCCGATGGACTCGGAGATGGGCCGCCGGGTCGCGGGGCTGGTCCCGATGGGGCGGCCCGGCCGCGGCATCACCTCCGAGCAGCTGCACATGCTGGTCGCGCTGCCGTGCGGCGCACCGTCGGACGACCTCCCCGCCGCGCAGGACGCGGTCGTCGCGGGCCTGGCCGCGCAGTACACCGAGGGTGCCCCCGCGGTGCGGATGCTGCCCGACCTGGTGCTCCGCGACCGCATCCCCGGGCGCCGCGACGCGCTGCCGACGCACGCGGTGTTCGGCGTCGGCGAATCCGAGCTGGCCGCGGCGACACTGCAGTTCGAGTCGCAGCCCTTCTTCCTGGTGCTCGGCGACAGCGAGTGCGGCAAGACCGAGACGCTGCGCACGCTGATCGCCTCCCTCGTCGCGGGCGGCACGCCGCGGCAGACCAAGGTCCTGCTCGTCGACTACCGCCGCACGCTGCTCGGCGTGATCGAGGGCGATCACCTCGCGGGGTACGCGTCGTCGTCGGACGCGCTCGTGCCGATGGTCGCGCACCTGGTGCAGATCCTCCGCGACCGCTGCCCGGGTCCGGATGTCACGCCGCAGCAGCTCAAGGAACGCTCGTGGTGGACGGGGCCCGACATCTATCTGATCGTCGACGACTACGACCTGGTCGCGAGCGCCACCGGGAACCCGCTCGCGCCGCTGCTGGATCTGCTGCCGCAGGCGCGGGACATCGGGCTCAAGGTGGTCATCGCCCGGCGCAGCGGCGGCCTCGCGCGCGGCCTGTACGAGACCTTCCTCGCCCGCATCCGCGACCTCGCCGCGGACGGCCTGGTGATGAGCGGCTCCCGCGAGGAGGGCACCGTCCTCGGCACCGTCAAGATGTGCCCGCTGCCGCCCGGTCGCGGCACCTGGGTCTCCCGCGCTCGCGGCGTCGAGCTGGTGCAGGTCGCGATGGTCGACGAGCCGGGCGGAACCTGACCGGGGCGGGGCTCAGCGATCGAGCGCCCTACTGATGGTCCCGGTCAGCGCCGGCCACGGCGGCTGCCGCAGCACGGCGAGGGTGGCCAGGGTCGCGGCGACGAAACCGGTGGCCACCCCGATCAGCGCGATCCGGTCCGCGTCGACGGCGGGCGACCAGACGGCCTTGCCGTCCCGGATCGCGTAGACACCGAGCGCGGAGGTGCGCAGCTCGCCGCCACGTCGGCGCCGCACGCGCGACACCTCGATCACGGTCGTCCCGTCGGGCGTCACGTGCGGATCGGCGAACACCACCCCGGTCGGGGCGGGGGCACCGGGGACGGATCTGAGTTCGGGGCGCATGCCTCCATCATGCGCCGCGCGGGCCGGGAACGCCGGGACGATCGCGGACGGGCACCGGGCCGGGCCCGCTCCACCCGGTCGCGCAGTCGCGCCGTGGGGTCAGGGACCTCCCCGTTCGGGGCCGGGATCGCCGTCGCCGTCCGGCTGGACGAGGCGGAAGTGCGAGCGGTCGCGCTCCATGAACCGGTGCTCGTAGACGCCCTCGATCCGCTTCCCGTCGACGGTCGCGGACAGGTGCAGCCGGTCGCCCTCGAGGCGGGCGGTGACGAGTAGCGGGGCGTCGTCCTTGTGCTTGCGCAGCTCGAGGACCTCGCCCTTCTTCGCGAGCTGCCACGCGACCGTCTTCCCCGACGGTTCCTGGGTCACGACGCTGTCGTAGCCCTCGCCCAAGGATCTCAGCACGGCGTTGCTCTCGCTGCCGCGCAAGGTGATCGCCACGTTGGACCACGGCGCCGGATCGCGCTGGGTGACCCCGGCCGGCGCGCCGTCGATCGTGAATGAGGTCGCACGCCAGATCCCGTCGAGGCCCGAACGCGGAGTGTGGATCACGTACACCGTCATCGCCCCGGTGGCGGTCAGCGCGACGAGCATCAGCGCCGCCACCGCGAACTTGAGGACCACCCCGGTGATCCGCGACCACGCCGGACCGGCCCCGGCCACGGGCAGCGGCGGCACCGGGGTCGGCGCGGGGCGGTTGAACACCACCCGCAGCAGGTTCGGCAGGTACGGCGCCGTGAGGGCGACCGCCACGACGAGCAGCTCGCCGGCCACGATCTTCACCGGGACGTCGTAGAACAGGTTGAGCAGGAACACCTGCGCCATCGCCACGATCGCCAGTAGCGAGCCCAGCAGCGCCGTGCGCCGCCACAGCAGCAGCACGCCCGCGACGAGCTCGATCAGGCCCGTGGCCACCATGTACGGAACGGAGGCGCCCATGAAGCCCCAGAGCGTCGTGAACAGGCTGGTGTCGCCCGTGAGCTGCAGCTGTTGCGAGGGCAGCGCCATGTATCCCATCTGCGTGGGGATCACCTTGGCGAGGCCGTAGATGATCATCGACAGGGCGAGGCAGAACCGGGCGAGGACCCCGAGCAGTCCCAGCAGCGAGCGGTAGTTCGGGCGGTTGCGGTCCAGCGCGGTCCACACCGCCACGATCACGACGCCGACGATGATCCAGCCGAGGTGCATGCACCACTGCCACAGGTTGTCCCCGCCGGCGGTGAGGACGATGTCCACGCCCCGCCCGCGCGCCGCGTAGCTGCCGATCTGGGCGAGCAGCCACCAGATCCCGCTGACCTTCCAGAGGAGCGCCAGTCCGACGTTGCCGTAGAGCGAGAGCAGCAGGATGCCGCCGCCGATCACGAACAGGAACCGGAAGGCCAGCTTCTGCGCTCCCGACCACCGCGCCTCAGGGACGGACGCCTGCGGAGCGGAGGGCTGCGGAGCGGCCGGGGCCGGCGACGACTGCGTTCCGTGGCTCTGGGGTTCGCTCATGACCGAATCGTATGGCTCACTCACGAGTGCCTCCTAGTGACAGATGTAACCGGATGTCAGGGGAAGTCGAGGCTCGGCGCGTCCTCGTCCGGGATCGGGTGGGTGAACCGCAGGTCCTCCGAGGCGCGTTTCATCGGGCGGCGCTCGAACGCCGCGGTGATCTCCCGGCCGTCGACGCGGCCGGCGAGGGTGAGGTGGTCGCGGTCGGGCTGGGTGTACCGCAGCACCGTCTCCGGGCCGGACTTGCGCGGCTTGATCGTGAGGGAGGCATCGTCGACCTCGAGGACCCAGGGCGTCGCGCGGGCGGCGGCGTCCTGGGTGACGAACGAGGTGTAGCCGTCGCCGGTGGACTCCCACATCCCGCGGCCGCGGTAGGTGATCGCGATGTTGATCCATGCGGGGTCGGTCGCCAGGGTCGCCTCGACGCCGTTCACGCGGAAGGAGGTCGCGTGCCAGACGCCGTCGATGTCGCTGCGGGTCTCGGCGAGCGCGGCTTTGGTGCTCACCCCGGAGTACAGCCCCAGCGCGGAGATCGATGCGATCGCCAGCACGGCGAGGACCTTGCCGGTGCGGCGCAGCCAGGTCAGGTCGGCCCCCGCGGCGGGCCAGAGGGCGGGCATCGGCCCGGCGGCGCGGCCGAATCCGACGCGGACCAGGTTGATCCACTGGGGCGCGAGGAGGCCGATCGCGATGAGCAGGAACTCGAAGCAGAGGAACTTGACCGGCACGTTGTAGAAGGTGTCCATCAGCACCACCTGGACCATCGAGACGATCGAGCCGAGCGCGCCCAGCACCCAGGTGCGCCGGGA
Organism: Tsukamurella spumae; assembly: GCF_012396015.1. Taxonomy (GTDB): domain Bacteria; phylum Actinomycetota; class Actinomycetes; order Mycobacteriales; family Mycobacteriaceae; genus Tsukamurella; species Tsukamurella spumae. Next base: position 3,384 of record NZ_JAAXOQ010000031.1, on the reverse strand, counting down.
GAGCAGCAGCAGGCCGGAGATCAGCTCGACGAGGCCAGTGACGATCGAGTAGCCGTCGGAGGCGCCCATGAAGCCCCACAGCATGTTCATCCGGCTGATGTCGCCCGCCGGCTGCAGCGCGTAGGTCGGCAGCTCCATGTACGCCATCTGGACGGGGATCGCCTTGCCCAGGCCGTAGAAGATCATGCCGCTCGCCAGCGCGATGCGCCCCACCTGCCAGAGCAGGCCGCCCAGGGCGCGGTAGTCGCGCCGCCCGCGATCGAGCAGCGTCCACACCGCCGTGATCACGACGGCCGTCACCGCCCACCCGATGTGGTACTGCCAGATCCCCAGCGAGTCGCCGGCGCCGCGCAGCGCCAGGAGCTGCGGCTCGGTGCCCGTGACGAGCGCCCCGAGGCGGGCGAACGGATCCTGCACGGCGGGCATCACCGGGCCCAGCTGCAGGCTGCCGAACACGGCGAGCAGGGTCAGCCCACCGCCGATCGTGAACAGCAGGCGGAAGCCGATCTTCTGGGCGGTGGTCCAGGCGGGCACGGGCGCGGTCTCGGGCGCCGACGGTGCCGCCTCCACGGTCGGGGAGGTCATGTCTGGAACCTATGTTCCGACGGTGCCGGCCACATCGGGGACGACCCTGGGCCGCACCCTGATTCCGGGCCGGGGTGCGGCGGACCGTCGGGCGTTTTGACCTGCACCCTTGTTCCCGCGTACTCTGGTCCGCTGGTGTGTGGCGCCGCGCTGCCCGAACGGGTGGAGCGGAGTCGAGTCCCGGGTCTCCGTTGGTCGCCGGGGGTGCTCTCGCCGCGCATGGACCGGCACCGAACCATCGAGCAGAGGATCTCCTGTGCCTACTTACACCCCGAAGGCGGGTGACGTGACCCGGCAGTGGTACGTCATCGACGCTTCTGACGTGGTGCTCGGCCGTCTCGCTGTCGCAGCTGCAACCCTGCTGCGCGGCAAGCACAAGCCGACCTTCGCCCCCAACGTGGACGGCGGCGACTACGTCATCATCATCAACGCCGAGAAGGTCGCCCTCTCGGGCGCCAAGCTCACCGACAAGCGGCACTACCGCCACTCGGGCTTCCCGGGCGGTCTCAGCTCGCGCACGATGGCTGAGGTGCTCGGCTCCAAGAACCCGGAGCGCGTGGTGCAGAAGGCCGTTCTGGGGATGATCCCCAAGAACAAGCTGGGCAACGCCATCGGCGGCAAGCTGAAGGTCTACGCCGGCCCGAACCACCCCCACACCGCGCAGCAGCCGGTTCCCTACGAGATCAAGCAGGTGGCCCAGTGAGCGAGACCATCGAGAACGTCGAGGGCGACGCCGAGGTCGTACTGAACGAGTACACCTCCGAGACCCCCGAGGCCGCTGCCGAGACCCGCGCCCCCCGTGGCCCCGTGGTCGTCGAGCGTCCCATCCAGACCGTCGGCCGCCGCAAGGAGGCCGTCGTCCGCGTGCGCCTGACCGCCGGCACCGGCAACTTCGTGCTGAACGGCCGCACCATCGAGGACTACTTCCCCAACAAGCTGCACCAGCAGCTGGTGAAGTCGCCGCTGGTCACCGTCGAGCGCCTCGAGTCCTTCGACATCGCCGCGAACCTCACCGGTGGCGGCCCGTCGGGCCAGGCCGGCGCGCTGCGCCTCGCCATCGCCCGCGCGCTGATCGAGGTCTCGCCCGAGGATCGCCCCGCGCTCAAGCGCGCCGGCTTCCTCACGCGTGACCCGCGTGCCGTGGAGCGCAAGAAGTACGGCCTGAAGAAGGCCCGCAAGGCTTCGCAGTACAGCAAGCGCTGATTGCAGCCTCTCATCAGGGCAGGCACCCGCATCCGTGCGGGCGCCTGCCCTGGTCTCGTTTCCACCCTTCTCTACTTGTGAGGTACTGATCCATGGGGCGTCTGTTCGGGACCGACGGTGTGCGCGGCCTGGCCAACGAGGAGCTGACCGCCGACCTGGCGCTGCGGCTGTCCGCGGCCGCGGCGGCGACGCTGGGGGCGCACGATCCGGAGGGGCCCGCGCGGCCCTTCGCCGTCGTCGGCTGGGACCCGAGGGCATCGTCGGAGATGCTGTCCGCGGCGGTCTCCGCGGGCCTGACCAGTGCCGGCGTCGACGTTCTGCTCGTGGGCGTCCTGCCCACGCCGGCCGTCGCGCACCTGGTGGCCGAGTACGACGCGGCGCTCGGCGTGATGATCTCCGCCTCGCACAATCCCATGCCCGACAACGGCATCAAGTTCTTCGCGCGCGGGGGGCACAAGCTCGAGGACGCGCAGGAGGACGCCATCGAGGCGGCCCTCGACGACCCCGCTCCGCCCCGCCCGACGGGCGCCGCGATCGGCCGCGTCAAGCGCGCCTTCGACGCCGTCGACCGGTACGTCGCGCACCTGGAGTCGGCCGTGCACGTCCCCCTCGCCGGGCTCAAGGTGGTCGTCGACGCCGCCAACGGCGCCGCCTCGACGGTGGCCGCCAAGGCCTACCGCGACGCGGGCGCCGAGGTGATCGCGATCCACGACGCGCCCGACGGGCTCAACATCAACCGGGACTGCGGCTCGACGCACCTGGAGAGCCTGCGCGCGGCGGTCCTCGCGCACGAGGCCGACCTGGGGCTCGGCCACGACGGAGACGCGGACCGCTGCCTCGCCATCGACGCCGACGGCCGGACCATCGACGGTGACGCGATCATGGCGATCCTCGCCATCGCGATGGACGAGGCGGGCGAGCTCACCGAGCACACGCTGGTCGCGACCGTGATGAGCAACCTCGGACTGCACCTGGCGATGAAGGCCGCGGGCATCACGCTGCGGACCGCCGCGGTGGGCGACCGGTACGTGCTCGAGGAGCTGCGCACGGGCGGCTACGCCCTGGGCGGCGAGCAGTCGGGGCACATCGTGCTTCCGGCCCTCGGCACCACGGGCGACGGCGTGCTCACCGGGCTCAAGCTCATGGAGCGGATGGCGCAGACCGGCTCGTCGCTGGCCGAGCTGGCGTCGGTGCTCACGGTGCTGCCGCAGGTACTGGTGAACGTGAAGGTGGTCGACAAGACCGCGGCGATGGCATCGTCGGACCTGGTCGCGGCGCTCGCCACGGAGGAGGCGGCGCTGGGCGAGGAAGGACGCATCCTGCTGCGCCCCTCGGGTACGGAGCCGCTGGTCCGCGTCATGGTCGAGGCGCCCACCGAGGAGGTCGCGCGGGGCACCGCCGAGCGCCTCGCCGGTCTCATCTCCTGACGAGGCCTATCGAAACGTTTTCATAACCGGTACCGTGTGGGTATGACACTTCCTGAGTCAACCTCAGGCCGCGGATTGCATGATTCTGGCGGCTCCGTGGAGGGTGGGGTCGTAGGGCGTGCGGGTCTGCCAGCAGCGGTAGATCACTCGGGTCCAGGCGCGGGCGAGG
>NZ_JAAXOQ010000030.1 GCF_012396015.1 Tsukamurella spumae | reverse complement strand
CAACACCAAGATCCGAGCGTTCATCGACGGCTGGAACCCCAGAGCCCACCCGTTCGTCTGGACCAAGACCGCCGAACAGATCCTCGAGAAGGCGAACCGTCCAACAACTTCAAACCCGCGCCACTAGGTGTCATCACCAGGAGCGCCGCACAGGCTTTCCTGAAAGGCACCACCATGAACGATTCCTCTCTCACTCTGCAGCGCGCCGACGACGGTGACTGGCTCGCCGTCGATGCCGAAGGCCTGGTCATCGGCCGCGGCGGGACCTCGCGCAGGCCCGGCTTCATCAGCGTCGACGCCTGGAGCGCACCGGCCTTCGACCTGATCGCGGCGGCGATCCTCGCCGAGCTGCCCCTGCCTCTGTGCACCCTGGTCGCCGCCGGCGACGACGACCTGTTGGCCGCCTGGCGCCGCCACGGATTCGCCGAGCGCCGTCGGGAAGTGTTGTACCGCATCCCGTTCGACCCCGACGGGCCTCCTCCGCCGATCGCGGACCTGCCCGTGGTGCGCGCGGTCCGGCCGCACGCGGGACGGCCGACGCCCTTCCTCGCCGCCGACGTCGACGCCGCCGACCGGGCGACGATCGACGCCCTCGAGGCCGCGGGCGGGTCCGCCGTCGAGACCACGGTCGAGCTGGTGCGGGCATGACGAAGACAGCGCGCGGCATCGAGGCCTCAGGCACCGTCGTCGAAGGGCTGCGGAACGCGACCTTCCGGGTCGAGCTGGACAACGGGCACGTCGTGCTCGCCCACATCAGCGGGAAGATCCGGAAGAACTACATCAAGATCGTGCCGCTCGACCGGGTACTCGTGGAGATCAGCCCCTACGACCTCACGCGCGGCCGGATCCTGTTCCGGTACCGCAGCTGACCGGCGGGGAGCGGATCGGTCAGGAATCGAGAAGCACCCGGAACGGCCAGCTCATAGCGTTGTGGGCATGACGACATCAGTTTCCACCCCGGTCCGTTCCCTCACCCTGGAGGTCGCCGATCCGGCTGCCGCCCGGGCCTTCTACGACACCGCGTTCGGCCCCGACGAGCGACTGCGCGTCGCGCCCGCCGCCGGCGAGTCCACCGGCTTCCGCGGCTGCGTGGTCTCGCTCGTCGTGGCCGAGCCGGCCGTCGTGGACTCCTTCGTCGAGCCCGCCCTTGCGGCGGGCGCGACGGAGATCAAGCCCGCGCGGAAGTCCTTCTGGGGCTACGGCGGCGTGTTCCGAGCCCCCGACGGCACGATCTGGAAGGTGGCCTCCTCCTCGAAGAAGACCACCGGCGCCCCGCTGCGCGTCATCGACGACGTGGTCCTCCTGTTGGGCGTGGACGACGTGGCCGCCACCAAGGCGTTCTACGTCGAGCACGGCCTCACGGTCGCGAAGAGCTTCGGCCGCAAGTACGTCGAGTTCGACGCAGCGCCCGGTGCGGTGAAACTCGCGCTGTACGGGCGGAGGGCAGCGGCGAAGGACGCGGGCGTGCCCGCGGAGGGCAGCGGCTCCCACCGCCTGCGCATCGACGGTGTCCTCGGGGCCCTCACCGACCCCGACGGCTTCGTCTGGCAGTGAGTCGGCCTGGGCTACCGGCCATCGCCCTCGATGACCTGCCGCCTCTTGCCTTCGGCCGGAATCCTGCGAATGAATCGTGTTAGGACGCTGCGCCGATCAAGGTGGCTTCTCTGGCTTGCAGCGCGATGAGAGCGATGTCATCGGAAGCGATGCGCAAGTCGGGATCGCGCATGCTCAATGATCGATCGAAGCCCGCATCGATCTGCCCGTCGATGAACTCCCACAGGTCCGATTCGGATCCGGAACGCGGCAGCTCGATGACCTTCGCGCTCATCACTTGCTGGTCGATGTGCCAGATCAGTGCGGTGTTGTCGGCCAGGGTGCCGCGGACCTTCTCGAGTAGTCCGACCTCCGGGGCAGTGTCGAACACCACCTGTGCCTCATCGGTGGTCAGATGGACGAAGATCCCCAGCTGATCAGGATGGTCCTCCTCGAACACCCACAGCAGTCGAGCCGAGGAGTCGGGCAGTTTGGAGAGTGTGATCGACGTCAGGCCGTCCCAATGCTGAATGACCGTCGGAGCCTGGACCGGCGATTCGTGCATCCATGAGGTGTCAGGCATCAGGGGAGCCTCCTTGCAAGTTCAATCGATTCCAGTGTGGCACGACCGGGCAGGTCCCACCACCAGCGGTGTACGGCCTGATCGATCAGAGTCGCACCGAAATCCTTGTCCGCTCGGGCCATCATGTCCGTCATGTCGCCGTAGACACTCACGTGTCGAGGGATGCCGATCGAGGGCGTGCGCATCGGGAAGTATCCGGCATCCATCAGGTCGCCGGCGCGGAAGTAGCGAACGCAGTCCTTCTTCCGCGATCGTGCCGACTGCGGTCTCCGCCGCACCTGCCGAACCGTTTCCTCGATGGTCTGTGCTCCCTCGATCATGGAGACATCGACCTCCACCCAACGTTCCACCGCATGCTCGCGCCACAGCGGGACCTCGTTGAACACGGCGACGCCGGCCGATATCTTGCCGAGGTGAGTGAGTACCGAATCCGCGGGAACTGCTGCGAACGGGCGCTGCTGGGGCTCGTCCCAGCAGGATGAACGGGGTTCCACCATCGACGCTTCCTTCGTCGGGAGACCTCGGTGGCGGTCGGCGGTCCCCCTATACATTGGACGCATCAGGAGGCGGTTCGGTTCCCGATGTGCTGCGCTACGGTATTCCCTGCGGCGACTCGGCCGCCCCGCACCGGCCGCGCCACGTCACGGCGCCGCGAATGACACTCTCTTCGAAGAACGGGGCGTCCGCCCCGCAGCGGTGAATCCGCATCGGCCGCGGAAACCGCGGCCCGCGGTTCCCGCCATCACGTTGCTGAACGAATGGCGCGAGCACGTCGAGCGGACCGAACAACGTGTCCGCGACGGTGACTACGGCTATCGCACGGGATGTGAGTGCTGCGACGGCAACGTGCTCACGGACGCACGGGATCGCCTTGAGAGCATGATGCGCAACGGCGGTCGCAGAGCTCGGCGACTGCGAGTCGCGGTCGAGGAGCTGGATCGCCGATTCCTGCTCGTGACCGTGGAGGACCCGTACTCCTGGCGGTCGCAGTCGTGGTGGCGCCGCCGCGTACCGCACGGCTGATGGGCGAGGCGGCCCGCCGGGGCGGCGCGGGTGGCTACCATGAGCGGCGCATCGGGCAGGCCGGCGTCGTGGGCGCCTCGGATCGGGACGGGAACGCATGGCAGAGATCGACCTCGGCTCCGCGGGGACCGACCGCGATCGGGCCATCGAGGCGCTCCTCGGCGGCCTGGCGGACGCCATCGACCCCGACCGACTGAGCGACGAGATCCTCGAGGCGATCTACACCCGCGTCGAGGAGTTCGCGGAGGACGGCGACGAGGACCTGCGCCGCATGACCGGCACCGTCGCCACGCGGACCCTGCACGACGTGTGGCGCGGGCTGCGGCGCAGCTCGCGGACCGCGGAGCTCGACCCCCCGCCCGTCGCCGCCGCCTGGCCGGCCGAGCTGGTCCACCGCGGCATCGAGCTGCACGCGATGCTGCGCGCCTACCGCCTCGGTCATGAGCTCGTCGAGGCCGCATGGCAGACCACGATCAGCAGGCTCGAGGCCGACGACGACGTGCGAGCCGAGGCGTTGCTCCGCGCGTCGCGCTTCTTCTTCGCCTACGTCGACGCCGTGTCGGTGCAGCTCACCCATACCTACATCGAGGAACGTGCTCGGCGGAACCGCGGCGCGGCCGTGCTGCGCGCCGAGACCGTCCGCGAGCTTCTCGACGGCGGCTCGATGCCGGCTGACCGGGCGTCGGCCGCGCTGCGCTACGACGTCAGTGGCACCCATGTGGGGTTCATCGTCTGGATGGAACCGTCCGAACCCGACGGCCGGCACGCCGTGACCCTGGAATCCGTCGCCGCTCGAGTCGGATCGGTCGTCGGTCGCGGGGGAGAGGTCATGCTCGTGCCCGTGGGGAACTGGGTCGTGTGGGGGTGGGCACGGGTCATCGCGCACGACCTCGATCGCGTCCGTGCGGAACTCGTGGTTCCCGACCCGGTTCACGTCACCGTCGGCGATGCGTCGCCCGGCATCGACGGGCTGATCCGCACGCACGACGAGGCCACTGCGGCGCGCCGCGTCGCGCGGTTCGCGGGGAACCGGAGCGAGCGGGTGGTGTTCCATCACGATGTCGCGTTGCTGGAGTTGCTCACCGCGGATCCCGTTGCTGCGCAGCGATTCGTGCGCGCGGAGCTCGGCCCCCTTGCCGTCGACGACGAGCAGGCGGCGCGGCTGCGCAGCACGGTGCAGGTCTACCTGGACGAGAACCTCAGCCCGATCCGGACGGCCCGACGACTCGGCGTCAACAAGAACACGGTGGTGAACCGGATGGAGAAGGTCGAGGACCTCCTCGGCCACGCGGTACTCAGCCGCCGGCGCGAGATCGAGGCCGCCCTCCGCCTCGCCGCGGCCGATCCCGTCGCCGACGACTGACCTCCGCGCCCGCTCTCGGCGGGGTGGCTCCCCGCACCAGTCGCGGCTCCCCGGAATGGCGCGGGACACCATTGTGAGCCCTGTCACCTGCTCATAGCGTTGTAAGCAGGCCGAAGCAGCCCCGCAGCGGCCCCTCACCCGCAAGGGGAGCACGGAGCCCGCGAGAACCGCAGGGACCAGCAGCACACGGAAGAGGGATGAACCATGTCGACAGTCACCTTCGTCGAACACGACGGCACCGTCCACGACGTCGACCTCGTCGAGGGCGAGTCGCTGATGGAGATCGCGACGAGCAACGGCGTCCCCGGCATCGATGGGGACTGCGGCGGCGAATCCGCCTGCGGCACCTGCCACGTCATCGTCGATGCGGACTGGATCGGCGTCACCGGCACGCGCTCCGACGAGGAGAGCCAGATGGTCGAGATGTCGCCGGAGTGCGTGCCGAACTCGCGCCTCGCCTGCCAGGTGCGGGCCCAGGCCAAGCTCGACGGGATCCTGGTGCACCTGCCCGAGTACCAGATGTAGCCGCGCTCAACAGCCCGAAAATTCTAGCAGCCCAAAGACTCTCCCATCAGACAGGCGGTCGAACGGAATCATGAACACCACGGACAGCGTTCTCGAGCGGGCCAAGGCCCGCGTACTGGACAAGGTGCAGTCGACGGTGCCCGTCGACCGGCAGGTGCAGGCGGCGCACCTCGTGGAGCGTGCGAAGCGCTTCACCGGCATCAGCAAGCCGGTCACCTTCGTCGAACAGCCGATCCCGGATCCGGCGGACGTGCCCCTCACCGACATCGACGTCAGCAACCCGTTCATGAACCGGCAGGGCAAGTGGTATCCGTACTTCGCCCGCCTGCGCGACGAGGCCCCGGTGCATTACCGGTCGGAGAGTCCGTTCGGGCCGTTCTGGTCGATCACGCGCTACGACGACATCCGCGCCGTCGACACCGATCCGGACACCTTCTCGGCGGAGCCGTACATCGTGCTCGGTCAGCCCCCGCTCGACATCGCCATGTTCATCGCCATGGACCCGCCGAAGCACGACGTGCAGCGCAAGGCCGTGCAGGGCGTGGTGGCTCCGAAGAATCTCAAGGAGATGGAGTCGCTCATCCGCGAGCGGGTCCAGGAGGTCCTCGACGGCCTGCCGATCGGCGAGCCCTTCGACTGGGTCGATCGTGTGTCGATGGAGATCACGGGCCGCATGCTCGCGACGCTGCTGGACTTCCCCTACGACCAGCGGCGCAAGCTGACCTACTGGTCCGACACGATCAGCGGCACCGGGCAGGGCACCGGCGGCACCACTGACCTCGACGGCTTCTACGAGGCCACGGGCGAGATGGCCCGCGCCTTCATGGACCTCTGGTACGACAAGGCCGCGCGTCGGGAGGCCGGCGAGGAGCCCGGGTTCGACCTGATCACGCTGATGCAGACCTCCGAGGACACCAAGGACCTGATCAACCGGCCGCTGGAGTTCCTGGGCAACCTGACGCTGCTCATCGTGGGCGGCAACGACACCACCCGCAACTCGATGTCGGGCGGTGTGCTCGCGCTCAACCGCTTCCCGGACCAGTTCGCCAAGCTCAAGGCGGACCCGTCGCTCATCACCAACATGGTTTCGGAGATCATCCGCTGGCAGACGCCGCTCGCGTACATGCGCCGCGTCGCGACGAGGGATGTGCACTTCGGCGGGCAGTTCATCCGCAAGGGCGATCAGGTGGTCATGTGGTACGCCTCGGGCAACCGCGACGAGCGCCAGTTCGAGAATCCCGACGACTTCGTGATCGACCGCAAGAACGCCCGCAACCACATCGCCTTCGGCTTCGGCGTGCACCGCTGCATGGGCAACCGCCTCGCGGAGATGCAGTTGCGCATCCTGTGGGAGGAACTGCTCCCGCGTTTCGAGGACATCACGGTGATCGGCGAGCCCGCGTACGTGCAGTCCAACTTCGTGAAGGGCTACGAGAAGATGATGGTCACCCTCACGCCACGTCGCTCGGACGACTCGGAGGAGGCGTCCCGATGAACGACGAACGGTTCCCGAAGCCCGAGCGCGTCGTCATCGTCGGCGCCGGCCACGCCGGCGCGCAGCTGTGCGCGGGCCTGCGCCAGGACGGATGGGAGGGGCGGATCCTGCTGATCGGCGACGAGCCCTCCCTGCCGTACCAGCGCCCGCCGCTGTCGAAGACCTACCTGGCAGGCACGACGACGCTGGACGACCTGCTCATCCGCAAGCCCGACTTCTACACCAAGGAGGGGGTCGACTTCCGGCAGGGACGGGTCGTCGGCATCGACCGCGAGGCCCGCACCGTCGACCTCGAGGACGGGGAGAGCCTCGGCTACGACGAGCTCGTGCTGTGCCTCGGAGCCCGGCCGCGACGCCTGGAGCTGCCCGGAGCCGACCTCGAGGGGGTCCATTACCTGCGCGACGCCGCCGACATCGGGCGCATCCGCGAGGACACGGCGACGGCGCGCCACGCCGTCATCATCGGCGCCGGTTACATCGGGCTGGAGACGGCCGCTTCGCTGCGCAAGCTCGGGATCGGGGTCACGGTGATCGAGGTCGCCGACCGTGTGCTGCAGCGCGTCACCGCGCCCGAGGTCTCCGAGTTCTACGACCGGGTGCACCGCGAGGAGGGCGTCGACATCCGCGTGGGCGTCGGCGTCGCGGGCCTCGAGGGTGACGACGGCCGGGTCACGGGCGTCCGCCTGTCCGACGGTGAGCTCGTCCGCGCCGAGCTGGTCATCGTCGGCGTCGGCGTGGTCCCCAATGTCGAACTCGCGGCGGCGGCGGGGCTGCCGGTCGACAACGGCGTCGTCATCGACGCGTACGGGCGCACGAGCGACCCGCACGTCTTCGCCGCCGGGGACTGCGCGAGCTACCACGACACGCGCTACGGCCGTCGGCTGCGGCTGGAGTCGGTGCCGAACGCGATGGAGCAGGCCAAGAGCGTCGCCGCCGCGATCTGCGGCGGGCAGAAGGAGATCGCCGCGCTGCCGTGGTTCTGGTCCGATCAGTACGACCTGAAACTGCAGATCGCGGGCCTGAACGCGGGGTACGACGAGATCGTGCTGCGCGGTGACCCGGCCGACGGGCGCGGCTTCGCGTGCTTCTACTTCGCGCAGGGCCGCCTCATCGCGGCGGACTGCGTCAACCGGGCGCAGGAGTTCATGTTCAGCAAGCGCGCGATCGCGCAGGGGCTCGCTCCGGACCGGGCGCTGCTGGCGGACCTCGAGACCCCGCTGAGGTCCCTCCTGGAGGCGCAGCCCGCCGGCTGAATCGCGGCTGGCAGGATCGAGCCGTGAACCGCTCCACCGAACTGGCCCTCGGCGTCCTCGCCGACGAGCTCCTCGGCGACCCGCACCGCTATCACCCGGTGGCCGGGTTCGGCACCGCGGCACTGGCTCTCGAGGCCAGGATGTACGCCCCGTCGAAGTTCCGGGGCGCCGCCCACACCGCGATCCTCGTGGGCGGCGCCGCGGCGCTGGGGTACGCGGCGCGGAAGGTCCCCGGCGCCACCGCGATCGGCACGTGGGCCGTCGTCGGGGGAGCGGGACTGCGGAGGGTCGGCGCCACGCTCGGTGCCGACCTCGAGCGCGACGACCTCCCCGCCGCGCGAGCCCTGCTGCCGAGCCTCTGCGGCCGCGACCCGTCGGTCCTCGACACCGCCGGACTCGCCCGGGCCGCCACCGAATCCGTCGCCGAGAACACCTCCGACGCCGCGGTGGCTCCGCTGTTCTGGGGCGCCGTCGCAGGCCTCCCGGGCCTGCTCGCGTACCGCGCGGCGAACACGCTCGACGCCATGGTCGGCTACCGCAACGACCGGTACGCCGAGTTCGGCTGGGCGTCCGCCAGGCTCGACGACGCTCTCAACTACGTGCCCGCCCGGCTGGCGGGTGCCGTCACCGTCGCCCTGGCCCCGACGGTGGGCGGGGCACCGTCGGACGCCCTGCGCGCGTGGCGGAACGACGCACGCAAGCACCCGAGCCCCAACGCGGGCGTGGCGGAGGCGACGGCGGCCGGGGCGCTGGGGCTGCAGCTCGGCGGCTGCACGCAGTACGCGCACGGCGTGGAGCTGCGGCCGACACTCGGCGACGGCCGGGCGCCGGAGCCGGGCGACCTGCGGCGGGCAGCGGCCCTGTCGCGGAACGTCGAGTTCGGCGCGCTGGTCGCTACTGTCCTCTGCGTCCGTACCGGTCGGCGAGCCTGGCGGCGCGCGCGGCCTCGGGCGTGATCTCGGGCGCGTCCTCGACGACCTCGGCACCGTCGACCGGGGCGGAGGGGTCCGCCGTCCCCGCGTCGAAGACCGCCTTGTCCTCCCGGCGGCGCTTGACCTCGGCCCACACGAAGTAGCCGATCGCGAGCGGCGCCATGATCCCGAAGGCCAGCCACTGCAGGCCGTACGACAGGTACGGCCCGGCGTCGAGCATGGGCAGCGGCACGGGGTCGAGACCGCCGGGCTGGTCGTCGCTGAGGTTGAGGTATCCGGGGGCGAGGGTGATGCCCTGAGCAGGCCCGATGGCCGCCGGATCGATCGCGAACACCTGCAGGTAGCCGCCCTCGGTGCGCGGGCCCCGCGCCGGATCGGTCTGCTCCGGGGCGCGGACGCGGGCCTGGATCGTCACGACGCCCGACGGTGGCGGCGCGAACTCGGGCACCACGCCGCCGGTGGGCGTCGCGACGAAGCCGCGGTCCACGAGGTAGGTCGCGCCGTCGCTCGCGGCGAACGGGACCAGCACCTCGTACGCGGGCTTGCCGTCCTGATTGCGGAGCCGGGCGAGGGACTGCTGGTCCGCGCGGTACTGCCCCGTGAGCACGACCTTGCGCCATTCCGCGTCCTTCGGGACCGTCGTGCGGCCGCCGAGCAGCTGCGCGGCGGGCACGGGCGTCGCGTTCACGGAGTCGGTGATGGCCTGGTTGCGCTGGCTGGTGGAGCTGTTCTTGCCGAGCTGCCAGGGCGCGAGCACCGACCAGCACAGCGCGGTGAAGGCCAACGCCGCGATGGCGAGCGCGATCCACCGCGGCTGGAAGACCACCTTGACCCAGTTAGGCAAGGCGCTCTCGCGTCCACTCGAGCATTCCCGGCATCGAGGCCTCGACCTGCGCCAGCGTGGTGCGGAAGTCGTCGTGGTCGCCGTAGAACGGGTCCGGCACGCTCTCGTGCGAGGCGTCGGGGTCGAAGCTGCGCAGGAGCCGCAGTCGTTCGTCGGGAACGCCGCGACCGCGCAGCGGAGCCACGTGCGAGCGGTGCAGCGCGACCACCAGGTCGGCGCCGAGATGGTCGTCGGTGATCTCCGCGGCGCTGTGCCCGGTGGCGTAGCCCGCCTCGGCGAGCACGTCCTGGGCGCGGGAGTCCGCCGGGGCACCCTCGTGCCAGCCCTCCGTGCCGGCGCTGGTGACCCGCACGGAGGCGGCGAGCCCGGCGTCGGCCACCGCCTGCTCGTAAACGATCCTGGCGATCGGTGACCGGCAGATGTTGCCGGTGCACACGAACGTGACATGCAACGGGGTACTCACCCCACCATCTTGCCCGACCGCGGCGAGGCGCGAATCCGGTGTGGTCGCCGCCGGCCCGCCTACGCTGGCAGCCATGAAGCTGGCTGAGGTCATCGAGATGCTCGATCAGGCGTATCCGCCGCGACTCGCGGAGGGGTGGGACAGCGTCGGGCTGGTGTGCGGAGACCCGGCGGCCGAGGTGGAGCGGGTGCTCGTGTGCGTGGACGTGACGGCGGACGTGGTCGACGCGGCGCTCGCCCGCGACGCGCAGCTCGTCATCGCCCATCACCCGCTGCTGCTGCGGGGCGTGGACACGGTGGCCGCGAGCACCCCGAAGGGGGCGCTGATCCATCGGCTGATCCGCGGCGGCTGCGCCCTGTTCACCGCGCACACCAACGCCGATCGCGCGCGGGGCGGCGTCAACGACGCCCTCGCGGCGACCCTCGGGCTCCAGGTCACCGGCCCCGTCGAGTACCTGGACGCGCAGCCGCGCTTGGACCGCTGGGGCGTCATGGTCCCGCCCGCACAGGCGGACGAGGTCCTCGCCGCGATGTTCGAGGCCGGAGCGGGCGAGGTCGGCGAGTACTCCGAGTGCGCCTGGCGGGTCGACGGTGTCGGTCAGTTCCGGCCCGGCGCGTCGGCGAATCCGGCGATCGGCGCGACCGGCGAGCTGACGACGGTCGTCGAGACCAGGGTCGAACTGGTGGCCGCCCGCGGCCGCCGCGCCGAGATCCTCGCCGCGTTGCGCGATGCCCACCCCTACGAGGAGCCGGCCCACGACGTGATCGAGCTCGTGGACGGCGATCGGGAGTGGGGCCTGGGCCGCGTCGGCGCGCTGCCCGAGCCGCTCCCGCTCACCGCGTTCACCGAGCACGTCGCGAACGCCCTCGGCGCGCCCGCACGGGCCGCCGGTGATCCCGGCGCGCTGATCCGCACCGTCGCGGTCTGCGGCGGCGCGGGCGACTCGCTGCTGGGCGCGGTCGCGCGGCTCGGCGTGGACGCCTACGTGACCGGCGACCTGCGGCACCACCCCGTCGACGAGCACCTGCGTGCGGGCGGACCTGCGCTGATCGACGCCGGGCACTGGGGCACCGAATTCCCCTGGTGCGGAGCTGTCGCCGAGCTGCTCTGGCCCTTCCTCGAGGTCGCGGTGCACGAGCCGCCCACGGATCCGTTCACGGTGCGGGCCGCGCCCGCGGCGGATGCGTAGAGTGGCGCAGATGAACGCTGATCCGGCCGCTCAGAAATCCCTGCTCGACCTCGCGGAGGTCGACGCCGAGATCTCGCGGCTCGCCCACCGCACCACGCACCTGCCGGAGGACGCCGAGATCGCGGAGCTCGAGAAGCGTGCGACCACCGAGCGCGACGAGTCCGTGCGCGTGTCGATCCTCGTCGAGGACCTGGACCGGGACATCGCCAAGGTCGAGAAGGAGGTCGAGCAGACCCGCCTGCGCGAGCGCAAGGACCGCGAGCTGCTGGCCTCCGGCGCGGTTCCGGCCAAGCAGCTCACGGAGATCGAGCACGAGCTGCGCGGCCTGGAGCGGCGTCAGTCCGTCCTCGAGGACGAGGAGCTGGAACTGATGGAGAAGCGTGAGGCGGTCGAGCTCGACCAGCAGCGCGCCGAGGCCACGGTGAACGCCACGAACGAGGAGATCGCCGGCGTCGCCCGCCGCCGCGAGGAGGCGATGAAGGACATCGCCGTCGCGCAGGCGCGCACCGCCGCGTCCCGCGCCGAGCTCGTCGCCACCCTCCCGGAGGATCTCGCCGCCGAGTACGAACGGTGCCGGGCCGCCTCCGGTACGGGGGCGGGGCTGCTGCAGGCCCGACGGTGCGGCGCGTGCCGCCTCGAGCTGGACCGGGGCTTCCTCGACGCCGTGGCGCGCAAGCCGGCCGACGAGGTCGTGCACTGCGACGAGTGCGGCGCGATTCTGGTGCGCACCTTCGAATCCGGTCTGCCGCAGGGTAAGCCGGAAGAGTGACCGGCGCAGGCCAGCGCGGCGGCTGGACCGTCTCGGCGCACGAACCCACCCGCCTGATCCTGCTGCGGCACGGCCAGACCCCGGCGTCCGTCGGCCGGCTGTACTCGGGCCGAGGCAATCCGTCGCTCACCGAGCTCGGCCATGAGCAGGCGCGCTCCGCCGCGGACCTGTTGCGGGACACGCACATCGACGCGATCCTGTCGTCGCCGCTGGAGCGCGCCCGCCAGACGGCGGAGGCGGTGAACGCGACCCGGGGGCTCACCGTCGACATCGAGGACGGGCTGATCGAGACGGACTTCGGTGCGTGGGAGGGGCTCTCGTTCGGCGAGGCCCGCGAGCGCGATCCCGAGCTGCACGGCCGCTGGCTGGGCGACACCACCGTTGCGCCGCCCGGCGGGGAGAGCTTCGATGAGGTCCATGCGCGCGTCGCCGCGCTGCTGGAGCGGGTCGTCGTCGACCATCCCGGCCGTACCCTGCTGATGGTCTCGCACGTGACACCGATCAAGACCGCGC
This sequence comes from Tsukamurella spumae, assembly GCF_012396015.1. Classification (GTDB taxonomy): domain Bacteria; phylum Actinomycetota; class Actinomycetes; order Mycobacteriales; family Mycobacteriaceae; genus Tsukamurella; species Tsukamurella spumae. The sequence goes on along the minus strand of NZ_JAAXOQ010000030.1, from coordinate 33,844 downwards.
TGCGCATCGCGCTCGATGTGGGGCCGCAGCTGCTCTACCGGCTGCACCTGGATCTCACCTCCGTCTCCGTCGCCGACTTCTACCCCGACGGCGGGGCGTCGGTGCAGCGGGTCAACCAGGTATCCTGGTCGGCGCGGACGAGCTGACCGGGCGGCCGCGGCATCGGGAACGGCTGGGTGACCAGTACGCCCGGGTCGAGGAAAGTCCGGACTCCACAGGGCAGGGTGGTTGCTAACGGCAACCCGGGGTGACCCGCGGGATCAGTGCCACAGAGAACAGACCGCCCGGGCTTCGGCCCGGGTAAGGGTGAAACGGTGCGGTAAGAGCGCACCAGCGCGGCGGGTGACCGCCGCGGCTCGGTAAACCCCACCCGGAGCAAGGTCGAAGGCGCCACCTCACGGTGGCGCTGCGCGCGTGTTCGAGGGCTGCTCGCCCGAGCGTGCGGGTGGACCGCTCGAGGCACCCGGCAACGGTGTGTCCAGATGGATGGTCGCCACCCCGGCGCAGCGATGCGGCGGGGGACAGGATCCGGCTTACACGTCAGCTCGTCCGCCCACCATCGACGCCGATCGCGCGGCGGGCCCGCGCGGCGGACCGGCGCTAACCTGATCCGATGGACCTCTCCGTGCTCTCCTGCGGCCTTCGTGGTCATGTCACCTACGCGCCCGACGAGACGCACCTGCGCGAGCGCGTCCGCACCGACACCCCCGAGGGCGAGGCCTGGCGCTGCCTGCGCTGCGACGACTTCGTGGTCGGCGATCCGCACGGCTCCGGGCCGGCGGGGCACGCACCGTCGGTCCCGCGCGGACGGGCGCTGCGGGACGAGCTGATCATGCGCTTCCTCGCGGTCGAGCGGGTGCTGCGCGGCCTCGTCTTCGTCGCCGCCGGCGTGGTGGTGTGGCAGTTCCGCGACTCGCGGGTGCACCTGCGGGAGGTCTTCCAGGAGAAGCTGCCGGTGCTCAGTCAATTGGGCTTCAACGTGGGCGAGTCGAAGATCGTGCACACGGTGGACAGGGCGCTCGGGCTCTCGGGCACGGCCCTGATGTGGATCGCCGTCGCGCTGGTGGCGTACGCGGCGATCGAGCTGATCGAGGCCGTCGGCCTGTGGCTCGGCCACCGTTGGGGCGAGTACTTCGCGGTGATCGCGACCTCGGCGTTCCTACCGCTCGAGATCTACGAGATCAGCGAGAAGGTCACGGTGCTGCGCGCCGGCGCGCTGCTGATCAACATCGCGGCCGTCGTGTGGCTGGTGTGGAGCAAGCGGCTGTTCGGGGTCAACGGCGGCGCGGCGGCGTACCGGGCGGAACGGGAGTCCGAGAGCGTCCTGACGGTGCGCCGCGCCGGCGAGTAGGTTGCAGAGGTGCCCGAATCGAACGCCCGCGAGGCCGTCATCGCACTGCTCGAGAAGCTGCCCGGATCGACCGTGGACACCGTCGCCCCCGGCGCGCTCGCCCCCGACGGGGTCACCCCGATCCCCGAGATCGCCTGGGGCGACACCTTCGTCTACTACACGCCGAACGGCGAGCCCGGTGTCATGCCCTATCTCACGATCATCACCAAGGACTATCCGGACGACGCGGGCTCGCGCCTGGACCGCGCGGGCGCCTTCCGGCTCAACGCGAACGTGGGGCGCGAGGCCTTCGCCGAGCTGATCGGCTACCCGCCCGCCGAGCACGCCGCGCGGGCAGGGGAGTGGGACGACGCCGCCGACGGTGCCGTGATCCCGCATCCGTTGTACGCCAAGCTCGGCTGGGTGTCCGTGGTGAACCCCGGGACCGGGCCCGACGTGGTCGCGCTGATCGAGCGCGCCCACGCCCACGCACAAAACCTGTAGAAACCTGTCAGTGGTCCGCACTAGCGTGTGGTCCATGACACACGGTGGGAGCGGTGACTGGGCGATCGAAGCCATCGGCCTGGTGAAACGGTTCGGTGACTTCACGGCGGTGGACGGGGTCAGCTTCCAGGTGCCCCGGGGGTCGGTCCTCGGCGTGCTCGGGCCCAACGGCGCGGGCAAGACGACCACGGTGCGCATGATGACCACGCTGTCGCCGCCCACGGAGGGCACCGCGCGCATCGCGGGGTACGACGTGATCGAGAACCCGATCGAGGTGCGCCGCCACATGGGCCTCACGGGCCAGGCCGCCACGGTGGACGAGATCCTCACCGGGCGTGAGAACCTGGCGATGATCGGCGGCCTCTACGGCATCCCACGGGCTGCGCTCAAGCGGCGCAGTGCCGAGCTCCTCGAGCAGTTCTCCTTGACCGCGGCGGGCGATAAGCAGGTCAAGGCCTACTCGGGCGGCATGCGCCGTCGGCTCGACCTCGCCGTCAGCCTGCTCACGGCCCCGCCCGTGCTGTTCCTCGACGAGCCCACCACCGGCCTCGATCCGCGCGCCCGCTCCGAGCTGTGGGACGTGCTGCGCACGCTCGTGGCCAACGGCACCACGCTGCTGCTCACCACGCAGTACCTGGAGGAGGCGGATCAGCTGGCGAACGAGATCATCGTGATCGACAAGGGCAGGATCATCGCGCAGGGCACCCCGCTGCAGCTCAAGGAGCGTGCGGGCGCCGCCAGCCTCGTGCTCACGGTGTCCGCCGCGGCGGACCTGCCGCGGGCCCGGTCCATCCTGGCGCAGCTGGGCGGCGAGGTCTTCGTGGACGAGGGAGCGCGCCGGATCAGCAGCCCGGCCGGCGGCCTCGACGATCTGAACCGGGTCGCCGCGCTGCTCGCGGAGAGCGGGATCGGTGTCGACGATCTGGGGCTCTCGCGGCCTAGCCTCGACGATGTCTTCCTCTCGCTCACCGGTCACCGCACCGAGACCGACACCACGCACACCGAGGAGGCATCCGCATGACCGCCAGCACCGCGGCCGGCGTCGGCGGCGTCGAGACGCATCAGACCAGTCTGTGGCAGCAGTCCTGGATCATGGTTCGCCGCAGCATGATCCACACCAAGCGCATGCCCGAGATGCTCTCGGACGTCACGATCCAGCCGATCATGTTCACCGTCCTGTTCGCGTTCGTCTTCGGCTCCGCGATCCCCACCCAGGGCGTGTCCTACCGCGAGTACCTGCTCCCGGGAATCCTGGGGCAGACGATGGTGTTCACCTGCTTCGTCGTCGCGGGCGGCCTGACCACTGACCTGGAGAAGGGCGTCATCGACCGGTTCCGGTCGCTGCCGATCAGCCGGGCGTCGGTCCTCATCGGGCGCAGCATCGCGAGCCTGCTGCACTCGTCGATCGGCGTCGTCGTCATGTGCCTGACGGGCCTGGCGATCGGCTGGCGCATCCGGACGAACCCTCTGGACGCGATCCTCGGCTTCGTCGTGCTGCTGGTCTTCGGCTTCGCCATGATCTGGTTCGGCATCCTCGTCGGCTGCCTGATGCAGTCGATCGAGGCCGTCAACGGCTTCATGTTCGCCACCATGTTCCCGATCACCTTCCTCTCCAACGCCTTCGTCCCCACCGCGGGCATGGCGCCGTGGCTGCGGGCGATCGCGGAGTGGAACCCCGTCTCCTCCCTGGTCCAGGCCATGCGGCAGCTGTGGGGCAACGATCTGCCGCTGCGCGAGGGCGCGCCATGGTCGCTGCAGCACCCCGTGCTCGCCACCGTGATCTGGTCCGTCGTGCTCACCGCCGTCTGGGCGCCGCTCGCGGTGCGGGCGTTCAACCGGCGCACCGTCGATTAGGCTCGGGGCGTGATCGGAGAATCCCTGCCCCCGCGCATCACCGAGCCCGGCCGCCGCGCCGAGCTGCTCGAGAGCGGCGCCATCTACACCGCCCAGCGTTCCGTCCGGGGCGACGCCGTCAGCCCCGACCGCCGGCTCAAGTTCGACGGGGTGGCCCGGTACCTGCAGGACACGGGGCAGGACCACCTGCGCCACGTCGACTACGAGGTCGTCCACCCCTACTGGGTGGTGCGGCGCACCGTCATCGAGATCCTCGAGGGCGGCGAGCAGCCGGACATCCTCACCGTCGAGCGCTGGGGCTCGAAGATGGGCTCGCGCTGGTGCAACGTGCGGATCGGCATCGACGGGCAGAAGGGCACCCGGATCGAGACCGAGGCCTTCTGGATCAACTTCAACATCGACACGCTCACCCCCTCGGCGCTCAGCGAGACCTTCCTGAGCACCTTCGGCGCGGCCGCCGAGCCGGGCGTGCTGCGCTGGAAGCAGTGGCTGGACCCTAAGCCGCACCCCGACGCCGTCGAGGTGCCCTTCCTCCTGCGCGCCGCCGATCTCGACATCATCCAGCACGTGAACAACGCCGTGTACTGGACCGCGCTGGAGGAGGCGCTGGCCACCCAGCCGGACCTCCGCGAGCGGCTCCCGCTGCGCGGCATCGTCGAGCACAACTCCGCGCTGCAGCTCGAGGACGAGCCCCGGCTGCTGGCACACCGCGAGGGTGACGTGCTGTACGTCTGGTTCATGGCGGGGGACCGCACCGCCGCGGCGATGAGCGTCGAGGCGCTGGCGGAGTAGGCGCATGCCCGGGATCCCGATGCGCGGCCCCGTCCCGTCCAGTGCCGTCGACTTCGGTGCGGTGCGCGCCGAGTTCGAGCTGGTCGAGCAGTTCCCCGCCGATGCACAGGCCGCGGCGGACGCCGCGTCCGACCGGCTCGCGGCGGGCCGCGCGGACCGTCGGGACATCGAGTTCGTGACCATCGATCCGCCCGGGTCCAAGGACCTCGACCAGGCCGTCCACATCGCGGCCGACGGCGACGGCTACCTCGTGCACTACGCGATCGCCGATGTGGGCGCGCTGGTCGAGCCGGGCGGCCCGCTCGAGGCGGAGACCCGCCGACGGGGCCAGACGATGTACCTGCCCGACGGCTCGGTTCCGCTGCACCCGCGATCACTGTCGGAGGGCGCGGGATCCCTGCTGCCCGAACAGGACCGGCCCGCCGCGCTCTGGGAGATCCGGCTCGACGCCGCGGGCGAGGTGCGTTCGGCGACCGTGCAGCGCGCCGTCGTCCGGTCGCGCGCCCGGCTGGACTACGCCGGGGTGCAGGCGGATTTCGACGCCGGCCGGGTGCATCCGAGCGTCGCGCTGCTGCCCGCGGTCGGCGGGTTGCGCGCCCGCTGGGGCCGCGCGCACGGCGCCATCGACCTGCGGCTCCCCGCCCAGGAGGCGGTAGAGGGCCCGGACGGCTGGACCGTGCGGATCGAGCCGCGCACCGACTTCGACGCCTTCAATGCGCAGATCTCGCTGCTCACCGGGGTGTGCGCGGCCGCGATCATGCTCAAGGCCGGCGTCGGGCTGCTGCGCACGCTGCCCGCCGCGCCCGCCGCTGCGGTCGCGGATCTGCGCCGCACCGCCGCGGCGCTCGGGCAGGAGTGGCCGGACGACGTCCTCGTCGGCGACTTCCTGGCGGGCCTGGACGTGAACACCCCGCAGGGCCTCGCCGTCATGACCGATGCGGCGCGCCTGCTGCGCGGCTCGGGCTACGCCGCGTTCGGGACCGATGCCGCGCCGCAGCCTCCCGCGGACGCCGGGCACGCGGGGGTGGGGGCGCCGTACGCACACGCCACCGCGCCGCTGCGGCGGCTCGCGGACCGGTACGCCACCGAGGTGTGCCTCGCCGCCTGCGCCGGCGAGCCCGTCCCGGACTGGGCCCGCGGCGCGCTCGACGAGGTCGCCGAGATCATGCAGCGCACCAACTCCTTGGCCAGCAAGGTGGATCGCGCGTGCATCGACCTCACCGAGGCGGTGATCCTGGCGGGCCGCGTGGGGGAGGACTTCCCGGCGATCACGATGCGCGCGGACCAGGTGCTGCTCGACGATCCGGCGGTCATCGCTCCGTGCACCGGTGGGCCGCCGGAGGGCGCCCGGGTCACGGTGCGCCTGGAGACGGCGGACGTGACCACCCGAAAGGTGTCTTTCGCGTACCGGACGCGCTAGTTTGGGCGCATGAGCCGCCGCCTCGTCCTCATCCCCGCCCTCGCAGCACTGGTCGCGCCGCTCGTGCCGGCCCTGATCGCCGCTCCCGCCTCGGCCGCGCCGACGTGCGCGGACTACACCTTCATCGGCGCCGCCGGCTCCGGCGAGGGGGGTGAGGCCGGCGGACTGGGCCCGACGGTGAACTCCGCCGCGCAGGCCTTCGCCGCCCGCGCCCGGGCCGCCGGCAAGACGGTGGCGATCCGCCCGATCTACTACCCCGCGGCGCCCGTGCCCACCAGCCTGGACAAGCTCGGAGGGTTCCTGGCCAGCATGAACACGGGCGCGGCGAACACGCAGGGCGATGTGAACATCGTCCTCAAGGCCTGCCCGTCGACGAAGATCGTGCTGGTCGGCTACTCCCAGGGGGCCGCGGCGGTGCACCGCGCCCTGCAGCGCCTCGGCGACACCAAGCAGATCGTGGCCGCCGGCCTCATCGCGGATCCGGACCGCATCCCGAACGACACGACCCGCTACCTGGGCACCGCCCCGCGGACGCAGGGCATGGCGCAGGCCTCGGCACTGGTCAGCGGCGCGAACCCCGCCCCGCTGCCGGCGCGCACGGGCAGCCGGACGATCACGATCTGCAACACGGGCGATCCGGTGTGCCAGTGGACCGGCAACCTCGGCGACACGGTCGTGAACTCGCACAGCTCGTACTCCGGCGCCGACATCGGCGGCAGGGTCGCGAGCATCGCCGGTCTCTAGGCCGCGGCGCCCCTAGCGGAGCCTGCGGAGCAGCGCGGGCAGGCTGTCGCGGGCCTGCGCGGCCCGCCGTTCCTCGATGGCGTCCACCCGGCCGAGCCGGAACGCGATCGACGGGTCGGTCGTCTCGGCCGCCAGGTCGGCGATGGCGTCGCGGGCGATCGTGGCGTCCTGGAACTCGCCGAGCCGGCCCTGCACCTTCGCCAGGCCCTTGACCTCGGATCGCAGGTCGCCGCGCACCACCGGGTCGACGACGGCCGACGCGTAGCGCAGCCGCTTGGCGTGTTTGCGGATCGCGTGCACGTCGTGGTCGGTGCACGCCGGGTCGGCGAGCAGGACGACGGACTGCCGCGCGAAGGACCGGATCCGCTTGTCCAGCAGCGGCGCCAGGCTCTTGACGGCGGGCTGCTCGGCGCGCTCGCGCAGCGGCGGGTCCGCGATGAACGCGTCGATCGCGTCCAGCAGCACGAAGTACCGGTCGGAGTCCAGCGCCAGATCGACCCGGCCCCAGCCCCGGGCCTGCGCCGCGTGCTGCCGCTGCGCCAGCACCGCTCCGGCGCCCCCGAACTCGCCGGCCGCGTCGAGGGATTCGAACCGCTCGGCCAGCACCTCGGCGTCGCGCACGGCGCCCAGGATCGACGCCAGGAGCTTGAGCTCCGAGCTCAGCGCGGCGCGGGCGGGCCCGTCGAAGAACCCGGAGAACTCGGTGAGCACGCTGCGCAGCTGGCGCGTGGCGATGCGCATCTGGTGCACCGAATCCTCGGCGCGGGCACGGACTCTCGGGTCCTCCTGCAGGAGCTTGTCCCGGTACGCCGCGAGCGCGGCGGTCAGCAACTGCCCGGCGCTCGCGTGCGCGATCCGCCTCGGAAGCCGGACCGGGACCCGGGCCACGTCGGCGTCGATGGCGCGCGCCAGCTTCGACGCGGCATCGGGCCGCTCGCCACCCGCGGCGCGCAGCGCCCGGTCGACGGCGATCGCCGCCTTGCGGCCCAGTGGGGTGTCCGGAACCTCGAACTCCCACTCGCGCCAGGTCTTCTCGGGGCCGTCGGGGAGCAGGGAGACCGAGTGCACGTGGTCGTCGACGAACTCGCCGACGAGCTCCCCGTCGACCGCGTGGCAGTAGGTCGTGTGCCGCTCGTTCTCGACGATGGCGATGGGGGCGAGGGCGCGCCCGCGCACCAGGGCGCGGACGCGCTCGACGAGCTCCGCGGGGATGTCCTCGCCGCCCAGCGGGAGTTGTACCTCGCGACGGTCGGCACCGTCGGGCAGCTTGAGGTGCCACCCGTCGTCCTTGCCGCCCGTGCGGCGGCGCAGCGTGATCCGACTCGCGGCCAGGTCCAGGGCGTCGGTGTCGTAGTACACCGCCACCAGGTGGAAGACCTGGTCGGTCGTGACGTGGTCGACGCCGCGCACCGCGGTCAGCGCGGGCGCCACGGTGTCGGCGCCGACCTCGTACTTCGTCTCGATCTCACGCTGCTCCGGCATCGGTCAGCCCTTCGCGAATCGGTCGGTGGCCTCGATGAGCGCTGAGCGGATGCCCGGCTCGAAGGCCGAATGGCCGGCGTCGGGCACCATCACCAGATCGGCGGTGGGCCAGGCGCGGTGCAGGTCCCACGCGCTGCGCGCGGGGCACACCACGTCGTAGCGGCCCTGCACGATCACGCCGGGGATCCCGGCGAGGCGATCGATGTCGCGCAGCAGCTGCCCCTCGTCGAGGAAGCCTCCGTGCACGAAGTAGTGGTTCTCGATCTGGGCGAAGGGGATCGCGAACCGCGGGTCGTCGGCGTCGGCGGAGCTCTCGGCCGTGTTGATCAGGTGGCTGGTGCTGCGCTCCCACATCGACCAGGCCTTCGCCGCGCGCAGCGCCACCGCCTCGTCGTCCGAGTGCAGGAGCCGGTGGTAGGCCGCGATCTTGTCGGCCGACGGTGCCCGGTCCGCCTCGTCGAGCGGGGCCAGGTAGTGCTCCCAATTGTCCGGGAAGACGTGGGAGGCACCGTCGTTGTAGTACCAGTCGAGCTCGCTGCGCCGGAGCAGGAAGATCCCGCGCAGCACCAGCTCCGTGACCCGCTCCGGGTGGGCCTGCGCGTACGCCAGGCCCAGCGTGGAGCCCCACGATCCGCCGAACACCTGCCATCGGTCGATGCCGAGGTGCTCGCGGATCTTCTCGATGTCCGCGATGAGATGCGGCGTGGTGTTCACCGCCAGCCTGTCCGCCAGCGAATCCCCCGCTCCCGACGGCGGATCCGCGAGGTTCGGCTTGGACTGCCCGCACCCGCGCTGGTCGAACACGACGATGCGGTACACCGCCGGGTCGAAGAAGCGCCGGCACTCGGGGGAGGTGCCGCCGCCGGGCCCGCCGTGGATGAACACCACGGGCTTGCCCTCGGGGTCGCCGCTCTGCTCCACGTGGAGGAGCTGGCCGTCGCCCACGTCCAGCAGCTCGGTGCTGTAGGCCTCGATCTCGGGGTAGAACTCTCGCATCAGAATCCGTGCTCCGGTCCGGGGAACTCGCCCGAGGCGACCTCCGCCACGTACTCCTGGGCGCCGCGCAGCAGCTCGTCGCCGATGTTCGCGAACCGCTTGACGAAGCGCGCGGTGCGGCCGCGGTTGAGGCCGGAGAAGTCCTGCCACACCAGTACCTGGCCGTCGCACTGGTTGCCCGCGCCGATCCCGATGGTGGGGATCGAGATCTCCTGGGTGACCTGCGCGGCCACGTCCGAGGGCACCATCTCCAGCACCACGGAGAAGGCGCCGGCGGCGTCCACGGCCTTCGCATCGAGGCGGATCTTGTCGGCCGCCGCATCGCCCCGCCCCTGGACCCGGTTGCCGCCCAACGAGTTCACGGACTGGGGCGTGAAGCCGATGTGCGCCATCACGGGGATGCCGCGGCGCTGCAGGAACTCGATGGTGGGTGCCATGTGCATGCCGCCCTCGAGCTTCACCGCCTCGGCGCCGGCCTTCATCAGCTTCGCGGCGCTCCGGTAGGCCTGCTCGGGCGACTCCTCATAACTCGCGAAGGGCATGTCCGCCACCACGAGTGCGTACCTCGTGCCGCGGCGCACCGCGGCCGTCATCGCGGCCATCACGTCCAGCTCCATAGGCAGCGTGGAGTCGAACCCGTACACGGTGTTCGCTGCGCTGTCGCCGATGAGCAGGGCGGTGACGCCGGCCTCGTCGAAGATCGAGGCGGTCATGTGGTCGTAACTGGTGAGCATGGCCCACTTCTCGCCGCGCTCCTTGAGCTCGGCCAGGTGGTGGATGCGCACCTTCTTGCGGGGCGGCCGCTCGGCATCGGGCGCAGTGCCGGATCCGCCTCCGTACAACGGGTTCTCGCTCATGGATCTCTCCCTTTCACAGTCCCAGCCGGTGTCTCCGGTCCGGGCAGTCTCAGGTCCGGCGCTCAGGCCGGGTCGTGCCAGCGGTTCGTGACGGGCATCCGTCGATCGCGGCCGAAGGCCTTCGGCGTGATCTTGGGACCCAGCGGGTACTGGCGCCGCTTGTACTCGGCGCGGTCCACGAGCCGGGCCACCTTGCGGATGAGCTCGGGCTCGTAGCCCGCCTCGGCGATCTCCGCGACGCCCTGGTCCTGCTCGACGTAGCGGCGCAGGATGTCGTCGAGCACGTCGTAGTCGGGCAGCGAATCGCTGTCCTTCTGCCCGGGCCGCAGCTCGGCCGACGGCTCCTTGGTGATGGAGTTCTCCGGGATCGGCGGCGTCTGCCCCCGTTCCACCGCGACCGCGTTGCGCCACCGGGCCAACTCCCACACGAGCGACTTCTCGACATCGCGGATGGGGGCGTAGGCGCCCACGGCGTCGCCGTAGATCGTCGAGTAGCCCACGGCCAGTTCGCTCTTGTTCCCGGTGGCGAGCACGAGGTGGCCGTCCAGATTGGACAGCGACATCAGCGTCATGCCGCGGCACCGCGCCTGGATGTTCTCCTCGGCCAGGCCGCTGAGGTTCAGCTGCCCGACGAAGGCCTCCACCATGTGCTCGATCGGCTCGAACCGGAAGTGGATGCCCATCCGCTGCGCCTGATCCGCGGCGTCGTCCTTGGAGTGGTCGGAGCTGTACTTCGAGGGCATGCCCACGCCGTACACGTTGTCCGCACCCACCGCGTCGGCGGCGATGACGGCCACGAGGGCCGAGTCGATGCCGCCGGACATTCCCAGCCCGACGGTGCGCCCGCCCACCTTGTGCACGTAGTCCCGGGTACCCGTGACCAGGGCCGCCCAGATCTGCGAGAGCTCGTCGAGCTCGGACCAGCCGATGACCTGCTGCGGGTACTGCGCGTTGGGCCGAGCCGGAAGCGACACCGTCTCGACGGTCCAGCCGTCGACCGATTCCGCCGTGGGGCGCCCCAACGGGCGGACCTCCGCGACCTGTGTGAACTCGATGAACTGCGGCCCGACGGCGGGCGCGCCGTCGGCGTCCAGGATGAACGAGTCACCGTCGAAGACGAGCTCGTCCTGCCCGCCGACGAGGTTGACGTAGATCACGGGCGCCCCGCCCTCGGCCACGCGCTGCGCGACCACCTCGCGCCGCTGCGCCGGCTTGCCCACCTCGAAGGGGCTGGCGTTGAGGCAGAGCACCGCGTCCACGCCGAGCTCGCCCAGCCCGGCCACGGGACCGTCGGGCCACCAGACGTCCTCGCAGATGGCCAGGCCGAGCCGGACCCCGTCGACGTCCAGGACCACGAGCCGGTCGCCGGGCGTGAACCAGCGCTTCTCGTCGAAGACCCCGTAGTTGGGCAGGAAGTGCTTGTCGTAGCGCGCCACGAGCTCGCCGCCGTGCAGCACGCCGGCGGCGTTGCGGGCGCCGCCGGTGGGGTTCGTGCTGGTCTCGGGGGCATCCGGGTCGCGGTCGAGGAAGCCGACGACGACGATCAGGTCGCCGCAGCCGGCGTCGTCGAGGGCGCGGGCGAGGCGCTGCACGGCCTGCCGCGAATCGACGGCGAAGGACCGGCGCAGCAGCAGATCCTCGACGGGGTAGCCCGTCAGGGCCATCTCGCCGAACACGGCGACCTGCGCGCCGCTCTGGGCGGCGTCCCGGGCGGCGGCAGTGATGCGAGTGACATTGGCGTCCAGGTCGCCCACGACGGGGTTGATCTGGCATGCCGCGACACGAAGGGGCGTCATGGCTCAACCCTAGCGTCCCGGGAACCGCGCCCGCCGCGTGGCAGGATCGACAGGGTGAAGGCCAGGAAGCTCCCGTTCGCCGCGCTCGCGGTCGTGTCCGTCGTCGCCCTTGCGGGATGCTCGGTCCAGATCGCGGGCAGCCCCGCACCGTCGGACAGTTCGACGGTGGACGGCGGCCCGGCCGAGCCCACGAGCACCGTCCCGGGCGCCCCGTCGGGCCTGCAGAAGTACTACGGGCAGCGGCTGTCGTGGGGGTCGTGCGCCGAGATGGCGCGCGCCGACGACATCGACGAGTACGACAAGACCAAGCTCGAGTGCGCGCGCCTCACCGTGCCGATCGACTACAACGATCCGGGGTCGGGGCAGACGAGCCTCGCGGTGGCGCGGGTCAAGGCCACCGGGCAGAAGCAGGGCTCGCTGCTGATGAACCCGGGCGGTCCCGGCGGCTCCGGCGTGCAACAGATCGCCGGCAAGTCGCTGGAGGCCGACAAGCTGCCCATCGCGCAGACCTTCGACCTGGTGGGCTGGGACCCGCGCGGCATCGGCGCGTCCTCGCCCGCGGTCAAGTGCTTCAGTGACGAGCAGCGCGACGAGAACCGGCTCTCCACCATCGGCTACGACAACTCCCCGGCGGGCATCACCAAGCAGGAGGAGTTCAACAAGTCGCAGGCCGATCTGTGCGCCGAGAAGATGGGCAAGAAGTTCCTCGAGCACGTCGGAACCGCGGACACCGTCCGTGATCTGGACGTGCTGCGGGCCGTGCTCGGCGACGAGAAGCTGACCTACCTCGGGTACAGCTACGGCACGTTCATCGGCGCGATCTACGCCGAGACCTTCCCCGAGAAGGTGCGGGCCATGGTGCTCGACGGTGCCGTCGACCCGGCGGAGGATCCGATCGAATCGTCGATCCAGCAGATGGCCGGGTTCCAGACGGTGTTCGAGGACTGGGCCAAGGACTGCGCCAAGTACCCGACCTGCCCGGTGGGCACCGACCCGTCGAAGGCCACGGAGCGCTTCCAGCAGCTGACGCGCCCGCTCATCGACAAGACGGTGCGCGGCCAGGGCGGCCGGCAGCTGAGCTACAGCGACGCGACCACCGCCACCATCCAGGCGATGTACGCCACGCAGCTGTGGGAGCCGCTGCGGCGCGGCCTGACCGGCCTGCAGAAGGGCGACGGCTCACTGCTGCAGCGCATCGCCGACCTCTACCTCAACCGCGACGAGCTGGGCCACTACTCGCCGATGATGGACGCCAACACCGCCATCAACTGCGTCGACGGTCCGGCGGTCACCGATCCCGCCGACCTGTCGCGCCTCGACTCCGGGATCCGCAAGGCGGCGCCCTTCCTCGACGACGGCCGCGGCACCGGTCGCGCCGCGAAGGGCACCTGCGCCTTCTGGGCGGCGGCGCCCACGCTCAAGCCGCACGAGGTGCACGCGGTCGGCGCTCCCAAGTTGGTCGTGATCTCGACGACGCACGATCCGGCGACGCCCTACGCGAACGGCGTCAGCCTGGCCAAGCAGCTCGGCGCGTCGCTGATCAGCTACGAGGGCAGCCAGCACACCGTCTCGCTGGAGGGCAATGCATGCGTCGACGGTGCGGTGGGCGCGTACTTCCGGAACCTCACGATCCCGCCGGCCGACCTGCGCTGCACCGCGTAGTCAGGAGTTCGTGGCGATCACGCTGATCGCGAAGATCAGGCTGTCGCCGGGCGCGATGCCGGCGTCGGGCTCGCCCTTCGGATAGGCCTGCGCGGCGGGGATCGCGGTGACGACGGCGGCGCCGGCCCGCTGTCCCACGAGCGCGGCCCGGAATCCCGGGACGAGATCCGGCAGCGCCATCTCCGCGGAGGTCGCACGGGCGAAGGCGTCGTCGAAGACCGCGCCCGTCCGGCCGTTGACGCCCTGGTAGCAGAGGGTCACGACGGACTGTTCGGTGACGGTCTGCCCGGTCCCGGTGTGTGCGGTCTCGGTGTGCAGTCGATCGACCTGAAAGGGCGTGGTGACGGTGATCCTCGGCGCCGAGTCGGCGGCCGGCGCGACGACCGACGCGCTCCCCGTGACTCCGGCCAGCGTGATCGTCCGTGCGTTCTCCGCGGGCGCGGACGTCGGACACGCGTCGATCGAGTGGGCGCGACTGCTGCTGCCGGCGGAGTGCTTCTCCGATGCCGCGCCGCAGCCGGCGATCCCGACGAGCGCCGTGGCGCAGGCTGCGGCGGCGGTGAGCCGAGCGAACGGTGTGTACACGTCCCGGACCCTAGCGCGGAAGTCCCCTCCGGTGATCCACGCCGGTACGACAAGCCCATATGTAACACGCCGTTAACACCTTCTCGCCTAGGGTCGTGAGCATGGATCGGCAGCAGGAGTTCGTGCTTCGCACCATCGAGGAACGGGACATCCGCTTCGTGCGGCTGTGGTTCACCGATGTGCTCGGTTTCCTCAAGTCCGTGGCGATCGCGCCCGCGGAGCTGGAAGGCGCGTTCACCGAGGGCATCGGCTTCGACGGCAGCTCGATCGAGGGCTTCTCCCGCGTCTCGGAGGCCGACACCGTCGCCAAGCCCGACCCGTCCACCTTCCAGGTGCTGCCCTGGACCAGCGGAGACGGGGAGATGCACTCCGTCCGCATGTTCTGCGACATCGCGATGCCCGACGGGACGCCGTCCTGGGGCGACAGCCGGCACGTGCTGCGGCGCCAGCTCAACCGCGCCGCCGATCTGGGCTTCTCCTGCTACGTGCACCCGGAGATCGAGTTCTACCTGCTGTCCAAGGAGTCCGGGCCGCACGGCATGCCGATCCCCGCCGACACCGGGGGCTATTTCGACCAGGCGGTGCACGAGTCGGCGCCGAACTTCCGGCGCAAGGCGATCGAGGCACTGGAGGCGATGGGGATCTCCGTCGAGTTCAGCCACCACGAGGCCGGGCCCGGCCAGCAGGAGATCGACCTGCGCTACGCCGACGCACTCTCGATGGCCGACAACGTGATGACCTTCCGCTACCTCGTCAAGGAGGTGGCGATGACCGAGGGCGTCAAGGCCTCGTTCATGCCGAAGCCCTTCTCGGTCCACCCGGGTTCGGGCATGCACACCCACATGAGCCTGTTCGAGGGCGACTCCAACGCCTTCCACGACCCGGACGACGAGCTGCAGCTCTCGGCGACGGGCAAGGCCTTCATCGCCGGCATCCTGCACCACGCGCCCGAGATCTCCGCCGTGACGAACCAGTGGGTGAACTCCTACAAGCGCCTGGTGACCGGGGACGAGGCGCCGACCGCCGCCACCTGGGGCGCAGCCAACCGCTCCGCGATGGTGCGCGTGCCGCTGTACACGCCGAACAAGTCCAGCAGCCGCCGCATCGAGGTCCGGTCGCCCGATTCGGCGTGCAACCCGTACCTCGCGTTCGCGGTGCTGTGCGCCGCGGGCCTGGCCGGTATCAAGGGCGGATACGAGCTGCCCGAGGCCGCCGAGGACGACGTGCGGCAGATGACGGCCCGCGAGCGCCGCTCGATGGGCTTCCGCGACCTCCCGTCCGGCCTCGACGACGCCCTCGTCCTCATGGAGAAGAGCGAGCTCGTGGCGGAGACGCTGGGGGAGCACGTCTTCGAGTACTTCCTGCGGAACAAGTGGGCGGAGTGGAACGACTACCGTTCGGTGGTCACTCCGTTCGAGCTCGACCGCTTCCTCTCCCTCTAGGGGGCCGACGGTGCCGCCGACCAGTCGTGAGGTCCGCCGTCCGAGTGCGGGCAGGCTCGGCCTGCTGGACCCCGCAGCGGAGTCGAACCTCGAACTCCTGAAATGGGCCGACACAGCCTGTTCCGACGTGCTGTGGGCGCTCTCGCGTGCCGCCGATCCGGACTGGACGCTGCGCGCCCTGGTGCGGCTGCGGGAGACGACGGGCGAGGACTGGGCCGAGATCGACGGCCTGATCCGCTCCGACACCACCTTCCGCGGCCGCCTGTTCGGGTTGCTCGGCGCCTCGGACGCGTTGGGCGATCACCTGATCAGCCACCCGGGATCCTGGCGGCTGCTGCAGGACACGGCGCCGCTGAAATCGCGGGACGACCTGATCACGGCGATGCTCGCCACCGTCGACGCCGTGAAGGTGCCGGGGCGGCGCGACGACGACCTCCTGTATCGCGCCGCCGTCACCGGCGGCGAGGCGATCGCGCGGCTGCGGGACGGCTACCGCGACCTCGCGATGGTGCTGGCCGCGCGCGACCTCGCCGAGCTGGTGGAGAACGAGCCCACGCTGCCCTTCCCGGTCGTGGGTGCGCACCTCGCCGACCTCGCGGACGCGGCGTTGACGGCCGCCCTGTCGGTCGCCGTGGCGACGGTGTTCCCCGACGCCGATCCGGAGGGTCGGCTCGCCGTGGTCGCGATGGGCAAATGCGGTGCGCGAGAACTGAACTACGTCTCCGACGTGGACGTGATCTTCGTGGCCGAGCCGGCCGACGGTCCGTCCGCGCGGCTGGCGGGGGAGATGATGCGGATCGGCTCCGCCGCCTTCTTCGACGTGGACGCGGCCCTGCGCCCCGAGGGCAAGGCCGGCAGCCTCACCCGCACCCTGGATTCGCATGTGGCGTACTACAAGCGGTGGGCCAAGACCTGGGAGTTCCAGGCGCTGCTCAAGGCTCGGCCGCAGACCGGCGACATGCAGCTCGGTCACGACTACCTCGCGGCGCTCAGCCCCATGGTGTGGGAGGCGTCCGAGCGCGAGGACTTCGTGCAGGACGTGCAGGAGATGCGTCGCCGCGTCGAGGAGAACATCGCTCCCGACCTGCGCGAGCGCGAACTCAAGCTGGGCCGCGGCGGCCTCCGCGATGTCGAGTTCGCCGTCCAGCTCCTCCAGCTGGTGCACGGCCGCACCGACGAGACCCTGCGGGAGCGCAGCACCGTCGACGCCCTGGAGGCCCTGACGACGGGCGGCTACGTGGGCCGCGAGGACGGGGCCAACTTCACCGCCTCGTACGAGTTCCTCCGCCGCCTCGAGCACCGGCTGCAGCTGCGCCGCATGGAGCGCACGCACCTGCTGCCGCCGCAGGATCACGAGGAGGCCTGGCGCTGGTTGGCCCGGGCCGCGCACATCCGGCCCGATGGCGACCGCGACGCCGCGGGGGTGCTGCGGGCCGAACTCAAGCGGCAGTCGGCGCGGGTGCGAAGGCTGCACACGAAGCTGTTCTACCGGCCGCTGCTCGACTCCATCGCCGATCTCGACGCCGATGCGGTGAGCCTGTCCGACGACGCGATCATCGCGCGACTCGGGGCCCTCGGCTTCCACCAGCCGCAGCACGCCCTGGCGCATCTCAAGGCGATGGCCGACTCGTCGCGCCGGGGCCGCATCCAGACCATCCTGCTGCCCACGCTCCTCGAATGGCTCAGCGAGACACCGAACCC
Organism: Tsukamurella spumae; assembly: GCF_012396015.1. Lineage (GTDB taxonomy): Bacteria > Actinomycetota > Actinomycetes > Mycobacteriales > Mycobacteriaceae > Tsukamurella > Tsukamurella spumae. The sequence continues at coordinate 16,679 of NZ_JAAXOQ010000030.1, read as the reverse complement.
CGACGCCGGCCTGCTGAACTACCGCAAGCTGTCCGAGGACCTGCGCGATGTGGAGTGGTACCTGCGAGTGCTGCGCGACGAGTCCGTCGTGGCGCAGCGCTTGATGACGGTGCTGGGCTCCTCGACCTTCGTCGCCGAGCTGCTGGGGCGCTCGCCCGAGGTGATCCGCCTCTACGCCGACGGCGCCGCCGGACCCAAGCTCACGGAGACCTCCCCGCACGAGGTCTACAACGGCATGCTCGCGGCGGTCAGCCGTGCGCACCACCGGGACCGGGCCATCGCGGTGGCCCGCGCCATGCGCCGCAGCGAGATCGCGCGCATCGCGTCCGCCGACATCCTCGGGATGATGACGGTGCCCGAGGTCTGCACCGCGCTGTCCTCGGTGTGGGGCGCGGCGCTCGACGCGGCACTGGTGTCGGAGATCGCGACCTCGGTCGTCGAACGGGAATCCAGCAGAAGCGATTACAAGCCCGGCGCGCCCGCCCGGCTCGCGGTGATCGGCATGGGGCGGCTCGGCGGGCACGAGATCGGCTACGGCTCGGACGCCGACGTCCTGTTCGTCTGCGTGCCCAACGAGGGGTACGAGGAGTCCGACGCCGTGCGCTGGGCGAACCTCGTCGCCGACGCGGTGCGTAAGCGGCTCGGTGCACCGTCGGTGGACCCGGGCCTGGAGGTCGACACCGGGCTGCGCCCCGAGGGCCGCAACGGGCCGGTCGTGCGCACCCTGGCGGCGTATCGCGCCTACTACCACGAATGGGCGCAGCCCTGGGAGGTGCAGGCGCTGCTGCGCGCCACCCACGTCGCGGGCGACGAGGGGCTCGCGCTCGAGTTCCTGCACATGGTCGACGAGGTGCGTTACCCGGACGGCGGCGTCTCGGCGGCGACGGTGAACGAGCTGCGCCGCATCAAGGCGCGCGTCGACTCCGAGCGGCTGCCCCGCGGCGCCGATCCCGCCACCCACACCAAACTCGGTCGCGGCGGGCTCTCCGACGTGGAGTGGACGGTGCAGCTCGAGCAGTTGCGGCACGCGAGCGCCGTGCCCGCGCTGAAGAACACGTCCACCCTGGAGTCCTTGGACGTCATCGGGGCGGCGGAGCTGGAGCCGGAGAGCGACGTGGAACTGCTCCGCGACGCGTGGCTCACCGCGACCCGCTCCCGCAACGCCCTGTTCCTGGTGCGCGGCAAGCCGGTCGACCAGCTGCCCGGACCGGGCGCGGTCCTCGCGAACGTCGCCTTCGTGGCCGGTTGGCGGGGTCCCGCGCTGGACTTCCTGGAGGACTACCTGCGCACCACGCGGCGCGCCCGGGCCGTCGTCGACCGGGTGTTCTGGGGCGAATAGCGGTTCGCCCGGCAGACTGTCGGCATGAGGATCTTCATCCGGCCGGTGGCGGGCATCGTGGGCACCGTGGCGCTGCTCGCCGCGCTCGCGACCATCGGACTGCACTACTGGCCCGGAGCGCAGAAGGTCACGGTGGCCGCCGCGGCGATGGTGCCCGTGCTCCTGGCGGCGACCGTGGCGCTGGCAGTGGTGTGCCTGCTGTACGCGGGGGCGTTCATCCGGCTGGCGGTCGCGATCGCCGTGGCGGTGTCCGCGATCGGGGTCCAGGCGCCGCTCTGGCGCGGCGAGGCCGCCCCGAGCGGGAAGACGCTGACGGTGCTCACGTCCAACATTCAATTGGGCGGCGGGGACGCGGGCCAGCTGGCGAAGCTGGTGCGCGAGAACAGTGTCGACTTCCTGGCCGTCGAGGAGCTCACGCCCGAGGCGGCGCAGCGGATCGCCGGGAGCACCATCGCGGCCGACCTCCCGTACTCCTTCGTGCACCCGGACCGGCTCGCCTACGGCACCGGGCTCTACAGCCGCCATCCGCTCTCGAGCACGGCGACGGTCCCCGGCTTCGCGCTCGCCGCGCTCACGGCGGTCGCGGCGGTGCCCGGCAGAGGTGACGTCCAGTTGTTCGCGGTGCACCCGGTGCCGCCGCTGGAACCCTCGGACTGGGCCGATGAGCTGTCGAAGATCGGGGCGCTGCTGCACGGTGTCCCCGAGCCGCGACCGGTGATCGCCCTGGGCGACTACAACGCCACCTACGACCACGTGCAGTTCCGTCGCCTGCTCGCCGGCGGCTACCGCGACGCGGGGCAACTGGCCGGCGCGGGATGGCTCCCCACCTATCCCACGGACAAGGCCTATCCGCCGCTGGTGGGGATCGATCACGTGCTCCTGCGCGGGCTCGGCGCGGCCGAGGTCACGGCACACGAGGTGTCCGGCGCGGATCACCTGGCGCTGCTCGCCCGGGTCGGCTGAGCGCCCGGCTCAGATCGTTCCGACGGCCCCCGAGGCCACGTCCGGCACGTAGTCCTGGATGAACGTGGACGAGGTCGAATCGATCCGCGTGCTGGCGCACCCGCGCACGGTGACCCGCTGCCCCGCGCTGAGATTCAGGCTCGACAGGGGCGCACTGAGGGTGAGGGTGGTACCCGACACCGAGGCCTCCAGCGACATCGACGTACTGGTCCACCTGCCGTCGCAGGTGGAGGGCGCCGACAGGATCTCGGCTCCGTCGATGTCGTAGCTCAGGGCCCAGTCCGAGTCGGCGAGGACGCTGAAATCGCAGCCGCGCAACCGGTCCGGGTCGGTCCGGATCGCGATCTCGGTGGAGATCGCCGCCATGTTCGTGCCGGGTTTGAAGGTCATCGTGGAGACCAGGCGCGACCCGTTGGCCGTCACCGTGATCGCCGTCAGGTCGCTCGGGCCGTACACCGTGCCATCGCGGACCGGGTGCGGCTGCGCGTCGGAGGCGCTGTCCGTCAGCGTGATTCCGCCGGTGGGGGTGACCGAGGTGCTCGCGCCCGTGGGGACCGCGGCGATCGTCGGCGACAACGTGGTCCGCTCCGCGGCCACGATCGGCGCGGCGGAACGCGGTGCCGTGCTCCGGCCCAGGACGAACCCGCCCACGGCGGCGAGCGCCGCGAAACCCAGTGCGCAGGAGACGATCACCGCAGTGGGGGTGCCGCGGCGGTCCGGCGCGGGAGCCGGGCCGGGGAGCGGAGCCGGGCCGGGGAGCGGAGCCGGGCCGGGAACGGGGCGATAGCCGTACTGCGGCGCACCACCGGGCGGAGCCTGCCGGGTGGGCGGAGGGCCGCCGTACGAACGAGCGCCGTAGTGGGGGCCGGGGGGCGTTCATCCGCCCAGGTTACGTGCGGCCGATGCGCCGCACAGTCCCCCGAACGGACGAATCCACCGGTGGCGCTGCCGGATCAGGGCAGCCGCAGCTCCAGGCACTGCTCGACGCCGAACAGCCGCAGCGTGCGCTGCGCGCCGGGCGGGATCTCGCTGAGTACGTCCGCCGTTGCGACCGTCCGGGGCTCGCTCGCCGTCAGTGTCTCGCCCTGCCGCACCAGTTCGACGGTGCCCGCCGCGCGGATGTTGCGGACCCAGTCCGTCTCCGAGCCGTAGGGCAGCGCGATGAGCAGGGTGCCCCGGTCGGTGGCGAATGCGTCGACGGGCGTCTCGTAGGCCTTCCCGCTGCGTCGTCCCAGGTGGCGCACGACGGTCCGCGTCGAGTCCGGGGACTGCGCGCCGTGCACGGCGCGTGGATTGGTGACGTCCCGGTTGAAGCGGCGGACCAGGTCGAGGACGGGCCGGATCCGGAATCGGATACCCGCCAGGATCACGGCGAACGCCGCGAGGGGGAGGAGCACCACGGCTCCGACGACGGCGGACAGTACGCGCATGAGGCCTCCAGGTTCGGTGTGCCTCCAGTCCTACCGTGCGGACCGGTCCGGCACATCGGGTGAATCCCTGGTTGCGGGCCTACTTCGCGGACAGGATCTTGATGACGAAGATCAGGGTGTCGCCCGGCAGGATGCCCGCCGAGGGCTGACCGGTGGGGTAGCCGTCGGCCGGTGCGATGGCGACCCCGATGGAGCTGCCCACCTTCTGTCCCGTCAGGGCCTTCCGGAAGCCCGGGATCACGCCGTCGAGCGAGAAGGACGCGGGCTTGCCGCGGTCGTAGGTGCTGTCGAAACGTTCGCCCGTGCGGCCGTTGACGCCCAGATAGCAGACCGAGACGGTCCCGCCGGCGCCGACCACGGCACCGTCGCCGGGCGGATTGAAGGCCTGGACGTGCGTCTCCGCGACGGCGAAGGGCTTCTCGACGGTGATCTGCGGGGAGGCGCTGTCGGAGGGGCCCGTGACGACGATCGAACCGGTCTGCCCCTGGTAGGTCCAGTCCGGCGCGTTCGCGGTGCTGGGCGCCGCGGTCGGGCACGTCGCCGCGGCGTTCGACGAGCACGCCGTGAGGGTCCCGGTGACGAGGGTGACGGCGGTCGCGGCGAGGAGCAGGCGGGAGGGGCGCATCCCCCGAACCTACCGTCTGCGGCGGGGGTACTGGAAGTTCGTGGTGTCGATCCTTCCGGTACCGACCAACGGGACGAGCCCGCACCGGAGAACCGGTGCGGGCTCGAATCGTCGTGCGGGGCTACGACTCACACGTCGTAGTAGAGCTCGAACTCGTAGGGGTGCGGACGCAGGTTCACCGGCGCGATCTCGTTCTCGCGCTTGTAGGAGATCCACTCCTCGATGAGGTCCTCGGTGAACACGCCACCGGCGGTGAGGTACTCGTGGTCCTCCTCGAGACGGTCGATCACGTCCGCGAGCTGCGTGGGGGCCTGCGGGATGCCCTTGGCCTCCTCGGGCGGCAGCTCGTAGAGGTCCTTGTCGACGGGGGCGTGCGGCTCGATCTTGTTCTTGATGCCGTCCAGGCCCGCCATCATCATGGCGGCGAAGGCCAGGTACGGGTTGCCCGAGCTGTCGGGGCAGCGGAACTCGATGCGCTTGGCCTTGGCGTTGTTGCCCGTGATCGGGATGCGGACGCACGCCGAGCGGTTGCGCTGGCTGTACACCAGGTTGATCGGGGCCTCGTAGCCCGGCACGAGGCGCTTGTACGAGTTGATCGTCGGGTTGGTGAAGGCGAGCAGCGACGGGGCGTGGTGCAGGATGCCGCCGATGTACCAGCGCGCCAGGTCCGACAGGCCGCCGTAGCCGGCCTCGTCGTAGAACAGCGGCTTGCCGTCCTTCCACAGCGACTGGTGGGCGTGCATGCCCGAGCCGTTGTCACCGAACAGCGGCTTCGGCATGAACGTGACGGTCTTGCCCTCCTGCCACGCGGTGTTCTTCACGATGTACTTGAACAGCTGGACATCGTCGGCCGCGTGCAGCAGCGTGTCGAACTTGTAGTTGATCTCGGCCTGGCCGCCGGTGCCCACCTCGTGGTGGCCGCGCTCGAGCGTGAAGCCGGCGTTCTGCAGGTTGGTCGAGATCTTGTCGCGCAGGTCCACGTAGTGGTCGTACGGCGCGACGGGGAAGTAGCCGCCCTTGGTCTTGACCTTGTAGCCGCGGTTAGGCGAGCCGTCCTCCTCGATCGGGCGGCCGGTGTTCCAGGAGCCGGAGATCGAATCGACCTCGTAGAACGAGCCGTTGATCGACGAGTCGTACGAGACCGAGTCGAAGATGTAGAACTCGGCCTCGGCACCGAAGAAGCAGGTGTCGGCGATACCCGTGCTGAGCAGGTACTCCTCGGCCTTGCGCGCGATGTTGCGCGGGTCGCGGCTGTAGGCCTCGCGGGTGAACGGATCGTGCACGAAGAACGAGACGTTCAGGGTCTTCGCTGCGCGGAACGGGTCGATCCGCGCGGTCGTGACGTCCGGCAGCAGCATCATGTCGGACTCGTCGATCGACTGGAAGCCGCGGATCGACGATCCGTCGAACGCCAGGCCGTCCTCGAAGACGCTCTCGTCGAATGCCGAGGCGGGGATGCTGAAGTGCTGCATCGTTCCGGGCAGGTCGCAGAAGCGGATGTCGACGTACTCGACGTCTTCCTTCTTCAGGTAGTCGAGAAGTTCCTCTTTGGTAGTGAACACCTGTTACTTGCTCCTTCGTCGTCCGGTGGTGCGACACGGTCTGAACCGTGACCACCACCATCGAGGTTACGAGAATGAACGGTATGGACGAGGTGTTGCCCGGGAACTAACGCAATGTTTCAACGGTGTTACACATCGGGACCTGTCCGGAACACGGTGGGAAAGCTCGCCCACGTACCCTGGGTCGCATGCGTCGAGAAACGGGATCATGGCTCTCCGGAGCCTCTGCGGCACTGCCGGAGGGCGCCCACGGTGACTACCGGGGCCAGCAGCTGGGGCTCCCGCGCGACGGTGCCGGCTCGGTCGCGGGTGCCGGTCGCCGCGTGCTCGGACTGTTCCTCGATTGGGTGCCGTCCGCGCTGATCGCGGTCGCGGTGGTCGGCCCGAACAAGGTGTTCGCGGGGGAGCCGACGTCCTACGACACGCTGGCGCTCGGCATCTGGTTCGTCGTCGGCGTGCTGTCGGTGACGCTGTTCGGCTTCACGCCCGGCCAGTACTTCGCCGGCCTGCGGGTGGCGCGCATCGAGAACCCGCAGATGCGGGTCGGCATCGTCCGGGCCCTCGCCCGGAACCTGCTGATCCTGTTCATCGTGCCGCCGCTCATCCAGGACGTGGACGGGCGCGGCATGCAGGACCGGGCCACCGGCACCGTCGTCGTCCGGTCCCGGTAGCGCCGGTCCGGACAGCACTCGGGGCCCGCAGGTGCGGGCCCCGGAGGCGTGATCAGTTCGAGCCGGTCTTGCGCCGGACGGTGCGCTGCACGCTGCGCATCTTGGCGCCCTGCGGCATCGGGCCGCGGGGCATCTGTGCGCCGCCGCCCCGGTTGGACAGGGCAGCGAGGCGACCCTCCAACTCGTCGATCTTCTTGCCGCTGATGTTCGACGGCAGCTTGTTCAGCGCGCGCTGCAGCTTGCGGAGGGGGACCTGGTTCTCCTCGGAGCCGACCACGAACTCGTAGATCGGGGTCTGGCCGACGACGCGCGCCGTCTTCTTCTTCTCCTGCGCGAGTAGGCCCTTGACCCGCCCCTCGTTGCCCTCGGCCACCAGGATCACGCCCGGCTTGCCGACGACGCGGTGCACGGCATCGGCGTGGGTGGTGCGGGCCACGGCCTGCGTGACGCGCCACGACCCGCGCATGTTCTCCAACGCCCAGCCCGCGGCGCCCACCTGGCCCTCGTTCTTGCTGTAGACATTGCGCTCGAGGCGACGGGTGAAGACGATGAACGCGCCCAGCGCGCCCAGCAGGACGCCGAGGATCAGGAACATCCACCAGGGCTTGATGAGGAAGCCGATGACCAGCGACAGCGCGATCGCGCCGACGAACACGCCGATCATGATCGGCAGCAGCGCCTTGTCCTCCTTGCGCTGCATCTGGAACGCCTGCCACATCTGCTTGCGGCTCGCCCGGGACTTCTCCTTGCGGGCGCGCTTCGCCTCGGCCTTCTGCGCCTTGAGCTTGTCGGCGGCTGCCTTGTCCTGTGCCATGTCTCCCAGCTTAATGTGCGGTCGTTCGGGGCCCTGCGGCCGAGTGCCGGGCTACTTGGCCGCCGCGGCCATCCGGCTGAGCACGGAGGTGGCCTCCTGCGCCGCGTCGCCCTCAGCGGTCAGGTGCGCCATGTTCTCCGGGATCGGCCGGCCGTGGTGCGCCATCGCCTTGGCGTAGAGCTTGCCCGCGCGGTAGGACGAGCGGACCAGCGGCCCGGCCATGACGCCGGCGAAGCCCATCTCCTCCGCGGCGGCGGTGTGCTCGACGAACTCCTCCGGCTTGACCCACCGCTCCACGGGGTGGTGCCGCGGCGAGGGGCGCAGGTACTGGGTGATCGTGATGATGTCGCAGCCCGCGTCGTGCAGGTCGCGCATCGCGGCCGTGACCTCCTCGGGGGTCTCGCCCATGCCGAGGATCAGGTTCGACTTGGTGACCAGGCCGAAGTCGCGGGCCTGCCGGATCACGTCGAGCGAGCGCTCGTAGCGGAACGCGGGCCGGATGCGCTTGAAGATGCGCGGCACCGTCTCCAGGTTGTGGGCCAGCACCTCGGGGCGCGACTCGAACACCTCGGCCAGCAGCTCCGGCTTCGCGTGGAAGTCGGGGATCAGGTTCTCGACGCCGGTGTTCGGGTTCAGCGCGTGGATCTGGCGGACCGTCTCGGCGTAGAGCCACACGCCCTCATCGGGCAGGTCGTCGCGCGCGACGCCGGTGATGGTCGAGTAGCGCAGGCCCATCGCCTGGACGGACTCCGCCACGCGACGCGGCTCGTCCCGGTCCAGCTCTGCGGGTTTGCCCGTGTCGATCTGGCAGAAGTCGCAGCGGCGGGTGCACTGCTCGCCGCCGATGAGGAAGGTGGCCTCGCGGTCCTCCCAGCACTCGTAGATGTTGGGGCAGCCCGCCTCCTCGCACACCGTGTGGAGGCCCTCACGCTTGACGAGGCCCTTGAGCTCGGTGAATTCAGGGCCCATCTTCGCGCGCGTGCGGATCCAGTTCGGCTTGCGCTCGATCGGGGTCTGCGCGTTGCGGACCTCGAGGCGGAGTAGCTTGCGGGGGTTCTCCGGGGTACTCACCCGCCCCATGCTACGCCCGGTCCCGCAGCTCGACGGTGCTGCGGGTCACGCCGCGCGACCGCCCGCCCTCAGGGCTTCGACGGCCACCAGACCCGGTCGCCGAGGGCCGTGATCGCGGCGGGGACGAAGACGGTGCGCACCACCACGATGTCGAGCAGCAGCCCGATGCCGATGGTCGACCCGATCTGCAGCAGGTTGATCACGCTGCCGCTCATGAGGGCGAACATGGTGATGGCGAAGACCAGGCCCGCCGTGGTGATCACGCTGCCGGTGGTGCCGAACGCGCGGAGCACGCCGCGCACCGTCGAATCGCCCGCGGCCTCCTCCCGGATGCGGTCGGCGAACAGCATGCTGTAGTCCGCGCCCACGGCGACCAGCGCCATGAACGAGATCGGCAGCACCGACCAATCGACCGGGATGTCCAGGCCGTGTTGCCAGAGCAGGACGGAGGCCCCCGCGGCTGCGGCGAAGGAGAGCACCACCGTGGCGACCATGAGCAGCGGTGCGATCACGGACCGCAGCAGCACCAGCAGCACGAGGAAGACGCCGATCACCGCGACCACGCCGAACAACAGGAAGTCGCGCAGCACCTGCTCCCGCATCTGCGCGGAGATCGACCCGAGCCCGAAGCCGTCCATGGCGGCCGATTCGAGGACGGTGCCCTTCGCGGCGGCCCGCGCGGCGGCGGGGATGGACGCCGCTGTGCCCAGGGCCTCGTCCGAGTACGGGTTGATGTTCCAGACCACCAGCATGCGGGCGGTGCGGCCGTCGGGCGACAGGAGCACCCGCGAGCCGTCGATGAAGCGGTCCGAGTGCAGCCCCTGCTCGGGGAGGTAGAAGCCCCGGCCCGGGCCGGACGTGGTGCCGGCGCTGAGCCCCGTGAGGTAGTCGGTGGCGGTCCCGAGGCCGACCTGCAGGCGGCCCGTCATCTCCACCACCTGGTCGGTGCCGGTCTTGACCTGGCCCAGGCCCGTGCTCAGCTGCGCGAGGCCCGTGCTCAACTGCGTGACACCCGAGGTGAGCTCGGCGAGTTGCGCTTTGACCTGCTCGGGGCTCAGCCCGCCCAGGCCCTTGAGCAGGCCCTGCAGCCGGGCCAGGGCATCGTCGGCCTGCGCGAGGGCGGTCGCGGCACGATCGGTCGTGCCGGCGGGCAGGACGACGGTGGCCGCACGCACCGCCGTGGCCGCCCGCCCGGAGGTCGCGCGGTCGAGCTCGGCGAAGGCCCGATGCGCGGCGGCGCAGGCACCGTCGGCGGCGCACGACGGGGAGATCGGGCCGACCAGCGGTCCGAGGACCTCGCCGATGCCGGCGGCCGACTGCTGCCGCTGCGCGGCGCGCACCGCATCGGCGGCGGTGGTCAGGGTGGACACGGCGGTGCGCAGCAGGGCCGTCGCGGCGTTCACGTCGACGGTGCCCCCGCTCGCGGTCGCGAGCGCCTGCTGGGCGGAGGTCAGCGCGTCCAGCACACCCGAGGCGAGGCCGGTCACCCGCTGGGTGCCCGCGACGAGCTCCGGCACGCGGCGCGCGGCCTCGCCGGCCCCGGCGTTGAGCTGATCGACGCCGGCCGCGAGCGCCTTGAGCTGCGGCGACGCCTCCGTCAGCTGACGGTTCGCATCGCCCAGGCCGTTCGCCACCTGCTGCGTCTGATACCCGACCGCGGACTCGGGGATGGGCTTACCGTCGGGCCTGGTGATGGACCGGACGTACGCGACCTGCGGCAGGTTGCTCACGCCGATCGCGACCGCCTCGAGCGCCGCGAGGTCGTGGGTGTTGCGCATGTCGTGGTCGGTGCGGATCAGGAGGAACTCGGGCACCGCCTCGTTCACGCCCCAGTGCTTGACCACCGTCTCGTAGCCCTTGCGGGAGTCGGTGGCGCGCAACTGCATCCGATTCTCGTCGAAGCCGATCACCATGCTCGGGAGCGCCGCCGCGGCGGCGAGCAGAACGACCAGGGCGGCCGCCGACAGCGGTACCGCGCGGCGCATCACCCGCGCGCCGGTGCGTCGCCAGCGCTTCTCGGTGCCCGCCCGCGGCTCCACCCAGCCCCGGGCGCCGAGGTAGCGCAGCAGGGCCGGCGGCAGGGTGAGGGCGATCAGGCAGGTGGTGATGATCGAGATCGTCGTGGGCAGGCCCGCGGTGACGAAGATGCCCACCTTGCAGAAGATCATGGCGCCGCTGGCCACGGCGATGGTGAGCGCGGAGGCGGCGATGATGCGGCCGACGCGCGACGACGCCGCGACCACGGCCTCGTCGGAGGAGCTCCCTGCGCGGCGTGCCTCGTGATAGCCGGCCACCGCGAAGATCGCGTAGTCGGTGGCGGCCCCGAGCACCATCGCGGTCATGATCGCGATGGAGAAGTTCGAAACGGGAATCACCTCGTGCTCGCCGAGCAGCGAGACGATGGGGCGCGCCACGGCGAGCGAGAGGCCGATCGTCAGCAGTGGCACGAGCGCGGCGCCCACGGACCGGTAGGTGATGAGCAGTAGCGCCGTGATCAGTGCCACGGAGACGGCGGTGATCACCAGCAGCGAGGAGTCGATCGCGGTGAACAGGTCGGACAGCGTCGGTGCGGTGCCCGTGAATTCGACGGTGGTGCCGGGTGGCGCGGGGATCGACCGGATCGTGGCGCGGATCGCCTCGGTGCTCGATTGCGCACGGGTGGAACCGATGTCGCCGACCTCCGCGACGAGCAGGTTGATCGCCTTGCCATCGGGGCTCAGGCCGACCTCGCGCGCGGCGGGCTTGCCGAAGGTGTCGATGACATAGGCCACGTGCTCGCGGTCGGCCTGCAGCGCGGTGGTGAGGGCGCGGTAGTACTGCTCCTGCTCCGGTCCGATCCTCCCCTCGGCGGCGACGATGACATTGCCCTGCGCCGTCGAGGACGGGGTGCCGAACTCCTGGGCCATGGCGCGCAGGCCGTCGACGCCGGGGAGATCGCCGGGGATGAACGGCGCGGAGTGTCGATGCACGGTCTGCTCGAGTTGCGGGATCGCGACGTTGAGGATGCCCGCGAGTGCGACCCAGAACAGCAGGATCCATGCGGCGTACCGCACGCAGAGCCGGCCGATCCGCGCGAAGACCGTGGTCTTGGCCGCGGAATTATCATGGGTGTCGATCACGGTCGCCTCCGCTCCGCCGGGGGGATCCCGGCCGTGGTCCAAAAATCGAACCGAACTGATAGGTGTGAACGGTATCCCTATCGCCGGAGTTCGCCTAGCGAGTCCGGGTGTGGGTTCGGACGCACAGCAGTAGGGGGAGTGACGTGGATCACAACGAGGTCGATCGTCCGCTACCGGGCCGGCCGGTCCGCGGCTCGGACAGCGGCCGCCCGATGATGGCCGCGCTCGACCTCTTCGGCCGGCGCTGGTCCCTGCGCATCGTCTGGGAGCTGCGGTTCGGCAGGACCCGCTTCTCGGAGCTGCGCACGGGGATCGAGGGGATCTCGTCGAGCACGCTCTCGCAGCGCCTCTCGGAGCTCACGGCCGCGCACATCGTCACGCAGACGACTGATGGCGCCTACCGCCTCAGCTACCAGGGCAAGGCCCTGTTGATCGCCCTCGGGCCGCTGGAGCTGTGGGCGCAGGCGTGGGCTCGCGGCGTCCGCGACGGCGCGGAGGACGTGCCGGACGATGAGGCGCGACCGGCACCGCCCGCAGGTTAGTTATCCGTTCGATTGGTTGCCCGACATATCGAACAGGCGTATCATGAAGTCATGGAGCTGCCGCACCTGATCCGCGATCTACCTGGGGAAGTGATCCCCGAGGGGTTGGCGGGTGTGCACGGCTATCGGGACCAGCTATCGAAGCTGTTGTTCGAACAGCGGCACGCGGAGAACGCGGCCTACTGCCGTCGCGTCGCCACGTTGTACTGCCTCTATCGCACGATGTACGCCGACGCCGAGGCGGAGCTGCTGGGGCTGCCCGCGGATGCGGAGATCGCGGATCTTCGGGCGCGTCGGCGGGACCTGCGACTGCGGGAGACCGCGCTGCAGGCGCAGGTGTCCGTGGTGCTGCGGGTCGGTTCCGCCGCGGCGGACCGCGCGGTGGAGGAGGCGGTGGGGTTCGTCGAGCGGCTGCCGCGGGTGTTCGGGCTGATCGCCACGGGCGTGATCTCGGTGCAGGGCGGTCGTGAGGCGCTCGCCCGGTCGCGGGCGCTCGGAAGGGCGCAGGTTCGCCAGTTCGACGATGCTCTCGCCGACCGGTTGGAGGCCGACGCGCGGGAGTTGCTGGCGATCCCGGCGTTGCGGGAGTTCGCGGACCTGCTGGTCCAGCGGATCGACCCCGAGGCGGCGGTGAAGCGCCGCGAGCGATGCCGCGATGATCGCACGGTCACGTTCCGTTCCGAGGAGGACGGGTTGGCCTCGGCGTTCGCGCTGTTGCCCGCGGAGGATGGGGTGGAGTTCGCGCGGCGCCTCGAGGACATCGTCGCGACGGTCTGCGACGCGGATTCGCGGACGGTGGCGCAGCGACGTGCCGACGGGCTCATGATGTTGCTGCGCGGGTACGTGACGCTGGGGTGCGACTGCGGGGTGTGCGGCAGGGCCGAGGCGCGCGCCGCCGAGAGCGGTGTCGAGGACGGCGTGATCGTGCGGTACCGCGCGCTGGTGCAGGTGGTGGTGAACGAACGTACGCTCGCCGAGCCCGGAAACGACGAATCGGGGTACCTGATCGGGTACGGCCCGATCACCGGTGCGCACGCCCGCGATCTCGCCGGCCGGGAGGACGCAGTGGTCCGGGAGTTCGGCGAGCGGACCGACGCCGGTGCGGATTCCGCCGCCCTCGTGCGGGCCCGCGGCAGTGCGAGCTATCGCCTGACCGCGGACCTCGCCCGCTATCTCACCATCCTGTACCCGCGGTGCGTGTTCCCGCTGTGCACCCGGCCTGCGCGTCGGTGCCAGATCGATCATTCACGCGAGTTCGATCACGCCGATCCCGCCCGCGGTGGCCGGACCGCGGCGGACAACCTGCAGCCGCTGTGCGTGAAGCACCATCAGCTCAAGACGGCGGGCGGGTGGATCGACGCGCGTCTCGCGGACGGCCGGATCCTGTGGATCACCCCGGACGGCGAGCGCATCATCGTCGACCCGGCCGGCATCGTGCTGACGTTGTTCCCGGACCTGACACGGGTGGAATGGACGGTGCCGGACCTGCCGGACCCGAAGTATCGGGTCCGGAACGGGCCCACCAAGCTGCAGCGTGAGCACCGGCGTCGCGAGGAGATCCGCGAACGCAATCGCGACGCAGCGCAGCGGCTGCGCGAGCCGCGGTCGGAGGTGTCGCCCCCGGACCCGCCTGCGCGCACCGGCACCGGCACCGGTATCAGCATCGTCGAGGAGCGACTGCGATGCGTGCTGCGCACGCACGGTCGGCGCGTTCGCGCCGAGATCCGCGCGGAGCGCGCCGCGCTGCTCCCTCCGGAGGGGCGGCACCGTCGGGAACCCGAGCCGGCGCACCCCGCCGACGAGCCGCCCCCGTACTGACCGGGGTGGTCCGGGCGGCGCGGATTCAGCGCGCGGTCGGCGCCGAGGTCTGGTGCAGCGACTCGTCCGTGACGGGCAGGTCGCCGTCGAGCGCGCGCCGCACCGCGTCGACCACGGCGTCGCGGACCTCGCCGACGGTGACATCGCGGCCGAGCTCGGCGCTCAGCGTCGTGACGCCCGCATCGGGGATGCCGCACGGGATGATCGCATCGAAGCCGCCGAGAGTGTTGTCGCAGTTGAGGGCGAAGCCGTGCAGGGTGACGCCGCGCGCGACGCGGATGCCGATCGCCGCCACCTTGCGCTCGGGGCGCGCACCGTCGGCGCGGAACCAGACGCCCGAGCGGCCCTCGACCCGCCCGGCGTCGAGCCCGAGGCCGCGGCAGACCTCGATGAGGGCCTGCTCGATGCGCCGCACGTAGTCGACCACGTCCATCGCCGAGCCGAGCTTGATGATCGGGTAGCCCACGAGCTGGCCGGGGCCGTGCCAGGTGATCTTGCCGCCGCGGTCCACGTCGATGACGGTGCTGCCGTCGGTGGGCAGGTCCTGGGGTTCGGTGCGCTTACCCGCCGTGAACGTAGGGGGATGCTCGAGGAGCAGCAGCCGGTCGTCGATCGTGCCGTCGGCGCGCTGGCCGGCGAGATCGTGCTGGAGGTCGAAGGCCTCCTGGTAGCCGATGGTGCCGAGGTCCTCGACGACGATCGGCGTGGATTCGGCGCGGGCGGAGCGTGCAGGCATGCCGTCGACGCTACGCCTCGTCGGTCATCGCCACGGCGAGAGCGCCGGGAAGTGCGGTGTGCGCGAAGCGGAATCCGCTCTCGTGCAGCACGCGCGGCACGACCCGCTGGGAGCCGAGCAGGCCCTCGTCGGCGATCTCGCCGACCGCCGCGCGCAGGGCGAACCGCGGTACGACCCACCGGGCGGGGCGGTGCAGCTCGCGACCGAGGGCCTCGTTGAAGGCCTGCTGTCGTACGGGCGCGGGGGAGGTGATGTTGACGGGACCGGCGATCGTGCCGGCGAGCGCACCGTCGAGCACGTGCAGGACGGCGCGCGCGGCGTCCTCGCGCGCGATCCAGGACATCCACTGGTGGCCGCTGCCCAGGCGTCCGCCGAGGCCGAGCCGGTAGACCCGGCGCAGCACGGGCAGCAGCCCGCCCGCTCCGGAGAGCACGTGGCTGAAGCGGAGGTGGGCGACGGTGGCCCCCGCGGCACGGGCGGGATCCGCCGCGGCCTCCCACTCGACGCACAGCCCCGCGAGGAACCCCGAGCCGGGCGGCGTGCCGACGGTGCCGTCGACGCACTCGGCCTCGCCCGCGTCGCCGTAGACGCCGATCGCGCCGGCGCCCAGGAACACCGGGACGCCGTCGCGCGCCGCCGCCTCGGCGAGCGCGGCCGCGGGCTCGATCCGCGAATCGCGCAGCTCCTGCTTGACCGCACCGGTCCACCGGCGACCCGCGATCGGGGAGCCGTTGAGCACGATCACCGCGTCGAAACCGGTGAGGTCCGGAACCTCGCCGTGTCGCGGGTTCCAGGGGAGCGCACCGACCGGGACGAGGGCATCGCCCCGAACGAGCGGAACGACGGTGTCGCCCCGCCGGGTCAGTGCTCTCGACAGCGCGCTGCCGATGAGCCCCGACGATCCGGCGAGGGCGACCCGTCGTTCCATGGGTTCCGGGTGCGTCCTGCGCCTACAGGCCCAGGTCGGCCTCGAACGCGCCCTCCTCGAGACGGTGCTTGACCGTGGTGAGGAAGCGGCCCGCGTCGGCACCGTCGATGAGGCGGTGGTCGTAGGTCAGCGGCAGGAAGGCCATCGGGTGGATGCCGATGGACTCGGTGCCCGCGGCGTCCTTGACCACGACCGGGCGCTTGACGATCGCACCGGTGCCGAGCATCGCCGCCTGCGGCGGGACCAGGATCGGGGTGTCGAAGAGCGCACCCTCGCTGCCGATGTTGGTGATGGTGAAGGTGCCGCCGGACAGCTCGTCGGGCTTGAGGCCGCTACCGCGGGTGCGGTCGGCGAGGTCCACGATGGCCCGCGCGAGGCCGGCCAGCGACAGGTCGTCGGCGTTCTTGATCACCGGCGACAGCAGGCCCTGCGGGGTGTCGACGGCGATGCCGAGGTTCACGCCACCGTGGTAGGTGATCTCCTTGAAGTCGTCGCTGATCGACGCGTTGACGTTCGGGTGCACCTTGAGCGCCTCGATGACCGCCTTCGCGATGAAGGGGAGGTACGTGAGGTTGACGCCCTCGTTGGCCTTGAACGAGGCCTTCGCCTGCGCGCGCAGCGCGACGATCTTGCTGAAGTCGACCTCGAAGACCTGGGTGAGCTGCGCGGAGCCCTGCAGCGACTCCCGGGTGACCCGCGCCGTGATCTGGCGGATGCGGTTCGTCTTCTGCGAGGTGCCGCGGAGCGCCGCCAGCTCGGGACGCACGCCCTTCGGCACCGACGGTGCCGCCGGTGCGGCAGCCGCGGGGGCAGCGGCAGGCGCTGCAGCGGGGGCCTTGGCGGACTCGGCCGCCGCCAGCACGTCCTGCTTGCGGATGCGCCCACCGACGCCGGTGCCCTTGACCGCGTTCAGGTCCACGTTGTTCTCCGCGGCCAGCTTGCGGACGAGCGGGGTCACGTACGGCGTCGAGTCCGACGACGAGGCGGCCGGGGCGGGAGCCGCCGCGGGTGCCGGAGCGGCGGGCGCCGCAGGCGCCGCGGGAGCGGGAGCGGCAGGGGCC
>NZ_JAAXOQ010000003.1 GCF_012396015.1 Tsukamurella spumae | reverse complement strand
CGACGACGCCGCCGACCAGCGCGGCACCGGCGCCGAGCACGACGGCCCCGGCCCCGGCCCCGACGACGACGCTCGCGCCGCCGGTCACGACCGTCGCCCCGGCCCCGACCACGGTGGCGCCGGTGCCCACCACGACGGTGGCGCCTCCGGTGACCACGGTCGCGCCGGCCCCGACGACGACCGTTCCGGTGCCCACGCGGACCGTCGCGCCGGTGCCGACGACGACGGTGCCGGTCCCGACGCGGACCGTCGCGCCCGTTCCGACGACCACCGTTCCGGTCCCCGTGCCGACCCGGGAGGTTCCGACGCAGACCGCGCCGCGCACCACGGTGCAGGCGCCGGTCACGACCACCACGGTGGCCCCCGCGACGTAGCGCCCGGCGGCACGGACGCCGCGGGCATGACCGAGATCAGGTTTCGGTTGTCCGAAACTTATCATTCGGATAACCTTGGCGTGTGCTGACCAAGACCGAATCCCGGAGGCCGACGGCTCTGCGCGGCGCAATGCTGCTCGGCCCGGCGTTCGTGGCCGCCATCGCGTACGTGGACCCGGGCAACGTGGCCGCGAATGTCACGGCGGGCGCGAAGTACGGCTACCTGCTCGTCTGGGTGCTGGTGCTGGCCAACGTGATGGCGGTGATGATCCAGTACCAGTCGGCGAAGCTCGGCGTCGTGACGGGTCGGTCACTGCCGCAGGTCCTGGGCGACCGACTGCCGCGGCGGGCGCGCCTGGTGTTCTGGGGCCAGGCCGAGCTGGTGGCCGCCGCCACCGACATCGCCGAGGTGATCGGCGGCGCACTGGCGCTGAACCTGCTGTTCGGGGTGCCGCTGGTGTGGGGCGGGCTGATCGTCGGGGTGATCTCGACGGCGCTCCTGGTGCTCGCGGACGGCCGCCGGCAGTACCGGTTCGAGCTGGTGATCATGGGCCTGCTCGCGATCATCGTGGTGGGCTTCCTCGCGGGCCTGGTGGTCGCGCCGCCCGACGGTGCCGCCGTCCTCAGCGGACTGGTCCCGCGACTGCAGGGCACGGAGACGGTGCTGCTCGCGGCGTCGATGCTGGGCGCAACGGTCATGCCGCACGCGATCTATCTGCACTCGGCGCTGGTGGTGGATCGGCACGGCGCGCCCCCCGCGGAGGCGCGGGTCGAGCGCGCCCGCCGGCTGCTGAAGGTCACGCGGATCGATGTCGTGCTCGCCCTGGTGATCGCGGGCGCGGTGAACATCGCGCTGTTGGTGCTCGCCGCGAGCGCACTCCACGGGCGCGAGGGCACCGATTCGATCGAAGGGGCCCACGCCGCGGTGCGCGATGCGCTCGGCCCGGTCGTCGCCGGCCTGTTCGCGGTCGGCCTGCTGGCCTCGGGGCTCGCGTCCACGTCGGTCGGCAGCTACGCCGGCGGCACCATCATGGCGGGCCTGCTGCGCAAGCGGGTCCCGGTGGTGATCCGGCGGCTGGTCACGATGATCCCCGCGATCGGCGTACTGGCGCTGGGGGTTCCGCCCACCGAGGCGCTGATCATCTCGCAGGTGGTGCTCAGCTTCGGCATCCCGTTCGCGCTGCTCCCGTTGCGGTGCTACACCTCTGACCGTTCGCTCATGGGGGAGTTCGTCGACGGTCCGCCGTTGCGCTGGGCATCCGCGGGCGCGGGCGTGTTGATCGTCGTGCTCAACGCGGCGTTGATCTACCTGACCGTCACCGGCTGATCCGCGGCGCCTCCGCGCGGCGGTCTTGAGATCGCACACCTCTCATGATTCAATAAGGAGAATTGAATCATGAAGCAAGCGCAGATCGTTTGCGGAGGTAAGCGTCGACATGGCGGTGCGTGCACTAGTAGTGGTGGTCGGTGGGGCCGGTGTCGCGGTCCTGGCCTGCTGGTCGCTGTTCGCGCCGGCCGAGGTCTCTCGCGAGCAGGTCGAGTCGGGCACGCTCGCGAAGGTGGCGGCGGCACCGTCGGACAGCCTGCACTGTGACGGCGGGCTCAAAGCCGAGGTCGGGGCCGCGCAGGCCTGCACCCTGAACCGCGCCGGCGAGAGCTTCGCGGTGGCGCTCACGGTCACCCGCGTCGACGGTGAGCGGGTCGACTGGGACTCGGTGGTCGACGGTGCGCCGCAGTCCGGTCGGCGGGTCGCCGTGTCCGAGCTGGAGCGACGCACGCGCGAGGTCCTCGCACGCGAGCGCCCCGTCGAGGCTCTGACCTGCGACGGGGCGCTGTCCGGGATCGTCGGTGCCACGCAGAACTGCGCACTGACCTCCGACGGGGCCCGGCATCCGGTGACGGTCCGCGTGGCGGCGGTGGACCCCACGCGTGTGCAGTGGGGCGTCACCGTCGCGGGGTGATCGGAACGGGTGGCGGGTCAGGCCGGCGGCGCGATCCACCCGAGGTACATGGCACCCGGTGTCGGATTCCAGCTGTTCAGGATCTGGACGGTGGAGCCGTTGCCGTTGCGCAATCCGGGCCAGACGCCGCCCGAGATGAACCGGCCGCCGCCGAGGGCGATCAGGACGTGGCCGAGTCCGCCGTCCATGGACGACTTGGAGAAGACGATCGCGCCACGGGGGAAGTTCGTATCCCGGTGGATCTGCCCGTTCGAGGCGGCACGATTGTACCAGTCGATCGCGTTTCCCTGCCTACCAAGCCCGTACGCCTCCTGGACGAATTGAGAGCAAAGATTTCCGTACTTCTGCGATCCGAGCTTGCTGTTCGCCCATGAAATCGCCCGGTCCACCTTCGACGACGATGCAGCCGGGGCGGGCTGTGCGGCGGGGGCGGGCTGAGCAGCGGGAGCTGGGGAACATGCACCGGTCACGGGGTTGTTGCTGCCGGTCTCGATGTCGATGTCGGCGACGTACACGCCATCGGAGGTCTTGTACCAGAGGTCGTCCCAGCCGCCGTTGCCGTGGTATCGGCTCAGTGCGCCCTTGACGGACTGCCCGCGCTCGTAGCACTGGAGCGTGACGCGGGTGCCCGCCGGATACGTGCCGACCTGGGTGGTCTTGAGCGACGGGCCGGTCATCTTCTGGGTCGCGGCGACGACGCGACCGGTGGGTGCGGCTTCGGCGACGCCGACGGCGAGGGTGGACACGGTGGCGGCGGCAGCCAGGGCTGCCAGGCCGCGAAGAGCGAGATGCATAGTGCGCCTTACTTGTTGGAGACGGGGCGCATCAAGACTGCGGGACGAGCGGTGGTCGGCGCTATCCTCCGAACGAATCAATCTCGGGACCGGCCGCGGTCAGAACGAGGTCCTCGGGCGGTGTCGTCGTTCGTGGCGCAGCAGGTGGTACTCCAGGTGGCGCACGTAGTCGATCAGCGTCGGGGCATCGGCGCACGCGTAGCCGAGCAGCTGATGGTCGAGCTCGTCCTCGGTCAGCTCACGGGAGAAGAAGTGCCGGTACAGCTCTCGGAACCGTGCGCAGTCGAAGGAGTCCTTGCCGCGCTGCTGGATCCGGCAGTACGCCGCGGCCACTCGGGCGCGGTCCACGACCGGGTCGGACGGCGACATGGAACGAATTGTCCGACAGCGCTGGCAATCCCGCAATCACCCGATCGGATGACACGCGGCCAGGACGCTTTTCACGCGCAGGGCTGGAAGTACGGCTCACCCGGGGCGAGGCGGTCCCACTCCTCCGCGGTGATGGGTGCGGAGTGGGACGTGCAGACGGCGTCGATGACGTGCTGCGGGTTCAGGTCCCAGGTGCGTAGGCGACCGCTGTTGCCGGACGCGACGACCATCGAGCCGTCGCCGGTGAACCGGGCGTCGTAGAGGATCGCGCCGTCCACGGTGAGGGAGGCCTCCCGCACGGGGATGGCACCGTCGGACAGGTGGTACAGGCGCGCTTCGCCGCTGCTGGAAGCGACGACGAGCCGCGTGCCGTCGGGGGAGTAGGCCGCCCCGCTGACCGAGCCGCTGGGCCCGCCGAAGCGGGTGATCAGGGGGTCGGCGTCCGCCGGGACGTCGACCTGCGCGAGGTGACCGCCGCCCGACGCGGCGAGGAGCAGGGTGCGCCCGTCGGGTGCGACGGCCAGGGCGGCGACCGATGCGTCGAAGACGTGCGTGGTGCGCACGATCCGGGGCGTCGCCGGTTCGCGCAGGTCCACCCGGATGAGATCGCCGCCGGCGGTCCCCAGGACCGCCGTCCGGTCGTCCAGGAAGCCGACCGACGGTACGCCGTCGGCCAGGTCCAGCTGGCCGACGACGCGTGGTGCGGTGCGGTCCGCGATGTCGAGCACCGCGACCCGCGGGGTCGACAGCCCGCCGACCAGGGCGGTGCGCCCGTCGGGTGAGGCGGCGACCGTCTCGACGATCGACCCGAGCGCCGGTGCCCCCGTTGCGGACAGCCGCGGGTGTGCGCGGTCGCGCAGGTCCGCGAGGTACACCAGGCCGCTCGCCGTGCCGAGCGCCGCCTTCCCGTCGCCCGTCACCGCCAGTGCGCCGGAGAACAGATCGCCCGACGGTGCCGCCAGGTCCGGCCCGGAACGGAGCAGCTCGGGCCCGGGCGCGGTGCGCCACTGGCCGACGGCGGAGTCGGGGCCGCCGTTGGCCACCAGCACCTCGGAGCCGTCCACGGGGATCTGGAACACGCCGCGGGACCCGAGCGTGGTCGCCGCCGTGCGCAGGGGCCAACTGCGCAGGACGCCACCGTCGGCCGCCGCGAGTACGGTGTCGCCGGCGACGGTCGCCACGCCGATGGGCTCGGGACCGGTGAACACGAGTTCGGGGTCGCCGCCGGCGAGGGGGACCACCCGGACCTGGCCGTCCGAGCTCGCGGCGACGAGCCGCGCACCGTCGGACGAGATCTCGACGTCGTTGACGTAGCTGGTGAACCCGGACACGGTCCGGCGCAGGACCGGTGCCGCCGGGTCGGCGGCGTCGACGATGATCGCCTCGCGGCTGCGCAGACCCGCGGCGAGCGCGGTCCCGTGGAAGGCCAATTGGACCGCCTGGTTCGACGCTCCGCTGAGCGGAAGATCGCCGCGCCGGACGGGAACGGGGCCGGAGACGTCCCACAGTCCGATGCCCCGCCCCGGCGCCGACACCGCGGCCAGCCGGGCGTCGGCGCTGAGCGCGACCGCCGCCTGGGTCTCGGCGTAGCCGTCGTCCGGGAATTGGACGGTGCGGCCGTCGCGCTGCACGAGCACTGGAGGGGCGTCGGCGCGGGAGGCGAGCATCGTGCGCCCGTCGCCCGCGACGGACAGCCGGACCACCGGCCGACCCACGTCGACGACGCCTCCCGGCTTCGGGGCCGCCGCGTCGTGCACGTCCACGGTGAGCACGCCGCGGCCGGTGCCGATGAGGAGGTTCGTGCCGTCGGGCGTGAACGACAGGCCGGATCCCGGGAGCGACCCGGGATCGATGTCGGTCCCGCCGATCCGGTCGCCGAGGCCGTAGGTCGCGACGCGGTACAGGTCGACTCGGCGTTCGCCGCGGACGGCGACGACCGTGCCGGACGGAGCCGACGCGACCTCGAAGGCGCCGCCGATCATCCGCCGCGTGGCCAGGGGATCCGACAGGGTGTCGAGCAGGTTGGACCGGGCCTCGACGGTCGGGGAGATCCGGTACGCCGCGACGGCCAGCTGCGCGGCCAGGGCCGAGTCGCGGGGCCGCAGCCGGCGGGACTCCAGTGCGAGTTGGCGGCTGGTCGACTCGTCGTGCGCCTGTGCCGCGGCGTCGCGGGCGCGGGCGGTGTTGGCCAGCCCGATCCAGGCCATCGTCGCCGCCAGTGCCGCGATCACCGCGAATGCGGCCGCCGTGATCGCGACCGCACGGAGCTTGCGGACCTGTCGCCGCTCGCCCGCCAGCCGCTGCTCGCGGCGTTCCGCGCTGCGAGCGATCATTCGGCGCTCCGCGTCGCCCCACCTGCTCGGGCGCTCCGCGGACAGTGACTCGACGAGGTCCAGCATCCCGGACGAGAGCAGGAGCGTCGAGGGCTCGCCGGCCTGCGTCCAGTGCGCCGCCGCGACCCGGATCCGGTGCTCGAGGCGCAGGCGGGCACGGTTCTCATCGACCCACTGCGACAGCCGGGGCCAGGCTCGCACGAGCGCCTCGTGGGCGAGTTGCACACCGTCGTCGCCGACGGTGACCAGCCGCGCCTCGACCAAACGGTCCAGCACCGCCTCGGCGTCGGGATCCAGCTCGAGCTCGGCGGCCGGCGTGATGCGCCGGGTCACGCTGTCGGCGCCGACGTTGATCAGGCTCAGCAGCAGGTCGTGCATGGTCGCGCGCCCGGCCTCGTCGAGCCCGTCGTGGACCGCCTCCGCGCTCTTCTCCACGGCCCCCGTCAGGCGGCCCGTCTCGAGGTACCCGTCGACGGTGAGCCGCGACCGCCCGGACCGTTCCCACGTGGTCAGCAGGGAGTGGGAGAGCAGCGGGAGCACGCCCGCGGCGTCGCCGGTGGCCTCGGCGTCGTCGAGTAGGAGCTCCACCAGCCCGGGCTCGACGGTGAGCGATGCCCGGTCCGCGGGCCCGGTGATCGCCGCGCGCAGGCCCGCCCGGTCCAGTGGTCCGACGACGACGGGGCCCGCCTCCACCGTCGTGGCGTAGCCGGGCTGGGCGACGAGCCGGTCGAGGAAGTCCGAGCGCAGCACGAGCACCACGACGGGCGGGGCGGCGGCGAGGTCGAGGACGCGGGTCAGGACGGCGTGGGCGTCGCCGCCCGCTCCCTGCGTCCAGATCTCCTCGAACTGATCGAT
Source organism: Tsukamurella spumae (assembly GCF_012396015.1). Lineage (GTDB taxonomy): Bacteria > Actinomycetota > Actinomycetes > Mycobacteriales > Mycobacteriaceae > Tsukamurella > Tsukamurella spumae. Next base: position 221,458 of record NZ_JAAXOQ010000003.1, on the reverse strand, counting down.
CACGAGGACGGGATGCGTCGCCGATCGCTCGCGCAGCGCGGCGAGCGCCTCGTCGATGGAGGCCATCGGATCGATGCCGGGCGTGATCACGACGTGATCCCAGCCCGCCGCACCGTCGGCATCGTCGAACGCCCGGGCGAGGCCCGCCCGCACCACCGAGGACTTGCCGATGCCGCTGCCGCCGACCACGACGACGGGATGGCGCGGCGCCCGGCCGGCCGCGATGGCGTCGATTCTCCGGCGCAGTACATCGGAGTCCTCGTCCCGCCCGAAGAAGTATTTCGCGTCCGCTATCTCGAATGCCTCGAAACCTCGGTATGGGGAAGAATTCAATGGAGTCGGCGCTTTCGTGCGCGAACGAACTCGGGCGCGGGTCACCGCGTCCCACCACATTCCGAATTCCGATTCCGGAACTCCGCACACGGCCAATACACGGTCGAACAGATCCCGGTTCGCCGCCGTCGGGGCGTGGGCGCCGGAGAGCCAGCCCGAGACGGTGCCCAGGTATCCGTCGGCCTGCTCGACGAGCTCGCGCACCGTCAGACCTGCGGCGTCACGCAGATCCCGGAGCGCGGCACCGAGCTCGGCGCGGGAGTCGACCACACCTGGATCGGGCCGCGAAGGCTGATTCTCCTCGGATGCCATTTCCTGACTTCCCCTCTGAATGTCGCCATTGAGCCTGGTCGTCGTACGGAGATCGTACGAAGAATGCGTGCGATCGGGGAATTCGGGGGCGTCGATGCGAGGGTTGACCGAGAAGATCCGCCGGGGCGGATAGGGGAAACAATCGAAGTGGGGTGTTTATGGTGGTCATGGAAACGGTCGAGAACTCGGACCGCTTGATCGATCGGCCGACCGCGCAGCGCACGCCGCCGATGAGGCCTCCGCTCTCCGCGCGGGAGGTCGAGGTGTTGCTCGCGTGGTTCGCCAGTGATTCCAAGGAGGGCGCTGCGAGCCGGCTCTTCATCAGCCCGGCCACCGTCGCCACGCACATCGCGCGGGTTCGCGCCAAGTACACGGCCGCGCACCGCGACGCCCGGTCCAAGACGGCGCTGTTCGCCCGCATGCTCGAGGACGGCTACACCGACCTGCGGGATTGGTGACGCGCCCCCGGACGCGCTCCGTTCAGGGGGTGCCGAGGAACCGGTAGCGGTCCAGGCGCCGGCTGATCCGGATCGAATCCGGGATGAGCGAGAGCTCCGCGAGCGATTCACTGACCGCAAGTCCGACGCGGCGGGAGAACTCCGTGGGTTCATCGGCCGCGTTCGGGCGCTCGGGGATCACCCGGTCGACGATGCCGTCGGCGAGTAGGTCCGCGGCGCGGATCCGCTGCTTGCGCGCCATCTCGGCGGCGTGCTCGATGTCCCGGAACACCACCGCGCTCGCGCCCTCCGGCGGGAGCGGCGCGAGCCATGCGTGCTGCGCGCACAGCACCCGGTCGGCGGGCAGCATCGCCAGCGCCCCGCCGCCCGTCCCCTGCCCGAGGAGGACGGACACCGTCGGGACCCTGAGGGTGACCAGATCGGACAGGCTGCGCGCCACCTGCCCGGCGAGGCCGCCCTCCTCGGCCTCGGGGGACAGCGCCGCGCCCCACGTGTCGATGACCAGCACGAGGGGGAGGTTCAACTCGGCCGCCAGCCGCATGCCGCGCCGTGCGGCCCGCAGTGCCGCGGGGCCGAGCAGCGGCGGGGCCTGGCCCTCGGCGCGCGTCGTGTCCTGCCCGACGACCACACACGGATAGCCCTGCACCCGCGCCAGCGACAACAGCAGCGAGTGGTCGGTCTCGCCCTCCCCGGTGCCCGACAGCGGCAACCGATCCGTGGCGGAGTGCCGCAGGAAGGCCCGTACCCCGGGCCGCCCGACCTCGCGACTGATCCGCACCGAGTCCCAGGCGGACGCGCCGTCATCGCCGGCCGCGAGTTCCTCGCGCATGCCCAGCTGTGGCGCCAACGGGTCGGCGTCCTGCGCGCCCGCCAGCACCCGCAGGGTGCGGTGGGCGAGCAGCCGGACGAACCGCAGCGGCACGACACCGTCGATCAGTCCGCGCTCGAAGAGGTGCTCCGCGGTCTGGACGCCGTCGGGATAGGGCTCGCCGTGCAGCGCCTCGTACACCCGTGGGCCGAGGAAACCGATCCGCGCGCCGGGCTCGGCGATGGTGACGTGCCCCAGTGAGCCCCACGAGGCGAAGACGCCGCCCATCGTGGGGTCGCGCAGGTACACCAGGTAGACGAGGCCGGACTGCTTGTGCAGCGTGATCGCGGCCGAGATCTTCACCATCTGCAGGAAGGCGACGGTGCCCTCCTGCATGCGGGTGCCGCCGGAGGTCGGGGTCGCGAGGAGCGGCAGGCGCAGGGCGGTCGCGCGTTCGACGGCGGAGACGATCCGCTCCGCGGCCGCCACGCCGATCGATCCGCCGAGGAAGGCGAAGTCGCACGCGATGAGCGCCACCCGCTGCCCCCGGATGCGACCCTCGCCGGTGATGACGGCCTCGTCGTGGTGCGAGGTCTCCCGGGCGCGCTGCAGGTCCGCGGCGTACGCGGCGTCGGGATGCACGTCGAGCAGCGGGCCGTCCCAGCTGGTGAAGGTACCGCGGTCGAGGACTGCATCGATGAGGTCCTGCACCGTGATCGCCATGGATTTCAGGTTACTGGGAACACTGCGGCCGGCGGACGCGTTGCCGAGGTCATGACCGTACCCAACGTGAAGCTCAACAATGGAACCTCCATCCCCCAGCTCGGCTTCGGCGTCTGGCAGGTGTCGGACGACGGTGCCCGCGATGCCGTCGCGGAGGCCCTGCGCGTCGGATACCGGTCGATCGACACGGCTCGCGTCTACGAGAACGAGGCCGGCACGGGCCGGGCGATCGCCGAGAGCGGGCTCGCCCGCGACGAGGTCTTCCTGACCACCAAGCTGTGGAACTCGGACCAGGGTTTCGACGAGACCCTGCGCGCCTTCGACGCCTCCCTCGGCCGGCTCGGCACGGACTACGTGGACCTCTACCTCATCCACTGGCCCGTCCTCGAGTACGACCGGTACGTCGACACCTTCAAGGCCTTCCAGCAGATCCGCGCCTCCGGGCGGGCGAAGGCGATCGGCGTCAGCAACTTCACCGTCGACGCGCTGCGCCGCGTCATCGACGAGACCGGCGAGACCCCGGCCGTGAACCAGATCGAGCTGCACCCGGGCCTGCCGCAGGACGAGCTGCGGGCCTTCCACGCCGAGCACGGCATCGCCACCGAGGCCTGGTCGCCGCTGGGCCAGGGCGAGTCGCTCGCCGATCCGACGGTGACCGCGATCGCCGCGGCCCACGGCGTGACCCCCGCCCAGGCGATCCTGCGCTGGCACCTGCAGCTCGGCAACGTCGTGATCCCCAAGTCCGTGACGCCCTCGCGCATCGCCGAGAACTTCGATGTCTTCGGGTTCGCGCTGTCGGACGACGAGGTCGCGCGGATCAGCGCGATCTCCGGTTCCCGCATCGGCCCCGACCCGGCGGAGTTCAACCTCCGCTGATCACCCGGCCCCGGGGCGCCGCCGCGCGGTCCCCGGGGTTCGACGATGCCTCCCCTCCGTTCGACTCTCGGATTCTGTCCGATTCGGACAGTCCGCCGCGTCCCGCAGCCTCCCGCCGGTTCTGTCGTGCGTGGGCGGAGACGGCTTCGGGCGGGGGAGGTATGGCTTTTCGTGGGGGAATCGGCGCCGCGTGCGGGACGGCCGACCCCCTATCTCACGATCGGCGCCTCATGTGGGAGCGAACGTATCAGCCGCGGATCGGTGCCGCGCGGGGGACGACACCTGATCCGCCGGCCCGCACATCTTCGAAGCACTTTGCGGCCGCAGGCGAAGCGAAACACCGCAACGCGAAGACCACACTCACCGCAATGTCCGGATCGGACACCATCCGAGAGCTGCCCGCGCGACCGGTTTCATGGGCGAGCCGGAAGGGCGCGCACCGAACGAGGGACCCGGCCCGGAGATCCCGGCGCGCACGGCTCAGCCGATCGCCTCGGCCACCGCCCGCGCCGCCTCCCGCCCCGCGCGGTTCGCGCCGATGGTCGACGCCGACGGGCCGTAGCCCAACAGGTGCAACCGGGGCTCGCCGGCGACCTCGGTCGCCAGCCGTCCGGTCATGACGATGCCGCCGCCCGGCGACCGCAGTCCCAGCGGCGCCAGGTGATCCATCGAGTAGCGGAAGCCGGTGCACCACAGGATCACGTCGGCCGCAGCGACGGAACCGTCGGCGAGCAGCGGACCGTCGGGCGTGAGCTCGCGGAACATGGGCTGCCGGACCAACACCCCCGACTCGATGCCGGCGCGCAGCGCGGGCGTGAGCGGCAGCCCGGTCACCGAGACCACGGAGCCCGGCGGCAGGCCGGCCCGCACCCGCTCCTCGACGCGGGCCACCGCCCGACGGCCCTTGTCCGGGTCGAAGGGCGTGGCGTCCCACTGCACCTCGCGGCGGGTGAACCACATCGTGTCGGCGACGGCGGAGATCTCCAGCAGCAGCTGCACCGCGGTGATGCCGGCGCCGACCACGGCCACCGTCTTCCCGGCGAAGGGTTCGGCGGTGCGGTAGTCGTGCGCGTGCAGCTGGACGCCGCGGAACGACGAGGCCCCGCGCACCGTCGGCCAGAACGGACTGTCCCAGGTGCCGGTGCAGTTGATGACGGCCTCGGGGCGGTACTCGAAGGGGCCGGCGATCCCGTGTCCGGCGACGAGGTACCCGGAATCCGTGCGCGAGACCGAGGCGACGTGGGCCGGGCGGTGCACGTCGATGTCGAAGCGTTCCTCGTACTCGCCGAAGTACTCCGCGACGCCGGTGGAGGCGGGGATGTCGTCGCAGTGGCTGCCGAGCGCGTCCTGCAGGCCCCAGCCCGGCAGGTCGTGGACCCGATTGGCCGACCGCAGTGTCAGCGACGGCCAGCGCTGGCGCCAGGCGCCGCCCGGACCCGAGTTGTGGTCGAGGACGACGGCGTCGTCGATGCCGAACCGGGGGAGGTAGTAGGCCGCCGAAAGTCCGGCCTGGCCAGCACCGACCACCACGACGCGTGTCATCCTCCCAGGGTAGATTGCGGGCCATGATTGGTTACACGCTGGAGGAGAAGGTCGCCGTCATCGAGTTCCAGCGCCCCGAGGCACGGAACGCACTGAACCCCGAGATCATGGACGGACTGGAGGCGGCGTTCGACCGCGCCGAGGCCGACGGGGTCTTCGTCATCGTGCTCACCGGGCAGGGCACCGCGTTCTCCGCGGGGGCGGATCTGCGGTCGGGCGCGGTGCTGGACAAGGGCTTCATGGAGCGGGTGATCCGGTTCTACCGCCGGGTCGAGGCGATGAAGCAGATCCTGGTCGCCGCGGTGAACGGCCCGGCCGTGGGGGCGGGCGTGCAGATGGCGATGCTCGCCGATCTGCGCGTGCTCGACCCGCGCGCGACGATCGCGATCCCCGCCGCGAAGCTGGGCGTCACCATCGACAAGTGGACGCTGCGCCGTCTCGAGGATCTCGTCGGCGGTGGCCACGCCCGCGGCGTGCTGATGGCCACGCAGAAGATCGGTGCCGAGAAGCTGCTGGACCTGGGGTTCGCCAACGCGATCGGCGACCGCGAGGCCGCGCTCGAGTTCGCCCGTGGCATCGCCAAGCTCGCCCCGCTGTCGCTGCAGAACTACAAGGCGCTGTTCAAGGCGGATGCCGCGCTGGAGCCGCCCACGGAGGCGGAGATCGAACGACTGCACGCGGTATGGGACTCCGAGGACCTCAAGGAGGCCATCATGGCCCGGATCGAGAAGCGCGAGCCGCGCTTTCAGGGGCGTTGACGTGAGGCTGGGCGCCGTCGTCACCTTCGCCACCGGCGCGGCCGCCGGGATCGCGGGCGCCGCGGGGCTGCGCGCCGCGAGCGGCCTGAAGCGGTCGATGGGCGCGCAGGTCGACACCGTCTACACCAATACCGACCCGGACAGCCCGCACCAGCGGTTCGACGCGGCGAAGATCGCGCGCGGGGTGGTGGGGCGCGCGCGGCACGGGCTGGGCGCACCGTCGGGCTCGATCCCGTTGGCCGCCGACCCGAGCCCGGAACAGGCCTCCGACCTGGCCGTCACCTGGTACGGGCACTCCTCCGTGCTGATCGAGGTCGACGGCTTCCGCATCCTGGCGGATCCGGTGTGGGGCGAGCGGGTCTCGCCGTCGCCCACCATCGGGCCGGCGCGGCTGCACCCGGTACCCGTGGCGCTGAGCTCCCTGCCGGAGATCGACGCGGTGATCATCAGCCACGACCACTACGACCACCTCGACCTGCCCACGATCGACGAGCTCACCCGCGACCGGGACGTGCCCTTCTGTGTGCCGATCGGCGTCGGTGGGCACCTGCGCGCGTGGGGCGTCCCCGAGAACCGGATCATCGAGCTCGACTGGGATCAGGCGCACGTGATCACGCGGGGCGGGCGCAGCCTCAAGGTGGTGTGCACCGAGGCTCGGCACTTCTCCGGCCGCGGTCTGACCCGCAACTCGACCCAGTGGGCCTCGTGGTCGCTGGTCGGCCCCGAGCACTCGGCCTTCTTCGGCGGCGATACCGGCTTCACCGAGCGGTTCAAGCTGATCGGTGACCATTTCGGCCCGTTCGACCTGACGCTGCTGCCGATCGGGGCGTACGACCCGCTGTGGCCCGACGTGCACACGAACCCCGAGGAGGCCGTCGCGATCCATCAGCTGATCGCCAAGCCGGGGGCCCCGCTCGTGCCCGTGCACTGGGCCACCTTCAACCTGGCCTTCCACGACTGGTCCGAGCCCGTCGAGCGGCTGCGCGCCGCCGCCGACGAGGCCGGGGTCACCACCGTGATCCCCATGCCCGGCGGCAGGGTCGACGGTGCGCCGTCCCCGGGCCGGGCGGGCGCCGGGGATCCCGCGATCGCGCCTGGTACGCGCGACTGGTGGGAGCGGGTCCGCTAGCCTGAGCGGCATGGGTATCAAGGATCTCGCGAACAAGGCCAAGGACGCGCTCGGGAAGAACCCGGGCCTGATCGACAAGGCGGGCGACCTGGTCGACGGCAAGACCGATGGCAAGTTCGCCGCGCAGGTCGACAAGGCGCAGGACGCCGCGAAGAAGTTCGTCGGCGGCGACGAGCAGAAGTAGGACACGACTAGAGAAGCGTCACTGCAACCATGGGTCGTCATGACGCGCCGGGTGACTCGGCCGCGGAGCCGCCGCGTCGGCGGAACCTCTCTCGGATCCTGCTCGGCGTCGGCCTCGTCGCGGTGCTCGTGGCAGGCCTCGTCGCCATCGTCAGCGGGCGGTTCGAGCGCTGCGGCACGGAGCAGACCTTCACGGTGATGGCCGATCCCGCGCTGGCCGCGGCGGTGCGCTCGCAGGCGGCGCTCGCCTCGGACAGGTGCACGACCTTCGCCGTGTCCGAGGCGCCCGATCAGGAGGCGGCCGGCCGGCTGACCGGCGGCGGGCAGAGCCCCGACCTGTGGCTGGCGCCGTCGCGCAGCAGATCGGACGCCGTCTCGGCGCAGCTCGGACGTGAGCTGCCGACGACCGCTGTGGCCGGATCGCCGCTCGTGCTGGCCGGGGCCTCGATCCCGCAGCCGGCGAGCTGGCTGGAGGCGCTGACGCAGGCCAGTATCCGTGCGGTCCCGGCGGACTCGTCGTACGCGGAGGCGCCCGTGGTGGCCGGGGTGTCCGAGGCCTCGCGGCCCGGTGGGAACCCGGAGGCGCTCACCGCGGCGCTGGCGCAGTACGCGCAGGCGGCCAAGCGGGTCAGCGGTGACCCGGTGCCGACCGCGGCCGCCGAGGGCGGCGTCGTGGTCGTCCCCGAGTACGCCTATCTCGCGGCGAAGCGGACCCGGGGTGAGGTCGCGGCCGTCGTGCCGAAGACCGGCGCGCCCGGCGATGAGCTGCTGCTCGCGGTCACCGCGACCGGTGACCGGCAGGGTGCGGCCACGGCGGCGGGCCAGCGGCTCGCGGGTGCCTTCACCTCGGCGGACGGCCTGGCGGCCCTCGCGAGCGAGGGCTTGCGGGGCACGGACCTGGCCCAGGCACCGTCGGGCGGTGTCGGGGCGGTGACGAAGCTCCCCGAGCCGGACCGCGCGCAGCTGGCCCGTGCCGCGCAGGCCTACAGCACGCTCGCGGTGCCCCTCAAGGCGCTGGTCGTCGTCGACACGTCCGGCTCGATGGAGGAGAAGATCGGCGCCACCACCCGGATCGGGATGCTGGCGTCGGGCTTCACGAAGGTGGTCAACCAGATCCCGGAGGCGAACGCCGTCGGACTGTGGACCTTCTCGCTCGCGACGAACGGCGGCAAGGACTGGACCGAGGTCGTGCCCACCGCCCGACTGTCGGACAAGCGGGGCGCGGTGACCCAGCGGCAGGCGCTGTTGGACGGCGTGAACTCGCTGCCCGGTCGCGTGCGCGGCGGCACCGGGCTCTACGACACCACGCTCGCCGCGTACCGGCAGGCCGTCAAGGACTTCGACCCCGCGTACTCGAACTCGCTGATCCTGCTCACCGACGGTGGCAACGAGAAGAACGGCGGCACCACGCTGGACCAGCTGATCGCCGAGCTGCGCAAGCTCGTGGACCCGGCGCGCCCGGTGAACATCCACACCGTCGGCATCAGCAAGGACGCGGATCTGCCGGCGCTGCGCAGGATCGCGGACGTCACGGGCGGTACCGCCCAGTCGGCGGACACGGAGGAGCAGATGCTCACCGATTTCGTGACGGCGATCGCCAAACGCGCGAAATAGCTGGTGCCCCCGACAGGAATCGAACCTGCGACCTGATCTTTCTGCGATGACGTGTGCAGGAGAGTGTCGAAACATGTCGTTCGATGTTGGTAGACAACGAAATTCGATGCTAGATGGGTGTGACGAAATTGCGGAAGATTGCGGTAGATTCCGGGCAATAACGCTGAATAAGCGCCGGGCTTCGCACTACAGTCGCCGCCATGATGATGGGATTCGTGGTGGTGCTGTACCTCGCTGCGGCAGGCCTGCAGATCACCGGTGTCGTCTGGGTCGTGCGTGACCTGCAGACCCTCACCCGGAACCGCGAGACGCTCACGCAAGGCTGGAAGACGATAGACGCCGCGAACTACGAGACGCACCGTGACATCATCGCCGGCTACTCCAAGGACGAGGTGTTCGGAGGCCTCTCGGCGCACCTCCAATCCCTCCAAGCACGCGTCGTCGGCCTCGAAGGGAAGGTGCACAGCTTCTACCTGTACGACGAGGCCAACCAGGAGCCGTCACACAGCGCGCGCATGACTATCGCGGTACTCGGCGGAGGTGTCGTACTCGCTGCAGCAGCGTCGGTGCTGAGCCTCACCCTGTAGCCACACCACGCCACTGTCGCGGAGGGAGCGACACCACCGCCGCGTGGACGCGACAGGACCATGCCGGCGGACAGCTTTCCCGGCGGCGGGAAAGAGGGGCCTGGATCATGTTGTCGGAGTCGCCAAAGTGGCAGGTCAGGGCTGGAATCGCCATATCTCTGAGACCCCCTGTAAAAATCGCCTGATTACCGGCCAGTCAGGCGATGGGCCCCCTTCGATATTTCCGAGGGGGTGGGGGTGGCTTGCCCTGTGGTGGGGCTGGGCTGTGGGCGGCCGTTCTGGGCTGGTCGGTGTGCGGGCATGGGGAAGCCCCCGACGGCTGGCCTCGGCAGCTGTCGGGGGCTTCGGGTCACGGGCGCTGGTGAGCTGCCTAGCGAACTCCGGGGAGTGCCCGTGTCTCGCTCTACCATCGGTCCGCTGGGTGTCTGCCGACGACCAGTAGGTCGCAGACTCTCGCGGTGGCGTTGACGCCCGTGAGGTTCAGGGCCCGGGGGTAGGTGCCCCCTGGGGGGCTATCGGACCCAGCCGGGGGTGCCGTCCTCGTTGTCGGTGTCGACGCTGTGGCCGATCTCGCTCATGGGCACTGCGGTCTCGCGGGGGATGCTCGCGAGGACCTGCTTCATGGCCGGGTCGGCGGTGCAGAGGGTGATCCAGTGGCCGCGGCGGCCGCGGGTGATCTTGCCCTGTCGTACGGCGTCGTCGACGGCCGCTTCGACCTCGGCCTTGGCCGCGGATGCCTTGATCTGTGCGCCTTCGGCTGCCTGGGCCTTGAGGGCGGTGAGGCTGTCGCGGTCGATGACCTGCATGCCGATGCGGCCGGCGGCCGCGGCGATCGCGGACGGCTTGCCGACGGTCGCGGCTTCGTTGGTCGCGAGGTCGGTGACGGCGGCGATGACCTCGTCCGGGGTGGCTTCGGGGGGCAGGCCGAGGGCGGCGAGGAGCGCGCCCCACTGCTCGGGGGTGATCTCCGGGGGCTCGACGGGCTCGGGCGTGGCGGCCGGGTCGACGGTGGGGTCCGCGGGGGCGGTGTCCTTGGTGGGCATGGGGGTCTCCTTTACGCGAGGCCGTCGATGATCTTGACGGCGGCGGGCTTGTTGACGGCGAAGGCGGGGACGGCGTAGCTCTGCACCCACGTGGAGCGGGTGGCCTCGTCGCGCCAGGTGGTGACGGTGACGGGCTTCTCGAAGGCGATGACGCCGGCCTCGCCGGTCTGGGCGACGAACGCGGAGCCGACGGGCACGAGGGTGTTGGAGACGAGCTCGAGGCCTGCGGCTTCGAGCATCTGGCCGGTGTTCTCGGCGTAGGCGGTGCGCAGGGCCGCGGCCTGCTCGGGGTGCACGACGAGCACGTCGTGGATGACGCCGAGTTCCTCGAGGTCGGCGGCGAGCTGCGCGGCCGCGAAGTCCGCGGTGGGGCGGGACGCGCTCGGGGTGATCTGGTCGAGCGGGCCGTCGAGGATGAGGCTGCTCCAGTTGTGGCCGCTGATGGTCGACGCGGGGTCGTCGTCGAGGGCGTCGAGGAGCACTGCGAGTGCGCGGGTGTCGAGCTTGCGGGCGATCCGGTTCGCGAGCTGCGTGGTCTGCATGTCCAGGTAGGACACGTCGTTGCGTTCGATCTGCTCGTCGGTGATCTTGAACTTGCCGCCCCAGTCCTCGACGCGGGCGAGACGCTGCTCGGGGTCGACGCCCTCGACGACCTTGTACTCCTGACCGGGGGCGCGCTGCTCGACGTCGGAGCTGTACTGGTCGGAGGCGCGCAGGACCTGGTACAGGACGCCGCCACCCTCGACGGGGTTGCCGACGGGGTGGAAGAAGTTCGGGGCGACGAGCTGGGCGTCGGCGATCTTCGCGATCTGGTCGCGGATGGCGGTGGGGTGCTTGAGCGCGGCGTCGACGGTGAGCGTGCGGCCGGTCAGCGTGGGGAGAAGGGTAGGCATGATCGTGGGTTCCTGTCAGTAGAGGGCGATTTCGGCGATGCCGTCGGTCACGGCATTGGTGACGGCGTATCCGATGGCGGTGCCGGTGTTCTTGGTGATGGCCTTGCCGGCGGCGCCGACCTCGACCTCGGCGCCCGCGGTGATCGCGGCGCCGGCGGTGACGCGGAGGACACCGTCGCGGGCGACGCCGACGAGGTCCCCGACCGTGGCGTCATCGACGGCGACTCCGAAGACGCGGCCGCCGGCGGGGGCGTGCGCGACGGACAGGTTGCCGCCGGATGCCCGGTTGGCGGAGATGAAGACCAGGCGGCGGGCGGTGATCGCGGCGGTGGCCTGGGCGGTGACGTCGGCGCCGGGCGCGTAGACGCGGGGCTGGCGGATGGGAGTGGACATGTGCGGGTGCACCTTTCAGTTCCAGCGGTTGAGCCGGGCCCGGCGGGCGGCGGCCAGTCGTACCCGGTGGTGGGTGACGTTCGTGGTGGGGCGGGACGCGGCGACGAAGTCCCGGAGCTCGGCGAGGTTGCCGATCGCGGGGCTGGTGGCGCCGAGCAGCGCGAGGCCGGTGAGGACGAACGGCCAGATGGTGCCGTCGGCGTCCTCGTAGTCGTAGGTGGCCTCGAGGCTGCGGTTCGGGAAGTGCGTCGGCGCGCTGTCGGCGACCCACTGCGGGACGCCGGCGAGGTCGCCGATGAGGACGCGGCCGGCGTCGCCGACGCGGAGGTTGTCGACCCAGCCGATCGAGGGTGAGCCGTCGAATCGGGGGTCGACGTGGCCGACCTTGAGGACGGGCTTGGGGTGCACGCCGGCCTGGAAGGCGCGTACCGCTTCGGTGAAGTCGTCGGCGGTGAGGGTGGCGCGGCCGGTACTGGCGTCGAAGGTGCCGACGCGCCCGATCTCGACGCCGGGGATGGTGACGCGCTTAGGCGGCGTGCCGTTCGGCGAGGGCGACGACTTCTTCGGCGAGGACGAGCCATCGGCCGCCCGCACGGTATGCGGGGAGGCGGCCGCGGCGGATGCGCGCGCGGACACCATCGGAGCTGATACCGAGGATCCGGCCGGCTTCGGCGGTGTCGAGGAGGTCATACCGTCGAGGATCCGCAGATTCGGCGCGCCCGGCGGGGTCTGTCGCGCCGCCCGAATGTTCTTGTCGCGGTGAGGGGGCGGAAACGCGACGGAGGCGGTCGACGAAGGCGTCTGCGCGGGCAGATCGGCGTATGCCGTGCCGCTGCAGAGCGGTCTGGGTCTCAGCGAGGACGTCGAGGAGGTACCGGACCTCGCTGTCGCTGAGGACGATCGCGTCGAGACGTTCAGGCATCGTCGGCTCCTTCATCGGGGATCGCGTAGAGGGTGGTGAGCCGGTCGCGGAGTTCGGTCGGCTCGCCCACGCCCCGCGGGAGGCGCTGCAGGGCCCACAGGAGCGTCGGGAACACCTCGAGCAGTGAGGGTTCCTCGGCCGCGAGGTCGGCGAAGGCCTGCCCGGCGGCGTAGGAGTCGCCGACGTAGCCGTGCGCGGTGAGCGCGATGATGGCGCGCTCGATGCGGAGCTCGCGGCGCACGACGGGGAGCGGACGGTCGGGGTGGTTGTCGGTCATGCTGCGGTGTTCTCCTTCTTCGGGCGGCCGGGGCCGCGGGTTCGTGGTGCGCGGCGGCCGGCGATCGTGCCGGCCGGTCGCCGGGCGGGGGTGAGGCCGTCGATCCACTGGGCGCAGTCGACGAGGGCGGGGCAGGTGCGGCACAGCTGGGCGGCTGCGGTGGTGCGGTACTCGGCGTCGTCGGGGTGCTCGTCGGGCTCGACGGGGTCGAACAGGTCTCCGCGGCCGGCGCACGCCGCACCGTCGAACTTGGGAGTGCCGTCGAGGATCCGCGCGAGGAGCTGGAAGGTGCCGGCGGCGTCGAGGCGGCTCACGCGCTCTCCCTCTCGTAGGTCGGATCGAGGGACCACTCGGTGAGGGTGGACTGGCCCCGCTTGAGGACGTGCGCTGCGAGTGAGGCGGACTTGATCGCGTCGCGGCCGTAGCCCGCGGCTTGCCCGGCGGCGTACGCCTCGGTGGAGCGCACCCAGTCGTCACGCTCGCCCAGGAATGCCGCGAGCCACTGCGATGCCGATACGTGCGTCGCCTGCACGCCCTCGCCGAGCGCCCACGTGGTGGAGCCGTCCGAGTGCTTCTCCGCGACGGCCACGAGAGTGCTCTTGCGGGCGCACTGGCGGAGATTGTCGATGGACCATCCGGCGGCGGTGCCCTCGCTGTAGATGTCCCGTGAGACCGCGGTGCTCTGGCCGCTGTCGATCAGCTCGCGGATGCGGGTGTCGAACCACTGCCTGCATGTGCGTGGAGTATCTGGGTCGGGTACCACTTGGAGGGCTGCGGTGACCGCCTTCCCTGAGCCCTTCCACTGGCCTATGACAGCGGTCTCGACACCAGTGCCGACACTGTTCCCAGGTGTGTCGCTACTGAGTATTTCGCCAGTTGCGACACCAGTAGCGACATCGAATACCTGCTGTTCGGAGCCAGTAGCGACAGTAGCGACACGCACCAGGGTGTTAGGGGTGTCTCTACCGCTGTCGCCAGTGTCGGTGTCGCTACTGATGACCTCGCCCTCGACGATGTTCGCGAGCCGCCAGAACGCCTTACGCGGGAACCCCTTCGACTCCGCGACAACCCGCGAGACCTTCACCTTGATCGAGCGCTCCACGGTGCGGATGCTGATGCACAGTTCCTTTGAGCACAGGCGCTTCACCACGGCGGCGTCGGACTCGCCGTTCTCTTCGAGGTAGTCCTCCACCCAACGAAGAGCGGCGCTGCGGTCATCGTCGTCACCTTCATCGGAGGCGGACGAGCGGCGCGCCTCGTCAACAGTTGTGTCGACATCCCCGGTGAACACCACACGGCCCACTTCCTCGATGCCGTGCTCGGGCAACGACACCGACTCGAAGCGGTACCCGATGGACCGAGGGGACGGCGACAGGTTGCCCTTCACATCCGAGATCACCCCGTCCGTCTCGCCGTCGTTGCGGTGGAATGCGAGGACCTGCCGGGGCACATCGGTCCATTCCGATGCGCCCTTCACGGCGTCGCGGGCCTTGCGTTCACCGTCCTTGCCTAGGTGGGCGATGCCGAGCACCACGGCGTTGAGTCGGCCGGCCATCCGTTGGATCGGCTCGAGGAACGCTCGCACGTCGTCACCGGAATTCGCGCTCATCCGCGACGACTTGAACGACGTCAGGGCGTCGAAGACGACGAACCGGCAGCCCATCTCGACCAGTCCCTCTTCGAGACGGTCAATGTCGCGAGGGAGCTGCAATGCCGCTTCAGAGATGGTGCCGTCGTCCATGCGGATACCGACGTCGAGGAACTTGACCAGCTCAAGGTCCGCGTCGGCGGCGAGCAGCTTGGGCGTGATGTGCATGCCTCGGTCTTCTTCCGAGTGCAACCACGCGACTGTCTCCCCCTGCCGCGTAGCCTGAGCCGCCCAGGCCGCGCACGCCGTCGACTTCCCCGCGTTGCCGCGCCCAGCCGGGACCGTCAGGCAGCCCCGCGGAATCAGATAGTTCTCCCACCAGTCGACGCGCACGGGCTTGACGTCCGTGCCGCTGACCCACGTGAATACGCGGGAGTCGTTGGTCATGCTGCTGCGCCTTTCTCGGGCGGGTAGTGGAACGGCACCTGCGCGCCGTCGTCTGCGACGAACCTGGCGCTCGATGTCGATGTGGATCTGGTGGCCGCCACGCCTTCCGCGATCGCGGCGCTGGCGTCGTGCATGGCGTCCTGGCGGACCTCGGTGTGCAGGGCCCACAGCAGGGCCGCGGAGAGCACGCTGACGAACCGGACCTGCTCGTCGGGTTCGGCGAGCCACTGGGGCGAGAAGGCTGGGGGCGGTGCCGCTGGGCACGATGTGATGAACGGCGCCACGTAGTCCAGCGCCAGGCTGAATGACACCTCGCGGCTGCCGGTGCGGGCCGAGCCCGGGGCGGGCAGCAGGTTTCGCTCTGCTGCCCACGCCCGGATGCTCTCGACCGAGATCTTGTCGGTCACGCGGACCTCCGGGCACAGACCGGACCCATGCCGCGCACCTTCGACTCGCGGGCGGTGAGCGGAGCCCCACACTTCGAGCACAGCGGGACGAGCACCCACCCGGCGCCGTACGCCTCGAACACGCCGTGCTCCTGCCCGGCGATCCGGCCTGCGGAAAGGTCTCCGTCGTCCTCGGACATGCGCTACACCTCCGCCTCGGTGAGCTTCTCGGCCTCGTCGTCGAAGATCTCCATCGCTCGCGTCAAGGCGGCGATGAGGTCAGCGGCCTGTTGCCGCATCCCCTGCAGGTCGTCGCCGTCGAGGAACTCGCGGAGGGTTTCGAGGCTCGGCGTCAGAGCGCGCAACGTCCACTCAGCGGTGGGCGCGGTGCCGTCGTCAGGCCGGTAGTCGAACCGCTCCGGGACGAGAGACACATCGCCTGACCGGACCGTGGCGAGAACTTCATGCCGACCGGTGCCGGGATCGACGAGGGGCAGCGACTCGGCCGGCGTGCGCACCTTGTCCGGCACCTCGACGGCAACCGTGCTCGGCGTGCCGACCACCCACGTGGCATGCCGCGCCTGGTCCTGCAGAGCAGTCGCCCCGGCCTCGATCAGGTGCTGCCCGAAGTAGATCGCGGCCTCCGGGTCCAGCGTCATGTTCCCGTAGTCGCGGCCCGCGCCCCACTGGAAGAACACGTCGTACGACAGGGCCGGCTTCCCGAACCGGCTCTCGTTGTTCGCGGAGCGCGTCAGCGTGATCGTGGTGTTCGAATCCTGCCTGCGATCGTTGACGGAGATCCCGTGCAGCCAGCCCGACCGAACGGAGTGGTACCACTCGCCCTCACCGGAGGTCGGCAGCGCGGGTATCGCGTCGAGCTGCTTGAGCCAGTCCGTGTGCGCGTTGTTCGAGATCACCAGGCCACCTCCTGCGCCTCGAGCTCGGCGAGCGTGCCGGCAAGAGCCCGCAGATCCTCGACGTCGAACAGGACGTGCGTCGGCTTCTCCGGGTTGGTGCCGGCGATCGTGGCGGTGACCGTCTTCCAGGTCGGGTTGACGGCGACCGCGTACACGCTGCCGTCGAGGCAGTCGAGCGGCGAGGCCGGCACGAACAGGGCGGCGATCTCGGCGCGCTGGGCCGGATCGGTGACGCCGTAATCGTCGAGGATGGTGTCGAGCTCACGCCCGAGGGGCGCGGGATGTTCGGTAGGCTTCATGGTGATCTCCTAGTGCTGCTGGCTGGCGGTATTGCGGATCCGGGCCTCGGCGGGTGCAACCGGCGGGGCCTTCCGCATTTCAGGGGTGTTGTCAGGCTGAGCGCCACGGCACAGGTCCGCGGCCTCATCGAGCGCGTCGTAGCGGGCCCGCCTGCGGTCGTCCATGTCGGCGGCGACTGCGGCGAGCCACAGCGCGGCGAGGAACGCGAGCAACATCGGGAACGTCACGCGGCGTCACCACCGACGGACTGGGCGTTCTCCCACGCGATCACGTCGGACAGCTTGTAACGGCAATGGCGCCCGAACTTCGAGAAACGTGGTCCGAAGCCGCGTACGGCCCACGTGGCGAGGGTCTGTACGGGGACGTTGAACCGCTCGGCGACCTCTGCTCGGGTGAGCCAGATCGGCAGGTTATCGACGCGTGGTTCGGGCTGACGGTCCTCTACGGCACGCTCGGCAGCGGACTTCGCTGCGAGGGCCTCGACCTGGGACGTGGTGGACATAAGACCTCCTGACGCTTATCGGAATCCAGTCAGACTCTGACGGATATCCGTCACGCTACACGACCCTGACGGATTTACAACTATGGTTGACGGCATGGCGACAGACTGGGCCTCCGAACAGGCCAAACGGGTGGGCAAGAAGATCAACGATCTCCGAGGGAAGCGGTCGGCGCAGTGGTTGTCAGACCGGACTGACCAACTGGGAATGCGGGTCGCGCGGACGACGATCAGTGAACTGGAGACCGGGAGGCGGAAGCATGTCACGGTCGCGGAGCTATCCGTCCTCGCTGCAGCGCTAGACACGGCGCCGGTCGCCTTGCTCTACCCGGGTCCGTACGACGCTCCCGTCGACGTTCTCCCGGAGGTTAGGGTCACCGAACTGGATGCAGTGCAATGGTTTTCAGGGGTAAGGACTATCGCCTACGCACGAGACTTGTACGCAGACGAGGAGACTGCTGAAGCGGCGCGCAGACTCATCCTCGGCGACGGATCCAGCCTCGAAAACGCTATGCAGAACTTGCGCCTGCTACAACGCTGGCGCGACCTAGACGACGCTCGATCGGCAAAACTCCGCGGCCTGCGTGAGCTGATGAGGGCAAAAGACGACCTCAAGGCTCGGAAGGCGGCCGGCGATTCTATCCGCCACAGCGAGGAACTCATCGAGATCCTCGAAGGCGAGCTGCTCGATGGCCGGTAGGCCGCCGCTGCGGATCGGCGCGCACGGCAAGATCACTCGCACGCAGCTCGAACCTGGGAAGTGGCGCGCGTACTGCCGATACCGCGGCACCGACGGTGTCACGCGGCCCGTCGAGCGTCGCACGCCCGACGGTGTCGAGGACGAGTACGGCAAGGCAGCCGAGGACGCCTTACTCGATCACCTGCAGCAGGTCGGCAGCCGCAACGCCAGTGCAATCACGACCGGCACCCTCGTGCCGACGCTCCTCGACGCCTACCTGACGCGGGCGCAGACCTCCGGCGACTACGCGCCCCGCACCATCGACACCTACCGCGACGGCGTCGCGATCCTCAAGCGCGTCGCGGCCGGCGTCCGGGTTGGCGAGCTCGACGCGGCACTTGCGCACGATCTCCTGCAGGGCATCGAGCGGGACCACGGCGCCGCCCGCTCGAAGCAATGCAAGATGCAGCTCCGCGCGATCATGCAGGACGCCGTCCTGGCACGCGCGATCCCCACGAACCCGGTCAACGACCTACCGGCCGCCCGGAAGTCCCGGCGCAAGACGAAGCAGACGCGAGGCGCGCGGCCGGTCGACGGCGCGGACCTTCCGCGGCTGCTCAAGCGTGTCCGCACCTCGCACCGCTGCCGCCGCTGGGACATCGCCGACGTGATCGTCCTCGCTGCCGCGACCGGCGCGCGTACGGGTGAGCTTCTCGCGCTCCGCTGGTCCGACATCGACCTCGATCAGGCCGTCGTGACCGTTGAGGGGCACATCTACCGCGCGAAGGGGCAGGGACTCACCTGGGAGGCCGGGACGAAGGCCGGCGCGGGGAGGCCGCTCGCGCTGCCGAGGTTCGCCGTGGCGATGCTCAAGGCCCGGCGGGGGCGCGAGGGCACGCAGTACGGATGGGTGTTCCCGTCGGCCGTCGGGACTCTCCGCGATCCGTCGAACGTCGCGGGGCAGTTCCGGGACACCAGGCGCTACCTCGGGCTCGCTGACGACGTGACGCTGTACTCGCTGCGGAAGACCGTCGCGACGGCCGTCGACAGCGCCGGCCTATCCGCTCGGATCGCTGCTGACCAGCTCGGACACGCCAAGCCCTCGATGACGCAGAACGTGTACATGCAGCGGAACACGATGCACCGAGAGGTCGCCGCCGCGCTGGATCGAGCGGCGGGTGTATCCGCAGAATAAACGCAGGGTAGCCGCTACCTTGGGTGCGTGTTATCGAGTGTTTATGCTGTTCAGAGTGCCCCCGACAGGAATCGAACCTGCGACCTGATCTTTAGGAGAGATCCGCTCTATCCGACTGAGCTACGGGGGCGTGCGGCACGATTCTAGCCACGCGTCGCCCGCCGGGTACATTCGGATGTCCGAGTTCGCGCCAGCATGAGGGGGAGACGAGCGTGCCCACCGGCGTCATCGCGGTCCTGATCGTCACTCTGGCGGCGTTGGCACTGGTCCAGTGGCGTGTCGTGCGGCGCTGGTCGGCCCGGCCCGCCCGCATCGCCGGCACCGTCGCCGCGGTGGCCGCAGCCCTGCTCACCGGGGCCGCGGCGGTCGGCCTGCTCGCGGGCGCGGGCGGCATCGCGCCCGACGGCGTCCGGTGGATCAGTGCCGCCGGCCTGACCTGGCTCGCGACGGTCTTCTACCTGCTGCTCACGCTCATCGTGCTGGGTGTGCTGTGGGTCCTCGTCCGCCTGGTCCGCCTCGCCCGTCCCGGGTTCGACGGTGCGCCCTTCCTCCGCGTCGTCGCGCTGGTCGGGGTGGTGGGCGCCGTCGGCGGCACGCTCTACGGGCTGGTCGAGGCGGCGACCCCGCGGGTCACCCACACCGCGGTGCCGCTGGCGACGATGCCCGCGGCGTTCGGGCCGCTCAGGGTCGCGCTGATCACCGACATCCACGCCGGCCCGGTCCGGAACCGGACGTTCGTGCAGGGCGTCGTGGACCGGACCAACGCCGAGAATCCCGACCTGGTGATCCTCGGCGGCGACCTGATCGACGGCACGGTCGCGCAGATCGGCGCGGACCTGGCGCCGCTGCGCGGGCTGCGCGCCCCGCTCGGCGTGTTCGCGGTGACCGGCAACCACGAGTACTACGCCGGCGACGCCGTCAACTGGGTGCAGCGCTGGCGCGATGTGGGCGTGCGTCCGCTGATCAACGAGTCGGTGCGGCTCGAACGCGGCGGTGCCGCGATCACTGTGGTCGGCGTCAACGACCGCAAGGGCACTGCGCCGCTGGCGGTGGACTACGACGCCGCCTTCGCCGGCGTCGACCCGGCGGGCTTCGCGCTGGCCGTCGCGCACGAGCCGCAGCAGGGCCGCGAGTTCGCGCAGCGCGGGGCGGATCTGCAGGTCGCGGGGCACACGCACGGTGGCCAGTTGTGGCCCTTCCGGTACTTCGTGAGGCTGCAGCAGCCCGCGGTGGCCGGGCTCGAGAAGGTCGACGGGATGCCCGTCTACACCAGCCGCGGCGCCGGCGCGTGGGGGCCGCCGGTGCGCGTCGCGGCGCCGCCCGAGATCGCGATCCTGGAGCTGCGCGCCGCGTGATCTAGGAGTCCCGCGCCTCCTGCGCGCCCCGCGATGCCAGCTGGTCGGCGAGCTCGTTGCCCTCGTTGCCGGCGTGTCCCTTCACCCAGCGCCAGTCGATCTCGTAGCGTGCGGCGGCCTGCTCCAGGCGCTGCCACAGCTCGACGTTCTTCACCGGCTGCTTGTTGGCGGTCTTCCAGCCGTTGCGCTTCCACCCGGCGACCCACTTGGTGATGCCGTTCTTCACGTAGGAGCTGTCGGTGTAGAGGATCACCGGGAAGGGCTTGGTGATCGCCTCCAGCGCCGAGATCGCGCCCATCAGTTCCATGCGGTTGTTCGTCGTGTCCTTCTCGGCGCCGTAGAGCTCCTTCTGATGGTCGCCGAACCGCAGCACGGCGCCCCAGCCCCCCGGTCCGGGATTGCCCAGGCACGCGCCGTCGGTGTAGATCACGATCTCTTCCGCCACGGGGAGCCATCCTAGCGGGGCGCGCTACCGTGAAGCCGTGCCGAACAATCACTACCACCACATCGCCTTCGGCCCGGGCGCGGTGGACCGTCAGCGGCGGGGCGGCGGCCCGCCCGGGTACGCCGATGCGCTGGAGCGTCCGGACGACGGCCCACAGGAGCTCGGCGACCGCGAGCTGCTGGTGATCTCCCGCGCCGACCAGTTCTGCCTCGCCACCGTCACCCCCACGGGCTGGCCGTACCTGCAGTACCGCAGCGGGCCGCCGGGGTTCGTGCGGCACGATCCGGCCACCGGGCGGTTGCGGTTCACCGACCTCACGGGCAACCGGCAGTTCGTCACCCTCGGCAACCTCGACGCCGACGACCGCCTCGCCATGTTCTTCGTCGACTACCCGCGCAGGATCCGGCTCAAGGTCTTCGGCCGCGGCACGATCATCGAGACCGACGAGGCGCGCACCATCGAGATCGCCGTCGAGGCCTACGACTGGAACTGCCAGCGCAGCATCATCCCGCGCTTCGACCGGGACTACCTCAAGCAACTCGGCGCCGCGTACCAGAAGGTCGCGGCGGAGCGGGAGGCCGAGCTCCAGGCCGAGATCGACCGGTTGCGCGCCCGCGTCGCCGAGCTCGAGGGCTGACGGGGCGACCCGGGCGCCAGGGGCGCCCGGTGTCAGAGCGGCTGGGTCGGACTGTCGAACCGTGGGTCGCGGCGCGGGATCGCCTCGGTCTCGGGCTTCGGGGACACTCGCACGGGGCGCGGCGGGCGCTTGACCACGACCGTGTGCTGCTCCGACGGTGCCGCCTGGGGGGCCCTCGGGGGCTGCGCCCCGGTCGACCAGTTGCGGTCCCACTCCGGCTGGGGCCGGCGCCGTGCCACGGGCGCCACCGCGGTGTTCTGCTGCTCGGCCGGTGCCGGTGCCTGGACCGGTGCAGGCGCGGGGACCGGCGTGGACGGGGTGACCGGGCGCGCCCAGCTCTGGTCCGGGATCTGGCGGTACGACGGTGCCGCGGCCGGCTGCGGCGGCAGCGCCCCGGTCGGGGCGAAGGGCGGCGCCGGGACGGGCGGCAGCGGGGCCGCGGCAGGGGCGGACCGTCGGGCGAGGAACAGCGCGAGGGCACCGAGCAGCACCAGCACCGCGCCGACCACGACCACGTACGGCCCGAGGGCCGCGGCGGTGGTTATCGTCAGGCTCAGGCCCTCGACGGTGACCGTCTGCGAGCCGATCGGCGCGACGAGCGCGTACGCGCCGACGCCGAGCGCGCCCAGACCGCAGGCGCCCGCGGCCACCGCCAGCGGACGCCACGGGCGAACCGGCCCGAACGCCGCGACCGCGGCGAGGAGCAGCGCGGCGACCGCGAGGCCGATCACGGACCAGCCCGCCCACGCGGCGTGCACCGGAACGATCGAGGAGACGTCGCGCCCGGCGACGGACGGCATCGTCACCGCGCCGACGCCCGTCACCTCCGCGCGGACCTCCGACGGTAGGCCGGGCCACTGTGGGATCGTCGGGAGCTTCGCGGTCGCGGTGAACCAGGTCAGGAATGCCGAGGCGACGAGGCCGGCGCCGCCGGCAGCGGTGAGAACGAGCCCGGCGACGCGCGGCACGGTGCCGGTTCGCGGTGCAGCGGGCGTGGAATCGGGCATGGCGGGCCTCCTCGGGCGGGTCGTCCACGACGCTAGGCCGCTGCGGTTGGCGACCGCTTAAAGTCCGGCTGAATCGATGGCTACCGACGGGTACACTGAGCCGATGACACAGCCACGCGCAATCTGTCCCATCTGGGTTATCGGATGACCGCGGCGCTGCAGCAGACGGACGACCCGAAGGGGCGCGCGAAGACCCGTCGGCGGCTGATCCGGGCGGCGTACCTGGTGTTCGCGCAGCACGGCTACGGCTCGACGACCGTGAAGATGGTGTGCGAGGCGGCCGGGTTCACCAGGGGCGCGTTCTACTCGAACTTCACCAGCCTCGAGGAGTTGTTCATCGAGGTCTGGCGGTTCCACGTGCAGTGGATCATGGACATCATGGCGAAGGTGGTCGAGACCTACACGGTGCAGGGCGCCGACTACGGCAAGCTCATCGAGATGGCCGTGCGCGCGATCCCCGTCAACGAGCGCTGGCAGCGCGTGAACGCCGATTTCGTCGCCCTGTGCACCCGCACCCCCGAGCTCAACCAGACGGTGCGCGACGCGCAGCAGATGCTGCTCGCCAACATGATCCCCACGGTGATGCACGTCCTCGAGGCGGCGGGCCGCCGGGTCACCGCGCCCGAGGCGCTCGGCTACGCGCTGCTCGCCGTGCACGAGGGCACCGCGTCGTACTGCGTGATCGACCCGGACAACCAGACGCTCAAGCAGAACCGGATCGACCTGCTCACCGCGACGCTGAACATGTACAGCGAGCCGATCGCTTGAGCCGCACCGCACTGGTCATCGGCATCGGCGCCGGTGACCCGGGGCACGTCACCGTGGGCGCGATCGACGCGATGCGCGCCGCCGACGCCCTGTTCCTCCTCGACAAACCGAACGCGGGCACGCTCACCGGGATCCGGCAGGAGATCGTCGACCGGCACGCGCCGGACACCCCCGTCGTGCTCGTGCCCGACCCGCCGCGGGACCGGTCCGCCGAGCGCGGCGCCTCCCGGCCCGACGGTGCCTACGCCGCCAACGTCGGCGCGTGGCACGACGCCCGGGCCGCCGCGCTGGCCGACGCCCTCGTCGAGCACGTCCCCGAGGGCGGGAACGCCGGCTTCCTGGTCTGGGGCGACCCGTCGCTGTACGACTCGACGCTGCGGGTGATCGACCGCGTGTCCGCGACGATCCCGTTGGTGCCGAAGGTGATTCCCGGCATCACGAGCGTGCAGGCGCTCACCGCAGCGCACGCGATCCTGCTCAACCGGGTGGGTGAGCCGATCCACATCACCACCGGCCGCCGCCTGCACGAGGACGACGGCCGCAACACCGTCGTGATGCTCGACGCGGACTGCACCTTCCGCGAGACCGCCCACCCCGACGATCACATCTACTGGGGCGCCTACCTCGGCACCCCGGACGAGATCCTGCTCGACGGGCCGGTGTCCGAGGTCGGGGATCTCATCGCCCGCACCCGCGCCGAGGCTCGGGAGAAGCACGGCTGGATCATGGACGTCTACCTGCTCCGTCGCCCCTGAACGCCGGGGCGCCGACCCCGAGGCTCAGTTCAGCGCGTCGAGCACCTTCTCCGCCAGCTCCGGCCGGCAGATCACCAGGTCGGGGAGGTAGGGGTCGGGGTTGTTGTAGATGAGCTCGGAACCGTCGAGGCGCGAGCAGTGCAGGCCCGCGGCCCGCGCGACGCCGACGGGTGCGCAGGAGTCCCACTCGTACTGGCCGCCGGCGTGGAGGTACACGTCGACCTGGCCGGTGACGACGGCCATCGTCTTCACCCCGGCGGAACCCAGAGAGACGGGCGTGAGGCCGAGCGATTCCGCCACCCGGAACATGCCGGGCGTCGCGCGACTGCGCGACAGCGCGAGGTTGCCGGTCAGGGAGTCGGTGGGCGGCTCCACGGTGTCGGAGCGGAAGACCTGCCCCATCGCGGGCAGTGAGACGGCGCTCTGCACGGGCTGTCCGCCCCGGGTCAGCGCCACGTGCACGGCGTAGTCGGGGCGATGCGCGGCGTAGTCGCGGGTGCCGTCGAGCGGGTCGATCACCCAGACCCGGTCGGCGGAGAGTCGCGCCGTCGAATCGGGCGCCTCCTCCGAGAGCACTGCGTCGTGCGGCCGGTACCGATGCAGCACCTGCGCGATCCAGGCCTGCGCGAGCCGGTCGCCGGTGTCTCCGAGCACCCCGTCGTCCAGCAGCGACCCGTGCCGGATGGCCTGCAGGATGCGCCCGGCACCGTCGGCGATCTCGGCTGCGAGGTCGATGTCGGACAGGTCGCCGCCGGAACGGCCGAAGTAGGTCATACCCCCACACTAGATTGGAGGTATGCCGGAGCTTCCCGAGATCGCCGCGATCGCGGACTACGTGGGCGCCAAGGCCGTCGGAACGCAGGTCCGGCGGGTCGATGTGGCAGCGCTGTCCGTCCTCAAGACCTACGCGCCGGGCCCGCAGGACCTGGTCGGGGCCACCGTCACCGGCACCCGCCGGATCGGCAAGTATTTCGTTCTCGACGCGCGCAAGCCCGACGGTGAGCGGCTCTCCCTCGTGGTGCACCTCTCGCGTGCGGGGTGGTTGCGCTGGTCCGACAAGCTCTCGCCGACCCCGCTCAAACCGGGCGGTAAGTCACCGATCGCGCTGCGGGTCCACGTCGGGCCCGAGGGCGAGGGCTTCGATCTCACGGAGGCGGGCACGCAGAAACGGCTCGCGGTGTGGATCGTGCACGATCCACAGGAGATCGAGATGGTCGCCACCCTGGGGCCGGACGCGCTGGCCGTGACCCGCGACGAGTTCGCCGCGATCCTCGCGGGCTCGCGCGCGCAACTGAAGACCCTGCTGCGGGACCAGCGGACGATCGCGGGGATCGGCAACGCGTACTCGGACGAGATCCTGCACGCGGCCAAGCTCTCGCCCTTCGCGTCGGCGAGGTCGCTGGACGCGCAGCAGGCGGACGCCCTGTACGCCGCGATGCGCTCCGAGCTGCAGGACGCCGTGGACCGGTCCGTCGGGCAGCACGTCGCCACGCTCAAGGCGGAGAAGCGCTCGGGGATGCAGGTGCACGCCCGCACCGGCAGTCCGTGTCCCACCTGCGGCGATACGGTGCGCGAGGTCTCGTTCGCGGACCGTTCGTTCCAGTACTGCCCCACGTGCCAGACGGGTGGGAAGATCCTGGCGGATCGTCGGATGTCGAAGCTCCTGAAATAGGCGAAAACACCCGAAGGGTAGGCATCGCTTTGTGAAGAGCAGTAGGCGTGCCTTACCTTCTAAGCATGATCTGGGGTGATGCCGTCCCGAACTTCCTCATCGGCCTTCGTGAAGGTCTTGAGGCGGGACTTATTGTGAGCATCCTGCTGGCCGCCGTGAAGAAGTCGGGCGGCTCGCGGGTGCCGGTGTGGTTGGGCGCGCTGGGAGCGGCGTCGTTGTCGTTGAGCTTCGGCGCGGTGCTGACGTTCACGACCTCGGAGTTGTCGGCCACGGCGCGCGAGGTGGTCGCGGGCACGCTGAGCGTGCTCGCGGTGATCCTCGTGACGATCATGATCTTCTGGATGCGGCGCACGGCCGCGTCGCTGTCGAAGAGCCTGCGCGGCGATGTCGAGACCGCGCTCGCGCTCGGCGCGGGCGCGCTGGTGTTGACGGCCTTCTTCGCCGTCGCGCGCGAGGGCCTGGAGACCACGCTGTTCCTGTGGACCGCGGCGCGCGCCTCGGGCGACGCGATCGCCCCGGCGATCGGCGCCGCCATCGGCCTGCTGGTCGCCTTCGGGATCTGCGTGCTGCTCTACCGGCAGGCCGTCCGGCTCGACCTGGGGAAGTTCTTCCGCTACACGGCGGTGCTGCTCATCGTGGTGGCGGCCGGCGTGCTCGCCTACGGCCTCGGCGACCTGCAGAACGGCGGCGTCCTCCCGGGGCGTACCTGGCTCGCCTTCGACCTCAGCGGCACGATCAGCCCCGACTCGTGGTGGGTGGCGCTGATCAGCGGCGTCACGAACCTCGCGCCGAAGATGACGGTGCTGCAGGTCGTCGCCTGGATCGCGTACCTGGTGATCGTGCTGGGGCTGTTCCTCGGCACCACGCCGCCGGCGCCCGCCGACGGTGCGCACGACAAGGGCCGGTTCGAGGCCTGGGCCGCGCGCCTGGCCGGCCGCCGCACGCTGCCCGTCGCGGCCGTCGTGGTGCTCGTGCCGCTGCTCGTCGCCGGCCTGATCATCGCTCTCCTGCCCGCCAAGCCCCCGGCGGCGGGTGCGGTCACCGTCACCGCCGAGGACTGCGCGAAGGGCTTCTCCGGCGCGGGCCCGGGCCTGCAGCGCATCACCGTGACCAATAAGTCCGGCAAGTCCGGCGAGATCACCCTGGTCGACAGCGGCGACGCCGTGGTCGGCGAGATCGAGACGCTCGGGCCGGCCACCACCGCCGACCTGTCGGCGACGCTCGGCAACGGCGGCTACCAGTTCGTCTGCTACCTGGCGGGGCAGAAGGCCACGCGCTCGGCGCAGTTCACGGTCACCGGCGGTTCCGGAAACACCCCCCGGGCCGTCGCCCGCGTCACCAAGGACGACCTCGACGGCGTGAACGCGAAGTACCAGGACTACGTGCTGACGGTGCTGCCCTCGGTCGAGGAGGCCTTGGGCCGGGTGCGGAGCGCGCTGACGGGCGGGGACACCGCGGGCGCCAAGCGCGCCTGGCTCGACGCCATGACGGCGTGGGAGCGCGTCGGCGCCTCGTACAACAGCTTCGGCGACGCGGGCAAGGCCGTCGCAGGCCTGCCGGACGGGTTCGCCGACGGTGTCCGTGATCCCGACTTCTCCGGCATCCGGCGGATCGAGTTCGGGCTGTACACCGGCGAACCGTCGGCGGCGCTGGTGGCCGAGGTCGACAAGACCCTCGACGGGATCGCGAAGGTCCGCAAGGACCTGCGCACCGACGAGGTCGCAGGCGACCCCGTCAACCTGACCAAGCGCGCCCAGGAGATCCTCGAGGACGCGCTCCGGGATCACCTCACGGGCGTGAGCGATCAGGGCTCGCACTCGGGTTACGCGGCGACCGCTGCGGACGTCGACGCCACCCGTAGGGTGCTGCAGATCGTGGAACCGCTGCTCACGCCGCGCGACCCGAATCTGCTGCCGGCCGCGCGCCGCCAGCTCGACGACATCATCAAGGCCCTCGACGCCGTGAAGCGGCCCGACGGCACCTACCCGCCGCTCGATGCGCCCACGCTCGTGCAGCGGCAGAAGATCAACGGCACTGTCGGCGCGGCTCTGGAAACCCTGTCCGCCGTGCCCAACCTCCTGGAGGTCCCCAAGCATGACGGATGAGAACCCCACCGGCACGGGTCGCCGGAAGTTCCTGCAGGGCACGGCCGTCGGTGCGGTCGGGGTCGCGGCGGTCGGCGGCGTCCTCGCCGGGGGCGCCCGGAGCGATGCGGCGAGCTCCCGGGAGAACGGGGCTCCGGCGCCCGCGCAGTCGTATCCCTTCGAAGGGGGCCACCAGTCCGGCGTGCTGACGCCGCCGCCGTCGGCGAAGCAGGCATCGCTCATGGTCGCGGCGTTCGACGTGATCGCCACGGACCGTGCGGGTCTCGAGCAGCTGCTGCGGACGATCACCGAGCGGGCGCGGTTCCTCACCGAGGGCGGCGCCCCCGCCGATCTCGGTGTGGGGAAGCCGCCGTCGGACAGTGCGGTGCTCGGGCCCGTGGTCCCGGCCGACGGCCTGACGATCACGCTCGGCGTGGGGGACTCGCTGTTCGACGACCGGTTCGGGCTGAGCGGGCGCAAGCCGCGCAAGCTCAAGCCGATGACGGTGTTCCCGAACGACCAGCCGGACGCCGCGCAGATGCACGGCGACCTGGTGCTGCAGCTGTGTGCGAACAACCCCGACACCGTGCACCACGCGTTGCGCGACATCGCCAAGCACACGCGCGGCGCGATGCAGCTGCGGTGGAAGATGCAGGGCTACGGCGCCCCGCCGCGGCCTGAGGGCTCGTCGCGGAATCTGTTGGGCTTCAAGGACGGTACGGCTAATCCTGTGGGGAACCAGGCCGAGGAGCTGATCTGGGTCGCCCCGAAGAACGAGGCCGGCGAGCCGTCATGGACCGTGGGCGGCACCTACATGGTGGTGCGGCTCATCCGGATGCTGGTCGAGTTCTGGGACCGCGTCTCGATCGCGGAGCAGGAGGGGATGTTCGGCCGGCGTCGCGACAGCGGAGCGCCGCTCGACGGTGCGCAGGAGACCGACGACCCCGACTACTCGAAGGACCCGGACGGGACCGTCATTCCGACGGATTCGCATATCCGCCTGGCGAACCCGCGTGAGGGCGAGAAGACGGAGAAGCAGCGGCTGGTGCGCCGGTCGTACAACTACGACCTGGGCCTGGACATGAACGGCAACATGGCCTGCGGCCACGTGTTCATCTGCTTCCAGCAGGATGTCGAGGCGCAGTTCGAGGAGGTGCAGAAGCGGTTGATCGACGAGCCGCTCACCGACTACGTGACGCCCTTCGGCGGCGGTTACTTCTTCGCCGTGCCGGGTGTGCGCGGTAGCGACGACTTCCTGGGAGCCGGCCTGTTCCGGTAGCCGCGTGCCGGGCTCGGCGGAGTGAACGATGCCGCCGGATCCTGGGTGAGGGATCCGGCGGCGTTCGTCTTCTCGCGGCCGGTGAGTGCCGCGGCGGCGGGGACTACTTGATGAGCTTGTCCGCGCCGTCGTTCTCGCCCGTC
This sequence comes from Tsukamurella spumae, assembly GCF_012396015.1. Taxonomy (GTDB): domain Bacteria; phylum Actinomycetota; class Actinomycetes; order Mycobacteriales; family Mycobacteriaceae; genus Tsukamurella; species Tsukamurella spumae. The sequence continues at coordinate 192,451 of NZ_JAAXOQ010000003.1, read as the reverse complement.
TCCGGGTCGTAATCGCCGAGCAGGAAGTCGCCCTCGGCGGCCTCGTCCTCGATGGCCTGGGACACGGTCTCGGCCTGCGCCAGTGCGGCATTGCGGCGTGCGATGGTGACCGCGCCGCCCGCGACGGCGCCGCCGAGCGCGAGCGCCGTCAGCCAGGGCTTGTTCAGGCGGTCGCCCAGCAGGTGGTCGACGGAGTACTTGCCGGGGCCGGTGAGGGCCAGCGCGGCGGCCGCGACACCGAGGGTGATCGGGTACTCGTTGCCGCCACCCTGCGCGGCGAAGCCGTTGGGACGGTGCGCCTCGGCGGCGACGAGCATCGCGCCGACGCCACCCGCGGCGGCCAGCGGCGTCGCGGCGCCCAGTGCGAGCGCGGCGCCGGCCAGCTCACCCGCGCCCGCGAGCGCGGCGTTCGGCTTGCCGGGGGCGAAACCCATCGATTCGAACCCCTGGCCGGTGGCGTCCAGTCCGTGTCCACCGAACACGCCGAACAGCTTCTGTGCGCCGTGGTAGGCGAGTGCTCCGCCGACGGCGGTACGCAGGGCCAGAAGCCCCAGGTCACGTGCGGTGTTGTTATGTCCCATGTCTGGTGTCCCTTCCAGCGGCGGTCATCGGTTCCGGTGGTGTTCAACCGGACCGCGGTCCCGGTGATTCCGAGGAATGCGGATTGTGGCGGAAGTCACTGCGCGCGAGGGGTGTCTTCCGAGGCCCGTGCCGTCACTAGGCGCACGGTTCGCCAAGCGTAGGCGCCGGACACCGAGACGTATGCGACGAAGGCGACCAACTCGATCGGGGTCGGCCCATCGTGGCGAACCGCGAGGCCGGTCACGATCATCACGTCGAGGACGAGTCCCACGATGAAGCTCGCCGTGGCCCGGGCTGGTGTGTACGAATCGATGAACGGGATTTGTAATCCGTTGTCGGGGACGTAGTAGACGGGCATCTCGTCGATCGTCGTGCTGAGAAGCCGGTGCTCGACGACGCAGAGTGCGGCGCATGCGGCGAACGCGCCAAGGAGAAGTGTCGTCGTCACCCACCGGCCGTCGGGGGTGGCGAGCCAGACCCATCCCGCAGCTCCGATCAGGGCGCTCGAAGCGAGTGTGGCCGCCGCGATGAACGGCATGGCCGAGCGCCGGTCAAGGGGCGGATCGGCAGAGCCGGACGGATCGACGTTCACGTGAACAATGTATCGGTTCGCGGTGTTCTACTTCGCGAAGGTGCCTTTCGGACCGTCACACTACGAGCTGGCGCTCGAGGTCCGGCACGGACGCCCCGCCGGTGGCCCGACGGTACGCCGCGCCCACCAGCTCGATCGCCCGGCGGAGCTGGTCGGGGGGCAGCGAGTAGGGGATGCGGATGTTGCGCTCGAGGACACCGTCGACCCCGAAGGCGGAGCCGGCGGCGATGCGCACCCCGAGCCCCGCGGCGGCGGCCGCGGTGGCGGTGCCGACCGGCCGGGGCAGTGTCACCCACAGGCACAGGCCGCCGACTCCGGGCGAGACGGTGGCCCCCGGAAGGTGCTCGGTGACCGCATCGAGGGCGACCGCGCGACCGGCGCGCAGGGCGTCCAGCCGCCCGGGCAGGAAGTCGGCGAGGTGGTCGAGGGCGTAGCCGGCGGCGAGTTGCTCGAAGACGGCGCCGGCGAGGTCCATGTCGTGCCGGGCGGCGGTGAGCGCGTCGGGCGAGTTCTCCGTGCGGATCCAGCCCACGCGCAGGCCCGCCCAGATCGTCTTGCTCGCGGAGCCGATCGTGATGATCCGGGCGCCGCGCGGCGCGAAGGCCGCGACGGGCGGGGGAGCGGGCGCGTCGAGGGCCAGCTCGGCCATCGTCTCGTCGACGACGACGGGCACGCGGTATCGCGCGGAGATCTCCCCGAGTCGCCGCCGCCCGGCCTCGTCGAGGAGCAGGCCCGTCGGATTGTGGAAGTCGGGAATGGTGAAGATGATCCGCGGATTCTGTTGCTTCACCACGGCTTCCACCTGATCGAGGTCCCAGCCGTGTTCGGGGTGCAGCCCCACGGCGACGGGCCGCGCGTTGTGCCGGCGCAGGGCCAGGATGGTGCCGTGGTGGGTGGGCTGTTCGACGAGCACGCGGTCGCCCGGGTGCACGAGCGTGTCGAGCACGATCCGCAGTGCGTGCTGGGCGCCGGAGGTGACCAGCACCTGGTCCTCGGTCGTCGGCAGGCCGCGGTCGCGGTACCGCTGCGCGATCGACTCCCGCAGCGCCCGAACACCTCCCGGGTACAGGCCGATGCCGGCGAGATACGGCGGCGCGCATTCGAGGGCGTGCCGGTAGCCGTCGTGCACGATCTGGTCGGGCGCCGACGGCGCCGCGATGTTCAGCCGGATCAGGTCGGCCTCCGGGCCGGTGTCGGCGGGCTCGGCCGGTACCGCGTGGGGCAGCGTGAGCACGCTCCGCGCGCCCTGCCGGGACTGCAGATGCCCGCTGTCCCGGAGCTCGGCATAGGCCGCGGTCACCGTCGTCCTGCTGACCTCGAGGTGGGCCGCGAGCGCGCGCTCGCTCGGCAGCGCGGTCCCGACGGGGACCCGACCGTCGAGCACGAGCAGGCGCAGGGCCTCGGCGAGGGCCAGGTAGGCCGGACGCGGCGCGCGACGCGCCGGGCCCGTGCCACCGTCGGGCTTCCAGGAGCCGAGCTGGCGGGCGAGGGCGGCCGCACCGACGGTGCCAGTTGAGGGGAACATCGGTCCAGTGTCTCAGAACTGGCTATGGATTGCCATGCCACTTGCCGCCATTGTGGGTGTCATGACGATTCGACTGATCAAGCTGTTCGTGGGCCTGTGGCTGTACGGCACGGCCATGGTCGCGATCCTGCGCGCCGGACTCGGCAACATGCCGTGGGACGTGCTGCACCAGGGGCTCGCGGAGAAGATGGGCCTGTCGGTGGGCGTGGTCTCGATCATCGTGGGCGCGCTGGTGCTGCTGCTGTGGATACCCATCCGGCAGAAGCCGGGGTTCGGCACCGTCGCCAACGTGATCGTGATCGGCGTCGCCTTCGACACCATGGCACCGCTGTTCCCGGAAGACCCCGCGCTGGTCGTCGCGATCCCGATGATGCTCGGCGGCATCGTCCTCAACGCCTTCGCGACCGTCCTCTACATCGGGGCCGGCATGGGACCCGGCCCGCGGGACGGCTTGATGACGGGGCTCGTGGCCCGCACCGGCGGCTCGGTGCGGGTGGTGCGCACGTCGATGGAGGTGATCGTGGTGATCGTGGGCTTCCTGCTCGGCGGGACGCTCGGCGTCGGAACGCTGCTCTACGCGGTGGGCGTCGGCCCCCTGATCCAGCTGTTCGCGCGCACCGGCCTCGGCGGCCCGGCATTGGCGCGGGGCGGCCACACGCCCGGAGGGGCCGACGATGCGCTCGCTACTGTGGGGGAATGCGGATCCTCATCACCGGAGCCAGCTCCGGTCTCGGCGAAGGCATGGCGCGGACGTACGCGGAGCGCGGCGAGAACGTAGCTCTCCTCGCGCGGCGCCTCGACCGGCTCGAGGCGCTGCGCGCCGAACTGAGCGCCCGCCCCGGCGCGGGCGTCGTCGAGATCGGGCGGCTCGATGTCACGGATTTCGACGCGGTGCCCGTCGCCATCGCCGATGTCGTGGCGCGCCTGGGCGGGCTGGACCGCGCGGTCATCAACGCCGGCATCGGCAAGGGTGCGCCGCTCGGGACGGGCAGGGCGGACGCCAACCTGGAGACGATTCAGACCAACCTGACCGGTGCGCTCGCCCAGATCGAGGCGGTGCTGGAGCTCTTCCGCGCGCAGGGCCGCGGCCATCTCGTGCTCATCAGCTCCATCGCCGGCCAGCGCGGAATGCCCAAGGCGCAGACCGCGTACTCGGCGAGCAAGGCCGGCCTCACCGCGATCGGCGAGGGGCTGCAGGCGGAGTTCGCGGGCAGCGACATCTCGGTCACCGTGATCAAGCCGGGCTTCATCGAGACGGACATCAACAAGGGTGTGAAGACCTCGATGAAGTCCTCGCTCGACGACGGCGTCAAGGCTCTGGTCAAGGCCATCGACCGCGAGCCCAAGGAGGCGGCCGTGCCGTCGTGGCCGTGGACGCCGCTCGGGGCCGTGCTGCGCCACGGCCCGAACGAGCTGACCCGCCGCCTCATCTGACCCGCGCCGCACGGACTCCCATGGACACGATTTCGGCAGCGCGCTGCTGAAACTCATGGGCGCTGCCGAACCCCGTCCGCGTCGGAGAGAACCGGCAGCGCGCTGCCGAAACCTCGGCCGCTGAGCCGCCTCACCCGTTCGAGGTAGGGGCTCAGCCCCGAGCCGGTGGCCGCAGAACCCAGGGGCCGGCCCGGATGTGCGGCACCATCGTTGCTCCTAGCGTGAGGAGTGACGAAAGGTGGTGCGAAATGCGCACATTCATCAAGACCGCAATGATCTCGACGGTGGTCGGAGCCGCGTTGATTCTCGCGGCGGCTCCGGCGAACGCCGCGCCGTCGGACGACTACGACTACGCGTCCGGCGCGGTCGGCGAGTCCTGTGCGGGGCAGTCCTGGGGCAAGCTCGCCCTCGACCGGTACAGCGGCATCGTCCTCACCTGCACGGATTCCGGCGCCTGGCAGATCCCGAAGTACTCCTAGACCTTCCGGCCCCGCGCCTCGCGGTACCAGCGCACCTCGGCGTCGGTCGACGAGTCGAGCTCGGCGGTGGGGGCACCGTCGGACGCGATGACGGGGAGGAGGGCGTTGGCCTGGACCTTCCCGAGCTCGACGCCCCACTGGTCGAAGGCGTTGATGCCCCAGACGGCGGCCTCGGTGAACACCTGGTGCTCGTAGAGGGCGATGAGCTGGCCCACGACGGACGGGGTGAGCTTCGGCGCCAGGATCGTGGTGGTGGGCCGGTTCCCGGGCATCACCTTGTGCGGCACGACGGCGGGATACGTTCCCTCCGCACTGATCTCGGCGGCGGTCTTGCCGAACGCCAGCACCTTGGTCTGGGCGAACAGATTGCTCATGAGCAGGTCCTGCATGGTGCCGACGCCGTCGATGCTGGGCAGGTCGTCGGTCGACTCGGCGAAGCCGACGAAGTCCGCCGGCACCAGCCGGGTGCCCTGGTGCAGGAGCTGGAAGAAGGCGTGCTGGCCGTTGGTTCCCGGTTCGCCCCAGAAGATCTCGCCGGTGTCCACGGGCACGGGCGTGCCGTCGATGCGCACCGACTTGCCGTTCGACTCCATGGTCAGCTGCTGCAGGTAGGCGGGGAAGCGCGCGAGGTCCTGCGCGTAGGGGAGCACCGCGCGCGATTGCGCGCCGAAGAAATCGGAGTACCAGAGTCCGATGAGCCCCAACATGATCGGCGCGTTCTGCGCGATCGGCGCCGTGCGGAAGTGCTCGTCCACGGCGTGGAAGCCCGCGAGGAATTCGGCGAACCGCTCCCGGCCCACCGCGATCATCACCGACAGCCCGATCGCGGAGTCCACGGAGTAGCGGCCGCCGACCCAGTCCCAGAAGCCGAACATGTTCGCGGTGTCGATGCCGAAGGCCGAAACCCGCTCGGCGTTCGTCGAGACGGCGACGAAGTGCTTCGCGACTGCCTCCTCGCCGACGCCGAGCCGGTCCAGCAGCCAGGCCTTCGCCGCGTGCGCGTTGGTCAGCGTCTCCTGGGTGGAGAAGGTCTTCGAGGCGACGATGAAGAGCGTGGTCGCGGGGTTGAGCTGCGCGAGGGTGGCGGAGACGTCCGCGGGGTCCACGTTCGAGACGAAGTGGCACGTGATGCCGCGCTGCACGTAGGCCCGCAGCGCGCCGTAGACCATCGCGGGCCCGAGATCGCTGCCGCCGATGCCGATGTTGACCACGTCGGTGATGGGCTCGCCGGTCGCGCCGCGCCAGCGCTTGGCCCGGACCGCGTCGCTGAAGGCGCCCATCTTCTCGAGCACGTCGTGCACGTCGCCGGTCACGTCCTGCCCGTCGACGTGCAGGTCCAGGCTCGACGGTGCGCGCAGGGCCGTGTGCAGGACCGCGCGGTCCTCGGTGGAGTTGATGTGCTCACCCGCGAACATCGCGTCACGCCGGGCGGTGACCCCCGCGGCCTCCGCGAGCGCGGCCAGGAGCTCCAGCGTCTCGCGGGTGACACGGTGCTTGGAGTAGTCGATGTACAGATCGCCCACCCGGAAGACGAACTCGGCGCCGCGCTCCGGATCGGCGGCGAAGAGCTCGCGCAGGTGGACGCCGGACAGCTCGGAGAAGTGGTCGGCGAGGCTGCTCCAAGCGGGGGACGCGGTGATGTCGCTGTCGCTCATGGGCGCCAGCCTAGTGTCCGGGAGGGGATCCGCGCGCGGTTCCGAGCGGACCTCGTGGGAGGCGGCACAGACCCGGACACGCGACCCGTCCGTCGGGACTAGTGTGGTTGTCATGGCAACCGAGCAGCGCATCCGTGACCTCCTCGACAGCGTCCCCACGGGGATCTTCGTCAACGGCGCGTTCCGCGATTCGAGTTCGGGCGCAACCTTTCCCGTGCACGACCCCGCCACGGAGGAGGTGCTGATCGAGGTCGCGGACGCGACCGCGGAGGACGGTGCGGCCGCACTGGACGCCGCGGTCGCTGCGGGGCCGGCGTGGGCGGCGGCGCCCGCGCGCGAGCGTGCCGAGATCCTGCGCGCCGCCTACGCGGGGCTCGTCGCCCGGACGGACGACTTCGCGCTGCTGATGACCCTCGAAATGGGCAAGGCCCTGCCGGAGTCGGCCAACGAGGTGCGCTACGGCGCGGAGTTCTTCCGTTGGTTCTCCGAGGAGGCCGTGCGGATCGCCGGCCGCTACACCCCCGCGCCGGCCGGCACGGGCCGGATCCTGGTGAGCAAGGCCCCCGTCGGGCCGTGCCTGGCGATCACCCCCTGGAACTTCCCCCTCGCGATGGGTACGCGCAAGCTCGGCCCCGCGCTCGCCGCGGGTGCCACCATGCTGGTCAAGCCCGCCGGGCTCACCCCGCTCACGATGCTGTTGCTCGCAGAGGTGCTCAAGGACGCGGGCGTGCCCGACGGCGTGGTCTCGGTGTTGCCCACGTCGAAGTCCTCGGCGTTGACCGGGCCGCTGCTGCGCGACCCCCGCCTGCGCAAGCTCACCTTCACCGGGTCCACGGAGGTGGGCCGCACGCTCATCGAGCAGTCCGCGCCCGGCGTGCTGCGCACCTCCATGGAACTGGGCGGCAACGCGCCCTTCGTCGTGTTCGACGACGCCGATGTGGATCACGCGGTCGCGCAGGCCGTGCTCGCGAAGCTGCGCAACGGTGGCGAGGCCTGCACCGCGGCGAACCGGTTCCACGTGCACGAGTCCGTGATCGGGGAGTTCACGGACAAGCTGGTCGAGGCGATGGGCGCGTACGTCCTCGGCCCCGGCGTGCAGGACGGCGTCACGATCGGCCCGCTCATCTCGGCGGACCAGCAGAACATCGTCTCCGAGCTGGTGCAGGACGCGGTCGCGAAGGGTGCGACGCTGCGGCTCGGCGGGGTCGCGCCCGAGGGGCCGGGGCACTTCTTCCCGCCGACGGTGCTGGCCGACGTCCCGGCCGACGCGCGGATCCTCTCCGAGGAGGTGTTCGGGCCGGTCGCCCCGATCGTCCCGTTCTCCGACGAGGACGAGGCCGTGACCGCCGCGAACGCCACCGAATACGGCCTGGTCTCGTACGTCTTCACCCGCGACCTCGACCGCGCGCTCCGGCTCTCGGACCGTCTCGACAGCGGGATGGTCGGCGTGAATCGCGGCGTCATCTCCGATCCCGCCGGCCCGTTCGGCGGCGTGAAGGCCTCCGGGTTCGGTCGCGAGGGCGGCAGTGAGGGCATCGAGGAGTACCTGGAGACGCGCTACATCGCCCTGCAGTAGCCCCCGGGGCACGTGCGGGCTCGGCTCACTGTGAGCGCAAACCTCGCCGCGCACCGGTGCACTGTGGCAATGTCGAGGTGTGGTGGACATGGCGGCGGGCGACGGATCTCGGAAGAACGTGATCCTGGTGCACTGGCACGACCTGGGCCGGCACCTCACCTGTTACGGCGCGCAGGGCGTGGTCAGTCCGAACCTGGACCGCCTCGCGGCCGAGGGCATCCGGTTCACCGACGCGCACGCGACGGCGCCACTCTGCTCACCCGCGCGCGGCTCGCTCTTCACGGGCCTGCACCCGCACCGCAACGGCCTCGTCGGGCTGGCGCACCACGGCTTCGAGTACCGCGACCACGTGCGCACGCTGCCGTCGTTGCTCGGCGAGGCGGGGTACCGCAGCGCGCTGTTCGGCATGCAGCACGAGAGCGCGGACCCCACGCGCCTCGGGTTCGACACCGCCGACGTCTCGGACTCGCTGTGCGACTACGTGGTCGCGCGCTCGCAGGAGTGGCTCGCCGACGCCGCCGCGCACGAGGAGCCCTTCTTCCTGACCGCCGGCTTCTTCGAGACGCATCGGCCGTACCCGGCGGACGAGTACCCGCCGGCCGACCCCGACGCGATCGGCGTCCCCGGCTTCCTCCCGGACACCGCGCAGGTCCGCGAGGACCTCGCCGGGCTGCACGGCAGTATCACGGCCGCCGACGCCGCGGTCGGGCGGCTGCTCGACACCGTCGACGAGCTGGGCCTGGCTGAGAACACCTGGGTCCTGTTCATCACCGACCACGGCCTCGCCTTCCCGCGCGCCAAGTCGACGCTGTACGGCGAGGGCACCGGCGTCGCCTTCATCGCCCGCCCGCCTCGTGCCCTCGGCCTCGCGCCGCGCGTCTACGACGACCTGTTCTCGGGCGTCGACCTGACCCCGACGGTCCTCGACCTCCTCGGCCTGCCCCTGCCCGAGGACCTGGACGGCGAGACCCACGCCGCGGAGCTCCTCGAGCCCACCGGTGAGCAGGTGCGCGCCGGGCTGTTCACGCAGAAGACCTACCACGACGCCTACGACCCGATCCGCGCCGTGCGCACCAAGCAGTTCAGCTACATCGAGAACTACGCCGACCGGCCCGCGCTGCTGCTGCCGCTCGACATCGCGGACAGCTCGTCCGCCGCCTCGCTCGACCCGTACGAGACGGCCGCGCCGCGGCCCCGTCGTGAGCTCTACGACCTGGTCGTGGACCCGTACGAGCGGCACAACGTGGTCGATGAGCCGTCCTACCGGTGGGTGGCGCGGCGCCTCGCCGGCATCCTCGCCGACTGGCGCGAGGAGACCGGTGACGTGCTGCCGACCGAGGCCGAGGGCACCGCGATCGCCGAGGCCTTCATGGCCGCGTTCTTCGCCGGCCGGGCGGAGCCCGACGCCGACGAGACGCCGCTGCCCTCGCGTCGCCCGCAGGGCGAGCGCCGCGAACTGGTCCCGCGCGAGTCGGCCGCCCGCGAGTCGGCCGAGCGGGCTCGCACCGACGCCGCGAACGCCTGACCTACACCCGCACCTGCCGGAACTCCGGCGCCACCTCCGCGATCCGCTCGTAGTCGCTGTCGCGATGCACCACCACAGCGTCGTGGCGGATCGCGATCGCCGCGATCATCGTGTCGACGGGGCCGGCCGCGCGTACGTTGCCGGAGTGCCAGAGTCGGCGCTGCAGCTCGACGGAGACGGCGTGAGTTTCGACGCCGGGGTGCAGCACATCGAGGAACTCCCAGTTCGTGGCGTATTCGGACTCCCACTCGCGAGGAGAACGTGTGGAGTAGAGCGCTTCGAGGAGCTGCGGCGCGCATGCCGCGAGGAAGTTCCCGCCGACCGTGAACGATTCCAGGGCGGTGCCGCGGATCTGGCCGATCTGGATCCTCGACCACACGGAGTTGTCGACGATGTGGGGAACCGGTCGCTCGTCGAAGGGGAGTGTCACCGCCGCGCCTCCTTGAGGAACTCAGGATCCGCCAGCGCGGCGTAGGGGCCGTCCGGGTTCGAAGCGATCCGCTTGATCATGTCCCGCTGGAGCTTCTGCTTGAGCGCCAGCTCTACGAGGCTGACCACCATGTCTTGATTGGATGCGTAGCCCAGCTCTTCCCGCGCCCGGTCGAAGAGCCCTTCGGGCGCGCGCAGGGAGGTCAACTTGAGTGGAGCGTCGCGGAATTCAGGCAGCGATACGGACATGTCGCACCTCCGGTGTATATCGGATCTATGGAATCACGATATCAGAATCGGACACGGTGCGGAATCCGATGTTGCTCGCCGTCGAGGTCGGAGTGTTGTGGCTGCGGGCCGCCGTGCGGTAGCGGTAGCAGTAGGAGTCGTGGCACAGGTGGCTGCCGCCGCGCAGCACCCGGGCGGTGCCGCGGTCGGGGCCCGCGGGCGAGTGCTCCGGTGAAACCCGGTAGTAGCGAGCCGAATAGCGGTCCACGCACCACTCCCACACGTTCCCCACCGCCTGATACAGGCCGTAGCCGTTGGGCGCGTAGGACCTCGCCGGAACGGTGCCGACGGCACCGTCGGGCTCCGGAAAGGCGCCGACGAAGACATTGCAGTCCCGGCCCGGCACGGGGTGCTCGTCGCCCCACGGATAACGCGTGCCGTCGAGACCGCCGCGCGCCGCGTACTCCCACTGCGCCTCCGTCGGCAGGGCCCGCCCGGCCCAGGCGCAGTAGGCCAGCGCGTCCGCGTGCGAGACGTGCACGACCGGATGCTCGTCCAGTCCGACGCTGCCCGGCCCGCCCGGCGCGCGGAAGGTCGCGCCCGGCACCGTCAGCCACCAGGGCGTACCGGGGACCGGCACCCCCGCCGACGGGTCGGCCGCAGTGGCCCGGAAGACCGCGGAGGCACCGAACCGCTCGGCGTCGGTGACGTACCCCGTCGCGTCGGCGAAGGCCGCGAACGCGGCGACGGTCACCGTCGTCGCGTCGATCGCGAAGCCCGGCAGCACGACCCGGTGCACCGGGAGCTCGCCGTCGGCGCGGTAGCCCTCGCCGTGCGCGTCGCCCATCGCGAAGGCGCCCGCGGGCACCCGGGCCTGCTCGATCGGGTGCGCGCCGCCGCCCGGCACCGCGCCGGCCTGCGGCGGTAGGTCCGGGCCCTCGGGCGTGCAGCAGCTCACTCCTGCAGTATTCCCCGCTGAACGAGCAGCGCGATCACCCGCTGCGCGAGCTCGTCGGTGTCGGCACCGGTGGTGTCGAACGTGAGGTCCGGCGCCTCCGGCTTCTCGTACGGCCCGTCGACACCGGTGAGGCCCCGCAGCTCGCCGCGGTCCGCGCGGGCGTAGAGGCCCTTCGGGTCGCGCCGGCGGCACTCGGAGACCGGCGTCGAGACGTGCACCTCGAGGAAGTCGATCTCGGCGGCGAGATTCAACTCCCGGGCGATGTCGCGATCGGACCGCAGCGGCGAGACGAGCGAGGCGATCGAGATGACGCCGGCGTCCGCGAACAGGCGCGTCAGGTGCCCCACGCGGCGGACGTTCTCGGCCCGGTCGCCGGGGGAGAAGCCCAGGTCGTCGGAGATGCCGTGGCGGATGTTGTCGCCGTCGATGAGGTAGGCGACGCGGCCCCGCGAGACCAGCGCCCGCTCGAGGGCGACCGCCACCGTCGACTTGCCGGACGCGGGTAGGCCAGTGAACCAGACGGTGGCGCCGCGCTGCCCGGTCCGTGCCCACCGCTCCGCGCGGCCCAGTGAGCTGGGGTGCCAGCGGATGTCGTTGCGGGTCGCCTGCCCGGGAACCACCTCGCGCGCCACGGCGATGGTGCCGGCGCCGACGGTGTCGTTGCTCGCCTCGTCGATGAGGATCAGCGCGCCGGTGTCCCGGTTCTGCGCGTACGGGTCGGCCACCACCACCGACGACGTCCGCAGCGTCACGGTGCCGATGTCGTTGAGCGCCAGCTCACTCGGCCCGACCTGCTCGATCAGCGTCTCCGGGTCCAGGCGCCGTTCCAACGACTGGACGGTCGCGCGGACCGTCGCCGTGGCGTGCTTGAGCGCGACGCGGTCCCCGGCGCGCAGCGGCTTCTCCGCCAGCCAGCAGACGGTGACCTCGAGCTCGCGGGCGTTCACCGGCAGGTGCGCACCCTCGGCGCCGGAGACGAGGACGTCGCCGCGGCCCACGTCGATGTCGTCGGCCAGCTCGACGGACACCGACAGCGGCGCGACCGCCACCGCCCGGTCTGCGTCGAGGGTGTCGAGCGCCGTCACCGTCGACCTGCTGCCCGACGGCAGGACCAGCACCTCGTCGCCCACGGTCAGCGTGCCGGCGGCGACGCGTCCGGCGTACCGTCGGCGCCGCTCGGCGGTGGGCCGGGAGACCCACTGGACCGGCAGGCGCAGCTCCGTGGCCACGGCCGACGGTGCGCGCAGCGGCACGCCCTCGAGGTGCTCGAGCAGCGTGGGCCCGTCGTACCAGGGGGTGCGCGCCGAGCGGTGCACCACGTTGTCACCGAGCTTGGCGGCCAGCGGGATCGCGGGGATCGCGTCCAGGCCGAGCCGCACCGCGAGCTCGGCGAGCTCCGCCTCGACCTCCGCGAACCGGTCCGCGGAGAAGTCGACGAGGTCGATCTTGTTCACCGCGGCGATGACGTGCGGCACGCCGAGGAGCGTCGCGATGCGGGCGTGCCGGCGGGTCTGCCGCAGCACGCCCTTGCGGGCGTCCACCAGCAGGATCGCGACGTGCGCGTTCGACGCGCCGGTGAACATGTTGCGGGTGTACCGCTCGTGGCCCGGGGTGTCGGCGAGCACGTAGCTGCGCGACTCGGTGGAGAAGAAGCGGTACGCGACGTCGATGGTGATGCCCTGCTCACGCTCGGCGCGCAGGCCGTCGGACAGGGCCGCGAGGTCCACCTCGTCGCCGTCGGTGACCGCGTCGAGGTGGTCGGTGGGCAGGCTGCCGGTGTCGTGCAGCAGGCGGCCGATCAGCGTGGACTTGCCGTCGTCGACGGATCCCGCGGTCGCCAGGCGCAGCAGCTGCCGCGTGGTCGGTGGTGCCAGCACGTCCGTCATCAGAAATAGCCCTCTTTCTTCCGGTCCTCCATGGCGGCGGCCGACGTGCGGTCGTCGGCGCGGGTCTCGCCCCGCTCCGAGACGGTGGCGGCGGAGATCTCCGCGATCACATCGCCGATCTCGGTGGCGCGGCTGCGGACCGCGCCGGTGATGGTCAGGTCGCCGACGGTGCGGTACCGGACCCACTCCCGGGTCACGGTCTCGCCGGCGCGCGGCTGCGTGAACTCCGAGACGGCCAGCAGGATCCCGTCGCGCTCGAAGACCTCGCGCTCGCTCGCGTAGTAGATCGGCGGCAGTTCCAGGCCCTCGAGCTCGATGTAGCGCCAGATGTCGAGCTCGGTCCAGTTCGACAGCGGGAAGACGCGGACGGACTCGCCGCGGCGGATCCGGCCGTTGTACAGCGACCAGGGCTCGGGACGCTGCGCCCGCGGGTCCCACTGGCCGAACTCGTTGCGGAAGCTGAACACCCGCTCCTTGGCGCGGGCCCGCTCCTCGTCGCGGCGGGCGCCGCCGAACGCCGCGTCGAACCTCCCGGCCTCCAGCGCGTCCAGCAGCGTGCGCGTCTGCAGCCGGTTCCGCGAGCCGGAGGACTCGGTGGACTCGGCCACCCGGCCGGCGTCGATCGACTCCTGCACCGAGGCGACGATGAGCTCGATCCCGTCGGGGTTCTCGGCGGTCGGGGCCACGCGGCGGTCGCGGAAGTCGATCACCTCGGCGAAGTTGTGGCCCGTGTCCACGTGCAGGATCGGGAAGGGCAGCGGCGAGGGCCGGAATGCCTTCTCCGCCAGGCGCAGGAGCACGATGGAGTCCTTGCCGCCCGAGAACAGCAGCACCGGGCGCTCGAGTTCCGCGACCACCTCGCGGATGATGTGGACCGCCTCGGCCTCGAGGACGCGCAGCTCGTCGACGGCGGAGATCGGTTCGGTCACAGTGCTCATACGGGGTATCCGTTCTCGGCGGCATCGGCGCGGTAGCGCTCCGCCCACTCCTTGGAGCGGTCGTTGGACTGGGGTTTGAGCGGCGGCGGGGGAGCGAGCTGCGGGTCCTGCCCGATCGCGTCCAGCACGCGCGCCGTCGTCTTCTGCGGGTCGGCGGTGAGCTCGTGGAAGTCGATCTCGAGCGGCGTGATGCCCTCGAACGCGAACCACGCCCGCCACGACCGCTCCTGTTCGCGCAGGATCCCGGCAAGGTGGGCGATCCCCTCGGCGCGGTACACCGCGCGCTCGTCGCGCTCCCGGTCGTGATCGGGATCGTCGCGCCACACGCGGGTCTGCACGGCGCGCCACATCGAGACCGCCTGGGAGACCACGTCGGGTCGGTGGACGTGCACGTACAGGGGGTCGGCACCGTCGAACAGGGAGCGGATGGCCGTCCGGACCGAGCCCGACGCGGTGCGGGTGCGGGCCACGAGGACGGGTGTCTGGTTCCACATGAGCTTGCCGCCCCAGACGCCGTTGGGCGTCCGGCCCGCGCGCCGCACGTCGTCGCGCCACTGCGCGGGGCCGCGCGGGTCGACGGTGCCGGGGTCGATCGGGTCGAGCAGGTCGAGCAGCGGCGGATCGTCGACGCCGGCGAACCATTCGCGCGGCTGCGGCGACAGCGACGAGGACGGGTAGTACTGGAAGAACTCCTCGGGCCGCCCGGCGACGCCGGTGGCGGCCAGTGACTCCACGAGGAGGGTGCTCCCGCTGCGCTGGCTGGCGCACACGAGGTAGTCGTCAGGGCTGGGCATGCGGACAGTCTGGCGCAGAAGGGCCCTCCGACCAGGGGTTCGACGGCACCGTGAACGTGATCCTTGACGGATCACCGCCGGTGTGGTGCTGCGCTAGAGCGCGTCGATGCCGGCCAGGAGCAGGTCGAGCCCGGCGAGGAACTGGGCGCGGTCGTCGTGGCGGGCCATGGTCCCGGCGATGCGGCGCAGGTACGGGAATTCGGCCGGGTCCAGCTGCTCGATGCGGGCCGCGACGTCGCCCAGCAGCTCCTCGCGGCCGGGGCCGCTGCGGGCGAGTTCCGAGCGCGCGTTGGCGGCGTTCTGGGCCGCCGCGCCCAGGACATAGCCGACGATCGCGGTGGCGGCGTCGAACAGCGCCGCGTCCGGCGGGTCCATCGCCAGCACTGCGCTGCCGATCCGTTCGCTGAACAGCAGGTTCGCCGGCCGACCCGGATCGGCCATCACCTGGGCTGCCAGCCACGGGTGATCGTCGATCGTGTCGAACAGGGTGAGCGCGAGCTCGCGGATCGCCTCTCGGGGGTCGCGGTCGCCCGCGGGCACGGCGAGGATCGGCCGCAGGACGGCGTCGGTCGCGGCGGCGAGGAGCTCGTCCTTGCCGGCGACGTGGTGGTAGATCGCCCCGCTGCCCGTGTTCAGAGCGCTGCCCAGGGCGCGGAAGGTCAGGGCGTCGGCCCCGCTCACGTCGAGCAGGGCGATCGCGGCGTCGACGATGCGGTCGCGGGACAGGGCGTCGGTGCGGCGGCTGTGGGGTGGCACGGTTCCATCTTGACACGAATGGAACGCTGTTCCAAACTCGTATGGAACGTTGTTCCAATGAAAGGGAAGCGCCATGCACACACCCATCACGATCATCGGCGCCGGACTCGGCGGCCTCGCCCTGGCCCGCGTCCTGCACGTCCACGGCATCGAGGCGGTGATCTACGAGGCCGAGCCGACGCCCATGTCGCGCACGCAGGGCGGCCAGCTCGACATCCACGAGGCCGACGGCCAGGCCGCGATCGAGGCGGCCGGCCTCACCGCGCAGTTCCGCGAGCTGATCCACACCGGCGGCGAGGCGACCCGGGCCCTCGGTCGCGACGGCACCGTCCTCCTCGACCTCCCGGACGACGGCGACGGCGGCCGGCCCGAGGTGCTCCGCGGCGAGCTGCGGCAGCTCCTCATCGATTCCCTACCGGCCGACGCCATCCGCTGGGGCGCGAAGGTGGTCGCCGTGCGCGCGCTCGGCGGCGGCCGGCACGAGCTGACCCTCGCCGACGGGACCGTCGTCCCGACCGGACTGCTGGTCGGGGCCGACGGGGTCTGGTCGAAGGTGCGCGCGCTGGTGACGGATGCGGCACCGTCGTACTACGGCACCACCTACGTCGAGACCTACCTGCACGACGTCCGGAGCCGCCACCCCGGCATCGCGGAGCTGGTGGGGGAGGGTGCCATGTTCGCGCTCGCGCCGGGCCGGGGGATCAGCACGCACGCGGAGGCGGGCGACATCGTCCACACGTACGCGCAGCTGCACGTCCCCGAGGAGTGGGCCGACGGGATCGACTGGGCGGACGCCGCGGCGGCGGACCGCGTGCTGGCCGAGTACCCGGGCTGGTCGGGGGAACTGACCCGCCTCATCGGCGAATCGGACACGCCGCTCGTGCCACGACGGCTCTACACCCTGCCGGTCGGGCTGCGCTGGGAGCACGTCCCCGGCGTCACGCTGGTCGGCGATGCCGCGCACGTCAGCCCGCCGGCCGGGGAGGGCGCCAACATCGCGCTGTTCGACGGTGCCGAGCTGGCCCGGCACATCGTCGAGAATCCCGGCGACCTCGACGCCGCACTCACCGCCTACGAGAGCGGGATGTTCGACCGCGCGGAGGCGTCCGCGGTGTCCGCGGGCGAGGTGGCGACGATGATGCTCGGCGAGGACGCCCCGAACAGCCTGCTGGAATTCTTCGCGGGCGTCGGCCGGGCCTGACGGGCCCTACCTGCCGAGCGGGCCGCGCCCGAGGCGCAGCAACAGCATCGCCAGGGTGTGCCCCTCGCGGCCGAGCTCGGAGAAGCGCTCGAGCACCTTCATCTCCCGCGAGTGCACCAGGCGCGTGCCGCCCGAGGCCATGCGCGTGCGGCCGATGATCTGCGAGACCTCACTGCGGCGCTTGATCGCGGCCAGGATCTCCGCGTCGAGGCGATCGATCTCCTCGCGCAGGGCCTGGATCTCCTCTTCGGCGAGCGGCGTCTCGGCGCCGGTGTCGTCCGGTGTGCTCATGGGTTCAAGTTTTCCACAGGCGCGGGATCTACCATCGAGCACCGTGCGTCCGTCCTCGTTCCCCGCTCCGCAGCGCCTCCTGTGGGTCGGCGCGGCGGCGCTCATCGCGGTGTCGCTCGCGGTCCGGGCGTACGTCCTCGCGCGGGGGAACTTCTACTGGGACGACGTGGCCTTCATCGGGCGGGCGTCGCGGCCGCTGACCGACCTGAGCGCCTGGTTCGTCGACTACGACGGACACTTCATGCCCGGTACCCTGTTCGCCGCCGCGGCCCTGACCAAGGTCGCGCCGCTGAGCTGGCCGGCGGCCGCGGCATCGATCCTGGTCCTGCAGTTGCTGGCATCGCTGGCCACGCTGCGGGCCCTGGTCGTGGTCGCCGGGCGGCGGCCGGTGGTGCTGGTCCCGTTCGTGTTCTTCCTGTTCAGCCCGCTCACGCTGACGGCGATGGCGTGGTGGGCGTCCGGTCTCAACGCGCTGCCGCTGCAGATCGGGTCGGCGGTCGTGGTCGCCGAGACGGTGCGCTACCTGCGCGGCCGCCGTCGTTCGGGCTGCTACGCCGTGCTCGCGCTACTGCTCTCGCTGCTGTTCTTCGAGAAGGCGCTGGTCATCCCGTTCGTCGCGCTGGCGACGGCCTGCCTGCTGCCCTACCTGCGGGGGCACCGTCGGCCCGTGCGGACGGTGTTGCGGCGCGGCCGGTGGCTGTGGGGCGCGTTCGCGATGGTCGTCGCGGCGTGGATCGTGCTGTGGCTGACCGTCACGGCGTCGCGGCCGGGCACGCACACCGTCGGGTTCACGGCCCGGACGCTGTGGCGGTCGGTGAACGCCGTGATCGCGCCGGCCGCGGTCGGCGGGCCGTGGACGTGGACGCGCACCAATCCCGGGCCGCCGCTGGTGGTGACGGGCATCGCCCTGACCGTGGTGGGCCTGCTGGTCACGGCGTTGATCGTGCTGGCCACGGGGCTCCGCGCGCCGCGCGGGCTCGCCGCCTGGGGCGCGGCGGTGCTGTACTTCCTGGGCGTGTCCTCGACGGTGTTCTTCCTGCGCAGCTCCGAGTACACCTCGCCACTGCTGCCGCTGTCGCTGCGCTACTTCGCTGACTTCGCCTGGGTGCTCACGCTGGCCGGCGCGCTGGTACTGCGTCGTGAATCCGGCCGATTCCGGTCCCGGGAGGCCGGATTCGGCCTCGTGTTGTCGAAATCCGCCGGTTTCACCAGGGATCGCCGCCTGTGGATCGCCGTCGTGATCGTGTTCGCGCTCAGCGGTACCGTCTCCGCCGTTCGCTTCGCCCCGGTCTGGGCCGACAACCCCACGGGGTCCTACCTGCGCGAACTGCGTGCGGGCTCCGTCGAGTACGCCGGGCGTGAGGTGCTCGATCAGGAGGTCTACGGCGATGTCCTGAGCCGGCTGTCCGGCCCGAACAATCGCCTCTCGCGGATCCTCGCGACCCAGCCCTCGCATCCGCGGTTCGCGGAGTACGCGGGGGAGGCCACCGTCATCGACCGGTCGGGACGATTCCAGCCCGGCCGCGTCACCCGGGTCCGCAGCCTGCCGCTCGGGCCCTTCCCCTGCGGTACCCGGGTCGACGACGGTGCCCCCGCCGCCCTCGCCTTCGAGGGACCGCTGGCGTTCTGGGACTGGGTCGTGGAGCTCAACTACCTCGCCTCGGCCGACGGTGTCGTCGTCCTGCAGCAGCAGCGCGGGGCCACGCCGGTCCGCGTGCCGCTCCGCAGGGGCGCGCACACCGTCTACGCCCGGGTCACGGGGACGGGCGACGGTCTCGTCGCGCGCGCGGAGACGCCGGGGCTGGTCGTCTGCGTGGGCAGCGGGCCGGTCGGACTGCTGGTCCCGGCGTCCGCGCCGGCCGTGGCACCCGTTGCTGCACCGCGCTGACCTGCATGATGCACTGAACTGCGAATACTTCACACCAAGGGCTTCATCCGTATGACACACACCGTCGTTCACGGGCCCAAGTGCGTCACGTCGTGATCGCAACGGACCACTCGCGCCGTGCTACTTTCGCATGATGAACGCCCAGTTCGCAGTATTGCGTCGTGTGCTGGTCACTATGCTCGGGATGGCGCTCATCGCACTCGCCAACGGCCTGCTCACGAACGAGATCTTCGGTGCTCCCAAGGGTGTTTACCTGTTCGTCGGCAAGACCTACCCCACGACCGGGGTGGCCGGCCAGACGCTACGGACGGTTCGCGGTTACTCCGCGGCGACGGTGTCGTCATCGGGGTGGTCGGCCATCACGCCCTGCGAAACGGATCATGCATTCGTCTGCGTCGGCATGAACATCGAGGTCGAAGGTGCCTCTGTAGTCGCCTTCGACTTCCGCCCCGACGAATTCGTGCTCGAGGTCGGGGGCGCCGAGGTGAAGTCCGGTGGGCCCGCCGCCGACGCGACCAAGATGGCCGTTCCGGTCGGGCCCAAGACTCTCGACCGCGGGCAGACCTACTCGACCGCGGTGAACTTCGCGGTGCCCGTGAACACCGTGCGATCGGCTGCGGTGTTCAGCTGGCGATACGGCGGGGAGGTTGTCGCGGCGTGGACGTACTCGACCCCGCTGTGGCCCGAGCCGGATCCGAAACTTGTCACCCGCCCCGGCTAGGCTGGACGGGAGATGAGTAACCCAGCACCGCAGCAGTCCGGACTCCGCCAACGTCAGCCCTTCTCGCGCTCGAATGCGCAGGTGGAGCGGCAGGAGCGCGGGCAGGAACTACTGGAGGGGCTCAACCCGCAGCAGCGGGCGGCGGTCCTCCACGAGGGCTCGCCGCTGCTCATCGTCGCGGGCGCGGGCTCGGGGAAGACGGCGGTGCTCACCCGTCGCATCGCCTACCTGCTGGCGGCGCGCAACACGCACCCGGGGCAGGTCCTGGCGATCACGTTCACGAACAAGGCCGCCGCGGAGATGCGGGAGCGCGTCGCCGGGCTCATCGGTCCTCGCGCGAAGATCATGTGGGTCTCCACGTTCCACTCCACCTGCGTGCGGATCCTGCGCGCCCAGGCCGGGCTGCTGGCGGGGATGAACTCCAATTTCTCCATCTACGACGCGGACGATTCGCGCCGGCTGCTCACCATGATCGTCAAGGACATGGGGCTGGACGCGAAGAAGTTCGCGCCGCGCGCGTTGGCAACGCACATCAGTAACCTCAAGAACGAGCTGATCGACCCGGAACGGGCGTCGGTGGACGCGGCGAAGACGGGGGAGCCCTTCGCGGTCACCGTCGCCGAGGTGTACGGCACCTACCAATCCCGCCTGCGCGGCGCGAACGCCTTCGACTTCGACGATCTCATCGGGGAGACGGTGGCGCTGCTCCAGTCGCACCCGAATGTCGCGCAGTACTACCGCCGCCGGTTCCGGCACGTGATGGTCGACGAGTACCAGGACACCAACCACGCGCAGTACGTGCTGGTGCGTGAGCTCGTGGGGCTGGAGACCGACGCGGACGGCGTGGAGCCCAGCGAGCTGTGCGTCGTGGGTGATGCCGACCAGTCGATCTACGCCTTCCGCGGTGCCACGATCCGCAACATCGAGGAGTTCGAGCGCGACTTCCCGAACGCCGAAACCATTCTGCTGGAACAGAACTACCGATCCACTCAGACCATCCTGTCCGCGGCGAACGCCGTGATCTCCCGCAACGCGGGCCGGCGCGACAAGAAGCTGTGGACGGATCAGGGCGATGGCACGCTCATCACGGGCTATGTCGCCGACAACGAGCACGATGAGGCGAGCTTCGTGGTCTCGGAGGTCGACGCGCTGGCGGACCAGGGCGTCAAGTACAGCGATGTGGCGATCTTCTACCGCACCAACACCGCCGCCCGCGTGCTGGAAGAGGTGTTCATCCGGCACGGCGTGCCCTACAAGGTGGTCGGCGGCGTCCGCTTCTACGAGCGCAAGGAGGTCCGCGACCTCGTCGCCTACCTGCGCGCGATCGACAATCCGAACGACACCGTCAGCCTGCAGCGCATCGTCAACACCCCGCGCCGCGGCATCGGCGACCGCGCCCAGGCCTGCCTCACGGTGCACGCGGAGAACCACGGGGGCACCTTCAGCAGCGCCATCGACGACGCCGTCGAGGGCACCGTCGCCATGCTGAACCCCCGCTCGCGCAACGCCATCGCGTCGTTCTCGGGACTGATGGCCGACCTGCGCCGGACCGCCGCGGACGACGATCAGGACCTCGGCGACCTGCTCGACGCCGTCGTCGAGAAGACGGGGTACCGGGCCGAGCTCGAGGGCTCCTCCGACCCGCAGGACGGTGCGCGTCTGGAGAACATCGAGGAGCTGATCAGCGTCGCGCGGGAGTTCTCCGCGCAGGACTTCACCGATGTGGTGGTCGACGAGGGCGCTCCGGAGCCCGGCTCGCTGGCCGCGTTCCTGGAGCGGGTCTCGCTGGTGGCCGACGCCGATCAGGTCCCGGACGACGAGGCGGGCGTCGTCACGATGATGACGCTGCACACCGCCAAGGGGCTCGAGTTCCCGGTCGTCTTCGTGACCGGCTGGGAGGACGGCCAGTTCCCGCACATGCGGGCTCTCGGTGACGAGGCCGAGCTCGCGGAGGAACGCCGCCTGGCCTACGTCGGCATCACCCGCGCACGCGAGCGGCTGTACGTCAGCCGCGCGATGATCCGCTCCACGTGGGGCGATCCCATGCAGAACCCGGAGTCGCGGTTCCTCGCGGAGATCCCGCAGCACCTCATCGACTGGCGCCGCACCGAGCCCAAGGGCGCTCGGTTCGGCGGTTCGCGCGGCGTGTTCGGGCAGGACCGTCAGTCCTGGGGCGGGAGTACGTACGGCGGTCGGGGCGGGTCGCAGGGCGCCGACGGTGGCTGGAAGTCCAAGCGGGAGCCCAAACCGGCGCGGCGCTCGAACAAGCTCAAGCTCACCGTGGGCGACAGGGTGCTGCACGACTCGTTCGGCATGGGCACCGTCACCCGGATCACCGCGCAGGGCAGCACGATGGAGCAGACGACCTTCGATTTCGGCTCGGCCGGCACGATGACGCTGATGTCGCACTTCGGCCTGCCGATGGAGAAGCTCTGACGGGGCGGTAGCGGTCCACCCGCCTCACCGCAACGCGAAAGGCGCCTCGGATTCCTTCCGGGGCGCCTTCTGCGTGTTCAGGAGCTGCTAGACGTTGACGCCGCGCTCGGCCAGCCAGGCCTGCGGGTCCATCTTCGCGCCGGCGGGGCTGTGCACCTCGAAGTGCAGGTGCGGGCCGGTGGAGTAGCCGTTGCTGCCGACCCAGCTGATCAGGTCGCCCGCCTTGACGGTCTGGCCGGCGTGCACGTTCACGTTGTACATGTGGCCGTAGACCAGGACGGTGCCGTCCGAGAGCCGGATCTTGATCCAGATGCCGAAGCCGGACGCGGGACCCGCGTCGGTCACGACGCCGTCGGCCGCGGCGAACAGCGGGGTGCCGAGCGGCGCGGCCAGATCGAGGCCGCCGTGCATGGCGCCCCAACGGGTGCCGAAGTTCGAGGTGAGCGTGGCGCCGTTGACCGGTGCGATCACCTTGGGGCGCATGGAGTCGATGATGCGCTTGTCATCGGCGTCCTTGCGGGCCTTACCGCCCGCGAGACCGGCGGTGAACTGGTCCATGTCCTGGGCGGGCGGCAGCGGCGCCTGGCGGGCGGCGTTGGCCTCGGGGCCCGGTGCGGGCGCGATGGGCTGCTGCGAGGTCGACGGGCCCTCGTCGGGCGCGGTCGCGACGGCGGCACCGGCGACGGTCGCGCCGGCGGCCAGGGCCAGCAGTGCGGCGCGGCCCCGGAGTGCGTGCGGGGGAGCGGGAACGCGGTGCTTGCCGCCACGGCGGACGGGGTCGGCGAGGGGCTCGGGGGCGAGCTCGGGCTCGGCGAGGAGTGCGGTGTCCTCGTCCTCGTCCAGGGCCGGACCGTCGAACCGCGGGGTGCCGGTGAACAGCACCTCGGGGATCATGAGGTCCTGCGTGACCTCCGAGCGGGAGGGGCGGTAGAGCAGCGCCGATTCGCCGTCGGACGCATCGGTCCAGGTCTCGGCGTAGGCGGCTTCGAGGCGGGCCTCGAGCTCGTCCAACGGGATGATCGCGGTGATCGACTCATCGTCCAGTACCTGCGTGGAGCTCTTGAAGCTCACGTGGTCCTCGCGACTCCGTGTCATATCTCGCCTACTCCAACCGTATAACCGCACTTCGGGCCACTCGGTGATCTGACGATGTCCTCGCCGTGACCGCTCTGTGACCCGCGTCCCGTCGACGATAACGAAATGATTGCGATGAGACAACCTCTAGGGGTGTGCCCGACGCGAATGTGCGCTTGGTCACAGTGCGATAACAAAGTACCGGATCACGACAGTGTTGCCCCCGGGTCGAGCCGGATCCGGTCGGCGTCCGCGTCGTAATCGTAGAGCTCCGCGTACCTGCCCCAGTCGACGGCCAGCCGCATCTGCCGGTCCGCGTCCTCCGGGCCGAACCCGCGCCGCAAGAGGTCGACGAACAGACCGAGCCGGACCGCACCGTCGTTCGAGGAGCGCAGGGTGCGCAGGATCGTCCGGACCAGGGGTGCTCGCGCCGCGGCCTGCTGCGCGAACACCTCCTTCGCCTCGATGAGCGGCACCGTCACGAAGGTGCGGCCCTCCTCGGTGATGCTGATGTCGTTGCCGGTCACCTCGACGAGACCCAGCATCGCGGCCGCGTCGACGAGCGGCATGATGTCGTCCAGTTCGAAGTTGAGGTCCGCGGCCAGGTCGGGCAGGTCGGCGTGGTCGTGGCGCGCGTGCACGAGCTCGACGAGGCCCGCCATCCCGCCGACGGTGGCGTCGGGCAGCGGGCGGCTGACGGGGGTCGCCTCGCCGGGGTCGGGTGCGTGCTCGATCTCGACGCTGCGTCCGGTGAGGGCGCCGTACAGTTCGTCGACGATCGCCTCGAACTCGGCCGCGGTGCGCGTGCGCGGCCGGGGTAGATCGATCCGGGTCTCGTGGACGATCCGCCCGGGCTTGGAACCGAGCACGACGACGCGATCGGCGAGCAGCACGGCCTCCTCGATGTTGTGGGTGACGATGCACACGCTCCGGGTTGGGAAGTCGTCCTGCGCCCACAGTTCGACGAGCTCGCCCCGCAGGTTCTCGGCGGTGAGCACGTCCAGGGCGGAGAAGGGCTCGTCCATCAGCAGTAGGTCCGGCTCGAGGACCAGGGCTCGGGCGAAGCCGACGCGCTGCCGCATGCCGCCGGACAGCTCCCGCGGGTACGCCGACTCGAAACCGTCGAGGCCGATGGTGTCGATCGCGGCGAGCGCCCGGGCGCGGCGCTCCGCGCGGGGCACGTTCCGGGCGGCGAGCCCGAGCTCGACGTTGTCCTGGACCGTCAGCCAGGGCATCAGGGCGAAGGACTGGAAGATCATGGCCGTGCCCGGGTTGGGGCCGGAGAGGGCGGCACCGTCGGCCTCGACGGTGCCGGACGTGGCGGGGATGAGCCCGGCGATGATCCGGAGCAGGGTCGACTTGCCCGAACCCGATCGGCCGAGGAGGGCGACGATCTCGCCCGGCTCGATGGTGAGGTCGATGTCGTCGAGGACGGTCAGGGTGTCGCCGCGGGCGCCCTCGAAGCTCGTGGTGAGGCCGGCGAGACGGATCAGCGCGGTGGCGGTGGTGACGGTCATGGGAGGGCTCCTTGTTATACGGGGTGGCTAGAGGGAGTAGCGGCGTTCGGCGACGCGGTAGAGGCGGCGCCAGAGCGCCGCGTTGGTGCCGACGACGAACAGGCACATGACGACGATGCCGAGCAGCAGGTGCGAGACGTGCTCCGCGCCGGTGGCCGCCGTGGCGCGGGCGATGTAGTCGCCGAGACCGAAGGCGTGCTGCGTGTCGCCGTCGTACGACACGATCTCGGCCACGATCGAGGCGTTCCAGGCGCCGCCCGCCGCGGTGATGCCGCCCGTCACGTAGCCGGCGAAGACCCCGGGCAGGAGTACGTGGCGCCACCTCATCGTTCGGGGCAGCCGCATGTCGGCGGCGGCCTCGAGCAGGTCGCCGGGGATCGCGCTGGCCGCCGCGATGACGTTGAACAGGATGTACCACTGCGTGCCGAGTGCCATGAGCACGATGCCGCCCAGGTTCAGCGGGATGTGCCAGGCCACGAACACCGCTGTGACCAGTGGGAACAGGAAGTTCGCCGGGAAGCTGGCGCAGATCTGGATGATCGGCTGCAGAGCGCGGCTCAGCGCGGGGTTCAGGCCGATGATCACGCCGATCGGGACCCAGATCACGGTGGCGACGGCCATCACCACGGCGACGCGTCCCATCGTCGCGAGCCCGAGGAGCAGGACGTGGCCGACCTCGCCGATGCCCGCATCGCGCAGGATCAGCTCGACTGCGCGCCACAGCCCGTAGGCCACGATCGCACCCACGACGAGCGCGAACATCGCGTCGCCCAGTCGCCTGCGGGCCGGATGCCCGACGGTGGCCGGCGCGCTCCGGCCGAGCGCGCCGAAGGTCGCGTCGAGGGCGGTGACGACGGGGTTCGTCAGGCGGCGGACGGCGGAACCGGCGTGCGAGCGGCGCAGGACGCCGAGGACCAGTGATTTCGGCTCGCGACCGGAGGCCGAGTCCTCGAGCCGGAACCGTTCGGCCCACGCGGTGAGCGGGCTCCAGAACAGCAGGTTCACGCCGACGATCACCACGATCATCGCGACGATCGCCCACCCGACGCGGCCGAGGTCACCGTCGGACGAGGCGGTCGCGACGTAGGCGCCGATGCCGGGGAGCGCGTACGAGTGGCCCGCGACGGAGACGGCCTCGGAGGCGGTGAGGAAGAACCAGCCGCCGCCGAAGCTCATCATCGCGTTCCAGACCAGCGGGATCATCCCGCTGGGCACGTCGAGACGCCAGAACCGTTGCCAGCGGGACAGTCCCAGGTTCTGGGCCGCCTCGCCGAGGTCGCGCGGCTGGCCGATGAGGCTCTGGTAGAAGGCGAAGGTCATGTTCCACGCCTGCGAGGTGAAGATCGCGAAGATCGCGGCGCATTCGAGCCCCATCGTGGAGCCGGGGAACAGGGCGATGAAGAGCGTGACCGTGATCGAGAGGAAGCCGAGGATCCGAACCGCCGTCGGGCCCGGTCGCGGTCCCGGGCGGGCAGCAGTGCGCTGCCGAGGGGCATTGTGGTCACAGGTCGACCTCCTCGTGGTCGGTGAGAACGTCCCAGCGGACCGCCGTGACCGACGGCTCCATGCTGAGCTGGCTGATGGCGGATTCGAGGGCGCGGTCGTCGCGGCCGTCGGCGGCGAGTGTGGCGCGCACCTCGACCCGGCCCTCCGTCGCGTTGGTACTGCTGATGGATTGCAGATGGAAGGCGGTGCGGCTCAGCGCCTGTACGAGCATGACCCGGACGTGCGCCTCGTTCTCGTCGCGTGTCACGGCGACGAACTCGTACCGGCTGGGAGCCTCCTTGCCGGTGTCCGGCGCCCTGTCGACGGCGTGCCCGACCGACCGCAGTGCGGTGTTCACGCCGATCACGACGGCGGTACCGAGCGCGGCCGGCACGTACATCCCCGAACCGGCGAGTGCGCCGACCGCGGCCGAGCACCACAGCGTGGCGGCGGTGTTCAGGCCGCGCACGGTGAGGCCGTCGCGCAGGATCACGCCGCCGCCGAGGAAGCCGATTCCGGACACGATCTGTGCCGCGACGCGGGTGGGGTCGCCGCCGCCGAATCCGTAGGCGGACAACACGACGAAGAGTGCCGAGCCGACGGAGACGAGGGCATTGGTGCGCAGGCCCGCCATCCGGGCGCGGTACTGGCGTTCGAGTCCGATCAGGGTGCCGAGCCCGACGCCGGCGGCGATGCGCAGCAGCATGTCGAGCAGGTCGATGTTCGTGGTGGAGGTGTGCATGGTGTTCCCTCGTCCGGGCACGCGCTACCGCGCCGCGGGCCCGATGGCCGCGGCGGAGCAGGGGGTGGGAGATATCAGTGGGTCGAGGACCGGGGTGGGTCCTCGACCCGGATCACGGTGCGCTCAGCGGGTTCCCGCGGTGATGCGGGAAATGCCGAGCGAGAGATGGTGACTGTCGTCGGTCATGAGCATCACCTCCATCGGTCGAACCGCGCGCCGCAGGAGGAAAGTGAAGAAATCGCCCCTCCACGTCAGACCTTCAGCACTTCGCGGCGTGAACCCGTGAACGGGAGCCAATCGGGGCGCACCCTTAATCCGGATGCGCCTGTCCTGACCCGGGGCGTCTCTCGACGTTCGGGGTCGCTGGCCTGTTTCCGCGAAGGAGCCTCAGCGAACGATTGGCGCCTTGCGCAACAAGCATGACACGGGGTCCGGGACGGGGCAAGCCGAGTAGTGTGGCGCGCCATGGAGGTACCCACGACGAGGCGCGGTGTCGGTTCGGCCCCCGCGGCGGGCACGGCGCGCGAGCGCGCCAAAGCGGCCCGTCGCCGCGAATTGCTCGCCGCGGCCGCCGCACTCATGGCGGAACGGGGCTTCGCGGGCGTGCGGCTGGAGGACATCGGAGCGGCCGCGGGCGTCTCGGGGCCCGCCATGTACCGGCACTTCTCGGGCAAACAGGACGTGCTCGCCGCACTCCTCGAGGAGATCTCCGAGTACCTGTACGACGGTGGCCGTCGGGTGGCCGAGCAGCACGCCGACGATCCGCGGCGGGCGCTGCACGAGCTCGTCGACTTCCACGTCGACTTCGCCGCCTCCGAACCGGACCTGATCCGGGTGCAGTACCGCGACCTGTGGTCGCTGGCCCCGGAGTCGGCGCGCCGCGTGCGGCGGCTGCAGCGGCAGTACGTGGAGCTCTGGGCCGGCGAGCTGACCCGCCTCGGTGGCGACCCGGTGGAGAACCGCGCGACGGTGCACGCCGTCTTCGGCCTCCTCAACGCCGCCCCGAGCCTGCCGGCCCTGCCGCAGCCGCGCCTGCGCGCCCTCCTCCGCGACAAGGCCCTCGCCGCGCTCGGCGTCTGACGCGCCTCCCGCTCCGCACCGGCCGGTCCTGCCTCTGCCCGGCTGGTGGTCGATGCTGGACAAGTGGTCCGGGTCACAGCTATCCTGGTTTCAGTTAACGGTGACTAACTCACAAGGAGCGGCTGTGACATTCCGCGAGGAACACGACGCGAACGTCGCTGAGCTGCGCGAACGGCTCGGCAGGGTGGCCCAGGGCGGCGGTGAGCGGGCCCGCGCCCGGCACGAGGGCCGCGGCAAGCTGATGGTCCGCGAGCGGATCCGTCGACTGCTGGACACGGCCAGTCCGTTCCTGGAGGTGGCGCCGCTGGCGGCCGAGGACATGTACGAGGGCAGGGTGCCGTCGGCCGGTGTGGTCGCGGGCATCGGCACCGTGTCCGGGCGGCAGGTCATGATCGTCGCCAACGATGCGACGGTCTCCGGCGGAACGTACTACCCGATCACCGTCAAGAAGCACCTGCGCGCGCAGGAGATCGCGCTGCAGAACCGGCTGCCCTGCATCTACCTCGTCGACTCGGGCGGCGCCATGCTGCTCAACCAGGACGAGGTCTTCCCGGACCGGGAGCACTTCGGCCGGATCTTCTACAACCAGGCCACCATGAGCGCCGCCGGCATCCCGCAGATCGCGGCGGTGCTCGGCAGCTCGACCGCGGGCGGCGCCTACGTTCCCGCGATGAGCGACGAGACGGTCATCGTGCGCGACCAGGGCACCATCTTCCTGGCCGGCCCACCGCTGGTGAAGGCCGCGACCGGTGAGGATGTCACCGCCGAGGACCTCGGTGGCGGTCTCATGCACTCCACCAAGTCGGGCGTCACCGATCATCTGGTGGATTCGGACGACGAGGCGCTCGAGAAGGTCCGGCAGATCGTCGCGCGGCTCGGACCGGTCGGCGAGGTGCAGTGGGACGTGCGCCCGGCGGTGCCCGCGGCCCGGCCGCAGACGGACCTCTACGACGTGGTGCCGACCGATCCGAAGATCGGGTACGACGTGCGCAAGCTGATCGGGATCATCGCCGACGGTGGCGAATTCGACGAGTTCAAGGAGCTGTTCGGCACCACCCTGGTCACTGCCTTCGCGCGGATCCACGGCCACCCGGTGGGCATCATCGGCAACAACGGCGTGCTCTTCGCCGAGGCCGCGCAGAAGGGCGCGCACTTCATCGAGCTGTGCGATAAGCGCCGCATCCCGCTGCTGTTCCTGCAGAACATCACCGGGTTCATGGTCGGCCGCCAGTACGAGGAGGGCGGCATCGCCAAGCACGGCGCCAAGATGGTCACCGCCGTGGCGTGCGCCCGGGTGCCCAAGTTCACGGTGATCGTGGGCGGGTCCTTCGGGGCCGGAAACTATTCCATGTGCGGACGCGCGTACTCGCCCCGCTTCCTGTGGATGTGGCCCAACGCGCGGATCTCGGTGATGGGCGGCCCGCAGGCCGCCGACACGCTCGGGTCGGTCCGCCGCGAGCAGGAGGGCATGGAGGAGTTCAAGCAGGGCGTTCGCGACCAGTTCGATCGGCAGTCGCAGGCCTACTACTCCACGGCCCGGCTGTGGGACGACGGCGTCATCGACCCCGCCGACACCCGCACGGTCCTCGGCCTCGCGCTCGAGGCGGCGTCCCGCACGCCGCTCGCCGAGGTCTCCTACGGCGTCTTCCGGATGTGAGCTGACATGAGTAAGAAGATCGAGAAGGTCCTCATCGCCAACCGCGGCGAGATCGCCTGCCGCGTCATCGATACCCTGCGCGCGTTGGGCATCGGCAGTGTGGCGGTGTACTCCGATGCGGACGCCGACGCCCGGCACGTGCGGCTCGCCGACGAGGCCGTGCGCCTCGGCCCGGCGGCCGCCACCGAGAGCTACCTGCGCATCGACGCCGTCGTGGAGGCCGCGCGCGTCACCGGCGCCGATGCCGTGCACCCCGGCTACGGATTCCTGTCCGAGAACGCCGCGTTCGCGCGGGCGCTGTCGGAGGCCGGCATCGAATTCCTCGGGCCGCCGGTCGAATCCATCGAGACGATGGGCGACAAGATCACCGCGCGCGCGGCGGTCGTCGAGCGCGACGTGCCCGTCGTCCCCGGTATCAGCCGCCCGGGCCTGACGGACGCCGACCTCATCGGCGCGGCCGAGGGCATCGGTTTCCCCGTGCTGATCAAGCCCAGCGCGGGCGGCGGCGGCAAGGGCATGCACCGGGTGGAGAACCCGGCGGACCTGCCCGCCGCGGTCGCCGCCGCACGCCGCGAGGCCGCAGCAGCCTTCGGCGACGACGCGCTGTTCCTGGAGCACTTCGTGGACACGCCGCGCCACATCGAGGTGCAGGTGCTGGCCGACAAGCACGGCAACGTCATCCACCTCGGCGAGCGCGAGTGCTCGCTGCAGCGCCGCCACCAGAAGGTGATCGAGGAGGCCCCGTCGGCCCTGCTCGACGAGGCCACCCGCGCCGAGATCGGCCGTGCGGCCTGCGATGCCGCGCGGTCCGTCGGATACACCGGCGTGGGCACCGTCGAGTTCATCGTCTCGGCCAAGCGCCCCGACAAGTTCTTCTTCATGGAGATGAACACCCGCCTGCAGGTCGAGCACCCCGTCACCGAGCTGGTGACCGGAGTCGACCTGGTGGAGCAGCAGATCCGCGTCGCGAACGGCGAGGTGCTGGCGCTGTCGCAGGACGACATCGTGCTCACCGGGCACGCCGTCGAGGCCCGCGTGTACGCGGAGGACCCGGCCGCCGGCTTCCTGCCCACCGGCGGCACTGTGACCGCGCTGCGCTACCCGCGCAACGACCGCCGCGGCCCCGTCCGCGTGGACACCGGCATCGAGGCCGGCAGCGTCGTCGGCAGCGACTACGACCCCATGCTGGCCAAGGTGATCGTGCACGCCGAGGGCCGCGAGCAGGCGCTGCGCCGGCTCGACGAGGCCCTCGCCGGTACCCAGTTGACGGGCCTGCGCACCAACATCGACTTCTGCCGGTTCGTCCTCGCCGACGACGACGTCGTCGCCGGCAGGCTCGACACCGAGCTGCTGGATCGCCTGGCGCCCACCTACACCCGACCGGATCCGACGGTGCGCGCCTACGCCGCCGCCGCGATCACGGCCGTCTCGGCGGCGACGGGCGATGGCGCCTGGGGCACCGAGACCGGATGGCGGATCGGGGGCGCACAGCCCACCGTCGTCCGGTTCGCCGGTACGGAGGAGACCGGCGAGGTCCAGGTCTCGGTGCTCGGCGACGCGGTGACGGTACGCGCCACGGCGGAGGGCTCGACGCTCGACGGGGCCGGCACCGCCCGGATCGCTGGTGAGCGCCTCGTGCTGGACGGCTACTCGACGCCGGTCACCGTCGACCTGCAGGGCGGGACGTACTGGGTCAGTAGCGAGGACGGTACGCACGAGCTGCCGTTCGCGCGGTCCACGTCGAAGAACCGCGACGGCGCCCACGGCGGCGATGTCGTGAGCCCCATGCCGGGTGCCGTCGTGGCGGTGCCGGTCGAGGACGGCCAGGCGGTCGCCAAGGGCGAGACCCTGGTGATCATCGAGGCGATGAAGATGGAGCAGCCGCTGGCCGCGCCGCACGACGGTGTGGTGTCGATCGCGGTGCGCGCGGGAGACAAGGTGACGGCGGCACAGGTGCTCGCGACGGTCACGGCGAACACGAATGAAGGTGAATGACATGGAGCTCAGCCAGGACTACGCGGACCTGCGGGACACGGTGCGCGACTTCGCGAATCAGGTCGTCGCGCCGGTCTCGGCCAAGCACGACGAGGAGCACTCCTTCCCGTACGCGGTCGTGCGGCAGATGGGGCAGATGGGCCTGTTCGGCCTGCCCTTCCCCGAGGAGTACGGCGGCATGGGCGGCGACTACTTCGCGCTCGCCCTCGCGCTGGAGGAGCTGGGCCGTGTCGATCAGTCGGTCGCGATGACGGTCGAGGCCGGTGTCGGCCTCGGTGCCATGCCGATCTACAAGTTCGGCACCGAGGAGCAGAAGCAGCGGTACCTCCCGTCGTTGGCCGCGGGCGAGAACCTGGCGGGCTTCGGTCTCACGGAGCCGGGCTGCGGCTCGGACGCCTCGGGTACGCAGACCACCGCCGTGCTCGACGGCGGCGAGTGGGTGATCAACGGCTCCAAGCAGTTCATCACCAACTCCGGCACCGACATCACCAGCCTGGTGACGGTGACCGCGGTGACCGGCACCAAGCCGGACGGGCGCAAGCAGATCTCCACCATCATCGTGCCCAGCGGCACGCCCGGCTTCACCGTCGAGCCCGCCTACAACAAGGTCGGCTGGAACGCCTCGGACACGCACCCGCTCAGCTTCTCCGACGTGCGCGTGCCGAAGGAGAACCTGCTGGGCGAGGAGGGGCGGGGCTACGCGAACTTCCTGTCCATCCTCGACGAGGGCCGCATCGCCATCGCCGCGGTCGCCACCGGCGCCGCGCAGGGCTGTGTGGACGAGTCGGTGAAGTACGCCAAGGAGCGCGACGCCTTCGGCAAGCCGATCGGTGAGTTCCAGTCGATCGCCTTCGCGATCGCGCGGATGGAGGCCCGCGCGCACACCTCCCGCGTGGCC
This sequence comes from Tsukamurella spumae, assembly GCF_012396015.1. Taxonomy (GTDB): domain Bacteria; phylum Actinomycetota; class Actinomycetes; order Mycobacteriales; family Mycobacteriaceae; genus Tsukamurella; species Tsukamurella spumae. The sequence continues at coordinate 160,109 of NZ_JAAXOQ010000003.1, read as the reverse complement.
TACTACGAGGCCGCCCGGCTCATGTTGGCCGGCAAGCCCTTCAAGAAGGAGGCGGCCATCGCCAAGATGATCTCCTCCGAGGCGGCGATGGACAACGCCCGCATGGCCACCCAGATCCACGGCGGCTACGGCTTCATGAACGAGTACCCCGTGGCGCGGCACTACCGCGACTCGAAGATCCTCGAGATCGGTGAGGGCACCACCGAGGTGCAGCTCATGCTGATCGCCCGGTCGCTGGGGCTGCACGCATGAGCGCCGCCGAGCAGGAGCCGGTGCGCCGGGTCACGCAGCGCGGCCTGTGGTTCGACGAGTTCGAGGACGGCGTGCTCTACGAGCACCGCCCCGGTGTCACCGTGACCGAGGCCGACAACATGCTCTTCACCAAGCTGACCATGAACACCCAGGCGCTGCACCTGGACGCGCACTGGTCGGCGCAGCAGCCCGGCTTCGGTGGGCAGCGACTGGTGAACTCGATGTACACGCTCTCCACCCTGGTGGGCCTGTCCGTGGCGCAGCTGACCCAGGGCACGCTGGTCGCGAACCTCGGCTTCTCCGAGATCGCCTTCCCCGCGCCGGTGTTCGCCGGCGACACCCTGTACGCGGAGACGCTGTGCACGGGCAAGCGGGAGTCCAAGTCCCGGCCGGGCGAGGGCATCGTCAACCTGCGGCACGTCGCGCGGAACCAGGACGGCACCGTCGTCGCGGTGGCCGAGCGCTCGACCCTGGTGCGCCGGGCACCGTCGGAGGGGGAGTAGATGTTCCACCACGACGGGCGCGACGCCCCCGCCTGGCAGCCGCCCGGCCCCGCGATCCTCTTCTGCCCCGCCGACCGGCCGGAACGGTACGCGAAGGCGGCCGAGCGCGCGGACGCGGTGATCCTCGACCTCGAGGACGCGGTGACTGCCGACGCCCGTCCGGCTGCACGGGAGGCGCTCATCGACAACGATCTCGATCCGGATCGGACCATCGTGCGGGTGAACGCCTTCGGCACCTACGACTTCACCGAAGACATCGAGGCGCTGCGCCGCACCGCCTATCGTGTGGTCATGCTCGCCAAGACCGAGTCGGCCCACCAGCTGGACAAGCTGGCGCAGGTCGACGGGCTGCAGGTGATCGCGCTCATCGAGACGCCCCTGGGTGCGGTGAACGTGAACGAGATCGCCGCGCACCCGCGCTGCATCGGCCTCATGTGGGGCGCGGAGGACCTGGTGGCCGCGATGGGCGGGCGCTCCAGCCGGTTCGCCGACGCGACCTACCGCGACGTCCCCCGGCACGTCCGCTCGGCGACCCGCCTCGCGGCCGCCGCGCACGGCAAGTTCGCCCTCGACGCGGTGCACATCGACATCGCCGATACCCAGGGGCTCGCCGCCGAGGCCGAGGACGCCGTGGCGCTCGGCTTCGCCGCCACCGTCTGCATCCACCCCTCGCAGGCGGCCGTGATCCGCGCCGCCTACCGGCCCACGGACGACGAGATCGACTGGGCCCGGGAGGTGCTCGAGGCGGAGGCCGGAAACAACGGTGTCTACCAGGTGCGGGGTCAGATGATCGACGCACCGCTGCTCGCCCAGGCCCGCGCGATCGTCGCCCGGGCCGACTGAAGAAATCGGTAGGAGTGAAGTAGAGATGACCACCCTGTCCTACGATCGCGGCGAGGCCGAGCCCGCGCTGCTCACCGCGACGATCGGCGCCCAGCTCGAGATGACGGCCGACCGGTTCGGCGAGCGCACCGCTCTCGTCGACGTGCCCTCCGGCCGGCGCTGGACCTACGCCGAGCTCCTCGCGGACTCGCGCGCGTTCGCGGCGGGCCTGTTGCGGAACGGGATCCGGCGCGGCGACCGGGTGGGCGTCTGGGCGCCGAACACCCCGGAGTGGGTGATCGTCCAGTTCGGTACCGCGCTCGCCGGCGTGATCCTGGTCAACCTCAACCCGTCCTACCGGCAGCGCGAGTTGGAATACGCGCTCAATCAGTCCGGCATCGTCGCGGTGTACACCATGACCAGCTTCAAGACCTCGGAGTACGCGGCGATGCTGCAGGCCGCCCGCTCCGAGGCACCGGAGTTGCGCGATGTGGTGACCTTCGGCTCCGCCGAGTGGGACGCGTACCTGGTTCCGGCGACGGACGACGAGCTGGGCGTCCTCGCGGACCTCGGCGACGAACTGACCGCCGACGACCCGATCAACATCCAGTACACCTCGGGGACCACGGGATTCCCCAAGGGCGCCACGCTCACCCACTCCAACATCCTCAACAACGGATACCTCGTGGGCGAGTTGCTGAACTACTCGGAGCAGGACTCGATCTGCATCCCCGTGCCCCTTCTACCACTGCTTCGGCATGGTGATGGGCAACCTCGCGGCCATCACCCACGGTGCGGCCATGGTGATTCCCGGACCCGCCTTCGTGCCGGACGAGGCGCTGGCCGCCGTCGTCGCCGAGAAGTGCACCAGCCTCTAGGCGTTCCCACCATGTTCATCGCCGAGCTCGCCCTCGCGAACTTCGACTCCTACGACCTCTCGAGCCTGCGCACCGGCGTCATGGCCGGTTCACCGTGCCCGGAGGAGATCATGCGCAAGGTGGTCGACAGGATGGGCATGACGGAGGTGTCGATCTGCTACGGCATGACCGAGACCTCGCCCGTGTCCACCCAGACGCGGGTCGACGATGCGCTCGAGCTGCGCGTGAGCACCGTCGGGCGGGTGGGCCCGCACCTGGAGATCCAGGTGATCGACCCGATCGACGGCACGGTCATGCCGCGCGGCGAGGTCGGGGAGCTGTGCACCCGTGGCTATTCCGTGATGAAGGGCTACTGGAACAACGAGGAGAAGACCGCCGAGGCGATCGACGCCGACGGGTGGATGCACACCGGCGACCTCGCAACCATGGACGACGCCGGCTACGTGCGCGTGACCGGCCGCATCAAGGACATGGTGATCCGCGGCGGGGAGAACATCTACCCGCGGGAGATCGAGGAGTTCCTCTACACCCACCCGGACATCCTCGATGCGCAGGTGATCGGCGTGCCGGACGAGAGGTACGGGGAGGAGCTGATGGCGTGGATCCAGCTCCGCGAGGGCGTCGCCACGTTCACCGTCGAGGACCTGAAGGTCTTCGCCGACGGCAAGATCGCGCGGCACAAGATCCCGCGCTACGTGCACGTGGTATCGGCCTTCCCCATGACGGTATCGGGGAAGATCCGCAAGGTGCAGATGCGAGAGGAGTCCATCGGCCTCCTCGGTCTGGGAGAATAGGCAGATGCATTCGATCGATCGGTTCGCCGAATTCGCTGGCGTGCCCACGGGCGACTACGACACGGTCTTCCGGTACTCCATCGAGGAGCCCGAGAAGTTCTGGGGCGCGGTATGGGACTTCTTCGAGCTCGGTGACCGCACGGGAGCGGTGCTCGAGGCGCGCGAGATGCCCGGGGCCCGCTGGTTCCCCGAGGTGGAACTGAACTACGTGGACCGCGTGTTGCGATTCGCGGACCTACCCGGCAACGCGATCGTCGGCATCTCGGACGACGGTGCGCGGGTGGAGGTCCCGTGGTCGGAGCTGCCCGCCCGGGTCTCCGCGATCGCGGAGCTGCTGCGCTCCCTCGGGGTCGGGGTCGGCGACACCGTCGCGGCCTACCTTCCCGACGAGCCCTTCGCGGTCCTCGCCTTCCTGGCGACGGCGTCCATCGGGGCGATCTGGTCGGGCTGCGGCCAGGACTACGCGCCCGAGGGCGCGGCGGGCCGCATGGCGCAGCTGGAGCCGAAGGTGCTGTTCGCGCGCGACGGCTACGTGTTCGGCGAGAAGCGGGTGGACAAGCGCGCCGACACCGTCGAACTCGCTGCGCTGCTCGGCGTCCCCGCGACGCATGTGATCACCGAGCTGCCCGAGCCGGCGGCGGACACCCCGGACCTGAAGCCCGTGCAGGTGCCCTTCGACCACCCGCTGTGGGTGCTGTTCAGCTCCGGGACCACCGGCAAACCGAAGGGGATCGTGCAAGGGCACGGTGGCATCCTCGTCGAGCACGTGAAGGTGCTGGGGCTGCACAACGAGATCGGTCCCGGGGATGTCTTCTTCTGGCACACCGCGCTGTCCTGGATGATGTGGAACTACCAGATGGCGGGCCTGCTCGTGGGTGCCACCATCGTGACCTTCTCCGGGAACCCGTTGGCGCCCACCGCCGATCGGCTGTGGCAGGTCTGCGAGGACGAGAAGGTCACCTTCTTCGGTACCAGCCCCGGGCAGCTGCAGGCCTCGCGCAAGGCCGGCCTGAACCCCGGCACCGAGCACTCGCTGGTGCTGCGCACCATCGGCAGCACCGGCTCGCCGCTCGCGCCGGACCTCTTCACGTGGGTCGATGAGCATGTCGCGCAGGGCCTCCCGGTGAGTTCCGTCTCCGGCGGCACCGATGTGTGCAGCGCCTTCTGCGGCGGCACCGCGTCGGTACCGCACGTCCCCGGGGAGCTGACGGTGCGGTACCTCGGCTGCGCGATGGACTCGTGGGCGCCCGACCGTACGCCGCTCGTCGGCGAGGTGGGCGAGATGGTGATCACGCTGCCCATGCCCTCGATGCCGACGCACTTCTGGAACGACCCGGGCGATGCGAAGTACCGCGCCGCCTACTTCGAGCACGAGTGGACCGACGGCATCGCGCCGAACGTCTGGCGCCACGGCGACTGGGTGGAGCTGACGGACCGCGGATCGGTCACGATCCACGGCCGCAGCGATGCGACCCTGAACCGCAACGGGATCCGCATGGGCTCCGCCGACATCTACGAGGTGGTCGAGGCCATCCCGGAGGTCGCGGAGGCCATGGTGGTCGGCGTGGACGGCCCCGATGCGCGGTACTGGATGCCGCTGTTCCTCACCCTCGTGCCCGGCGCCGAACTGACGGACGAGCTGGTCGGGCGCATCCGCACGGACGTCAGGACGCGACTCTCGCCGCGGCACGTGCCCGACGAGGTGATCGAAGCCCCCGGCATCCCGCACACCAAGACCGGCAAGAAGCTGGAGATTCCGGTGACCGGCATACTCGCCGGGCGCGAGGTCGGTGTCGACCCCAAGTCCGTGGACGATCCGGACCTGCTCGGCTGGTACGAGGAGCAGGGCCGCCGACACGCCTGGTGATCAGTTCTCGCCGGCTGCCTTGTTGATCATGTACAGCGCCGCGGTCGCTTGCCGTGCCTGCTGGAGGGTCTTGTGTACCGAGTTGACCAGGTACCGGCCAACGATGGCAGTGCAACCGGTCGATGTCGTCGTGTGAACGCAGACGTTCGCGTTGCGGGGGAGCCCAGGTATTCGATTGTCACCTGACTCGGGAGGCGCAGAGGTGGTGGTGACGCCATCCGGAGAGGAGTTGGCGAACGCGTATGCGCTCGCGCGGTCTCTCACGCGATACACCACGCTCTCCGACGTCCAGGCAACGAGGTCGATCCCGTTGCGGGTCGCTTTGTCGTACCAATCGCGGTCGAGGGTCATCATGTAATGGGTTCGAGTGGAACGGTATCCATCGGCGAAGTGGACGCGTGATGACAGTCCTAGGACCGAGGGCTCTGCCTCGACCGAGCTGGGCAGTGTGCGAGACATGATGCCGTCCTTGTCCATCGGGATCAGTCGATACTGGCCCAGGGGAGCTCCCTGACGGTAGGTGGTGGCCTTCGTCACCTGTGCCTCGAGGATGCTCGAGACGAGCTCCGGAGCGTCGGTTGCGGCACGGGTAGTGGCCGACGACACCGCGATCAGGTTGCCCACCTGGGCCGCAGCAGCGAGTCGGGTGCGGCCGAACGTAGGGTAGTTCGCTACGACCGCGGCGCCGCGGACCTTGGCGATCTCGGCCGGAGTCTCAGCGGCGGAGTCGCGCATGATCTGCAGTGCGCGTGCGGCGGCATCCGAGTCTTGGAAGCGGAGCAGGCCGGAACGCAGGTGGACAGCCGGGTCGGTGGCGTTGTCAGCGGCCTCCGCGAGGAAGCCGGTCTGAAACGAGGTTCCCAGAAGCTTCAAGGTCTGATCGCGGGTGAGGAAGCCGTCGCTCTTTCGCTCGTCGCGGAAGTCGACCATCTGCACCGGGTGGATGATCGATGTGCTGAAGGTTTCGATGGCTGTGGACTGCACTGTGAGGGTGGGACGGATGTCGAACGGTGCGACGACCGCCTCGGCCATGTTGAAACCCTCCTGTTGCCAGGCATCGGCCGCTGCGATCGCAGCAACGGTACGCGGCGTAGTCGCGTAGTTTCCGGTATCGAGTTTCAACGCGGACGGATCAGCGACCGGCTCGCCGGGGATTGCAGTGCTGCATCCTGCCAGCAGCATGCACAGCGCGACGACGGCGCAGGTGCGCTTCACGGGCGAGTTCCGATCGTGATGGCCGCGGTCGGGTCTTCATGGAAGGCGCGCCGGAAGTCGGCGGCGAACCGCAGCGCGGTGATTGGCCGCGCAGCGGAATCGGGCGCCATCGCTGACCGGAGCACGCTGCGCTGAGCCTGCGTTCCGAGGGGGAGGTCCTGCGCGGTGCCATCGATCACCGATCGCATCACGTCCTGGACGGTTCCTCCTCCGTGCGGCCGCAGACCCGTGAGAAGCTCGAACGCGGTGCAGGCGAGGGAATAGACGTCGGTGCGGTGGTCGAGTCGTCCGCCGAGAATGCTCTCCGTCGCGGGGTAGGACTTCTGGTGGACATCGCGCACGTGCACCGTCGGTTCTACGTCGCCGGACCGCGCGAGCACCGTACCCGCGAGCTCGGGATCGACGAAGCCGATAAGCCGTGCGGTGTGGACGCTGCCGGAGATGAATGTCACGACGATGTTGTCGGGTTGGACGGCACCGTGCAGGCGGTGATGGCACTCCCATTCGCAGAGCAACTCGGCTGCGACGCGGTCCACGATAGTCGCCACGTCGGCTGGGGCGATCGGGGCTCGAGTGCGGATCAGTTCCGCGGCGGTCATCGAGGTCATGGCCGTTACCGCGGGCTCCACCAGTACCAGCCGTCGTCGCCGCGCTCGCAGGTCGCTTGCCATCCCCAAGACCACGCGTTCTGCTCACACGTCCAGCTCGAGGAGAACGGTCCGATCCAGCCGACATCGGCATTGGCGGTCCCGCTGGCCGCGACACTGCCGGACGCGATGAGCAGGGCGGTCAGTGTGGTGAGGGCGAGGTTCTTCATCGTTTCTCCGATCTCCACGGGTTGGAATACGAAAACCCTATGTGTTGTGCATCGTCTGATCCAGAGGTGGTGAGCTGGGCATTTAGTGGTGCGCTGGGCAGCCTTCAGGCCGTGCCTGCTCGGTGCTCGGTTCGATCGCCCGTGGCTGACGGTGGTGCCGACCGTCAGTAACTGGGCCGGTACGGCTTGAGTGGCGGGGTGGGGCGTCGCCGGGGACCGGCAGGCGGCTCCGGCGCCGGGGTGTTCGCGGGCGCCGGAGCCGTGGCGTCGGACGCGTGGATGAACGCGCCCCGGTCGACGGCGATGCGCGGGAGAGTCACCGCGTAGGGATCGAACTGCTGGGTCGTGGGAGGCGGAGCCGTGGCCGCCGTTGTGTCGTTCGTTCGGTCACCGGGTGTCATGGAATGTAGACCTCCGCATTGTCGCCGCCGCTGCATAGCACGAGGTTCGACGTGGTGTCGTAGTACCGGCAGAGCATGTCGAAGGTGCGATCCGCGCGGGCCGGGCTCGTGATGCCCAGGTACAACTTAGGTAACTCACTGCGGTTCATCGCCAGGAACACGTTCGACGCGAAACCACAGGTGGTCACCGAGTTCACCGCGTAATTGCCGGAGGGACATGTAGTGGCATATGACGGCACGTTCCGCGCGGTACGGGGCGTGGTGGTGGTGGTTGTCGCCGTGGTCGGCGCGGTGGTCGGGTACGTGTAGTCGGCGGTCGTGGGAGTCGGATAACGAGTGGTGGTGACGGCGGAGGACGAGCTGGAACCTGTCGACTGCACCACGATCACGACGATGATCGCCGCCAGCGCCACGGCGCAGATGATCCCCCAGACCACGCCACTGGAGACTCGGGTCGGCTTCGCCTGGGCCGGGTTCGCCGTTGGACGAGCCGGAGCCGGCGCGGCGGGGGACGCAGGCGCTCGGTGTGGCGAGCCGGGTTGCGCCGCGGCCAGACCACTGGGGCGCACAGTCGTGGCGACCTTGACGGTGGGCGGCGCGGCCGCCTTCGCGGGGCGAGCGTTCTCGGCGGCCGAGTTCGCTCGCGGAATCCAGTCCGACGGTGCTGGGCGGGCTGTCGGCGTGACGCTCAGAGAGCGCTGGATCAGACCCGCGATGTCGGCCGGGACGTCGGCCGGAAGCCGCCCGGGATCGGAGACATCGTGGTCACCGCACAGCAGACGCAATGCGAGCAGCCCGAGCTTGTACCGATCGCTGAATGCTGTTCCGAGTTCTTCGCCGTTCGGGACGCTCCACCCGGGGCTCTCGACCTGGTCCGCGACGCTGTTGCCGCGAACCCGCATCGCGTCGGTATCGATGAAGTAGACCGCGGGCTCGGGCTGCACCGTGAACATCAGGTTCTTGGGCGACATGTCACCTACCGCGATGCCCAGGGAGTGCAGGAAGGTCAGGGCGTCGGCGACCGCGGCGATGAGGCGGTAGATGTCGCTCTCGGTGATGGAGATCCCGCGCTGGGCCAGGTATTCGGCGCTGTTCAGCAGGTGCTGGAATTCGGCGGTCCGCCGTTGCGCACCGCGGACCGTGGTCATGTCTATGAAGAAGCGTTCCGGGATCAGTGGCATCACGAACCCCGTGACACGCCCCTGGTCTTCGACGACGGCGCACGGCCACGCGCACAGGGTCACGAGTCTGAGCGCGATGGCTCCGGGCTGGTCGAGGAGGAACTGGGGCAGTGAAACGAGCTGGGGGACGTTGAGCCCCCGCAGGACGTCCGGCTTGTACTCCTTGTAGACGACATTGTCGGCGAACCCGAGGTGGACCCGGGGGGCCTGGTAGGTGGTGCCCTGACCGCCCGCCGCTAGCTTCGTCAGCTGTCCGAGCCGGTTCCGTTCGAGCGTTCGTGCCCCACTCTGATTCGCAGACTCGCTCATGCTCCCCGTTCCCCCTCGTTCCGCGAGGTGCAAATCCCGATATCCCCGTCGATCGGTTGCCGATTCCTTAACGGCGGATTGTGCCGCTGATCCGAAACGTCGCGCCCCACCCGAGTGTACTGCATAATATGTTGTGCTGAACTTGAAGCAATTCGGTTGGCGCCGAACCGCGATCGGGCGGTATCGAACGAGTGAGGGGAAGCCGACATATGGAACCCAGGGGCACGCTGCTGCCGATGTATTTCGTCGCCGATGAGTCGGGCTCGATGGGCCCGCACATTCACGAGCTGAATGAGGGACTTGTGTCGTTGCAGGACGCGATGCAGGTCGAGTCGTTCGCGGCGGCCAAGATCCGATTCTCGGTGATCGGCTTCGCGGACGATGCCGTGACCTACCTGGAGCCGGCCGATCTGCGAACGCTGCCGCACATGCCTTCTTTCCGGGCTCGCGGTCTGACGTCCTACCAGGCGGTCTTCGACCAGATCGGCTACCGCATCTCGGTGGACGTACCGAATCTTAAAGCTCAGGGCTATCAGGTGCATCGCCCGGCGGTGTTCTTCCTCACCGACGGCGTTCCCAACCGGAACGAGGATTGGCGTGCCGCTCGGGACTACATGCTCGCGCAGCCGGCTGCGCCGAACGTCCTCGCGTTCGGCATCGGCGAGGTGGACGCGGCCACTATCGTCGAGATCGCCACCCAGCCGCACTATGCCTTCATCAGCTCGCGGGGCATGGACACCGGCGTGGCGATCAGCGAGTTCATGACCCAGCTGACGCAGTCCGTGATCGCCTCCGGCAATGCACTCGCGGGTGGTGCGGGCGCTCTGCAGCTTGAGAAGCCTGAGGGCTTCAGCCTGGCCGTGGACTACGTGTAGCAATGGCGGAGGTTAAGGGGGGACTCCGTCGCTGGTTCGGCAAGCGCGACGGTGATGATTCTGATCCGACCGACGAATTTCCCGCTGTGCTCGACGGAGTGTGGGGGCCGGAAACGTACGGGGACGCACGCAACCCGCACCCGACGGTTCCGTACGCCACCGCGCCGCCGGTTGCACCGCCACCGGCATTCGGGCAGCCATGGGGGCCCACACCGGATAATCCGCGGGTGACGGACGACGCGTCGACCCCGTCGTTCCCCCTCGCCGGGCTCTCGTCGGGCGGACCGCTCCCGGCGGTGCGCGGCACCGTCCGGATCGAGCAGGTGGTCGTCGGCGATCAAGGGCCGAGCGTGGAGCCCCGGCCGACGGCGGATCGGTTCCGCTCCGTGCCGTTCAGGCCCGACACCATGCTCGATGGGTGGAGTACGCGCGCGGCGACGGTGCGGGCCGTGTCGCTTCGTGGCCACCTCCATCGGTACGACGGTGCCCCGCGGCAGGACGATGTGGCCGTGCATGCGGCACCGTCGGGCCGGATCATCGCGGTGGTCGCCGACGGAGTCTCTGCGGCCCTCCACGCACATATCGGGGCGTCGACGGCGACCACCGTTGCGGTGCAATGGCTCCTGTCCGAGGCGCCCGAAGTAGGGGCCCGGATCGCCTGGCTGGAGCTGGTCCGTGCGATCAGCTGGCAGATGACTGAGCGCGCCCGGTCGGTCCTCGGTGGCGAGATCGACGGCGAGGACGTGGAACGTGGTTTCGCCACCACGATGGTCGCTGCGGTGATCGACCCGAATCCGGACGGCGTTCTGGAGGTCGAGGCGATCGGCGTCGGGGATTCGAGCGGCTGGATCCTCCGGGACGGCGAGTTCGTTCCCCTGCTCGGTGGAAAGAACGACGGGGCGGGCGGACTCGCGAGCTCGGCCGTCGTCGGCCTGCCGCGCACCCCGTCGTCGATCACGCCGGTGTCCGCCGTGCTGTACCCGGACGACGTCCTACTGCTCGGCTCGGACGGGGTCGGGGATCCGCTGGGCTCGGGACAGGGGGGTGTGGGCGATCTCCTGCGTGCTGTGCTCGGCTCGACGGTGCCGTCGATGATGGAGTTCGGCAACGCGGTGGACTTCTCCCGCGAGACCTTCGATGACGATCGCTCCCTTGTGGCGGTGTGGCCCACTCGACCCGCTCTGGGTCGGGGCCGTAAGAACCTGAACGGAATTGGTGACTGACAATGACGGACAACAAGCCCTACCGGCCCAGCTACGGCGCCGCGGCGCAACCGCCCGCCGCGGCGCCTGTTCCGGAGCGACCGATGATGCCCGAGGCTCCGCGAATGCCGCAGCCCGGGTTGGCGCCTCAGTATCAGCAGCCTGTGGTACCTCAGTATCAGCAGCCTGTGGCACCTCCGTATCAGCAGCCCGCGCCGCCGGCGTACGGCGCTGGGAACCCGCAGCCGGGCTACCCCGGTGCCGCGCCGAACATAGGGAACCCTGGCGGGGATCCGCAGCGGAACATGATGCCACCCCACAACTACATGGTGTTCGCGATCTGCACGGTCCTGCTGTGCGGCAACCCCGTCGGGATCTTCGCGGTAGTCAAAGCCGCGAACGTGAACAAGCTGTGGCAGCTCGGGCACGAGAGCGAGGCGCGCGCCGCAGCCGAGAGCGCGAAGACGTGGTCGCTCATCGCACTGGCATCGGGATTGGCATGGGTGCTGGTGTGGATCATCTTGTCCGCGTTGGTCGCAGCGTAGGAAGGGCCGCTATGCGGAGGGGCGGAACTCGTTGTGGGATGACGGGCACGATCGTGACACTGATGGGGCTCGCCGTGGCGGCGTGCGGTCAGGCCATCCCCGGCAGCGCAATGGCGCCGCCCGGGGACTCGAGCAGCGTCGCCATCCCCGCGGGACTGGACATCGGTGAGGAGAAGGTCACGGGGTACGTGCCCCCACAGGGGGACCCGGATCGCGCATGGATCGCCGAGGGAAACCGGATGCTCGAGGCGCTTGTCCTCCCGGCCGAGGTCGAACCGGCGCTGACCTTCCCCGTGGAGGGGATCGAATCTGTTCCGGTCATCGACTGGACCGGCTTCACGGGACCGAACGACAGGTCCGTCCTCATCGACGGGGCGAAAGTCGCGGTCATGGTGGCACGGGCGGACCGGGAAACGGGCTCGACACGCGAAGTTCGGGCGGGCATGTACCGGTTCGAATCCGACAAGGACGTGGAGTCCGCTGAGAAGTCCATCGGATACGAGTGGGAGAAGCATCGTTCGGTGGCGGTCGCGGGGGCGAACGACGCGAAGTCGGTTGAGCTAGTGGCCGGCACAGTGGAGTCGGTCGTTCGCGTGGGGCCGATCATTCTACTGGTTCGCGCACGGGCAGCCGATTCGGCAGCAGCGCTCAAGCTCGCGGAGGCGGCGCTGGCGCGGCAGTTGCCGCTGGCGCGCGCTTTCGTACCCACCGCGCAGGCGCGGATCACAGCGCTGCCGCTGGATCGCGGCGGCATGTTGGCTCGGACGATGGGTTCCGAACACCCGGGGAAGCGCGATATTCGAGCGATCGGGGTGCTTACGCTGTCGATGCTCGAGCGGCGGCTGCTGAATCCGACGGTGCTCGTCGACTACCGCACCGCGGGCGTCGACCTCGTGGGCTGGAACGTCAGCGTGGTCGCGCGGGCGCGGGACCGTGAGGCCGCGAAGGGGTTCGCGCGGGCATGGTCGGCTGCGAGCGGCAACACGCCGGCCGCGGGCGTTCCGGTGCTGGGGGATGCGGTGAGCTGCGCCAAGTCGGTCTCGCTCAATGGGTTCGCCTGCTTCGTCGTGGTGGATCGGTATGTCGCGCGGGTGCTCGGAGACGACCTGACCACGGCGCACCAGCGTGCGGCGGCGCAGTGGCTGATCCTGAAGGAGGCGAAATGAAGAAGCCCATGGTCGGGGCGCTGGTAGCCGTACTGGTGTCGGCCGGTGCGCTCGCCGGCTGCGCGACGACGATCGACGGGACCGCGGTGGCCGATCCGAGTGCGGAAGCGATACGGCTGGACCACGGAAACTTCTCCGTCGATCCGCGTGTGGTGAAAGCGTCTGCGGTGCAACGCAAGGTGCTCGCCGCCAATATCCTGACGAACCGGATGGTGTTCCCGTGGGACGTGGATCCCGAGTTCACGGTCACCTGGATGTCCTCCGCGCATGCCGTGGTGCAGGCGAGCAACCTGACAGAGCTCAAGGACGGGGACGACAACGAGGAACAGCTCGGAGTTGCGATGCAGAAGCCACTCACCGACCGGTCGATGGTGTACGGCATGGCGACTAGTCGGATCGCGGAGTCCGACGGCTCGACTCGATACCTGAACCTCAGCCTGATCCGCATGCCGGATGACGCGGCTGCTGCGGGTGCCGTCGACGACTACCGGCGCGCGATCGGTGCGGAGGTGATCACGCTCCCCGGCGTCAGCGGCGCCGCCGCGATGGAGCGCAGGATCGAGGGGAAGGACTACTTCTCGACACGGACCACGGTGCGGGTACTCGCAGCCGCGGGAAGTCACGTGATCGTTGTCGCCGCGTCCGACAAGGGAACCGACGGTGCCCGGGTGCGGGGCTACGCGCAGAAGGCGATTGCCGCGCAGCAGGCCCAGCTGAGGGGATTCACCTCCCCCGGTCCCGCCGATCTTGCGGGTCTGCCGGTGGATCACGACGGAATCGTGAGCCACACCGTCGCGCCTGAACCCATCGACGACGGACGTTTCCAGCCCGACTTCGGATTCAGGGAGAGCCGGGCGGCGCTCGCCTGGATGACAGACCCTGTCGACGCGGCGCGGAGGTTCGAGGAGGCGGGGGTCGATCTGGTAGGCGTGGGCCGCAACAACGTGTACCGCGCGGCGGACCCCGCGGGCGCCGCGAAGCTGGCCGATCACTTGGCCAGTAGAGAGAGGGGTGCATCGCGCAGGTTCAGTATCGACGGGCTGCCGACGGCGCGATGCGTCGCATACAAGGCATCGGCCGTGTCGGCCGAGCGTTTCGGGTGTTACGTACCGGTCGGCAGGTACGTCTCCGAATTCCACGGCGAGCAGCGCAAGAACGTCGAGCAGGTCAGCTCCGCGGCGTATCTCTTGCTGCGGAGGATGTAGTGGCGCTCAACGCGAGGTCGCGGGGCCGTGTCCTGTCCGGCAGTGCCGAAATTCTCGTGACCTGCAGACCTTCCAGACCCAACAACAACGAAGTAGGCTCGCTCATGCCCCTGGCACTCCTCACCGAAATCGGAATGTGTCGCAACATCCAGATTTCACCGAGACCAGGGGCTCCTCACGTCACCGACACGCCGAGCCGCTGACCAGGGACTGCCCGCTCAAGCTTGAAGAACCCAGTTGAGGGGGCAGAACGCATGGATCTCGGGGGAATGCTGATGCCGATGTACTTCGTTCGGTCACCAATCTGGGCCTGCGGATCTGCGGACGGTTCCGCAGATGCCGGCCGACCTTAAGATTCTGAATTCGGCACCGGAGAAAGTCGACGACGTGGCCATTTCCGAGGTCGCTACCCAGCCGTACTACGCCTTCATTGTGTCCGCGGTGTGGATATCGGCGTCGCACGGTTCAGGAATGTTTGGATACCGAATCCATAGAAGGAGAAAGAATTCATGAATATCCGTAGTCGATCCACTGCGGCGATCGTCGCGCTCGGGATCACCGTATCCCTCGGTCTGGGGGCCTGCGCAGACAAGGGTTCGTCGAGTTCCGGGGGCGGCGATGCGACTGCGTCGGCCAGCGCCGTTGACGCGACGTCGCTGCTGAAGTCCGCGTCCGAGGCCGCGAAGGCGGTGACCAACGCCCAGTTCCTCATCGACGTGACGGGTACGGTTCCGAACTTGCCCCTCACCAAGGCGACCGGAGGCATCAACGTCAAGCCCGCAGTCCAAGCGAAGGGCAGCGCAGAACTCAGCATGGGTGGCAAGCTCAAGGGCGACTTCGTTTTCATCGACGGCAAGATGTACTCGAACATCTCCGGCCGGTACGTCGACTACGGCGACGGTGCGTCGATCTTCCCCGTGGCGTTGCTGTTCGACCCTGCGAAGGGTCTGCCCCACGTTCTGTCCTCGATCTCCGAACCCGTTGCCGCAGGGTCCGAGACGATCGAAGGGGCGGCCACCACCAAGATCGTCGGAAAGGTCCGCTCCGGGGATGTGAGCGCCCTGACCGGGACGCGCGTGGTGAATCCGGAGACCAAGGACGTGCCGGTGCCGGTCACCGTTTGGATCCAGTCGTCCGGCGAGCATCAGCTCGTTCGCCTGCAGCTGGTCCCCGCCAAAGACGCGGCATTGACGATGAACTTCTCGAAGTGGGGCGAGAAGGTCGACGTCGTGAAGCCGAGCGTGCCCGCACCCTCTGCTGTACCCAGCACCACGCCCGGAACCCCCCGCAACTGAACATTTTTCGTTGACATCACTGGAGGAGAAATCATGAAGCACAGTCTCAAGCGCGCTGGCGCGGTCGCCGTCGCGGTGGCCGCCGTGGGAGCGTCCACGTTCGCAGCCGCTGGCACCGCGAGCGCGAGCGGCGATTACGGCGCCCTTGCGCTCAACACCTCGACGGGCGCGGCTTCCTACGCGGTCAATTATTCGAGCTACAGTGCGGCATCGAGCGCGGCGCGGGCGAGCTGTGGGTACGGCTGCCGGACCGTTGCGCAATTCGCGAACGGGTGCGGTGCGATCGCTGAGTCGTCGAGCTACTGGGGCTACGGCACCGGAAGCGACCTCGGCACAGCTCAGAACTACGCAATCGCGAGTGCGGGTGGCGGCAGCGTCTACTACTGGGCCTGCACTGGATAGGACGCGGACGGATGAGGGGGATGATCGGCAGTCACGCGGCGGGCACGGGCATACATCGTCCGGCCGTGGCGCGGACTACCGCGGTGCTGCGCCGGCTCGTCGCGGTGGGCTCGGTGGCAGTCGTGCTCGCCGCGTGCGAGGTAGGGAGTCCCGACGTAGGTGCCCCCTCATCCAACGCCGCCGTCGGAGGTCGCCGATTCCGGTGTTCGATTCCGCCGCTCCCTCGAGCTTCTCCGGCAGCACGGTCGGCGCCACGTCACGGTGCTCAGTTTCGCGGGGTTCAAAGTCGGTGTCGCGCTGGCCCGCGGCGATCGCGACGACCAGTCGGGCGGTACCTGTCGGTGGCGACGACACGTGGCCAGCAGGTGCAGGCCGAGCAGCTCGCGAGCGCGGCCTATCTCGTCCTGCAGGGTCTGAAATGACAGTGCGATCGGCCCGTGTTCGCCCGCCGGGTTCCTCATCCTGCGACGAGCGCCGTAGCAGAAGAACAGCCCCGCACACGCCGAAGGGCGGCACCGTCGAGAAACGGTGCCGCCCCTCCGACGCTGTGCGGGGTGGATCAGAGGTGACCGGAGGTGCAGGTCCAGACGAAGATCGACCCACCGCCGGAAAGTGAGATCGCGCTCCGCTGTGCTGCGTAGAGGGAACGGCCGGTGCCACCCTGATACCGGGTGCGGGTCTGGGCGACGGCGCCGCAGCCGTCGCTGAAGGAGGCGAGCACCTTGCAGCTGCCCCAGCCGCACGAGTTGAGTGCGGCGCGCTCGGCGGCGGCCCGGGAAGGATAGTCCCACGCGCGGCCCGTCGCGCCATTGGACGCGACCGCGATGGCGCCGAAGTTGACGGCGGCGTTCGCGGCGGGGGCGGCCGCGACCTGGATGCCGCCCACGACGCTAGCGGTTGTGGCGGCGACAACGAACGCCTTCTTGGTCAGGGTCTTCATGATGGTACCTTTCTCGAAAATACTGGGGGATGGCACGATCCGGGGGAGATCGCGAGGAGTCAGCGGGGCAGGGCCTCGCCGGCTTCGGGCTTGTCGGTGGTCTCGATGGGGGTCACGTTCGGCTTTGTCACGGCGACCTTTTCTCCAAACCTGGAGAAGGTGAGCGTGATGGCCCCGTCGGTGATGGGCTTGACCTCGATGCGGACGAGCTGCTTTTCGCCGGACTTCTGGACCCACACGGTGGTGGGTACCGGAACGCTCTTCTGCGGATCGACGCGCGAGCCGGAGATGGTGGCGATCTCCGTCGCGGGCACCGTGCCGGTGATCTTGGTGGTCTCCTGGCCGTCGATGGTCTCGGTGCCGACGGCCTGCGCGCCCGTGATTTTGGTGAGGATGTTCGGGATGCCTTTGCTCTGGTCGAAGAGGGCCGAGACATCGTAGATCGACGTGCCGTCGCCGTAGTCGACGTACTTGTCCCCGAACAGTGCGGCGTACATCTTGCCATCGATGTAGGTGAACTTGCCTTCCGCATTGCCGGGCTGCACCAGCGCGGTGCCATGCGCCTGGGTGGCGGGCTTGATTTGGAGGTCACCATCGACCTTCGAGATCGGGAGGTTAGGCACCTTCCCGGTCACCGCCACGGTGAAGTGGGTGCTGGTGAGGTTCTTGGCCGCCTCGGAAGTCTCCTTGAGTAGAGCAGGCGCGTCGATGTCCGAGGCTCCTGCCGACGCGGCGGCGGTAGCGGTGGTCTCCGAGCTGTTCGACGAGCTGCCCTTGTCGGCGCAGCCGGTGAGCGAGACCGTCAGCGCGAGCGCCGCCGAGGCTGCGACGAGGGCAGGGCGGGAAGGCTTCATGAGATGTGTTCTCCATTCACTGTCGACTGCGGTAACCATCGTTGACGGCGCTTAACCAGCGCTTGCCGTCCTCTGAATTCAGTCACAATCGCCGGGGCGCGCAGTGCCGATCGCAAAACTTACCGACGGGTAGGGTGTGGAGCCTGATAACCGCAGGTCAAGTGAGATAGGTCATGGAACAAGGGTCGGCGTCCGGGCGGATTCGCGGAGGCATAGAGTCGACTGCGGACCCGTGATGAATGCTGGTGGACCGAGTAACCAGACAGATGGTGAGCTGATGGATCTCTTCGAATACCAAGCGAAGGAACTGTTCGTCAAGCACGGCGTGCCTACCTCGGCCGGCCGCGTGACGGACAATGTCGCCGACGCCCGCGCGATCGCCGAGGAAATCGGCAAGCCTGTGATGGTCAAGGCGCAGGTCAAGGTGGGTGGCCGCGGCAAGGCCGGCGGCGTGAAGTACTCCGCCGACGCCGATGCGGCGCAGGCCAACGCCGAGGCGATCCTGGGCCTGGACATCAAGGGTCACGTCGTCAAGAAGCTGCTGGTGGCCGAGGCGAGTGACATCGCCGAGGAGTACTACATCTCCTTCCTGCTCGACCGCGCCAACCGCACCTACCTGGCCATGTGCTCGGTCGAGGGCGGCGTCGAGATCGAGGTCACCGCCGAGGAGAACCCGGACGCGCTGGCGAAGATCTCGATCGACGCGACCAAGGGCGTCGACCTGGCCACCGCGCGCGCGATCGCCGAGGCCGGCAAGCTGCCCGCCGAGGTGCTCGACTCCGCGGCCGTGACCATCCAGAAGCTGTGGGAGGTCTTCGTCGGCGAGGACGCCACCCTGGTCGAGGTCAACCCGCTGGTCCGCACGCCGGACGATCAGATCCTCGCGCTGGACGGCAAGGTCTCGCTGGACGAGAACGCCGACTTCCGCCACCCCGATCACGAGGCCTTCGCCGACGCCGGGTCCACCGACCCGCTCGAGCTCAAGGCCAAGGAGAACGACCTCAACTACGTCAAGCTCGACGGTCAGGTCGGCGTCATCGGCAACGGTGCGGGCCTGGTCATGTCGACCCTCGACGTGGTCGCCTACGCCGGCGAGAAGCACGGCGGCGTCAAGCCGGCCAACTTCCTCGACATCGGCGGCGGCGCCTCGGCGGCCGTGATGGCCGCCGGCCTCGACGTCATCCTCGGTGACGCACAGGTCAAGAGCGTGTTCGTCAACGTCTTCGGCGGCATCACCGCGTGCGACGCGGTCGCCAACGGCATCGTCGGTGCGCTGGAGACCCTGGGCGACGCGGCCTCCAAGCCGCTCGTCGTGCGTCTCGACGGCAACAAGGTCGAGGAGGGCCGGGCGATCCTGGCCGCGGCGAACCACCCGCTGGTGACGCTCGCGCAGACCATGGACGAAGGCGCCGACAAGGCCGCCGAGCTGGCGAACAAGTAAGGGAGACAACAGAAAAATGGCTATCTTCCTGACCAAGGACAACAAGGTCATCGTCCAGGGCATCACCGGCGGCGAGGGCACCAAGCACACCGCCCTGATGCTCAAGGCCGGCACCAATGTCGTCGGCGGCGTCAACGCCCGCAAGGCCGGCACCACCGTCTCGCACGTCGACAAGGACGGCAACGCCGTCGAGCTCCCCGTCTTCGGTTCCGTGGCCGAGGCCATGGAGAAGACGGGCGCCGACACGTCGATCGCATTCGTGCCGCCGGCGTTCTCCAAGGACGCCATCGTCGAGGCGATCGACGCCGAGATCCCGCTGCTCGTCGTGATCACCGAGGGCATCCCGGTGCAGGACTCCGCGTACGCGTGGGCCTACAACGTCGATAAGGGCAACAAGACCCGCATCATCGGCCCGAACTGCCCCGGCGTCATCACGCCGGGCGAGGCCCTGGTCGGCATCACCCCGAACAACATCACCGGCACCGGCCCCGTCGGCCTCGTGTCGAAGTCGGGCACGCTGACCTACCAGATGATGTACGAGCTGCGCGACTTCGGCTTCTCCACCGCCATCGGCATCGGCGGCGACCCGGTCATCGGCACCACGCACATCGACGTCATCGAGGCCTTCGAGAAGGATCCCGAGACCAAGATCATCGTCATGATCGGCGAGATCGGCGGCGACGCCGAGGAGCGTGCCGCCGCGTACATCAAGGAGAACGTCACCAAGCCCGTCGTGGGCTACGTGGCCGGCTTCACCGCTCCCGAGGGCAAGACCATGGGCCACGCCGGCGCCATCGTCTCCGGCTCGTCGGGCACGGCCGCCGCGAAGAAGGAGGCCCTCGAGGCCGCCGGCGTCAAGGTGGGCAAGACCCCCTCCGAGACCGCCGCGCTCGCCCGCGAGATCCTGAAGTCGCTGTAACAGCAGCGCATTCGGTCCACCGCCCCGTCTCCCGTCCGGGAGGCGGGGCGGTCCCGTTTCCTAGGCCGACGGTCCCGTTTCCTAGGCCGACGGTGCCGCCCCGTCGGGCCCGGGACGCTCCACGGCGCGGAAGGCGAGGTACAGGACCAGGGCGGTCGTGGCCAGGCCGACGCCGAGCAGGCAGCAGCCGGTCCAGCCGGCGACCGGCCACAGAGCGGCCGTCGCCGCGGAACCGAGTGTGCCGCCGATGAAGAAGGTGCCCATGAACACCGCGTTGATGCGGCCGCGCGCCTCGGGCACGAGCGCGTAGAGCACCGCCTGGGACGTGTTGAGCACCGCCTGCTGCCCGATGCCGAGCAGCACCAGGCCCACGATCAGCGCGGACAGGCCGCCGGCCCCGTCCGCGAGGAGCATCGCGCACCACGCCACCGGCTGCGCGATGAGGCCGACCGTCGTGAGCAGCGCGCCGTGCCCGCGGTCGACGATCCGGCCGATCACCGGCCCCGACAGGGCGCCCACCGCGCCGAGCAGCCCGATCGTGCCGATCGCCGTCGGCGTCCACCCGAACCGGGGGCCGGCGAGCAGGAAGGTGACCGCCGCGCCCTGCACCACGAACGAGGCGAGGGACAGCGCGGCGAGGACGGACCGCAGCCGGAGCGCGGGGAACGCGCGGACCAGCGCGATCATCGACGCCAGTAGGCCCCGGTAGCGCTCGACGGTGAGCCCGGGCCGGTCCGGGTCGTGCCGGGGCATCGTGCGCGCCAGCCCGGCGGCAGCCGCGAGGAGCGCTGCCGCGAGGACGAAATAGGGGGTGCGCCAGCCGAATGCGTCGGTCAGTACTCCGGATAGGAAGCGGCTCAGCAGGCCGCCCAGGATCACGCCGCTCATCACGACGCCGACCGCGTGCGCCTGCTCGCGCGGTCCCGCGAGCTCGGCGGCGTAGGGCACGATCACCTGCGCGCCGACCGCCGTCACCGCCGCCAGTGCCGACGCCACGAGGAGCACCGCCCCCGTCTGCGCAGCGCCGGCGACGACGAGGGCCGCGGCCGTCAGCGTCAGCAGCGTCAGCGCCAGCGGGCGGCGCCGCACCACGTCCGACATCGGCACCAACAGGAGCAGTCCGGCCGCGTAGCCGGCCTGCGCCACCGTCACGAGCAGCCCGGCTGTCGTGTCCGACATGCCGAACCGGTCGCGCAGCAGGTCGAGGATCGGGTACGCGACGTACAGGCTCGCCGCCGACAGGCCGGTGGCGACGGCCATCAGCCGGAGGAGGCCGGGGCCGGCGGTCGCAACGGGGGTCGTGGTCATGTCCTCCACTCTCGCTGAGTCGTATCCGCCAGTACAACGGATTATCCGACGAATTTGATCCAGGCCAGAGAAACTTGATGGTGCTGCAACAACGTGACGTCGGACTTCGTGTATAGGGTGGTGGCGTACTGGCCCGTAGGGGCCGACATCAACCTTCGGGGAGAAGAACATGACCTACTCAGGTGGAGGGTACGGGCAGCAGCCGGGCCAGGGGGGCTACGGGCAGCCGGACTACCCGCAGCAGGGCTACGGCCAGCAGGGTTACGGCCAGCCGGCGCAGCCCGGGTACGGCCAGCAGGCCCAGCCCGGGTACGGGCAGCAGGGCTACGGCCAGCAGGGTTACGGTCAGCAGGGTTACGGTCAGCAGCCGGACTACGCGCAGCAGGGCTACGGCCAGCAGTACGGCGGCTACCCGCAGCAGCCCGCCGCGCCGTCGAAGCCGCTGGACCTCGCGCTGATCCTGTCGATCACCACCGCCGCGCTGGGTGTCATCACCTTCCTGCTGGGCTTCCTCAACTTCTACGAGCGCACCATCTCGGCGGGCCCCTACTCGACCAGCGCGTCGGCGTCGGGTTTCGAGAGCCCCACGCAGCCGTTGCTCATCGTGCTGCTCGCCGCCGGTATCGCCGCCGGTCTGAGCCTGATCTCGAAGGGCTCGACCGGTCGCACTCCGGCTGCGGCTCTCGCCGTCGCGGGCTTTCTCGGCTTCGTGTTCGGGTCGTTCAGCTGGGAGAACATGGCCTACGGCTACTGGATCGCGCTGTTCTTCGCGCTGCTCACCGCGGCCGCCGCGGTGGTCCTCGTGCTGATCGACGCGGGCATCATCAAGAACCCCGCCGCCGTGGCCGCCGCCGCGAGCGCATCGACGGACGCGTCCGCGACCGCCGCCCCGTCCGCCGACGCCGCGCAGGCGCCCGGCGCCGAGCAGCCCGCCGTCTCGTCGCCCTCGCTCCCGGCCGCACCGTCGGCGGAGGCACCGTCCGGGCAGTCGCAGTGGCCGAGCTACGGCGGCTACCAGGCGCCGGCCCAGTCGGGCTACCAGGCCCCGGGCGCACCGTCCACGCCGTCCGCTCCGGCCGCCCCCGCGGCCCCGGCCACCACGGGCTTCCAGGCCCCCGGTGCGTCGGCGGCACCGTCGAACCCCGGCGCCTCGGCGTCGCCCGACGAGGTGACCACCGCGTTCGGCCAGTCCGCGTCGTCGTCGGCCACCCAGGCCTTCGGCAGCCCGGCCACCCCGCAGCACGGCTCGCACTCCACCGAGGGCGAGAACAAGCAGGGACAGTAGTCCCCGCCTGCGGCGCGCCTGAGCCACTCTCCGACGCTGCGGTGTCACAGTGGTGAGGATGATGGATTCAGCGCGCGCCGCCGGGCCGGGCCCGAGCGAGACCCGGCCGCTGTTCGTGATGGCCTTCGGGCCGTCGCTCGTGACCCTCCTGATCACGTTCGTGGTGGGAGGGGTCGTTCTGCTCACCTCGTCGACCGGCCTCGGGGCCATCGTCCCCACGGTCGCCGGGCTCTGGCTGGCCGTGCACCAGGTGCCGGTCACCATCAGCGACATCACCCTCGGCGTGCTGCCGCTCCTCCCCACGATCGCGTTGGTCGCCGCAGTCGCCCGGGCCGCGCGCCGCGCCGGCGGCGAGGGACGCCCGCTCGCCGAGCTCCGCGCCGTGCTCCTGTGCGCCATCGCCGGACCCGCCCTGTTCACCGCCATCGCGCTGGCCGTCGTCAACGACGCCGCGGGGCGGTACACCATCGCCACGCCGCCTCCGCTCACCGCGTTCCTGTGCACCATCGCCGTGCACCTCGGCGCCGCCCTGCTCGGCCTCGCGCCCGCGTATTGGCGCGCCGCCGCCCGCTACCTCCACGTGCCTGCCTGGGTCGACGACTGCGCCCGGCTCGCGGGGCGGGCGCTGCTCGCGTTCGGCGCCGTCGGCCTGGCGATCGTCCTGGTCCGCCTGGTGATCCGCTGGGAGACGGTCTTCGACCTCGTCCGCTCCGGCAACGACGCCGTCGGCATGATCTCCCTGGTCCTGGTGTCGCTGCTGTACCTGCCCAACGTGGTGATCGGTGCCGCAGCGCTGCCCCTGGGCGCGGGCGTCCACCTGGGCCCGATCTCGATGAGCCTGTTCTCCGCGGCCCCCGGCCGCGCCCCGGGCGTGCCGATCCTGGCGGTCCTGCCCCAGGGACCGTCGCCCTGGTACCTGCTGCCACTGCTCGCCGTACCCGCCTACGTCGCGGTCCGGGTGGGCCGACGGTGCACCGCCCGCTCCCTCGACCTCGGGCCGACGGTGACCACGGTCGCCGTCACCGCGTTGCTCACCGCGACGGGCTTCACCGCAGCCGCCTTCGTCGCAGGTGGGGAGCTCGGCGGGTTCGGCTACGCGGGCGCGGACCTGCTGCAGGTGTTCCTGTTCACCCTGGCCTGGGTCGGCCTCGTCGGTGTCCTCGCCGCCCTCGTTCTGCAACAGGTGGGGGAGTCGCGCGCCGTCCGCGCCGCGCGCCGGGCCGAGGGAGAGGCACCGTCGGGTTACACGACCTACGCGGACGAGCCCGATGTGATCGACGACGGTGCCACCGTGGAGATCGAGCCCGCGGACCGCGGCTCCCGCGCCGACGATGCGGACGAGGACCAGCCCGAACGCGACGAGTCCCCGGCGGACACCGGAGATTTCGACGCCCTCGCCGAGCAACCGACCGAGGAGGTCCGGCCCGTGTCCCGGCCTGCGGTCGGGCCCGCCGCGTCGAAGCGGGAACGGACCATCGCCGACATCGAGGAGCTCGACAGCTACACCTTCGGCCAGTAGGCCGGACCAGACGATCGGTAGGCCCGATGATCCGGTCCGGACCGGCCGATTAGGCTGAACACGAATCGTCCCCCCCATGCGATGGAGAGCATCCTGACCACGCCCAGCCCCACGGTGGTGTCGCCGTGCGCGCCCGCCCGGATCGTCGTGCTGGCCTCCGGCACCGGTTCGCTGCTCGAGGCACTGCTCGCGGCGTCGTCCGGCCCCGACTACCCGGGGTCCGTCGTGGGTGTCGTCGCCGATCGGAGCTGCCGGGCGCTGGAGGTCGCCGCGCAGGCCGGGGTCGAGAGCGCCGAGGTACCGCTGCGGGCCTACGGCGATCGCGCCGAATGGGACGCCGCCCTGATGGCCGCCGTCACCGAGCTGGAGCCGCACCTCGTGGTGGCGGCCGGCTTCATGAAGATCCTCGGTCCCGCGTTCCTCGCCGCGTTCGGCGGGCGCGTGATCAACGCGCATCCCGCGCTGCTGCCCGCGTTTCCGGGCGCCCACGCCGTTCCCGCCGCCCTCGAGCACGGAGTCAAGCTCACCGGCTCCACCGTGCATCTCGTGGACGCGGGGCTCGACACCGGACCGATCCTCGCGCAGGAGGCGGTCGCGGTGGAGGCGGGGGACACCGAGGACACCCTGCACGAACGGATCAAGGTCGTGGAGCGCCGACTTCTGACAGAGGTCGTCGCGAAGGTCGCCCGCCAGGGCTACCGCGTCGATGGACGAAAGGTCACCATTTCATGAGCAGCAACATCCCGCTCAAGCGCGCGCTGATCAGCGTGTACGACAAGACGGGTCTGGTGGAGCTGGCCACGGGGCTCGCCCAGTCGGGCGTCGAGATCGTCTCGACCGGTTCGACCGCGCGCACCATCGCCGATGCCGGCGTGGCCGTGACCCGCGTCGAGGACGTCACCGGCTTCCCCGAGTGCCTCGACGGCCGGGTGAAGACCCTGCACCCCAAGATCCACGCCGGCATCCTCGCCGACACCCGCCTGTCCGAGCACCTCGAGCAGCTGCGCGACCTGGACGTCAAGAAGTTCGAGCTGGTCGTCGTGAACCTCTACCCCTTCACCGACACCGTCGCCTCCGGCGCGTCCGAGGACGAGTGCATCGAGCAGATCGACATCGGCGGACCGTCGATGGTGCGGGCCGCCGCGAAGAACCACCCGTCGGTGGCGGTCGTGGTCTCGCCCTCCGACTACGGCGACGTGGTCGACAACGCGCGCGTCGGCTTCTCGCTCGAGCAGCGGAAGGCGCTCGCGGCGAAGGCCTTCCGGCACACCGCCGACTACGACGTGGCTGTGGCCTCGTACATGACCAATGTCGTGGCGCCCGAGACCGCCGACGGCCACGCCGTGGCCTTCCCGTCGTGGATGGGCGGCACCTGGACCCGCGAGAACGTGCTCCGCTACGGCGAGAACCCGCACCAGGGCGCGGCGCTGTACGTCGGCGGCTCGAAGGCGGGGCTGGCGCAGGCGCAGCAGCTGCACGGCAAGGAGATGAGCTACAACAACTACACCGACGGTGACGCCGCCTGGCGGGCCGCGTACGACTTCAACGAGCCGGCCGTCGCGATCGTCAAGCACGCCAACCCGTGCGGCATCGCGATCGGCAAGGACGTGGCGCAGGCGCACCGCAAGGCCCACGCGTGCGACCCGGTCTCGGCCTACGGCGGTGTCATCGCCGCGAACCGCGAGGTCAGCCTGGAGATGGCCGAGCAGGTGTCGGAGATCTTCACCGAGGTCATCATCGCGCCCTCCTACGCCGACGGTGCCCTGGCGGTACTGCAGCGCAAGAAGAACATCCGCGTGCTGCTCGCCGAGCCGCCGGTGCTGACCACCGAGATCAAGCAGATCACGGGCGGCCTGCTGCTGCAGCAGTCCGATGCGATCGACGCCCCCGGCGACGATCCCGCCACCTGGACGCTGGCGTCCGGGGAGCCCGCCGACGAGGCCACCCTCACCGATCTCGAGTTCGCCTGGCGCGCCTGCCGCGCCGTGAAGTCGAACGCGATCCTGCTGGCCTCCCGCGGCGCGTCCGTGGGCGTGGGTATGGGACAGGTCAACCGCGTCGACTCGGCGCAGCTGGCCGTGACCCGCGCGGGTGATCGGGTGCTCGGCTCGGTGGCCGCGTCCGACGCTTTCTTCCCGTTCCCGGACGGCCCGCAGATCCTCATCGACGCGGGTGTGAAGGCGATCGTCTCGCCCGGCGGATCCATCCGCGACAAGGAGGTCATCGCGGCGGCCGCCGAGGCCGGCGTCACGATGTACTTCACCGGGACGCGCCACTTCTTCCACTGATCCCGCGTTCGCTGGGGCGTGCTGGGGCCGGGGCCTGTCGGAGGCATGTCTGCTCGGCGAAGTGATGCGTGCGGCGCATTACCTCTGACCTGTGGTTTCGGCGGCAGGTCATGCGCGCCGCGCATGGCCCGCGGGGTTCGACCGGAGCAGTGGTTCGATACCTCCGGAGCTGTGGGATCTATCGCTCGGCCCTCCACCCCCACACGGACCGGGCGGGCGTCCGGATCCCCGTGCTGATCTCCGGCGGTGCCGCCGATCGCTGGACCGCCCTCTACTGGCACGGCCTGACCGAGACCGTGCCCGAGATGGTGACCGCCACCGTGCCCGCCGGCCGCCGAGTCCACCAGGCCACGGGCTACTCGCTCGATACCCGCAACTGCCCTTCCGTGGCTATGCGATCGACTTCGCGTTCCCGGAGTGCAAGCTCGCGGTGGAGATCAATGGTTGGGCGTACCACCGTTCGCAGAAGCGGTGGATGACCGACCAGAACAAGTCGAACGCCCTGACCGGCGCCGGCTGGTCGGTGTTGAACTACACCTGGCACCACCTGACCGAGGAGCCGGAGGTCGTGATCACGGCGGTCGCCGAGATGATCGGCGGCCTCGCCGCGTGAGTGCGGTCGGCGAGGATCCGGTCATTCGCGGCTGAGGTCGTCGAGCAGGGACACGGCGGCGCGGGCGTACTCGCCGATCCAGCGGTCGTAGATCCGCTTGATGGGCACCGGCGCCAGCGTGAGGTGCCGCTCGCGTCCGACCCTCCGCCCGATCACCAGCTCCGCCCGCTCGAGGACGCGCAGGTGTTGGAGCACCGTCGTGCGGTCGAGGTCGGGGAAGTGCGCGCACAGCTCGCCGGTGGTGCGCGGCGACTGCTTGAGCACGTCGAGCATGCGGCGGCGGGTGCCGTTCGCGAGTGCTTTGAAGACCTGGTCGTCGGCGTCGTCGTCGGGCTCCGCCGCGCGCCGGGCACCCTTGCGGTCGGCGTCAGACATGTTGTAGTTTTATCACATGTCAGACCTCGAAGAGCTCTCCTTCACCGTTTCCGGCTACGTGGCGCGCCCCACCGCTCAGGTCTACGAGGCCGTCGCCGATCCGCAGCAGCTGTCCCAGTACTTCACCACCGGTGGCGCCCGGGGCCGGCTGGTGCCGAACGCCGAGGTCACCTGGGACTTCGCCGACTTCCCCGGCGCCTTCCCGGTGCAGGTGGTCGAGGCGGATCCGTACTCGAAGATCGTGATCCGATGGGCCGCGGAGCATGCCGTCCACGGCGCGGACACCACGGTGACCTTCGAGTTCGAGCCCGTCGACGACGATTCCCGCACCCTGGTCACGATCACCGAGTCGGCCTTCGCGGCCACCGGCGACGGAGCCAGGAGCGCCTTCGGCAACTGCATGGGCTGGACCGGGATGCTCGCCGCGATGAAGGTGTGGGTCGAGCACGGCATCAACCTGCGCGAGGGCTTCTACAAGTAGCCCGGCGTCGACAATCCCCGCCCGCCCTGACAGTGTGGGGACATGTCGGACAACGCCGTCGCCCTCGCCCGGACCGCCTACGAGACCGTCGAGCCCTTCCACGTGGTCGCGTACTTCAACCCGGGCATCCGGGACGCCGTCCGCGACCTGGGCATCGACCAGCACGCCTTCTACGTGGGCGCCCGGGCCGCTCCGATCGGCGAGGCGCACGCGTCCGTGGTCACCGCCGCGTTCTACAACTTCGCGCCCACGCTGATCGAGAGCGCATGGCCGGTCGCCGTCGACGCGGGACTGGCCGAGATCGACGACCGCCGCTATGTCATGCTCGCCGAGCAGTACCGCGAGATCCTCGCCGGGATCGATCCCGCCGAGGTCCGCGCGCTCGCCGAGGGTTTCGGCGACCTCGTCGCAGGCCTGCCGCTCTCCGGTCGCACCCTCGCCTCCGCCTGGGCATCGTCGACGGTGCCGGACGATCCGGCCCTCGCCCTCTGGCGCCACCTCTCCGTGCTGCGCGAATGGCGCGGCGACAACCATCTCGCCGAACTGATCCGGCACGGGCTCACGGGCCTCGAGGCGGGCGTCCTGCACGAGGCGGACGTCCCGGATCCGACGGTGCGCCGTCGGGTCATGGGCCGCAGGTTCTTCCGCATCACCCGCGGGTACAGCGAGCAGGAGTGGGGCGACGCCGTCGCCCGCCTCACCGAGCGCGGCCTCGTCGAGGGCGAGCCGGAGGAGCACCGACTGACGGGCGAGGGCATGGGCGTCTACCTCGACATCGAGGCGGGCACCGACGCCATCACCGCCGCAGCGTTCGGCCCCGGATCGGAGGACCTGATCGCCCGGATCCGGCCGCTGACGAAGGCCGTGATCGACGCGGGCGTCATCCCCGGCACCAAGAAGAAGTGACCCCCTCCGTATTCCCGATTTCGCTGCGGGCGTAGACGCTGGGGCGGCGCGGGCCGATCGGCGTAGCGTGGACGGCGTGACTTCTGCGCGCTCCGATGCACTCACCGATCGCCGTTCCGAGCTCCCCAGCGAGCTCCCCACTACGCTCGGCGAACTCAAGGCCTCCGGCCACGTCTACCGCGGGATCAAGGACGAGCTCCGCGGCAATCTGCTGGCGGCGCTCCGGGCCGATACGAACCCGTGGGACGGCATCCAGGGATTCGACGACACCGTCATCCCCCAGCTCGAGCGGGCTCTCCTGGCCGGCCACGACGTGGTGCTGCTCGGCGAGCGCGGCCAGGGCAAGACGCGCCTGATCCGCACCATCGTCGGGCTGCTCGACGAGTGGACGCCCGTCATCGACGGTGCCGAGCTCGGCGAGCACCCGTACCACCCGATCACCCCGGCGTCGATCCGCCGCGCGCAGGAACTGGGCGACGATCTGCCCGTCGCGTGGAAGCACCGGGAGGAGCGCTACTCGGAGAAGCTGGCCACGCCGGACACCTCCGTCGGGGATCTGGTGGGCGACGTCGACCCCGTCAAGGTGGCGCAGGGCCGCAGCCTGGGCGACCCGGAGACCATCCACTTCGGCCTCATCCCGCGGGCGCACCGCGGCATCGTCGCCGTCAACGAGCTGCCGGACCTGGCCGAGCGCATCCAGGTGGCGATGCTCAATGTCATGGAGGAGCGCGACATCCAGGTGCGCGGCTACACGCTGCGCCTGCCGCTCGACGTGTTGCTCCTGGCGTCCGCGAACCCCGAGGACTACACCAACCGCGGCCGCATCATCACGCCGCTCAAGGACCGCTTCGGCGCCGAGATCCGCACGCACTACCCGCTGGATCTCGAGGACGAGGTCGCGGTCATCGAGCAGGAGGCGGACGTGGTCGCCTCCGTGCCGCAGTACCTCACCGAGGTGCTGGCGCGGTTCACCCGCGAGCTGCGCGAGTCGCCCGCCGTCGACCAGCGTTCCGGGGTGTCCGCCCGGTTCGCCATCGCGGCGCAGGAGACGGTCGCCGCGGCGGCGCTGCACCGCGCAGCCGTGGGTGGGGAGGAACTGCCGGTGGCGCGCCCCGTCGACCTGCTGACGGTGCCCGACGTGCTGCGCGGCAAGGTGGAGTTCGAGGCGGGCGAGGAGGGGCGCGAGATCGCGACCCTGGTGCACCTGCTGCGTCGTGCCACCGCCGCGACGATCGGTGAGTACCTGCTCGGCGTCGACCTGGGGCCGCTCGTGGACGCCATCGAGGCCGGCGGGCCGATCGTGACCGGCGACGATGTGACCGCGGCAGCGCTGCTCGAGAACCTGCCCGAGGTGCCCGTGCTCGCGGAGGTGTACCGGCGGCTCGAGGCCGATTCGCCCGGGGAGCGCGCCGCCGCAGCCGAATTCGCACTGGAGGGCCTGTACCTGGCCCGGCGGATCGGCAAGGAGTCCGACGACGAGGGGCAGACCGTCTATGGCTGATCGACCCCGGCGCGGGCAGGGAGTGCGGCGCGGGCGCCTCGCCCGGTACCGCCGTTACACCGGCGGCCCGGATCCGCTGGCCCCGCCCGTCGACCTGCGGGATGCGCTCGACGAGATCGGCCGGGACGTGATGAACGGCGTCTCGCCGCGGCGCGCGCTGCAGGAGTACCTGCGGCGCGGCAGCGAGAACCGGCGCGGGCTGGACAAGCTGGCGGAGCTGGCGAACCGGCGCAAACAGGAGCTGTTGCAGCGCAACAACCTCGGCAAGACCTTCGAGGACGTCCAGAAGCTGCTCGACGAGGCCGTGCTCGCCGAGCGCAAGGAGCTCGCGCGGGCGCTGGACGACGATGCCCGGTTCCAGGAGATGCGCTTGGGGGACCTGCCGCCGTCGGCGGCGCAGGCCGTGCGGGAGCTGGGGGACTACCGGTGGCGCTCGCCCGAGGCCGCGCAGAAGTACGAGGAGATCCGCGACCTTCTGGGGCGCGAGCTGCTCGACCAGCAGTTCGCCGGGATCAAGCAGGCCCTCGAGGGCGCGACCGACGAGGACCGCGCCGCGATCCAGAAGATGCTCGACGACCTGAACACGCTGCTGGACAAGCACAACGCCGGCGAGGCGACACAGGCCGACTTCGACGACTTCATGGCCGAGCACGGGCAGTACTTCCCCGAGAACCCGCGGAACATCGACGAGCTCATCGACGCCCTGGCGCAGCGGTCGGCCGCGGCGCAGCGGCTGTACAACAGCCTCACCCCGGAGCAGCGGGCCGAGCTGGAGGAGCTGTCGCAGGCGGCCTTCGGGTCGCCGCAGCTCTCCCAGGCGCTGAGCGACCTCACCGGCAAGCTGATGGACGCCCGCCCGGGCGAGGACTGGTACGGCAGCCAGGAGTTCGAGGGATCCGAGGGCATGGGCCTGGGCGACGCGACGCAGGCGATGCAGGACATCGCCGACCTGGAATCCCTGGCGGATCAGCTGAGTCAGCAGTACAACGGCGCATCGCTCGACGACATCGACCTCGAGGCGCTGCAGCGGCAGCTCGGCGACGAGGCGGTGGCCGACGCGCGCACCCTGGCAGACCTGGAGAAGGCGCTCCGCGACCAGGGCTACTTCTCCCGCGACCCCGACGGCTCGCTCCGCCTCTCGCCCAAGGCGATCCGGCAACTGGGCCAGTCGATCCTGCGGGACGTGGCGCACCGTCTGACCTCCCGGGGCGGCGAGCGGAACACCGCCCGCACCGGGGCGACGGGCGAGGCCACCGGCGCGAGCCGGGAGTGGCGGTTCGGCGATACCGAGCCGTGGGACGCCACCCGCACCGTGCTCAACGGCGTACTCCGACAGGCCGCTTCGGGCACCTCGGGTCCGGTGGCGCTGGACGCGCGCGACATCGAGGTCACCGAGACCGAGGCCCGCAGTCACGCGGCGGTGGCGCTGCTCGTGGACACCAGCTTCTCCATGGTCATGGAGGGGCGCTGGCTACCGATGAAACGCACGGCTCTCGCTCTGCACCAGCTGATCTCGACCCGCTTCCGCGGAGACGACCTGGCGCTCATCGGATTCGGCCGGTACGCGCGCACGCTCAGCGTGGGGGAATTGACCGGGCTCGACGGTGCCTACGAGCAGGGCACGAACTTGCACCACGCGCTGGCGTTGGCGCAACAGCACTTCCGCGCCCATCCGAACGCGCAGCCGGTGCTGCTCGTGGTCACCGACGGTGAGCCGACCGCCCACCTCGAGCGGAACGGCGAGCCCTTCTTCGACTACCCGCCGCACCCGCGGACCGTCGCGATGACGGTGCGCGGCCTGGACGCCGTTGCCGCACAGGGTGCGCAGATCACGGTCTTCCAGCTGGGCGACGACCCCGGGCTCACCCGCTTCCTCACCGCGGTGGTGCGGCGCGTGGGCGGGCGGCTCGTCTCGCCGGACCTCGACGGTCTGGGCGCCGCGGTCGTCAGCGACTACCTGGGCAGTCGCAAGCGGGCATAGCTACTTGATCTTCACCTCGACCCCGCCCCAGAAGGCGAAGCCCTTCACGGTGATCCGGGGACCGGTCGGCTCGCCGGTCTGCGGGTTCTTGTGCTCGAAGGCGCCCATGATCCCGACACCCTCGACGTGCACGTTGGCGCCCTTGGGCAGGATGATCTCCACGCCGCCCATGACGGCGTAGACGTTCAGGGTCACATCGCCCACGAGGAAGGTCGCCTCGCGCAGGTCCAGGTTCACACCGCCCCAGAACGCGGTGGCGGTGTGCTCGGGCCCCACGGCGATCGGCCCGCGCACCCGCGTTCCGGACATGATCGCCCACTTGTTCTCGCCCATGCGCGGCACGCCCGCGGGTGCGACCGACGGCGCGCGGTACGCCGGGGCCGCCATGGCCGACGGTGCCTGCACGGCCGGGAGGTCGACGACCAACCGGTCGAGGTCCGCGAACGTGCGGGCCTGCACCGCCTGTTCCGATCGTTCCTCGTACTCGGGCAGCGTGATCTGGCCGAGGCCGAGGGCCGCGGAGAGCATCTCCACCACGCGATTGCGGTCGTGATCCGATGCCCGCAGGACATCGCGGCGCAGGGGTTCGAGCTCGTCGGGCATAGTCCCGACTCTAGGCGAAGCGGGTGGGTCCCCGCTTCCTCGCGCCGACACGCGCGGTGGACTCTGCGCGAGGTCTCGGCGTCAGCGCGGGCAGAGCCAGTGTCGCGCCTCCTGGGCGATGTCGGCGCGGGCACTGCCGCCGCCACAGACCTTGCGACCCTCGCGAATCATGGCGGCCGCGTCAGTGATCTCCGTACCCCGGGCGGCGACCGCGTTCAGGAAGGCGTGCTCGGACCGCGAGTACGCGGGGTGCGGCGGCCGCCCTGCATCCCACTGGATCCCGCCGGGGCACAGCCAGTGGCGCGCCTCCTGGGCGATGTCCTTGCGCGCCGACCCGCCACGGCACGCGGTATAGCCGTCCCGGAGCATCGCGGGGGCATCGGTGATGTGGGTGCCGCGAGCGGAGACGGCGCTGAGGAAGCCGTTCTCCGCGGGAGTGAAGGCAAAGGCGGCACCCGGACTCGCGAGCACCGCGCCGGTGGCGACCGCGACGACGGCTGCGGTACGAATTGTTGTGTTCATCGTTCCTCCGATCAGTCGGTATTCACTGACTGTGGCACTCGGAGGGCGCTGGTGGCGGTCCTCCAGCAGGGATTCATCCGGTCGGAGGACCGACCTGAAACGGAGCCGGCCTCCCCGCTGCAGGGCGGGGAGGCCGGATCGTCGAGGGTGGGCGCTGCGTCAGAGCAGGCGGCCGACCACCGGGAGCCGCTTGAGGAGCAGCGCGATGCCGGTGGGCTGGTTCTTCTTCGGCGCGGGCTTCTCGGCCTTGGCGACGTCCTTCGACGGTGCCTTCGTCTCCGGCTTCGGCGCGGCCTTCGCGCCGGTCTTCGCGTCGGCCTTGGGGGCGGCCGCCGAGTTGGCCGACTTCGCGTCGATGGAGGCGGGCGCCTTGCCCTTCGACGCGGCGTCCTTCTGTGCGGCGATCGGGGTGATCTTGGCCTCCGAGGCCTTGACCGGCGCCTTCTTGGCGGCGGGCTTGGTCGCTGCGGGCTTCGCCGCGGCGGTCTTGGCGGCCGCGGTCTTGGCCGCAGTGGACTCGGCAGCAGCGGTCTTGGCCGGGGCCTTCTTCGCGGGCGCGGTCTTCTTGGCGGCGGTGCTCTTCGCCGGGGTCTTCTTCGCCGGGGCCTTCTTGGCAGCGGGCTTGGTCGCGGCCGGCTTTGCAGCCGCAGCCGGCTTCGCGGCGGCGGCGGGCTTCGCGGCGCCACCGTCGAGGCCCAGGACCGACCAGGCGTCCTCCCACGCGGCCACGGCGTCGGCGGTGACGGCGAGGTTGGTGTTCGCGGTCAGGGTCTTGCCCGGGTTCTTGCCCTCGTATCCGGCGGCGAGCTTGCCGACGTGCGCGGCGTACTCGGCGGCCGAGACGATGGCGATCGGCGCACCGTCGGACAGGTCGACGAGCGCCCACGCGGTGACGGGCGCCTTGACGACGGCCTCGCCCTTGCGGGCGTGCCAGGCATCGCCGGTGGTGGCCTTGACGCGGAGCGTCTCGGTGCGGTCGGCTGCGGTCACGGTGACGAGCACGGTGCTCC
The DNA here is from genome assembly GCF_012396015.1 of Tsukamurella spumae. Lineage (GTDB taxonomy): Bacteria > Actinomycetota > Actinomycetes > Mycobacteriales > Mycobacteriaceae > Tsukamurella > Tsukamurella spumae. The sequence continues at coordinate 125,834 of NZ_JAAXOQ010000003.1, read as the reverse complement.
CCTTCGTGGCGACCTCTGCCTTGCCCCCGCGGGCCTGAACGGCAGAGACGAACACCTCGACGGCGCGCTGAGCGGCGGTCTGAGCCATGGGTCTCTCCTGAGTGTGTGGTCGCGACGCGCCGTTCAGCGCTCCGCTCGTACTCTTATTAACCCATGAGTAACATGTCGAACCCAAGCTGAAACGGGCGTCACAGGCGTAATGTGACCTGGTCGTTCGGCGCGTCCGTCAGGTGAGCAGAGCGGCGATCAGCATGATCGCCGGTATCGACAGCATCGTCGTGATCAGGCCGCAGTCCCGCGCGAGGATCACGCCGCGGTTGTACCGCAGGCCGTAGACCAGCACGTTCTGTGCGGTCGGGAGGGCCGCGGTCACCGTCTGCGCGAACAGGGCGTGCCCCGACTGACCGAACAGGAATCGCGCCATCGCCCACGCGAGGACGGGCATTGCGATCATCTTGAGCGCGGTCGCCAGCGCGATGTCCCGACGGGGCGCCTCGCCCTTCTGCAGCACCCGCACCCCGCCCAGCGACAGCCCGAAGACGACCAGGGCCATCGGTACCGAAGCGTCGCCGAGCAGCTTGACGGGGCTCATCAACCAGTCCGGCGGGTGCCACCGCGCGAGCGAGATCACGAGCCCGATCAGCGCGCCCACCACGATGGGGTTCAGCAGGGGAGTGGCGACGGTGCGCCAGATCGGCTGGGCCCTGCCGGGGCGCTCGCGCGACTCCGCGATGTCGAGCATGGTCAGCGCGATCGTCGAGTAGATCAGGATCTGGAACAGCAGCAGTGGGGCCACGTACGACGTGTCGTGCAGCACGAACACCGCGATCGGGATACCCAGGTTCGACGAGTTCACGTAGCTGGACGCAAGCGCGCCGATCGTCGCATCGCCCATCGGCCGGTGCCGGAACACCCGGACGATCACGTAGTAGATCGCGCCGATCACCAGCGCCGACCCCGCGCTCACCCACAATCGCGGGCTGAACAGCACCGACATGTCGGTGGTGGCCAGCGCGTGCAGCAACAGGGCCGGGGTGAGCAGGTAGAACACCAGGAGCGAGAGCTGCCTCTCGGGTTCCTCGCCCAGGACGCCGACCCGGCCGACCAGCCAGCCCGCCGCGATGATGATCGCGATCACGGCGAAGCCGGCCAGCACGGAGGTCACGAGCGAGCAGATTACGCGACCGACGAATCGCGGAGCGGTTCACGATGTCGGGTTCTGGTGCCTCAGACGTGCACCCCGCACCTGCGACGCACCAGAACCCGACATCGTGAGGCGCTACCTCGTCGAGTAGGGAAGGAGCGCCATCTCCCGGGCGTTCTTCACCGCGAGGGCCAGCTGTTTCTGGTCCTGCGGCGAGAGCCGCGTCACGGCGCGGGAGCGCAGCTTGCCGCGGTCGTTGAGGAAGGTCCGCAGGTAGGTGACGTTCTTGTAGTCGAGGGCACCGTCGGGCACGCGCACGAGTCCGCGGCGCGCGGCGGGGGTGCGCACGGGCCTGCGCGCCATCACCAGCTCGACTTCCGGACGCCGGGCAGCTCACCGTCGTGCGCCATCTGCCGGACCCGGACGCGGGACAGGCCGAACTTGCGCAGGTGTCCGCGGGGCCGGCCGTCGGCGGCGTCGCGGTTGCGCACGCGCGTGGCCGAGCCGTCGCGGGGCAGCTTCGCGAGCGCGCTCACGGCCGCGGCGCGGTCGTCCGCCGGGGTCGACGGGTGCGCGATGACCCGCTTGAGCTCCGTGCGCCGCTCGGCCCAGCGTGCGACCAGAACCTTCCGCCGCTCGTTCTTGGCGATCTTCGCCTTCGTCGCCATCAGCGCTCCTCACGGAAGTCGACGTGCGCGCGGACGACCGGGTCGAACTTGCGCAGCACCATGCGGTCGGGGTCGTTGCGACGGTTCTTCCGGGTCACGTACGTGTACCCGGTGCCGGCGGTGGACTTGAGTTTGATGATCGGTCGGACCTCGTTGCGGGCCATTACAGCTTCTCCCCTCGGGACAGGATGTCGGTGACCACCGCGTCGATGCCGCGGCGATCGATGGTCTTGATGCCCTTCGTGGACACCCGGAGCGTGACCGAGCGCCCGAGCGAGGGCACGTAGTAGCGGCGGCGCTGGATGTTCGGGTTCCAGCGTCGGTTCGTGCGCACGTGACTGTGCGAGACCCGCTTGCCGAAGCCGGGGGCGCGGCCGGTCACCTGGCAGTGTGCGGACATTGCTCTCCTTCTTGCGAATGATTGTCGATAAGGTAACGTACTAGAAATGGGAATCATTTCCAACAGAACTCCGGTCCTGCTCCTCACCGGCTTCGGCGGGCAGGAGCGCGCCCTTGAGCTGGCCGAACCGGGCACCGTCGTCGTGCATCACGACCTGTCCGGGCTCCACGAGGGGATGGTGGTCCGGTCGGAGTCCACCGTCCGGCCCGACGGCACCGCCGAGGAGCGCGTCGCGTTGCTCGAGCTCGCTCACGGCTGTGTCTCGTGCACGCTGCGCGAGGACCTGCTGCCGCTGCTGCGGGCTTTGCACCGGCGGCAGGGCGTCCGGCGGATCGTGGTGCGGCTCGACCCCACCCTCGAGGCCGATGCGCTGCGGGACGCGATCGAGCACGTGGTCGTCGAGATGGTCGGCGGCGTCTCCGCGCCCGCGTCCCGCGATGTCGAGATCGTCGGAACGATCGGCTTCGTCGACGGTGCGACCTGGCTCGACGACGCCCTCGGTGAGGAGGACCTCGGCGAGCGGTTCGCCGTGCCGGGCGACGACGAGCGGACCGTCGCCCAGCTGGCCGTGGGCCACGCGCAGAACGCGGACCTGCTGGTGGTGACCGGCGACAGCCCCGACCCCGCCCGCCTGCGCGCCGTGCTGCGCCGCCTGGCGCCCGATGCGCCGATCGCCCGCGAGCAGGAGCCGCTGACCGGACTGCTCCCGCGCCTGGGGGTGCCGCGCGCCCCGATCGAGCCCTTCGGCCCGTTGTTGCCCGGCTGCCCGCCCCTGGAACCGGACGGCGACGTCCGCCTGATCGAATTCAGCGCCCGCCGGCCGCTGCACCCCGGCCGGTTCCACGAGGCCATCGACGTGCTGCTCGACGGGGTCGTTCACGCGCGGGGGCGGATGTGGCTCGCCACCCGTCCCGACGATGCCTTCTGGCTGGAGTCCGCCGGGGCGGGGCTGCGCGTCGGCGCGGCGGGCCCGTGGCTCGCCGCGGGCGGCCAGGGGAGTCCCGACCGCTGGGCGATGGCGTCCGCCGGCTGGGATGAGGCCTACGGGGACCGTCGGACCGACCTGGTGGTGCTGGTCGCCGGGGCCGACCCCGTGCGCGTCGCCGAGACGCTGCGCTGGGCCGAGCTGACCCCCGCCGAATTCGCCGCCGGGCCCGGCGAGTGGGCGCTCTGGCACGACCCGTTCGGCGCGATGCACGCCGACCCGTGCGAGGACCTGGCCCCCGACCCGGCGGCCGGGACACGAGAAGACGAGGAGATGTCATGAAGCAAGGAATCCACCCGGAGTACCGCCCCGTCGCGTTCCAGGACGCGTCGACGGGGAAGGTCTTCGTCACCCGGAGTACGGCGACGTCGGCGCGGACCGTCGAGGTCGAGGGGGAGACCTATCCGCTGATCGTCGTGGACGTCACCAGCGACTCGCACCCGCTGTGGACGGGCAAGCAGCGGCTGGTCGACACGGCCGGACGCGTGCAGAAGTTCGAGGAGAAGTACGCGCGTTTTGGCGGGCGGGCTGTTCGGCGGTAGACTTCTGTGCTTGTGACGTTGGAAGCCTTCCGGGCTCGCGTCGAGAGCTTTTTTCGTCAAGACCGATAGGAAGAATCATGGCTGTACCGAAGCGCCGTATGTCGCGGGCGAACACGCATGCTCGCCGCTCGCAGTGGAAGGCGAACAACCCCGAGCTGCAGGCCGTGCAGGTCGGCGGCCGCACCCACCTGGTTCCGCGTCGCCTCGTGCGCGCCGCGAAGCTGGGCCTGGTCGATCTCGACCGCCGCTAAGAACTGATCTTTCCCCAAGAGCGGGTCGGCCTGGTGCCGGCCCGCTCTTGAGGTGTATGCAAGCTCGTTAGGGGGGTTCCGTGCTGCTGGCGGTGCTGAACTACGCGGGCATCGCGGTGTTCGCGGCGTCCGGCGCGCTGATCGGCGTCCGCAAGCGGCTCGACCTGTTCGGCGTCTGGACGCTGGCCGCGCTCACCGGCGTGGGCGGCGGCGTGGCGCGCGACGTCCTGCTCGGCATCCACCCGCCCGCGTCCTTCCAGGGCTGGGAGAACCTCACCACGGCCACGATCGCGGCCGCCTTCGTCTTCGTCTTCCACCCGCAGTTCGGGCGGCTCAAGCTGTCGGTGGTCGTGCTCGACGCGATCGGCATGGGCGTGTTCTCCGCCGCCGGCGCGCTGACGGCCCTGCACCACGACGCGTCGCCCTTCGCCGCCGCGCTCATCGGCATCACCGCCGCGCTCGGTGGCGGCGTGCTGCGCGACATCCTCGTCAACGAGGTGCCGCTGCTCATCCAGGAGCGCGATCTCTACGCCATCCCCGCGCTCACCGGCGCCGGCGCGACGGTGCTCGCCTCGTACTGGGGCGCCACCGACGCGCGGTCGCTCGTGGTCGGCGCCGTGCTGGCCACGGGTTTCCGGCTCCTCGCCCTGTGGCAGGGGTGGAGCGTGCCCCTCGCGCCGGAGAACGTCGCGCACCGCTTCTACCGCGGGTGCCGCCGGATGCTCCGGCGCTGACGGTCCGGTGTCTCCGGGCCGCCGGGTGGCGCGGCTCCCGCTCAGGCGGTCCGACGGTCCGCCGCCCGCTTGGCCCGGTACATGGCGGCGTCGGCGGAGGCGAGGAGCGCGTCGAGGCCGGCGGCGCCGTCGGCGATCCCGTGGGCGAGGCCCAGACTCGCGCGGACGGGCACCCCGTCGAACGTGCCGCGGATACCGGCCTCGAGGTCGGGGAGACGGCCGGCGACCACGGCGAACTCGTCGCCGCCGAGGCGGGCGACCAGGGCACTGGGCCCGGCCGCGGCACGCAGTCCACGAGCGACGTGGCGCAGGACCTCGTCGCCCGCGGGGTGGCCGTGGGTGTCGTTGAGCCGCTTGAACCCGTCCAGGTCGAGGACGGCCACCGTCATGGCCCCCGACCAGCCGCGGCACGCGTGACCGAGGCCCCGGCGGTTGAGCAGTCCCGTGAGATCGTCGAGCCGCGCGAGATGCTCTGCACGTTCGGCGGTGAGCCCGAACCGGCGGATGCCGCCGTCGATGACGAGTGCGGTGGCGGCGTTGATGACGACAACGGTGACCGAGCCCGCCGCGAGCAGCGGGATCGACGAGTCGTGGTGGATCAGGGCCATCGCGATAACCACGCCGAGGCCGACGACACCGATCGCACTCTGCAGCGCCATCGCGACCCGCCCGTGGAACCCGTAGGCGTAGCCGCTCACCGCGACGAGCCAGGTGAGTTTGAGGAACCCGACCTCCGAGTCGGTCACGACGAAGAGGCCGACGATGATCACGACGTCGCAGTACGCGAGGAAACCGAGCGACTGGGCGTATCGCATCCGCGGCGTCCGATGCAGGAACCAGGCCCAGCCGACGGCGGGCACGGCCAGCGCGACACACAGCGCCGGGATCGTCGACCGGCCGCTGAGTGCTAGCAGGATCGCGGTGACGGCGATTCCGGCGACGCAGAGCGCCGCGAGGTTCACCGCTACGCGATGCAGCCCCACCCGTCTCAGGACGTCGTACTTGTCGGCGTGGACGCTCGCGCCGCTGTCGAACACGGCTCGGATCCCGGCGCTGGACATGGTGGCCACGCTAGCGCAAAGCTTCAGGATTGAAGAATCTGTTCACGAGGCGATCCAGCGTCCACCTGCGTGTTTCGCGGCGTACATCGCGGCGTCGGCGGCGGCGAGGAGCCGCTCGAGGGCGGCGGCGCTGTCGGCGACGCCGTGTGCCACGCCGACACTTGCGTGGACCGGGGTGCCGTCGGCGGGGTCGAACAGCCGCTCGCCGAGGTCGGTGGGCACGTGGTCGGTGACGACCGCGAATTCGTCGCCGCCGAGGCGGGCGACGAGGGCATTGGCACCGCAGATCGTCTGGAGCCGACGCGCGGCCAGGAGCAGTACTTCGTCGCCGGTGGCGTGGCCGTGCGCGTCGTTGATCCGCTTGAAGTGGTCGAGGTCGATCATCGCGACGGCGACGGTGCCGGGTCGGTTGCCCGCCACGGCGGTGAGCCCGCGCCGATTGAGGAGTCCGGTCAGTTCGTCGAGCCGCGACAGGCGCTCCGAGGTCAGGGCGAACCGGCCGAGCCGCTCCTTGCCCGCGAAGGTCAGGAAGGACAGTTGCGCGGCGCAGGCGACGGTGCCGAGGCTGATCGCGAGGACCACGGGGCGGACGTCGTCGAACCGGGCGGCGGCGGTCGCGGTGATGATCATGCACAGGACGATCACGACGTACTGGATCGCGACGGCGACGCGGCCGTGCCAGGTGTAGGCGAAGCACACCGTCGCGAGCATCCAGATGGTCTCCAGCAGCGCGACGAGGGTCGACGGCGCTGCGTGCAGCGCGATGAGAAGGCCGGCGTTGCTGAACGCGATGTAAGCGAGCGATCCGTGATAGGTCAGCGGGCGACCGGTCGCGAACCGCGCGCCCCAGAGGAACCCCAGCGCGGAGGCGAACAGGCTCGGGATCGCGGCGGGGGACCAGTCGTCGATCGCGAGCAGCGCCACGCCGCCCCATCCGGCGAAGGAACACAGGGCGGAGAGCAATGCCGCTGGGCGTTCCATGCCGAGGGTGCAGATCAGCGCCAGGTTCTCGGCGTGGACCCGCGCGCCGTCGCGATGGATGCGCAGCAGCGCACCGACGGGCACGCCGGCGCGGCGACGGGCGAATCCAGGGGCTACGGACACGATTCGAGTGTATGTCGGTGCATCGGCCGTGCACCAAATTGTCGAAGCCGTTGTCCAGAATTACCGGAGCCGCACATCACTGCCGCCTCTTCAGCGAATTCCTAGCCGCGTTGGGTAAGACTGGTAACCATGCGAATTCTGGTGGTCGACGACGACCGCGCGGTGCGGGAGTCCCTGCGGCGCTCACTGACCTTCAACGGGTACCAGGTGGACACGGCCGTGGACGGCCAGGACGCCCTCGATCACATCGCGGGCAACCGCCCCGATGCGGTGGTGCTCGACTTGAACATGCCCCGGCTCGACGGCCTCGAGGTGTGCCGTCGCCTGCGCAGCGCCGGCGACGACCTGCCGATCCTCGTGCTCACCGCGCGTGACGCGGTGAGCGACCGGGTCAGCGGGCTGGACGCGGGCGCCGACGACTACCTGCCCAAGCCCTTCGCGCTCGAGGAACTCCTCGCCCGCATGCGGGCGCTGCTGCGCCGCGCCACGCCGGACGCGGGCGCGGACAACGAGGTGTTCGCGTTCGAGGACCTGAGCCTCGACCCGGCGACCCGCGAGGTCTCCCGCGGCGAGCGCTCCATCAGCCTCACGCGGACGGAGTTCAGCCTGCTCGAGATGCTCATGGGCAACCCGCGCCGGGTGCTGACCCGCAGCCGGATCCTCGAGGAGGTGTGGGGTTACGACTTCCCGACCTCGGGCAACGCGCTGGAGGTGTACGTCGGGTACCTGCGCCGCAAGACCGAGGCCGATGGCGAGAGCCGGCTGATCCACACCGTGCGGGGCGTCGGGTACGTCCTGCGCGAGACCCCGCCGTGACGCCTGGGGGCGCGCCGTGACGGGGCGCATCCCGACGGTGTCCGGACCCCTGCCCCGGCACGCCCGGCCGGAGGTCCGGGACAAGCGCCCCATGCGCGACCCGAACCCGGTCACCCGCAACGTCAGCTTCCGCTGGCGGGTGACGCTGCTGGCCGCGGTGGTCGTGGGTATCACCGTCGCACTCATGGCGGCGTCGGCGTTCTTCGTGGTCAAACGGGCCATGTACGCGGACGTCGACAACCGGCTGCACCAGCAGGTGGACTCGGTGGCGCCGGCGATGAGCTCGCCGGTCACGCAGTTCACCACCGTGATGATGATGCTCATGTTCCGTCCGGACATGTCCGTCAACCGCACGATGGTCGTCTATCCCGACGGGACGCCGTACCACTCCGGGCCGTCCGGGCAGGTCCCGATCGGCGACGACGAGCGCGCCGTGATCTCGGGCAAGCTCGAGCAGTCGCTGCGCTCGGTGGGCGACACCCGCGTCATGGCCCGGCGGCTGGACAACGGCGTGACGATCATCGTCGCCGAGGACCTGACACCCACGAAGAACCTGCTCAGCGAGCTGGGGACGGTGCTCATCGTGGTCGGCGCGTGCGGCGTGATCCTCGCGGCGATCGCCGGCACCGCGGTCGCCCGCGGCGGGCTCAGGCCGGTCCAGCGGCTCACCGAGGCCGCGGAGCGCGTCGCCCGCACCGACGACCTGACGCCGATCCCCGTGACGGGCCGCGACGAGCTGGCGCGGCTGAGCATCAGCTTCAACACGATGCTGCAGGCCCTCGCCGAGTCGCGCGACCGGCAGGCCCGCCTCGTCGCCGACGCCGGTCACGAGCTGCGCACGCCCCTGACCAGCCTGCGCACCAACGTCGAGCTGCTCATCGCCACGCGCCGCCCCGGCGCTCCGCCGATCCCGGAGGAGGATCTGCAGGAGCTCTCCGACGACGTGCTCGCGCAGGTCGAGGAGCTGACCACGCTGGTCGGCGACCTCGTCGACCTGGCGCGGGAGGACGCCCCCGAGGCCGTCAACGAGGAGATCGACCTCGAGGAGGTCCTCGCGAAGGCGGTCGAGCGGGTGGAACGCCGCCGCCCGACGGTGCGCTTCGAGGTCTCCAGCGCGCCCTGGTTCGTGTACGGCGACAACGGCGGGCTCGGTCGCGCCGTGGTCAACGTGCTCGACAACGCCGCGAAATTCTCGCCCGACGGTGCCGTGGTGCGCGTCGAGCTGTCCGAGATCGGCGTGGACCGGGCGGCGCTCACCGTCGCCGACAGCGGTCCCGGCATCCCGGAGGAGGACCGCGAGCTGGTCTTCGAGCGGTTCTACCGGTCGATGGCGAGCCGTTCGATGCCCGGCTCGGGCTTGGGCCTGGCGATCGTCAAGCAGGTGATCGAGCGGCACGGCGGCAGCGTCTCGGTCGGTTCGGCCGACGGTGGCGGTGCCCTGGTCCGGTTCGAGATCCCCGGCAGCCCGGTGGCGGGCGGACGGGCCCCGCAGATCGTGCATCGGGAACCCCGCATGCGGCTGCTGCGGGGTAAGTGACAATCTGCTCACAGCGACCTCACAGACGACGACTGCAGTCTTGGCGTGAGACACGAAGGAGGGGCTCCATGACCGAGGGTCCGCAGAATCCCTATCAGCAGGGGCAGCAGCCGGGACAGCCCGCGCAGCAGCCGGGCCAGGCCGGGCAGTACCGGCCCACCCAGCAGTACTCGAACCCGTACGCGGCCGGACAGGGCGGCGCACCGTCGGGCTACCCGGCGCCGGGCGGGGTGCAGACGGTGCCCCCGGCCCCGTCGGGCCCGCCCAGGGGTGGGCCGAAGCTGGGCGCGCTCGTGGCGCTGGGCGTGGCGATCGCGCTGGTCGCGTCGCTGCTGTCGGTGACCGGGGCGTACCTGGTGTGGGGCAAGGACTCCTCGAGCACGACGACGACCGTGTCCGGGGGAGCGGCGCCGCCGGTCGTCAAGGGGTCGGTGCAGGAGGTGGCGCAGAACGTGCTGCCCGCCGTCGTGTCGATCGACAATCAGGCCGGGTCCTCGGAATCCTCGGGCTCGGGCGTGGTGATCACCGCGGACGGCAAGATCGTCACGAACAACCACGTGATCGCGGGTAACGGCAAGCTCACCGTGTCCTTCTCGGACGGCACCGTGAGCAATGCGGCCGTGGTCGGCGCGGATCCGGTGACCGACCTCGCGGTGATCCAGACGGACAAGCGCGGCCTCAAGCCCCTGGCCTTCGCGGACAGCGGCAAGCTGACCGTGGGCCAGGAGGTCGTGGCCGTGGGCGCGCCGCTGGGGCTCGCGGGCACGGTGACCAGCGGCATCGTCTCGGCTCTCAATCGTCCGGTGGCCACCAGCGGCCGCGACTCGGATCAGGCCACCGTCGTCAATTCGGTGCAGACGGACGCGGCGATCAACCCCGGCAACTCCGGTGGTGCGCTCGTGGACATGGCGGGGCAGCTCGTCGGCATCAACTCGTCGATCGCGACGCTCGGATCGTCCCGGTCCACGGGGCAGCAGAGCGGCAGCATCGGTCTGGGCTTCGCGATCCCGGCGAACCTGGTGCAGCGGATCAGCAAGGAGCTGATGGACTCGGGGAAGGCCTCGCACGCCGCGGTGGGCGTGACGGTGGATCCGCGGCAGACCTCGGTCACCCGGCCCGGCGCCCTGGTCGCGGAGGTGTCGGCGACGGGGGCCTTCGGTCGCGCGGGCATCCCCAAGGGTGCGTTGGTGACGAAGATCGACGACGTGCAGATCACCGACGGCTACGGATTGATCGGGGCCGTGCGCTCGTACCCGCCGGGGGCTACCGTGACGATCACGTACCTCGACAGCCCGAGCAGTACGAGTCCGGTGTCCAAGCAGGTGACGCTCGATAAGTTGGACAAATGATGCGAGGAGTGGACATGACCGCAGCGGATTGGCCGGAGGACGAGGTGCTCGACGTGCCCGTTCTGGACGAAGCGGCGCTCGACGGGGCCGGGGTGATCGGCCGCGCGCTCGTGGTGGTCGTCGACGACCACGTGCAGCCGGGCGTCCCGAACGCCGGAAAGTCGGTCGGTTCGCTGGTGACCGAGCTGCTCGAGGAGGCCGGTTTCGAGGTCGACGCCGTGGTCGTGGTCCCCGCCGAGGAGGTGGACGTGCGCAACGCGCTCAACACCGCGGTGATCGGCGGCGTGGACCTGGCGGTGACGATCGGCGGCGTGGGCGTGGGCGCCCGCGACGTGACGCCGGAGGCCACCGAGGACATCCTCGACAAGAAGCTGCCGGGCATCTGTGAGGCGCTCCGCTCGTCGGGTCTTGCTGCCGGCGCCACCGACGCGGGGCTCTCGCGCGGTCTGGCCGGCGTGTCCGGCAGCACCGTGGTGGTGAACCTCGCGAGCTCGCGCGCCGCGATCCGTGACGGCATGGCCACGCTCACCCCGCTGGCCACCCACGTGATCCGGCACATCGCCGGTGGGGACGACCAGGCCCGGTGACCGAGGGCGCCGACAGCCGGTCCGGCGAGAGCGGGCCCCGGAAGTACTCCGCGCGCGACATCGCGCGGATCTTCGGGGACGTTCTGCCCGCACAGACCAAGGACGACATGTCCGACGATGCCGCATCCCGCTCGGGTGCGGCATCGCCCGTTTCCCAGTCCGACGGTGACCCGACCGAGCGGTGGTACCGCGAGAACCGTCCGCCGCACCACGGGGGCTGACCCGCCCGACCGCTTCGCGCTCCGAACCACGTAAGGTTTTGCATTAGCGCTGGTAGTGTGACTAAGGACACAGGCTTCAGATTTACGTTCAGGTTACAGGTCTGGGTTGCCTGAGTGAACTCTCAGAGTGTGCAATGACGCCTGAATTGCGGGTCGGGCCAGGTTACCGGTGAGTATGTCCTAAGAAGTCCTGGTCCAGACGACGTTCGGCAATCGCTATTTGAAATTACAAGTTTCGAAAGTCGGGATTCATAAAGGTTCAAACCGTTGCGACGTCGCGAAACCTGAGGATATGCTGCGCGGGAACCGAAGGTCGACGAAGATCTCCGGGGAAACGACAGTGGTCACGTGCTGAGACGACGCACGGGATTCGGTAGGCGGCTGGGTGAGCTGCTACGCCGGCGCTCCTGATCGGAGCGTCACTCCACAGATTCCTGGTGAGGGGAACGAATGAGCAAGATGAGCAAGGTCGCTACGCGCGCAGGCGTCGTCGCGGTCGCGGTGGCAGCTGCCGCCTCGGTCGCTGCCGGCTCCGCCAACGCCGGCCCGCTGCCGAGCGGTCAGAAGACCGTTCCGGCGCCCGATGGCTGGAGCGTCGTCCTGAAGTCGACGGGTAACTCCTTCGCCATTCAGGGCTCGCTGGCGACCCCGCAGTCGCGGAGCGCCTGGTACACGTCGAACGGCTCGGTCACGGTCAAGGCCCCGGCTGATGCAAAGGATATTCAGGGCAAGCTCGGCGTCGGCGTCATCGTCGGCTGCCAATTCCCGGGTCAGATCGGTGGCGAGGTCACTGTGACCGGACCCGGCGCGAGCGTTGGGGTGCCGCTGTATCCGGCCGGCGGCTCGCCGACCGCCGGGGCCTCGTTGGGTGGCGTTGGTGCGGGGCTGAATATTCCATTGACGCCCGGCGCGACTTCGAGTGTCACGGGCTACTCGCGAGGCGACCAGCCGGGCGCCACCGATTCGATCAAGTTCACCAAGGCCGGCACCTACAACGTGTCGATCAAGGACCAGAACGTCGACATCAAGTTCTGCTCGGGCTACGCGCAGGCGCGTGTTGTGACCTGGGTCGAGATCAAGGGCAGCAACCGCATCCAGGGCTTCCTGTACGGCGCGCCGTTCTCGCTGGGCTGATCCGGATCCGACCGACCTGACTCTCTTGTCCGCCCCGCGGGGCGGCGATTCCCCGAAGGAAGATTCATGAAGAACATCGCGATCCGCGGCGCCGCCGTGGCCGCAGTCGCCGGCGTGGCGCTCGGTACCCTGGCTACGGGTACCGCCAACGCCGACACCTTCATTCCGCTGCCCAACGGCAGCACGAGCAGCAAGATCGGCGACGCCCTCAGGAACATCATCGCCGCAGCGGCGCTCGCCGCTGCGGGAACGATCACCGTCGGACTGCTCGCGCCCGTGGCGCCCGCCGGCGCTGACACCGTCATCCCGCTCCGAGACGCGACGCAGTCCGTCAAGGCCGGCGCGGGGACCATCACTGTCTCGGTCAAGGGGCAGCGCGCGCGGCTCTCACCGGGTATGGTCGCGCTCCCGACCACCCGTAATGCGTGGGTCTCGGGGGCGGTCAGCGTCAAGGTGTCCGGTGACGCCGATGGCGGTTCGATCGAGGCGGGATTTCTCGTCGGGTGCCAGATCGATGTGGGGGAGGCGAGCCTCGATCTCGGAGCCGGGGCTTCGTCGGGGGCGACGTTCAACGACCCCGATGCCGGGACCGGAATCAAGCCGTCCGTCTCAGGCACCACGGGTGGGTCGATCAAGCTCGCCGCGGGATCCGTCGGGACGCAGTCGCTGACCTATGACCGCGCCACCTGGCCCAAGCCCGGCGACGAGATCGATCCCGATTGGTCGGCGCCGTCGACCAGTTTCGACTTCACCGGGTCCGGCGGCAGCTTCACCTACAGCGACCAGACCATCGGCGTCGACGGCTGCGCCGGATACGCCCAGGCGCGTATGTACGTGATCGTGCGGGCGCAGGTGGGCAACAGCAAGGGGCGCGTCATTCTGTGGGGTGATCGTTTCACCCTCGGGTGATCGGCTACGCAGCGGCCACCGGAGGCTCCGGCGACTGGCTCTGCCAGTCGACCTCCGCGTCGTGTTCCGCCAACATTGCCTCGAGGAGCGGCGGACCGTGCGGCCCGTCGAGGACGGCGGCGATGTCGTCGTAGACGGTGCCGATGAAGTCCTCGTACTGCACGCGCAGTTCCTCACTGCGCCACAGTGATCGGAGTTGCGCGCGCCGCCGCTGCCAGCGTTCGATGGCCTGGCGGTGGAGCTCGTCGACGTGGTGCGTGTGGTTCACCCGGACCGCACCGGTGGGGTCGGCTTTGCGACGCCAGCCGGTGCGGCCGGCGTGTTCGCCGTGCGGAACGGTGATCGTCTCCCACCCGCCGGGGTAGTCGCTGGTGCTGGGCTGATCAGGCTCATCGAAAGTCCCCAGTGATGCTCATTGAGATTCCTCACCTGGGTGCGGTCGGATTATAGCGGTCGGCGGCTGGGTGCGGTTGCTGTGCGGTGGGTTTCGTTGCGGGCGTGGTGGTCTCGTAGTCGGTAGCTGTCGCCGTCGAGTTTGAGGACGACGGAGCGGTGTAGGAGCCTGTCGAGCATGGCCGCGGCGACGGTGGTGTCGCCGAGGACTTCGCCCCATTCGGAGACCGATCGGTTGGTGGTGATGACGATCGATGTTTTCAGATACCGTTGCGCGACAACCTGAAACAACGCTGATGCGGCTTCGGCGGGCAAGGGGAGGTAGCCGAGTTCGTCGATGACGAGCAGCGTCGGGCCAGCGAAGAACCGCATGGTCGTCGACCAGCGGCCTTCGATCGCCGCTTTGTGGCAGCGGGCGGCCAGGTCGGCGGCGGTGGTGACGTAGGTGCGGTATCCGGCGTGCACTGCGGCATGCGCGAGCCCGACCGCGAGGTGGGTTTTCCCGGTGCCGGGTGGTCCGACGAGCATCACGTTCGTCGCGGATTCGAGGTAGGCACAGGTCCCGAGCTCGCGGATCAGGGCTTGGTCGAGGCCGGGGGCGGCATCGAAGTCGAAATCAGCGAGGGTCGCACCGGTCGGCAGGCACGCGAATCGCATCCGGCCGGCCAGTCGGCGGGCTTCGGTGGCGTCGACTTCGACTTTGAGTAGATGTTCCAATGTTGCTGTCATGGTCCACTTCTCGGCGGTCGCGGTCTCCAACACGCTGGGGAGTGCCGCGGCGGCGGCGTCGAGCTTGAGGACCGCGAGGTGCCCTCGTAGCTGCTGATACAACGACGCCGCAGAGCCCCTGCTGCCGGCGCTGCTGGTGCGGTTGCTGGTGGTGGTCATCCGAGGGTGTTCCTGTTCTGTGCGGCCGCCTCATAGGCGGCGAGATCGATCACGACGGCATCATCGGATGCGGCTATCGGTTGAGCGGTTGGTCGACTGGGGGTGTGGGAGTTGTTCTCGCGCAGGCATTGCGCCGCTGCCCGGGAGCGTTCACCGGGTGGGATCCGCTCCTTGTTGCGGTGCGGCCGCCCATCGCCGGAATTGGCTGCTGCTGCCATCGCCGCTGCGTTGAGCGCGGTCACATGCACCGTGTCACGGACCTGCGCCCCGGTGCCCGGGGCGGCGAGGCGGTGCCGGGCGATGACGATCCCCGAAACGGTGGCGATGTCGATATGACTGTCGCCGAGCCGTTCGGTGACGGTGACCTCTCCCATCGCGAGCTCCGGCGGCACCGAGTACTGGTTGCCCCGCCACGCCACCAGGGCCTGCCGTGAGACCTTCCTCGGCTCCGACAGGACCGCGGGATACGGCGCCGCAGGAGGCCGGCGTAGGGGTTCGCTGGCGGCGACGGTCAGCACCGAGCTGCGGCCGTCTTTGGTGGCGCGCATCCGGGTATCGACGCGGACTCGGCAGTGCTCATCCAGGGACGCTTGGGCCTGCTCCACGGTCAGCTCGTCGGGCAGGGTCCGCCACCAGCGTTGCGCGATGCTCCGGTTCTCGCCCTCCACAACGCCTTTGCGGTGCCCCGAACGTGGTGGACAGATCTTGACCGAGACACCGTAATACTTGGCGACCGCAGCGAATTCGGCCTTCAGCTCCCCGCTGGAGGGGTGGCAGACCGTGGCCATCCGGTCGAACCGCCAGTTGCGGGTCACCCCACCGAGCCGGCGGGTGATCCGGTCCAGGCCGACGATCACCTGCGGGCGTGTCGTATTCGGGGCGAGGTAACCTCGCCACCGCCCTGAACACGACAACGTTCCAACCAACAGGTGCGCGGTCTTGCCCCACCCCCACGCCGCTGGCGGATCGGGTAGATCCAACCAATCCCATTGCGTCTCTTCGCCTGGCGGGTGCTCGATCACCGCGTTCGGACGGTTCACCGCGGTCGTGCACTGCGGGCACACCGGGCGCAGGCCACGGTCCCGGATCTGCCGGGTCAGCGACGAATACGACTGCTTGAACCGCATCTCGACGAGTTCGTCGAACAGGGTCTGCGCCCACAGATGCGGGTCCTCGAGCAAGCGGCTGGTGACGTACTCGGCGAACGGCTCGAACGGGTCCTCGTCCCGGTGGCGGACACCCGGCTCGGTGACCCCGTTGAGATAGTTGCGGACGGTCTTACGGTCCCGTCCCAGATGACGGGCGATCGCTGAGATCGTCCACCCCTGCTTGCGCAGAGCATGTGCTTCCACGGTCTCTCCTTGTGTGAGCATGAACGAGCGGGGCCTCCCTCGAAGGGCTGGTGCGTGGTCAGAGACCACCAGCATCACGGGGAGGCCCCGCCCATTACTTGGCGGGTGCACACAAGTGGGGAGATTCAGTTAGCAGAACTGGGGAGAATCAACGAGCGCAGTCAGGGCGTGACCTTCCCGTGGTGCTTGTCGCACGCGAGGGTCAGCATGGTGATGTCCGTGGCGCCGCCGTCGGCCCACTCCGTGATGTGGTGCACCTGGCACCGCGTGGCCGGGGCGTCGCAACCGGGTGCGGTGCAACCCTTCTCACTGCCGTACAGCGCGATCCGCTGATCCGGGGTGGCCAGCCGCTTCTCCCGGCCGAGGAACAGCGGCCGGTTCGCGAGGTCCAGCACCAGCACGTACTTCGGGTTGGTGCCCATCATGCGCAGCGCGTCCTCGACGGGCATGCGTCCGCCCGTCGCGGTGGTGGCGAACCCGGCCTCGGACTCGAGCTGATCGATCCCCAGCGTGATGACCGGGACGCACGGCACACCACGGTGCTGCCCCAGCGCACCGGAGGAAACGAAGCCCCGGAGTGCCGCGAGCAGCGCGTCGTGATTGCGCTGCCCCTGCGTGCGGGTGTCGCGCTGGGCCGCCTCCGCGATCGCGTCCTGGTCCGCCGGGTCGACGGGGTTCTCCGCATCAGCGGGGTTGTTCACGCCCGGCCGGGCGAGCTTCTCGAAGACCACGTCCATCAGCGCGCGGCACTCGGGGGAGAGCGCACCGTCGAGGTCGGACATCAGATCGTCAGCCTGCTTGCCCAGGTTCACCTCGCGCTTGCGCGCGATGTTCTCTGGGCTGGGCTCGGCACCGTCGGGATCGATGAGCTCGTAGGCGCGCTGCCCGATCTTGGCGAGCTCCTCCGGCCGGACACTGAGCGCCGCGGTCACGAGCACGTCCTCGAGGAGATCGAGCTTCTCCGGAGTGGCCTCGGGCGCCTTGGCGACCTTGTCGATCCACTGCTCGATCGCGGCGGCGTGCCGCTCGGAGACGAGGCCCTCCCGCTGCGCTGCGGAGAGCTCGGGCAGCCGGGGCCCCGGCGCCTCGCCCCGGGTATTACGCGGCGCGCGAGACCTGGCGCCCTTCATCCGGTCTCGTGCCTCCGTGCCCGCGAGCCGCAGCTGATCGACCAGCATCTCCTTGATCCCCGTGTAGCCCAACTGCCCGGGGATGCCCTGCTCGACGCACACCTGCGCGAGGAGATGTTGGCCGTGCGGCACCTTCCGCGCCGCCTTCTCGAGCCGGGGGAGCGCATCCAGGATCTCTTCCGAGGAGAGCATCACGGGGCTCGCCGCAGCGAGCTGCTCAGCTGCATTTTCGAACGAGGCGAGCGCGGCCAGATACTCCGCTGCTGTGCTGGTAGTCATGTCTATCACCTCCTCGGGCTGCTACCACAAGTCTACTCCGATATTCGTGTCATATCGACATAATCGAACAAAAAACCTAGTAACGTGAGAGTGCAGCGGCGCTATCGGCGTCGCCTTCGTGTCACCTGAATCGCTGTGTGCGATGCCCTGCCGTCGGGTGCCTGCGTGGTGGGAACCGAACCCCGTGCTGGTGCGTCCAACTGATGAGAGTCTCTCGGAGAACCACACACCAGTCGTGGTGCCCGCGAGCTGGGGGCGCGGCGAGAGGAGGCGTCTGGGATGTGGTCTCGGGTGGGTGTCGCACTGCGTGTGCTGCGGTTCCCGGCGCCGAACGGGCTGCTGGCGCGAGGCGCGCGACTGCTCGCTCTCGTGTGGTGGGTTCTGAGAGGTCATCGTGACCGTCTGCGATCGTTCTCGATTCAAGATCAGCTCGCTGCGGCGACGCGAAAGGTGCGCTCGCGCAAACGGGCGCAGCGGTTGTTGTGGAGCGTTGTCGCTGCGGCGATTGTGGCGGCTGCGGCTGGTCCAGGACTGCGTCTGTGTCGTGATCGCTGGCCCCAGGGGACCTCCGAAGTGCTGCACAGTGCCTGGACCCTGGTCACATCGCCGGGATTCGGGACTGCTGCACCAGTAGGTGACATCTGATCTGTGGTGCTGTCAGGGTGCCACTGGAAGGATGTCAACATGCCTAAGCCCTATCCCCGCGAGTTCCGCGACGATGTCGTCGGTGCGGCTCGTCGCCGCGAAGGCGGTGTGACGATCAAGCAGATTGCCGCCGATTTCGGTGTCAGCGAGACATGCCTGCAGAACTGGCTGCGTGCCGCCGATGTCGAGGAGGGGAACCGACCCGGTGTCACCGCTTCGGAATCCGCTGAGCTTCGCGAGCTGCGGAAGCGGAATCGCCTGTTGGAGCAGGAGAACGAAGTTCTTCGTCGCGCTGCCGCGTATCTGTCGCAGGCGAACCTGCCGGGAAAATGATGTACCCGCTCGTGAAGGAGCTCGCCGCTGACGGGATCGCCGTCACGGTGACGTGCCGGGTTCTCAAGCTCGCCAGGGCGCCCTACTACCGTTGGCTGAAGGAGGCGGTCACCACCGCTGATCGGATCGCGGCGGAGCGGGCGAACGCGCTGTTCGATGCGCATCGCGAGGATCCGGAGTTCGGCTACCGGTTCCTCGCCGACGAAGCCGAAGCCGCTGGTCAGACGATGAGCAGCCGGACGGCGTGGCGGATCTGCTGCGCCAACGGCTGGTGGTCGACCTTCGGAAAGAAACGCGGCCGCAGCGGCACGAAGCCGGGCCCGCCGGTGCACGACGACCTGGTCGAACGCGACTTCACCGCCGACAATCCGAACGAGTTGTGGCTCACTGATATCACCGAGCACTGGACCGATGAGGGCAAGCTTTACCTCTGCGCGATCAAGGACGTGTGCTCGGGGCGGATCGTCGGCTACAGCATCGATTCACGCATGCAATCCCGCCTGGCGGTGAACGCTCTGAACAATGCTGTTGCCCGTCGACCTGGTCCCGTCGCCGGGTGTATTGTTCACTCGGACAGGGGTTCTCAGTTTCGGTCGCGCAAGTTCGTGGCAGCGTTGAACCAGCACGGCCTTGTCGGGTCGATGGGCCGCGTGGGCGCTGCCGGCGATAACGCCGCGATGGAATCGTTCTTCGCGCTGCTCCAGCGCAACGTCCTCGACCGGCACCGCTCTGGGCCACCCGCGAGCAGCTGCGGATCGCGATCGTCACGTGGATCGAACGGACCTACCACCGACGCCGTCGGCAAGCCCGCCTCGGCCGATTGACCCCGATCGAATACGAGACCATCATCAACACAGCCGCCCCGGCGGCATAACACCGTAACTGTCACCTCTCGGTGCAGCAGTCCCTTCGGAGCGGTCGGCGCCGTGATCGCGGCTCTCGTGGCATTCATGGGGGCGTTGCGGAGTCAGGCGCGGTCCGCCAGCAAGGATCGATGGTGGGCGACCTTCGAGTGGGTGATGAAGAACCGCGTGAACAAGAAGGGAACGGATTCTGAGATCGCGGCGGAATGGCTCGCGTTCCTGAAAGGGACCGCGACCAGCCCTGATGAGAGCGCTATCATCAACGTACTGATCGAGGAGGCGCTAAGGCGTGGACCACACGAGAGCTGAGAAGGACATCCGGGTCGTCGCGCCGGCGGGCAAGGGGCGGTACCGCGTGGTGAACGCGAAGGTCATCCGGTCGACGCCGCTCGCCGGGCACCGTTATCGGCTTCATCTGTCGAACGGGAAGGACGTGGTCGCTACGCGGTCGCCGGGCGGCCGGTACGTGCTCGTCAAGAAGCCGGCACTCAAGTCCTCTGCCAAGACCTCGCTCCGCATCCCGGCCACGTCCGCGGTTACCGAACCCGGAGAGCGCCCCTTGTCCGCGGCGACCCGCGACAAGCTCGTCGCGATCCTCGAGATGGACAACACCGGGCTCTCGCGCCGCGGCGTGCGGTAGCGGCGCACCGTCGAACCCGGAAACGAGAGCCGGCCTCCCCGGGTGGGGAGGCCGGCTCTCGTGGTGCGTGCGTCAGCGCTGGGTGGGGAACTGTCCTGTGGGCGGCAGGGCCGAGTGCGCGCCGCCCTGCGACGGCGCGGCCTGCGCGGCCAGCAGGTCGCGGATCTCGACGAGGACGTCCACCTCGTCCTCCGCCGCCTTCTCCGGCGCCAGCCGCGCCTTCATCTTCTCGTACGGCATGATCAGAATGAAGTAGACGACGGCCGCGACCAGCACGAAGTTGATGATCTGCGTGAGCACCGCGCCCAGGTCGACGGTGGTGGCGGCGACACCGGTCTTGATCTCCCACGCCAGCCCCTGCACGTCCTTGCCGCCGCCGATGGAGGCGATGAGCGGCTTGACGACGTGATCGGTGAACGCGGTGACGATCGCAGTGAACGCCGCACCGATGACCACGGCGACCGCGAGGTCGAGCACGTTGCCCTTGAGGAGGAAATCCTTGAAGCCCTTGAGCATGTTTGTCGTCCTTCGGAAAGTTGTTACGGATGCGACGCGTGGTGCAGTGTCGCAATTATGCTAACCGTATGAACCGAATCCGCGCAGTCGACGCGGGCGTTTCGGCGGGTGTGATTCTCGTCGTCGGCGGGCTCGCCGCCGGGTGGTACGGCGTGGACCGCGCCGTGCCCACACCGCGCACGCCCGTCGCCGACCACACCTATCGCGTCGGGAACGCCTCTGCGGGAGTGGACTTCCGCGCACCGTCGGGCTGGGACAAGGTGCCGTCCGGCCGGGCCGATGTTATGCGTTTCGTGCACCCCAGCGGCAGCTCGCTGTCCGTGCGCCTCACGACCGGCATGACCGACTTCGACACTGCCGCACCGCGCCGCCTGCGCGAGTTCGAGGCGGGCGGCGTCGACGCGCACTTCACCGGCGACATCCGCGGCCCGCAGTTCGCGGGTCGCAGCTGCGCCGCGTCGGGTGGCGGCCGGTCGGGGGAGTGCGCCGTCGTGGGCCACTCGGACCTGTTGGTCACGGTGCTCACGCTGCGCGGGCCCGACGGTGCCGCTCCCGACCTGACCGCGCTCGTCCAGACCCTGCGGGAGGACTGATGCGCGCGCAGCTCACGACCATCAGCTTCTGGGTGTTCCTGGCGGGTTCGGCGTTCGGCGCGTTCGTGCTCGTGCGCGACATGGTGCCCCGCATCGCGGAGGCGGGCGGCGCGGTCGCGGTCGCGCTGCCGATCATCCTGCTGGCCGCCGCGCTGATCGCCGTGATCATCTGGGCGCTGGACCGCTCGCACGCCCAGCTGCGCACGGTGTGGGCCCTCGCCTTCGCGTGGGGCGCGATCGGCGCCTGCGGGCTCGCCCTGCAGATCAACGGGTTCGCCTCCGACGCCGTCAACGACGTGCTCGACGATCCCGGCTCCACGACCTGGGGTGCGGCCCTCATCGGACCGCTGGACGAGGAGACCATCAAGGGCGCCGGCGTCGCGCTGCTGCTGGTGATGTTCCGCGACCGCCTGCGCAGGCCGCTTCAGATCTTCGCGGTCGGCGCGTTCGCGGGTCTGGGCTTCCAAGTGGTCGAGAACCTCTCGTACGCAGTGACCTTCGCGGTCCGTGATGCCCAGTCCGACACCGTGGGCGCGCTCACGGTGACGCTCATGCGCGCGCTCTTCGGCTTCCAATCGCACTGGGTGTACACGGGGTTCTTCGCGCTCGGCCTGGCGTTGCTGCGGATCCGGCCGGCGCTCGCGGCGATCCCGATCGTGCTCGCCTACTTCATGCACTTCTGGTGGAACGCGCCGAGCGGCGAGAACCCCATGGTGGTGCTTCTGCTCATCGTGCTCAAGTGCGCGGTGACGCTCTCGCTCCTCGGCGGCGCGTGGACCTGGATGATCTACGAGCAGCGCCGGTGGCTGCAGCGCGCCATCCGCATGCCGGAGGCCGCGAAGCTCGCGCCGCCCGCCGAACTGGCCACGCTGCCCACCCGCGCGCTGCGCCGCAACGGCGAGGACTACCTGCGCTTCTATTACGGCCCCGCCGTCGCCGAGGTGGCGCGCAAGCGCCAGAAGTGGCTGATCCGCGAGCTCACCTACCGGGTCGGCTGAGCGCCGCCATCCGGAACCCGTTGCCCGGGATCGACGAAGAGACTCAGCGATTCCTAGGCCGCCGGCGTGTGTTGGGTGACGCTCCGGATCACCTGGTCGGTCTCGTCGAGCAGGTCGACTCGCACGTCGGGGAGCGCGGACGCCACGGCGATGTGCACTCGATCGGCGTACGAATTGTGCGCATGATCGTCGTCGGTGACGCTCTCGATGCCGACGCCGAACCCTCCTTCGGACACGCCCGGGGTGACGACCCCCGTAGCGGTACGGATGACGGCCCGACGGCCGTTCGGCCTCGTTCGCACGGCGCTGTCCTTCGCTCCGAGCGACGCGGCGAGGTCTGCGACGAACTGTGAGAACCGGCCCGTCGGATCGTCGACCTGAGCCGTGAGAATGAGATCGTTGCGCATCACGGCCACCTCCCGAGCTCGATGTCGGCACGACGTCCGATGACCCGAATATACGCGGCGTCGCCATGCGCGACCAGCGCCTGCATCGCTCCGACGAGGTCGGCGTGATCGATCGCCGACTCGTCCGCGTTCACGAACACGAGGCCGGTACCTTGCCGGTCCCACACCTCGCCCACCCGGAATGCGAACGCTCGAGCATTCCCTCGGGTGGACGACTTGATCTCCGCGGCCCGGCCATCGACTGCGATATCGGGCGTCGAGTCGCCGGTCCGCGCCCGAGCGAGAACCGTGACGTTCCGGCCCTCGGCGACCAGCGTGTCCACGACAGTGCGTTCCCTCCGGTCCAAGGGCTTGCCGACGCGTTCGTCCACTCGGCCGGAGATGAGGAGTCGCCGGCGAAGCTCCTGGAGTGCGTGGACGTGGAACATGACCTCGGCAAGAGGTACCTGTGGGACCTTGATTCGACGGAGCATAGCGACGTCCATCTGCCATTCGAGTCGGCGTTCCAGGTCGACGTCGGAGTACCCGCGGCCGCCGAGTCGTGGAGGTGCGGTTGTCGGGACGTTGCCGTCGGGGCCGCCGGGCGAGCCTCGGCGCCGGTCGTCGCCCGGCCTCACCGGAACACCACGGACAGTGGTGAACTGAGCGCCGCGGCGGCGACGGCGTGCGCCTCCGTCTCGGACATCGCGAGCATCACGGTGCGGGCCTGCTGCCGTGAGGCCTGCGCCGCTGCGGCGACGGCGACCGTGGCCGAGCGGGCCAGGACGGAGGGCGCAGCGTCGTCCCGCTCGCCGGCGCGGGGCTTGCGCTGCGCCACCACGTCCACCACGTCGCCGGGGCGGAGCAGGTCCATCGTGGCGGCGTCCTGCAGCGCGATCGGCACCAGCCGCGAGCCGGGGCGGATGAAGCCCGCGGTGCGGTCGCTGAGCACCCTTCGGCCCGTGAGGATCTCGCCCGCGCCGACGGGCCCCGTCACCGACCGTCCGACCGCCTCGTCCGGACGCGTCAGCGCGTCCTGGGGCGCGAGGTCCGCCGGAACGGTGCGCACCACGAGATCCTCGCCGACGAGCTTCCCTCCCGGCCCCAGCTCGCGCGCCGCGACGAGCACCTGCGCCTGCGGCCCGCTCGGCCGGCTCGTGACCGCGACGATCAGCGCCACCACCGCCAGCGCCGCGGCCGCCGCCCGCCGAGCCGTCAGCGTGCGCGCCCACCCGGGCCGCAGCGCGGCCCGCATCCGTTCGACACCGGTCGGCTGCAAGGACTCCATGCCCGGAATCTACGACGGTGCGCCGACGGCGGACCGTCGGAAAGGGGCCCGGAAGCCGCCCTTGTGGATAACCCCGTTCCTGTGGAGGAACGGCCCCGATCAGGCCTGCGGATCCTTGTAGTAGACGATCTGGTGCGTGGTCGCCAGCAGGGTGCCGTTCCGCCCCCAGACCTGGCCGTACTGGTCGAAATGGCCATGGCCGAAGCGCGCCGCCCGGGCGGTCGCGAGGAGGTGCTCGGCGCCCTGCTGCTCGAGTTCCGCGGGGCTCGCGTGGAAGTAGGTGGTGAGCGAGATGGTGCCAGCGGGGGCGTAGGTGCCGCGACGGCGGAAGATCCGCGGGTAGAAGGAGTCCGCGATCGACGCCAGCGCCGGGTAGTCCAGCGGGCGAGCGGGCTTGTCGCGCAGCCACATCGTGGTGGTCGAGTCGTCCTGCGGGCCGTCCATGACCAGGCTGCCCTCGACGAAGCGGGTCTCGTAGTTCTTGGCCCACTCCACGAAGTCCGGCATCGACTGCTCCGGGTAGTCCTCCGGTGCCTGGACCTGCGGGAACGGCGTCTCCGTGGCGCCCCAGGTGTCGCGGCGCGTGCCGAACACCGCGGTACCGGAGGCGACGGGGCCGTCGCCCTGGCTCAGGACGAAGACGAAGTGCTGATTGGTGCGGTTCGTGCGCAGGACGGTGACCGCGAGGTCCCAAGCGCCGTCCTTGATCGGGGCGGCGAAGTTCAGTGTGAGGCTCAGCGGATGGCCCTGCGCCTCGGGATGCGCCTGCAGCGCCGCCACGACGGTGCCGGCGGTGATCCCGCCGAACGGCCCGACCATGTTGTTGTAGGCCGGGTGCGTGTGGGCGCGGAAGCCGCCGGCGATCGGCTCGACGGCGGTCGCTTCATCGAAGACGTGGGTCATGCCAGCAACGTAGCAAGGCTAGGAGCTGGTGGCCTTGTCGACCTTGGCGGCGGTGTCGGAACTGCTCTTGGTCTCCGACTTCGCGGTGGTATCGGCCTTTGAGCTGCGGGAATCGGTGCGGTAGAAGCCGCTGCCCTTGAACACGACGCCGACGGAGTTGAACAGCTTCCGCAGCGGGCCGCCGCAGTTGGGGCACACCGTGAGCGGATCGTCGGAGAAGGACTGCACGGCGTCGAAGGCCTCGCCGCACTCCTTGCATTGGTACGAATAGGTAGGCACCGATCGATTCTACCGCTCAATTAGCACTCCGGCGATTCGAGTGCCAGGGGTGTGAGCGGATACGATACGGCCATGAGTGCCCCGCGTACGCCGTCGCCCGCGCGACGGATCGTGGACGCCGCCCGCGAGGTGATCGCCGCGAACGGGATTCCCGGCGTCAGCATGGACCAGGTCGCCAAGCAGGCGCACGTCTCCCGCAGCACGCTGTACCGGATCTTCCCCAACCGCGACCAGCTGATCGCCCGCGTCGTGGCCATCGAGATCCGCACGCTGCGCCGCAAGTTGGACAAGACGATCGTCGGGTACACGCCGCAGCAGACGCTGGTCGAGGTGTTCGCGCTGAGCATCGGGCAGGCCGAGTCGAACATGGCCGTGTCCAAGGTGCTGGCCGCCGAGCCCGAGTACTTCCTGCGCATCCCGCGCGGCGTGTGGGACCTGCTGATCCAGGGCATCGTCATCCGGCTGCGCAACTCCGGCGCCGAGCAGGACTACGCCGAGCTGTGCTCCGTGGTCGATCTCATGCTCCGGATCACCGGCTCCCTGCTCTCCAACTCGCCCACCGGGCTGCAGGTCAGTGACCCCGATGCGCTGCGCGCGTACGGCCAGAAGTACATCTCCCGCCTGCTGATCTAGACCGTCTCAGAACTCGACCAGCCCGGACGGCGTGAGCGCCCCGTCCACCGGCACATCCGTGGGCTCGGAGGGCAGGAAGTCCACCAGCTCGTGGTCGTAGACCACGGCGATCAACCGCGGGCCGGAGAGCGAGGACCTGTCGTAGTACCCCGCACCCCGCCCCAGCCGCACGCCGGCGCGCGAGACACCCAGAGCGGGCAGCAGCACCGTGTCCACCGAGGCCAGGGCATCGCCGCCCAGTCGTGGCCCCGTCGGCTCCAGCAGCCCGAAGGGTCCCGGCGCGAGCGAGCCGCTCCACGCCCAGTCCAGCGGCCCCGGAACCGGCGGCGTCACCGGCAGCAGCACCCGCGGGCCCAGGGCGTCCACCAGCTCGATCGAACCCGGCTCCGAACCCACCGGCACGTACGCGGCGACGACGCCCAGGTCCAGTCCCGACACCACCCGGACCAGCGCCGCGGCCGCGGCGGCGCGCGCACCGTCGGACATCGAGGCCCGCCCGCGCCGCAACCGCGCACGCCACTGCGCCTTCGCCGCGGAGACGGGGTCCGGTCCGGTATCGGTCACCGCGCCATCCTCCCACCCGCCCGCGCCGCTTCGTTACCCGAGCGTGACCTCCCCTATGGTGGAGGGATGAGCACTTTGC
Source organism: Tsukamurella spumae (assembly GCF_012396015.1). Classification (GTDB taxonomy): domain Bacteria; phylum Actinomycetota; class Actinomycetes; order Mycobacteriales; family Mycobacteriaceae; genus Tsukamurella; species Tsukamurella spumae. The sequence continues at coordinate 99,630 of NZ_JAAXOQ010000003.1, read as the reverse complement.
CCTCCATCCCGAGAACCGCGGTCGTTCCCGCCGCCGGTCTCGGCACCCGATTCCTCCCCGCGACGAAGACGGTTCCCAAGGAGCTGCTCCCGGTCGTCGACACTCCCGGCATCGAGCTCGTCGCCGAGGAGGCGGCCGCGGCGGGTGCGGAGCGGCTCTGCATCGTGACCAGCCCGGGTAAGGACGGCGTGGTCGCGCACTTCGTCGAGGACCTGGTGCTCGAGGGCACGCTGGAGAAGCGCGGCAAGACCGCGATGCTCGACAAGGTGCGCCGCGCGCCCAACCTGATCCACGCCGAGGCCGTGATCCAGGACAAGCCGCTGGGCCTCGGGCACGCCGTGGCCTGCGTCGAGCCGGTGCTCGACGACGATGAGGACGCGATCTGCGTCCTCCTCCCCGACGACCTGGTGCTCCCCATCGGCGTGCTCACCACGATGGCGAAGGTCCGGGAGAAGCGCGGCGGCTCGGTGCTCTGCGCCATCGCGGTGCCCGAGAACCAGATCAGCAGCTACGGCGTGTTCGACGTCGAGACCGTGCCGGACGCGGTCAATCCCGACGTGCTCAAGGTCAACGGCATGGTCGAGAAGCCCAAGGCCGAGGACGCACCGTCGAACTTCGCCGCCGCGGGGCGCTACCTGCTCGACCGCGCGATCTTCGACGCGCTGCGGCGCATCGACACGGGCGCCGGCGGCGAGATCCAGCTGACCGACGCCATCGCGCTGCTCATCGAAGAGGGGCATCCCGTGCACGTCGTGGTCCATCACGGAACCCGACACGACCTCGGAAATCCCGGGGGCTACCTCAAGGCTGCGGTTGACTTGGCATTGGATCGTGACGATTACGGTCCCGACCTGCGCTCCTGGCTGCAGGATCGCCTGAACAAGTAGGAGGCCGAGGACATGCGCTCCGTGGAGGACCATCTGGCTCGGGTCACGGCCGCGGCGGTGGCGCCGCGGCCGGTGCGCGTGGGGATCTCCGAGGCGCAGGGCCTCATGTGCGCGGAGGAAGTGGTCGTCGAGAACGCCCTCCCCGCGTTCGACCAGGCCGCGATCGACGGCTACGCGGTCCGCTCCGTCGATGTCGCCGACGCCGGCGCCGCCGACGAGGAGACCGGCGAGCAGATCATCGTCACGCTGCCCGTGGTCGGCGAGGTGCGCGCGGGCAACCGGCAGCCCATCCGGCTGCAGCCCGGGCAGGCCGTGAAGGTCGAGACCGGCGCGCCGCTGCCCACGCTCGCCGACGCCGTCCTCCCCGATAAGTGGACCGACGGTGGGCTGTCGAAAGTCCGTGTCGGACACTCCGTCCGGTCCGGGCAGTACGTCCGCCGCACGGGCGACGACGTGCAGCCCGGCGACGTGGCCGTGCGGCGCGGCACCGTCGTCGGACCGGCCCAGGTGGGCCTGCTCGCCGCGGTCGGGCAGGACAAGGTCTCGGTGCATCCCCGCCCGCGCGTCGCGGTGATCTCGGTGGGCCGGGAGCTCGTCGACATCGATCGCGACACCGGCGCGGGCCAGGTCTACGACGTGGCCTCCTACGCCCTGGCCGCGTCCGCCCGGGACTGCGGCGCCGAGGTGCACCGCGTGGGCATCGTAGGCACCGACGGCGTCCGCGAGGCCGTCGAGGCACAGCTGCAGCGGTCCGAGGTCGTGGTGATGACCTCCGCGCTCGGCGGTTCCGCGTCCGAGGACATCTCGTCGGCGCTGGCAGAGCTCGGCGACCTCGTCGTCGAGCGGATCGCGATGCACCCCGCCTCGGTCCAGGGCTTCGGCGCCCTCGGTCCCGACGAGGTGCCCACCTTCCTGCTGCCGTCGAACCCGATGAGCGCGCTGGTGGCCTTCGAGGTGATGGTGCGCCCGCTCATCCGGATCGCGCTGGGCAAGCGGCAGCCGATGCGCCGCCTGGTGACCGCGAAGAGTGCGGCGTCGTTCGAGTCGCCTGAGGGGCGGCGTGAGTACGTGCGCGGCCAGCTCATGCGCGACGAGGACACCGGCGAGTTCATGGTCGCGCCGATCCCGGACAACGGCTCGCACCTGCTGGTGAGCCTGGCCGAGGCGAACTGCCTGATCGTGGTGGACCCGGAGGTCACCGAGGTCCGCGCGGGTGACGACGTGGTGGTCGCGTTCCTCGCCCAGCGCGGCTGACGCCGGTGTTCGGCGCGAACTGGCAGGTCGAACTCGGGCCGCTCACCACGGCCGCCGGCGTCGTGCGGCTGCGGCCGATCCGCGCCCGCGACGGGCGGCAGTGGTCGCGCCTGCGCCTGCTCAACCGCGCCGAACTCGAGCCGTGGGAACCGTCGGGCGAGACGAATTGGCAGCGCCGGCACGCCGCCTCGCAGTGGACCCCTCTGTGCGCCTCGCTCCGCTCGCAGGCCCGGTCCGGGACCATCGTTCCGATGGTCATCGAGGTCGACGGTGCCTACGCCGGCCAGATCACCATCGGCAACATCACCCGCGGACAGCTGCAGAGCGCGTGGGTGGGGTACTGGGTCGACCGGTCCGTGACCGGCCACGGGGTCGCGACGGTGGCCGTCGCGCTCGCGGTCGACCACTGCTTCGGGACGCTCGGCCTGCATCGGGTGGATGCGACGGTGCGCCCGGAGAACGGCGGGTCGCGCGCGGTGCTGCGCAATGCGGGGTTCCGCGAGGAGGGGCTGCTGCGTCGCTACCTGCACGTCGACGGTGCCTGGCGGGACCATCTGCTGGTGGCGATCACCGCGGAGGAGATCGCGGATTCCATGGTCGCGCGGGTCGTGCGGTCGGGCCGTGCGCGCTTCTGAGGCGACGACGCGCGTGTGACTGAAGTGACTGTTTGAGATTTTTGGGGTTTCGCTACGGCGCGTCGGGCGCGCTGATCCCCCCTGGTGAAATAGCCTTCGAGGCGACTTACACGGATGTGATCCGTGCTCGCTGATTGCCGGAGGGAGCCGACATGATCCCGCAGACACTGCTCTGGGTGGGGCTGATCGTCGCGTGGCTGGTGGTGCTCGTTCCGATGCTCGCCGCGCGGCACCCCAGGGTGAACCAGGTGTCCGACGCGACGCTCAAGACGCGCCTGCTGCACCGCGGCGGCTCGGCCACCCGCGCCGTCCGCCGCCGCATCCGGCCGGCGGCCACCGTCGCCGATGATCGGGTCGATGAGGCCGAGTTCCCGGAGGACGAGGACGCCGAGCGGCTCGTCGGCGATCTCCCCGCCGACGAGGACGCCGAGGCGCATGCCTACGTCGATTCCGATGTCGACGACCTGCACGGGTCGAGCCCGATGGACGGCGACACCACTCCGATCCCCACCGTCGAGCGGGCGGCGATGCGCGCGAAGGCGTCGATCGTCGACCTGGACGCGCCTGCTGTGGAGGTGCCTGCTCCGGATGCGGCCGCGAGCGTCGACACCGCCGCCGCACCGGAGTCCGATCCGATCGTCCGGCGGGTGACGGCACCCGTGGCGCAGGCGGCTGAGGCCGACCCCGTCGCCGAGGATCTCGAACCGGCCGAGCCGATGAGCGAGCTCGTCGACGAGCCGGCCGACGAGTCGCCCGTCGAGGAGCCGGCCGACGCGGAGCTCGCGGACGCGGACGCGGCCGATGACCAGCTCACCGAGGAGATCGTCCCGGCGACCCGGCCGAAGGCCGAGCCGGCGGAGATCGACGCGCGCGGCGACGGCCCGCAGCGGCGCCGTGGCGGTTACGACCCGGAGAACGACGCCCGCCTCACCGAGGCCCGCTTCCGCTTCCGGCAGCGCGTCACGCTCGCGCTGGGTGTGCTCGCCGTCGTCGCGCTCGGCGCGGGGCTGATGAACGTGCCCTTCGCGTGGTACAGCCTCGGCGCCGTCGTGCTCGCGCTGGCCGTCTACCTCACCTACCTCCGCCGGACGGTGCGCATCGAGGCCGAGATCCGTCGTCGCCGCACCGCGCGGCTGGAGCGGGCCCGCAGGGAGCGCGAGCGCGAGGCCGAGGTGCTCGACGGTGTCCCCGCGCACCTGCGCCGCGGCGGCTGCGTCGTCATGGAGATCGACGACGAGGACCCCGCCTTCGACCACCTCCCGCGCTATCGCGCCGAGGAGTTCGACTTCCTCGATCGGCGCGCTGACGTGCGGGAACCGTACGAGCGCAAGGTCGGTTAACAGTTTGCCGAGCGGGCTTGCTAGAGTGGTCGAGTTCCGCAAGGGGCTATAGCGCAGTTGGTAGCGCGCCTCGTTCGCATCGAGGAGGTCAGGGGTTCGATTCCCCTTAGCTCCACCGAGGAAACCGCAGTTCGGGCGGGGTTCTGAGAAATCAGAACCCCGCCCGAACTCGTTTCGGGTCCGGCGCGTGTCCCGTACCCGAGACCGGCGCTCGCGGTAGCGTGGGCGGATCGACCGCGGGGGTCGAGCGAACCGAGGGAGCTCAGGGATCATGTTCTCGAAGAAGGGGGACGCGGCCGTCCTCGCGAAGCTCCGGGCGATGCCCGCGCCGTACGCCGAGATCGGGGAGCGGCTGCACGCCATCATCCGCGAGAACGCGCCGGGCCTCGAGCCGGTCGTCCGCTGGGGCCTGCCCTTCTACGTGGGCGGCGGCGAGGACATCTGCTACATCAAGCCGGGAAAGGACTACGTGGCCTTCGGTTTCGGTGAGACGGTGAGTCCGGCCTTCGAGGAGGGTGCCACCATGCACCCGCTGGTCTGGACTGTCACGGCCCTCGACGATGCGACCGAGGCGCGAATCGCCGCCCTGGTCGCGAAGGCCGTCGCCTGAAACGAGCTCGAGGGCATCGAACCGATGCACGCGCCGAAACCTGTGCACCGTTGATCAACTCAGAGTTGATCAACGGTGCACAGGTTTTCCGCCGAACCGGTCAGCGGCGCGCGAGCAACTCCGTGATCGCCTGGTAACCGCCGACGGCCAGGATCGCGACCAGTGCGATCGCGGCGCAGATGAGGCCCGCGCCGGGCGAGACGGACATCCCGGTGTCGTAGCCGGACGACTTGGCGGTGGCGAACTCACCGCTGCCGTGCACGGCGACACCGGGCGAGATCCACGTGAACACGGCGACGACGAGCGCGCCGAGGGCGAGCAGGGCCGTGCCGGCCGCGCCGCCCGGGTGCATGCCGCGCACCGCCTGCAGCGCGCCCAACGCGCCGACGAGCCCCAGCACGATGGGGATGATCGCGACCATCGCGACGCTCATCGGCCCGATGTCGAGGAAACCGATGTGGGCAGTGGCGGCTCCGCGCACGACGCACTCGTCCGGGTACTTGGTGCAGTACCGGGTCATATCGGTGCCGCCGTAGCCGCCGTAATAGCTCCACGGCCCGATCCCGGGGTTGACGAACTGCAGCTGCACGTCGGTCGCCTTGATGGTCAGCAGCGGCAGCATCGTCAGCCCGAGCCCGGCGATACCCAGGACGCCGGTGACCGCCGCCAGGATCCGCGCGGGATTCACCACGCCCCCGGCTGGTTACCGGGCTGACCGGGGCCGGGCTGACCGGGGCCGGGCGCACCGGGCTGCACGGGACCGTCGACGATGCGCGGCAGCTGCCCCGTGAACCCCATGCCGGGCTGGCCGTACGGGGCCCCGGGCGCCGGCGGGACCGGCGGGACGGGGCCGGGCGCACCGTCGGGCCTGCGGGCCCCGATCTGGAGGTACGACACGACCGCGCCCGCGGAAGCGAGCAGCCCGACGATCAGCGCGATGATCAGGCCCGCGCCGGGGCCGACGTCGACGACGCGCGCGACCAGGTCGTCGATCGAGGAGAACTTCGTCTCCTTCGTGAAGTCCGTGGCGAGCTTGCCGGACAGCTCCACGCTGGGCAGCGGGTCCGCGATCATCAGCACGAGCGAGAGCAGCGTCGCCGCGATCGCCGCGACCGCGGACACGAGCGACCCCTGGGCGCCCCGGCCGAGGACGCCGGGCAGCGCGGTGAGCGCCGCGACGAGCATCAGGAGCGGGATCGCCAGCGCGGTCACGGGTGCGGGGAGCGGGGCGACGTTGTAGAAGCCGATCCCCACATCGACGGTGCCGCTGGGGATGTCGTTGTAGTTCGACGTGTCGGCCGCGCTGGGGGTGACGGTGACCGTGTAGAGGTTGAGCAGCGAGCAGAACAGCACGATCAGGCCGGCCGCCAGTGTCACCGCCGCGCCGATGCGGGCGATCGGGAACGCGGGGCGCGGGCCGAATCCGGCCGGCGGTCCGAAGGGCATCCCGCCGGGCATTCCCGGCGGTTGCCCCCCGGCCGGCGGCCCGCCCGGCGCTCCGGGGTAGTTCTGTGCTGGTCCATGCGGCTGCATGCTCGTGTTCCCTCCCTGACACGGCGATACGACTCCACCGTGAAGTCCACTGTGAGAACAGCACACTACGCCGGAATCGGATGTCTGCAAGGTTGAAACCGGCGGACCTCATCCGTTCGGATGACGCACGTTCCGCCGCGCGCGGGCCTCCTATCATCGAGACCATGACCCCGCTCGAGCAATTGCGGCGCTGGGAGGACTCCGGCGGCACCTGGACGGTGCTGCGCCGGTCGGCCGACGGTGCCGTCGTCGCGCTGATGCGGTGCGACGGTGGCGAGATCGTCGACCGGCTCGAATCCGCCGATCCGGCCCTGCTGGCCCACATCGACGCGCCGGGCGACTGACCCGCCCGCGGGCCCGGCCGGTGCCGAGCCCGCCCGCCGGGCCGGCCCGGACCTCAGGCCGCGACGATGCTGCGCTTGGCCAGCCCCATCCAGAACCCGTCGATCGGTTCCTCGGGGGCGGCCTCGGGATCCGTCGCCGCGCCGAGCGTGACGAACAGCGGCGCGAAGTGCTCGATTCGCGGGTGCGCGTAGGGCATTCCCGGCGCCTCCTCGCGGAAGCGCATGAGCCCGTCGACGTCACCGGCGGCGAACCGCTCGTGCGCCCACGCGTCGAACTCGACCGACCAGCCGGGCGCGACGGCGTCGGCGCTCGGGTCGGTGAGGAAGGGCAGGCCGTGGGTGGTGAACCCGGAGCCGATGATCAGCACGCCCTCCTCGCGCAGCTCCGCGAACCGTCGGCCCAGCCCGAACAACGCCTCCGGCTCGAGCGTGGGGAGCGAGACCTGCAGGACGGGGATGTCCGCCTCCGGGTACATCACGGTGAGCGGCACGTACGCGCCGTGGTCCAGGCGACGGTGCGCGTCGCGGTGCACGGGCCGGCCGTCGGGTGTCATGGCGGCGATCCGGTCCGCCAGCTCCGGCGCGCCGGGGGAGGGGTAGACGGTGCGGTAGTACCGCTCGGCGAAGCCGCCGAAGTCGTAGGTGAGCGGGACCCGGGAATCGGTGGCGCCCACGGTGAGCGGGGCCGCCTCCCAGTGCGCGGAGACGACGAGGATCTGCTCGGGCCGCGGCAGGTCGGCGGCGAGCCGTTGCAACTGCGCGACCCACCGCGCGTCGTCGACGAGCGGCGGCGCGCCGTGGCTGAGGAACAGAGCGGGTGTGGTGGTCATGGCATTCCTCCGGGGTCGGGGAAGCGCGTCAGGACCGTTGCGTGGAGGTCATGGCCGTCTCGACGGCCGAGGCGAGCCGCAGCACCGCCCCCGCGACGTCGATCCCGGCGGGGGTGAGCCGGTACTCGGTGTGCGGCGGATTGGTGCCGGCGGAGTACCGGCTGACCAGCCCGTCGTCGACGAGGGACCGCAGCGTTTGGGTGAGCATGCGGTCGCTGATCCCCTCCACGCGCCGGCGGATCTCGCCGAAGCGTTGGGGCTCAGTGCTCAGGCGGCCCAGGACGAGGGCGCCCCACCGCCCTGTGACGTGCGCGAACACGGCATGCGAGGGGCAGTCCTTCGCGAAGACGTCGAACTCGGACATCGGCAGAACCTAACACGTACGGAACTATTGCGCTTACGAATCGTTTGTGCTTCCATGGTAGCGCAAGATTGAAGCTTCAACAATCAGAACGGAGTGGTCCACATGACCGCACAGCTCGAGCGGGGCCAGGGCCTCGCCTCCACGATCGCCCGGGTGATCCTCGGCGTCATCTTCTTCGCGCACGGCTGGCAGAAGTTCGTCACCTACGGCATCGACAACGTCGCCGCGAACTTCGACAAGATGGACGTCCCGCTCCCCACCCTGTCCGCATGGTTCGCCGGCATCGTCGAGCTGGTCGGCGGCGCCGCGCTCATCATCGGCCTCGCCGTGCCGATCGTCGCGGTGCTCGGGATCATCGACATGCTCGGCGCGATCATCTTCGTGCACTGGGACAACGGCTTCTTCGCGACCGGCGGCGGCTACGAGCTGCCGCTCGCCCTCATCGCCGGCCTGATCGCCGTGGGCATCGCCTCGCACGGCTCGCTCGCCGCCGACACCCACCTGTTCAAGAATCGATCGAAGGTGAACGCATGAGGGCCGTCGTCTTCGGCGCGTCCGGCTACTCGGGCGCGAACATCACCGCCGAGCTGATCGGCCGGGGCATCGATGTCGTCGGCGTCGCCCGCGACACCGCCAAGGTCCCCGCCGGGGCGATCGCCGCCGCCGGCGACGTGACGGACGCGGCGTTCGTCGCGCGCACCGTCGAGGGCGCGGACGTCATCGTCTCGGCCCTGCCGACCGCGGCACCGTCGGGCGAGGGCGTGGACCTGCCGACCTCCCTGGAGGCGCTGGTCGTGGGAGCGCGCGAGTCGGGCGCCCGCCTGGGCGTGGTCGGCGGCGCGGGCAGCCTGCTGGTCGCCGAGGGCGGCCCGAAGCTGGTGGACACCCCGTCGTTCCCCGACGCGGTGAAGCCCATCGCGCAGGAGCACGACCGTGCGCTGGACTACCTGCGCACCGTCGAGGACGTCGACTGGTTCTACCTGAGTCCCGCCGCGAGCTACGGCTCGTTCAACCCGGGGGAGCGGCGCGGCACCTACCGCACGAGCGGCGACCTGCTGCTCACCGATGCCGACGGCAACTCCGAGATCTCGGGCGCCGACTACGCGAAGGCCCTCGTCGAAGAGATCGTCGCGCCCGCGCACCGTCGCACCCGGTTCTCCGTGGCGTACTGAATCCCCGCGGCTCGCGCCGCGCCGTCGTATCCTCGGGCTCAGAGCAGCGAAACGAGGGGTGTGATGGCGCGGCGCGAACCCGTCTATGAGGTGGTCTTCCTCCTGGCGAAGGGAATCATCGGGACGCAGGGACTGCGCGTGCAGTACCGCGGGCTCGAGAACATCCCGGCGTCCGGCGGCGTGCTGCTCGCGGTCAACCACACCTCCTACGTCGATTTCCTGGAGGCCGGCATCGCCGTCAAGCGCGCCGGCCGATGGCCGCGGTACATGCTCAAGGCCGAGCTCAAGAAGATCAAGATCATGGCCTTCCTGATCAAGCACTGCGGCGCGATCGGCGTCGACCGGGAGCACGGCGCCGAGAGCTACCACGAGGCCGTCACCGCGCTCGAATCCGGCGAGGCCGTGATCGTCTATCCCGAGGCCACCATCAGCCGCAGCTTCGAACTCAAGGAGTTCAAGTCCGGCGCCGCGCGCATGTCCATCGAGGCCGACGTGCCCATCGTCCCCGTCATCGTGTGGGGCACCCAGCGCATCTGGTCGAAGGGCACGCAGCGCCGCGCCGGCCGGCACCGCTTCCCGGTCGTCGTGGAGGTCGGCGCGCCCCTTCTGCCCGACGGTGCCACCCCCGACGTTCTCACCACCCGCCTGCGGTCCGCCATGGGCGATGCGCTCGAGCGCGCGCAGCGCGGATTCCCCGCTCCGGCAGGTGAAGACTGGGTGCCGGCCCGTCTCGGCGGCGGAGCGCCCGCCCCCGACGAGGCGCTGCGTCTCGAGCAGCAGGAGTTCGCGTTGCGGAAGGCCAAGCGGGAGGCGAGCGGCGGCTGAGGGTGAGCCGGTGGTGCGCGTCATCGCCGATTGGTAGGTTTGCCGGGATCGCCCGTTAGCGACCCGGAGGAGACCCATGACGCAGCCGCCGAACAACCCTGGTGACGACCAGGGTGGCTACCCGCAGGACCCGAACCAGGGTGGATACCCGCAGCAGCCCCAGCCCGGTTACGGCCAGGGCGGGTACCCGCCGCCCGCCGGCGGCTTCCCGCCCCCGCCGCAGGGCGGATTCCCGCCTCCGCCCGGCGGTTTCGGTGCGCCGCAGCCCGGCGGCCAGCCGCCCTTCAACGTCGGTGACGCGTTCTCCTGGGCGTGGAACAAGTTCAGCAAGAACGCCGTCGCGCTGATCGTCCCGATGCTCGTCTACGCACTCGTCATGGGTGTCCTCGGCGGCCTCTTCGGCTTCCTGCTGTCGGGCACCTTCGAGAACGTCACCACCGTCACGGGTAGCACCTCCTACGGGGTGTCGACCCAGACGACCGCCACCGCCACGGCGATGACCTGGGTCGTGGCCGTCATCGGCCTTGTCGTCTTCGTGTTCCTGGGCCTGGTCATCCAGGCCTCGTACTCGTCCGGCCTGCTGGACATCGCCGACGGGCGGGAGGTCGCGATCGGTTCGTTCTTCCAGCCGCGCAACCTCGGTGGCGCCGCGGTGACGGCGATCCTCGTCTCCCTCGCGGTGGGCGTCGGCTACGTGCTGTGCATCGTCCCGGGCATCGTCGCGGCGTTCCTGTTCGCCTACTCGGTGTACTTCGCGGTCGACAAGAACGTCTCCGGCGTCGATGCGCTCAAGGCGAGCTTCGAGACGGTCAAGAACAACGCCGGGCCGTCGATCCTCACCACGCTGCTCGCCGGGCTCGTCGCCGGGGCCGGCGCGATCGTCTGCTACGTGGGCATGCTCGTCACGGGCCCGCTGGGTGCCCTCGTGAACATCTACGCCTACCGTCGCCTCTCCGGCGGCCAGGTGGCTCCGCTCACCCCGTAGTCACACGGGATCTCGCTGTATCGCGACGCCCGCTCCGCCGCACGGTGGGGCGGGCGTCGTCGTCCCGCTAGCGGAGGAAGTCCAGGACCGCGCGCTCGAACGCGCCGGGGGCCTCCCGGTGCACGGTGTGCCCGCCGCGCAACTCGGTGTACGTGCCGTGCGGCAGGGCGTCGGCGACCAGCCGCAGGTACTCGGGTCGCAGGAAGTCGCCGGGGCCGCCCGAGATCACCAGGGCCGCCTGCGAGGTCGCGGACAGCCGCTCCCACCACACCGGATCCGGCTGGAACTGCGGTGAGACGGAATCCATCATGGACTTGTCGAACCGGGTGAGCGCGCCGGGCGTCAGCGCGATCTGCTTGAGCCCCAACCACACCCGTCGCGCCGTCAGCGGAAGATCCATCGACTCCGCCACCTGCTCCGCTTCGAGCGCGACCGGCGGCATCTCCTCGAGGACGAGGCGGCGGACACCGTCGGGCAGGCGCCACGCGAGCCGCAGTGCGGCCTGGCCCCCGAGGGAGTGGCCCACCACGTCGAACCGGCCCAGCCCGGCGTGCTCGGCGACCCTGGCGGCGTCGGCCGCGAGCTCGTCGAGCAGGTACTCGGCGGAGTGGTCGCTCCGGCCGTGGCCGCGCTGGTCGTAGGTCACGGTGTCGCGGCCCGCCGCGAGCAGGGCCCGCACGGTGCGTCGCCAGGTCCGGTGGTCGGCGGCCATGCCGTGGATCAGCAGCACCGGCGGGCCCGACGGTGCCGGCGCCCGGTGGTGCTGGACCCGCAGGCGCACGTCCCCGGCGTCGATGATGGCGTGTCGCATCACCTCATGCTGCCATCACGTCAGCGCGTAGCTCAGTGCCACGCACACCGCGGTGCCCGCCACGATGCTGAGCACCGCATTGCGCCGCCACAGGTGGGTGAGCACCGTCGCCGCGACGCCCGCGATCTGCGGCAGGCCGTGCGCCGGTGCCGAATAGTCCACCTGCGCCATGCAGTACACGGCCAGCACCACCACCGCCCCCGCGGGCATCCACTTCCCGAAGTCGGCGAGCAGCGGCGAGTCGCGCAGCACCGTCGCCAGCCCGAAGGGCGCGAGCCGCAGCGCGACGGTCACCACCGCGGCGATGGCGATGCCCGTCAGCAGGTATCCGGTGCTAGGCATGCGCGGCCTCCCGCCGGGCCACGACGTGCCGCACCACCAGCAGGCCCGCGAATCCGCCCATCGCCACGAGCAGCATCGCGCCGGGCGCCGCGACCAGCGCGACGGCGCAGGCGCCCAGCGCGAGGGCGGCGGTGGTGCGGTCGGGGTGCGCGTCCAGCGCCAGCACGATGAACAGGGCGGTGAGGACGAAGTCGACCCCCGGCACGTCGCGCAGGAAGGCGCCGCCCGCGAGCCCGCCCACCAGCGAGCCGCTCACCCACGCGACGTGCAGGCCCACCTGGGTGCGCAGGATCATCGGCCCGGTCATCGTGGCCGACGGTGCCGTGCTCACCAGCGCGTAGGCCTCGTCCGTGAGGGCGTAGACGCCGTACGCGCGGCCGAGCCGGCTGCGGATCCGCGCGAGCGGAAAGGTCAGGCCGTAGAACAGGTGTCGCGAGTTGACCAGGAAGGTGGTGGCCGCGATCGCGGCGAGCGGCGTCGACGCCGCGAGCAGGCCGGCGAGCAGGAACTCGACCGAGCCCGCGTACACCGCCATCGACAGCACCGGCGCGATCCACCACGGCAGCCCGCTCCCGGTGACCACAACGCCCAGGCCGAGCCCGAGGACGAACAGGCCCAGCTGCACGACGGCGACTTTCGACGGAACTCCCATGGTGGACAATTCTATTTCGCTTCGTGCGCAATGTGCTTGCGTACATGGGCTGACTGGTGGCAGGTATGGCAATATCTCGGATGTGGATGCACTCGATCGAGCAATCATCGACGAGTTGGTGCGGGACGGCCGGCTCACCAACCAGGAACTCGCCCAGCGCGTCGGCCTCACGCCCGCGCCCTGCCTGCGCCGCGTGCGACGGCTCGAGGCCGACGGCGTGATCACCGGGTACACCGCCGTCCTCGACCCGGCCGCCCTCGGCCGCGGCTTCGAGGTGCTCATCCACGCGGACCTCTCCGCGAACGACCGCGCCTCCGTCGAGGCCTTCGAGGAGCGGATCGCCTCGTTCGACGAGGTGATCGAGGTGCGCCGCATGTTCGGCCTCCCCGACTACGTGATCCGCGTCCGCGTCGCCGATCTCGACGCGTACGAGCGGTGGGTCACCACGCACCTGATGGGCGATCCGGCCATCGTGCGCGTCGACTCCCGGATGACGATGAAGGTGGTCAAGTGAGCGACCTGGCGATCGCGCAGCGCATCGCCGACGGTGCCCTCCCCGGCGCGACCGCAGTGCCGCTGCTGGTCAGCGAGAACGCCACGTTCCGGGTGCGCGGCGGGCCGCGGCCGGCGGTGCTGCGGGTGCACCGTCCGGGTTACGTCGGTGACGCGGCGATCGAGTCCGAGCTGGCGTGGATCGCGGCGCTGCGCCGCGACACCGCGGTCCCGGTGGTCGAGCCGCTCAGCGGGGTGCTGGTGGACCGCCCGACGGGACGCCGCGCGGTCCTGTTCGCGGAGCTGCCGGGCGGCCCGGTGCCCGACGCGGCGCTCGACCTCGCGCACTTCGCGGCGCTCGGCGAGATCGCCGCGGTCTTCCACGAACACGCTGAGACCTGGCGGCGGCCAGCGGATTTCACGCGCTTCACCTGGGGGCTGGAGGAGACGATCGGGCCGCGGCCCCGCTGGGGCTCCTGGCGCGAGGGTCTCGGGGTGGGCGAGGCGCACCGTCGGGCGATCGAACCGGCGGCCGCGCGCGCCGCGGACCGGATCGAGGGTTTCGGCCGCACTAACGACCGGTTCGGCCTGATCCACGGCGACCTGCGGGCGGCCAACCTCATCGCACGGCCCGGCGGCGACGGGTTCACGGTGATCGACTTCGACGACTCCGGGTTCGGCTGGCTCCTCTTCGAATTCGCGGCCGCGGCGTCGTTCGTGGAGACGGATCCGCGGCTGCCGGAGTGGGCGGCGTCGTGGACCGCGGCGTACCGGCACCGTCGGGCACTGCCGGACGCGCACGCGGCGCTCCTGCCGGACTTCGTGCTGCTGCGCCGGCTGCAACTGTTGGGCTGGCTGGGCACCCACGGGCACGCCCTGGAGGCGGACCCGGCGTTCGCGGACGGCACCGTCGATGTGGCCGCCCGATACCTGGCGGGGCGACTACTGTGAGCGGGGTGAGCTTCTCGGAATCGTCCCCGGCGCACGTCGTGCGCTACGGCGGCACCTTCGCGCCCCTGCCCGTCGACCGCGCCGCGGGCACGTACGTCTACAGCGGCGACAGGCGCTGGCTGGACTTCACCTCCGGTCAGATGAGTGCCATTCTGGGACACAGTCATCCGGCCATCGTGGAGACCGTGCAGCGCGAGATCGCGACGCTCGACCACCTGTTCTCGGGGATGCTCTCGCCGCAGGTGCTGACGCTGGCGGAGCGGCTCGCGGCCACGCTGCCGGAGCCGCTGAGCCACGTCCTGCAGCTGACCACCGGTGCGGAGTCGAACGAGGCCGCGCTGCGGATGGCCAAGCTCTACACCGGGAAGCACGAGATCGTCAGCTTCTCCAAGTCGTGGCACGGCATGACGGCCGGCGCCGCGGCGGCCACCTACTCGTCGGGGCACAAGGGGTACGGGCCCACGGCGCCGGGCAATTTCGCGCTGCCCACGCCGAACGCGTACCGCTCCCGCTTCGTGGACGCCGCCGGCAAGTACGACTGGCAGTCCGAGCTGGACCTCGGGTTCGAGCTCATCGATGCGCAGTCCACGGGCGCGCTCGCGGCGTGCCTGGTGGAGCCGATCCTCAGCTCCGGCGGGATCATCGACGTTCCCGTCGGGTACCTCGCCGCCCTGCAGCGCAAGTGCCGGGAGCGCGGGATGCTCCTCATCGTCGACGAGGCGCAGACGGGGCTGTGGCGCACCGGCGCCGCGTACGCCTTCGAGCGCGACGGCATCGTGCCGGACATCCTCACGCTGTCCAAGACCCTGGGCGCCGGCTTGCCGATCGCGGCGGTCGTCACCTCCGCGGAGATCGAGCGGGTCTGCCACGAGCGCGGATTCCTGTTCTTCACCACCCACGTCAGCGATCCGATGGTGGCGGCCGTGGCCACGACGGTGCTGGACGTGCTGGGCGACGGCGGCCCCGACGGCGTCGCCGGGCAGGTCGCCTCCCGCGGCGCCCGGCTGCGCGCGGGGCTGGACGAGCTGGCCGCGCGCCACGAGACGATCGGCGATGTCCGCGGCCGCGGGCTGATGCAGGGCATCGAGCTCGTCGTCGACCGGGAGACCAAGGAGCCCGCGAACGAATTGGGCCGGCTGGTGACGGAGCGGTGCTACGAACGGGGCCTGCACATGAACGTGGTGCAGCTGCCGGGCATGGGGTCGATCTTCCGGATCGCGCCGCCGCTGACCGCCTCCGACGCCGAGATCGACGAGGGCCTGGAGATCCTCGACGGTGCGCTGACCGGATAGCCCTTTCCGGCCGCTGGGAATCGTGTCAAGGTGGATGTGTCGTTCTCGTTCATCGGGCTCTCGGATTCTGTCCGTTTCGGACGGAGTGTCCGCAACGGACAGAATCCGAGAGCCAGAAGTCGGTGCAATGCACAGCACCTGCGCGAGCGCTCGCACCGCCCCGTACCCGAACCGGACCCGCGTCGCCGGCCGCGGATTTCCCGGTCCTCGTCCGGTCGGCGGCTCTTCGTCGTAGCGTCGACGGCGGGAACACGCGGACTTCGGGGGGAGCCATGCACAACTTCCAGGAGCGGTCGATGCCGATCCGCGATCGGGTGCTGCACGAGGCGGCGGTCCGCGTTGCGCTGGAGCTGGTCGCGGTGGAGGGACTGGATCGCGCGACCCTGACGGAGGTCGCGCGCCGCCTGCGCCTTCCGAGCGGGGAGCGCGTGTCCGAGCGGACCTTGCGGCGCAAGTACGGCGGCACCGCGCGGCTGCTGTTCGGCACGCCGTGGTGGTTGCCGGAGCCCGCCGACGCCGTGCGCGCCGTCCTCGCCCCGCGTCCGCGTCGCACCGAGGGGCCCGTGTGGCCGATCGGCCCCGCGGCCGAGGCGGCGTCCGCCATCACCGACGACTGCCGTTGCGAGGACGGCGTGCCGGAGCGCGATCCGCGCGATCGTCCCGCCGGATGCGCCTGCGAGGACGGGCGCTCCGACGACACGTGGCCGGATGCAGCGTTCTTCACCGACGCCGGCATCGACGATCCGCTCGGCGATCTCGCCTATGTCTCGCCGGAACCGATCGCCCTCCGCGACCTCCTCCACGACCTGCACACCGTGCTCACCGGCCACCTCGTCGCGACCGGGTGGGCGGCGAAGTCCTCCTGGATCCTCGCCCTGCGGGAGGACCGGCGGGAGATCGCGGCGTGGCTCGCACTCGCGGAGGCGACGTGGGCGGACTCGCTGGGCCGAACCATCGCCCGCGTCTTCGGCCTCGACGCGACCGGGGGAACTGCCGCGGCGGCCGCCTTCAGCGCAGTCGCGCGAGAACTCGAGCCGCTGGTCGGCGAGCTCGGCACAGCCCATCGCCGCGCTGCACACGGCGACGGCCGGACCGCCGCCTCGTCCGCCGAGGCCGCCCTGGCTGCGGCCCGCGCTCGCGCGTTCGAGGTCCTGGGCACCGTCATGTCCGTTCCGGACAGAATCCGAGAGTCGCGCGGCAGGAGCACCGTCGTGCCCGGCGGGAGGTACGCGGCGCTCCCGAACCGGGGCCGTCCGGGCGCTACGGGAGGAACCGGTAACCCATCCCCGGCTCGGTGACGAAGTACCGCGGGTGCGCGGGGTCGGGCTCCAGCTTGCGCCGCAGCTGCGCCATGTACACCCGCAGGTAATTGGTCTCGCGCGAGTACGACGGCCCCCACACCTCGTGCAGCAGGGTCTGCTGCGAGACCAGCCGGTCGGCGTTGCGGACCAGCACGTCCACGATCTTCCACTCGGTGGGGGTCAGGCGCACGACTGAACCGTCGCGGGTCACCGTCCGCGCCTCGAAGTTCACCTCGAAGGCCTCGGTCTTCGCGGGCGCGGGCGCGTCGACGAGACCCGTCCGCCGCACCTGCGCGCGCACCCGGGCCAGGAACTCGTCCATCGCGAAGGGCTTGGTCACGTAGTCGTCCGCGCCGATGTCCAGCGATTCGACTTTGTCATCGCTGCCGTGCCGGGCGGAGAGCACGATCACCGGCGAGGTGCAGAACTCGCGCAGCTTCTCCAGGACGGCCGTCCCGTCCAGGTCCGGCAGACCCAGGTCGAGGATCACCACGTCGGGGGTGCGCTCGCGCGCGATCTGCAGCGCGGAGCGCCCGTCGGCGGCCGTCTCCACCTCGTACCCGCGGGCCTTGAGGTTGATCCGCAGCGTCCGCAGGATCGCGGGCTCGTCGTCGACCACCAGAACGAATGTCACGAGATCACCTCATCACTCGACACCGGCTGCGCGGCCGGCAGGTCCACGATCATCGTCAGGCCGCCGCCCGGGGTGTCCTCCGCGGTGAGCGTGCCGCCCATCGCCTCGGTGAGTCCCCGCGCCACCGCCAGGCCCAGCCCCACCCCGTTGCCCGCGGGCGCGTCGCCCATCCGCTGGAAGGGCGCGAACATCGCCTCCCGCTGCTCCTGCGGCACTCCCGGACCGTGATCGCGCACGTGCACCTGCAGGCGGTCGCCGTCCGGGGTGTGCACGCCCGAGACGCCCACGGTCACCGTCGTATCCCCGGAGTGCCGCACGGCGTTCTCGACGAGGTTCGCCAGCACGCGCTCCAGGAGGCCCGGGTCGGCGAGTGCGGTGGGCGGCGGGGTCGCGTCGTCGCCCGCGAACTCGAAGGCGAGGTCCGCGTCGGGGAGCGCCGTCCAGATCGCGGGCAGTACCTCCTCGATCCCCACCTCGCGGGTCAGTAGCGTCAGCGAATCCGATTGCAGTCGAGACATGTCCAGCAGATTCCCCACCAGGGAGTCCAGTCGGTCCGCGCTCTCCTCGATGGTCGCCAGCAGCTCCGCCTCGTCCTCGTCGGACCACTCCACGTCGCCCAGGCGCAGCGAGCTCACGGCGGCCTTGATGCCGGCGAGGGGCGTCCGCAGGTCGTGCGAGACGGCGCTGAGCAGTGCCGTCCGGGCCCGATTGCCCTCGGCGAGGGAGCGCGCCTGCAAGGCCTCCGCGGTGAGCGCCTCGCGGTCCAGCCGGGCGGCCGCGTGCGCCGCGAAGGCGACGAGCAGGCCGTGCTCGGACGCGCTGAGCGGCGCGCCGGCCACCACGAGCGCGACGGTGCCGCCGACCAGCGCCGCGTCGGTGCCGGCGTCGGGAGTCGGCGGGGACTCCCGACGGCCCGCGACCAGCTGCCACGGCGATTCGGCGTCATCGCGGCGCAGCAGCGACGCGCCGCGCAGGCCGAAGGTCGCGATGGCCTCGTCCAGGAGGGCGGGGAGCTCGGCGCGGCCCTCCGTGCCGGCCGCGAGCAGCGTGTCCGCGAGCCCGCTGAGCACGTCCGCCTCGGCCCGGGCCCGGGCCGCGCGGGCCGTCTGCCGGGCCGCGATCGACACCACCGACGCCACCGCGATCGCCGTCAGTACGAACATCGCCACGGCGAAGACGTTCTCGCCCGACGACACCGTGAACGTGTACAACGGTGGCGCGAAGTAGTAGTTGAGCAGCAACGATCCGATGATCGCAGCCGGCACCGCGGGCCGCAGCCCGCCGACGAGGGCCACCGCCACCGTCAGCATGAGGAACAGCATCAGCTCGGTCGGCAGCGAGTGCCAGTGCCGGGTCTGCGCGAGCAGCGCGGTGAGCACCACCGGCCCGGCGATCGCGAGCACCCAGCCCGCGATCGTGCGGCGCGCGCCGAGCAGCACCGGCTCGGGCCCGTCGACCCGGGGGAGCAACCGGCGACGACGCGCGCCCGCGGCCCGCTCGTGGGTGACCACCTGCACGTCGATGTCGCCGGAGCCCTCGATCACGGCGTCCGACACGGGCCAGCGGACCATCGACGTGAGTGCCCGGTGCCGCGACTTGCCGAGCACGATTCGCGACGCGTTCACCGACGTCGCGTACTGCAGGATCGCGGCGGCCACATCGTCGCCGGTGACGATCTGGAACGTGCCGCCGAGGGATTCGGTGAGCTGCCGCAGCTTCGTCAACGCCGCGGGCGAGGCACCGGACAGGCCGTCGCTGCGCGCGACGTACACGGCCCGCAGCTCGCCGCCCGCGCCCTTCGCCGCGATCCGTGCGGCGCGGCGCAGCAGCGTCCCGCCCTCCGGTCCGCCGGTCAGCGCGACCACGGTGCGGTCGCGCGTGGGCCAGGCCGCCGAGATGCCCTGCTCGGAACGGTACTGCTCGAGGCGTTCATCCACCCGGTCCGCGAGCCACAGCAGAGCGAGTTCCCTTAGCGCCGTGAGGTTCCCGATGCGGAAGAAGTGCGACAGCGCGGCGTCGACCTTGGACGGGTGGTAGATGTTGCCGTGCGCCATGCGGCGCCGCAGCGCCTCCGGGGTCATGTCCACCAACTGCACCTGCTCGGCGCGGCGCACGACGGTGTCGGGGATCGTCTCGCGCTGCCGCACGCCCGTGATCGACTCCACGACATCGCCCAGCGACTCCAGGTGCTGGATGTTGACCGTGGTGATCACGGTGATGCCGGCGTCGAGCAGCTCGGCGATGTCCTGCCAGCGCTTCTCGTTCTTCGAGCCGGGGGCGTTGGTGTGGGCGAGCTCGTCGACGAGGACCACCGTCGGGTGCGCGGCGATCACCGCGTCGACGTCCATCTCCTCCAACACCGCTCCGCGGTACTCGACCTTCCGGCGGGGGATCACCTGCAGCCCCTGGACCTGGGCCTCCGTCTGGGGCCGGCCGTGGGTCTCGACGTAGCCGACGACCACCGACGTCCCGCGCGAGGCGCGGCGCACGCCCTCGGTGAGCATGGCGTAGGTCTTGCCCACGCCCGGCGCGGCGCCCAGGTAGACGCGCAGCTGCCCCTTCGGCATGTGTCCTCCTGTGTCGGGCCCGGGCTACTTCGCGGTGGCGGCGAGATCGGCGAGTGCGGCGTTCAGAGTCACCACGTTAACCCGCTCGACGCCCAGGTAGCCGAGCTGACGCCCCTCGGTGTGCTGCGCGACCAGCGCCGTCACCCGCTCGGGCGGCACCCCGCGCGCCCGGGCGACGCGGGCCGTCTGCTGCCGCGCGTACGCGGGGGAGATGTCCGGATCGAGGCCGGAGAAGCTCGCCGTCACCGCGTCGGTCGGCACGTCCGACGGTGCCACCGCCCCGCCCGGCACGGAGTCCTCCGCGGCGACCTTCGCGCGCCGCTCGGCGATGAGCGCCACGAGTTTGTCGCTGTTCGGCCCGAGGTTGGTGCCGCCGGAGGCGAGCGTGTCGTACTCGCCCGCGGACGGGCGCGGATGGAACCACTGCGGACCGTCGAACTTGGTGGCCAGCAGGGACGACCCGACGACGGTGCCGTTCTGCTCGATCTGCGAGCCGTTCGCCTTCGCGCTGAAGGCGACCTGCCCCACGCCCCACACCACGAGCGGGAACAGGGCGCCGAGCACGACGGTCATGACGATCAGCATGCGCAGGCCGGCCAGGAGCTGGCGGGGGGCGGCGGAGAGGGATCCGGAGAACATGTCGGTGCCTTTCAGGACAATCCGGGGATGAGCTGCACGACGAGGTCGATGAGCTTGATCCCGATGAACGGCGCGACGATGCCGCCGAGGCCGTAGATCGCGAGGTTGCGGGCCAGCAGCTTGTCCGCCGATTTCGCCGTGTACTTCACGCCCCGCATCGCCAGCGGAATCAGCGCGACGATGATGAGCGCGTTGAAGATCACCGCGGAGAGGATCGCCGACTGCGGGCTGTGCAGCCGCATCACGTTGAGCACGTCGAGGCCGGGGGCCAGCGGCACGAACATCGCGGGGATGATCGCGAAGTACTTCGCGATGTCGTTGGCGATGGAGAAGGTGGTCAGCGCGCCGCGGGTGATGAGCAGCTGCTTGCCGATCTCCACGATGTCGATGAGCTTCGTCGGGTCGGAGTCCAGGTCGATCATGTTCCCGGCCTCCTTCGCGGCGGAGGTGCCCGTGTTCATCGCGACGCCCACGTCGGCCTGCGCGAGCGCGGGCGCGTCGTTGGTGCCGTCCCCGGTCATCGCGACGAGGCGGCCGCCCTCCTGCTGCTGCTTGATCAGCGCGAGCTTGTCCTCGGGGGTGGCCTCGGCGAGGTAGTCGTCGACGCCGGCCTCCTCCGCGATGGCCTTCGCCGTCAGGGGGTTGTCGCCGGTGATCATGACGGTCCGGATGCCCATCGCGCGCAGCTGCGTGAAGCGTTCCCGCATACCGGTTTTCACCACGTCCTTGAGGTGCACGACGCCCTGCAGCGTCGGGGCGCCGCCGGGCTCGGCGTAGGCCACGACCAGGGGGGTGCCGCCCGAGCCGGAGATCTCGTCCACGGCCAGCCGCACGTCGACGGTGCCGATCGCCTCGGAGACGCTCTCCCCGGTGACCCGGTGCTCCGCCGCCACCCACGCCAGCACGGCAGCGGACGCGCCCTTGCGGATGCGGGTGCCGTCGGGCAGGTCCACGCCGGACATGCGGGTCTGCGCCGTGAAGGGCACGAAGGAGCCGAGGCGGACCGTCGGGACCTCGTGGCCGAGCGTGGTCGCCAGGTCGACGATGGAGCGTCCCTCGGGCGTCTCGTCGGCGAGCGAGGCGAGCAGCGCGCGGCCCGCCAGGGCGTGCTCGTCCAGTCCCGCGACGGGGTGGAACGAGGTGGCCCGGCGGTTGCCGTAGGTGATGGTGCCGGTCTTGTCGAGCAGCAGCGTCGACACGTCGCCCGCGGCCTCCACCGCGCGACCCGACTTGGCGATCACGTTGCGCTGCACCAGCCGATCCATGCCCGCGATGCCGATCGCGGAGAGCAGCGCGCCGATCGTCGTGGGGATCAGGCACACGAGCAGTGCCACGAGCACCACCACATCGACCGCGCCGCCGGAGTAGATCGCCATCGGCTGCAGCGTCGCGACGGCCAGCAGGAAGATGATCGTCAGCACTGTGAGCAGGATGTTCAGAGCGATCTCGTTGGGCGTCTTCTGTCGGTTCGCGCCCTCGACGAGGCCGATCATCCGGTCGATGAAGCTCTTGCCGGGCTCCGTCTTGATCTCGACCACGATGCGGTCGGAGAGCACCCGGGTACCGCCGGTGACGGCGCAGCGGTCGCCGCCGGATTCCCTGACCACGGGCGCGGATTCGCCGGTGATGGCCGACTCGTCGACGGTGGCCATGCCCTCGACGACGTCGCCGTCGCCCGGGATGACCTCGCCGGCATCGACGATCACGAGGTCGCCGATCCGCAGTTCCGAACCGGGGACCGCCTTCTCGCCGGCCGCCGTGCGCAGCCTCGCGACCGTCTCCGTCTTCGCCTTGCGCAGCGACTCCGCCTGCGCGCGACCGCGGCCCTCGGCGACGGCTTCCGCGAGGTTCGCGAACAGCACCGTCGCCCAGAGGAAGACGGCGACGGACCAGGCGAACACCGAGGGCTTCGTGACGGCGAGCGCGGTCGTGTACACCGACGCGATCCACACCACGAACACCACGGGCTGACGGATCTGGGTGCGCGGGTCGAGCTTGGCGACGGCGCGGGGCAGGGCCGAGCGGATTTCTTCCCGATTCACTGGGTGACCTCCGAGATCGGTGCGAGCGCGAGGGCGGGGACGAAGGTCAGTCCGGCCACCAGGACCACGACGCCCACGGTGAGGCCCACGAACAGCGGGCGGTGGGTGGGGATGGTGCCCGCGGTGGCGGGCACGGGGTGCTGCTGCGCGAGCGCGCCGGCCAGGGCGAGGATCGCGACCATGGGCGCGAATCGGCCCAGCAGCATCGCCGCGCCCAGCGTGTAGTTGAACCACGGGGTGTCGACGGCGAGGCCGGCGAAGGCGCTGCCGTTGTTGTTGGCCGCGGACGCGTAGGCGTAGAGCGCCTCCGACAGTCCGTGCGCCCCGGAGTTGGTCATCGCCGCGACGCCCTGCTCCTGCACGACGGTGGCCGCGGTCCCGACCAGCACCAGCGCCGGCATCACCAGGATGTACAGGGCCGCGAGGGTGATCTCCCTACGGCCGATCTTCTTGCCCAGGTACTCGGGCGTGCGGCCGACCATGAGGCCGCACAGGAACACCGTCAGGACGGCGATGACGAGCATGCCGTACAGGCCGGAGCCGACCCCGCCGGGGCTGATTTCGCCGAGCAGCATGTTCACCAGCGCGGTGCCGCCGGCGCCAGGGGTGAGGCTGTCGTGCGCGGCGTTGACGGCCCCCGTCGACGTACTGGTCGTAGCGGTCGCGAACAGTGCTGTGCCCCACTGGCCGAAGCGCAGCTCCTGGCCCTCGAGGGCGGCGCCCGCGGCGCGCGACGCCGTGCCTTGACCGCCCAGCTGGGAGCCGATCGCGATCGCGGTGGAGACGGCGAAGATGATCGTCATCGAGCCGAGGATCGCGTAGCCCTGCTTGTGATTGCCGACCAGGTTGCCCAGCATGCGCGGCAGCGCGACCGGGATCAGCAGGATGAGGAAGATCTGGAACAGGTTGGTCGCGGCCGTCGGGTTCTCGAAGGCGTGCGCCGAGTTGGCGTTGAAGTAGCCGCCGCCGTTGGTGCCGAGCAGCTTGATGACCTCCTGGCTCGCGACGAGGCCGCCGGTGAGCACCTGCTTGTGCCCGTCGAGCCCGACGATCTCGTGTCGCTGCCACAGCGTCTGGATCACGCCCTGCGCCATGAGGATCACCGCGCCGACCACGGAGATCGGCAGGAGCACGCGCAGCGTGATGCGGGTGAGGTCCACCCAGAAGTTGCCGAGCCGGTCGGTGCGGGACCGGACGAAGCCGCGGATCAGCGCCACCGCGACGGCGATGCCGACGGCCGCGGAGACGAAGTTCTGCACCGCGAGGCCGATGGCCTGCGTGACGACGTTCATCGCCGTTTCGCCGGAGTACCACTGCCAGTTGGTGTTGGTGACGAAGGAGATCGCGGTGTTGAGCGCCTCGTCGAAGCGCCATTGCTTCGGGTGGAAGCCGGGCAGCAGCCCCTGCGCGAGGAGCAGCGCGGTCAACGCGACGATGCTCACCGCGCTGAAGGCCAGCGCCGCGACCGCGTAGACGCGGTAGCCCTGCTCGGCCTCCGGGTCGGCGCCGACGAGGCGGTAGACCGCCTTCTCGACCCGCCAGTGCCGCGGCGCGGTCACCACGTGCGCGAGATGGTCGCCCAGCGGTCGATAGCAGATCGCCAGGGCCGCGACCAGGGTCCCGATCGTCAGCAGGCCCGATGCGGTATCGCCCATCAGAAGCGCTCCGGCCGCAGCAGCGCGTACAGCAGGTACGCCAGGGTGAGGATCGTCGCGGCCAGGGCCAGCGCGTTGGAGATGTCCATGGGGTCCACTCGACCACCGTTCGGGGCCGGATCAAGGCCGCGTTAACGCCCCCGATGCGGGTCTTGACGCGTTCTTAGCGGATGATGTTTCGGTGAACTCAGCAGCTTCCGCGCCCGCGCCGCAACGGGTACCGCCGGAGGTCTGGGTCCTCGTGGCCGCCAGCTTCGTGATCGCCCTCGGCTACGGCGTCGTCGCGCCCGCCCTGCCCGCCTTCGCCCGCACCTTCGACGTGGGCATCGGTGCCGCATCCGCCGTGGTCAGCGCGTTCGCGATCATGCGGCTCGCCTTCGCGCCCGCGACCGGGCCCCTGGTGAAGGCCTTCGGCGAACGCTGGATTTACATGGCGGGCCTGCTGATCGTGGCGGCGTCGACGCTCGCGGTGGCCTTCGCGCAGAGCTACTGGCAGCTGATGCTCTTCCGCGGCCTCGGCGGCGTCGGGTCGGTGATGTTCACCGTCTCGGCGATGGGGCTGATGATCCGCATCGCGCCCGCCGAGATCCGTGGCCGGGTCAGCGGCGTCTACTCGTCGAGCTTCGTGCTCGGCGGTATCTGCGGCCCGCTCCTGGGCGGCGCGCTCGTCGGGTTCGGCCTGCGCGTGCCCTTCGTCGTGTACGCGATCGCCCTGGTGGTGGCCACGCTCGTCGTCGGGGTCGCGCTGCGCGGCAGCACCCTGGCCGGCCCCGCGGAGGCCTCCTCGCAACCCGGTACGACGGTGCGCGAGGCCCTCGCGGATTCCGCCTACCGGGCTGCGCTGTTCACGTCGGTGGTGTTCGGCTGGGTGTACTCGATGCGGGTGTCGCTGCTGCCACTGTTCTTCGCCGCGGTGCTCGACCAGCCGGCGGCCATCGCCGGCTACGCCCTCGCCGCGTACGCGGCGGGCGACGTGCTGGCCATGTTCCCGGCGGGCCGCGCCTCCGACCGCTACGGGCGCAAGCCCTTCATCATCACGGGCATGCTCGTCATCGCGGCGGGCACGCTGGCCCTCGGCTTCACCGATTCGGTGCTCGTCGCGTTCCTGGTGACGGTGGTCGCGGGCATCGGCACGGGCCTCGTCGCACCGACCATGCAGGCCACCGTCGCCGATGTCCTGCAGGGGAAGGGGCGCAGTGGCGGCGCGCTGTCGGCCTATCAGATGGCGCAGGACGCGGGCACGATCTCCGGCCCGCTGCTGGCCGGGGCGATCGCCCAGTACCTCGGCTTCACCTGGGCCTTCGCCATCACCGCGGCGCTGTGCGTGGCCGCCGCGGGTGCGTGGCTCCTGGCCCGCGAGACCCGCACCGCGGTCGTCTCGTGAGCCGTCGCGACGGGTTGCCGGCGCGCCGGATCGTGCTGATCGTCCTCGCGGTCGTGGTCGCCGTCGTCGGCTCGGCGGTGGGCGCGGGCGTCCTGATCGCCGTAATCAAGGGCCTGGCGAAGGATCCACTCAGTGATGCGCCGTTGAGCACGGCGATGACGATGCCGGACGGTACGGTCCGGCGCACCGTCGTCGGCACGATGACGATGGTCATGGACGGCCGGACCGTGGAGTTGACCGGGCCGGTGCGCTGCTCCGCCGAGGGGCAGCGGCGCAGCGTCCAGTCCGAGCTCGACGCCGATTCCTTCGCACAGTTCCGGCTCGGGTACGCGCCCCGCCCGACGGAGGTCCACATCCGCTACGAGCAGCGCGGCTACTCGGCGTACGACGGGGTGCGGATCGACCGATCGGGCAGCACGTACGCGGTGTCGGGCACCGCGATCGCTGATGTCCCCGTCGCCGGCCAACCATCGTCGATACCCTTCGTGCTTGACGCTACGTGTCCGGGGCTCTGACTCGGCACCGTCGGACCGGGTAGCGGGCGGCTACTGCCAGCTGGGCAACCACAGCTCCAGGCGCCACCACCACATGGGGATGGGCGCGGCGGTGAGGATGGGCCAGAGCCAGGCGAAGTTCAGCACGACGATCGTCGCGTAGAGGACCACCAACCAGCGGCCCAGCTGCAGCCGCTCGAACCCGAAGAACCGCGCGCGGCCGTCCAGGCCCAGCACCTCGCGGCAGATCAGGGCGATCATGATGCACAGGAAGGGCATCAGAGTCAGCGCGTAGAAGTAGTACATCTGCCGGTCGAGGTTGAGGAACCAGGGCAGGTAGGTCGCGAGGTACATGGTCACGGGCGCGGCGTACGCCCAGTCGCGCTTGACGATCGTCTTCCACAGCGCCCACAGCACCACCGGGACGGCGAGCCACGCGAGTGCCGGCGTCCCCACGGCCATCACGGCCCGGACGCAGGGGCCGTCGCCGCACATCCCGCCCGACTGATCGGCGGTGTAGTGATAGAGCATCGGGCGCAGGCCCATCGGCCAGGTCCACGGCTTCGACTCCCACGGATGGTGATTGCCCGCGGAGTTGGTGAGGCTGTCGTGGAACTTCAGGACGCTGTCCTCGTAGTAGAACAGCGAGCGCAGCGCCGCGGGCACCCAGCCGAAGGTCCCACCGTCGCCGATCTGATTGCCCACCGTGTACCGGAAGACGGCGGTCTCCGAGGTGAACCAGGCCCAGAAGGTGCCGAGGTAGATCAGGACGGGCAGCACCCCGAGGGACATGCCGGACGGGATCAGATCGCGCAGGATCACCCCGCGCCAGGGCCGCAGCACGCCGTACTGCCGCCGATCGGCGATGTCGAAGGCGAGCGAGAGCGCGAGGATCCCGACGAGGAAGTAGATGCCCGACCACTTCACCCCGCATGCCAGGCCGACCATGATCGCGGCCGAGAACCGCCACCACCGGAACCCCAGGCGCGGGCCGTACAGCGAATCGGTGATCCGCCCCTCGACGGCCGCGCGGTGCAGGCGGGCGCGCATCTGGTCGCGGTCGACGAGGATCATCGAGAACGCGGCGAACCCGAAGAACACGAGGAAGATGTCGAGCAGGGCCACCCGCGAGGACACCGTCGTCAGTCCGTCGCAGATGAGGAACAGGCCGGCCAGGCCGCCGATCAGCGTGGACCGGGACAGCCGGCGGGCCGCCCGGATCACCAGGAACACCAGCAGCGTCCCGCACACGGCCGACATGAACCGCCAGCCCAGCGGCGTGTAGCCGAACAACCACTCGCCGATGGCGATCATCCACTTGCCCACCGGCGGGTGCACGATCAACCCGAAGCCCGGATTGTCCTCGATCCAGTGCCCGCCCGTGAGCACCTGCCAGCCCTGCGGCGCGTAGTGCTTCTCGTCGAACACGGGGGTCTGCACCGGCGTGCTGCCGATGAACCCGTTGTTGCTCGGTGTGCCCAGGTAGAAGAATCGGGTGGCCGCCGCGACGGCGGTCAGCAGCAGCGTCACGGTCCAGCCGAAACCGCGGTCGGTCGCGCCGAACACCGCGGGCGGCAGTGTCGGGCCGGGACTGACGACGTCGCGGTGGGCGTCGGCTGCAGGGGTGGCCACGGCTGTCACGCGACCCATCGTAGGGTGTCAGTCGTGGGAGCTGAGGACGCGCGCGGTGTGCTGATCGTCGCCGGGGTGCCGATGGGCAACCCGGGCGACGCCACGGCCCGGCTCGTCTCCGCACTCGCAGCGGCCGATGTGATCGCCGCCGAGGACACCCGCCGGGCGCGGTCGCTGGCCGCCTCCCTGGACGTCGAACCGCGCGGCCGGATCCTCAGTTTCTACGACCACAACGAGGCCGGCAGGATCCCGCAGTTGCTCGCCGCGCTCGACGCCGGTGAGACGGTGCTGCTCGTCACCGATGCCGGTATGCCCTCGGTGTCCGACCCCGGATACCGCCTGGTCGCGGCGGTCGTCGAGGCCGGGCACCGGGTCACCTGCCTGCCCGGGCCGTCGGCGGTCACCACCGCGCTGGCCCTGTCCGGGCTGCCCGTCGAACGGTTCCTGTTCGACGGTTTCGCCCCCCGCAAGTCCGGTGCCCGCCGGGCGTGGCTGCACGAGCTGACGACCGAGCGCCGGGCGGCGGTGTTCTTCGAGTCGCCGCACCGCCTCGCCGAGACCCTCGCCGACGCCGCCGAGGTCCTCGGATCCGGTCGACGCGCCGCGGTGTGTCGCGAGCTCACGAAGACCTATGAGGAGGTGCGGCGCGGCACCCTCGGCGAGCTCGCGGCCTGGGCGGCCGACGGGGTGCGCGGCGAGATCACCGTCGTGCTCGCGGGCGCCGACCCCGTCTCCGCCGATCCCGGAGACCACGTGGCCGCGGTCCTGCGCCGGGTCGACGCGGGCGAGCGCCTCAAGGACGCGTGCGCCGCCGTCGCCGCGGAGACGGGGGCGTCCAAGCGCGAGTTGTACGAGACGGCACTCGCGCAGCGCCGGTCGGAATCCGACGACTGACCAGGACGCGGACACGCGGGGGAGATCCCGTCAGGGCCGGAAACCCACGATCGACGACGCCTTGTCCAGGCACTCGCGCCACTCGGCATCGGGGTCGGAGTCGATCGTGATGCCGCCGCCCACCCCGAGCCGGAGGGCGCCGTTCCGCGCCTCGACGGTGCGGATCGCGACATTGAGGTCAAGACCCGTCAGCGGATGATCGATGCCGATCGCGCCGCAGTAGGTGCCGCGGGTGTGCTTCTCCCACGCGGTGATCCGCCCGCGCGCGGCGAGCTTCGGCGTGCCGGTCACGGAGGCGGGCGGGAAGGTCGCGTCCAGGAGCTCGCGCCGGGTGGTCCCGGGCCGCTGCTGCGCCGTCACCGTCGAGACGAGGTGCCAGACGCCGGGTGCGGGCTCCACCCGCAGCAGCTCCGGCGTCCGGACGGTGCCGATCGCCGCGACCCGACTGAGGTCGTTGCGCACCAGGTCCACGATCATGACGTTCTCCGCGACGTCCTTGACGCTGGCCCGCAGGTCCTCGGGACGCCGGCCCGCCGGCAGCGTCCCCTTGATCGGCCGCTCGGTGAGGAGACCGTCCCGGTCGGTGAGGAAGGTCTCGGGGGAGAAGGACGCGATCGCGCCCCAGTCGCCCTCGAGGTAGGCGGCCTTCGCGGGCCGGGTCGCGGCGGCGATGTCGGCGAACATCTCGAGCGGGTCGCCGGTCAGCGCGCCGTCGAAGCGGGTGCACACGTTCACCTGGTACACGTCGCCGGCGCGGATCGCCTCCTGACAGGCGAGCACCGCCGCCCGGTGTTGGTCCCGGTCCGGCGCGGTCCATCGGGCCGTCCACGGCCGGGGTGCGGGCGCCGCCTCCGGCACCGGGAAGCCGGGATCGGTGCAGGTCCAGCGATCCTGAGTGTCCAACAGCAGTAGCGGACCGGGGTCGCCGCCGATGACCTCGGGTACGAGCCGCGACTCGCCGGTGACATCGGGATAGCCGATGATGCCGAGCCACGGCGCGCCGTCGGGGGCCCTGCCGGGGCCGAGCGCGGGCTCCGGGGCGATGACGGCGCGGAAGCCGCCCCACGTGCCCAGCAGCGCCGCGGGGCGGTGGCCGCGATCCCGCAGCGCCCGCAGCATGTCGACCGGATGCACCGCGCCATCCTGTCATGCGCCCGTATCGGCCGAATGGGGGACGGATGTCCGGGAGAAATAGGGATTTCGCCCGATGTGCCACGGGGCGCGAAGCGGAAGAGTACTTCCTGGCAGGCGGATCCTCTCCCTCCCGGTCCGCCCGCCACCCAACGACGAGGAGCAGCGATGAACCCGGTGATCGACGGCGGCACCGACCTGGGCGGTCGGCTGACCTGGGTACATATCGCGCACGGTGATCTGAGCCAGGTCCGGTTCTACGCCGAGGGGGAGTTCGCCGGCACCGCCGCGGACGCGCCGACCGCCGAGACGGAGGTCATCGGCGTCGACTACGACGTGGTCTACGTGCGCTACGGCCGCGACATCGCCCGGTTCCGGCTGGACGAGTCCGGCGCGGTCATCGCCCTCGACGCCGTCCCGGGTGCGCGTGTACTCGGGGTGCCTGCGGAGATGTCGTCCGCTGCGGCGCCGATGCCATGACACGCCGGGCCGGCGCCGCTCCAGCGGACATTTCAGCGGGCACTCGGGTAGTCGATCACGCCTGATAGTCCGTGGCCCGCCGATGGTCCCGGTTGGCGATCTTGCGATCGATCGCCGCGGCGACCTTGGAGAACTGGTGGAAGACCTGCTGATAGGAGACGCGGAGCACCTCGAAGCCGAGCGTGTGCAGCGCGAGATCGCGTTCGCGATCGGTCTCGATCGCCTCACCGGCGTGATGCTCCTCGCTGTCGCACTCGATGACCAGGCTCCGGCCGACCAGAACGTCGACGTGGCCGACGCCGGGGATGAACACCTGCGTGCGGTACGGGAGCTGCGATCGGCGCAGGTGCAGCCGCACCTGGGTCTCGGTTCCCGACTCCGCTGCGCCGTCGACTCCGGCGAGTGCACGCGCGACACGACGCGGCTGCCCGCGGAGCATCCCGGCGAGTTCACCGGGCTGGAAGACCCTGCGGTGCAGGAGCGAGTCGAGCACGGCGGTGAGTTCGTCGCCGTGCACGCAGTCGACCACCGCGAGGAGCGCGGTCGTCGGATCGTCGATGGCGCCGATCGGTCCGTTCAGCGCACCACCGCAGGCGCGGTAGCCGGTGTGCGGACCGGGCCGATACCTCTGAGTGAGCCGCACGTGCACGCCCCGCGCCGACTCCGGAACCCACACCTTCTGCCTGCTGAGCACGGACATGCAGGTCAGTGCTCCGCCCGCCGCCACCGCGGCGGCGACCTCCTCGTCGGCACCCGGCTCCGCGTACCAGCCGGGCCGGAGCCGTTTTAGGCGCTCGGCGTGCACCGCGCGCCGGATCGCATGGTCGGATCCTTCCGCGAGCAGCTCGGTACGCGCGAACACCCCGTGTTCCCCCATCGGCTCATGATCGCGCCGCCCCGGCCACGAACCCCGCCCGAGAGCGCCGCCTGTGGAGGGATCGGGACTTTCCACAGGGCATCGTCGGGGCGT
This sequence comes from Tsukamurella spumae, assembly GCF_012396015.1. Classification (GTDB taxonomy): domain Bacteria; phylum Actinomycetota; class Actinomycetes; order Mycobacteriales; family Mycobacteriaceae; genus Tsukamurella; species Tsukamurella spumae. The sequence continues at coordinate 68,488 of NZ_JAAXOQ010000003.1, read as the reverse complement.
TGACCAGCGCGACGAAACGTGCTTGCCGGACCGCGGGAACGCACCGATAAGCTGACCCCACCATGGCTGCAGACAAGGCTTTCTACCTCACCACCGCGATCGCGTACCCGAACGGCGTTCCGCACATCGGGCACGCGTACGAGTACATCGCCACGGACGTGATCGCGCGGTTCAAGCGGCTCGACGGCTTCGACGTGTTCTTCCTGACCGGCACCGACGAGCACGGCCTCAAGATGCAGCAGACCGCGGCCAAGGAGGGCATCGAGACCAAGGCCCTCGCCGACCGCAATGCCGCCGCCTTCGAGGCGCTGCAGCGCGCCGTCGGGTCCACCTTCGACCGGTTCATCCGCACCACCGACCCCGATCACTACGTGGCGTCGAAGGCCATCTGGGAGCGGATGGCGGCCAATGGCGACATCTACCTGGGCAAGTACTCGGGCTGGTACTCGGTGCGCGACGAGGCGTACTACGCCGAGGACGAGACGACGGTCACCGAGGACGGCACTCGCGTGTCCACGGGCACCGGCACCGAGGTGGAGTGGACCGAGGAGGCGTCCTACTTCTTCAAGCTCTCCGCGTACGAGGACAAGCTGCTCGCGCTGCTGGACCGCGAGGGCGGATACCTCGAGCCCGCGACGCGCCGCAACGAGATCGTCAGCTTCATCAAGGGCGGCCTCAAGGACCTGTCGATCAGCCGTGACACCTTCGACTGGGGCGTGCCCGTGCCGGGCGACCCGGACCACGTCATGTACGTGTGGGTGGACGCGCTCACCAACTACCTCACCGGCGCCGGCTACCCGGACACGGACTCGGAGCAGTTCACCACGTACTGGCCGCCGAAGCTGCAGATCATCGGTAAGGACATCATCCGGTTCCACGCCGTCTACTGGCCCGCGTTCCTCATGAGCGCCGGGATCGAGCTGCCCGAGCGGGTCTTCGCCCACGGCTTCCTGTTCAACAAGGGCGAGAAGATGAGCAAGTCGGTCGGCAATGTCGTCGACCCGCACGCCCTCATCGCCGAGTACGGCCTCGACGCGCTGCGCTTCTTCCTGCTCCGCGAGGTCAGCTTCGGCCAGGACGGCAGCTACAGCCACGAGGCGATCGTCGGCCGGATCAACGCGGACCTCGCCAACGAGCTGGGCAACCTCGCGCAGCGCTCGCTGTCGATGATCAACAAGAACTGCGGGGGCGCGGTCCCGTCGCCCGGCCCGTTCACCGAGGCCGACGACGCCCTGCTCGCCAAGGCCGACGGCCTGCTGGCGGCGGTCCGCGGCCACGTCGACAACCAGGCGCTGCATCTGTACCTGGAGGCGATCTGGGAGGTCCTCGCCGAGACCAACCGGTACTTCTCCGCGCAGGAGCCGTGGAAGCTCAAGGCGAGCGACCCGGACCGCATGGCGACGGTGCTGTACGTGACCGCCGAGGTCGTGCGACAGGTCGCGCTGCTGCTGCAGCCGGTCATGCCGGAGTCGTCGGAGAAGCTGCTCACGCAGCTCGGGCAGCCCCAGGACCAGCGGTCCCTCGATGCGGTGGCCACCCGGCTGCGGCCCGGCACCGCACTGCCCTCACCGCAGGGCGTCTTCCCGCGCTACGTCGAACCGGAGTAGCGGTCCCGCGCTAGGGGTTCTTCGCCAGGATCGTGTACTGCGCGGCGGCCAGTTGCTGGGCGGCGCGCAGGCTGTCGGCCGACAGGGTGAACATGTACCGCCCGACGGTGCCCGTGCAGGCGCCGGTGTGATCATCGGTGTACTCGCTGCACTTGACGGTGGGCAGGCCCGTCGGCCCCGCTGCGGGGACCTTCGTGGGATTCGGCTTCGTCACCCGCGCGAGCGCGTCGGGCAGCGCGGAGGCCGCGGCGGCATCGCGCGTGCGGTACACGAAGGTCTTGCCCTGCCCGACGAGATCGACGCCGGCCTGCCGGTAGGCGTCCGCCGACGCGAGGTCGGGCACGCGGTGCAGGAGACCGGTCAGGTCGAAGTAGCCGTTGTTGAGCATGCTCGCGACGCTGTCGGCGTTCTCGTAGATCGTCCGTGCCACGATGCCGTCCTTGTCGGCGGGCAGCGACAGGATGGACGACACGGGCGTGGGGGTGAACGCCTTGACCTTCGGCATCTCGAGCTCGTAGGCCTTGGTGACGAATCGCGCCGCCTCGTCGGTCGTGGGCGCGGTACCGCTGACGTTGATCACGAACGGCCCCTCGGTGCGGTACGAGTCCACGGTCCCGGGCTTGAACTCGGTCGCGCTGACCCCGTCGGTCGAGGAGATCGCGATCTGCTTGTTCCGCGCCGTGCCCGCCTTGATCTTGGCGAGCGTCTTCGCGGCGGTGTCGGGGTCGTCGAAGCGGTACAGGCCGATCCGGACCGCGACGGTCGGGTTGTCGAAGTCGTTGCCGCGCGTGGTGGTCATCCCGACCCGCATGTCGTTGTCCCAGAACGCGTCCTTGGTCGCGTCCGGCACGCGATCGATCAGCTGCGTGCCGCGCAGGACGGGATAGGAACGCTTCGCGATGCCCCCGATCGTCAGCCGGGGATCGACCTCGTTCACCTGGATCAGCGCGTCGCCCATGCGGTTGCCCTCCGCGACCCACGCCTGATCGTTCGACGGTGTCGGCACCTCGCGCAGCGTCGTCGGGTTCTGCCCGACGTCCAGCCCCGTCGGGATGACGGGGCCGGGCGAGTTCCCGGCGCTGTCGCTGGCGATGCCGGTCACCGTCGTGCTGCAGGCGGTGAGGGCCAGGAGGCAGGTGAGCAGGGGGAGGGCGGCGCGCTTCATCTGAGTGCTCCTAGCGGGTCGTGGCGAGGATCGTGTACTGCGCGGCGGCCTTCTGGCGCGCGACGGTGGGGTTCTTGTCGTTGACCGACGCCGCGTACCGGCCCACCGCGGACCAGCAGAAGGTGAGCGTCCCACTGGTCATGCACTTGACCGCCGGCAGCTGCGGGATGCCGTCGACCGGCGGGTTCTTCGACGCGGCGGCCTCGACCATCGCGGTCGCGGCGGCGGCGTCCCGTGTGCGGTACACGACGCTGCCGGCCATGCCGATCAGGTCGATGCCCGCGTTCTGGTAGGTCGCGGTCTTGGTCAGGTCGGGGAGGCGGTGCAGGAGGCTGTTGTAGGCGAACCCGCCGGTCTGGATCTCGGGCAGCGGGACCGACGCGTCCACCGGCAGCGTGCGGCTGACGATCCCGTCGCGGTCGACGGCGATGTTCGGCATCGCCTCGATCGGGGTCGGGGAGAAGGCGCGCAGCTTCGCGAGTTCTAGCGGGTAGGCCTTCGTGACGAACTGCGCGCCGTCGGCGGTGGTGGGCCCGGTGCCGCTGATGTTCAGCACGAACGGCCCCTCCGCGACGTAGCTGTCCACGGTGCCGGGCTTGAACTCCGAGGAGAGCACGTTCGGGGTGCCCGTGATCGCGACGGGGCGCGCGGCGGCGGTGGCCGTCCGGATGGATTCGACGACCTTGAGCGCGATCTGCGGGGTGTCGAAGCGGTAGATCCCCATGCGCAGCGCGACGGTGGGGTTCTCGAGCCTGTCGCCGCGGGTGGTGCTCATCCCGACGCGGAGGTTGTTGGCCACGAAGACATCGGCGGTGGCGTCCGGCACGCGGGAGCGGACGCCGTCCTCGATCGCACTGATCGGCAGCACGGGGAAGGAGCGCAGCGCTGCGCCGCCGACGACGAGGCGGGGATCGACCGCGTCGGTCTGGATGAGGGCGTCGTCGCCCATGCGATTGCCCTCGGCCACCCACCTCGACACGCTCGTCGCCGGCACGGTGCGCGCGGTGGTCGGGAACGTGCCCGTGTCCAGTCCCGCGGGGACGGTCACCGTCGGGTCCGCCGCGGAGGGTGCGGCGCTCGACGGAGACGGTCCGGCGACGACGGCCTCCCCGGCGGTGGTCGTGCTGCAGGCCGCGACCAGGGCGGCGCAGCCGACGACGAGGCCGGCCACGAGCTTCGAGCTCATCTGTTCTCCTCTTCGAAGGGGCTGGTGCGATCAGAACAGGCATCGCTTCGCCGCCGCTTAACACAGGATTAAACATGGTCCGAAGAACCGCGGTGCGCGGACTACCGGAACAATGGGCGGTATGGGGAAGAAGAAGCCGCCGCCTCCGCTGCCCGCGCCGCTCCCGGGCCTCGTCGACGCGCACACGCACCTCGACGGCTGCCGTGCCCGCACGCCCGAGGCCGTGCGGGAGCTGGTCGACCGGTCGGCGTCCGTCGGCGTCGACCGCGTCGTCACCGTCGCGTGCGACCTGGAGCAGGCCCGGTACGTCATCGACGCGTCCCGGTGGGACGAGCGGGTCTTCGCCGCGGTGGCCCTGCATCCCACGGACGCGCATCAGCTCGAGGTCGACGGTGCGCCGGAGGAGCTCGAGCGGCTCGCCGCGGATCCGCGGTGCGTGGCCATCGGGGAGACCGGCCTGGACTGGTACTGGCTGGGCAAGCGGGAGGACGTGGCCACGCCGGCGCAGCAGCACGCGGCGTTCGAGTGGCACATCGACCTGGCCAAACGCCTGGGCAAGCCGCTGATGATCCACAACCGCGAGGCCGACGCCGACATCCTGAAGGACCTGGAGCGCTTCGGCGCCCCGGAGACGGTGATCTTCCACTGCTTCTCCGGCGACGCGGAGATGGCCCGCGAATGCGTGGACCGCGGCTACGTGCTCAGCTTCTCCGGCACGGTCACCTTCACCAACGCGGCGGCCCTGCAGGAGGCCGCGCGCCTGGTACCCGAGGATCAACTACTCGTCGAGACGGATGCGCCGTATCTCACACCACATCCGTACCGGGGTGCCCCCAATGAGTCGTACTGCATCCCCTACACCGCCCGATTCCTCGCTGACCTGCGCGGAGTCAGCCCCGAGGAGATCGCGGCGGCCACCACGGCGACCGCGGAGCGTGTGTTCGGCGCCACATTCGCGGCGTCGAAATGAACAGAAGCTGGCACGCCATCCACTTCTCCGTTACCGTACTGTGATGTAACGGCGGCCGAAACGTCGCCGTTGGCCACATCGCTAGTCCATCCGTAGTACCCGTAGGGAAGTCACCAGTGCCTGAGCTTCACACAGACGACAACTCCACCACGGTGGACCAGCCGACCGCGCAGCCGCGTCGAGGCGCCTTCCCTCCGGCGGGGGAGCGCACCGCGGAGTTCGACGTCAACCGGGTCTTCGCCCGGTTCAGCGACCTGCGCGAGACGACCGTCGACCGCGAGATCATCGAGCTCGAGGCCGAGGTCTACGGCGATGAGGCGGTCGAGGAGGCCGAGAACCTCACCCACCTGGCCGACGAGGTCGAGCCCGTCGCGTCCCTCGAGGTCTACGACGAGGACGACGAGGTCGAGGCTCCCGAGGCCGCTGTGGGCGAGACCAAGAGCGGCGTGCTCGGTGGGATCAGCACCCGCCTGGAGAACACCCCGGTCCGCGCCGTCACCGGCGCGATGCTCGTGGCGCTGATGGCCGCCGGCGGCACTGCCGCGGCGCTCTACCAGGACGTCACCGTCACCGTCGACGGACAGACCCGCGAGGTCTCGACGATGAGCCGCTCGGTGAAGTCCATCCTGGCCTCCGCGGGCATCGAAGCCGGCGCCGCCGACAAGGTGACCCCGGGCCTGAACGAGTCGGTGGCCTCGGGCCGGCCGATCACCGTGCAGCACGCCCGCGACATCGCGGTCAACGTCAACGGCACCGTCCGTACGGTCAAGACCACCGACCTCACGATGGGCGCCGCCCTCGCCGATGCCGGCCTCGGCGATGCGAAGAACTTCGTCTCCGTGCCGCTCGACGCGCAGGTCCCGCTCGCGGGCGCGGCGGTCTCGGTGACCACCCCCGTGGCGGCCACCGTCGTCGACGCCGGGAAGACGGTCCGCGCGGACGCGGCCGGGCGCACCGTCGCCGAGTACCTCGCCAAGATGGGCGTCCCGCTGATCCAGCAGGACACCGTCACCCCGAGCGCGAACTCGCGGGTCACGCCGGACATGACCATCAAGGTCAGCCGCAACCGCACCTCGACGGTCACGGTCACCGAGCCGTACATCGCGCCGCCGAAGAAGGTCGACGATCCGAAGCTGACCAACGGCAAGACCCAGATCACCAACCCGGGCAAGCCCGGCACGCAGACCGTCCAGTACCGCGAGAAGGTCGTGGACGGCAAGGTCGTCTCGCGGGAGAAGATCACCTCCAGCGTGATCGATCCCGGCGTCGCCGGCGTCACCGCCGTCGGCACGGCCCCGGGCGCGCCCTACGTGGCGCCGGGGTCCGTCTGGGACCGCCTGGTGCAGTGCGAGTCCACCGGCAACTGGTCGATCAACACCGGCAACGGCTTCTACGGCGGCGTCCAGTTCGACTACGGCACCTGGCTGCGCCACGGCGGCGGCAAGTACGCGCCCCGCGCCGACCTCGCCACCCGCGAGGAGCAGATCGACATCGCCCGCAAGACCCTCGCCGCTCAGGGGTGGGGCGCATGGCCCGCGTGCTCGGCGCGCCTCGGGCTGTCCGGCAACTCGGAGTGACTCGGTAGAGTCACACCGGTGACCGGCGCCGACTTCAAGAACAAGGCACGACTGCTCGGCCCCGCGGAGATCCGCGCGCTGGCCGGGCAGTTGTCCGTTCGCCCCACGAAGACGCTGGGGCAGAACTTCGTGCACGACCCGAACACGGTCCGCAAGATCGTCGCCGCGGCGAACGTCCGGCCCGACGACATCGCCCTCGAGGTCGGCCCCGGGCTGGGGTCGCTGACTCTCGCGCTGCTCGACGCCGCCGCCGCCGTGACCGCGATCGAGATCGATTCGGTTCTCGCGGAACAACTCCCGAAGACGGTGGCCGACCGCGCGCCGGAGCTCGCGGACAACCTCACCGTGATCGGCGAGGACGCGCTCAAGGTCTCGGGTGCTCAGGTGTCGGTCGCGGGGTCGCCGACGGTGCTCGTCGCGAACCTCCCGTACAACGTCTCGGTCCCGGTGCTGCTGCACCTGCTCGCCGAGGTCCCGACGCTGCGCACCGTGCTGGTGATGGTGCAGCTCGAGGTCGCGGACCGGCTCGCCGCCGCGCCGGGCTCGCGGGTGTACGGCGTACCGTCGGTCAAGGCGGCCTACTACGGGCAGGTGCGCAAGGCCGGCACCGTCGGGCGGGCGGTGTTCTGGCCCGAGCCCAATGTCGAGTCGGGGCTGGTCCGGATCGATCTGCACGGGCCGGACGGTCGCGCCGACGTGGACCGCGCGCAGCTCTGGGCGGCCGTGGACGCCGCCTTCGCGCAGCGCCGCAAGACGCTGCGCGCCGCCCTCGCTGGGTGGGCCGGATCGCCCGCGGCGGCGGAGGAGATCCTGGTCGCGGCGGGCATCGATCCGCGGGAACGCGGCGAGAAGCTGGGGGTGGAGCAGTTCGCCGCGCTCGCCGCCGCGAAGTCCGCGGCCGGCTCGCGGTCCTCCGCACCGTAGTCTGGAGCGCGTGCTTTCCGTGGTGCCGAAACCCCTGACCGTGCGCGCGCCCGCCAAGGTGAACCTCCACCTCGGTGTGGGCGACGTGCGGCCCGACGGTTTTCACGAGCTCGTGACGGTGTTCCAGGCGCTGTCGCTGCACGACGATGTGACCCTGACCCCGGCGGACGAGCTCTCCCTGCACGTCACCGGTGAGGGTGTCCGCGACGTACCGACCGATCCGACGAATCTGGCCGCGCGCGCCGTGGTCGCGCTCGCCGAGCGGTACGGCCACGACCCCGCGATGCGCATCGACATCGTCAAGGGCATCCCCGTCGCCGGCGGGATGGCCGGCGGTTCCGCGGACGCCGCGGCGGCCCTGCTCGGCGCCGCGACGCTGTGGGGTCTCGAGGTCACCCGGGACGAGCTCGACGAGGTCGCGGCCGCGCTGGGCTCCGATGTCCCGTTCTCGCTGCACGGACACACCGCGCTCGGCACGGGGCGCGGCGAGCGGCTGATCCCCGCGCTGGCCCGCGGCGAGTTCCACTGGACCCTGGCGCTGGCCCGCGAGGGGCTCAGCACGCCCGCGGTGTACCGGGAGCTCGATCGGCTGCGGGAGGTGGGCGACCCGCCGCGCGCCGGCAGCCCCGACGAGCTGCTCGCCGCCGTCGCATCCGGTGATCCGCACCGGCTGGCGCCGCTGCTCGCCAATGATCTGCAGGCAGCCGCGCTGTCGCTGCAGCCGGGCCTGCGGCGCACGCTGCGGGCGGGCATGGAGGCCGGCGCGCTGGCGGGCATCGTCTCCGGCAGTGGCCCCACCTGCGCCTTCCTCTGCGCCAGTGCGGACGACGCCGTCGACGTGGGCACCGAGCTCGCGGGCGCGGGGGTCTGCCGGACGGTGCGCGTGGCCTCCGGTCCGGTGCCCGGCGCCACCGTGGTGCCCTAGGCGCGCTCTGCTCACCCTTCTCGGAATCCGGGCCGTCCGGGCCTTGATCTATACCCCCATGGGGTATAGATTCGACTCAGATACCCGGAGGGGGTACCACTGACCGAGGAGGAACCGTGAGCACACCCGGCAGTGCCACCGGCGGCGCGCACATCGAGCTGGACATCGGCGGCATGACCTGCGCCTCCTGCGCCAACCGGATCGAGCGGCGCCTGGGCAAGATCGACGGCGTCAGCGCCACGGTCAACTACGCCACCGAGAAGGCGAAGGTCGTCGCGCCCGCGGGCGTCGACCCGCAGCGCATCATCGACGAGGTCGTCGGCGCCGGCTACAGCGCGACGCTGTCCGGGGCGGCGGCACCGTCGGGCCCGGGTGGCGAGGAGAGCACCCCCGCGGACGTCGAACTGGCCTCGCTCCGTACCCGACTCATCGGCGCCGTGGTGCTCAGCGTGCCGGTCATCGCCATGGCGATGACCCCCGCGCTGCAGTTCACGTACTGGCAGTGGGCCTCCCTGGCGCTGGCCTCGCCCGTGATCCTGTGGGGCGCATGGCCCTTCCACCGGGCGGCGTGGGTCAACCTCAAGCACGGCACGGCCACGATGGACACGCTCATCTCCATGGGCACGCTGTCGGCGTTCCTGTGGTCGCTGTACGCTCTCTTCCTCGGCACCGCAGGCGAGCCGGGGATGAAGCACCCGTTCTCCCTCACGCTCGCGCCGTCCGACGGTGCCGCGAACATCTACCTCGAGGTGGCCGCCGGCGTCACCATGTTCATCCTCGCCGGGCGCTACTTCGAGAAGCGCTCCAAGCGGCGGGCCGGGGCGGCGCTGCGCGCGCTGCTCGAGCTCGGCGCCAAGGAGGTCTCCGTCCTGCGCGACGGGGCCGAGGTCAAGATCGGCGTCGACGAGCTGCGCGCGGACGACGAGTTCATCGTGCGGCCCGGCGAGAAGATCGCCACCGACGGCGTGGTCGTCTCCGGGACGTCCGCGGTCGACGCCTCGATGCTCACCGGCGAATCGGTGCCCGTCGAGGTCGGACCCGGCGACGCGGTGACCGGCGCGACGGTCAACGCCGGCGGACGACTCGTGGTGCGGGCCACCCGCGTCGGCGCGGACACGCAGCTCGCGCAGATGGCCCGGCTCGTCGAGGAGGCCCAGACCGGCAAGGCCGAGGTCCAGCGCCTCGCCGACCGGATCTCCGGCGTGTTCGTGCCGATCGTCATCGCGATCGCCGCGATCACCCTGGTCGGCTGGCTCGGTGCGGGCTTCCCCGTCTCGGCGGCCTTCACCGCCGCGGTCGCGGTCCTCGTCATCGCCTGCCCGTGCGCGCTGGGCCTGGCGACGCCGACGGCGCTGCTCGTCGGCACCGGCCGGGGCGCCCAGCTGGGCATCCTGATCAAGGGCCCCGAGGTCCTCGAATCGACCCGCCGCGTGGACACCGTCGTGCTCGACAAGACCGGCACCGTGACCACCGGCCGGATGACCCTGGTCGACGTGATCACCGAGCAGGGCGTCGACCCGCTCGACGTGCTGCGCTACGCCGGTGCGCTGGAGGACGCCTCCGAGCACCCGATCGCGCAGGCCATCGCCAAGGGCGCGGCGGAGAAGGTCGGAACGCTCTCGCCCGTCGACGGTTTCGCGAACGTCGAGGGGCGGGGCGTGCAGGGCGTCGTCGACGGTCACGGCGTGATCGTGGGCCGCGAGTCGCTGCTCGCCGACTGGGCGCTGCGCCTGTCCGACGATCTCGTCGCGGCCAAGGCGGACGCCGAGGCGCAGGGCGCGACCGTCGTCGCCGTCGGCTGGGACGGTGCGGCGCGCGGGATCCTCGTGGTCTCCGACACCGTGAAACCCACCAGCGCCGAGGCGATCCGGGAGCTGCGGGCACTCGGGCTGACGCCCGTGCTGCTCACCGGCGACAACGCGCCCGCCGCCCGCAAGATCGCGGCGGAGGTCGGCATCGACGAGGTGATCGCCGAGGTCATGCCGCAGGAGAAGGTCGCCGTGGTGACCCGCCTGCAGGCCGAGGGCCGCGTCGTCGCGATGGTCGGCGACGGGGTCAACGACGCTCCCGCCCTCGCCGCCGCCGACCTGGGTCTGGCGATGGGCACGGGCAGCGACGTCGCCATCGAAGCCGCCGACATCACGCTGGTCCGGGGGGACCTGCGCGCCGCAGTGGACGCGATCCGCCTGTCGCGCAGCACACTCCGCACGATCAAGACGAACCTGTTCTGGGCCTTCGCCTACAACGTCGCGGCGATCCCGGTCGCGGCACTCGGCATGCTCAACCCGATGCTCGCCGGCGCGGCGATGGCCTTCTCCAGCGTCTTCGTCGTGGGGAACAGCTTGCGCCTGCGTGGATTCCGCAGCGCGGCGGGGCGGGCTCCGCAGGTGGCGGAATCCACCACCTGCCCCGTCATGGTGGGCAATCCGGTGGTGAAGTCCACCGCCGAGGCGCGCGGACTGTTCCGCGACTACGACGGTGAGCGGTACTACTTCTGCTGCCCGTCGTGCGCCCCGAAGTTCGACGCGGACCCGGCGAGGTACGCGGCCAACGTTGCCTGATCCCGGTGGTGGGGCGCTGTAGCGCCTACTCCAGCGACTCCGAGAGCTCCAGCCAGCGCAGCTCCTGCTCGGCCAGCTCGTCCTCCAGCGCGGAGATCTTCTTCATCTCGTCCGCGAGGCCGGCGTAGTCGCCCTGGTCGTGATCGGCCAGGGCGTTCTTCGCCTTCGCGACCTGTTCGCTGAGCTTGGCCATCCGCCGCTCGACGGCGGAGACCTCCTTCTGCGCCGCCCGCAGCTCCGCGCCGCTCAGCCCCGACTCGGCGGAGGGGGCGGTCACCGTCGAACCCGAGGAGCCGGACGCCGGCGCCGAGCCGGCGCCGCGCTCGGCCCGCCGCAGGGCGAGGTACTCGTCGACGCCGCCGGGCAGGTGCCGCAGGCGGCGCTCGAGGATGGCGTACTGCTGGTCGGTGACGCGCTCGAGGAAGTAGCGGTCGTGGGAGACCACGATGAGCGTGCCGGGCCACGAGTCCAGGAGGTCCTCCATCGCGGCCAGCATGTCGGTGTCCAGGTCGTTGGTCGGCTCGTCGAGGATCAGCACGTTCGGCGAGTCGAGCAGGATGAGCAGCAGCTGCAGGCGCCGCTTCTGCCCGCCGGAGAGGTCCTTGACCGGCGTCGAGAGCTGCGCCGAGGCGAAGCCGAGCCGCTCCAGCAGCTGCGACGGCGTCAGATCCTGCGCCTTGGGGCCGCTGCCCACGGTGAAGCTGGTCGCGAGGTTCGCCAGCACCACGCGGACGGGATCGTCCCAGTGGTCCTCGAGCTCGTCGAGGCGCTGCGTGAGCGTCTGGACCTTGACGGTCTTGCCGCGCTTGACCCTGCCGGTCGTGGGCTCGGTGGCACCGTCGATCAGCCCGAGCAGCGTGGACTTGCCGGCGCCGTTGACGCCGAGGATGCCGGTGCGCTCGCCGGGGGCGATGCGCCACTCGACGTCGCTGAGCACCTGCTTCTCGCCGTAGGAGACCGAGACGTCGAGGATGTCGACGACGTCCTTGCCGAGCCGCGAGACCGCGAGCGACTGCAGTTCCGTCTTGTCGCGGATCTCGGGGACGTCGGAGATGAGGGCGTTCGCCGCGTCGATCCGGAACTTCGGCTTGGAGGTCCGGGCCGGGGCGCCGCGACGCAGCCACGCCAGCTCCTTGCGCGCGAGGTTCTGCCGCTTCTGCTCGATCGATGCGGCCTGCCGGTCCCGCTCGACGCGCTGCAGGATGTACGCGGCGTAGCCGCCCTCGAAGGGCTCGACGATGCGGTCGTGCACCTCCCAGGTCGCGGTGCACACCTCGTCGAGGATCCACCGGTCGTGGGTCACCATGAGCAGGCCGCCCTGGTTGGCGGGCCAGCGGGTCTTCAGGTGTCCGGCGAGCCACTCGATGGCCTCGACGTCCAGGTGGTTGGTGGGCTCGTCCAGGATCAGCACGTCGTGCTCGCCCGCGAGGAGCTGCGCGAGCTGGACCCGGCGCCGCTGCCCGCCGGACAGTTCGCCGAGGCGTGCGTCCCACGGCAGGTCGGTGAGCAGGCCGGCGAGGATGTCGCGCACCTTCGGATCGCCCGCCCACACGTGTTCGGGGGTGTCGCCCACCACCGTGTGCCCGACGGTGTCGCCGTCGTCGAAGAGGTCCGTCTGGGTCAGCACGCCCACGCGGACGCCGCCCCGGCGGGTAACGCGACCGGAGTCGGGCTCGCGCGTGCCGGCCAGCATGCCGAGCAGGCTCGATTTGCCGTCGCCGTTGCGGCCGACGATGCCGATCCGGTCGCCCTCGTTGACGCCCAGGGAGACGGAATCGAAGACCGTTTTGGTCGGGTACTGAAGGTGCAGCGCATCCGCGCCGAGAAGATTCGCCATCGCCGGTCCAGATTACGCGGGGGCCTGGCATACTGATTTAGTTGGATATGCGACTAAACGAGGAGCGGGCGTGAGCGAGACTGAGACGGACATCGTCACCACCGTGGCCGGGGGCACCGGCCACATCGAGCTGAGCCGTCCGAAGGCGCTCAACGCGCTCACGAGCGACATGGTGGACGCGATCGACGCGGCCCTGCAGGCGTGGGAGTCCGACGATGCCGTCACGCGCGTCCTCATCACCTCCGCCTCGCCCAAGGCCTTCTGTGCGGGCGGCGACATCCGCGCCATCCGCGATCAGGTCGTGGCGGGGGAGGACTTCACGCCCTTCTTCCGCGACGAGTACGACATGAACCTGCGCCTCGCGGAGTTCCCCAAGCCCGTGGTCGCGTTGATCGACGGCGTGAACATGGGTGGCGGCGTGGGCGTCTCGATCCACGGCTCGCACCGCGTGGTGTCGGAGAAGGCGCTCATCGCGATGCCCGAGGTGGCCATCGGCTTCCTGCCCGACGTGGGGGCCACCTACCTCCTCGGGCGCCTGCCGAAGGGGGTCGGCGAGCTCATGGGCATGACCGCAGCGCGGATCGGCGCCGGCGACGCGCTCGCCGTCGGTCTGGCGACGCACTTCGTGCCCTCGTCGGCCATGCCGGACGTCAAGGCCGCCCTCCTGGCCGGGGAGGAGCTCGACGGTGTCCTCGCCCGGTTCGGCGACACCGCCCCCGCCTCGACGCTGCCGCTCGACGACATCGCCGATGTCTTCGGCCGTGACTCGGTCACGGAGATCCTCGCCGGTCTCGCCACGGCTTCCGGCGCGTGGGCCGATACCGCCCGTGAGCAGCTGTCCACGGCATGCCCCACCTCGGTCTTCGTCACCTTCGATCTGATCCAACAGTCGCGCAATCGGACCCTGGCGCAGTGCCTCGCGGAGGAGGCGGTGGTCGGTGCGCGGATGATCCGGCGGCCCGACTTCGTCGAGGGCATCCGTGCCGTCCTCGTCGACAAGACCCGCGATCCGAAGTTCTCGCCCGCGTCGGTCAGCGACGTCGACGAGTCCGCGATCGAGACGATCCTCGGCAGCTGATCAGCCGCGGTCGGCCGCGGCCGCGAGGAAGTCGCGCAGCACGATGCTGTCGCGGAGATATCGCTCGTACGGGAATTCCTGTGCCGTGAGCGCCTTTTCGAGCTGCGCGACACCAGTGGTTCGCGCACGGCGACCATCAGCCGGGCAACACCGGCGGGATTCTCCTCGTCGACGTCCTGGTCCCCGCGGTGATCATCGCGCTCGCCCTCGCGGATCGTCGTCGAGTGCGGTTGCACCGTCCGTCTGGGGTGGTCGCTGCTGCCGCCTGACCGCAGGGCCAGTCATACCCGACTGGCTATGTACTCCGATGCCGGTACGGCGAGAGGATCGTGGCCGTGATCGTTTCGTGGACCGCGGTGGCGGGAATGGTGGTGACGGCGCTGGCGATGGTGCTCACGCCCGGGCCGAACATGATCTATCTCGTCTCCCGCAGTATCGGCCAGGGCCGCACGGCGGGGCTGATCTCGCTCGCCGGCACGGGGGTGGGGTTCCTCGTCTACCTCACGCTGGCCAATGTCGGGCTTGCCGTCGTGTTCGTGGCGATGCCCTGGCTGTTCATGGGCTTCAAGGCCGCGGGGGCGCTCTACCTGGCCCACCTCGCGTGGCAGGCCCTGCGCCCCGGCGGGCGCGGGCTGTTCGAGACGGCGGATCTGCCGCGGGATTCGGGGTGGAAGCTGTTCCGCATGGGCCTGCTGACGAACCTGCTCAACCCCAAGGCGGCGATCATGTACCTCGCGCTGATCCCGCAGTTCATCGACCCGGCGCGTGGCCGTGTCGCGGCGCAGGGCTTCGTTCTCGGCGGCGTGCAGATCACGGTGTCGCTGCTGGTGAACGCGGCGATCGTGGTCGCCGCGGGCGCAGTGGCGACGCTCATCGCGCGGCGCCCGTCGTGGGCGGCCTGGCAGCGCCGGATCACCGGCACCTTGCTCGGCGCCGTCGCCCTGCTGCTCGCCCGCGAGGTCCCGCAGCGCGCCCGCGTCTGATCATCCGACCTGGTAGGTGCCGGTGGCGCTGGCCACCAGCGCGTCCGATGTCGCCGCGAACATGTCGCACCGGACGTGGCTCGTCTTCCGGCCGGTGGACAGGCGGTGTGCTCGCACCCGCAGGCCGTCCTCGACCAGCGGCGCGATGAAGTTGATCGACAGTGAGGCGGTGACCCCGCGTAGTTTGTCCGGTACGGGGCGGCCGGCCCACGCCGCGACCATCACGCCGATGTCCACGGCCGCGGCGATCAGGCCGCCGTGCATCATCGTGCCGACCGTCGTCAGATCCGGCCGGTAGGGCACGAGAAGGGTGGCGGCACCGTCGGCGATGTCCTCCAACTGGACGCCGAGGAGCGCCACGAACGGCGAGGCAGGCACGAACTGCTTCATGATCTCGGAGCCGTCGGCGGCGTCGGCGTCCAGTTGGTCGGGTGAGACGGTCATCGTGTTCTCCTAGTTCAACTATGAAAACGAAGTTTGACTAGGATAGTGCCATGGAATCGCTGCTGACGGAACCCTCCGACAAGCGTCGCCGCCGGACCCGCACCGCGCTGCTCGATGCGGCCGGCGATCTGTTCTCGCGCCCCGGCGGATACCGCGGTACCTCGGTCGACGAACTGGCCGCCGCCGCCGATGTCGCGCTGACCAGCATCTACTCGAACTTCCCCGGCGGTAAGGCGGACCTCTACGCCGTGCTGGCGTGCCGCGTCGGGAGCGAACACGTCGCGGCCATGGCGGCGGCGGTCGTGGGCAGTGCGGGTGGGGAGGCCGCGCGGCGGGCCTTCGACGAGTACCTCGACTTCCACCGACGGGAGCCGATCGCGTTCCGGCTGCTCGGCCTCACCGACGTGCACGGCGAGGACTCGGCGACGGTGCGGGCCGCGCGGGCGGAGGTGCGGGGGTACCTCGCGCAGGCGCTGGACCTGGTCATCGCCGCCGTCGGCGAGCCCGCCGACATCGCCCGCAGCGAGGTGATCCAGTGCTGGGCGGGCATCAACGGGCTGCTCGCGCTCGCCGCCCGTGGGCTGATCGACGCACCGGAAGCGGACCGGCTCATCGATGAGGTACGGCGGCGGTGCGCGGCGAATCTGGGGCAAGCCGTTTCCGGCCGGGGCGCTGGGACGTGATCGCGGCTCAGTCGGCGGCGGCGACCAGCGGCTGGAGCGTGAGCGTCGGGTGCTCCTTCTCGATGTACTGCAGCCGCCACTTGTCCGAGAAGAGGGCGAGCAGCGCACCGTCGTTGCGCTCGAAGACCTCGACGCCGCGCTGCCGGTTCAACTCGTCGGCGCTCGGCGAATCCGTCCGGCGCGCAACGGAGTAGCCCAGGTGCTCGACCTGGACATCGACGTTGAACTCGGTCTTCATCCGGGCGACCACGACCTCGAACTGCATGGGGCCGACCGCGGCCATCACCGGGGAGGCGTCGCCGCGGACGTCGTTGCGCAGCAACTGGACCACGCCCTCGGTGCCGAGCTGCTCGATGCCCTTGCGGAACTGCTTGTACTTGCCCGCGGAATCGGCGCGGACCACGGCGAAGTGCTCCGGTGCGAACGAGGGGATCGGCGGGAACTGGACCTTGGCACCGTCGTAAAGCGTGTCGCCGGGCGCGAGGGCGTTGGCGTTGACCAGGCCCACCACATCGCCGGGGTACGCGGTCTCGACCGTCTCGCGGTCGCGGCCGACCACCGTCATCGCGTACTTGGTGGCGAAGGGCTTGCCGGTCTGCGCGTGCTGCACCACCATGCCCCGCTCGAACTCTCCGGAGACGATCCGCATGAACGCCAGGCGATCCCGGTGCGCCGAGTCCATGCCCGCCTGCACCTTGAAGACCACGGCGCTGAAGGGATCGGTGACCTCGCGCTCCTCACCGGCGATGCTCTCGCGCGCTGCGGGCGGCGGCGCGAGCTCGACCAGCGACTCGAGCAGTTGCCGCACACCGAAATTGAGGATCGCCGAGGTGAAGATCACCGGTGAGGTCTGGCCGGCCAGGAACATCTCCTGGTCGTGGCTCTGGCCCATCTCGGTCATGAGCTCGGTCTCCTCGACCGCCTCCGCCCACACCTCGCCCTCGCGGTCGAGGGCGGCGTCGGTCGAAAGGTGTTCCTCCGGTGCGATCTTCGCGCCGCCGGCCGTGCGGGTGAAGTGCACGTACTCGTCTTTGCGGACATCGCGGAGGCCGCGGAAGTCGCCGGCGATCCCCACGGGCCAGAACAGGGGAGTGGGCGTGAGGCCGATGCGCTCGGAGATCTCGTCGAGCAGCTCCAGCGGTGTGCGGCCCGGACGGTCCCACTTGTTGATCACGGTGATGACGGGGATGCCACGATGCCGGCACACCTGGAACAGCTTGAGCGTCTGCGGTTCCAGGCCCTTCGCGGCGTCGATGAGCATGACCGCGGCGTCGACGGCCGTGAGCACGCGGTAGGTGTCCTCGGAGAAGTCCGCGTGGCCGGGGGTGTCCACCAGGTTGATCACCGACGGTTCGTCATCGGGAGAGGCGTCGGAGGAGGTGTAGTTGAACTGCAGCGCCGTCGAGCTCACGGAGATGCCGCGCGCCTTCTCCATCTCCATCCAGTCGGAGACCGTCGACTTGCGGCCGGCCTTGCCGTGGATGGCGCCGGCCTCGTTGATCACCCGGGCGTGCAGCGCCAGGGCCTCCGTCATCGTCGACTTACCCGCGTCGGGGTGACTGATGATGGCGAAGGTACGGCGGCGGGAGACCTCGTCGGCAATGGAACTCACGGGGAGCCAGTCTACCCGTTCCCGCAGGTCGGCCCTGTCACTGCTCCGCGGGGCGCGGGAGGGCGTAGACCACGTGGTCGGGCGGGTCGACGGGGTTGTCGGGTGGGATGTCCACGTGGCCCACGAGGGTGAAGCCTGCGCGCTCGAGGGCGCGCCAGGACCGGCGGTTGCCCGCGGCGACGGCCACGACGACCCGTTCGCCGCCCAGTTCGGTGAAGATCACCGAGCACATCGCCGCGATCGTCGCCGTGCCGAGGCCGCGTCCGGTCGCGTCGGGGGAGCCGATCAGGTAGTCGATGCCCCAGTCGCGGGGGCCGAGGTCGACGAGGGTCCCGACCGCGGCGGTCTCGGCCTCGTCCGGGTAGTCGATCCAGCGTTGCCGCTGGATCAGCCCGAAGGCCTCCCCGGCATCGTCGAGCGCGAGGAAGTCGAGCGAGGGCTCGGCACCGTCGACGGACGGCCCGAAGTCGCGCTCGATCGCCTCGGGCGAGGTCTCGTGGTTCCACCAGCGCCGGTTGTGCGGCTCGGCGAGCCACGCCGCGAGGACCGGGAAGTCCTCGCGGGTCACGCGGCGGAAGGTGATCACCAGGCGTGCACGGTGTTCTGTGCGGCCTCGAGCCCGTCGCGGATCAACAGCTCGACCGCGTCGGCGGCGTTGGTGACCAGGAGCGGCACCTCGGGCTTCTCCGTCTTGGCGAAGGGCTTGAGCACGTAGTCGGCGGGGTCCTGGCGACCCGGCGGCCGGCCGATCCCCGCGCGCACGCGCAGGTAGTCCTTGGTGCCCAGGTGCTGGGTCAGCGAGCGCAACCCGTTGTGCCCGCCCTCGCCGCCGCCGCGCTTGAGCCGGACCAGACCGAAGTCGATGTCCAACTCGTCGTGCACGGCGATCACGTCGGTGGGTTCCACGGAGTAGAACCGGGCCAGCGCGCCGACGGGCTCGCCGGAGAGGTTCATGAAGGACTGCGGCTTCGCCAGGTACACCTGGCGGCCGACGAGCCGCGCGCCCGCGACCTCCGCCCCCGACTTCTTGTGCCGGGAGAAGGAGGTGCGGGCGCGCGATGCGAGCTCGTCGACCACGTCGAAGCCGATGTTGTGCCGGGTCGCGGCGTATTTCTCGCCGGGGTTACCCAGCCCCACGACGATGAGTGGCCGGTCGGTCATCGAACTACTCTGCTGCGGCCTCGTCGGCAGCCTCGGCCTCGTCCTCATCGGTCTGGGCCGCCGCGATCTCGGTGACGTTGACGACCAGGGCATCGGCGTCGGTGAGCACGGAGACGCCCGCGGGCACCTCGAGCTGGCCGGCGGTGATCTGCGTGCCGGCCTCGAGCTTGTGCACGTTGACCACGATGTGCTCGGGGATGCTCAGCGCGTCGGCCTCGATCTCGACCTCGTTGAGCTCCTGCGCGACCTGGGTGCCGCCGGCGGGCTCGCCCTCGACGACGACGCTGACGGACACGGTGACCTTCTCGCCCTTCTTGATCACGAGGAGGTCGGTGTGCTCGATGTAGTTGCGCAGCGGGTGCACGACGACCTGCTTGGTCAGCGCCAGCTGCTCCTTGCCGTCGATGTCCAGGTTCAGCACGGCGTTGGTGCCGTCCTTACGGAGGATGGCCGAGAACTCACGGGCGACCACGGTGAAGTGCTGCGGGTCGGTGCCGTGGCCGTACAGCACGACGGGCACGAGGCCGTCGCGGCGGGCGCGGCGCGCGGCGCCCTTGCCGAACTCGGTACGGACGGTGGCGACGAGCTTGTTGGTGTCAGACATGATGCTCCTGCTGCGGTGTATCGGCCCCGACGATGTCGAGGCGGCCCGCACTGCATCACTCGCGGGATCCGCGGGGGAGAAGTGCCGTTCGCGTCGATCACGGCGGCCGGGGCCGCCCTCGCCGAGAAGGTCGCAGGAGAGTCTACCGAACGTCCCGCTCAGGAGTGAAATCGAAGCTTCGCCGTTCCGTCATGTCCAGTTCGCGCAGCGTCCACGCCTCATCGGCACCATCGACCCCGTGAACAACTTCCCGCTGTGGTCGCCGCAGGACGTCGCCGAGCGCTTCGTCGATGCCCTGGGCAGCGGCGACTACGAGATCGCCGAGCAACTCCTGGCGAAGAACGTGGTCTACCGGCGTACCGGCGGCCGGCCGTTGCGGGGCCGCGCGGCGATCGCGCGGCACTTCCGCTGGCACGCGCGCACGCGGGTCGCCATGCAGGCCGTCCTGCTCGCCTCCGAGCAGTCCGACGGTGCCGCACTCACCGAGCGCGTGACCGCCCTCGTCTACGGGCCGTTGCGCTTCCAGTTCCGGGTGCGCGGCACGTTCGAGGTCGACGGTGGCCGCATCGCCGCCTGGCGCGACGAGGCGGACGTGCGCGACGTGGCCAAGGCGATCGCCGTCGCCCTCGCCGGCGCCGTCTACGCCCCGGCCCGGCCGACCCTTCCGCGCGCCGCGGTGTGAGGGAAGCATCGACCGGTGACGATGCCGACCACGTGGCGGTGCAGGCACTGGGCCACGATCCGTGGCCGGCGCTCGAGGCCGTGGCGCACCGTCTGGCCTGAGCACCGCCGCCCGGAATCCGGACCGATGGGGCACGATGGTGCCTGTGGATCTCAAAGCCGAAGGCGCCGCTCATCTCGTCGACTTCATCAAGGAGCCCTTCACGTCGGACGGTGTGACGCACGACGTGTACCGGAAGGGCTCGGGACCCGCGGTGATCGTGATCGCCGAGATCCCGGGCATCACCCCGAAGGTGCTGGACTTCGCGCGGAAGGTCGTGGACGCTGGCTTCACCGCGGTGCTGCCGCATCTGTTCGGCACGCCCGGCCTGGATGCCGCGAACCCCAAGGCGATCGGCTACGCGGGTACGGCGAAGAGCATGGCCAAGCTCGCCGGCTCGCTGTGCGTGAGCCGCGAGTTCACCGTCCTCGCGACCGGCAAGTCCTCGCCCGTGGTGACGTGGCTGCGGGCGCTGGCCCGGCAGGAGCACGAGCGCTGCGGCGGCAAGGGCGTCGGCGCCGTGGGCATGTGCTTCACCGGCGGCTTCGCGCTCGGCATGGCCGTCGATGACGTGATGCTCGCGCCTGTGCTCAGCCAGCCCTCGCTGCCCTTCCGGCCCATCCCCGGCACCGGCCGCACCATCGACATCTCGCCGCAGGACCTGGACACGGTCAAGGTGCGGTGCGCCAAGCAGGGGCTCAAGGTCATGGGCCTGCGGTTCAAGGGCGATCGCATGGTGCCCGGCGAGCGTTTCGACTTCCTCCGCGAGCAGCTGGGCGACGGCTTCATCGCCGTCGAGCTCGACGACGCCGACGCCAACCCCGACGCCCTTATCCCGCCGCACTCCGTGTTGACGGAGCACCTCATCGACGAGCCCGGCCAGCCCACCCGGAAGGCGCTCGACGATGTGATCCAGCTCTTCCGCGACACCCTGGAGTGAGGGCGCACAGCCGAGAACAGCTCAGATCGACGGCCGCCGCCCTGCAGATCCAACGCCGTTCCCCCGTTCTCGGCGAGCACGTTACCCGTGGTGTTCCGCAGGTGATGCGCACGACGCATTACCGGTCCAGACCATTGCAGGTCAGAGGTAATGCGTCGCGCGCATCACCGGCGCGGCCACACACCCTCCCGTCGGCTTGCGGAAGGCGACGGCCGCAGGCGGCGTCGTCAGCTGGTGAGCGGGACGGACGCCTCGGCGGTGTACGCGAGGAAGGTGAAGGTCTCCTGCAGGTACAGCTGCACCGACTCGGCGTCGTGGCTCAGGTATCCGATCTCGACATCGGTCCCGAGGCGCAGCTCGTAGTCGCCGCCACGGGTGGTGAGCACGAAGGCGCCGTCGATCGCGGGTGCCCACACGATGTCGCCGTCCACCTGCCGGTTGAGGTGCTCGCGCACCGGGAATCCCTGGTCCGTGGTCTCGCTGACCTTGGTGTAGACGTCCGCGGACAGCAGCACCGAGTACGGGCCGTCCACGCCCGCGAGCCGCAGTTCCTCGAGCGCCTTGGCGATCACGTCCGGCATGTCACGGACGTCCTCGGGGAGGGCGATCGGCGTGTTCGACGAGCCCTCGCGGATGCCGTCGACGGACGCTGCGGCGTAGCCCTCGAAGATCGCGCGGTCCTCGGCGTACGCGAGCTGCTTCGCGGCCTTCTTCACCGGATCCCAGTCCGAGTCCTGTGAGCCGCGCTCGACGTCGTCGATGTCGATGCGCGCGAGGGTGAACGGCACTCGGAGCCGCACCATGGGGCGGCTCTCGCGCAGGTGCGCCTGCACCCCGTCCCCGGGCCCGTCGATGCCGAGGAGATGGCCGGTGCTCACGGCGGCAGCGCCGTGCCCGTCCGGCCCGGTCACGTCGACGACCCGGCGACCGGCGACATTGCGCTTGAAGGTCCGGGTCGCCTCTTCCTCGATCTGCTCCCACGCGACCGCTGTGACGGGCGCCAGTTCGCGGTAGAGATTGTTCATCGGTCTGTTCCTTTCAGGCTGCCGATAGTGAGCGCGCCGCTGGTTGCGGCGGGCGTCGCGGTCTCGGTCTCCGCCGACGGGGCTGCGGCGCCGGAGGGGAGGTCCGGCGGGGCGTCGAGCCACTCGCCGGTGGGGGTGAAGAAGAGGCATCCGGTCTGCGCGGTGGAGAAGTCGAGGATGCGGTCGGTGTTGCCGGGCGGATCGCCCAGGAACATGTTGCGCAGCATGCGTTCCGTGACCTCCGGGTCACGGGAGTAGCCGATGAAGTAGGTGCCGAACTCGGCGCTACCGAGCTCGCCGAAGGGCATGTTCTGCCGGACGATCTGCAGCTGGTTGCCGTCCTCGTCCTCGATCACGTTCAACGCGATGTGCGCGTTGGCCGGCTTCACATCGTCGTCCATCTCGATGTCCTCGAGCTTGCTCCGCCCGATGACCTTCTCCTGGTCCTCGACCGACAGTGCCCGCCACGCCGTCATGTCGTGCAGGTACTTCTGGATGTGCACGTAGCTGCCGCCCGCGAAGTCGGGATCCTCGGAACCGATCGCGGTGGCGTTCACGGCGTCGTCACCGTCGGGATTCTCCGTCCCGTCGACGAAGCCCAGCAGGTCGCGGGCGTCGAAGAAGCGGAAGCCGTGCACCTCGTCGACCACGGTGACCGCGTCGCCGAGTGAGTCGAGGATGCGCCAGGTCAGCTCGAAGCACATGTCCAGGGTGCTCGCCTTGACATGGAGCAGCACGTCGCCCGGCGTCGACGGTGCGTGGTGCCGCGGACCGTCGAGCGGGATGAACGGGTGCAACCCCGTCGGCTTGGGGCCGGAGAACAGCCGATCCCAGACGTCCGAGCCGAACGAGGTGGTGAGCGAGAGCTGCTTGTCCGGGTACCGGAATCCGACCGAGCGGGTGAGGCCGGAGAGGTTGTCCAGGGCGTCGTGGACCCGTTCCTCCTGCTCGGTAGGAACGGTGAGCACGACGAACATCGCGGCCTCGGTCAGCGGTGAGGTCACAACTTGATTCGGAATCACGGATTCACCCTAACGCCTCCCCGGCGTCTCCCCGCGTCAAAGGATCTCGTCGACGGCCTCGGTGGGGCGCGCCATGCGCGTGCCCTTGGCCGTCACCACGAAGGGCCGCTCGATCAGGCGCGGATGCGCGACCATCGCGTCGAGCAGCGCATCGTCCGTCGCGTCGGCGAGACCGAGCTCCTTGTACTCCGCCTCGCGTGTGCGGACGGCCTGCCGGACGGTGAGCCCGGCGTCGTCGATCAGCTTCTTCAGCTCCGCCTTGGACGGGACCTGCTCGAGATACTTGACCACCGTCACCGTCGCCCCCGCCTCCTGCAGGCGGGTCAGTGCCTGGCGGGACTTGCTGCACTTGGGGTTGTGGTAGATCGTCGCGTCCATGCCGGCCAATCCCGTCCGTGGTGTCTAGGCGTTGCCGTTGAAGAGGCTCGTCACCGAGCCGTTCTCGAAGACCTCGCGGATGGTGCGGGCCAGGAGCGGCGCGATCGGCAGCACCGTCAGGTTCGCGAAGTGCTTCTCCTGCGGGATCGGCAGCGTGTTGGTGGCGATCACCTCGCGCGCGCCGCAGTTCGCGAGCCGCTCGGTGGCGGGCTCGGA
Organism: Tsukamurella spumae; assembly: GCF_012396015.1. Taxonomy (GTDB): domain Bacteria; phylum Actinomycetota; class Actinomycetes; order Mycobacteriales; family Mycobacteriaceae; genus Tsukamurella; species Tsukamurella spumae. Next base: position 44,869 of record NZ_JAAXOQ010000003.1, on the reverse strand, counting down.
GAAGACACCGTGCGTGGTCGCGATGATCACGTCCTTCGCGCCGGCCTCCTTGAGCACGCCCACGGCGCCCGCGATGGTGCCGCCGGTGTCGATCATGTCGTCGATGAGGACGCAGGTGCGGCCGGCGACGTCGCCGACGACGCGGTTGCTCTTGACCTGGTTCGCGACGTTCGGGTCACGCGTCTTGTGCACGAACGCCAGCGGCGCACCGTCGAGGGCGTCCGCCCACTTCTCGCCCACCTTGACGCGACCGGCGTCGGGGGAGACGACCACCATGTTCTCGGTGCCGTAGTGCTCGCGCACGTAGTCGGCCAGCATCGTCTGCGCGTGCATGTGGTCGACGGGACCGTCGAAGAAGCCCTGGATCTGGTCGGTGTGCAGGTCGACCGTGATGATCCGGTCGGCGCCCGCGGTCTTGAACAGGTCCGCGACGAGACGGGCCGAGATCGGCTCGCGGCCGCGGTGCTTCTTGTCCTGGCGGGCGTACGGGTAGAAGGGGAGCACCGCGGTGATCCGCTTGGCCGAACCGCGCTTGAGCGCGTCGATCATGATCAGCGTCTCCATGATCCACTGATTGACCGGGTACGGGGCGCTCTGCAGGACGAACGCGTCGCTGCCGCGCACGGACTCCTCGAAACGCACGAAGATCTCGCCGTTGGCGAAATCGCGTGCCGTCTGCGGCGTGACCTCGATACCGAGCTCATCGGCGACCTGCTGCGCCAGCTCGGGGTGGGCACGACCCGCGAACAGCATCAGGTTCTTCTGGTTATCGATCCAGTTGCTCACTGCTCGTCAATCCTCGCGATAGCCTGCTGGGCCGCCTCCGCCGAGCTCGTGCCCGGGCGCTTGTGCAGTACCCAATCCTCGATGTTGCGCTGATCCGCGGCGGACACCGCAAGGGCTCCCGGTGGCACGTCGCGCTTGATCACGGTACCCGCTCCCGTGTACGCGCCGTCGCCGACCTCCACCGGGGCGATGAGCATCGTGTCGGAGCCCACACGCACGTGGTTGCCGATCACTGTTCGGTGTTTGTTCACCCCGTCGTAATTCACCGTCACCGTGGCGCAGCCGATGTTGCTGCCCTCGCCGACGGTGGCATCGCCGATGTAGCTCAGGTGCGGGATCTTGCTGCCGGCACCGATCTGCGAGTTCTTGGTCTCGGCGAACGCGCCGATCTTGCCCTTCGGCCCCAGGTCCGTGTTCGGTCGCAGATAGCTGAACGGGCCGACCGTCGCGTTCTCCCGGATCACCGACAGGTGCACCTCGCTGCGGAGCACCGTCGCGCCGGCGCCGACCTCGGTGTCGATCAGGGTGGTGTCGGGGCCGATCACGGCGTCCTCGGCCACGACGGTGGCCCCGCGCAGGTGCGTGCCGGGTTCGATGGTGACGTCCTGGGCGATCTCGACGGCGGCGTCGATGTAGGTGTTCTCCGGATCGATGACGGTGACGCCCGCCAGCTGATGCCCCTCGACGATCCGCCGGTTCATCTCGCGGCCGAGCCGGGCGAGCTGGATCCGGTCGTTGCAGCCGGCCACGAGCATCTCGTCGTCGATGTGATCGCCGCGGACGAGCTGTCCTGCGGCGCGCGCGATGCCGATCACGTCCGTGAGGTACAGCTCGCCCTGCGAGTTGTCCGGGCGGAGCTGTGCGAGCGCGGACACGAGGTGGACGTGGTCGAACGCGTACACGCCGGAGTTGATCTCCGTGATCGCGAGCTGCTCGGGCGTCGCATCCTTCTGCTCGACGATCTGCGTGACCTGGCCGTCCTGCGTGCGCAGGACCCGGCCGTAGCCGGTGGGGTCGGCGACCGCGGTGGTCAGCACGGTGACTGCGGCGCCGGCGCCGCCGGTGTGGGTCTGCAGGAGATCGCGCAGCGTCGTGGTGTCGAGCAGGGGGACGTCCGCGGCCGTCACGATGACGGTGCCCGCGAAGTCGTCCGGAAGCGCGCCGAGGCCGGCCTGCACGGCGTCGCCGGTGCCGCGCTGTTCCGCCTGGACCGCGACGAGGATCGCGTGGTCCAGCTCGTCCGCGGTGCCGAGCGCGGCCTCCGCCACGCGGTCGCGATCGTGGCCCACCACCACGACGAGGTGGTCCGGCCTCGTCCCGGCGGCCGCGTGCAGGGCATGCCCCAGCAGGGTGCGTCCGGCGATAGTGTGCAGCACCTTCGGGGTCTTCGACCGCATCCGCGTTCCCGCGCCTGCGGCGAGGATCACCACCGCCGTACCGTTCGCCATCGCTGCTCCTGTGGTCTCGTCCCGTGTCCGCGTTCGCGTCGAGCGTCGGGTGCGATCCTACGAGAGCTCTCCGGGGGAGCGGTCCGAGGGCGCGGTCCGTGGCACAATGCTTTGCGACGGTTCCGTGCGTGCGCCCGGCCCCGATCTCCCGTGGTGTAATCGGCAACACTTCTGATTTTGGTTCAGACATTTCAGGTTCGAGTCCTGGCGGGAGAGCACGTCGTCTACGCGCCCGGTGGGGCGGCGCGTTCCCAGCTCTCGACCTCGCCCGGCACGGCCCGGAAGCTTCGATGCGGATCCGGTCGTTCGACGGTGCGCCATCGCTCCGCCACCTCGGGGTTGCGCACCGTGAGCTTGGCCATCAGGTGCGCCCACTCCAGATCGAGCTGCCCGGTGGTGACGTCGATCGGTGCCACCTCGGCGTCGGGTGCATCGATGCGGGTGCGGTCGAACGTGTACCCCCGGGCGTCGGCCTCGTCCGCGATCGCGGACAGGTACGCGCCCACCGTGTCGAGCGGCTCCGGCGTCGCCCGGAAGCGCTCCAGCTGGGGGTGCCGCGTGTAGCCCTTCGTGCGACCCGCCAGCACGGCCTGCGCGAGCAGCGTCTCGCGCCAACACGCGACGAGCGCCTGCCGGTCGAGGTATCGCGGGTGTACCGACCAGATCCGCATGGTTCCAGCGTATCGCCCCCGGGGTCCGCCGCTCGGCGGGCGAATCGTCCTGAAATGTCCACGGACCCAACTCCGGGGCAAGCACTGCGTAAGGACGTCGTGGCTCAATGGAGTCATGCATCCTGACCAGTCGTACCCGCAGCAGCCGTACCCGCAGAACGGGTACCCGCAGCAGCCGTACCCGCAGAACGGGTACCCGCAGCAGCCGTACCCGCAGAACGGGTATCCACAGAACGGCTACCCGCAGCAGCCGTACCCGAGTCAGCAGTACGCGCAGCAGCCGTACCCGAACCCCGTGCAGGGGCCGGTGTTCCAGGCCAAGTTCCGTAAGCACACCGGAATGGTCATCCTGGCCCAGTGGCAGGACTCGTACGTCACCGGTTCGTACGCCGACGTGCGCGCGGCGTACCGGGCCGCGCAGACGCACAATCTGCTCGCGGGCTGGTGGGGCCTGATCTCGTTGCTGGTCTACAACTGGATCGCCCTGATCGGCAACATGTCCGAGATGGGCCGGATCAAGCAGCAGGCGCGGGCCGCCGGACTCGAGGTCTAGCAGCCCGCGCCCCGGCAGGACGGTGACGTGGAAGGGGAGCCGCGTCACCGTCAGGTCGTCAGTTGGGGATCTCCCAGTCGTATCCGGTGCCCGTGTCCACCTCGACGCACTCGAGAACGTCTCCGTTCGCGGTGGTGATGCGCTGGCCCTCCTGCGTCGAATCGCAGGAGTCGTACATCGACGGGGTGTCCGCGGCCGCGATGGCCGGTGCGAACGAGAAGGCGGCGGTGGCCGCGAGGAATCCGGCGGCGGCGAGGGTCTTTCGGCTGATGGTCATGGATTCACCGTGCAGGTCCGACCTGTGGTTTCCATGCCAACGGCGTGGGGAGGACCTGCCGGTCACCTGGAGGTCTCCTGTACGCGGGTGCCCCCGGGGTCAGGGCTGGACGTTCACCGAGTACGCCGCCGCGGCATCGCGGACGTCGAGCACGTACTTGCGGGACTGGTTGTAGACCATGACGGCCTTCTCCCACCCCGTCGCAGTGGTGAGGTCCTTGCCGGACACGCACAGGTACCGCGCGGCGGTCATCGCGGCGTCGTCGATGTTGTCCGGGTCGGCCCTGCCGTCCCCGTTCGCGTCCACGCCGAAGCGCGCCCAGGTCTCGGGGATGAACTGGAAGGGGCCCATCGCCGCGTCGTACTTCGCGTTCGGGCGGTGCGGATCGGTTCCGGTGGCCAGGATCTCCTGGTTGCCGTTCGTGCCGTCGAGCGGCACCCCGCGAATGGGTGGGGAGACCTGACCGTTCGGGGCGACGGTGGCGCCGTGGTAGGTGCCGTGCTTGCTCTCGATGAACGCGATGCCCGCGAGCGTGGTCCAGGTGATGCCGCATTCCGGCGTCCGCTGCCGCAGCGCCTCGGCGGCGTTGCCGTAGGCCTCGAGGGAGATCACGGGGATCCCGGTGGCCACGCTGATCGGGGTGGCCCAGTCGCGCAACAGGTCGGCCGTGCGGCCGGGGCCGTTCACGTTGATCAGCGGCACCGGCGCGCCGGCCCCGGGCGGGATGCCCTGCGGGATCTCGGGGCGCGGCGAGATCACGCCGCAGGCGGCGAGCACCGTCGACGCGACGCCGACGACGAGCGCGGCGCGCAGGCGGGAACTGATCATGGAAGGCCGTGAACTCTCTTCGACTGCGGGAAAACCGGACGAGAGGTCAACGTCCGGTTCGCGCCTCGGGGTTCCCGACGTGATCGTCGTCCCAGGCGGTGACCCATGATTCTACCTCGCCCGCGGCCATCGCCGTCTCGGCTGCGCGCACCCGGTCCATGAACGCGAGCACGCGCCGACGGTAGTCCAGTTCGAAGGCGGCGTCCGGCTGCTCGGGGTCGACGGTGACCGTGCGCACGTCGTCGGGGACCAGCTCGGCGGGGAAGCCGACGGTGCGCAGCCGCTCGAAGACCTTCGCGACCAGCGCCAACGCGGGCTGGCTCAGCGAGATCGAGTCCAGTACGGAGGCGCGCTCGCCGCGCTCCAGCCGCTTCTGGCGCTCCCAGTTCTCGGCCTGCGTCGCGACGTCGACGGCGATACCGTCGGCGAGGTGCGGCGTTCGCCTGCGCACCTTGGCGGCCAGGGTGCGGGCCACGTCGTCGATGCCGAAGGGATGCGCACCCTCCTCGGCGATCCGGGCGTGGAAGACGACCTGCAACAGCAGGTCGCCGAGCTCGCTCCGGAGCTCCGCGGCCGCCCGCGCCCCGGCCCGCTCGCCGGTCCCGGGATCGTCGAGCGCGGCGACGGCGTCGGCGACCTCGTAGGTCTCCTCCACGAGGTAGCGCAGCAGGGAGGCGTGGGTCTGCTCGGATTCCCAGGGCCCCTCGCGCCGCAGCCGGTCGATCAGCTCGACGGTGTCCAGGACGGCGAGCCCCGCGGGCGAGGGCGCCGCGATCACGTCGGCACCCGCCTCGCGGAGCGCGATCGCGGCGGGGTGCGCGGCGTCGGAGGTGAGCACCGTCGCCCCCGCCGGCACGTCCGCGCCCAGCACCGGGTGCCCGGCGGGCAGGTGCCACACCAGCCCCACCGGCAGTTCCTCCGTGTAGTGCACGGGCCCCGCGAGGTGCCCCAGGGCCGCCGCGGGCAGCAGGGTGGGCAGCGCCGGATTCACCAGGACGACGGTGCCGCGCCCGCCGGTCACGCCGGTTCCCCGGACGTCGCCTCGACACGCGGCGGCTGGTCGAGCCGCCAGTAGCCGGCTCCCTTGCCCGCCATCGCGGCGAGGAAGTCGGCGACGGCCTGGAGGACCTCGATGTCGCGCACCCGGTCGCTGCCCACTCCGCCGCCGCCGACGCGCGGCAACGGGAAGGTGACGGTGCGCGTCGCGGCGCGATAGGTCCCGCCGGGGTAGAGCCGCTTGAGCCGCATCTGCTGCGAGTCGAGCAGTTCCATCGGCGAGACGCGCAGGTTGGTGCCGGTCACGATGATCTCGGTGACGCCGGCGGCGCGCGCCAGCGATCGCAGGCGGGCGATCGCGGCGAGCCGGTCCACCTCGACGGGCGGCGGGCCGTAGCGGTCGGTGAGCTCGGTGAGAACCTCGGCGACGGCCGCATCGTCGTGCGCCGCAGCCAGTTTGCGGTAGGCCTCCAACCGCAGCCGGTCGCTGGTGACGTAGTCGGGCGGGATGTGCGCGTCCACCGGCAGGTCGATGCGCACCTCCTTCTGCTCCTCCTCGATGACGATGGGCTTGCCGTCCGCGGCGGCGCGGTAGGCCTCCACCGCCTCGCCGACGAGCCGCACGTACAGGTCGAAGCCGACCCCGGCGACGTGGCCGGACTGCTCCGCGCCCAGAACGTTTCCGGCGCCGCGGATCTCGAGATCCTTCATCGCCACCGCCATGCCCGCGCCGAGATCGTTGTTCTGGGCGATGGTCGCCAGGCGGTCGTACGCGGTCTCGGTGAGCGGCTTCTCCGAGGGGTAGAGGAAGTAGGCGTAGCCGCGCTCGCGCGAGCGGCCCACGCGCCCGCGGAGCTGGTGCAGCTGGGAGAGGCCGAGATTCTCGGCGCGCTCCACGATGAGCGTGTTCGCGTTCGAGATGTCCAGGCCCGTCTCGACGATCGTGGTGCACACGAGCACGTCGAACTCGCGGTTCCAGAAGCCCTGCACGGTGCTCTCGAGGGCCTCCTCGCCCATCTGGCCGTGCGCGACCACGACGCGCGCCTCGGGGACCATGTCGCGGATGTGCTTGGCGGCCCGGTCGATCGAGCTGACCCGGTTGTGCACGTAGAACACCTGGCCGTCGCGCAGCAGCTCACGCCGGATCGCCGCGGCCACCTGCTTGTCGTCGTACGCGCCCACGTAGGTCAGCACCGGATGGCGTTCCTCCGGCGGGGTGAGGATCGTCGACATCTCGCGGATGCCGGCCATGCTCATCTCCAGCGTGCGGGGGATCGGGGTGGCGCTCATGGTGAGCACGTCGACGTTGGTGCGCAGCGCCTTGATGTGCTCCTTGTGCTCGACGCCGAAGCGCTGCTCCTCGTCGACCACCACGAGCCCCAGGTCCTTCCACCGCACGCCGGTCTGCAGCAGCCGGTGCGTGCCGACCACCACGTCGACGCTGCCGTCGGCCAGGCCCTCGAGGACCGCGCGCGTCTCCAGCTTGTCGGTGAACCGGGACAGGCCCTTCACGGTGACCGGGAAGCCCTGCATCCGCTCCTCGAAGGTCTTCAGGTGCTGTTGCGCGAGCAGGGTGGTCGGCACCAGCACCGCGACCTGCTTGCCGTCCTGGACGGCCTTGAAGGCGGCGCGGACGGCGATCTCGGTCTTGCCGTAGCCGACGTCGCCGATGACCACGCGGTCCATCGGCACGGCCTTCTCCATATCGCCCTTGACATCGCCGATCACGGTCATCTGGTCGACGGTCTCGGTGAAGGGGAAGGCGTCCTCCATCTCGCGCTGCCACGGGGTGTCCGGGGCGAAGGCATGGCCGGGCGCGGCGTTGCGGGCGGCGTACAGCTGCACCAGCTCGCCGGCGATCTCGCGGACGGCCTTGCGCGCCTTGCGCTTGGTGTTCTGCCAGTCGCTGCCGCCCATCTTCGACAGGGCGGGCATCTCGCCGCCGACGTACCGCGAGAGCTGGTCGAGCGACTCCATCGGCACGAAGAGCTTGTCGCCCGGCTGGCCGCGCTTGCCGGGCGCGTACTCGATGACGAGGTACTCGCGCCGGGCGCCCGCGACGGTGCGCTCGATCATCTCGACGAACTTGCCGATGCCGTGCTCGTCGTGCACCACGAGGTCGCCCGCCGTCAGGGCCAGCGGGTCGACCTGGTTGCGGCGCTTGGCCGGCAGTCGCCGTCCGTCGCCGACGCCCGCCACCCGGTTGCCGGTGAGGTCGGGCTCGGCGAGCAGGACGAGCTTCTCCGACGGGACGGTCAGGCCAGTCTGCAGGCTGCCGCGCAGTACGCCGACGGTGCCGGCCTTGGGCGCGGCGCCGGGGTCGAGCTCGGTGGCCGGCACCTCCGCGTCGCGCAGGCGCTCGAGGATGCGGGCGCGGGTTCCCTGGCCCGCCACCACGATCACGCCGCTGCCGCCGGACGCCGCGTGAGCGCGGAGCGTCGCGAACAGCTTCTCCGCCTCCGCCTCGGATCCCCGTGGCGCGGGGGCGTGTTCGGCGCGCACGATCAGGTGGTCGTCGTCGGCCTCGGGGCCGGCGGCCAGCGGTGAGACCGTCCACCAGGGCACGCCGCGTGCGGCGGCCGACTCCCGCACCTCGTCGAGGTCGCGATAGGCGCTGGCGCCCAGGTTCATTCCGCTGGGGTCCAGCGGCGCGGCCGAGCCGAGGGCGGCCGCGGTCCACGAGGCCTCCAGGAACTCCTGCCCGGTGCGGCCGAGATCCGCTGCGCGCGTGCGGATCTTCTCCGGGTCGAGCAGCAGCGCGTGCGCGTCCGCGGGCAGCACGTCGGTGAGCAGCTGCAGCTCGCCCGGGATCAGCGCGGGGATCAGTGCTTCCATGCCCTCGACGGGGATGCCCTGGGACAGCTTCTCCAACATCTCCACCAGGGCGGCGTCCGACTCGTGCTCGGCCTTCAGCGCCGCGGCACGCTCGCGGACCTCCGCGGTGAGCAGGAGCTCGCGGCACGGGTAGACGTGCACGGTGCCGATCTCGACCTCGGGCTGCGAACGCTGATCCGCCACGGAGAAGGCGCGCAGGTCGGTGATCTCGTCGCCCCAGAACTCCACGCGCACGGGCAGATCGGTGGTGGTGGGAAAGACATCCAGGATGCCGCCGCGCACGGCGAACTCGCCGCGCTTGCCCACCATGTCGACCCGCGTGTACGCCAGCTCGACAAGTGTCTCGATGAGGTCGTCGAAGTCGTGCTCGACGCCCTCCCGCAACGTGATCGACGGTGCGTCACCGAGCCCCGGTGCCATCGGCTGCACCAGCGAGCGGACGGTCGCCACGACGGCGCGCAACGGTTCGCCGTACTGCGCGTCGTCGGGATGGGCCAGGCGGCGCAGCACCTGCAGCCGCCTCCCGACGGTGTCGGCGCCGGGGGAGAGCCGCTCGTGCGGGAGCGTCTCCCAGCTGGGGAACTGGGCCACGGCACCCTCGCTCAGCATCTCCCGCAGCTCGGAGGTCAGGTCGTCCGCCTCGCGCCCGGTCGCGGTCACGACCAGGACGGGGGCGCGGTCGGCGAGGGCGGAGACGAGGAAGGGACGCGCACCGTCGACCGCGGTGACGGTGAGGTTCGGCCGGCCCGCGGCGGCGGCGAAGGCGGCGATGTCGGGATCGGCGGCGACCGCCCTGGTCAGTCCGGAGAGGGCTGGGACGTGCGTGGGGGCGGCGTTGGACACCCGACCAGTCTATGGGCGGGGTCCGGCGTCTCGATCCGGGCCTTGACAGGTGATGTGGATCACCTTTAGGTTTCCTGAGCATGGAGAATGAAACATCAGCGTTCCGGATGGCTCGGCGCGGTATCGCGGCGCTGATCAGCGCGATCGTCGTGGTCGCGACCGGCTTCGTCGCGAGCCCCGCCGCCCAGGCGGTCCCAGGCATCGTCGAGCCCGCCCCGCCGGCGGACTCCTTCTACGACCGGCCGGCCGATCTGGCGTCGATGAAGCCGGGCGAGATCGTGCGGACCCGCACCACCTCGGTCCGGTCGCTGCAGGTCATGCCGGTCAACGTGGATGCCTGGCAGCTCGCCTACCGGACCACGGGCATGGACGGCGCGCCGGACATGACGGTGACCACGGTGATGGTGCCGCGGGGGAAGAAGCCGACCAAGCTGCTGTCCTACCAGGCGGCCGCCGACTCGACCCTGCGGATCTGCCAGTCGTCGTACGCCGCGACCAAGGGCGGCCCGGTGGACCTCGCGGCGAAGGAGGGGCCGCTCACCTTCGGCATGCCCGCCGCCGAGCTGCTGTTCGCGACTCTCGGCCTGCAGGAGGGCTGGGCGGTGTCGATGCCCGATCACGGCGGCGGCGACAACCGGTTCCTCACGCCCCGCCAGCCCGGGTGGGCGGTCCTCGACGGCATCCGCGCCGTCGAGAACTTCACCCGCCTCGGCCTGAACGCCAAGACGCCCGTCACGCTGTGGGGCTACTCGGGCGGCGCGATCGCCAGCAGCTGGACCATCGAGGAGCAGCCCACCTACGCGCCGGAGCTCAACATCCGCGGGGCGGCCTTCGGAGCGCCGGAACGCGACCTCGAGGCCTCGCTGCGGTCGGTGAACACCTCGCTGCTCGCGGGCCTGATCCCGCTCGCCCTCTCCGCGCTCGGTAAGGACTCAGAGGAGTTCCGGGCGGCGCTGGACAAGGTGCTCACGCCGGAGGGGCGGGCGCGGGTCAACGCGACCCGCAGCCACTGCATGCCGCAGAACGTGGTCGCGAACCTGTGGTTCGACTACAACCGGATGCTCACCAAGCCGGTGGATGAGGTGCTTCGGATCCCGGTGATCGCCAAGACGATTCGCGAGCGCGGCGTCAGCGGTCGGATCCCGACGGTGCCGGCCTACATCTACAACGGCGTCACCGAGGAGGTCGCGCCGATCGCCGGCACCGACAAGCTGGTGAATTCGTACTGCCAGGGTGGTGCGTCGGTGACCTACCGCCGCGAGGAGTTCCCGCCGAACCCGGTCAAGCAGCTCATGACCACCCACGGCACCGTCGTGGTGACCGGTGCGGGCGGCGCCTTCACCTGGCTCAAGGACCGGATGAACTCGACCGGGCCGGCACCGTCGGGCTGCGATGTCCGCACCGTCTTCAGCAGCGGCCTCGAGCCCGCGGCGGTCGGCACCTTCGGGCAGGCGATCGGCACGATCCTCGCCTCGCTGGTCGGCGCGCCGATCGGGACGGGACCCCGGTAGGTCAGTCGGGCGGAGGGCGCCTCAGGTGCCTCGTCAGTGCAGTCCCCACTCCGATTCGAGGATTCCGATGAGTTGTGACTGCCGTGTTGCGATCACTTCCGGCGTCCATTCCTTCGCAGTCAGAACCTGCGTAGTGAGGGCGAATACGGCGCTCCCCGTCGACGCGGTGAAGTACTTCGACTTCTTCTTCTCGAAGTCGTAATTCTGGGCCTGACTGTTCTTGACTCGATTGAGAAGGACGAGGTTGCCGAGCCGATGAGTCCACTGCTCACGTTCGGCATCGGTGAAATCTCGTACCCACTTGCTGTCGTTGCGCGGTGTCTGCGGCAGAACATGCTCCACAGTGATCATCTTGTGCTCGTATGTGACTCCCGGTTGGTTGGCCAGCAGGTCGTCCAAACGCAGAAGGACGTACTTTCGGACCGGCGCAACGAGGTAGATGTGGCCGCCCAAACGGTCTCTGGTATCCGAGATCTCCTGAGCGGAGAGGTCGAACGCCGTCGCGTTCAGTCCAGCGCCTTGCTCGAGTTGCTTGAGCAGATCGCCGTAGCGATTGCCGCGCGGCGTGGTGTAGATGCGACGCAAGAGCATGCTGGCGGCGAGTCGCTCGAGTTTGCGCAAGAACTCGCTGAGGAAGGCGGGATCGTTCTGGTGTTCCTTCAATGCCCATAGCGCTGGGGCCTGCCAATTATCGTTGTCGACCTGCATGAGCCGTCGAAGCCAGTTGTTCACCGATGCCCACGCGGGATCATCAGGATAGTTCTGAGTGAGCAGGTGCTCGTACGCGTCGGAGTAAGGGATGAGGACGTCGTCGACGAAACTGTGCCCTCGCCCAGGAAGGTACTTGCTGAGTACCTCTTCGTCGAACTCCTGGAGTAGTACCTTGCTTGCCCGCTCCTTCATGAAGATCATGCGGATATGGCCGAACAAGTCAGCGAACGCGCTTCGGCCGAGGTCGACCTCCTCTTGCTCCCACTTATCGGCGTAGTCCGCAGCGTCGCTGTCATTGACATCGCCGATCACCTTGGACTTGAAGATGTCGGCGGGAGTCAGGTCGAGACCTCGCGCATTCATCACGCTGAAGATGCGGTGGGCGCTGTTGAGGTCCGGGGTAGTGACGACGACGAGGAACGTACGGGATCCGAGCATCGTCGCAAGTTTCTGCCGGTCCTCCTCGGACCAGTCCAGTAAGCGCTCCCGCAGGGCGACCGTATTGTCGCGGATCGCGCGCTGGGCATCCGTCTCGACGTGAGCGGTATCGAGCGCGACGAGGTCCTTGGTTGAGCCCTCGGCCTGGACGCGGGTAGCGAAGAACTTCGCGTCCCGCCTCCTCAGGGTCAGTCGGGGCTTCGGCGCAGTACCAGCCAGAATCTCGCCCGGCTCGACAACAACCTTAGCGAGCTCGCCCGCTAGCTGTGGATTGGCAGTCAGATCGCGGAGCACGGCGAACAGAATGCTGACGGTGGTCAGTCGCTGCTGTCCGTCAATCACTTCCGCGCGCGAATCGGACCCTGTCTTGACGAGGACGATCGAGCCCAGGAAGTAGGGCTCATCAGTGTCCCGACCGAGGGCTCCCTCCAAGTCGTCCAACAGCTGGAGGGTCTGTTCCTTCCCCCACGCGTAAGGCCGCTGATAGTCAGGGATCGTGAATTCGTAGTCGCTGGAGAAGATCTTCCGGAGCGGGTATTCGCCTGCGGTCAGGTCTTTCACGAGTCGCCTCCCGTCGATGCTGAATGTCCACAGGGAGACTACGTGACCGTTTCGTCGGCCTCGCCCCGCTGGCTGGGCTCGATGGCGACGGGGTTCTCCTTGAGGCCGATGAGCCCGTACCAGGACAGGTTCACGATGTGGGCCGCCACCGCCTCCTTGGGCGGATTACGCACCTCCAGCCACCACTGGGCCGTCATCGCGACCATCCCGACCAACGCCTGCGCGTACAGCGGCGCGAGCTCGGGGTCGAGGTTCTTGCTCTCGAACTCGCTCTCGAGGTGGATCTCCACCTGGCCGACCAGGTCGTTGAGCAGCGTCGAGTAGCCGCCGGTGTCCTCCACGGAACTGTTGCGGGTGAGGATGCGGAATCCATCGGAGCGCTCCTCGACATAGGTGAGCAGCGCCAGGGTGATCTGCTCGATCCGCGTCTTGGAGCGGTCCTCGAGCAGCGCACGGGAGAACACCTCGAGCACCATCTCCATCTCGCGGTCCACGACCACGGCGTAGAGGCCCTCCTTGCCGCCGAAGTGCTCGTAGACCACCGGCTTCGAGACCCCCGCCTTCGCCGCGACCTCCTCGATCGTCGCGGCCGCGTATCCGCGGTCGGCGAACACCGAACGCGCGGTGTCGACGAGCTGATTGCGGCGCTGGGCCGCGGTCATTCGCTTGCGAGGCTTGGCGGTCGAGGTCACGGCGTGTCCGCGTCGGGCGCCCCGGCACCCGCCTCCGGGGCCGACGGTGCCGCACCGTCGGACTCCGAGCCCGCCGCCTGCGCCGCGACCTGCGCCCGGTACGCCGCCTCCGCCCGGTCGTGCTGGCGCTTGATGTAGCGGCTGGCGAACAGCAGACCCACGAAGAAGAGCAGCTCGAAGACGATTGCGACCCCGTACAGCACTCGTTGGGTCGTGTTCTGCGCGTCGGTCATGCGCCAGATCAGCACCGCCAGCACCAGCAGCAGGACTGCACCCATCGCCTTCAGGTTGAGTCCGTTGCTGAATGGAAGCGGCTTGTCACTCATGACTGACGATTCTACTTACCGTCCCGAGAACACCGTGATGTCCGCGAACAGGTCCAGCAGCGGCTGGGGGAACACGCCCAGCGCGACCACCGCCGCGGCGCCGAGCGCGATCGCGAAACCGGTCATCGGGTCCACGCGGGGCACGTCCGGCGCGATCTCGTGCGGGGGCGTGAAGTACATGGTCATCAGCACGCGGATGTAGAACACGGCGGCCAGCGCGCTCGCGAGCACGCCCACCACCACGAGCCATCCGCCCCCGCGCTGCGCCGCGGCGGTGAACACGGCGAACTTGCCCGCGAACCCGCCGGTCAGCGGGATGCCCGCGAAGGACAGCAGGAACAGCGCCATCGCGCCCGCGAGCCACGGGCGCGTGCGCCCCAGCCCGGCCCACCGGTCCAGATCGCCCACCTCGACGGTGCCGCCGTCCGGCCTGCTCTCGCGGACCGCGCCCGCCACCGCGAACGCGCCGACGGTGCTCAGGCCGTACACGGCCAGGTAGAAGCACACCGCCCCGGTGCCACGGACGGTCCCCGCGAACACGCCGATGAGCAGGAAGCCCGTGTGCGCGACGGCCGAATAGGCGAGCAGGCGCTTGACGTCCGACTGGGTGACGGCGATGACCGAGCCCACGATCACGGTGACCACCGCGACCGCCGCGATCACCGGACGCCAGGGCACGTCCCGGAAGGCGACCAGGGTCAGCCGCAGGATCACACCGAACCCGGCGATCTTGGTCGCCGCTCCCATGAACGCCGTCACCGGTGTGGGGGCGCCCTGGTAGACATCGGGCACCCAGGAGTGGAACGGGACCGCGCCCACCTTGAACAACAGGCCCACGCCGATCAGCGCTGCGCCGATGGTGCCGAGCACGGCGTCCTGTGGCACGGCCGTCAGCGAGGTCGACCCCGTCGCCGCGAACCGCAGTGCGACGCCGAACAGCAGGATCGCCGAGCTGAACGCACCCAGCAGGAAGTACTTGAGCGCGGCTTCGAGCGGGAGCAGCCCGCGGCGTTTGGCGAGCGCGCACAGCAGATACAACGGCAACGAGAGGACCTCGAGCGCGACGAAGAGCGTGAGCAGGTCCTGCGCGGAGACGAAGGCCAGCATGCCGCCGAGCGCGAACAGCGTCAGCGGCACCGCCTCGGTGTGCGTCAGCGACTCGTAACGGCCGATCATCAGTGCGAGCGCGGGCAGTGTCGAGATCAACAGGAGACCCTGGAGGGCGAGGGAGAGCCCGTCGTCGGCGACCGAGCCGGCGAGGATCGCCCGCGGGCGCGCTCCGGCGTCGGCGAGCAGCGCGACCGCGACCAGGGCGGCGAGCACCGCGCCACCACCGAGCACCGCATGGACCTTCACGCGGAGTCCGGCGGGGGCGAAGGCCTCCACGAGCACGCCGAGGATCGCCGCACCGAACACGATCAGCGCGGGCGCGATCTCGGCGTACTCCACGGACGGGTTCATCGCGCGACCTCCGCGACGGTGGGCGAGACGGACGGGTTGATCGCGTCCAGCGCCGGGGCGGGGAACAGGCCCAGGGCGAACAGGGCGATCACGAGCGGGACCAGCACGAGCAGCTCGCGCGGCCGCGCGTCGTCGACGGTCCGCGTCACGGCCTCGGGCGCCGGGCCCGTGAACATGCGCTGGTAGGTCCACAGGACGTACATCGCGGACAGCACGAGCGCGGTCACGGACACGATCGCGGCGATCGCCCACCGCGGGTAGGTGCCGACCACCACGAGCAACTCGGAGACGAACGGTCCGAGGCCGGGGAGTGAGAGCGTCGCCAGGCCGGCGATGAGGAACACCGCACCCAGCTTCGGCGCTCGCGACCACACGCCGCCGAAGTCGGAGATCTGGCGGCTGCCGCGCCGCGCGACGAGGATCCCGGCGGTGAGGAACAGTGCGGCGGTGGCGACGCCGTGGTTGACCATGTACAGCACGGAGCCCGCCTGCGAGTCGCCGGTGCGCGCGAAGACGCCCAGGACGATGAAGCCGAAGTGGCTGATCGACGTGTACGCGATGAGCGACATCACGTCACTCTGCCCGATCGCGAGGATCGCGCCGTAGACGATCCCGACCACCGCGAGCGCGGCCACCCACGGCGCGAATCGCGCGGCCGCGTCGGGGAACAGCGAGATGCAGTACCGCAGCATCGCGAAGGTGCCCACCTTGTCGACGATCGCCATCATCAGCACGGCCGTCGGCGGATTCGTCTGCACCGCAGCGCCGGGCAGCCACGTGTGCAGCGGCCACAGGGGAGCCTTCACGGCGAACGCGAAGAGGAAGCCCAGGAACATCAGGTCCTGGCCGATGCCGGGGCCGGGGCGCGCACCGTCGAGCAGCGAGCGCAGGTCGAAGGTGCCGGACGCGGCGTACAGCCCGACCACGGCGGCCAGCATGATCAGCCCGCCGGCGAGGTTGTACAGCAGGAATTTCACCGCCGCATGCGCGCGGATCGTCGAATCGCTGTCCGTGCCACCGAAGCCGGCGAGCAGGAAGTACAGCGGGATCAGCATGGCCTCGAAGAGCAGGTAGAACAGCAGCACGTCGGTGGTGACGAAGCTGACCAGCACCATCGCCTCGACGGCGAGTGTGAGGGCGACGTAGGTGCCGGCCCGTCGGCTCTGCGGAGCGCTCTCGCGCCAGGCCGCGAGCAGCAGGACGGGCAGCAGGGCCGCTGTCAGCAGGACGAGCACGAGCCCGGTGCCGTCGAGCCCGAGTCGGTAGCC
Organism: Tsukamurella spumae; assembly: GCF_012396015.1. Classification (GTDB taxonomy): domain Bacteria; phylum Actinomycetota; class Actinomycetes; order Mycobacteriales; family Mycobacteriaceae; genus Tsukamurella; species Tsukamurella spumae. The sequence goes on along the minus strand of NZ_JAAXOQ010000003.1, from coordinate 28,664 downwards.
GGCGCCGAAGGACGGTATCCAGGAGTGCGATTCGACTAACTGGAAGCCGCCGGCCGGATCGAAGGCGCAGGCCAGTCCGACCCCGATCGCCAGTGCGAGGAGCGACGCCGCGAGCCCGATCCACCGTGCGGCGCGCGGCACCGCGGCGGCGGCGATCGCGCCCACCGCAGGCACCGCCCACAGCAGCGTGAGCCACGGCGCGCTCATGAGAGCCACACCGCCGCGGCGCCGATGAGCACCGCCGTTCCGGCCAGCATGGTCAGCGCGTAGCTGCGGGCGAACCCCGTCTGCGAGCGGCGCAACAGCAGCGAGCCGAGGTGCACGCCGGCGGGGATCGCGTCCACCGCGCCGTCGATGCCCCTGTGCTCCACGGTGACCAGTGCGGCCGTCGCGGCCCGACCGGGCCGCATGAACAGGGCCTCGTTGACGGCGTCGCCGTACAGGTCGCGTCGGGCGGCGCGCGTCACGGGGCCGACGTCCGACGGTGCGTGAACCGGAACGGTGCGCGTCGCGCGGATCGCGACGGCCACGCCGATCGCCACGGCGCCGAGGACGAGCGCGGTGACCGCCCAGGCGGGGATCGTGTGGTGCGCCTCGGGTGCGGAACCGACCGCGGGGGCGAGGAAGTCGGTGATCCGGCTGCCGATCACGAGGAAGGCGCCGGCGCCGATGCTCCCGATCGCCAGCACGACCATCGGCGCGGTCATCACGCCCGGTGATTCGTGCGGGTGGGTGCCCTCGTGCCAGCGGGGCGTTCCGAAGAAGGTCAGCACCATCACCCTCGTCATGTAGAAGCCGGTGATCCCCGCGCCGAGGATCGCGATGCCGCCCAGCACGATTCCCCAGAACCCGCCGCGGCCGAGCGCCGCCTCGATGATCCCGTCCTTGGTGTAGAAACCCGACAGCGGCGGTACGCCGATGATCGCGAGGTAGCCGAGGCCGAAGGTGACCGCGGTGATCGGCATCAGTCGGCCGAGGCCGCCGTACCGGCGCATGTCGGTCTCGTCGTTCATGCCGTGCATGACCGACCCGGCGCCGAGGAAGAGTCCCGCCTTGAAGCATCCGTGCGCCAGCAGGTGCGCGATGGCGAGGGCGTATCCGGCGGGGCCGAGTCCCGCGGCCAGCACCATGTAGCCGATCTGGCTCATCGTGGACGCGGCCAGGGCCTTCTTGATGTCGTCCTTCGCGCAGCCGATGATCGCGCCGAAGAGCAGCGTGATCGCGCCGACCGCGAGCACGAAGCCCTGCGCCACCGGAGCCGCCTCGAAGACCGGTCCGCAGCGCACGACGAGGTACACGCCGGCGGTGACCATCGTGGCCGCGTGAATGAGGGCGGACACAGGGGTGGGGCCCTCCATCGCGTCGCCCAGCCAGCTCTGCAACGGCACCTGCGCCGACTTCGCGCACGCCGCGAGGAGCAGGAGCAGTCCCAGCCAGGTGATCGTGCTTCCGTCCGCCGCGGCCGCGCGGGGCAGGAACTCGCCGAAGGTGGTGGTGCCGAAGGTCGTGAGCGTGACGGCGACCGCCAGCGCCAGCCCCATGTCGCCGACGCGGTTGACGAGGAAGGCCTTGCGAGCCGCGGTCGCCGCCGCGGGCTTGTGCTGCCAGAACCCGATGAGCAGGTACGAGGCCAGGCCGACGCCCTCCCAACCGAGGTACAGCACGACCAGGCCGTCCGCGAGGACCAGGATCAGCATCGCGCCGAGGAACAGGTTGAGGTAGCCGAAGAACCGGCGCCGGCCGGGGTCGTGCGCCATGTAGCCGATCGAGTAGATGTGGATCAGCGTGCCCACGCCCGTGATCAGCAGTGCGAAGCAGACGGACAGTTGATCCAGTCGCAGGGCCAGGTCGACCGAGAGGTCGCCGCCGGAGAACCAGTGGTAGACAACGGTGCTCACCGACCGGTCGGCGGTCCCGCGGGTGAGCAGCAGAGCGAAGGCGACCACCGCGACCACGAAGGAGGCGGCCGCGATCGCGGTGCCGAACAGGTGCCCCCACGCATTCGCGCGCCGGCCGCCGAGCAGGAGTACCACCGCTCCGGCGAGAGGGATCAGCGGCAGAGCCGCGAGCAGTCCGGTCACGTCTCACCGCCTCAGCAGGTGCGGCTCGTCGACGGACACGGACCGTCGGACCCGGAAGATCGCGATGATGATCGCCAGCCCCACGACCACCTCCGCGGCGGCCACGACCATGGTGAAGAAGGCCAGCACCTGTCCCTGCGGCACGGCGTGGATCCGGCCGGCCGTGACGAGCGCGAGGTTGGCGGCGTTGAGTATCAGCTCGACGCACATGAACACGACGATGGCGTTGCGGCGCAGCAGCACCCCGGCCGAGCCGATCGCGAACAGCAGTGCCGCGAGATACAGGTACAGGTGCGGATTCACGGCGACACCTCGCTCTCGTCCGGGGCCCGGACGTCGTCCCGCAGGGTCGACGGTGTCTCGTCGTCCAGCGTGTTCGTGCGCCCCGGCAGGGCCCGCCGCTGCTCGGGGGACCGCGCGACGAGGGTGTGGTTGACGGAGTCGGGGGCGGGCGTACCGTCGGGCAGCAGGGCCGGGAGGTCGACGGCGTTGCCGAGCGCGTACACCCCGGGATTCGGCAGCGGGGTGGCGCGGCGGCCCTCGCGGAATCGGCGGATCGACTGCTCGCGCTGGGAGAGCGCCGTGGAGAGCTTCTCGCGGTGGGCCAGGATCATCGCGCCGAGCGTCGCGGTGATGAGCAGTGCGGCGGTGAGCTCGAAGGCCCACAGGAAGCGCACGAAGACGGTGTCGGCGAGGGCCTCGACGGAGTTCGGCGGGTACGGCGACCCCGCGCGGCCGGGGTCCGGGGCGGGCAGTACCGCGCGGGCGACGAGGCTGACGAGCAGGATGCCGAAGCCGAGCCCGGCGACGGCGGCCGCCACACGATGCCCGCGCAGGGTCTCCACGAGTGAGTCGGAGGAGTCCACGCCCACGAGCATCACCACGAACAGGAACAGCATCATCACCGCGCCGGTGTAGACCACGATCTGCACGACGCCGAGGAACAGGGCGCCCTGCGCGATGTACGCCACCGCGAGCAGGATCATGGTGGCGGCCAGGCACAGAGCCGAGTAGACGGCCTTGGACGCGAGGACGACGCCCAGCGCGAACAGTACGGCGGGCACGGCCACGATCCAGAAGGCGCATTCCTCTCCGGTCACTCGTCCACCTCGCCCCGGTAGTAGTCGGCGGCGGTGAGGCCCTCGCGCATCGCGTGCGGCGGCGGCTGCTCGCCCTCGTGCAGCGGGGCGAGCAGGTCGTCCTTGTCGTAGATCAGCGCGCCGCGGTCGCGATCGGCCATCTCGTAGTCGTCGGTCATGGTCAGCGCGCGGGTGGGGCACGCCTCGACGCACAGGCCGCAGCCGATGCACCGCAGATAGTTGATCTGATAGGTACGGCCGTACCGTTCACCGGGGGAGTAGCGCTCCTCCTCGGTGTTGTCGGCGCCCTCGACGTAGATCGCGTCGGCGGGGCAGCTCCAGGCACACAGCTCGCAGCCGATGCACTTCTCCAGTCCGTCGGCGTACCGGTTGAGCTGGTGTCGTCCGTGGTACCGGCCGGCCACGGGCGCCTTCTGCTCCGGGTAGCTCTCGGTGACCGGCTTGCTGAACATCGTGCGCAGGGTCACGCCGAACCCGGCGAGTCCGAGGGGATCAGCCATGGGACGCCTCCTTCGCGTCGGCCTCGCTCGGCAGGGCTCGTCGGGCGGGTTCGGGCAGGTACTGGCCGGGCATCGGCGGCACGGGGAAGCCGCCGGCCATCGGGTCGAAGGGCAGGGAGATCAAGGCCCGATCGATGCCGGGCTCCGGTTCCTTCTGACGACGGTGCCGCACCATCAGCACGGCGATCACGACGAGGGTGAAGGCCAGCGAGACCACGGGGGCGAGCACCGACGCGTCGTGGCCCGCCAGCGCCCACGCCTGGATCGCGCCGGCGACGAGCACCCACACGAGCGCGGTGGGGATGAGCAACTGCCAGCCGAACCGCATGAACTGGTCGTAGCGCAGGCGCGGGAGCGTGGTGCGCAGCCAGATGAAGCCGAACATGAAGCACCACACCTTGCCCACGAACCAGAGCACCGGCCACCAGCCGGAGTTCGCGCCCGCCCACATGTTCAGCGGCCACGGCGCATGCCAGCCGCCGAGGAACAGGGTGGTCGCCAGCGCCGACACCGTGGTCATGTTCACGTACTCGGCGAGCATGAACATGGCGAACTTCAGCGAGCTGTACTCGGTGTGGAAGCCGCCGACGAGCTCGCCCTCCGCCTCGGGGAGGTCGAACGGCGCGCGGTTGGTCTCGCCGACCATCGAGACCACGTACACGGCGAACGAGGGCAGCAGCAGGAAGACGTACCAGGTGCCGTTCTGTGCGGCGACGATCCCGGAGGTGGCCATGGTGCCGGCGTACAGGAACACCGCGGCGAAGCTCAGGCCCATCGCCACCTCGTAGCTGATCACCTGGGCCGTGGAGCGCAGGCCGCCGAGCAGCGGGTAGGTCGAGCCGGACGACCAGCCCGCCAGCACGATGCCGTACACGCCGATACTGGTGATCGCGAGGATGTAGAGCACCGCCACCGGAAGGTCGGTGAGCTGCAACGGCGTCCGCGTACCGAAGACCGAGACCTCGGGGCCGAACGGAATCACCGCGAACGCCATGAACGCGGGGATGGTCGCGATGATCGGCGCCAGCAGGTACACCGGCTTGTCCACCCCGGCGGGGGTGATGCCCTCCTTGAGCGCCAGCTTGATGCCGTCGGCCAGGGACTGCAGGACGCCGAAGGGGCCCACCCGGTTCGGTCCGTACCGATGCTGCATCCGCGCCATCACCTTGCGCTCGATGAGGATCGCGGCGAGCACCGTCAGGACGAGGAAGGCGAACACCGCCACGGCTTTCGCCAGGACCATCCACCACGGGTCACGACCGAAGGCGGACAGGTCGACGGGGTCGTGCGGCCCGAGTGCGAGGATGCCGGTCATCGCGGGTACCCCCACTGATTGATCGACACGACGGATCCCGGCGGGACTCGGAGCGTCTCGAACACCGTGCTGTTCGGCGAGTTCCGCGGTATCCACACCACCCGGTCGGGCATCTCCGTGATCGCCAGCGGAAGCGTGATCGTGCCGTGTGCGGTGGAGACGACGACGAGGGAACCGTCGGCCACCTGGATCTCGCGGGCGGTGTCCGCCGACAGCCGCGCCACCGGGCGCCGCGCCGTGGCCGCGAGGTCCGGCTCGCCGTCCTGCCCGCGCCCCAGGTCGAGCAGCTGCCGCCACGAAGCCAGCAGTGCCTCACCCGGTCGGGGGGTGTCGACGGTGGCGGCCTTGGCGGGCACGGGACGTCGGGGCGGCCGGACGGTGCCCAGCGCGCGGAGGGCGGCGGCGGCACCGTCGACATCCGTGAAGCCGAGGTCGGCGCGCAGGGACCGCGCGAGGACCGCGAGCACGCGGGCGTCGGGGAGCGCGCTCGGTGCGGGAAGCGCGGCACCGAAGGGGCGCAGCCGTCCCTCCCAGTTCTGGAAGGTGCCGGAGCGCTGGGTCACCGTCGCCACCGGGAGCACCACGTCGGCGCGGGCGGTGACCTCCGATTCGCGCTGTTCGAGACTCACGACGAAGGCGGCGTCGAGGGCGCGGCGCGCCGCGTCGGGGTCGGGGAGGTCGGCGAGGTCGACGGCGCCGCACACCAGTGCGGGGACGTCGCCGGCGGCGGCGGCCGCGAGGATCCCGGCCGTGTCGCGTCCCGGCCCCTCGGGAAGTGGACCGCCCCAGAAGGTCTCGAGCTCGGTCCGGTGCGCCTGGTTGGTCGCGAGGCGACCGCCGGGAAGCATCCCCGCGAGGGCTCCCGCTGCCACGGCCCCGGGCTCGCCGGCGCGGCGGGGGATCCATGCCAGGTGGGCGCCGGTGGTCTCCGCGAGGGCGGCGGCCGCGGCGAGCGCGCCGGGCGACTCGACGAGCCGCTCGCCCACGAGGATGACCGTGCCGTCGCCGCGGAGCCGCTCCGCCAGGGACGGATCGGTGAGGGCGGCGGGCTCCCCGCCGGGCGCGCAGGTGATCAGTTCGCCGTTCAGCCGGGCCAGCCCGCGGGAGGTGAAGGGAGCGACCGACAACACCCGGGTACCCCCGGCCCGCACCGACTTGCGCAGCCGCAGGTGCACGATCGGCGACTCCTCCTCGGGCTCGAAGCCCGCGAGCAGTACCACCGGCGCACGTTCGAGGTCGGCGTAGGTCACGCCACCCGCGGTGCCCGAGGCGAGGAAGGCCGCCTCCTCCGCGCTGTGCGGCCGGATCCGGAAGTCGATGTCGTTCGTGTGCAGCGCGATCCGCGCGAAGGCGGAGTACGCGTACAGGTCCTCGACGGTGCCGCGGCCGCCGGCCAGGACGCCCGCGGCGCGGCCGGCCAGCCCCTTCGCCGCCGCCGCGATCGCCTCGGGCCACGAGGCGGGGGCCAGCGCACCGTCGGCACCGCGGACGAGCGGCGTGGTCAGTCGGTCCGGCCGGGTCGCGTAGGCGAAGGCCCAGCGACCCTTGTCGCAGTTCCACTCCTCGTTGACCTCGGGGTCGTCTCCGGCCAGCCGGCGCAGCACCTCACCTCGGCGGTGGTCGGTGCGCAGGCCGCATCCGCTGGCGCAGTGCTCGCAGGCCGACGGCGTGGAGGTCAGGTCGAAGGGCCGGGCGCGGAACCGGTACGTGGTGTTGGTGAGCGCACCCACGGGGCAGATCTGCACCGTGTTGCCGGAGAAGTACGAGTCGAGCGGCTGATCGCCGGCGACGCCGACCTGTTGCAGGGCACCGCGATCCATGAGCTCGATGAACTCGTCGCCCGCGACCTCCTCGGAGAACCGGGTACAGCGCGCGCACAGCACGCACCGCTCCCGGTCGAGCACGATCTCCGCGGACAGGGGGATCGGCTTGGGGTAGGTGCGCTTATCGGCGGCCGGGAAGCGGGAGACGGCCCGACCGGCGGACATGGCCTGGTTCTGCAGCGGGCATTCGCCGCCCTTGTCGCACACCGGGCAATCGAGCGGGTGATTGACCAGCAGCAGTTCCATCACGCTGCGCTGGGCGCCCGCCGCCACCGTCGACGTGGCCTGGGTGCGCACCACCATGCCGTCGGTCACCGTCGTCGTGCAGGACGCGAGCGGCTTGCGCTGGCCCTCCACGTCGACCAGGCACTGGCGGCACGCCCCCGCGGGGGCGAGCAGGGGATGGTCGCAGAACCGGGGGATCGCGATGCCCAGCTGTTCTGCGGCGCGGATCACGAGCGTCCCCGCGGGGACCTCGATCTCGACGCCGTCGATGCTCGCCCGGACCGTCTCCGTCATAGCGCACCTCCCGGAACGGGCGCCTCACGCATCGATGCCGCGGGGTCGAAGGGGCACCCGCCCTCCGCGACGTGCCGCTCGTACTCGTCGCGGAAGTGGGTGAGCGAGGACATGATCGGGCTCGCGGCGCCGTCGCCGAGCGCGCAGAAGGCCTTGCCGAGCACGCCGTCCGCCACATCGGCGAGCGTGTCCAGGTCCTCCGTGCGGCCCTCGCCCTCCTCGAGCCGGCGCAGCAGGCGAACGAGCCAGTAGGTTCCCTCGCGACACGGCGTGCACTTGCCGCACGACTCGTGTGCGTAGAACTCGAGCCAGCGCAGTACGGCCCGCACCACGCACACGGTGTCGTCGAAGACCTGCAGCGCCTTCGTGCCGAGCATCGAGCCGACGCCGGCGACGCCCTCGTAGTCGAGGGGCACGTCGAGGTGCTCGGCCGTCAGCAGCGGGGTCGACGAACCTCCGGGCGTCCAGAACTTCAACTCGTGTCCGGGACGCACTCCGCCCGCCAGCTCGAGCATCTCCCGCAGAGTCACGCCCAGCGCCGCCTCGTACTGGCCGGGCCGGACCACGTGGCCCGACACCGAGTACAGCGTGAAGCCGGGCGACTTCTCGCTGCCCATCGTGCGGAACCACGCCGCCCCGTTCGCCAGGATCGCCGGAACACTCGCGATGGACTCGACGTTGTTGACGCAGGTCGGCGAGGCGTACAGGCCGGCGACGGCGGGGAAGGGCGGACGCAGGCGCGGCTGGCCGCGTCGGCCCTCCAGCGAGTCGAGCAGCGCCGTCTCCTCGCCGCAGATGTATGCGCCGGCGCCGCCGTGCACCACCAGATCGAGGCTGAACCCGCTGGGCCCGATGGGGGTTCCCAGATAGCCGGCGGCGTACGCCTCGGCGACCGCGGCGCGCAGGCGTCGCTGAACGGCGAGCACCTCACCGCGCACGTAGATGAACGCCCGCCGCGCGCGGATGGCGTAGGACGCGATGATCACGCCCTCCACCAGGGTGTGCGGCGTCGCGAACATGAGCGGCATGTCCTTGCAGGTTCCGGGCTCCGACTCGTCGGCGTTCACGACGAGGTAGTGCGGCTTGTCGGCGCCGGGCTTCGGGGGTTCGCCCTCGCGCAGCTGCGGGATGAAGCTCCACTTCAGGCCCGTCGGGAAACCCGCGCCGCCGCGGCCTCGCAGGCCGGACTCCTTCACCACCTCGATGACCTCGTCGGGCGTCATGGCCAGCGCGCGTTCCAGACCGGAGTATCCGCCCGCCGCGCGGTAGGCGTCGAGGGTCCACGGTTCCGGGTCGCCCCAGTGCGCGGAGAGGACGGGGGTCAGCTGCGCGGTCATGACGGCGCACCTCCCTCGGCCTCGCGCGCTGCCCGCAGGCCGGCCATCGTCGGGGCGCCGCCGGCACCGGACGCCGAGACCGCGCCCGGTCGGGTGTCGTCGAAACCCGCCAGCAGCCGGGCGGTCTCGCGGAAGGTGCCCAGGGGAGCGCCGCGGGTGGGCGACGGTGCCCGGCCCGCCCGCAGCGCATCGACCAGCTCGCGGGCGCTCGCAGTCGTCTGGTCGTCGAAGAACTCCCAATTGACCATCACCACGGGCGCATAGTCGCAGGCCGCGTTGCACTCGATCCGCTCGACGGTGACGGCGCCGTCGTCGGTGGTACCACCGGGTGGGATGCCCAGATGGTCGCAGAGCGCGGCGAGGATCGCATCGCCCCCGAGCACCGCGCACAGCGTGGTGGTGCACACGCCCACGAGGTACTCGCCCGTGGGTCCGCGGCGGTACATCGAGTAGAAGGTGGCCACCGAGACCACCTCCGCAGCGGTCAGTCCCAGTGTGCGGGCGCAGAACTCGATGCCCGCCGGGGTGACGTACCCGTCCTCGGACTGCACGAGGTGCAGCAGCGGCAGCAGGGCCGAGCGGGACTCGGGGTAGCGCGCGACCAACTCGGACGCGTCGGCGGTCAGCCGCTCGAGCACGTCGGCCGGGTACTCGGTGGGCGCGCCGGGCCGGTACAGCTGCACCGACTCCTGCGGCCGCGCACCGAATTCGAGGAAGACGGGGTCGCTCATCGGTCGACACCTCCCATCACGGGATCGATGCTGGCCACGGCCGCGATCACGTCCGAGACCATGCCGCCCTCGCACATCGCCGCCACTGCCTGCAGGTTCGTGAACGACGGATCGCGGAAGTGCACCCGGTACGGGCGGGTGCCGCCGTCGCTCACCGCGTGCACCAGCAGCTCGCCGCGCGGCGCCTCCACCGACACCGCGACCTGCCCCGGCGGAACGGCGAAGCCCTCGGTGACAAGCTTGAAGTGGTGGATCAGCGATTCCATGGACTCACCCATGATCTCCGCGATGTGGGCCCGCGAGTTGCCCAGTCCATCCGGCCCGACCGCGAGGTCCGCCGGCCAGCCGAGCCCGGCGTCGTCGATCATGACCGGGCCGGGAGCGAGCCTGTCGAGGCACTGCTCGACGATGCGCAGCGACTCGGTCATCTCCAGGACCCGGATCAGGTAGCGGCCGTAGCAATCGCAGCCGGTATCGGTGATCACGTCGAACTCGTAGTCCTCGTAGCCGCAGTAGGGCTCGGTGCGACGGAGATCGTGCGGCAGGCCGGTGGAGCGCAGCACCGGTCCGGTGACGCCGAGCGCCATGCACCCCGTCAGGTCGAGATAGCCGATGTTCTTGGTGCGCGCGATCCAGATCGGGTTCTCGGTGAGCATCGACGACATCGCGGCGAGCTGCTTCGGCAGCGACTTCAGCAGGTTCCGGATCTGCGGAACGGCCTCGTCCGGGAGGTCGGCCGCGACGCCGCCGGGCCGGACGTAGGCGTGGTTCATCCGCAGCCCGGTCACGGTCTCGAAGACATCGAGGATCTGCTCGCGGATCTCGAATCCCTTGAGCATGGGGGAGACCGCGCCCAGCTCCATGCCGCCCGTGGCCAACGCCACGAGGTGGCTGGTGATCCGGTTGAGCTCCATCAGCATCACGCGGATCACGCTGGCGCGCTCGGGGATCTGCTCGGTGACTCCGAGCAGCTTCTCGACGGCGAGGCAGTACGCGGTCTCGTTGAACAGCGGCGCCAGGTAGTCCATGCGGGTGACGAAGGTGGTGCCCTGGGTCCAGGTGCGGAACTCGAGGTTCTTCTCGATACCGGTGTGCAGGAACCCGATCCCGCAGCGCGCCTCGGTCACCGTCTCGCCGTCGAGTTCGAGGATGAGCCGCAGGACGCCGTGCGTGGAAGGGTGCTGGGGGCCCATGTTGACGACGATCCGTTCCTGGCCGATCGCCTCGGCGGCGATGTCGTCCCAGTCGGAACCCATCGCGGTGAACTCGCTCTGGTCGGTGGTCACGAGTACGACCTCCGGGTGTCGGGCGCCGCGACCTCGGCGCCGTGGAACTGAACGCCGATGCCGCCCAACGGGTAGTCCTTGCGCTGCGGGTGGCCCTCCCAGTCGTCCGGCATTTCGATCCTGGTCAGCGACGGGTGCCCGTCGAAGACGATGCCGAAGAAGTCGAAGGTCTCGCGCTCGTGCCAGTCCGTGGTGGGGTACACCGCGAAGAGCGACGGAACGTGTGGATCGGAATCGGGACAGGAGGTTTCGAGTCGCAGCCGGCGACCGTGCGTGATCGACTGCAGGTGCGTCACGGCGCGCAGCTCGGCGCCCGTGTCCTCCGGGAAGTGCACGCCCGAGGTGCCGAGGCACATCTCGAACCGCAGATCCGGCCGGTCGCGCAGGAGCCGTGCCACCGTCACGACGCTCTCGCGCGGCACGCGCAGCGTGACCTCGCCCCGGTACACGATCACCGCGCTGACCGCCTCCGCGAGGTCCGGCGCACCGTCGGTCTCCGTCAGTGCGGTACGCAGCCCCGCGAGCACCCCGTCGTAGCCCTCGGGCAGTGGCTCCTCGCCGGGCCCGGGCATGGCGACGGGTCGCGTGATCCGGCCGTACCCCGAGGTGTCGCCCGTACCGCCGCTGAACATGCCGGAGCGCGTGCGCACCACGTCCTGCTCGGCCGCCACGGGCTCCACGACGCCGCCGGGCTCCCGGCTCTCGGGGGAGTCGGTCATCGCAGCAGGCCCTTGAGCTCGATCGTGGGGCGTGCGGCCATCGCGGCTTCCTCCGCGGCCCTGCGGGCCGCCTCGCGGTTCACGCCCATCGGGGTCTCGGCGACCTTCTCATGGAGGGCGAGCAGGGCGCCCAGCAGCATCTCGGGCCGCGGCGGGCAGCCGGGGAGGTAGATGTCCACCGGCACCACGTGATCGACGCCCTGCACCACCGCGTAGTTGTTGAACATCCCGCCCGAACTGGCGCAGACCCCCATGGCCAGCACCCATTTCGGCTCCGCCATCTGGTCGTACACCTGCCGCAGCACCGGCGCCATCTTCTGGCTGACGCGGCCCGCGACGATCATCAGGTCCGCCTGCCGCGGCGAGGCGCGGAAGGCCTCCATGCCGAAGCGGGCGATGTCGAACCGCGGACCGGTGGTGGCCATCATCTCGATCGCGCAGCAGGCCAGGCCGAACGTGGCCGGCCACAGCGATCCCTTGCGTGCGTATCCTGCGACCACCTCGAGCGTCGACAACAGGAAACCGCCCGGCACCTTGTCTTCTATCCCCACTCCAGGCCTCCCCGCCGCCATTCGTACGCGTAGGCCACCGTGACGTTCACCAGGAACAGGCCCATGGCGAGCAGGCCGTACACGCCCAGCACATCGAAATGCACGGCCCACGGATAGAGGAAGACGATCTCGATGTCGAAGATGATGAACAACATCGCCGTCAGGTAGAACTTCACCGGGAACCGGCCACCGCCCGACGCGGGTTCGGGGGACGGGTCGATGCCGCACTCGTAGGCCTCGAGCTTGGCGCGATTGATCCGGCGGGGTCCGACGAAGCGGGCGACGCCCACGGAGAACACGGCGAAGGCGGCCGCGATCGCCCCCAGTACGAGGATGGGCACGTACAGGTTCACGGCGATGCTCCTTCCGCGGTGTCAGCGAAATCCCCGTCAGCAGAACCGGTTAGGCTCCCCTGAGTGAAGTTGTGAGCTACATCACAACTATAGGTCCACCGTGTGATCGGGGTGGGGTTTTGGGGCGAGCGTGTCGAGTCAGAGCGTTGCCGTCGCGAGCAGGCGGCCCGCCGCCTCCGCGAGCTCGAACGGGTCGAGGGGATGGCTCACCCAGTCGTCCGCCTGGGACCAGCGTGCCAACCAGCCGTCCGCGCGGCGGGCGGTGATCACGAGCAGCGGCGGGCACGGATCGATCTCGTCGCGAACCTGTCGCGCCAGGCCCATCCCGCCCGCCGGGGACGATTCACCGTCGAGCACGGCCAGGGCGACGCCGCCCTCGTCGAGCCGGGCGATGACGGCCTGCGCGGTGGCCGCCTCGAGCACGGTGATCGGGGGTCTGTCCGGTGCGGGCCGGGTCCCCAGGGCGGCGGTGATCTCCGCGCGATGCCGCGCGTTGGAGCTGTAGACGAGGACGAGCGGGGCTGCGCCGGTCATGGTCCCCATGATAGGGACGTCGGTCGGGTTACGAAGCGGTTTGCGGGTAGTACCGCGCGGCGACGTCCGGATGCGCCCGCAGGCGGCTCTTCCAGGCGTTCTCGCCGTAGGTGTCGAAGATCGGGTTGTCGGGGTCGACGGTGACCCCCGTCCGCAGGTCCGCCGGAAGCGGAAGGTGCGGCATCCGCGCCGTCACGGCGGGATTGAAGAAGTACGGCACCGAGATCCGGTCCGCGCCCGTGCGGCGGTTCACCACCCGGTGCTCGGTGGCGTTCAGGTACCCGTCCGTACCGACCTCCAGCATCTCGCCGATGTTGACGATGATCGCGCCCGGCAGCGGCGGCACGTCGACCCATTCGCCGGCGCCGGGCGGTAGGACCTGTAGCCCTTCCGAATCGGGGTCGACGAGCAGCAGCGTCAGGACGCCCGAATCCTTGTGCGCGCCGACGCCCTGATCGGAGTCCGTCCCCGCCGGATACCGCACGATCTTGATGAGTGTGGCCGGCTGGACGGCGAAGGCCGCGTCGAAGACGTACGGGTCGGCGCCCAGTGAGCGCGCCCACGACCGCAGCAGCGTGCGCGAGACGCGGGCGAGGTCGGCGTCCCAGCGCTCCATCGCCGGGCGCAGGGCGGGCAGCGCGGCGGGCCACTGGTTCGGGCCGATCAGGTTCAGGTAGTCCGGGCCGGAGGCCGACGGTGCCGCGGCCTCGTGTCCGATGTCGATCTGCTCGCGCCAGTCCACCGCCCCGCGCGTGAGCTCGCCGCCGAGCCGCGTGTAGCCGCGGAAGTGCGGCGAGTTCGTCATCGCGATCGCGTCCTTGTCGGCCTGCGGGAGATCGAAGAACGCGCGCGCCAGCGCGAGCACCTCGTCGATCCGCTCCTGCGGGACGCCGTGGCCTGTGAGGTAGAAGAAGCCGACCTCGTGCGCAGCCGCACGGACGGCACCGTCGAACCGTTCGGGTTCCGTATCGAGCAGAGACAGGTCCAGGACGGGCACGGTGTTCATGCCCGCAGGGTAGCGCCGGGCGCGCGCGGTATGAACGGATTCGATCGGTGTGATCGCACTATCGCGCGCGCCGGGCTTCGCGTCGCGACCGTCGGGCACTAGGCTGGCCGATGAGTTGCCCCCGAGCTCGGCCAGTGCACAAGGAGAGACCGTGTCCGAAATCATCCAGGTAGGCGCCCGCGAGATCCTCGATTCCCGTGGCAATCCCACGGTGGAGGTGGAGGTGGTGTTGGCCGACGGTAGTTTCGCTCGGGCGGCGGTGCCGTCGGGTGCGTCGACCGGTGAGCATGAGGCTGTGGAGTTGCGTGATGGTGGTGATCGTTACCTGGGTAAGGGGGTGACGAAGGCCGTTGAGGGTGTGCTGGAGGTGATCGCGCCGGAGGTGATCGGTATCCCGGCGGATGAGCAGCGGATCATCGATCAGACGCTGCTGGATCTGGATGGCACCCCGGATAAGAGCCGTCTGGGTGCGAACGCGCTGCTGGGTGTGTCGCTGGCGGCGGCGAAGGCTGCGGCGGAGTCGGCGGCGTTGCCGTTGTTCCGTTACCTGGGTGGGCCGAACGCGCACATTCTGCCGGTGCCGATGATGAACATTCTCAACGGTGGTGCGCATGCCGATAGTGGTGTGGATGTGCAGGAGTTCATGGTCGCGCCGATCGGGGCGGAGACCTTCAAGGAGTCGCTGCGGTGGGGTGCGGAGGTGTATCACGCCTTGAAGTCGGTGCTCAAGAAGAAGGGCCTGAACACCGGCTTGGGTGATGAGGGTGGTTTCGCGCCGTCCGTCGCCGGTACGCGGGAGGCGCTGGAGTTGATCTCGGAGGCGATCGCCACCACCGGCCTGACGTTGGGGTCGGATGTGGCGTTGGCGTTGGATGTCGCGGCTACCGAGTTCTACGGTCCGGAGGGGTACAGGTTCGAGGGTAGGACGCTGACGGCTGCGGAGATGGGTGAGTTCTACCGTGGTCTGGTCGGTGAGTTCCCGCTGGTCTCGATCGAGGATCCGTTGTCGGAGGATGATTGGGAGGGGTGGGTTGATCTCACTGATGCGATCGGCGAGAAGGTGCAGTTGGTCGGTGATGATCTGTTCGTGACCAATCCGGAGCGTCTTGAGGACGGTATTGCTCGTGGTGCTGCGAATGCGTTGCTGGTGAAGGTCAATCAGATCGGTACGTTGACGGAGACCTTGGATGCGGTGGCGTTGGCGCATAACAATGGTTACAAGTCGATGATGAGTCATCGTTCGGGTGAGACGGAGGATACGACGATCGCTGATCTTGCGGTCGCGGTCGGGTCGGGTCAGATCAAGACCGGTGCTCCGGCGCGCAGTGAGCGGGTGGCGAAGTACAACCAGTTGCTGCGTATCGAGGAGGAGTTGGGGGACGCGGCGCGGTACGCCGGCGACACCGCCTTCCCGCGCTTCGAGTTCAACAGCTGACCGACCGACAGAGCAGAAGGAGCACAGCACCGTGAGCAGCAGGTCCCGCCTCGTGCGAACCCCGTCCGGCGGCGAAGGCCGTTCGGACGGACGGAGTGCGGGGCGCACCATCGTGCTGTTCCTGGTGCTGTGCGTCCTGGCGCTCACCCTCGCGGTGCCCGTGCGGACCTACCTGTCCGAGCAGGCGCGTGAGGACAAGGTGGCCGCCGAGCACGCCCAGCTGATCTCGGACATAGCCCGGCTCGAGGAGCAGAAGCGGTTGCAGGACGATCCGGAGTACATCAAGGCGCAGGCCAGGATCCGGCTGCAGTACGTGATGCCGGGAGAGACGCCGTACCGCGTGCAGGTACCCGGAGCGCCGGCGCCCTCGGCCGAACAGGTCGAGGCCGATCGGGCCAAGCAGAACCCCTGGTACACCAATGTCTGGCGCACGATCGCGGTGCCGCACTGATGAGTGGAGCCGTTGTCGCCCAGGCGGATCTGGACCGGGTCGCCGAGCAGTTGGGCCGCGCCCCGCGCGGCGTCCTCGCCGTCGCCTATCGCACGCCCGACGGTGAGCCCGCCGTCGTCAAGACCGCGCCGCGGCTGCCCGACGGTACGCCCTTCCCGACTCTGTACTACCTGACGGATCCGCGGCTCACGGCTGAGGCGAGCCGGCAGGAGAGCGCGGGCGTCATGCGCGAGATGGAAGCACTGCTCGCCGCCGACGAGTCGATCGCCGAGAACTACCGCGCAGCGCACCAGCACTACCTCCAATCGCGGAACGCGTTGGAGGACCTGGGAACCGACTTCACCGGCGGCGGCATGCCGGACCGGGTGAAGTGCCTGCACGTCCTCATCGCGTACGCGCTCGCCGAGGGGCCCGGCGTCATCCGCCTGGGCGACGAGGCCGTGGCCCTCGCCGCGGCGGCCGGTCTGCGCGGCAGCGCCATTCCCGCCGATTGGCCGGAGCCGCAGTTCCCCTGGGGCGGTCGGTGAACGGTCCCTTCCCGGGTGTCGTCGCCGCGATCGACTGCGGCACCAACAGTATTCGCCTGTACGTCGCGCGCGCGGAGTCGGCCGGGCTCGTGGAGCTGCACCGGGAGATGCGGATCGTCCGCCTCGGCCAGGGCGTGGACGCGACGGGCGAGTTCGCCGCCGAAGCACTCGAGCGAGTCCGCGTCGCGCTGGACGAGTACGTGACCACCGCGATCGGCCTGGGTGCCACCCGGGTACGCATGGTCGCGACGTCCGCCGCCCGCGACGTGTCGAACCGGGAGGCCTTCCTCGAACTCACCGCCGCCGCACTGGGGCGGATCACGCCCGGCGCGCGGGCCGAGGTGATTGCCGGCACCGAGGAGGCCGAACTGTCGTACCGCGGGGCGACCGCGGGGCTCGCGTCCGCGGATCCGGTGCTCGTAGTGGACCTCGGCGGCGGATCGACGGAGCTCGTCGTGGGTTCCGGTGGCACTGTGGCGCATGCCTTTTCCGCAGACATCGGCTGCGTGCGGATCACCGAGCGTGCGCTGCACACCGATCCGCCGCCCCCCGCCGAGGTCGCCGAGGCGACCTGGCACATCGACGCCGCGCTCGACGGTGCGACCGCCGTCGTCCCGCTCGACGGCGTACGGACCTGGATCGGCGTCGCCGGCACCTTCACCACACTGGCCGCGCTCGCGCTCGGCCTCGACGAGTACGACCCGGTCCGGATCCACGGCGCGCGAGTTCCACTCGGCGACCTCAGCGTGCTCTGCCGTCGGCTCGTGCGGATGACCGCCGCCGAGCGACTCGCGCTGGGCCCCATGCATCCCGGCCGCGCCGACGTGATCGGCGGCGGTGCGCTGGTCGCACTGCGCCTCGCCGAGCGGCTCGCTGCGGTGGGCGTCACCGAACTGGTCGTATCGGAGCACGACATCCTGGACGGCATCGCCATGGGGCTGGCCGATGCCGACCCCGCGAATTAACGCACTGTTGACGAACTCACAGCCTCGCGGCAGCGCACGGGGAGGTCTCGTCGCCTAACGTCAATCGCGTACGGCGAAAGGGAGTCGGAGATGAAGAACGTTGCTGCGGAGGGCGTGGTCGTGGTGCTGGACGGCACCGATGCGACGGCCCGCTTGGTGAGCGACCTGTGCGGTTCCGGAACCCGAGTCACGGCCGTGGGGTCGAACTTCCGGGACGTGGTCTCCGTGCTGTCGGGCGATGTCTACGCCCTGGTCGCCGACCTCGGCGACCAGGAGCAGTGGGAGACCGCGCTGCGCCGCGCCGAGGCGCGCCACGGCACCGTCGAGCGCGTGCTGGATCCCGGCAACCGCCTGGCCACCCGCGCGGCCTGAGCCCCCGCGGGCGCCGGTGCGGGCCGAGCGGCGTCAGTGGGCGAGCTTGAGTCCGATCACGCCGCCCACGATGGCCATGATGCAGACGACCTTGACCAGGGACGCGGACTCGGCGCCGGTGGCCATCGCGTAGACCACGGTGAGGGTGGCACCGATGCCGACCCACACGGCGTACGAGGTGCCGACCGGCAGATCCCGCATCGCGAACGCGAGTCCGCCCATGCTGGCGACCAGAGCGACCCCGAACACGATGGACGGCGCGAGCCGGGAGAATCCCTCGGACTTGCCGAGAGCGGTGGCCCAGACGGCCTCGAGAACACCGGATACGACCAGAACGATCCATGCCATGATGCGAACCTCCTCGGGTTCGCACCGTCTTTTCGCTGGCCGGGTACGGTGCGCCTCGTCCGGATGTCCTTCGACGCCCTTCAGAGTACCCGAGCCCGAGGATCGCGCGACCACTCTTCGTAGTCCGTGCAGGGATCTTCGCGCGCAGGGCCACTTTCCGGACCGGAACGGTGGAGAATACAGGCGACGGAAGATGTTCCTGACGAGGTGGTGAGTCGCTGATGCGCAGCGTGACGTATTCCCTGAGCACGTCGGCGGACGGGTACATCGTGGGGCCGGACGGCACGTTCGACTGGTCCCAGCCCGACGAGGAGGTCTTCCGGTTCGCCACCGATGAGGTGCGTGGCCTGGGTGTGCATCTGATGGGTCGCAGGCTCTACGAGACGATGCTGTACTGGGACGACGCCGCACAGACCCAGCCGCTCGACGCCGACGAGCGGGACTTCGCCGTGCTCTGGAAGGCGCTTCCCAAGGTCGTGTTCTCGCGGACGCTGTCCGCGGTGCGCGGCGCCAATACCCGTCTGGCCGAAGGTGATCTGGCGGTGGAGATCGCGCGACTGCGCGCCGAGCCCGGCGCGGGGAACATCGGTGTCGGCGGGGCGGGCCTTGCCGCCGAGGCGGCGCGTCTGGGGCTGATCGACGAGTACCGGGTCCGGGTGTATCCGGTGCTGGTCGGCGGCGGCGTTCCCTACTTCCCGCAGCAGGGGCGGATGACCGCACTGGAGCGGATCGGTTCCCGCACCTTCGACTGCGGCGTGGAGTTCGTTCACTACCGCGTGCCGCGCTGAGGGCCACAGCTGCGCAACCGCGGCTCCGTCTGCCCGGTCCGCCCGCGCATAGAACCGCCCCGCCTCAGGTGTGGTCATCGCGGCTGATCCGGCCCCAGGCCGTGGATCTCGGACCTAGCATCGCTTCCATGGTCAGTTCGGGGAGGTTCGTCAGCACGACGACGGTCCGCGCGGACGAGGGCTGGCAGGAGCAGGTGTCGCGGCTTCACGGACAGTTCAAGATCGATGTACCACGGCATGCGGCGCGGTACACCGGCACGATCCAGTGGCACCTCGGACAGCGGTACCGGCTCCTGCGGTGGTCAGGGGAGGCCGAGCGGCTCACCCGGGGTGCGTCCGAGGTGAAGTCCGACCCTGTCTCGATGTACGAGTTGGTCGTCCCGCTCGCCGGCGAACCCGTGATCGAATCGGGTGTTCGGGACATCCGTCTCTCACCGGGCGAAATGGCGCTCGTTCGTCTGGACACTGCGATAAGCGTCGTGCATACGGATCCTTGCACCGCACTTGCGCTCCTGATCCCGGAGTCGGAGATTGCCGCCCGAGTCCCTCGATCGGTTCCGCTGATGCACATCGACCGACGGAGCGGCCTCGGGGCAGTCGGCTTCGAGGCCGCTCGTGGCTTGTTGAGCGAAGCGAGCGGGCTGACGGACGCGATGTTCGATGCGGCCGCACGCCACGTTCTCGATCTGCTGCTCCTCGCGAGCCGCGGGGAGGCGGGCGCGAGGGACGCGACGGGCGAGATCGATGCCGCGATCCGCGGGTACGTCAGGCAGCACGCGGGCAGCGCGGACCTCGACCTCACCTCGATCGCCCGTGCCCTGGGATGGTCTGTTCGACGTATCCAGCAGGTTCTGCGACTGAGTGGTACCACCGCCACCGAGTTGATTCGAACCGAACGTCTCGGTCTCGCTCAGACGCTGCTGGCTTCGCAGGACGGCCGTCGATTGTCGATCAGCGACATCGCGTTCATGTGCGGCTTCTCGAGCCACTCGTCGTTCTGCCGCGCATTCCGGAGTGACCTCGGCCTGTCTCCGTCGGACTTCCGCGCGCAGGGTCCGGACGCGGCCGCTGATGCAGTTTCGCCCGTCGTCACTCCTCGAAGGTGATCATGACCTTGCCGAGCTTCTCTGCGCCGCCGAGTAGCGCCGCCATCGCGCGCGACGCTGCGGCCGGGCCGGAGAACGCGGTCATCGGAGCGGCTAACCGCCCGTCCGCCAGCAGCGCACGCGCCTCGTTCTCAAAGGATGCCCGCAGGTCGTCGTGATCGGTCACGAGGAATCCTTGGAGGCGCAGTCGCCTGATGATGACCTCGGAGATGTTGCGCGGACTGGCGGGGCCCTTGGCGCCGTAGCCGGAGATCATTCCGCACGCCGCGATACGCCCCCCGATGCGCATCGCACCGAGCGCCGCCTCGAGGTGATCCCCGCCGACGTTGTCGAAGTAGACATCGAGCCCGGCGGGAGCCAGCGCCCTGAGTTCATCGGCGAGGTCACCGTTCCGGTAGTCGATCGCCACGTCGACGCCGATCTGCTCCCGCAGGTAGCGACACTTGTCCGGACCGCTGGCAGAGCCGATCACACACGCGGCGCCTCGCGCCTTGGCGAGCTGAGCTGCGACCGAACCCACTGCCCCCGCGGCGGCCGAGACCCAGATCGTCTCTCCGGCTGTGAGTCCCATCAATTCGAGCCCGGTGTACGCGGTCAGCCCGGGTGCGCCGAGTGCCCCCAACCACATCTCCGGGGGTACACCCGGAGATGGATCGATCGGGGTGGTCGCCGTGCCGTCGGCAACCACGAACTCCTGCCAACTACCGGTGCACAGCACCCAGTCGCCGGCCGCGCGGTCCTCGCATCGTGATTGGACTATGCGCCCCACCAGGCGCGACTGAACAGGCTCGCCGATTGTGAACCTCGGCGCGTACGTGTCCACACTCAATCGGGGAATCATCGACGGATCGACGCTGGCGGAGGAACACTGAATCAACACCTCCCCTTCGCCGGGATCCGGGACCGGGCCCTCGACCTCCTCGAAGCAGTCGAAGTCCTCACGGGCCGAAGGCCTCCGGGTCAGAACGATCCGGCGGCCCGTCACTCCCATGACCACAGCGTCCGGTCGCCGCCCGCGCGTGTAGCCATGCGGTGGGTCATATCGTCATACACGGCGAAGGGGTCCTCCCCATCGGGCAGCACCGCGGTCAGTACCCGACCCATGACCTCGGCCGAGTACGGTGTGATCCGGTCTCCCACCGCCTCCGTCAGGCGCTGGAGGTGGTTGCGGAACAGGGGGGAGACCGGAGACATCAGGCGGTTCACCGGATGTTCCATCGCCTCCGCGAGCCCGATGAACTCCGCACCGTGCTCCACGAAGCGGGCGAATACATCGCCGAGGGTGTCCTGCGCGATCGGCGTGGCGTGAATCAGCCAGATCAGCGGCGGCTCGGAACCGAGGGTCCGTTCGGCGGCATCCCGGGATGCGAGCAGATGATGTACGGCAGCGTCGATGTACGTCCGCCGCAGCATCGCTGCGGTCTCCCGATCCCCGTTCGATAGTGCGCGCTCGTACGGCGCGATCCACGCGAAGTCGCCGAACCAGGCGGTGATGGGTGCGTTGACGTATCCCTGGCGCCGGAGATGATCCTCTACCTCGCCTCGCTTCTGCTCCGTCTCACCCGTCATGTCCATGGCGTACCGAAAGGTCTTGAGCGGAGCCTGCTCCACGAATTCGCCGATGTAATCCTCGGCGCGCTTGATGTCGTCGACGTATTGTCTTCCCGATACCCAGTTCAGGCACGCATGCGTGTGGGTGTGGTTGCCGAGGTGATGTCCGGCATCGACCCAGCGCTCCAGCACCTCGCGCATCCGCGGATCGTCCTCGACGGGTGCGGTATGGGGAAAGCCGAACGCGTCGACGCCGTGATCGACGAAATGTTGGAGGAAAGCCTCCAACACCGTGAAGGGCGTGTACCCCGCAGGCATCGGCGTCCCGTCCCACAGGAGCAGTTCATCCACAGTCACTGAGATCTTCATGCCTATCAGCATCTCGTGATGTGATGCGAGTCACTTGTCGTCAGACGCAACGATCTATACCTCGCGTGTAACAGGGGCGGGCGGTGGCCAGCCGAACTGCGTGAACTCAATGCCGAGGGGGCTGTGGAGGCGACGGAAGTCGCGGCGCGTCGGGACTCGCGGCCGAACCTCTGTGTTGGGCGGAACTCCGTGCCCCCAGTCGGACTCGAACCGACACTGCGCGGATTTTAAGTCCGCTGCCTCTGCCAATTGGGCTATGGGGGCGCCGGGAAAGAGTAGCGCGCGGCGCACCGTCGAACTTGTCAACATGCGTTGACAGCCGGATGGTGTCAACGTAGATTGACGGTCGTGAGCTCACCACCCACCCTCGTCGGATCGGCGGCATCGGAGGACCCCGCGAAGGGGCTCCGGGCCGTCGTCGCACTGCGGAAGCTGGCCGATCAACTCGAGGCGGTCCAGGTGTCCAATGCTCGGAACCTCGGATGGTCCTGGCAGGACATCGCGGAACATCTCGCGGTCAGTCGCCAAGCGGTGCACAAGAAGTACGGCAAATAGCCGGGAAGCAGGAACATCATGTTCGAACGGTTCACCAGGAGTGCGCGTGTCGCTGTAGTGCTCGCCCAGGAGGAGGCGCGCGATGCCGGCGCCGATCGGATCACCCCCACGCACCTGCTGCTCGGGGTGCTCGGCACCGTCGAGGGGGATCTGCAGAGCGAGCTCGTCGAGGTCGGGCTCACCGTGGACGCCGTGCGCGCCGCCGATGTGGGGCGCGTGCTGACCGATGAGGACGCCGTCGCCCTCAAGGGGGTCGGTATCGACCTGGCGGCCGTCGCGGACGCGGTGTCCGAGCGCTTCGGCTTCGACCTGCTGCGCCCCGTGCGCAAGCGATTCCGCGCGGGCAACATCCCCTTCGGGCCCGGCGCCAAGAAGACGCTGCAGCTCGCGCTCCGTGAGGCCGTGAACAGGAAGGATCGCAGCATCGGGGGTGCTCACGTCGTGCTCGGCGTGCTGGGCAGCGACGATGCGGAGTCGCTGGCCGCGGTGGAGTCCGTCGTGCCGCGCGACGAACTGCGTCGACGCCTGTACGACCTGCTGGATCGCCCCGCGGCATGAGGATCCTGCGGGAGCGCCGGAACTTGGTTAAGCTGTTCGTAAAGAACGGTCGAATGCGGGAACGCAACCATCGGCCCGTTCGTTGAACGGTATGTAGGTGCACGACCAGGGAAAGGACCCCACGGTGCGCGAGAGCAGCAACCCGATCTTCCGCGGGCTGACGAACGACACCCGCCAGGCGGGTGCGCCCGCGGGCTACCCGCAGCAGGGCTACCCGCAGCAGGGCTACCCGCAGCAGGGATACCAGCAGGGCATGAACATGGGCATGGGCGCCGCCGGCGCCGCTCAGGGCATGCAGTTCCAGCAGTACCAGCAGCCGCCGCAGGCCCCGTACCAGCAGGGTGCGGGAACGCGGTCCATGACCATCGACGACGTGGTCACCAAGACCGCGTCCACGCTCGGCGTGCTCATCGTCACGGCCGTCATCTCGTACCTCCTCGCGAGCGCGAACCCGAACCTGGCGGCCCCGCTGTCGATCGTCGGCGCCCTCGGTGGCCTCGTCCTGGTGATGATCGCCAGCTTCGGTCGTAAGCAGGACAACCCCGCCATCGTCCTGTCCTACGCGGCCCTCGAGGGCCTGTTCGTCGGCGCGATCTCCTTCGTCTTCTCGTTCACCGTCCAAGAGATCAGCGGTGGTGCGCTCATCGCGCAGGCCGTCCTCGCGACGATCGGTGTCTTCGTCGGCATGCTCGTGGTCTACAAGACCGGTGCCATTCGGGTCACACCGCGATTCACCCGGATGCTGTTCGCAGCGTTGATCGGTGTGGTCGTGATGGCGCTGGGCAGCGCGGTGATCGGCCTGTTCAGCAGCGGTCCCGGCCCGTTGCGGAACTTCCAGGAGAACCCCACGATCGCGGTGATCTTCTCGCTGGTGTGCATCGGGGTCGCGGCGTTCAGCTTCCTGCTGGACTTCGACCAGGCGGACCAGCTGATCCGCGCCGGCGCACCGTCGAAGGCGGCGTGGGGCGTGGCCCTCGGCCTGACCGTCACCCTGGTCTGGCTGTACGTCGAGATCCTGCGCCTGCTGAGCTACTTCTACAGCAGCGACTAGCAAGTGATAAGTCCGAACGCCCCGCAGCCCGGCTGCGGGGCGTTCGGCGTCTGCGGGATCGTCAGGCGCGGTGCAGGACCCGGGTCAAGCGCGCCGTCAGGCCGTTCGCGTCGGCGGCCGGGGAGACCTCGGGCGGCGACGGCAACGGACCGTGCCATTCCCCGAGCGCCGCGAGGACCTCGGGGAGCAGCAGGCGTGCCGCGAGCTCGTAGCCGGCCGCGGACGGATGGAAGTTGTCCGGCGAGAACATCCGCTCGGGGGCCTCGAGGAACTCGGGGGTCAGGGTGTCGGCGAACGGGACGGGGTGGCCGCCCGCGGCTAGCACGTACGCCCGCTGCCGCGCTGCCAGCTGCAGACCGTACCGCCGGATCAGCGACCGCAGGGGCTGCGGGATCGCCTGCACCACCCCGATGTCCGGGCACGTGCCCACGACGACCTCGGCGCCCGCGCCGCGCAGCTGGGCGACCGCCGCGCCGAGGCGCCGCGCCGACGGCTCGATCGAGTTGAGCGCCGTCACGTCGTTCGCGCCCACGATGATCACCGCCACGTCCGGGATCTGCTTGGCGATGAACGCGGCCTCGATCTGTGCCGCGAGACCCTTCGACGTCGCGCCGACGATCGCCTTGACCGCGAGCCGCACCGTGCGCCCCGTCTCGGCCACCACGCCGCGCGCGAGGAGCACGCCGGGCGTGTGCTCGGCATCGTCGACCCCCAGCCCTGCGGCCGTGGAATCGCCGAAGACCATGAGGCTCACGTCCGCGACGTGGTGCGGCCCGGGCCGCTCGACGACCGCGGTGCCGGGGGAGTAGATCCCGTCCTTCGACGGTGCCTTGTCGGTGCGGTGCGGGATGACGGTGCGCGCGGTCCGCGCCTGCTTGGTGAGCAGGGCGTAGGCGCCCCAGGTGGCTCCGGCGCCGCTGACGGCGGCGGCCGAGGTGTACAGCGCGTCGCGTGTCATGCGGCTTCGGGAGTACCCCATGAGTGCCAATCTACTGCCCGACCCGGGCACCGGCCGTGAGGCGGGCCGGGCCGTTCTGGGACCATGGAGGCATGCGTATCGCAGGACACGTCAGCGAGTTGATCGGCGACACCCCACTGGTGCGACTCAACTCCGTGGTGAAGCCCGGATCCGGCCTGGTCGCGGCCAAGATCGAGTACCTCAACCCCGGCGGGTCCAGCAAGGACCGGATCGCGGTGAAGATGATCGACGCCGCGGAGGCCTCGGGCGAACTGAAGCCGGGCGGCACGATCGTCGAGCCGACCTCCGGCAATACCGGCGTCGGCCTCGCGATCGTCGCGCAGCAGCGTGGCTACAAGTGCGTCTTCGTCTGCCCGGACAAGGTCAGCGAGGACAAGCGCAACGTGCTCAAGGCCTACGGCGCCGAGGTCGTGGTGTGCCCCACCGCGGTGGCGCCCGAGCACCCGGATTCGTACTACAACGTCTCCGACCGGCTGGTCCGCGAGATCCCCGGCGCGTGGAAGCCGAACCAGTACTCCAACCCCAACGGTCCCGCGTCGCACTACGAGACCACCGGCCCGGAGATCTGGCGCGACACCGAGGGCAAGATCACCCACTTCGTGGCGGGCGTCGGCACCGGCGGCACCATCACCGGCACCGGCCGCTACCTCAAGGAGGTGTCCGGCGGCAAGGTCAAGGTCGTCGGCGCCGACCCCGAGGGCTCGGTCTACTCCGGCGGCACGGGCCGCCCGTACCTCGTCGAGGGCGTGGGCGAGGACTTCTGGCCCACCGCCTACGACCCCGACATCCCCGACGAGATCATCGCCGTCTCCGACGCCGATTCCTTCGAGATGACCCGACGCCTCGCCCGTGAGGAGGGCCTGCTCGTCGGCGGCTCGTGCGGCATGGCCGTCGTCGCGGCGCTGCGCGTCGCGGAGCGGGATCCGGATGCGGTCGTCGTCGTCCTGCTGCCCGACGGTGGCCGTGGTTACCTGTCGAAGATCTTCAACGACAAGTGGATGTCGAGCTACGGCTTCCTGCGTGCGCCGCTCGACCCGAACGAGCAGGAGGCCCTCGTCGGCGACGTCCTGCGCGGCAAGAAGGGTGAGCTGCCCGACCTGGTGCACACGCACCCGTCGGAGACCATCCGCGACGCCATCGAGATCCTCGCCGAGTACAACGTCTCGCAGATGCCCGTCGTGGGCGCCGAGCCGCCGATCATGGCCGGCGAGGTCGCGGGTGCGGTGACCGAGCGGGAGCTCCTCTCCGCGGTCTTCGAGGGCCGCGCCGAGCTGGCGGACCCGGTGAGCAAGCACATGGGCCCGGCCTTCCCGCTCATCGGTGCGGGCGAGCCGATCTCGGCGGCCAACGCCGCGCTCCGCGAGTCCGACGCGCTCATGGTGATCGACGACGGTAAGCCCGTCGGCGTGATCACTCGGCACGACGTGCTGAACTACCTCTCCCACGGCAAGTAGAAAGGGCCTCGAACATGAGTGAGCAGAAGAGCGCGATCGACAAGCATGCGGCGCAGGGCTTCTCGACCCGTGCGATCCACGCCGGCTACGAGCCCGATCCGCTGACCGGCGCGGTCAACGTACCGATCTACGCCAGCTCCACCTTCGCCCAGGACGGCGTGGGCGGCATGCGTGGCGGCTTCGAGTACGCCCGCACCGGGAACCCCACCCGGCGCGCGTACGAGGCGAACCTCGCCGCGATCGAGGAGGGGACCTTCGGCCGCGGCTTCGCCTCCGGCATGGCGGCCACCGACTGCATGCTGCGCGCCGCGCTGCGCCCCGGCGATCACCTCGTCATCCCCGACGACGCGTACGGCGGCACCTTCCGCCTCATCGACAAGGTCTTCTCGCAGTGGGGGATCGAGCACACCCCCGCGCCGATCAACGACGTCGACGCGGTGCGCGCGGCGATCCGCCCGAACACCAAGTTGGTGTGGATCGAGACGCCGACCAACCCGCTGCTCAACATCGGCGACATCGAGGCCCTCGCCGGGGTCGCGCACGATGCCGGCGCGAAGCTGGTGGTGGACAACACCTTCGCGAGCCCCTACCTGCAGACGCCGCTCGCGCTCGGCGCCGATGTGGTGCTGCACTCGGTGACGAAGTACCTGGGCGGCCACAGCGACACCGTCGGCGGCGCGCTGATCACCAACGACGAACAGCTCGACACCGACTTCGCGTTCCTGCAGAACGGCGC
The DNA here is from genome assembly GCF_012396015.1 of Tsukamurella spumae. Taxonomy (GTDB): domain Bacteria; phylum Actinomycetota; class Actinomycetes; order Mycobacteriales; family Mycobacteriaceae; genus Tsukamurella; species Tsukamurella spumae. The sequence continues at coordinate 1,564 of NZ_JAAXOQ010000003.1, read as the reverse complement.
GGGCGCGGTGCCCGGCCCGTTCGACGTGTACCTGGCGCTGCGCGGCATCAAGACGCTCGGCGTGCGCGTGGATCGCCACTGCGACAACGCCGAGCGGGTCGTCGAGTTCCTCTCGGGCCGTCCGGAGGTGTCGACGGTGCTCTACCCGGGCCTGGAGAACCACCCGAACCACGCGGTCGCGGCCAAGCAGATGAAGCGCTTCGGCGGCATGATCTCGGTGCGCCTGGCCGGCGGTCGTGAAGCGGCGCAGCGGTTCTGCGCGCGGACCGAGATCTTCACGCTCGCCGAGTCGCTCGGTGGCATCGAGTCCCTGATCGAGCACCCGGCGGCCATGACCCACGCCTCCACCGCGGGGTCGCAGCTCGAGGTGCCCGAGGACCTGGTGCGCCTGTCGGTCGGTATCGAGGACATCGGCGACCTGATCGCCGACCTGGAGAACGCGCTCAGCTGATCCCGCAGTACTGCCAGAGTCCACGCTCGTAGCGGAAGCGCACGGTCGTCGTGGCGACGCCCTGATCGGCACCTGTCCGGACGGGGTGCGTCACGACGACCGTCGCGTCGTCGCCCCGGATGGCGACCGCACCGTCGAGCCAGGGCACCGGCGGATAGCGCCGGTCCGCGGGGTCGAACGACCCGAGGATCCGTCGGCACATCGCAGTGCTGACGTCTTCGCCGGAACCGGCGTCCCTACTGAACAGGCCCGCCCGGAAACGCACGGAGACCTCGTCGTGGCGATCGTGCACGACCGGGTCCGAGAGCGCGTGGGCGAGGAGGACGAGCACCCCGACGGCGGCGGCCAGCGCGGCAACGGCGACGACGAGAACGAGCGCGATCGCCGCCGTCACGACGACGCCGACGAATGCGGCCGGATTCCGCTGTCGCAACGGTGCCTGGTAGGGGTTCACCACCGCCTGATCGTGCGGCTCGGACCTTGCCGCCCTCTTGCGCGCCGCTTGCCCCGCCCGCGGCCGCCCGCGGCCGTTCCCGGTCGACGGGGACCGGCGGGCCCGCTCGGGCATAACGACTCGGTCACCATCTGAACCTTCGACTTCCCCTTCAGGGTTCATGAGACTAATGTGGTGGTTGTTGTAGAACGTGATACAAGTGGCTGGAGTGAGTTCTTGAGGCCCAATCAGAGCCGAAAGGTCCGCAATTACGCGATCGCGGGGAGCGCCCTCGCGATCGCGGCCGCCGTCGCGGTCGGATGCGGTGTGACCGGCACCGATACCAACCGCGCAGGGTCGAGCCTGACCTTCGATCCGCTGCCCTCGGCGCCGTCCGGCGCCTCGGCCGCCCCCGGTTCGGGCGTCAATCCAGGTGCGCTGCCGTCCGGGCAGGCGGCCCCGGTTCCGTCCCCGCCGGCGCCGGCCACGATGACCGTGGTCGTGCCGCCGCCCAGTGCGGCGGCCAAGCCCCAGCCCACCGTCCCCGGAACGCCCGCGCCCCACGCATCGTCCCTCGGTCTCGGAAGGCGAGCAGGTGGTCTTCGGCCGGCCCGACGGGGTCGACGGGGCCTTCGCGCCCGACGCGGTGCGCCGCGCGGTCGACGGCCGCCCGCAGCCGC
>NZ_JAAXOQ010000029.1 GCF_012396015.1 Tsukamurella spumae | reverse complement strand
GTCACCAACTGGAAGCAGGCCATCGCGCAGTTGTCGGTGGCCTACCCGGAACGCATCAACCAGCACCTCTAAGCATGGCTAACAGAATTCAGGAACGACGGACTTACACAGAAAACTTGACAAGCTCTCGAGCTCCGGGTCGGTGGAGAACTTGAACGTGTTCTCACCCCACGGCTTGATGCCCATCTCCCGCCAGATCTTCGCGACCTGACCATGATCGAGACCCAACCGTCTCGCCAACAGTCGCGAGGACCAGTGCGTCACCCCCAGACTCGCCGGCGGAGGCGTCAACGTCGCTGCGATCACCTTCTCCCGGTCCACCGTCGCCGGCCGCCCGGACCGCGGCTGATCAGTCAACCCCTCCGGCCCCACCTCGCGAAACCGCTGACACCACAAGGTCACCGTCGGCTTCGAGATCGACAGCCGCTGTGCGATCGCTGCCATCGTGACCCCCTCCGAGGCCCACAGCACGATCCGAGCTCGCGTCACCAAGCCCGACGGCATCGACGGCGTCCGCAGCCAGGACTCCAACAGCTCACGATCAGACCCGGACATCAAAACCGGCTCGGCGCGCATCCACCGATTATCCCACCGCGCCGATCAAAAGGATACTTTCAACACGCGCCACTAGAGGGCGATATTCTGAGGACCGACTTCGGCTATGGACTCGTTGACGAACTTGACGGCCAGACCTAGTTCGACATCCCACGTGCAGTTGTACATGAGGGCAACCACGCGGTCGGTAGAGCCGCGACCAGGGTACGGGACTTGAAAGAAGTCAGGCGTTACTATCTCGGAGAGCTCTTCCTTGCTGTCGATGACCGGCATGAGCCTGTCTGCATCGTCACCAAACTGCTCGCGCAGCCCAGGTCGGAGTCGGAGGTATTCCCCATAGAGGGCACTATCGGCGAGTGCGCACAGTTCTGCCTTTCGCGCAGTGAAGTGCTCCACAGCGTCACGTTGGACGGGCTCCACCGGATCGGCTTCATCCCACCCGCCGAGAGCCATCCGCACGGTCAGTTCGCGACCAACGAAGGGTAAAATGTACGTGCCCTCCCAGCCCCCCGGCTCGCTGTAGGCAATCTCTCCGAGCACAGTGTCGTCGGTCACGCTTCTTCTCCTGTCGGTCGTAAGGTCTTCCCGGCGTTGAGCTCACCGATGCCGCCGAGATGCCCTAGGCGGTTGTTAACTATGGAGGGTACTAGCTGCATCGTCTTGAGATCGGGCTCCTCGTGCCACGTGTACTTGTTCTTGCTACGCCACTCGGCAACGTCGCGCGGTGATACGCCCCATTCCTTTGCGAGAAGTTTGTCGGCTGCCTTGAAGTTGTAGTCGCGATTCGTGGTCATGTTAGGAATTTCTACCTGCCCCTTGGCAACTGGACCGAAGTCTGGCTGCCCGTTTCTATAGCGAATTCCGTCGACACCCGATTCGCGTAGAATACGTTCAATAACTGAATTGCTTGAAATCCACATGGATTCACCGCGTTCACCCATCCAACGGCCATTATTCACTGGCGTCTGGTCAATTCGCTGCTTATACGACGACCCCGCGTCAGAATTGTTGTGTTCGGCGGCGCTGGAACGTGACCTATGGTCCACGCTCCTCTCTGGAGTTCCGGTCCGAACTGGAGAGGACGTCTTGTCGCCGATTGCAGGCGTGTCGGCTGTCTTCGATGCGTCAGTTCCCGAGGTCGCCTCGCGTTCGGGGCCGGGAACGGGCGTGTCCGCGTCCAGGGGCTTCACAGCACCCGCACCCGCCCGTTCGGCTGCGGGAGTGGTAGTGAAGGGTTTGTAGTTGGGTCCGGGGGTTGGTGTTACAGCTTTGGGTGCGGTCTCGGCTGCTGGTGCGATGCCGGTTGGGGTGATGGTGGTGTGGGGTTTCGGTGTCTCTAGCGGTGTTGTTAGGGGTATTGCTGGTTTCGATGTTGTTGGTGTGGGTCGGGGTGTGGTGAGCGCTTGGGTGGTGCGGGCTGCGTCGGCTTCTGCGCGGGCTATGCCGGTTTCGAGGCGTGCGGCGGTGGTGCTGGTCTTGGCGGCGCTTGCGCCTTTGACGGGGGCAATGAGTAGTGCTACGCCGACGTCGGCGGATCCGAGTTTTTCGGGGAGAGTCTTGTGGGGGTCTTGAAAGTCGGTGCCGATGGTGAGTTTGGACATGCCGTTGCCCCAGACGGCGGCTCGGCGTCCAAGTTGGTCGAGGGCAGGGCGGACAGGCTCACCGTTGCGGATATTTGCCAGGACCTGCAGTGCTGCCGAGTTGGTGTTGATGAAGTCCTTCTCGGTCTGCCAGACACTGCCGAACATGCCGATCTGGGGGAAGATGTTTTCGCTGGTTTTGGCGAGGTCACCCCAGCGATGCTCGCGTGCGGCAGCAATTGTCGCTGGATCACGGAAGGTGTCCGCTGCGGACACGACGGTGCCGATGGGAGTGAGTTTGAACAGTCCCGTGACAGTGTTGTAGAGGGCTTCGACCCGTCCCGCCTGAAATTGCATGGCCATCCGCAGCTGCGGATTACTGATCACCTCATCGGTGTTGAGCATCTGGTCGATGTCCTCGATGAACTGCTCCCGCAACGACAGCGGACGCGGCGCGGCTACAACGATCCGGTCGCCAGCCACCCTGTACGTTTGCGTCGGTGAGCCGGGCTGGGAGAGCGTGACCTGACCCGCACCGGTGCCGTCGACGGTCCATCTCTCGGTGATCTTCGTAGCAGGATCGGTTCGGACAGAGTTCACTGCCCCGGTGATCAGGTCCGTGGTGGAGAGCGTCCGTACCTTCGAAACGGGATCGGTGTGGTCGGTGATCTGCGTCATGTCAGGCAGCGTCGTTTGAGTACCGCTACCGCCAGGCAACCGCTCAGTGATCCGCCCATCCGAGCCGGGCAGAGCAACAGTACCGTGACCGGAGTTCACCGCACCGACCCCAGCAAGAAGCAATGACGCTCCACCATTGTTGGGGCTGGTCAAGGCAGTGGGGATCGCCGTCCCGGTGTCGGTGGGGGTGCGCACCGACACCGCACCATCGGCGGGGCTGATCGTGAGCATGCTCGCCAACGCGGGCATCGACTGCGAGATCGTTCGTGCGGTCTGCGGGGTCAGCCCGCCAGCGGTGGTGGGGCGCACCGCACCAGCATCCTCGACCTGCTGCCCCGTGCCGGTGACAGTCTCCACACCCGTGCGCTCGTCGCGCACCGAGACCGTCGCGTCGGTGACCCGCACGTTGCCGCTGCCCGTACCGATCACCCCAGGTTCCGAACCAGGACGTACCACGGTGCTCACCGCAGTGACACCCGAAGTCCCGCTGCCGTCGTTGCGAGGGGTTTCGATCTTCACCGCACCGTCTGAGGCATTCGGGCTCGCCGTGACTTGACCACCCCCCTGCGTGATCACCCGCCCCACAGACGGTCCAAGAACACCACCAGCAGCACCACCGGTCTGCGGCAACTGCACCGACACCTGGGACTCAGGCCTGTACGTACCGGCATCCAGCAGTCGTTGAGTCCCACCCGGCAGCACTGCAGCAGGGTTCTGCTGCACCTCAGGCGAGGCAGGAGCAGGAGCTTGCACCGCTTGCTGTGCGACAACCGACACGCCTGCTGCGCCGTACAGCCCGCTCAATGCGATAGTCGCTGCTTGTTCCCCTGACACCGGTGCGTCCGCGACAAGTGGGTACAGGGCGTTCTTGTTCGGGGCGATGTGCTGGGTGATCGTCGAGGTCTGGTCGTCGATCTTCTCGATGGAGTACCAGGTGGGTTGGTCCCGGCCGAGGGCATCTTTGGCCCACGGTGTTTTGATCGTCCGGGCGATCTGTCCGCTGCCGCTGTTGACCAGGATGACGGAGCCATCGCTGCGTTCGACCAGTTCTTCCCCAGGACCGGTCGCCACATCCGTGGTGAAGTTTCCGGGGCTGTCGGGGGTGGCGAGGATGTACCAGGCTTTGGGTTCTCCGCCTTCGAGGTCGGGGAGGGTGAAGGTGACGTACCCACCGTGGTCGGCGTGCACGTCCACATCGGACGTGGTGACCTGCACCTCACCGGTATTGGCGGCCGCCTGCCCGGCTTCGAGGTTCTTGAGCGTCAGGGTGTCGAGAGCGGAGGCGAGTGTTTCCTTCGCGCCTTCGCGGGCGAGTTCACCAGGCTTCGAAGCCCACTCCACCAGCCCGTAGACCCAGCCGACGAAGGGCACCGTGGCGGGCGCGTGCGTCGCTGCTGCGCCGGCGGCGGCGATGGGGTCAGTGAGGATCTGCGCGGGCGTCGCCGAGGCCACCGCCCGCGACGCACCCGCCACAGGGCTGACCGCGTTCGAAAGCAGTCCCGACCACGCCCGCACGGGGTCACCGCCGACACCGACCAACGCGGCATTGCCGGCGATGGTGTTCCCGAAGCGGTCCACCGCGCCACCGACGAACCGACCCGGAACCGAGACGACCTGGCCGACAGCGCGTTCGGCGACTGATTGCGTCTTCGAATCCGCACCCGTCCATCTGCGCCCGGCAGGCTTCTTGCGTGGCTGCTCCCGGAGCAATGTAGACGGCGCGGCGAGCATCATCATCGCCGTCGGAACACCCGTCGGATCAACACCAAGAATGTTCGTCGCCAGCCCGTCACGAACCAGCTTCTGCGCCTCCGGGCTGGTGGGATCGGTCAACAGCTGGTCCCCGACCTTGATCCCGTCTCCGGTCACCTGCGTGGCGAGTTGCTGCCCGCGCGCGGTGATTTGCTGCGGCACCGAGGTGACCGATCCGGCCGCCACGCCCAGCCCATCGACTGCCGCCCGCACGACGCGCCCCGGTGCGCCGCTCACGCCACCCGCAGCGGCCGACACCGCGCGCGATGCGGTGGACCGCACACCCCGCGCCGGGGCACCACCGGCCACCGCTCCGCCGGGCAAGGTAGAGAAGTAGTCATTGACCGGGACCATCGCCTCCGTACCGGCGTTGATCGCTGCGGCCGCCTGCTGCCCGGCCACCGCCACCCGCTCATGCACCACACCCGCGGCCCGGACAAGTTCATCCCACTCCGAGCGAAGCCCGCTGTACTCGGTGAACGGGACGTTGACCTTCACCCACACCTTCTGCATGTGCTCGAACACCGCCCGCGCCCGCGCCTCCAGAGGCTTCAAAGCCGTCTGGCAACTGTCGAGTTCACGGGCGAGTTCCTTGACCCCCGAACCCACCCGCGAATACGAGTCGGCCGCCGCGCCGAGCTGCATCCCGAGCTCGCCCGGCACCCGCCCCCGGAAGAACTCACCCTCCACACCCACGAACGCCGGAAGCTCCAGGCTGCGGACCCGCCCCCGCGCGGTCTCCGCGGCGTCCGCGAACCCCAGATACAGGCGCGCGTGATCAAGCACCTCATCGACGTTCACCCCAGGCAGGGTGAACACCGCCTCGGGGAACCCGCCCACGATCAGATCACCAAGCAGTTCCAGCTCCCCGACGATGCCGTCGCCGGGCGTGATGTCCAGACTCATCGCGAAGGCCTCTCTAGGCAGTGAACGTGTAGTGCGGAGGGCGGGAGGTCAGGCGGGCAGGCGGATGCCGTAGCGGTCGAGGATGGTGCGTTCGACGTCAGCGAGGCGCTGCTGGTCGTAGGAGGCGACTTCGACGATGACACCGACGGTGGTGGTGCCGTACTGGAACAGCGTGTACCGGGCGGTGCCGTAGGCGGTGCGCTTGGTCTTAATGTCGGTGAATCGCTGAGAGATCGACACCGTCGGCAGGCCGCACGGGCCGGCCAGGGATCGCCGCCCCACCGTGGTGAATGTGTCACTGTCGCGGGCCGCGAAGGCTGTCACCAGATCGTTTGCGGTCAGCTTGTCGGTGGGCTGCTTCGGGTAGGCGATCCTGACGGTGATTCCGTCTTCGCCGTCGGCGCTGTCGATCGCGCCGACGGTGAACGATCTGCCAGCCGGCGGCGCGACCGGGTGCCAGCCCGCCGCGGCGGGAATCTCGACCTGCACCCGGTCCGCTTTGCCGAGGCTCAAAGTCGGTTGGGACTTCGCAGCGCACCCGGCGGTGACCGGCGCCGCAGACGCGGGGGCCGCCACAAGACCGACGAGGAAGGTGGCCGCCGCGACGGTGGCGGCGGTGATGCGCGTGGACGCAGACGCGAACGAGGACGCCGACATGGAACAGTGCCTTTCCGAGACGAGGATTCCGGTGAGGTGGTGTGGGTCAGTTGCGGGAGAGGGCGGAGCGGATCTGAGAGCGCATGTCACGCACCTGTTCGGTGTTGGTGCCCAGTGCGGTCTTCATCTGCCCGAGGATCTCGCTCACTGACGCTGCGGCGTTGTTCCACTTGGTCTGCACACCACGGTAGAGCACCTGCTCGTCGGCGTTCCACTGGGATTCCACCGACGCGACGTACCCCTGTAGTTGCTCCAGGTTCGCCTCGAGGGCGGCGACGATCGACGCCAGGTCATCGCCGGCCGTCTCCGCGCCACCCTCGTCGTAGGCATACATTTCTGACATGATCATCTCCTCATAGGGAACGCTTGGGTGCAGCCGCGGGAGTCCGGGCTGGGAGTAGAACTCAGGCTTGAGGGCCCAGGTGTCAGCGGAATTTCGCTTGATCCCAGGCCATTCCGCGGGCTGCCTGCTCGATGTGCGCGGCCTGCTGCTGCTCACCGGAGGTGTAGAGCTGCCCTGCGTGACCGACCGACTCCCGGATCGTCGTCAGCGCCGCGTTGAGCTCCTTGAACGAGGCGTCCCACCGCGTCGTCAACTGATCCCACGCGATGAACGACTGCCCCTTCCACGACGCCGGTAGCGCTTCCACCGCGGAGACGAACCGCTTACCCTGCGCGTTCAAGGCCCCCGACACCTGCTCGATATTGGTCGCGTGCGTGGTCACCGCATGATTGGCAACTGAGAAACGAGTACCCATAGCCGTCGTGCCCTCTTCTCCTGGAGGTAGTCGCGGTCAGGGGGTGAGAGCACCCCCTGTGCGATGTACGCCATCGAATTTTCGCAGAACCTTACAACTGGTTAAGTGGGTCTGCAAGAGTTTCCGAAACTAGCGTACCTTTCGTCACAGGCACTAGCGGCAGCGCGAACATTGCGATATCGTTCGCGCGATTCACATTAAACATTCAGGTTCGATGGAGCGATGTTCCAGTAGGACCACGATCAGTGGGGAGCATGCCGTGGCGAAACATGCGGTACGTCACAACCGATCTCGGGATGGATCGCTGCTGCTCTCGCGAGCGCGGGTCGCTGCGGTGGGTGTTGCGGCGGTCTGTACGGTCGCCGCATGCTCGACATCCTCAGCTCCCTCTCAGACAGTGCAGGCGGGTGCGCAGCCCTCCCAGGTCAGTGCCCAGGGTTCATTTCCCTACGCTGTGCCACCTGCGCCGGGGGTTCCGGGGCTCCCCGTTGTCGCCGCCGCGCCCAACGGACCTGGTGGACCGGGCGGGCAGGCCAAGCCGACGTCCCCGGCACCCGAGCCTCCGGGTGCGGGGCAGCCCGCGTTGCCGCAGGGCCGGTCGGTGACGAATGCCTTCGTCTCGAAGATCACTGGCGCCCAGTCGTATTCCCACACCGACAAGAACTGGAGTGTCGCTGGTGCGGCGTGGGCTGTGCCCTTCGCGGATTCGCGGGGTCGTACCCTTGTCGCGTTCGGTGACACTTTCGGTGGGCCGCGTGCGACCGGGGAGCAGGCCACGACCCCGCCCCTGGTTGACGGTAGCGGACTGAATGTGCCGATCATCCCGTCAGCAGTGAAGATTCCCGTCCCCGACATCCCGTTGGTCAACATCCGCTCCGGTGGCCAGCAGAGTTCCGGATCCGGTAGCGGCGGCGGTTCCGGGAACACCTCGGATGGCTCCGGTGGTGGCTCCGGGCAGCAGAGCCCCGGTGTCGGGTGGACGGGGACCACAGGGCCGACCGGATTCGACTGGAGATCCAATTCGCTCGCGGTGGCCGATGTCTCCAATCCGTCGGCGGGCATGAAGATCACCTCCTTCGTTACGGACCGACCGGGCCACGCCAAGGAGATTCTCCAGAGCGCGAAGGCGAAGGGAGCCGAGGAGACGGTCATCCCCACATCCGGCTTCGCCATTGGTGAGCGGATCTTCTTGACCTACACCTCGATTCGGAACTGGGGTCCCTCGTCGGGGCAGTGGGTATCGAACTACTCAGGCATCGCCTACTCCGACGACGGCGGCTCCACGTGGTTCAAGGACCCGAAGGCGGTGTGGCGCAACTCCGAGCGCAACACCGCCTTCCAGATGACGTCCGCGGTGGTCGTCGGCGACGAGGTCTACCTCTATGGCAGCCCTCCCGGCCGCATCGGCGGTGTCTTCGTCTCGAAGGCCAAGACCAAGGACGTGCTCGACTCGTCGAAGTACAAGGTGTGGAACGGTGGTGAATTCTCCGCGGCGGAGAAGACCGCCCCGTCCCCGCTTGCGTGGGGTGCGCTCGGCGACTTCAACGTCGCCTATCATCCCGGAGTTCAGCGGTTCGTGATGGTCAATACGGACATGGTGCGCAACGCGATCGTCATGCGCCAATCGCCGTCGGCGCTCGGGCCCTGGTCGGATCCCGAGGTCATCGCCTCGGGCACCGACTACCCGAGCCTCTACGCGCCTCGAGTGCTACCCGGGTCCTCCGGAAACGACCTGTACTTCGTGGTGTCCCAGTTCAACTCGTACAACACGTACCTGATGCACACCAATGTCACCAAGCAGAATCCGAAGCCGCCGGCGCAATTGGCTCCGATCACCCTGCCCGGCGGCGCGCAGGTGCCGTCGATTCCCGCCCCCGATGTGGGACAGAGCCCTGTGCCGAACGCGCCTTTCCTGCCGCCCGGACCGGCGCAGGGTGCGCCGAACGGGCCCACTAGCCAGTTGCCTCCCGCCACCGCCAAACCCTCTGCCGGGTCGGCCGCCGCGACCGAGCGCGCCGGCTCCTGATCGCTTCTGCTCCGACCCCGTCGCCTCGCCCCGGAAGGATCGAATCCGATGACCTCCTCGTTCTCTCAATTCCCGCTCGACGACCTGCTCGAGGCGAGCAATAGCCTGCGGGTAGTGTCCGCATCGTTGTCCGCTCCGGCCCGCCCGGTCGTCTCCGGCTCGGGCACCGAGGCCGGCGCTGCGGTCAACGCAGCCATGGCCGCTCACGCCGAGGTCAGTGGCGTGTTCACCGGTCAGTTGATCGGCAACATCGCCGAGTTCGGAGCTGCCGCCGACGGTATCGCCGCGCGGGCCTCCGCCTCCGACATCGCCGGTAAGGCCCTGTTCGACCGCGTGCAGCCGTGACGCCGCTCATGCCGAAGGCTGTGGCTGTGGCTTCGCTCCCCGCTGCCGCGGAGTCGGGAACGCTCGATGGCTGAATTCGCCCGGGTCACGGTCGTCGGCCCGCAGGACAACGCTGCCGACGTGACCGCGCCGCTTTCACGTCCCATCGCTGAGGTCGTCGATCAGGTCGCCGCCGTGCTCGGTCTCGACCCTTCCGACGAGTCGGGGTGGCGGCTCGCGTCAGTGGCTGCCGGTCCCCTCGCCGCGCACGGCAAGCTCGGTGACTACGACGTCGTTGACGGCGACATGCTCTACATCGTTCCCGCCGCCAGTGAGATCGCCGCACCGGAGATCTTCTCCGCGATCGACGTGGTCGCTGACTACGTCGAGGACGATCGTCGGATGTGGACCGGTAGCGCCCGGCATGGCGTCGTCGTGGGCTATGCGGGAATGCTGGTCGTCGTCGCGGCAGTCGCATTCGCCGTGACGGGCGGTCTCGTCGCCGGCGCGTGCGCCGCGGCGATGGGCGCGTTCATCCTCGCCACGTACGCAGCTCCCGAGCCGGCCCGGCACCTGGTCTGGATCACTCCGATCTGCTTCGCAGCCGCATTGGCAGCAGTGTTCCACACCTCGCCGTGGCCGCAGGTCGTCCTCGCCACCGTCGGCGGAGGCCTGTGCGGTATCGCCATGACCACCTTCGCCCTCTCACCGGCGCGATGGGCGATCGTCGCTTCGTCGTCGATCGCCGGGTCCGCCGCGATCGCCGCCGTGATCGCGATCCGATGGGGAGTCAACGCGACCGCGCTCGCGGCATGGATCTCCCCGGCCCTCATCATCGGCCTTGCCTGCGCTGGGCGGGCGTCGGTGGCATGGTCGGGATTGGGCGGCGTCGTGGCCCGCACCGAGGAGGAGTCTCCCGCCACGTCGTACCACGCGGGGCGTGAGCGTCCCGATCGACCCGAGATCGTGCGGCGCGCGGTCATCGCCACCGATCTCCTCGACGGAATCGTGTGGGCGTGCTGCGCGAGCGCCGTGGGAGCCGTCCTCGTCCTCGCGATCACCGGCGTCTGGGAGCAGGCCGTGTTCGGCGCATACATCGGGCTGGCATTCCTGCTGCGCAGTCGAAGCTTCTCGGAAGTCCGCCACGTCGCACCGATCATCGGGGTTGCAGTGACCAGTGCCTTCATTGTGCCCGTCGCTCTGGTCGGTCAGCGCATCGGCGACTCGGCACCGTTCATCACCGCCGCCGCGACGATGATCATCGCTCTGCTCCTCGGAGTGATGATCCTGTTCCTGGGCTACTTCGAGCTTCCGAGAGTCGCCGGAGCGCGACTGGCTCAGATCTGGAATGCCCTCGACGTGCTCGTACTACTGGGCCTGATTCCCATGCTGTTCTGGGCTCAGGGCATCTACCAGTACATACTTGGTACCGACGTGGGACGGTGACTGTGACTTCGAGCCCATCCAGCCTGCGATCCACACTCCCGCCAGCACCGCCGCAGCTGCGAGCGTTGCGAGCACAACCGACCACAGCACGATCATCACGACCGACGCCGTCGACCGCGGGGGAAGCTTGCCGTTCAGGACCGCAGCAGTGGTCAACTTGGTGCGCAGCGAATGCGCCTGCAGGATCCGCTGTCGCTCCGACCGCTCCCAGTGCACCCGCTGCGGCCGCTGACGCCCGGAACCCGTTTCCTGATCTTCGACCTGCATTCGGCAACGGTATCGCGTGCACGACCTCGAGAGGCAACTGCGTGACGAAGTCGACAGATCGAGCGTCACAACAGCATTCGGCGCACCGCTTCCCCACTGCCGTCCGTGGTGTCACGATCGCGATTGCGCTGATCGTCCTGCTGTCCGGATGCTCAGCGCGCCTGACACGCACACCCGATGCCCCCGCATCCTCGGCGCCTAGCGCACCGTCCGCACCGCGGGCGGCGGCGGCGATGGCGAAGTGGGCTGCTATTCACAGCGGGCCGTACCTGACTCCGGCGACCGCGCTCGAGTCGTACTCCTGGGCCGCCCTGGTAATGGGGAAGAACGCACCGCGCTGCCAACTCGGCTGGGCCACACTGGCGGCGATCGGACGACTGACCTCCGATCACGGCACGGCGCGCGGTCACCGCCTCGGCGACGACGCCGTCGTCCGTCCCGCCCTGCGCCAGCCGCAGAAGCCGGCGGCGAAAGACACCGACGGCGGCTTCTACGACGGTGACGCATCGGCGGACCTGCTCATGGGCCCGCTCCTGTTCGCCCCCACCGTGTGGGAGCAGTGGGCCATCACCGCAAGCTCGCAGACAAGCACTCCACCGAACCCCGACAGTCTCGATGACGCCGCCCTGACCCTCGCGCGCCTGCTGTGCGGCGCAGGCGCCGACATGTCGACACCCGAGGGCTGGCAGAAGGCCGTCGCCTCGTACAGGCCGGACCCCAAGTTCGTCGAGGCCGTCAACGCCCAAGCCAAGTCGTTCACCGACTAGAGACGCCGCCCCCGGCAGAAGCGAACAGTCATGTCGATCACCATCTTCCGTCGACCCGCCCGCGGGCGCGGTCCTGAACTGAACGTCGCGCCTGTCGATATCCCCGCCGTTCCCGCCACCGCCCGCGGCGCCGGCGGCATCTCCACGGTCGTCCGCGCGGTACTACCCCTCGGCGCGGCGATCGGCGCCGGAGCGATGCTGTTCTCGGGAAACAACCCGATCCGAATGCTCGCCGGTGTCGCGATCATCGCATCCATGGTGCTCGCCGCGATCGCCAGCGTCATATTCGCCCGCACAGGCAGCCGACGAGAAGCTCGCGAAGCGCGCCTGGGGTACGTGGACTACATCAGCCGACTGCGCCTCGGGATCGACCAGGACATCGTCGACTACCGCGCCGCAATGGCGTGGCGTCACCCAGCGCCCGAGGCCCTGCCGCAGATCGCGGTCAACCGTCTGCGCTTGTTCGAACGACGCCGCGGCGATATCGACTTCCTCGTCGTCCGCATCGGTGAGGGTATCGGGCCGATAGCGCGGTCGATCACCCTTCCCAGCCCCTCAGGTTCCGCCGCCACGCCCGATCCCGTCGCCGCGGCCCACGCGGACCGGCTCCTGCACCGCGCGGAATCGGTCATCGGTGTCCCGGTCGCCGTCCGCCTCCGCGGCACGGTTTCGGTACTGGGCCAGGGACACGAGACCGGGCGGACGATCACCGCCCTCGTCCTCGGCGCCGCTGCTCTGCACGCCCCGGCCGACGTTCAGATCATGCTGTGCACCACACCCGACGACATCGGCACACCACCCGGCCCCGACTCCGGGGCAGGCCGATTCGACTGGATGAAGTGGCTTCCCCACACGGCCGACCCGGGCCGCTTCGACGGTCCCTTCCCTGCCCGCCGCATCACCACCGACCCCGACGAGATGCGGACCCGGCTCGTCGAAATCATCTCCGCGCGGATCACCGCCCTCAGCGACCGGGGCCACCGCTCACGTTCGGAGTCCGCATGGGACGGACCGACACTGATCGTCATCATGACCGAAGCCGCCCGCATCGGCAGCGGCATAGGGGCGGGTATCGATCCAGCAGACCTGCTCCCCCCAGGCATCGGCCCCGAGCAGCTCGGGATCTGCTTCGTCACCGAAACCCTGCGCCGCGTCGACGAACCGGGCCACGTCGACACCCGCGTCCGCGTCACCCCGACCGGCGAGGTGGACGTGACCGACCTGACCGGAGTCCTGTCCAGGCTGCTCGGCGGAGACGACTCCGACGCCGACGATCAGACCGACGCCACCGAGGCCTCCACCGCCGCGCGGACCTCGCGGTCCGCACACGACGGCGACGACGTCAGGATCGCCGCCGCATCGATCAACGGGATCGACCTCGACACTGGACCGGGATGGGTCAAGCGTCTCATCCTAGGGACAGACCGCGGCATCGTCGACGCCTGGACCCTCGAACTGGCCACCGTCTGCGCCAGGCGACTAGCTCCCCTGCGCCTGGTCGCAGACCCGATCCCCTCGAGTGCACTCGAAGCCACCTTCGACCTCCCGTCCCTCCATGACATCGCAGATCCCGCAGATCTTGACCCGGCGACGCTATGGAGTAAGCCGAAACCGCTCGCCGAGCACCTCAACGTCCCAATCGGTGCGGACGCGGCCGGCGCGCCGGTCCGCCTCGACATCAAGGAATCCGGCCAGAACGGGATGGGCCCACACGGACTGTGCGTCGGAGCCACGGGATCCGGCAAGTCCGAACTCCTGCGGACACTACTGACCTCCATGGCCATCGCACACCCACCGGATCTCCTCTCCTTCGTCCTCGTCGACTACAAGGGCGGGGCCGCGTTCGCCGGCTTCGAAACACTTCCCCATACCAGCGCCGCGGTCGACAACCTCGCCGACGATCTCGGGCTCGTCGATCGCCTGCACGACGCCCTACTCGGCGAGCTCCAGCGACGTCAGCGTGTCCTCGCCGACGCCGGCAACCTACCGAACGTCACCGAATACCAACGCCTGCGCCGAATCCGCCTCACCGATCCCACCGCGGAGCAACTACCGCCCCTCCCCGCGCTGTTCGTCGTCATCGACGAGTTCGGAGAGATCCTCTCAGCCAAGCCCGACTTCATCGATCTCTTCGTACAGATCGGTCGGATCGGCCGCTCCATCGGCGTCCACCTGCTCCTGTCCACTCAACGACTCGAAGAGGGCCGGCTCCGCGGACTCGAGTCACACCTGTCCTACCGGATCGGACTGCGGACCTTCACCGCACAGGAATCCCGGACGGCACTCGGCGTCTCCGACGCCCACACCCTGCCCGCTGTACCAGGTTCAGCGATCCTCAAGGTCGACCCCGACGTCTTCACCCGATTCAAAGCCGCATTCGTCTCCGGCCCCTACCGGCCCAGCGTCGAACGCGTACAGAGCGAGGCCGCCCCCGAGGTGACCCGTTTCGAATTCCTCCCGGCGGCAGAAGAACCCGGCCGGCACACCTCCGCAGCACCCACCATCACCCCATCCGACACGACGACCCTCGACGTCATCCTCAAGGCGCTCGATGTGCCGGAACTACAGTCCCGCCGCATCTGGCTACCCCCGCTTCCGACGGCGCTGTCCCTCAACCAGATCGGCACCGACACACCCCCGCAGGCGACGGGCCTTACTGTCGCGATCGGCCTCGCGGACGAACCCAAACGGCAACGCCAGTCACCACTGACCGTCGACTTCCGAGGAACGTCAGGCAACATATACATCTCAGGCGCCCCGCAGACCGGCAAGACAACCACACTGCGGACCATTGTCGCAGCCAGCGCCATCAGCCACCCGCCGGCAACACTCGGATTCCACATCATCGACGCCAACGGAACAGCACTCACCGACCTCGAGCGCCTCCCCAACACCGGAAGCATCGCGACACGCTACGACGGCGACCTCGCACGCCGAATCGTGGCGGACCTGCACAGCAATCTCGATTCCCGCGAGCAGTTCTTCGCATCCCATCGCATCCAATCAATCGCCGACCTCCGAGCGCGCACCGCAAACGGCGAGCGATTCCCCGAGATCGAGACCACCGACATCGTGCTCGCGGTCGACGGCTGGGCGTCCTTCAAGGACAACCACGAAGACCTCGTCGACGTGGTCCAAGACATCGGCAACCGCGGTCTCGCACTCGGCATCTACATCATCATCGTCGGCGGACGATGGGCAGACCTGAGGATGTCGATGCAGGCAGTGATCGGCACCAAGATCGAACACCGCCTCAACGATCCACTCGACTCGACGATCGGCCGCGCACAGAACACACTGATCCGCGCCGATCAACCCGGTCGCGTCATCACCACTGACCCCCTCGGCGCACAGGCACAGATCGCACTACCCCACCTCCGCCCCGACACCGGTTTCGACGGGATCGTCGAACTGGCACGGCAACGCGCCGCCGGGCAGACCATGCCGCCGGTCCCCACCCTCCCCAACGCGCTCGCCTACCGACAGTTCCGCCCCGCACACCCCGAACACGACCCACTGCTCATCGGCATCAACGAGACCGACCTCGCCCCCCTCGTACTCGATCCCACCACCGACCAGCACCTGCTCATCATCGGCGAATCCCGCACCGGCAAAACGAACCTGCTCCGCGTGATCATCGAAGAACTCATCTCCACCCACACCGACGACCAACTCGTCATCGGCCTCTTCGATCCCAGACGAACCCTGCAACACTCCGTCCCCGACGACTACCTAGGCGGATACGCAGGCTCACCGCCCGCAGCCGGAGCCCTCGCAGCGGGCATCGCCGAGGAACTGCAACGCCGGCTCCCACCGGAAGACCTCCACCAGCAGACCGCCCCATTCACCGGCCCGCACATCTACCTCATCGTCGACGACTACGACCTACTCGCATCCGGCACCTCGAACAACCCCCTTGCCCCACTGATCCCGTACCTCCCCTACGCGGCCGACATCCGACTACACCTCATCATCGCCCGCCGCTCAGCAGGAATCAGCCGCGCACTCTACGACAACGTCATAGGCGGAATCCGCGAACACAACGCCACCATGATCCTCTTCTCCGGCGACCGCCAAGAAGGCAGCCTCGCACCCGGAATCCACCTCACCCACCAACCGACCGGCCGCGTCCGGATCATCCGCCCCCACACAGCACCCATGCACGCTCAGACCCTGCTCCTCGCGGACGATGAAACACCGAAAGTCGCTCCGAGCACAACGGCGGCAGGAGACTGACTTCTCAAGTGCCGCACACCGTCCGACGGAACTGAGCACGCCCGTACCGTACGCAGCGAGACCGAGGTAGTGCTCAGACGTCCGAGCCGCGATGCGCGCGACTCGCCGCGACCGACCGGAGATGCTGCAGGGGAAGGCAGTCCACGTCGTCCCGAGCGAGCAAGGGGCCCGGCCGCAATCGTGCGGCCGGGCCCCATCGTCGTCCGAGGTCGACTACAGCGTCGCGCGGACCGCCTTGGCCGCGGCGACGAGGTTCCGCAACGAGGCCACGGTCTCCTCCGTGCCACGGGTCTTGAGGCCGCAGTCCGGGTTCACCCAGAGACGCTCCGCGGGAACGGCTTCCAGAGCCGCGCGCAACGAGGATTCGACCTCGTCCTGCGCGGGCACGCGGGGCGAGTGGATGTCGTACACGCCGGGGCCCACCTGATTGGCGAAGCCCGCCTCGTTGAGGTCGTCGAGGATCTCCATGCGCGAACGGGCCGCCTCGATCGAGGTGACGTCCGCGTCGAGATCGGCGATGGCGCCGATCACGTCGCCGAACTCCGAATAGCACAGGTGCGTGTGGATCTGCGTGTCGTCCACAACGCCCGAGGTGGACAACCGGAACGAACCCGTGGCCCAGTCCAGGTAGGCCGGACGGTCCGCGGCGCGCAGCGGCAGCAGCTCGCGCAGGGCGGGCTCGTCCACCTGGATGATCTTCACGCCGGCCTGCTCGAGATCCACCGTCTCGTCGCGGATCGCCAGGGCCACCTGATCTGCGGAGTCGGCGAGCGGCTGATCATCGCGCACGAAGGACCACGCGAGGATCGTGACCGGGCCGGTGAGCATGCCCTTGACGGGTCGCTCGGTCAGCGCCTGTGCGTAGGTGATCCAGGAGACGGTCATCGGTTCGGCGCGGCGCACGTCGCCGTACAGGATCGGCGGCCGCACGCACCGGGTGCCGTAGGACTGCACCCAACCGTTGTCGGTGGCGAGGAAGCCCTCGAGCCGCTCGGCGAAGTACTGCACCATGTCGTTGCGCTCGGGCTCGCCGTGCACGAGGACGTCGATGCCGAGGTCCTCCTGGAGCCGGATCACGTCGGCGATCTCAGCCTGCATGCGGCGCACGTACTCGGCCTCGTCGACGCGCCCGGCGCGCAGGTCCGCCCGCGCGACCCGGATCGCGCCCGTCTGCGGGTAGGAGCCGATGGTGGTCGTCGGGAGGAGTGGCAGCCCGAGCCGGTCCCGCTGTGCGACGGCGCGTTCCGCGGCAGCGGCGCGGCCGGTGCCCGCCGCACGGAGGGCGGCGAGCCGGTCGCGGACGGCACCGTCGTTCAGGCGGGCGTCGGCCGCGCGCGCGGCGCGCACGCAGGCACTCTCCGCGAATTCGGCGGCCACCACGGGGCGCCCCTCGGTGAGTGCGCGGGAGAGGACCGCGACCTCGCCGATCTTCTCCTCGGCGAAGGCGAGCCAGGCACGCACGCCCGCGGCGCCCGCGGGCTCCGGAGCCGTCTCGGCGGCGACGGTGTAGGGGACGTGGAGCAGGGAGCACGACGTGCTCACGGCCAGCGCGGCGGCGGAGCCGGACAGAGTCCCCAGCGTGGCGAGCGCCGCCTCGAGGTCCGTGCGCCACACATTGCGGCCGTCCACGACCCCGGCGATCAGTAGCTTCCCCGCCAGGGCCGGCGTCCCCGCGACCAGGTCGACGACGTCGGGATCGGTGACGAGATCGACGGCGATCGCCTCGACTCCGGTGCCGGCCAGGGCTGCGAGCGAGGGCCCCGGCGAGCCGAAGTAGGTGGCGACGGCGATCGACGGGCGCTCGGCGGCCGATGCCAGCGCGCCGTACACCTTCGCGGCGGTGTCGGCGAGGCCCAGGCCTGCCTCGCTGACCAGCACGGGCTCGTCGAGTTGGACCCACTGCGCGCCCGCGGTGGCGAGGCGCGCGAGCAGATCGCGGTAGAGCGGCACCAACTCGTCGATGCGGGACAGCGGGTCGCCGGCGCCGTCGACGGCCTTGGACAGCGCGAGGAAGGTGATGGGACCGACCACGACGGGCCGGGCCGGAACCCCCTGCGCGAGTGCCTCATCGAGATCGGCGAGGATCTTCTCCGGGTGCAGCGAGAAGGCGGTCTCCGGGCCGATCTCGGGCACCAGGTAGTGGTAGTTCGTGTCGAACCACTTGGTCATCTCGAGCGGTGTGACCTCCGCGGTGCCACGCGCGGCGGCGAAGTAGCGGTCCAGCCGGTCCTCGATGCCCGCGACGCGGGACGGCAACGCGCCGAGCAGCTCTGCGGTGTCGAGGATCTGGTCGTAGTAGCTGAAGGTGTTCGTGGGCACGGAGTCCAGGCCGGCGGCGGCCAGGCGCGCCCACTCGTCGCGCCGCAGGCCCGCGGCGGTCTGATCGAGATCAGAGCGGCTCACGGAGCCCTTCCAGTAGCCCTCGATGGCGCGCTTGAGCTCGCGGCGGGGCCCGATGCGGGGAACACCGAGAACGGTGCGGGTGAAGTTCGGTGCGGTCACGGGTGGACCGTTCCTTTCGTGCGTAGCGGGCGGCGACCGCCTGTCCGGACGCACGTACGCACGACGACGAGCCCGCCTGTCGACGTCCCGTCCTCCTGCGGTCGCACGCCCATTCCACGAGGCGGCACACCACCGGACGCGGCGCGTCCGGTACAGCGGGCAGGTATTCGGACTCACAGGCCTCGTACTCGTTCCTACCGGTCGCTGCTTCCCAGACCGAGGGTCCAGTGCGTCGTCGCGACTTTCGTTCCTGCTCACCGCTGCGGGACAGTCCCGGATTCCCACCGGGTTCCCTCTTCACGTCGCGGCGCACCGCGCGCTTCGATGCCGCGTCCGAGGCCTCGGGCGGCAGACCAGCTGCGCCTCCAGCATGCCACTTCGCGCATGCGTGCCACGCGTCGGCACCGCTCGGAGCATCGCCCGGCGGTCTGTCCCTCCGGTTCAGTCGTCGACGGTGAACCGCTTGAGCCGGCTCGTCTGCCCGGCGATCAGCCGGACCCGCGACTTGGGCACACCGAGGTGGGCGGCGAGCAGGACGACTGCCGCCTTGTTCGCCTTTCCCTCGGTCGCGGGCTCACGAACGAACAGGGTCAGCGCACCGTCGTCGCCGACCTCGACGGCGGGCCCCTTGCGACTCCCCGGCTTGATCGTGCAGGTCACGGTCCGCGCGCTCATCGGTCCATGATGTCAGGTTCGCCACTGAGTACAGTGGATTCATGGGGATGCGGAGGGTCGGACTGGGTGTCGTGGCGGTACTCGCCGTGCTGGTGGTGCTCGCGGGCGGCGTCGTGTGGTGGTCCACGGCCCATGAGACACCGCTCTCGCGGCATCTGCCCACCGAGCTGAGATCACGCACCTTCCCCACCGTCAGCACGGCGGGGCTCGATCCGTCAAGGGTTCGCATCATCGAGAGTCTGCGCCGGGAGTTCGACGCGAATCGGCCCGGCACGTACTACTCGGAGGGCGTCGAGGAGCCGTGGTGCGCGGATTTCGTCTCCACGGTGTTCCGCGATTCCGGCCTGCCCCTGCGCAACCCGAACTCCGGTACCTGGCGGATCCCGGGTGTGTACACGCTCACCGAGTACTTCCAGAAGGCCGGAAGACTGGAGCCCGCGACGCCGTACCGTCCGCAGCCCGGCGACGTGGTGCTGTACGCACCGGAGCACCCGAAGCTGCGGCAGCACACGAACATCGTCGTGTCCGTCGACGGTGACACGGTCACCACGGTGGGCGGCAACCAGGAGGGCGGGATCAGCGCGCTGACCTATCGACTGGCCGATACCGTCGGCATCGTCGGGTACGGGGTGCCCGTCCGATGACGGTGCTCGACGCGCTGCGCACGCGGATCGCCACCGGGAGCGCGCCGGGCGCTCGCTCGGACGGGCTGCGGATCGCACTGTCGATCGAGGGCGGAGGGTCACGGTCGGCGTACTCGGCGGGGATGGCGATGGCCGTCGACGAACTCGGCCTGCTGACGGCCTTCGACGCGGTCTACGGGACATCGGGAGGCGGGCTCAATGCGGCGTGGCTACTGTCCGGCGAAGGCCTGCGCTGGCTGCCCTCCTGGGGCTGGGACGCGGTGCTCGCGGAGCGGGTGGTGCACCCGCGGCGCGCGCTGCGCGGCGGCGTCGTCGTCGATACCCGCCATCTGGTGGACCGGGTCTACTCCGACGTGACTCCCATGAACTTCACCGCGATCCTCGCCAACCCGATCAGCCTGCACCCCTTGGCCGTCGACGCGCACACCCGGCGTGTCGCCGACCTAGCCCCCTATCTCACCGACGCGGCGTCCGTGCGCACGGCGCTGCGTGCGACAACGGCGCTGCCGCTGCTCGCCGGTCCTCCGGTCCGCCTGGCAGGGAGGGAGTTCCTCGACGGCGGGCTCGCGGAGAAGGTCCCGCTGGCCACCCCGATCGAGCAGGGCGCCACCCACGTGCTGGTGCTGCGCACCGTCGAGGCCGGTGCCGCGCCGCGGTCCTCCCGCGCCGAGAAGTGGATCCTCGACGCCTATTTCACCGCGCGGCGCGCCGCGCCTCCGCCCGGCCCCGTAGATCCGGGCACCGCCGAGGTACTGCAGATCTGGGTTCCGGAGAGCAGCCCGGCCGTCGGCCGCCTCTCGAACGACGGTCCGCTGATCTCCCGGGCCGTCGAGATCGGCCGCCGCGCCGCGCTGCGCGCGCTCACCGCCTAGGGCGCTGCGAATCCACGGCGACGGGCGTGCCCTGGTGGAACATGACGGACCAACGGTTCTCCCGGCGCCGCCACACGGTGAGTCTGCGGGTGATCCGTTCGCCCTGCGCCAACGTGTAGGTGAGCAGGTAGACGGAGGCGCCCAGGGTGCGAACCTGGAACTCGGTGGCCTCCCAATCCGATTCGTCCTGCGGCGCGGCGAGCCGTTGTTCGATCACCTCGCGGACGTGGTCGCGACTGTACCGCCGGCCCGAGGCGCCGACCTCCCAGAAGTCGGGGGCCACCGCGTCATCGAAGTCGGCGAGCGTGCGCCACGAGGGGCCGTGGAAGACGGGCTCACGACGGCGCAGTTCCTCGAGAACTCCGCGCAGGTGCGGGGCGGTACCGCGGTCGGGTTCGTAGGGCTCCTCCATCACTCCTCCGAGGCTAGCCTCACTGCCAATCGCGGGAGCGGGAGGGCACGGACAGGTCCATACGCTGCAGCCGGTCGGCGACGACGGTGACCGCCCCCTCCGCGTTCTGCAGCTTCCCCCGCACCAGCAGCGCGGGCGCCGACTGTGCGAGCCGCCGGTACCGCGCCCACAGCCCGGGACTGCACACCACGTTCACCATGCCCGTCTCGTCCTCGAGGTTGAGGAAGGTGACGCCGCCCGCGGTAGCGGGCCGCTGCCGGTGCGTGACGGCCCCGCCCACCAGGACGCGGTCACCGTCGGGCAGCGACAGGAGCTTGTCAGCGACGACGACCCCGAGCCGGTCCAGGACGGGCCGGAGGAACTCCGTGGGGTACTTCCCGACGGTGACCGACGTGGCCCACGCGTCCGCCGCCGCGAGCTCCGTCTCACTCATCCCCGGCAGCGCGGGCGGGGCGCCGGCAGTGGCGGTGCCGGGGAGCCGATCCGGGCGCTCCCGGGCCGCGGCCCCCGCCTCCCACAGGGCCTGTCGACGGTGCCTGCCGAAGCAGTCCAGTGCGCCGGAGGTGGCGAGGGCCTCCGCCTGCGCGACGGTGAGCTCCACTCTGCCGGTGAGATCGGTGAGCCCGCGGTAGGGGCCGCGGGCGGCGCGCTCTTGGGCGATGCGCTCGGCGAGTTCGTCGCCGATGGTGCGGATCGCGGCCAGCCCCAGCCGAATCTCCGTCCCGGCGTTCTCGAGGTTCGCCCAGGGCAGGCTGCGGTTCACGCACGGCCCGTGCACCAGGACGCCGTGCCGGCGCGCATCGGCCACGAGGGACTGCGGCGAGTAGAAGCCCATCGGCTGCGCCCTCAACAGTGCCGCGCAGAACGCCGCGGGGTGGTAGCACTTGAACCACGACGAGTAGAACACCAGCGACGCGAATGACTGCGAATGACTCTCGGGGAAGCCGAAATTGGCGAACGCCACCAGCTTCTCGAAGATCCGGTCGGCCACCTCCTCCTCGATGCCGTGCCGCTTCTTCGCGCCCGCGCGGAACAGATCGCGCAGTCGCTCCATCCGGTCGACGGAGCGTTTCGATCCCATCGCGCGGCGCAGCTGATCCGCCTCCGCGGGACTGAACCCGGCCACGTCGACCGCGAGCTGCATGAGCTGCTCCTGGAAGAGCGGCACCCCCAGAGTGCGCTTCAACGCCTTCCACATCGACGGATGCTCGACCGTGGGTTCCTCCTGCTCGTTGCGGCGGCGGATGTACGGATGCACCGAGCCGCCCTGGATGGGGCCGGGCCGGATCAGCGCGACCTCGACCACCAGGTCGTAGAAGTTCCGCGGCTTCAGCCGGGGCAGCGTCGCCATCTGCGCCCGTGATTCCACCTGGAAGACGCCGACCGAGTCCGCGCGGCAGAGCATCTCGTACACGTTCCGATCCTTCAGGTCGAGCTTCGCGAAATCGACCTCGATGCCCTTGTGCTCCTTGAGGAGGTCCTGCATGTAGTGCAATGCGCTGAGCATGCCGAGCCCCAGCAGATCGAACTTCACCAGCTTGATGTTCGCGCAGTCCTCCTTGTCCCACTGGAGCACGCTGCGACCCTCCATGCGCGCCCACTCGGTGGGACACACGTCGGCGATGGGGCGGTCGCAGATCACCATGCCGCCGGAGTGGATGCCCAGGTGCCGCGGCAGGTCGGCGATGCGGGAGGCCAGCTCGACCACTCGGTCCGGGATCCCCTCGGGCACCGGATCCTTCCGCCAGCCCCAGCTGGAGATCTGCTTGCTCCACGCGTCCTGCTGCCCCTGCGAGTAGCCGAGCGCACGCGCCGTGTCGCGTACTGCGGACCGGCCGCGGTAGGTGATCACGTTCGCCACCTGCGCGGCGTACTCCCGGCCGTATCTCCGGTAGACGAACTGGATCGCCTCCTCGCGGCGATCGGACTCGATGTCGACGTCGATGTCGGGCGGACCGTCGCGTTCCGGCGCCAGGAACCGCTCGAACAGCAACTCGTTCGCGATCGGGTCGACCGCGGTGATGCCGAGCGCGAAGCACACCGCCGAGTTGGCGGCGCTCCCCCGCCCCTGACACAGGATGTCGCTCTCGCGGCAGAACCGCACGATGCTGTGCACGATGAGGAAGTATCCCGGGAAAGTGAGCGTCTCGATCACGTTCAGCTCGTGCTCGATCTGCCGGTACGCCTTCGGATTCCGCTCCGGAGGACCGTACCGCTCCAGCGCACCGCGCCGGGTCAGCTCGCGCAGCCAGGTGGCCTCGGTATGCCCGGGCGGGACGTCGAAGGGCGGCAGGTTCGGTGCGATCAACGCGATCTCGAACGCGCACTCCGCCCCCAACTCCGCAGCACCGGCGATCGCGCCGGGGTGCTCCGGCAGCAGCAGCGCCATCTCATCACCCGAGCGCAGGTGCGCGCCGCCCGCGGCCGGCAGCCATCCGTCCAGCTCGTCGAGGCTGCGGCGGGCCCGGATCGCCGCGAGCACGGACGCGAGGCGGCGCTGGTCCGGCCGGGCGAAGTGCGCACCCGTGGTGGCGACGGTGCCCACCCCCATCCGCGCGGCGATCCCGGCCAGGAGGTGGTTGCGCTCGCCGTCCTCGGGGACGCCGTGCACGGTGAGCTCCATGCTCACCCGGTCCTGCCCGAACCGGTCGACGAGCCGCGCGAGGGCGGCAGCAGCACCGTCGGGACCCGAGGCCTGCAGGCCCTTGCGGACCGCGCCCTTGCGGCAGCCCGTGAGGATGTGCCAGTGGCCGCCGGACCACTCGGCGAGCCGATCCGGATCAAAGCGCAGGAGCCCCTTCTCCCCCGCCTCCATATGCGCCTCGGCCATCGCCCGCGACAGCCTGCGGTAGCCCTCCTGCCCGCGGGCGAGCACGAGCAGGTGCTCGCCCGACGGATCCTCGGAACCGGTGCGCTCGGCGTCGTGCTCCAGCGACAGCTCGGCTCCGAACACCGTGGGAATACCCAGTTCCCGTGCCGCCTCAGCGAACCGGATAACGCCGTAGAAGCCGTTGTGATCGGTGACGGCGAGCGCCTTCAGACCCAGCGCGTGCGCCTGCTCCACCATCTCCTCGGGCTGCGCCGCCCCGTCGAGGAAGCTGAACGCGGTGTGCGCGTGGAGCTCGGCGTACGGCACTCCGGAGACCCCGGGAGCACCGCCGGGCGGGACGTAGGGCCCGCGCTTGCGGGACCACGCCGGCGAATCGCCACCGTCACCCGGGGTTTCCTCCGCGCGACGCACCGGAGCCCGACCGGAGAGCACCCGCTCCATCTCCGACCAGCTCCGCGGCCCGCTACCCCAACCCACACCCCAACAATACGCCCATGTGTTCGATTCCTTCAAGGTGTTCGAACACGGCCCGAGTCACTGCAGGCGCGTGAGCAGCACCTTCAGCGCCGGAAGCGGGTCGTACTCCTCCGCCGGCATGGCGAGCTGACGGGCGACCAGGGCGTCCGTGGCATCCATCACCAGCGCGGATTCGACGACGCCGAGACCGATCGAGGCGCCGACCTTCTCGCCGACCTCCTCCACCGCACGACGCCCGCGCCGCAGCGGTTCCCGCAGGTCCGGCTCGACCGACGCGGCGGCGAACAGATTCAGCCGGGCGACCCCCCGCGTCCGTCCGCCGTCGACCGACCAGCGGATGAACTCCGCCAGCCGCTCGGCGACCTCGTCGGTCGTGGACTTCTCGACGCCCTCGAACGCCGCCCAGAACGTGAGATCCTCCTCGACCATGTGATCGACGACCCCACGCACCAGAGCAGCGCGCGAGCGGAAGTAGTTGGACGCCGTCCCGGCGGGTACGCCTGCGACACTGTCGACCGCGCGATGCGTCAGCCCCCGCAGGCCTAGCGTGCCGAGCACCTCGACCGCCCCGTTCAACACCTCGTCGCGCCTGCCCATGGGCGAGAACTGTACCCGACACTACTTTCGTAGTAACGCTTCTCAGGCCCCTTCGCCGAGGCCGGGGGTGAGCTTGGAGAGGATGACCCGCACCGAGTCGACGTCCTGGTCCGTCAGGTGGTCGAAGACCAGCCGGCGCACCTCCTCGACGTGATCGCGGGCGGCACCGTCGAGCGCGGCGAAGCCCTCGTCGGTGAGCTCCGCGTATGCGGAACGCCCCTCCGCGTGCCGCACGAGCCAGCCGCGTTCGCCCAGCTTGCGCAGCACGTGCGACAGGCGCGAGGGGGACGAATTGGCGCGTTCCGCGAGCACGGAGAGCCCCAGCGTCCGCGCGGGCGCCTGGGAGAGTTGAGCGAGCACCATGAACTCGTAGTGGGTGATACCCGCGTCGATCCGGAGCTGAGTGTCCAACTTCGCCGGTAGTCGCATGGCGACGTTGATCAGCGCCAGCCACGCCCCCATCTCGTCGTCGGACAACCACCGGGTACTCCCCGCATCCGCCGCCATGCCACACCCCCGAAACATCACATCCTCATCGCAGCTTAGCGGCTACTGATTCCAGTGAACGGCCCATCACCGAGTCGGTAGAGTCGGCCACTATGAGCCGACCGAGCACGACGACGGGTCCCTCCTCGGACGCGGACATCCCCGCCTACCTCGAGGCGCTCGGCATCCCGGGCCTCTCGGACGTCCACGTGCACTTCCTCCCCGAGCCCATGCTGGTCAAGGTGTGGGACTTCTTCGACCGCGCGAGCACCGAGTACGGACGCGAGTGGCCCATCGCCTACCGCTTCGACGAGGCCACCCGCCTGGAGCTCATCCGCGGCATGGGGGTGCGCGCGATCCCCGCGCTCACGTACCCGCACAAGCCGGGCATGGCGGTCTGGCTCAACGACTGGTGCGCCGAGTTCGCGCGGCGCGTGCCCGACGCGATCCACTGCGCCACCCTCTATCCCGAGCCCGGGGTCGGGGAGTACGTCGCCGCCGCGATCGCCGACGGTGCGCGGTTGTTCAAGATGCACGTCCAGGTGGGCGTCTTCGCGCCGGATGATCCGCTGCTCGATCCGGCGTGGGAGTCGTTGTCCGAAGCGAAGATCCCCGTCGTCATCCACGCCGGTTCGGGTCCGCTGGAGGGCCCTTACACCGGCCCCGACCGGGTCGCGGAGGTGCTGCGGCGCCACCCCGAGCTCACCCTGGTGATCGCCCACCTCGGCATGCCCGAGTACGACCGGTTCGCCGATCTCGCCGAGCAGTTCCCCAACGTG
The DNA here is from genome assembly GCF_012396015.1 of Tsukamurella spumae. Taxonomy (GTDB): domain Bacteria; phylum Actinomycetota; class Actinomycetes; order Mycobacteriales; family Mycobacteriaceae; genus Tsukamurella; species Tsukamurella spumae. The sequence continues at coordinate 33,943 of NZ_JAAXOQ010000029.1, read as the reverse complement.
TACCTCGACACCACCATGGCCGCCACCGATTTCACCGAGCGGACCGCCCCCATGCCTCCGGGCTACGTCGAGCGACTCGGCACGCTCGCCGACAAGGTCGTGCTGGGCAGTGACTTCCCGAACATCCCGTACCCCTACGCGCATCAGCTCTTCGGGCTGGCCCGCCTGGGCCTCGGCGACGACTGGATGCGCAAGGTGCTGTGGCACAACGGCCGCGCCCTGCTGGAGCGCGCGGGCGCCTGAGCGCGGCGGATACCATGGCCCTCATGCAGATCCGACGGGCCGCGCTGGCGCTGGTCGTCGCGGGGACCCTCGCGGCGTGCGGCGGCGCACCGTCGTCGCCGAAGGCGCTCTCGCTCGACCGCTCGAAGACGGAGTTCGAACAGGTCGGGATCGACGAGACACGTGATGACGTGGCGGCGCTCGTCGCGACCGCGACCCGCCTCGGCGCGCAGCTGGCGGTCCGCGACACCCGCGCCGGGAGCACCGCCGTCTCCCCCTGGTCCGTGCTGAGCCTGTTGGGCATGCTGCGGGCCGGCGCGGGGGGCGAGACCGCCGCGCAGCTCGACGGTGCCGGGCTCGGCGCCGCGAAGGACCTCCCGCGAGCGATGGCGGCCCTGACCGGCCAGACCGCGCAGTGGGCGGGCGACCCGGGCACGGTGCCCGCAGCCTCGCCACCGGCGACACCGCTGTTCCAGTCGCAGGTGGCGCTACTGACGGCGAAGGAGCCGGCGGAGCGCCGGGTGCGGCCGGCGTACCTGGACGCGCTGTCCGCGTCCTACGGCACGGGCGTCTACCCCGTGGACTTCCGCCAGGACGTGCGCGAGCCACTCGGCGAGTGGGTCGCGGTGAACACCGGCAGCACGCTCACCTCCGCCCCGCTCAAGACCGGATCAGATACTCGGCTGGCGGCGGCGACCACCGCGTATCTCGCTGCGGCCTGGCGCTTCCCGTTCGATGCCGCCCGGACACGACCGTCACCGTTCACCGCCTCCGACGGTGCCGTGGTCGACCCGCCGACCCTGCGCGGCACGGTGCCCGCGCGGGTGGCCGCCGGGGAGGGCTTCACCGCGCTGCAGCTCGACTACGGCACCACGCTGGCGCTGCAGATCGTGCTGCCCGCGACCGGCGCACCGGTCACCGACGCGGCGAGCGAGGGCCGGTTCACGGCCGCCCGGATCGCGCTCGCAGCGGCACCGTCGGTGCCGCACGAGGTGAGCCTGCCGAAGTGGCGTTCGACGTCCTGGACCCCGCTCGTCGACCCGCTCCGCGATGCGGGCCTGACGGGGCTGTTCGCCGCGCCGGGCCTGGACGGCATCGCGCCGGGATCGCCGACGGTGGCCGACGCCCGCGCCGCCGCCGTGTTCAGCGTGGGCGAGAAGGGCACCGCGTCGGACACCACCACCGCGCCCGCAGCCGAGACCGGGCCCGGGCCCGCCCCGTTCGCGGTGGACCGCGCCTTCGCGTACGCGGTGGTGGACACCGCGACCGGCCTCCCGCTGATCATGGGCACCGTCGACCGCCCCGGTTCCTGACCATAGGGCTCTACTCGTACACGCCCTCCACCTCCCATCCTCCGGCGTACTGCAGCAGGAGGGCCCGGCCGTCGTCGCGGCCGGGCGCGGGTTCGAGCAGCACCTGCGCACGGGCCCGGGGTTCGGCGGCGGCGTCGGGTGCCCACCAGCGCTCGTCGACCAGCCACGGCCCCGCCCACCAGCTGAGCGCCCAGTCCCGCGATCCCCAGGTGAGGTGCGTGGGTTCGCCGGTGAAGCCGCCGCGCTCGGTGACCCGCACGGCGTCGCCCGCGGCGTCGGTCATGGTGACACTCGTTCCCGTGATCAGCACCGCCGGCGCCGGTTCCGGCATCCGGCCCGGCCAGGGCGCGTCCGGGTCACGGGCCGGGACCGTCTCATCGCCCAACGGCACCCAGGTGACCTGTTCCGCGGGACCGCGGCCACCGCTGCGCACCCCCATCCGCACCGATTCGCCGCCGAGGAGGCCCTGCACCCGGACCAGGGCGCGACGGAAGCGGGCGGCACCGTCGCCCTCGTCGCCCCACATGCCGGCCTGCAGCGCCCCGGCGTCCACCACCTCGACCGGCTCGAGTCGCAGCAGAACGATCGGGGCCCCGGGGCCGCCCTGCTTGCCACGACCTCCGGTGAGCCAGCCGTCGATCTGCCAACGCACCCGGTCCGCGGTGCCGTCGGGGGTGAGCGGCTCGGCGCAGCGCCAGATGCGGGTGTGCCGCTCACCGTTCTCCGCGATCGCGGACACCTCCAGGCGTAGACACGCCACGCCCGCCGCGGACAGCTTCCCGTGCAGCTCCGAGGCCAGGGCGCGGCCGGCGAAGGCCGCCGCGTCGACCCGGTCGATCGGCGGGTCCGGCCGCAGTTCCGCCTCCAGCCCGGGCGGGAGTGCCGCCGTGGACGGGGGCCGGTCCGCCACCGCCCGGGCCTGACGGTGCGCGGCGATCGCGTCGGCCCCGAAGCGGGTGGCCACGTCCGTCGTGGACAGCGCCGCGAAGGCGCCGACGGTGCGCAGCCCCAGCCTGCGCAGCAGGTCGATGAGACCGGTGCGGTCCTCCGTGGCGAGCGCCGGCTCCGCCCCCAGTTCGGCGATGGCCAGCGGGGCCAGGAAGGAGGCCGACTCCCCCGGCGGCACGACGATGCCGCGACGGGCGGCCAGGGCCGCGGTGAACACCTCGTCGGCGATCCCGGCCAGGGACTCCGCGCCCACGGACGAGGCGGCGTCCACCAGGCGCTCCGCCGCCTGCTCCTCTCCGCCGAAGAACCGGGCGGCGCCACGCGCGGGGATCACCACGAGCCCCGGGCGCAGCACCTCGATGAGCGGGATCAGCGCGGCCACGGCGCCCGCGACGGGCTCGAAGACCCGCGCGTCCCGGCTCTCGTCCGCCGCGGCGACGTGCAGGTCCGGGCACCGGGCCTGCGATTCGCGGCGCTTCATGCCGCGCCGCACCCCGTCCGCACGCGCCGAGGCATTGCACGCCACCACCCGGTTCCCGTGCAGGACCGCCACGGGACGATCGGGCGCGAGGTCCGCATCGGCCATCGCCGCGGCCGCCGGCCAGTCGGGGCACCACAGGGCCAGGATGCGCTGGGCCTTCAACGGTGCCCCGGACGCCGGGGCGGGCGCGGTCATCGGGCCACCGCCAGCCCGGTGTCCGACGGTGCCGTGCCCGCCGCGCCCCGGTAGGGATTGCGGCAGCCGCGGCCGCGCGCGGAGAAGACCAGGTCGATCCCGCGGATCCGTCCGCGGCCGGGCCTGCTGCCGAGCCCGGTGTAGCCCTGGACGCGCGCCCCGAGGTGCAGCGAGGCGCCCTCCCACGTGCCGCCGGTGACCAGCAGCACCGAGCCCCGAGACCGGGCGCGGGCGGCGATCGCCCGGCCCCGGCTGGGCGGTACCGCGATGCCGCCGAGCTCGCACAGCACCACGTCGGCACCGTCGAGCAGGACCGACGCGACGGCCACCGGATCCGCGAGCGGCCCCTCGATGAGCGCGATCCGCTCCGGATCGGCCCCCTGTTCGAGTGCTGCGGCCATGCCGAAGCCGGACACGCCGCACAGCGCGACCCGCGATCCCGCGCGCGAGACCGTGGCCACCAGCGAGACCGCGAGCGAGCCCGCACCTTCGAGGGTGGCGACGCTGCCGCGGGGCAGGCCGCGGCCGGGCAGCAGCGCGGCGAGCTCCTCGTGCACCGGGAGCACACCTGCCTCGGGAACGGCACCGGGCTGCGCGGATTCCTCCTGCAGCGGCGGCCCCTGCGACGCCTGCGACTTCCCCGGACGATGCTTCTCCGGGAGCGCCGCCAGCCTTTTGCGCAGCTCCGCGAGCTTCTCCTCGCGGCCACCGGCCATCGTTTGAACACGTGCGGACACCTGTCACACCCCTCCCCTACGTTCTGATCCACGTTCGGAAGCAGAGCCACAGGGAAGGTGTGACTAGAACTTCTGTTCGATACGAGTCTCAGCGTAGATCCGCGATCGGAGCGCCGTCAAGCGGCCAGGTGAGAGAGGTTCCGGGAGGTGATGCGCGCGACGCAGCACTACATACATGCAGGTGAGAGCTTGTTCTGACGGCGCGGTGATGCGCCAGGCGCATCACCTCTCGCAGCGCCTCGAACCGAAGTCTCAGAGATTATGTGAGAGTATTGGATTTTTCCGATACTCCCACATAATCTTGCATACATGGACCGTGAACTGAATCCCTTCCGGCCCGGTTCGGGCCTCCTGCCGCCGGCACTCACAGGACGCGGCCAGCAGATCGAGGCCTTCAACCTGCTCATCGCACGAAGCACGCGACGTATCTACGACAGAGGCATCATGCTGTCCGGACTCCGCGGTGTCGGGAAGACAGTGCTCCTCAATCACTTAGCCGGCACCGCAGATCAGAACGGTTGGCTCTCCATCGAGATGGAAGCCCGCCCCTCGATCACGGGCAACGAGACGATGGTTCAGCGCTTCGCGCACGAATTGGAGCGCGGCCTCGCCCGATACAGCCGCAAGTATCAGCTCAAAGCCGACGTCATCGACCCGATCAAGAGACTCGCCGCGGCATTCACAGCCTCGGTCTCCCTCGGCGGCGCCAAACTCGAATACAAGCCGACCACCTCCCGAATCGAGTTCGATCTTGAGGAGCTCATCGAGACCGTGTGTCAGGTACTCGCGAAGAAGGGGGCCGCGCTCGGCATCTTCATCGACGAGGCTCAAGACCTGGACCGCTCGTTGCTGGAAATGCTACTCGCAGTACAGCATCGAGCCACTCAGCGCCAGTGGCCCTTCTACCTCATCGGTGCCGGACTACCGAATCTGCCGTCGATTCTGGCGGACACTCGTTCCTACGCAGAACGACAGTTCAGCTACTTCACGATCGGCGCCCTCACACCGGACGATTCCGCTGACGCACTGCGCCGCCCCGTCCAGGAATCCGGGGCCGAGTTCACCGCCGAAGCACTGGACATCTTGGTTTCAGCCTCGAACGGGTACCCGTACTTCCTGCAGGTCTACGGCTCCGAGGTATGGAACACCGCACCCGCCCGAATCTTCACCCCAGACGACGCATTCGACGCCGTCGACGTCGGCCGCCGCGCGCTCGACGACGGATTCTTTCCGTCACGCTGGGATCGAGCGACGGAACGCGAGCGCGCCTACCTCCGTGCCATCGCCGAGACGGGTGAGGACCAGCCACGAACGGCCTCCGTCGCAGCGGGCCTCGGAGTAACACTGCGCGGGGCAAGCGGACTTCGGGACTCCACCATCGCCAAAGGCCTGGTCTGGGCGCCCGAGCACGGTCGGATCGCATTCTCCGTCCCGGGCATGGCCGACTTCATCAGACGCCAGCCGAAGGACTGACCCGTCTCAGGCGAGTTGTGCGCGCGTCACCGCGCGAACATCTATCGCCCGGCCACAGACACCATCGCGTGACCGGCGAACCTGGCCGCCATCATCCGCCCGGTACTCCGCAGCGGCTCGGTCGACCGGAGCGCCCGGGACAGCACGAACGCGCACCTGTTACCCCGCGGAAGGTTCATGGCGATCGACGATGCGAGCGTTCTGTCGATGCTTGATCAGCCCGCGAGAGTCGCCGAGGAGATCTCGCACTTCCTCTCGAAAGGGTGCCGACCGGAGCTCATCGCGCTGAATGAACCGATAGTGGACGACCTCGACCCGGTAGATCGCGCTCAGGACAGCTGCGCGCGTACCAGCTCGGCGAAGGCGCGGACGTCGTCCTCGGTGGTGTCCCAGGCACACATCCAGCGCACCTCACCGCGGATCTCGTCCCAGAAGTAGAACGGGACCTGCTCCATCAGCGCCTCGGCGGCGGCGTGCGGGAGTTCGGCGAAAACGGCGTTGGCCTGCACCGGCTGGGTCAACTGCACGCCGTCGATCGCGCCCACCAGCTCGGCCAGCAGCCGTGCCATCGCGTTGGCGTGCCCGGCCACCCGCAGGTACCGATCGTCCTCGAAGAGCCCGAGGAACTGCGCGGCCAGGAAGCGCTGCTTCGAGGCGAGCTGCATCGAGAGCTTGCGCACGTACTCGACACCGCCGGCCCGCTCGGCATTGAGGACCAGCACCAGCTCGGCGCCCAGGAGTCCGCTCTTGGTACCGCCGACACTCACGATGTCGGCGCCGATGTCGGTGGTGATGGCGCGCAGCGGAACACCGAGGCTCGCAGCGGCATTGGCGAGCCGCGAGCCGTCGATGTGCAGGAGCCAGCCGCGCTCGTGCGCGTACTCGGCCAGGGCCCGCAGCTCGTCGGGGGTGTAGACGGTGCCGAGCTCGGTGGACTGCGCCACCGACAGCACCCGAGGCTGCGCCCAGTGCACGTCGCCCGCGCGGTCGGGGACGGCGGCGGTGATCGCCTCGGGCGTCAGCTTCCCACCGACGGCCGGTACGACGAACAGCTTGAGCCCCGCCACCTTCTCCGGGGCACCGCCCTCATCGACGTGGATGTGCCCCGAATCGGCGCACACCACGGCGGACCAGCGGTCGCACACCGCCGACAGCGCAACGACATTCGCGCCGGTGCCGTTGAATACCGGGAACGCCTGGGCGCCTGCGCCGAACAGCTCGACGATCCGCTCACCGAGGGCGGCGGTGTACGCATCCGCGCCGTAGGCGCCCTGATGCCCCAGGTTGGCCTCGGCCACGGCCTCGAGCACCTCCGGCAGCACGCCGGCGTAGTTGTCGCTCGCGAAGCCCCGCTTCGACGGGTCGTGCAGTCGCGTCATGCCTTCGCCTCCGGAACCAGGGTCTCGATGGTGCCGTTCGCCTCGGCGGCCGGAACCTCCCACAACGCCAGCAGAGCGTCCGCGACATCGCCGATCGGCGTGTAGCGCGGGAACTTCCGTTCGGGCTCATCGGCCTTCATCTGCGGCGTGAGCAGGGCCATGACCCGCACGATCGCGGCGGCCGCACCGGTGCCGGTGAAGGAGTCGGCGAGCGCCAGGGTCCATGCCTCGGACGCCGCCTTCGCGGCGGCGTACGCCGCGTTCTTCGCGGTCGGCTTCGCCACCGAGGTCGACGAGATGATCGCCACCCGCGCATCGGCACTCGCAACCAGCCCTCGGTACAGCGCCTGCGAGACATTCTGCAGGCTCCGGATCAGCCCCGCCTCCAGGAAGTCCCAGTCCGCCGGATCGGCCTCGTCGATCGGCACGCCGCCGCGCCACCCGCCCACCAGGTGCAGCAGCCCGTCAACGGCGCCCTCGCCGCCCGACTCCGCCCTGATCTTCTCCACCGCGGCACGGACCGCCGTGCGATCGGTGAGGTCCGCTCGGTAGGCGGAAACACCCTCCAGGGAAGCGATCTCCGCGGCCGGCGCGCCGCGGGTGATGACGGCGACCTTCGCCCCCGCCGCTACCAGCTTGCGCACGACCTCCTGGCCGAGCGCACCGTTCGCGCCCGTCACCACGACGGTGCGTCCCGTCACGCCGCTCATGCCGACACCTCGATCGGTGCCGATGCCGTGATGCCCCGCGCGCTCTCGATCACGGCGCTCATCTTACGACGCAACGCCTCGTAGAACACGTTGAGCGGGAATTCGTCCGGCAGCACCAGGTCCACCAGACCGCGCGGCTCACCGTCGAGCGGCAGCGCCTCCGGCCCCTTCGCCCAGACCGACCCCGGGCCGGGCGCCACATACGACGAGACGAATCGGTAGCTCGCCAGCCACTGCCCCACCTTGGACCGGTCGATGCCGGTGCGGTAGAGCTCCTCGATCTCCTCACCGAGGCGGATCACCTGGAGCGGCAGCTCCTTCCAGTCGAAGGAGAGCCTGTTGTCACGCCAGCGCAGCGCGCCGTGACGGTGCAGATAGGCGAACAGCAGCTGGCCGCCGAGGCCGTCGTAGTTGCGCACCCTATCGCCGGTGATGGGGAACCGGAAGAGCCTGTCGCACAGGATCGCCAACTGCACCGGCAGTCCGTAGGGGTGCCCCTCCTGCTGCAGGCGGTACGCCTCCCGGAAGGTGGTCAGGTCGCAGCGCAGCTCCTCGAGGGCGTACTGCCAGTACGGCATCCGCTGCTTGATCATGAACGGATCGAAGGGCAGATCACCTCGGCTGTGGGTGCGGTCGTGGATCAGGTCCCACATGGCGAAGGTCGACTGGGCCAGCGACTGCGAGGCGACCAGACGCTCACCGTCGGGCGGCAGCTGCAGCGAGAGGATCTCGCTGGCGGCACCCGTGACCCGGCGGAACCGAGCGGCCTCGCGGTCGCAGAAGATGGCGCCCCAGTGGAACTCGGGCGTCTGCGCCACCGTCACGGTCTCCGGGAAGAGGACCGCGGAGTGGGTGTCGTAGCCCGGGGTGAAGTCCTCGAAGGCGACGGACAGGAACTTCTCGTTCCCGTAGCGGCGCTCCACGTCGGCCAGCCACTCGGGCCAGACCACGCGCAGCAGCACGGCCTCGAAGACCTTGCCGGCGTTGCCGTTCTGCGTGTACATCGGGAAGACGACGAGGTGCTCCGCGCCGTCCGCGCGGTCCAGGTCGGGCCGGAAGGCGGCGAGGGACTCGTCGAACTCCGGGCGGGCGAAACCGCCCTCGACCCAGCTCCGGAAGTCGCGCGGCAGCGCGGCGAGGTAGTCCGCGTCGTGCGGGAACAGCGGTGCGAGAGCGGCGATGCGGGCCACGACCTCGTCGACCAGCTCCCCGGCCCGCGCGTGATCGCCGGGCTCGGCCACGGCACCGTCGGCACCCTGGAGCCCGCGCAGGTCCTCGACGGCGGACTTGAGGGCCACCCAATCGGCGCTGCGCGCGACGGCGGAGGCACCGTGGGGCGCGGGGTCCTCGTGCGTACCCGCGGCCCAGGTGACCGCGTTGGCCCACAGCGTGCGCTGATCGAGGTCGTCGATGCAGTCGTCGCCGAACAGGTCCGAGTCCGAGAACACCACCACCCGGCCGCGGTCCACCTGCAGTGCCGCCGCGAGGGGGCGATCCGCGGGGGCGGCGGTGGGGCTGGTGCGCGCGAGCACGACCGCATCGGCGGGAACGTCGAGCACACCGGTCCGGTAGAAGACCGCCCCCTCGACGGCGGCGACGATGCCCTGGCCGTTCAGCTCGGGGGCGATGTCCGAGAGCACCCAGGTGGCGTTGCCGCCGTGCCGCCGGTCGCCCGCGGCCTCCTGGACGACCACGGACTCGACGTGCACGCCGAACCGGCCCAGCAGCTCGTCGAGATTGTTGCCGGAGGTGGCGGTGTCGCACTCCGCGAGCACGACCAGCCCGCCGCCGGCGCGCACGTACTGCTCGATCGCGTCGAGCTCGTCGGGGGCGTAGACGGGCGGCAGATCACCGGTGGTCCGCTCGACGCCCTGCCGGGCGAGGTGCGGGATCACGTACACGTCGGTCTCCCGCAGCGCGTCGACGGTGACCTGCGGGAACAGCCCGTCCGAGACGGACATTCCGCGCCGGCGCAGGGTCTGCACCGCCTGCGCGAGGCTGACATCACCGGGGTTCACGGATACCAGCTCGCGGGCGCGGTCTTCGGTGGTGGCCCAGGCGCAGCTGCGGGCCTGTTCGACCACCACGCGCGGGAACACGGAGTTTTCAGACATAATCGTTCCGATCTTTTGCCTCTTACATCTCTTGACGCGATTTTAGCGGTCGAGGGGCTTGATATCGAGCAGAACGGCACAGGTCGTGCGAAACGGGTGCAGATGACGACGCCCGGCCGGGTGATGGACACCCGGCCGGCCGTACGAGAGGAGGAACGGGTCCGGTCAGCCCACCCGGTCGGGATCGTGGTGTGCCGACGCAGCCGCGACGGGCGTCAGATCGGCGGCCGCGGGATCGACGGTCGGCGACTTCGTGACCAGCTTGTGTCCCCACCACAGACCGAGGAACAGGATCAACGCGGCGTAGGTGGTCAGGAGCAGGCTGATGCTGCCGCCCGTGTCCGAGTCGTTGACCGCGACGTAGTACTGGCCGGCGACGACCGCGATACACATGAGGAGCGCCACGATCGGCCCCGCCGGGTACAGCCACGCCTTGTAAGGCAGAACGTCGAGCGAGCGCCCCTGCGCGTTCCACGCCTTACGGAAGCGGTAGTGCGCCCACGCGATCCCGATCCAGGTCACGAACCCGGCCACCGACGATGCGGCGACCAGAACCGTGTACGCGGCACCGTCGCCCTTCGGACCGGCGAGGAAGCACAGGCAACCGATCAGCGTGGTCGCCGCCGTGGCTGCGATGGGAACACCGGCCTTGGTCACCCGCGCGAAGATCTTCGGCGCGTTCCCTTCCACTCCCAGGCCGTACAGCGCGCGCGTGGCGGCGAACAAGCTGGCATTGCCCGCCGAGAGGATGGCGATGAGGATGACCGCGTTCATGATCGACGCCGCGGCATCGATACCCGCGAGCTTGAACACCAGCGTGAACGGCGCCACCGCGACGTTCTCCGCGGAACCGTCGAGCAGATCGGGGTTCGTGTACGGGATGAGGAAGGCGATGATCGTGAGCGTGCCGATGTAGAAGACCAGGATCCGGAAGAACACCGTCCGCACCGCGCGCGGGATCGCGCTCTTGGGTTCGATCGCCTCACCCGCCGCGACGGCGATCATCTCCGTGCCCTGGAAGGCGAACCCGGCGATGAGGAACACCGAGAGCATGCCGAGCGGGAAGTCCACGAAGGGCGCATCGCCGACGGTCCAGTTCTTGAAGCCCGGAGCGGGCCCGTCACCGACCACACCCACCACTATGAGCACGCCGACGATCAGGAAGATCACCACGGCGATCACCTTGATCGACGCGAACCAGAACTCGGCCTCGCCGAAGGCCTTCACCGCGAACAGGTTCAAGGCCAACAGTCCGAGGAGGAAGATCACCGACCAGATCCAGGTGGGGACCTGGGGCAGCCAGAACTTCATGATCAGCCCGCCCGCGACCACCTCCGCGGCCAGGGTGATCGACCAGTTGAACCAGTAGTTCCACCCGGCGGCGAACCCGAAGGACTTGCTGACGAACCGGCGCCCGTACTCCTCGAACGGGTTGCTGCACGGCAGGTACGCCGACATCTCGCCGAGGCTCTGCATGAGGAAGAAGACCATGACGCCCATGAGCGCGTAGGCCGTGAGGGCACCACCGGGGCCGGCCTGACTGATCGTGGCGCCGGACGCCACGAACAGGCCCGTACCGATGGCGCCGCCGAGCGCGAGCATGCTGATGTGGCGGCTCTGCAGGCCCTTGCGCAGGGTCTCGTCAGGGGTGATTCCGAGAGGACTGGACACCCGATGAGAGTAGCGACCACGACGCCGCAACGGATACCATTCGCGATGACATGTTCTCGTACGACACCCGTTCCGCTCTGGCCAGCGCCGCCGATCTGGTGAACACCGCCCCCGACGCGCGCACCGGCCGGGACGAACGACTCCCCGACGTCGCCGTGCTGCGGTCCTTCGTCGAACGGTGGGGCTGGACGGGGCCCATCCCGCTGCGCCCGGACGAGCTCGACCGGGTGCACGCCGTCCGCCGCGTCCTGCGCGGCCTGTGGGACCTCTCCGGCGACGAGGCGGGCACCGTCGACCTGGTGAACCGCATGCTGCGCGACGCAGCCGTATTGCCCCAGCTCGTACGGCATGACGACTGGCCCTACCACCTGCACGGCTGGAACGACGGGACGCCGATCGCCGAACGGTTCCTGGCCGAGCCCGCGATGGGCATGGTCGACGTGGTGCGCGCCGACGCGCTGGACCGGCTGCGCCGCTGCGCCGCTCCCGACTGCGCCGGGGTGTTCGTGGACTTCTCGCGCAACTCCTCCCGCCGGTTCTGCGACGACGGCTGCAACAACCGCCTCAACGTGGCCGCGTACCGCGCGCGCCGCGCCTGACCTCTAGGATCAACGACGTGGCGGAATCGACGGGTGCGGGCGGAGCGATCAGGGGCGTTCCCGGGCCCGATCACCTGGTCGCCGGGCGGTACCGCCTGACCTCCAAGATCGGCGGCGGCGGCATGGGTGCCGTGTGGCTGGCGCGGGACGAGCGGCTCGAGCGCGAGGTGGCCGCCAAGCAGGTGATCTCCACCGAGGGCCTCACCGAGGAACAGGCCGACGAGCTGCGCCAACGGGCCCTGCACGAGGGCCGGCTCGCGGCGCGGCTGCAGCACCGCAACGCGGTCGCGATGTACGACGTGGCCCTGGACCGCGGCGAGCCCTGGCTGGTCATGGAGTACCTCCCGTCGCGGTCGCTCGCGCAGGTCCTGCACATGACGGGAACGATGCCCGAGCGTCAGGTCGCGCAGATCGGCGCACAGGTCGCCGACGCGCTGATCGAGGCGCACGAGTCGGGGATCATCCACCGCGACATCAAGCCCGGCAACATCCTGATCGCGAACCGGGGCCGCGCATCGGGCACCGTCAAGCTCTCCGATTTCGGTATCGCCCGGGCCAAGGACGACGGGCAGGACAGTCCGGCCGGCATCATCACCGGCACGCCCGCCTACTTCGCACCCGAGGTGGCCCGCGGCACCGACCCCTCCGAGGCCTCCGACCTGTACTCGCTGGGCGCCACCCTCTACACCGCGTTGGAGGGCACGCCGCCCTTCGGCGTGGACGAGGACTCGATCCGGTTGCTGCACAAGGTCGCTCTGGGGCAGATCGATGCGCCCAAACACGACGGCGCGCTGACCCGCGTGATCCTCGACATGTTGCAGCCGAGCCCCAAACGGCGGCCGTCCATGGTCGAGGCGCGGGACCGGCTCGCCGAGGTCGCGGCCGCCGGCGGCAACCCCACCGCGATCCTGTCCGCTCCGCTGCAGGCCTCCGAGGGCGCGCCCGCGGTCTGGCTGCGCCGCACCGTCGGGGAACGCTCCGCGGGAGCGCCCGGGGAACGTGGTTCGACGGTGCGCCCGGCATCGTCGGGCAGGCCGGGCGCGTCCGGCCCCGTCGAGCGCAAGCGGGCCGCCCCGCCGGCACCGCGGCCGAACGCCTACGTCCCGCCGCCCGTGGCACCGCCGTCGACGATGTCGAACGCGGTTCTCGCCGCGTGGATCATCGGTGGCTTCATCGTGCTCGCCGCGATCATCGCGGGGATCATCGTCGCGATCGGCTGACGCGATATCGGCAGCGCGCGGCCGGTAGCTCGAAACGCTGCCGGTGATCGGCAGCGCCCACGAATGTCGGCAGCGCGCGGCCGAAACCTCGACGGCCGGGAACTCAGTCCGCGAGGTGGCGGGTGTGCGCCCACCGGGTGAGCGCGTTGCGGTTGCTCTGCTGGGTCTTGCGGAGCACGTTCGAGGCGTGCGTCTCGACCGTCTTGACCGAGATGAACAGGTCCTCGGCGATCTCCTTGTAGGTGTAGCCGCGGGCCAACAGGCGCAGCACCTCCAGCTCGCGCGGGGTGAGCGAGTCCAGCTCCGGATCCAGCGCGGGCTCCGGGACCGGCGAGCGGCCGGTGAACGAGTCGAGCACGAAACCCGCGAGCCGGGGCGAGAACACGGCATCGCCCTCGGCCACGCGGCGCACCGCATCGGCCAGCTCCTTCCCCGAGATCGTCTTCGTGACATAGCCGCGCGCGCCCGCACGGATCGTGGCGATCACGTCCTCCGCGGCGTCGGAAACGCTGAGCGCCAGGAAGACCGGCACCTTCTCGAGCTTGGCGCGGGGGGCACCGTCGGACACGCCACGCAGGACGGCGACGCCGCCACCGTCGGGCATGTGGACATCGAGGAGCACCACGTCCGGTGCGACGGAGAGGATCCCGGCCACGGACTCCGCGACCGTTCCCGCCTCCCCCACCACCTCGATGGCGTCCTCGCGGGCCAGCTCGGCGCGCACGCCGGACCGGAACACCCCGTGATCGTCGACCAGGAACACCCGGTAGCTCACGCGTTCTCCTCCGCCTTCTCCTGTGCGATCTCGTCGCCCTCGGCGGGCCGGGCGATCGTCAGCCGCACCTCGGTGCCGCGGCCCGGGGTGGACCGCACCGCGACGGTGCCGCCGCGCCGCTCCACCCGGGACCGGATCGACTTCGCCAGGCCCTGCCGGTCCGACGGTACCGCCTCCGGGTCGAAGCCGACACCGCGATCGCGCACGAACACCGACACCGCATCGTCGTCGACCTCCGCGTACGTGTCGATGCTCTCGCAGCCGGAGTGCTTGGCGGCGTTGACCATCGCCTCCCTCGCCGCCCCGAGCAGCGCGGTGAACCGGTCGTCGACGCCCAGCTCCGGACCCTCGACATCGCCGACCGTGATGACGTCCACCGCCACCGAGTGCGCGTCCTCGACGTCCGCGGCCGCCGCCCTGAGGGCCGCGGCGAGGGACCGCGCGGGTGCCTCCGCCCCGCCGAACAGCCACTCGCGCAGCTCGCGCTCCTGACTGCGGGCGAGGCGCTTGACGGCGGCACCGTCGGCGGACTGCTTCTGGATGAGGGCGAGCGTCTGCAGCACCGAATCGTGCAGGTGCGAGGCGATCTCCTCCCGCTCGATGGTGCGCACCCGGGCGGCGCGCTCGGCACCCAGGTCGCGCCACATGCGCACCCAGATCGGCACCGTCAGCAGCGCCACGCCCACCAGCGTCAGGACGACCGCGGCGAGCGCCGTCGGGATCGCCGCGACATCCACCCGGCCGAGGAAGACCACCGCGAGACCCACGATCACCAGGGTGACGCCGCCGAGCATGCGCAGCCACGTGATCAGCCGGGAGCCGCCGAGCGCGGTGGACGGGGTACGCGCGGAATCGGCCTCGCGCCACACCAGGGCGGCGCCGACGCCGATGACTATCACCGGCACCACGAATCCCGCGCTGGTACTGCTGGCCACCGAGGCGAGCGTCGCCGCACCGACGACGCCGAGTACCGCCAGGGCCAGGCCCTGCCGGCGCTCGGCCGGATCCGGTCGCTCCGTGTCCGTGCCGGGGCGGCACATGAACCACAGCAGCGCGTACATCACGACGCCCGCACCGAGAAGCGCCAGCAGGGTGAAGGCGATGCGGACCTTGGTGACGTCGACGCCCAGGTGATCGGCGATGCCGCCGCACACCCCGCCGATCACCGCACCGCCGCTGCGGCGGTGCATCCGGGGGTACGACGGTGCCGGCTGCCGCTGCGGCGGCACGACCGCGAGGGCCGCGGGGTGCACGGCGGCGGGCGGCGCGGGGTGTCCGCTCTGCTGCCAGGCCTGCCAGGACTGGCCCCAGCCCTGCTGCCAGGCCTGCCTGCTTGCCTCCTGCCGCGCCCACCGGCGCTGTGCTCGTCTGCTCATCGTGCCCTCGATGGTTGCACGAACCGTGCCCGGCGACTATCGGGGAAGCCCCTGAATTCCGCGTCCACCCCGACCTGCGGCGCCCACGAATTCAGGGGCTTCCCCGATGGTGCCACCGCGCCCCGGCCCGCAGGATCGAAGACATGGACACGACAACCCTCTCCAGCCAGCTCCGGCAGATGTGGGAGACCCGGCCGCTGCGAGCCCGGCAAGCGCCGATCGCCGGCGTCTGCACGGGCTTCGCCCGCCGATACCAGGTGGATGTCGCGCTGGTACGCGCGGCCTTCATCGGTGCGACGGTGCTCGGCGGCCTCGGCTTCATCGCCTACATCGTCGGGATCTTCGTCCTCCCCAAGGAATCCGAGTACGCGTACGGAACGCCGTCGCAGCGCTCGGGGCCGCCCACCATCGTCCTGATCATCGCCGCGGTACTCGCCGTGACCTTCGGCAGCAACCTCAGCTCCTCCTGGCCCGGTGCCGGTCTGATCAGCCTGGCGCTGCTCCTCGCCGGCTGGTACGCGCTGCACCAGCGCCTCCCCGTCCCCCCGCCCGGAACCGCCGTCACGACCCGATTCGCCCCCGCCCCCGTGGGCGCATGGCAGCCGCCCACCGCGCAGTTCCCGTGGCAGCCCGTCTGGACGCCGCCGACCACGGGACCCGATCCCTCGGAGCCCGCGCCGCCCAGTGCCGCAACGGAATCCGCGCCGACGACCACCCCGTCGGCGGCAGCACCGCCGGACCCGGCCCCGTCGGACCCCGGGAACCCGCACCCGGCATCCGAGGCGGGCCCGCGCGCCCAGGACACGACACCGGCGACGGAGGAGATCCGCCCACCGCGCTGGGATCCGTTGGGCGCCGCGCCCTTCGCATGGGATCTGCCCGAGCCCGCGGCCGCCACGACCCCGGTCCCGGTGGTCCCGAAGCGGCGCACTCGCGTGACCCCGGTGACCCTCGGCATCGCGCTGTTGACTGCCGCGGCGATCGCCACCGTCAACCTCGTTCTCGGCGTATCGCTCTCGCCCGTGATGGGGGCAGCGGTCGTGCTCGCCGTGGTGGGCGGCGGCCTCGTCATCGGCGCGTTCCGGCGCTCCGGGTACGGGCTGATCGCCGTCGCCATCCCCCTCGCAGGATTCGTAGTGATCGGCACGATGGCGCAGAACGTCATGTCGGGCTACGCCGGCGCTCCGCGCGGCGACAAGGTGTTCGCCGTGACCTCGGCCGCGGACCTGCAGAGCGAGTACCGCGTGCAGGCCGGCACCCTGACGCTGGACCTGCGCGGCATGTCCCTCGACCACGATCGGACCGTGCAGACGCGGGTCGCCGCGGGCGAGACCCGCATCACCGTGCCGGAATCCATGAACGTCCGGGTCAGCTGCTCGGTGAACGTGGGCGACACCCGATGCCCCCAGGGCCTGATCCCCGGTGCCGGCGCGAAGCCCGGCGCCCCGACGCTGACGATCGACGCCCGCGGCAACCTGGGCAGCGTGGAGGTGAACCGTGTCCGCTGACCGAACCGCTACCGAGACCGGCGCCGCGCTGCGCCGCGGTTTCTCCCCCGCCCTGCTCATCGCCGGCATCGCGGCGATCGTGATCGCCGTCTGGGGCGCCGTCGGCGGCCCGAGCCTGATCAGCGCGGGCACCCTCGTCGGAGGCCTCGCCATCGCCGCCGTCGCGGTGGCGGGGGTGCTGTTGATCAGGCCCCGAACAGGCTCCGATTCTCCGAAGCCCACTGCGTCAGGCTCATCGCCGGACGACCAGTGAGGTCCTCGACCAGCGAGTTCGCCTCCTGCCGATGCCGGCGGGAGGCGTCCTGCAGATCCAGGTACCAACCGGCCATATCGCCCATCTCCGCCGCAAGGGCCGTTTCGGCGTCCTCGCGGCTGATCCGTTCGAACCGCACCTCGCGGCCGATGCCCTCGGCGATCCGCGCCACGGCATCGACGCGGGTGAGGAACTCGGGGCCGGTGATGTCGTACATCCGACCGACATGCGGGGTCCGGTCCTCCGCAGTGAGCAGCGACGCAGCCACGGCGGCGATGTCGGCCATCGCGATCGGCGCACCGCCCGCGTCCGGGTAGGGCTCGCGGACGACGCCGGCGGCCACCTGGCCGGCCCAGCCCGCGAAGTTCTCCAGGAACTCCCCCGGGCCCAGCTGAGTGACGTCGATGCCGGCGGCGAAGACCTCGTCGGCCAACGCCTGCCAGTGCGCCCCACCGGACAATGCCACCACGTACTGCACGCCCGCCGCCATCGCCCGCTGCAACACCTCGGCAGCGGTCGACTCGTAGGGCGCGAGATACATACCGGTCACGCCGGCGAAGGCGTTCCCGTGGGCACCGCCGAGCGTCTCGGGCCTGCCGATGAACCCCGGGAAGACTTCCACCCCGGCAGGCAGCGCGGCCTTAGCCGGGTTCGTGGTGAGCGCCCGGATGTCGGTGACACCCCGTGTCACCAGCTCGTCGACCACCTTTCGCCCGATGTTGCCCGTCGCACCCGTCACCAGAATCGTCATGGCGTCGACGGTACCGGCGGCACCGGTCAGATCGTGACCGCTATTCCCACTCGATCGTCCCCGGCGGCTTGCTCGTCACGTCGAGCACCACGCGGTTGACGTCCTCCACCTCGTTGGTGATGCGGGTCGAGATGATCTCGAGCGTCTCGTAGGGCACGCGCGTCCAGTCCGCCGTCATGGCGTCCTCGGAACTGACCGGACGCAGCACGATCGGGTGGCCGTAGGTGCGGCCGTCGCCCTGCACGCCCACGCTGCGGACATCGGCGAGCAGCACGACGGGGCACTGCCAGATCGTGCCGTCGAGGCCCGCCGCGGTGAGCTCCTCGCGCGCGATCGCGTCGGCCTTGCGCAGTAGGTCCAGGCGGTCCTTGGTGACCTCGCCGACGATCCGGATGGCCAGGCCCGGGCCCGGGAAGGGCTGGCGGCCGACGATCTCCTCCGGTAGGCCGAGCTCGCGACCGACCGCGCGCACCTCGTCCTTGAACAGCAGGCGCAGCGGCTCGACCAGCGAGAACTCGAGGTCCTCCGGCAGGCCGCCCACGTTGTGATGGCTCTTGATGTTGGCGGTGCCGGCGCCCCCGCCGGACTCGACCACGTCCGGGTACAGCGTGCCCTGGACGAGGAACTCGACCTTGGCATCCGCCGATCCGACGACCTCGGAGACCGCGCCCTCGAAGGACCGGATGAACAGCTCGCCGATCGTCTTGCGCTTCGTCTCCGGATCGGACACGCCCGCGAGTCGGGACAGGAAGGTCTCCTCCGCGTCGACGGTGACCAGGCGTGCGCCCGTCGCCGCGACGAAGTCGGTCTGCACCTGCTCCCGCTCGCCCTGCCGCAGCAGGCCGTGATCGACGAAGACACAGGTCAGCCGGTCCCCGATGGCGCGCTGCACCAGCGCGGCCGCGACCGCCGAGTCGACGCCGCCCGAGAGCCCGCAGATCGCGAGGCCGCTCTCCCCCACCTGCGCGCGGACATCCGCGATGAGCTGCTCCGCGATGTTCGCGGCGGTCCAGGTGGGCTTCAACCCGGCGACCTCGTACAGGAACCGCGTGAGCACCTCCTGACCGTGCGGGCTGTGCAGTACCTCCGGGTGGTACTGGACACCGGCCATCCTGCGGCCGACGTTCTCGAACGCGGCAACGGGCGCGCCGGGCGTGGAGGCCACCGTCGAGAAGCCCTCCGGGGCGACCTGCACGGCGTCGTTGTGGCTCATCCACACGGGCTGCTCCGCGGGCAGCCCGGCGTGCAGCACACCGTCGCCCGTGGGTGTCAGGGTGGTCCTGCCGAACTCGCGCCCGCCCGTGTTGGCGACGGTGCCGCCGAGGGCCCGGGCCATCATCTGGAAGCCGTAGCAGATACCGAACACCGGGACCCCGAGGTCGAAGACCGCGGGATCGAGGCTCGGGGCGTCCTCCGCGTACACCGACGCCGGACCACCCGACAGCACGATGGCGGCGGGGTTCTTGGCGCGCACCTCGTCGGCGGTGATGGTGTGCGGCACCACCTCCGAGTAGATCCGCGCCTCGCGGACGCGGCGAGCGATCAGCTGCGCGTACTGCGCACCGAAATCGACGACCAGAACGGGGTTGGGTGAGGAGTCCGTCACCCGTGTCAGTCTAGTTGCCGCTGGCCGCCGGTCAGGACACCAGGGCCGTCACGATCCCGAGCGCCCGCCGCGAGGCAGGTGGGATGAACGGCGCCGTCAGGCATGGCGGCGGCGGACCATCTCGGTGATCCAGATCGGCGCGAAGGGCGAAACGCAACCCTTCGAGACCGGGTAGTCCGCGAGCACCTGCAGGTCCTCGCCGATCGCGATCGCGCGGGCCCGACGGGACGGGTCCTCGATGCCGATGGTCGCGAGGGTCTCGTTCATCGCCCACTGCAGCTTCGACGGGGCGTCGCGCATCTCCCGGGCGACGGTGTCGAGCAGCGCGTCCCGATCGAGATCGGCCGTGGTGACGGCATGCGTCGTCAGCGTCCAGCCCGCGGCCCGCACCCGCGGATCGGCGTCGTCGAACCACTGCGCCCGGAGCGTCGCCGCATGCGGGGACTTCTTCACCAGGTAGTTCAGCAGCCAGTCGTGCGCCTTGTCGCTGCGGGCGGACCGGAGCATCGCGTCCAACTCGCCCGCGGTGTACTGCTTCGGCCTGCTGATCAACAGCGCCACCAGTTGCCCCGCGACGTCATCCGAGTCCCACAGTTCGCCGGCGAGCTCCCGGTCCGTACCGAGCGACTTCGCCACCGCCCGCAGCATCGTCAGGTTCACGCCGTGGGGGTCGCCGTGCCGTTCGTTGACCGCCCGCGCCCGCGGATCCTCCAGTGCCGCCAACTCGGCCAGTACGTCCTGCACGCGCGTCATGACACCGAGCGTAGCGACGGCGGACCGTCAGGCCTGCGTATCGGCCTCCTGCGGCGGACGCACCTTGGGCAGGGGCAGGAGCAGCTGGCCGGGCGCGCCCGCGGGGACGGCGGGCGACTTCGGCGCGGTCGGGGCGATGCGCTGGTAGCCGGCGCCCTGCGCGGGACGCGGGTCCTGCTCGCCCTTGTTCGGCCAGAGCGACGCGGCGCGCTCGGCCTGCGCCGCGATCGACAGCGACGGATTGACGCCGAGATTGGCCGAGATCGCGGCGCCGTCGACGACGAACAGCGAGGGGTAGCCGTGGATCCGGTGGTACGGGTCGATGACGCCGGTCTCGGGCGAATCGGAAATGGCTGCGCCGCCGAGGAAGTGGGCCGTCATCGGGACGTTGAAGATGTCGCCCCAGGTGCCGCCCGCCACGCCGCCCAGCTTCTCCGCACCGATCCGGGCCGCCTCGTTGCCCTTCGGGATCCACGTGGGGTTCGGCGCGCCGTGCCCCTGCTTGGAGACCATGCGGCGCTTGCTGCTGCCGGGAATCTTCTTGGTGTAGGTGGTGATGGAGTTGTCCAGGCTCTGCATGACGAGCAGGATCAGCACGCGCTGACCCCAGTCCTTCTGGGTGAGCAGCAGTTTCAGGTCGCTCGGCTTCTTCGCCAGGTCGCGCACGAATCCCCCCAGCCGGGTGCGGCCCGGGCCGCCGTCGACCAGGAGCGACTGCAGCATCCCCATCGCGTTGCGGCCGGGTCCGTACCGGACGGGCTCGATGTGGGTGTCCGGCGTCGGGTAGAAGGAGCTGGTGATCGCCACGCCCTTGGAGAGATCCTCGACGGGGTCGACGACGGTGCGCGCCGAGCCGAGGATCGACTCGGAGTTGGTGCGGGTGAGCACGCCCAGGCGCTCGGAGAGCTTCGGCAGCGCGCCCGTGTCCTTGAGCGAGTGCAGCAGCGTCTGCGTGCCCCAGGTGCCGGCCGCGAAGACCACGTTGTCGGCGGTGTAGACGGTGCGGTTCTTGCGCACCTTCGCCCCCGTGCGCCGGGTGTCCACCTCCCACACGCCCTTACGGCCCTCCCGGACCCCCGTCACCGTCGTCATCGGGATGAACCGCGCCCCACCGGCCTCGGCCAGGTGGATGTAGTTCTTCATCAGGGTGTTCTTCGCGCCCACGCGGCAGCCCGACATGCACTGGCCGCACTCGGTGCAGCCGGTTCGGGCGGGGCCGGCGCCGCCGAAGAACGGGTCCGCGTCGGTGCGGCCCGGCTGGTTGAAGTACACGCCCACCGGCGTCTCGGTGTACGTGTCCGCGACGCCCATCTCCTCGGCGATCTGCTTGATCACCCGGTCCGACGGGGTCTCGTGCGGGTTCTTCACCACGCCCAGCATCCGCCGGGCCTGGTCGTAGAACGGGGAGAGCTCGTCGTCCCAGTCGGTGATGTGCTTCCACTGGGGGTCGTTGAAGAACGGCGCCGGAGGCTTGTACAGCGTGTTCGCGTAGTTCAGCGAGCCGCCGCCCACGCCGGCGCCCGCGAGGACCACGGCGTCGCTGAGCAGGTGAATGCGCTGGATGCCGTAGAGGCCCATCGCCGGCGCCCACACGAACTTCTTGAGGTTCCACGTGCTCTCGGCGAAGTCCTCGTCCGCGAACCGCTGCCCGGCCTCGAGCACGCCGACGCGGTAGCCCTTCTCGGTCAGACGCAGCGCGGTCACGCTGCCGCCGAACCCGGAGCCGATCACGAGCACGTCGAAGTGATCGCCCGTGTTCTGCTTGACTGCCTTGGCCATTTGGCACCCCTCACCCGTCCGCGGAAGGACCTGTGTCACCGGACCGCGGCTGAAGCGGCCCTACTGACGGGTAACGGTACTACTAAACCTTACTCAATAACAGTGGTTCGGGCTCAGTACGCGACGTTGAGCCCGACCTTCTGGAACTCCTTGAGCTCGCTGTAGCCGGACTTGGCCATCGACCGGCGCAGGCCGCCGACCAGGTTCAACTGGCCGTTCGGCTCCGTCGACGGGCCGTTGAGGATCGTCGCGAGGGACGGCGCCGCGCCCTCGGAGGCGTCCAGCCCGCCGAGCTGCGCGGGCGCGACCGCGCCGCGCGGGATCGACGGGTGGGCGGCCACCGACGGCCAGTACCAGCCCTTGCCCGGCGCCTCGGCCGCGAGGGCGAGCGGAGCGCCCAGCATGGTGGCATCGGCGCCACAGGCGATCGCCCGCGCGACATCGCCGGCGCTGTAGATGTCGCCGTCGGCGATCACGTGCACGTACCGGCCACCGGTCTCGTCCAGGTAGTCCCGACGGGCCGCGGCGGCATCGGCGATGGCGGTGGCCATGGGGACACCGATGCCGAGCACCTCCCGGGTCGTCGTCGCGCCCTCCGCCGAGCCGTACCCGACGATGACGCCGGCCGCGCCGGTACGCATCAGGTGCAGTGCGGTGCGGTGATCGCTCACGCCGCCCGCGACCACCGGGACGTCGAGATCGCCGATGAAGGTCTTGAGATTCAGTGCCGAGCCCTCGTTCGAGACGTGCTCCGCCGAGATGATCGTGCCGTGGATGACCAGCAGGTCGATCCCGGCCTTGACCAGGACCGGCGTCAGCTCCTGGGCGCGCTGCGGCGAGACCCGCACGGCCACCGTCACCCCCGCGTCGCGCACCCGGCCGACGGCCGCGGCGAGCAGCTCGGGGTCGAGCGGCGCGGCGTGCAGCTCCTGCAGGCGACGGATCGCGGCGGTGCCGGTGATGTCGGACGCGGCGAGCGAGACGACCTCCTCGACCCTGGCCTGCGCATCGCGGTGCCGCGAGTAGAGCCCCTCGGCGTTGAGCACGCCCAGGCCGCCCAGCTCACCGAGCCCGATCGCGAACTCCGGCGAGCCGATCGCGTCCGTGGGATGCGAGAGGATGGGGGTGTCGAACCGGTACGCGTCGAGCTGCCACGCGGTGGACACCTCCTTCGAGGACCGCGTGCGACGCGACGGGACGATGTTCACGTCCTGCAGCTCGTACGTGCGTCGGGCCGTGCGGCCCATGCCGATCTCAACCATGTCGCGCAACGCGCTCAGTCCTTTCCGGACGGGAGCGGGGCATCGTCGGCCCCGGGGGTACGTGTGAGGACTACCGGACTACCGCGTGGTGTAGTTCGGCGCCTCGACCGTCATCGTGATGTCGTGCGGGTGCGATTCTTTCAGACCCGCAGCGGTGATCTGCACGAACTGGGCGCGCTGCAGATCCTCGATGGTCTGGCTGCCGGTGTAGCCCATCGCCGCCCGGAGGCCGCCGGTGAGCTGATGGATCACCGAGCTCAGCGGGCCGCGGAAGGGCACCCGCCCCTCGATGCCCTCGGGCACCAGCTTGTCCTCGGAGAGCACATCGTCCTGGAAGTAGCGGTCCTTGGAGTAGGACTTCGCCTGGCCGCGGCCCTGCATGGCGCCGAGGCTGCCCATGCCGCGGTAGCTCTTGAACTGCTTGCCGCCGACGAGGATCAGCTCGCCCGGCGACTCGCCCGTGCCCGCGAGCAGCGAGCCGAGCATCGCCGTCGACGCGCCGGCCGCCAGCGCCTTCGCCACGTCGCCCGAGAACTGCAGGCCGCCGTCGGCGATCACGGGGACGCCCGCGGGCGCGCACGCCGCGTTCGCCTCGAGGATCGCGGTGATCTGCGGGGCGCCGACGCCCGCCACCACGCGCGTGGTGCAGATGGAGCCGGGGCCCACGCCGACCTTCACACCGTCGACACCGGCGGCGACCAGCGCGGCTGCACCGCTGCGGGTGGCCACGTTGCCGCCGATGAGCTGCACGTCGTCACCGAGCTCGTGCTTGAGCTTCTCGATCATGTTGAGCACGCCGCTCGAATGGCCGTGCGCCGAGTCCACCACCAGCACGTCGACACCGGCGTCGCGCAGCGCCATGGCCCGCTCCCACGCCTCGTCGCCCGCACCGACGGCCGCGCCGACGAGCAGCCGACCGTCCGAGTCCTTGGTGGCGTTGGGGTGCTGCTCGGTCTTGACGAAGTCCTTGACCGTGATCAGGCCGGTGAGCCGCCCGCTGCCGTCGACGATGGGCAGCTTCTCGATCTTGTGCCGGCGCAGTAGCCCGAGCGCCGCCTCGGCGGTGACGCCCTCCTGCGCGGTGATGAGCGGGGCCTTCGTCATGACCTCGGCGACGGGGCGCTCGAAGTCGACCTCGAAGCGCATGTCGCGGTTGGTGATGATCCCGACCAGCGTGCCCTTCTCGTCCGTCACCGGCAGGCCGGAGATCCGGAACCGGGCGCACAACTCGTCGACCTCGCGGAGCGTGTTCGACGGGCTGCAGGTGACCGGATCGGTGACCATGCCGGCCTCGGACCGCTTGACCGTCTCGACCTGCCCGGCCTGCGCCTCGATCGACAGGTTGCGGTGCAGCACGCCCATGCCCCCGTTGCGGGCCATCGCGATGGCCATCCGCGCCTCGGTGACGGTGTCCATCGCGGAACTGATCAGCGGGACCCGCAGCGTGATCCCGCGGGTGAGCCGCGTGGAGATGTCGACCCCCGACGGAATGACATCGGAGGCCGCGGGAACGAGGAGCACATCGTCGAAGGTGAGGCCGAGCATGGCGACCTTGGACGGGTCGTCACCACCGATGCGAACAGAGCCGGAAGCGGGCGCGGAAGAGGCGGAACGCGTCATGTATCCATGGTACGCGGCGGATACTTCCGCTCGTACAGCGCGTGTGACTGGCCAGAACAGGGCATTTCTGCGTACCGTGGGGGCGTGCGCAACAATCTTCCCCCCGGCCTTCCGCCGGACCCGTTCGCCGACGATCCGAGCGACCCCACGGCCGCTCTGGACTCGCTCGATCCCGGCCAGCCCCTCGATCCCGCCGAGCGGCTCGCCGTCGAGGAGGACCTGGCGGACCTGTCCGTCTACGAGGCACTCCTCGCCCACCGCGGTGTCCGTGGCCTCGTGATCTGCTGCGACGACTGTCAGGAGGATCACTACCACGACTGGGACATGCTGCGCGCGAACCTGCTGCAGCTGCTGGTGGACGGCACCGTCCGGCCCCACGAACCGGCCTACGATCCCGCACCCGACGCGTACGTCACGTGGGACTACTGCCGCGGCTACGCCGATGCCGCGATGAACCTCGCGAACGAGGAATAGGCGCCCGAACCGACGAAGGCCCCCACCGAGCGGTGGGGGCCTTCGTGGTCGTCACGGGTTACCGCGGGAACAGCACCGGAGGCAGCACCGTGGTCGTCTCCGTCGCCGCGGCCGTCGAGGTCGTGGTCCGGGGCGGAGGCGTGGTGGTGGTCGTCGCCGGCGGTGTGGTGGTCGTCGCGGTCGTCGTCGGTTCCGTGGTCGTCGGCTCGGTGGTCGTCGGCTCGGTCGTCGTCGGCGTCGGCCGCGGCGTGGTCGGCCGCGGCGTGGTCGGCCGCGGCGTGGTCGGCGCGGGCGTGTCGAGGATCGTCGGATACGGCACCGTCGTCGTGGGCGTGGTCGGGACGGTCGAGGGCGATGTCGGTGACGTCGGCGGCGCCGACGGGGTCGCCGGGCTCGACGGCTCGGACGTGGGCAGGTCGGTCGACCCGACCGGCAGGCCGGCACGCGCCTCCGCCGCCCGGATCCGCTCCTCGAGCTCGGCCCGATCCTTCGCGTTCTTCACCTTCGCGGCCTGCTGTCGGGCGTTGACGAGCGCCGACTGCGCCGCCGCCTGATTGCTGCCGCTGATCTCCTCGTCGGCCTTCGCGATCTGCGCCTTCGCCTCCGAGGTGGCGACCGTCTGCGAGGCGGCGTCCGCGAACACGACCTCCTTGACGCTCCACAGCGCACCATCGCCCGGGTCGGCGGAGTTCACGAGCACGCCACCGCCGCCGATGATCGCCACCGCGGCCGCGGCCGTACCGGCGATCAAGCCGAACCGCCGGTTGCGCCGCGAGGGGGCGTTCGCGATGTCGGTCACGGCACCGTCGCCCGACGGTGCCTCCAGTGACCCGCCCACGAGTGGCGCCGGGGGCGGCGCGACGGGGCGCGTGGGCCGCCCGGGACCTCGGCCCCGGCCCCGGCGGCCGCCGCCGGTGGCGGCGACGATCTCGTCGATCGACGGGCCCGAGGGCACCGGCGTGGTGACGATCTCGTCGCGCCAGTCGGCGAGCAGCGAGGCGAGCGTGAACTCGGTCTGATCCGCGGTGGTGACGGCGCCGCCGGCGGCGAGGGCCTCGATCAGGTCGTCGTCCCGACGGACCGCGGCCACGTCGACGGGCGCACCGTCGTCCGTGACGCGATCGACGAAGCCGGTGTCCCCGTCGCGGAAGTCGCGCGGACCGCCGGGGCGCATCGGGCGCATCGGCGGACCCAGACGGTGAGTGGCCGTGCGCTCAGGATCCTGGGGATCGAAGCGCCCCTGATTGTTCCCGGGCTTGCGGGTGTCGTCGGCCATGTCAGTTCTCACCTTCTTTCGCGATCTGGTTCTTCAGCTTGGACAGCGCGCGGTGCTGAGCCACGCGGACGGCACCTGCTGTACCGCCCACCGCCTCCGCGGTCTCCTCGGCCGATAGGCCGACGACCACGCGGAGGATCAGGATCTCGCGCTGCTTCTCGGGGAGCGTGCTGAGCAGGCGGGCCATGTCGCGGCTCGCCTCCGTGGCGAGCGCTTGTCCCTCGGGCCCGCCGTCCAGCGACGCTCTCTCTGGGATCTCGCTGACGGGGTCGGATTTGTTACGAGCCGCACCACGGAAGCCGTCCGCGACCTTGTGCGCGGCGATGCCGTACACGAACGCCATGAACGGGCGCCCCTGGTCCTCGTACCGGGGCAGAGCCGTCATCACAGCCATGCACACCTCCTGCGCGATGTCTTCAGCGGACAGCGAGTGACGCTCGCCACCACCGACCCGCGCGCGGCAGTACCGCACGACGAGTGGCCGGATGGTGTCGAGAACATCTGCGAGCGCGGACCGATCGCCGCGCGCTGCCTCGCGCACGGCCCGGTCGAGCTCCTCACCTGTCAGATTCATCGCCAGCCTGCATCCTGCCGTTACAACCGTGCCAATCCCGCGCCATGGCGAATCCAGACCGCCTCCACGGCCGCAGCGTCGCGCGCGAACGCCTCCCCATGCCCCACCTCCGACAACGCGACCAACATCTTCGCTCCGGCCCACCTTAGAGGATCGAGCCCTTCCGAGGTGGCGACGCCGTACGCCTCGGTCGCGAGTTCCCGCGCCCGGTCCGGATCGCCCGACGCCATCGCCGCGGAACCCGCGATGAGCAGCGTCTTCGCATGATGCCGCGGCGCAGTCGGCCCCGGGTCGGCCGACAACAGCGGATCTATCGCGGCGGCCGCCGCCTCGGTCTGCCCGGTGTAGACGGCCAACTCGGCCGCGACCCAGTCGCGTCGCAATCGGGCGCGCGGCACCGTCCACCACGGGAAAGCGCGCGCCGGGCCGGCACCGGACCGCGACGAATCCGCAGTCCCCCCGGCTCGGAGGTGCTCGTCCGCACGCGCGAGCAGGCGGGCGCTCAAGGCGTGCCGGCCGGTGCCCAGAGCGTCCGCAGCGAGTCCTACCGTCGCATCGACCGTCAGCGCCACCGATAAACCATAACCTGGTTGTTCATCTATTGAGCTCGCAATGCCTAGTGCGGCACCGTCGGGCAGCGCCGCGGCGCGGTGGGCGCCGGACTGTCGCAGCATCGAACCCTCCAGGCAGCGCGCCGCCGCGGCGAACGGCCCACCGGTCACGCCCGCGGTGAGCGCCCGGGCGGCCGCGAACCGTCCCGTCCCGGCGAGCGCGACGGCGCGCAACCAGACCCGGCCACCGGCGCAGTCCGCGGGACCCGGGGCGCCCGCGGTCGCACCGAACGCGGCCGTGACCAGATCCGCCGCACCGGCGGACGCGCGATCCGAATGTCCAGTTTCCAAAGATTTAACCTTCCACAATTTGCAGCAATGACAATGGCGTCGAACGGTCGGACACCGGCGCCAATGTTACCGAATTGTAAAGCGATTGCCGGGTCCCTTCCATGTCGTTGCAATCGCAGGGTCCGATACCTTCGACGGCAACACACACTCCCACCTGTGACGATCGTCGCCGGAGTCCCGGAATTCACGAACGGAACACCGGTCCGTATACCGCAGAAGGAATGAACACAACGTTAATTCTCACCGCGACCGAAGGGTCCCCACAAACGCCCACAGCGGGTTGACCTTCGTCTGACGAACTGCATACGGTGAACGGGCGAGAGGAACAACGACGTTTCCACGCCAGCGAGATCGCCGAGTGTTTGGAGAATGCGCATGCCTCAACCCAACGAACTCCCCGGTCCCAACGCGGATTTCTGGGACTGGCAGATGCACGGCGTGTGCCGCGGCGTCGACAGCTCGGTGTTCTTCCACCCCGACGGCGAGCGGGGCCGGGCGCGCGCGCAGCGCGAACGGCGTGCCAAGGAACTGTGCCGCACGTGCCCCGTACTGACGCAGTGCCGCACGCACGCGATCGCCGTCGCGGAGCCCTACGGCATCTGGGGCGGCCTGTCCGAGTCCGAGCGCGCCGCGCTGGCGTCCAAGGCCCGGGTCAGGACCAGCCGCATCGCGGGCTGACCCCACGACGACGAGCGCCCCCGGCCCGAAGGCCGGGGGCGCTCGTCGCGCTCGAGGATCTCCTAGTGGGAGTGCCCCGCGTGCGCGTCCTCGGGCTCCTCCGCCGGCTTGTCGACGACGGTGGCCTCGGTGGTGAGGATCATCCGGGCGACCGATGCGGCGTTCACCACGGCGCTGCGGGTGACCTTCACCGGGTCGATGACGCCGTCCGCGATGAGATCGCCGAACTGCAGGGTGGCGGCGTTGAAGCCCTCACCCGTCTCGGTGACCCGGTTGACGATGACGGCGCCATCCGCGCCCGCGTTGGTGGCGATCCAGAACAGCGGGGCCGTCAGCGCGCGACGGAACGCGCGCACGCCCAGCTGGAAGTCGCCCTCGCTGCCGTCCTCGAGGTCGGCCAGCTGCGCGCTGACCTTGACCAGCGCGGTACCGCCGCCGGACACGATGCCCTCCTCGACCGCGGCACGAGCAGCGGACACGGCGTCCTCGACGCGGTGCTTGCGCTCCTTGAGCTCGGTCTCGGTGTGCGCGCCGACGCGGATCACCGCGACGCCACCGGCCAGCTTCGCGAGGCGCTCGGAGAGCTTCTCGCGGTCCCAGTCGGAGTCGCTGTTGTCGATCTCGGCCTTGATCTGCGCGGCCCGCTGCTGCACGTCCTCCTTGGACCCGGCACCGTCGACGATGGTGGTGGCGTCCTTGGTCACCTCGACGCGCCGGGCGCTGCCCAGCAGGTCGATCCCGGCCGTGGACAGACTCAGGCCCAGGTCGGTGTTGATGACGGTGCCGCCGGTGACGATGGCGAGGTCCTCGAGGAAGGCCTTGCGGCGATCACCGAAGAAGGGCGCCTTCACGGCGACGGCGCGGATGGTCTTGCGCAGGGTGTTGAGGACCAGCGTCGAGAGCGGCTCGCCCTCGACGTCCTCGGCGACGATCAGCACCGGCTTGCCGGTCTCGAGGATCTTCTCGAGCAGCGGCAGGAAGTCGGGCAGCGAGGTGATCTTGTCGCGGTAGAGCAGCACCAGGGCGTCGTCGAAGACGACCTTGCGCTCCTCGAGGTCCGTGACGAAGTTCGGGGAGATGTAGCCCTTGTCGAACTGCACGCCCTCGGTGACGACCACGTCGGTCTCCACGCCCGAGCTCTCCTCGACGGTGACGACACCGTCGGCGCCGACCTTGCCCATCGCCGAGCCGATCATCGTGCCCAGCTCCTCGTCGCGCGAGCTGACGGTCGCGACCTGCGCGATCGCCTTCTCGCCGTCCACCGGGGTGGCCTGCGAGACGAGGATGTCGGCGGCCTTGTCCGCGGCCGCGCCGATGCCCTTGCCGAACTCGATCGGGTTGGCACCGGCCGCGACATTGCGCAGGCCCTCCTTGACGACCGCCTGCGCGAGCACGGTGGCGGTCGTGGTGCCGTCGCCGGCGATGTCGTTCGTCTTGGTCGCGACGGACTTGACCAGCTGGGCGCCCAGGTTCTCGACCGGGTCCTCCAGCTCGATCTCCTTGGCGATGGTCACGCCGTCGTTGGTGACGACGGGCCCGCCGAACGCCTTCGCCAGCACGACGTGCCGGCCGCGGGGTCCGAGGGTCACCTTCACCGCGTCGGCGAGCTCATCGACGCCGGCTTCCAGGCTGCGGCGTGCGTCCTCGTCGAATGCGATCTGCTTAGCCATGTTTCAAAGCTCCTAAGGCTCTAGTGAAAAAGCCGGACCGCCCCGCCTCAGCTTCGGGCGGGGCGGTCCGGACTTCGCACGTGTGCGGCCGACTACTTGCCGATGACGGCGAGGACGTCGCGCGAGCTGAGCACGAGGTACTCCTCGCCGTTGTAGTTGAACTCGGTGCCGCCGTACTTGCTGAACAGCACGGTGTCGCCCTCGTTGATGCCGGTCGGGACCCGGTTGCCCTGCTCGGTCACGCGGCCCTCGCCCACGGCGACGACGGTGCCGGTCTGCGGCTTCTCCTTGGCGGTGTCCGGAATGACCAGGCCCGACGCGGTGGTGGTCTCGGCCTCGGTCGCCTTGACCAGGATCTTGTCGTCAAGCGGCTTGATGTTCACGCTTGCCACAGTTCGCCTCCATGTATGGATGTTCGGTGTCATGTTGTCTGGCCCGAAAGTCACAGCCGTCGTCGCGGGTGCCGGCGTCACCTTGTGTGTGCGGGTTGTCCCGCGCACACGAACCACTTAGCACTCTACCCATGGGAGTGCTAGCACTTCAAGGGTGGGACTGACGGGGCGTCGGCGCGGTGCGGCGGCCGGGCTCAGTGGGTCAGGTGCTCGACCATGAGGACCTGCAGCTCACCCACCAGGAAGCCGAGGATCGCACCCACCATGATCAGCGTCTTCTCGTCGGCCTGGAAGGCCGGTCGCAGCACGCCCTCGAACTCGTCGGGGGTCATCGCCGCCATCTTCTCCGCCATCGTCGAGCGGATGTCGAGCATCGTGTCCAGGTAGCCGTTGGCGTCCGCGAGCATCACCGGCATCGACGCCACGAAGTCGTCCGCGCCGGCCCGGGACATCGCCCCGATCCGGGTCATGTCGAGCCCGCCCGCCACCTTCCCGACGGTGCCGCCGACCGCCCCGCCGACCAGCCCCACGGCATCGGCGACCACGCCCACCAGGTTCCCGGCGGTGAGCGGGCCGACGCCGACCTTGTCGAGGCCGAGGTTGGCGGAGTTGCTGCGCAGCGCCTTCTCGACGCTGGGCAGCTCGTCCTCCACCGCCTCGCGCAGCACCCCGGCGACGACGGTGACGAGCTGGTCCCGCTGCGGGCCGGTGAACAACGAACGCACCAGACGCTCGGCGGTCAGCACGCGGGTGGCGATCAGCGCGCCGTACTCCTCGGACACCGGGATCCGGTGCTTCTGGAACAGGCCCTGCCACGGGATGAATCCCAGGTACTTCTTCGGCTCCTTGGGGTTGAAGATCAGGCGCAGCGCCGCCCAGTCGGTGAACCAGCCGGTGAAGAGGCCGAACAGCGGCATGATCCAGGGATTGCGGAACACCGCCCAGCACAGCGCCTGCAGCACGCCGATGAAGAAGCCGAACACGAGGCCGCTGTTGCGGATGAACGCGAACTCCCGCCGCCCGACGTCGAGGAACATCTTCTCCAGGATGTCCGGGTCGGCCAGGACCTCCCGGGTGACCATCTCCTTGAGGTCGAAGACCTCGTCGATGTTCTCCCGGATCGCGGCCACCAGCTTGGGCACCAGATCCCGAGCGATCACCTGCGCACGCTGGATCACCAGGTCACGGCCGGTGGACGGGAGCACGTTCCACAGCGCGGGCTGGTACTCGGCGGCCACCTCCGGCACGATCCGGGCGACCTCCCGGCGCAGCTGCCGCTCCATCCGGTCGCCGAGCTCCTCCGCGTCGATCTTCTCCAGGAGGTCCGATGCGGAGACCAGGCGATCGGTGAGCGTGTCGCAGAGCACCTCGACCATCTGCGGCGCCCGCTTGGGGATGATGCCCTGCCAGCCGAGCTTGCCGATGCCCTTGAACCGGTGCGGCCGGAACATCATCCGGATGGCGACGACCTTGGTGCCGTAGCCGATCAGGGCCGCGATGATCGGCATCGACAGGTAGATCGGCCAGTTCCGCTGGAAGTCCGCCGTGATGTCCGCCCAGGACTGCATGGCGTCACACTACGCACGCCCGCGCCCGCCGGGGCCCGATTCGCCCACGTCAGAGCGCTTCGTCAGGTCCGCGACGCGCGATCGGTCCGCGCGGCGTAGACCGCCCCGACCGCGAGCAGGCTCACCCCGACCACCAGGAACGCGGCGACGCGGACGGCACCGTCGAGGGCCGCGAGGTCGAAGAGGAAGAGCTTGGCGACCGCCCCGCCGATGAGGGCGAGCCCGGCCACGGTCGAGGCGGTCCCCCACACCCGGCGGCGCTGGAGGAGCAGGAAGGCGCCGACCGCGATCCACGCGACGGTCGCCAGGCCGTGCCCGAACCGCGCGCCGTCGGCGCCCGCGAGGGCCCACCCGAGGTTCGCGAGCAGCGCGGTCGTCGCGCCGAGCGCCGCGAGCCCGCCGCCCACCCCGGCTGCGGCCCGGAGGTCGGCGGGCAGTACCGGCACCAGCCGCCACACCGCGACGACGGCGAGGGCCAGCGCGAGAGCCGCGGCGGTGACCGCCGCCGCCGAACCGGCGCCGTACCGCCCGGCGGTATCGAGGAGGGTCACCGTCGGTCCGAACCGGCCGGCGGCCACGAGCAGGCCCACGCCGCCGAGGGCCGCGCCGGCCCAGCAGGCCGACGGTTCGCGGCGGGCCGCCACGAGGGCGCCCGCGCCCAGCGCCAGGACGACGGTGGCGAGCCACGTGCCGGGGACCGCGACGAGCGCCCCGATCAGCGCGGAGCAGGCCGCGACGGCGAACCACACGGCGCGCACCGACGGTGCCGTGCCGGGCATGAGGCCCAGGGCCGTCGTCGCCGCGGCGAGCGCGAGGGCGGCCATGGCGGCGGCCCAGTGGGGCGCGCCGATCACGGCGAGGAGCACGGGCAGCGCCGCGACGACGGCCGCGGCGACCAGCGGCCAGGACCGGCCCGCCCGGGCGGCGGGATCGGCGGCGGCGATCAGCCCGACGACGGCACCGAGCAGTGCGCCGCCGAGGACGGGCAGGGCGTCGGCGGGGCCGGCGGCGAGGGCCAGCACCGCGAACGTGCCGGACGTCCCGACCGAGCGCACGACGTGCAGCCACGGCCAGGCCGCGGGGCGGGCGACGCCGATCGAGGCGATGGCGAGGATGAGGACGAACCCGCCGAGCAGGTAGGCGTTGTGGGCGAGCGGCGGCGCGAGCACGTAGATCGGGGCGAACAGCGCGATCCCGAGCCACTGACTGCGCCACCGGGAGGCCAGGGCGAGGCCGGCGAGCGCGATCAGGCCGGAGAGGGCGAGGCCGATCACGGGGTGCACCCAGCGGTAGATCCCGGTGACGGCGACGACGTCGAGGTAGGCCGCGGCGACGCCGGTCGCCGCGAGCGCGGCGGCACCGACCCGTCCGCCGGGCCGGGTGTGCAGCCGGAGCGCCGAACCGATCAGCCCCGCGGCGAGCGCGGCCCCGAGACCGACGCGGACCGCGGGACCGAGCAGACCCGCCTGAGCGGCGAGCACGAGGAGCAGCGCGACGCCGATGAGGGTGACCAGCACACCCGCGCCGGCGAGCACGCGGGCCACCGTGAGCACGGGCTTGCGATCGGGGCGCTGCGGCGCCGCCGGTGCCGGACGGAAGGGCGCCGGGTGGAAGGGCGTCGGGGCGGGCGGCGCGGGCCGGGGATGCCGGGCGGCGCCGCGCGG
>NZ_JAAXOQ010000028.1 GCF_012396015.1 Tsukamurella spumae | reverse complement strand
CCGTGACCGTCTTACCGCTGCGGATCTGATCCCAGAACGGACGCTCCCGCTCCGCCGGGCTCTTCGGTCTTCCCATCAGACAACACCTCATCTACCTCAGATGTTGCGCTGACCCCTTGGACCCAAGGCAGGTCAGAATCTCCATAACGGTGTTCAATTGGAGCAGGCAGGGTGTCAGTGTGCGGCCGCCGCCGGGGCGGGATCCGACGGTGCGCCGTGGTCGTCGACCATCGTCGCCTCGTCGAACGGGTCCTGCTTGTCGAGCACGCGCTGGGTCTGCGCCAGATCGATGGTGGAGGTCCACTTCCCGATGAGCAGGGTCGCGATGGCGTTGCCGGAGAAGTTGGTGAGCGCGCGGGCCTCGGACATGAACCTGTCGATCCCGACGATGACGCCCACGCCGCCGAGCAGGTCGGGGCGGTGGCTCTGCAGGCCGCCGGCGAGCGTCGCCAGCCCGGCGCCGGTGACGCCGGCCGCGCCCTTGGACGCGATCATCATGAACAGCAGCAGCGAGAACTGCTCGGCGTAGTTCAACGGCGAGCCCATGGCGTCGGCGATGAACAACGATGCCATCGTGAGGTAGATCGCGGTGCCGTCCAGGTTGAACGAGTAGCCCGTGGGCACGACGATGCCGACCGTGGTCTTCTCGACTCCGGCGTGCTCCATTTTCGCGATCAGTCGCGGCAGCGCCGACTCACTCGAACTGGTCGCCACGATCAGCAGGTACTCGCGGCCGAGGTACCGGGCGAGCTTGAACACCGACAGCCCGGTGACCAAGCGCAGCAGCAACCCCAGGATGACGAACACGAACAGTCCGCAGGTGATGTAGAAGGCGAGCATCAGCCAGCCGAGCTGGATCACCGCGTCGAAACCGGTCGCGCCGACCACGGCCGCCATGGCGCCGAAGGCGCCCACGGGCGCCAACCACAGCACCATCACCAGCACGCGGAAGACCACCTTCTGCAGCACCGCGATCGCACGCACCGCGGGCTCGCCCGCCGGCCCCATCGCCTGCAGCGCGAAGCCCACGAGCAGCGCGACGAACAGGGCCTGCAGCACACTGCCCGCGGTCAGCGCCGAGAACAGGGTCTCGGGGACGATCCCCTGGACGAAGCCCCAGGTGCCGCCGGCCGCGTGCGCCTGATCGGCGTACTTGGCGCCCACCGCCGGGTCGGGATGGATCCCGAGACCCGTGCCGGGCTTGAGCAGGTTGCCGACCAGAATGCCCACGCCGAGGGCCAAGGTCGACATCGCGATGAAATAGCCGAGCGCGAGCCCGCCGATCTTCCCGACGCTCGCCGCCGCGCGCACCGAGCCGATGCCGAGCACGATGGTGCAGAAGATCACCGGGCTGATCATCATCTTGATCAGGCTGACGAAGATGTCGCCGAGCGGCTTGAGGTCCTTGCCGACGCCGGGTGCCACCAGGCCCACGATCACGCCCGCCACCACCGCGACGATCACGGCGATGTAGAGCCAGTGGGTGCGGTCCCGTCTCGTCCGGGCGGGCGGCGCCGCCCCGTCGATTGCCGTCACAGTGGTCCTCCTGTTAGTCGTAGACCCGTCGAGAGAATCCTGCGAGAACTGTGACCTGAGGCACAGCTTGTGTTCATTGTGTAAACGTTCTCGTGTGAGAAACAGAGCACGCAGCGTCGCCGCCCAGTCCTTCCTGGCCCAAGTGGCGATCCTGCTGACGATCGCCGCAGGCGCGTCCTGGCTGGTCATCGCGCAGGCGCGGGACGACGGTGACCGCACCGCGCGCGAGCAGACGCGGGCGGCAGCGGTCGCCCTCGCCGCCTCGCCGTCGACGGTGGCGGCACTCGCCGCACCCGATGGATCCGCGGTGATGCAGCCCATCGCCCAGCAGGCCGAGCGGCTCGGGGGACTCGACTTCGTCGTCGTGATGCGCCCCGATCGCACGCGCCTGAGCCACGCCGACCCGGCACAGATCGGCGGCAAGTACACCGGCACCATAGACCGCGCGCTCGCGGGCGAGACCTTCACGGAGACCTACGCCGGCAGCCTCGGCCCGTCGATCCGCACCGTCACACCCGTGCGCGACGCGTCCGGCACCGTCGTCGGGCTGGTGTCCGCCGGGGTGACCCGGGCCCGCCTCGGGGACCAGGTCCGCGATGCGCTCCCCCGCATCCTCGCGGTCGTCGCCGCCGCGCTGCTGGTGCTCGTGGCCCTCTCCGCCCTGGCCGAGCGGCGGCTGCGCAGGCAGACCCTGGGCCTGTCCGCCCAGGACCTGCGCGGCCTGTACGAGCACCACGACGCCGTACTGCACACCCTCTCGGAGGGGCTGATCGTCTTCGACGCGGACTCCCCCGACGGTCCCGCGCAGGTGGTCAACGACGAGGCCCGGCGACTCCTCGAGCTCCCCGCCGGCGCCGTGCACCAGCGCGACCTGCCGCCCTCGCTGCGCGGGGCCGGCGACCTCACCGACGAGCTGCACGTGACCGGTAGCCGCGTGCTGCTGGTGAACCGCCACCCCGTCACCGGCCCGACCGGACCGCTGGGCACCGTCCTGACCGTGCGCGACCGCACCGAGCTGCAAACCGTGCTGGGCGAGCTCGACACGGCCCGCTCCCTGGCCGACGCACTCAGCGCGCAGGCGCACGAACACGCGAACCGCCTGCACGCGGTGGTCACCATGATCGAACTGGGAGAGCAGGATTCGGCAGCGCAGCTCGCCATCGCCGACCGGAGCGCGTCCCAGCGACTCGTCGATCGCCTCGCCGGCGACGCGGCCCCGTCCGCCGTCGCGCTCCTCGTCGCCAAGACCGCCGCCGCGAGTGCCCTCGACGTCGAGCTCACCGTCGCCGAGGGTACCGAGCTGGCCGCCGCACCGCTGCCGGACGCGGCGCTGCTCACCCTGCTGGGAAACCTCGTGGACAATGCCATCGACGCGGCGGGACCGGGTGGCTGGGTGGAGCTGTCGGCCGCGATCGAGCGCGCCGGATCGTGGGAGCTGACCGTCGCCGACAGCGGGCCGGGCATGTCCGCCGACGAGTTCGAGCGCGCCCGTGCTCGGGGGTACTCCACGAAGGACCGCAGCGACCGCCTGCACGGTGGCGGGCTGGGGCTCGCCCTGGTCGACCAGGTGGTGCGGCAGGCGGGTGGCAGGATCGAGTCCGACCGGGCACCGTCGACGGTGACGGTCCGACTACCGGGAGGTGAACGATGACGGTGCGCGTCCTCGTCGTGGACGACGAGCCGCAGATCGCCCGCGCGCACGCCGAATACGTCCGGCGGGTCAAGGGATTCGAGGTAGTCGGCGTGGTCGGCACGGCCGGCGCCGCGCTGCAGGAGGTCCGACGGTCCGCCATCGCCGGCCCGCCCGTCGACCTGGTGCTCGCCGATGTGGGCCTCCCCGATCGCAGCGGCCTCGAGCTCGCCGTCGATCTCGCGGGCGTGCACCCGCGACCCGATGTCATCGTGATCACCTCGGCGCGCGACATCGCGACGGTCCGCGGGGCCATGGCGAGCGGCGCGTTCCTCTACCTGATCAAGCCCTTCACCTTCGCCGCGTTCGCGGACCGGCTGAACCGCTACCTGTCCTTCCGCGGCGCCCTCAGCGGCGAGGACGTCGGGCAGCGCGAGGTCGACGCCGCCTTCGCGGCCCTGCGCGAGGCCCCGTCGGAGACGACGGCACCGAAGGGACTGGCACCGTCGACCCTGGAGAGCGTGACCGGTGCCCTGCGGCACGCCGACGGCCCGATCGGCGCCGCGGAGGTCGCCGCCCGGACGGGGATGTCGCGCGTCACCGCGTGGCGCTACCTGGAGCGCCTCGCCGACGACAGGCTGTGCGAGCGGATCACCGAGTACGGCGGCCGCGGCCGGCCCGAGGTCCGCTACCGCTGGCTGTGACGGACGAAAACCACTGTCACCGCGGCCCGCACCGTTGCTACCGTGCCGCCATGGATCTCGCCGATGTCTGGCCACCGTTCGGATTGCACCTGCGCACCCCTCGGTTGACGCTGCGCGCGGTCCGGGACGAGGACCTCCCGCACCTGGCCGCGGCGGTCGCCGAGGGCGTCCACGATCCGGCGGTCATGCCCTTCCGGACCCCCTGGACTGATCGCGCCCCCGAGGTCGCCCCGGCGCTGCTCGCGCAGTACCACTGGTCGTTGCGGGCGCGGTTCGCGCCCGACGACTGGGAGTTCGCCTTCGCCGTGCTGCACGACGGCGTCCCGATCGGCACCCAGCACCTCGCGGCCCAGCGGTTCGCGGAGCTGCGCTCCATCGAGACCGGATCATGGCTGGCCCGGCGGTTCCACGGGCGCGGCCTCGGAGCCGAGATGCGGGCCGCCGTCCTGACTTTCGCGTTCGATCAGCTCGGGGCCGAGTGGGCGACATCGGCGGCTGCGGAGTGGAACACCGCGTCGAACGGAGTGTCCCGCGCTCTCGGTTACCGCGAGAACGGCGTCGACCGCATCGTCACGCGGCCCGGCGTCATCGAGAACATGGTCCGACTACGGGTGCCGGCCCGGGATTTCGTGCGTCCGTCGTGGCGATTGGAGACGGCGGGGGTCGGCGCGTTCGCGACTACCTCGGGCTGTCGGAATCGCCGACGGCGTCCCGCTCGTAGTCCGCGCGCACCGCGTGGTCGGCGGAGCGCACCTGGTCCGGAACGAGGAAGCGGTCGAGCAGGTCCCGCACGGGTTGCGGGGCGAGGGTCTGCAGGCGGTGCAGCAGTCCGACGGTGCGCGGGACGTGCACCTCGAACCGCGGCCGGGCGAGAGCGTCGGCGATGGCCGCGGCGATCCGCTCGGGCGTGAGCATCGCCGCGGCCCCGGTCGTGGTCCCGGCGGCGAGCGCGGTGTCGACGACGGCGGGCATGACGACGCTCAGTTCCACACCCGTGCCGCGCAACTCGCGGCGCACGGCCCGGAGGTAGCCGTAGATCCCGTGCTTGGTGGCGCTGTAGGTGGCCTCGCCGGCCGGACTGAGCTTGGACGCCGCGGACGCCACGGTCACGATGTGGCCGTGGCGCCGCGGGAGCATCCGGCGTGCCGCCAGCCGCGTGCCGAGGATCGGGCCGACGAGGTTCACCGCGACCTGCCGCTGGATCGACGCCGCGCCCTCGTCGACGAACGACCCCACCCACATCACGCCCGCGTTGTTGACCAGGGCGTCGAGCGGACCGTCGGCCTCCGCCGCGGCGAGGAAGGCCTCGAAGGAGGCCTCGTCCGTCACGTCGAGCCGCACGGAGTCGGCCCGTCCGCCGGCATCGCGGATCGACGCGGCGACGGCCTGCGCGGCCGCCTCGTCGCGGTCGCCGATCCAGACCCGTGCCCCGCGCGCGCCGAGCAACCGGCACGTGGCCGCCCCGATCCCCGAGCCGCCGCCCGTCACGGCGATCCGTCGCCCGTTCAGCTCCGCCATCCTCGTCCCCCTGTCAATTGAACACCGTTATGGAGAGAATAACCGCAGGTGGAAATCTCCATAACGGTGTTCAATTCGCGGTGGGGCCACGCTTCGCCGCCGCCGAGTCCGCGGAGGCCAGGTACTCCTGGTGCAGGACGCGGCGCGTGATCCGAGGGGTGAACGTGCGCCCCAGCGCCCCGAGGGCACCCAGTGGGGTGTCCCACCGCGTGGGTCGGCGCACGATGGCGCGCACGATGATCCGGGCGGCGTGCTCCGGGCTGATGGCGCGCGCACCGTCGTAGGCCTCGGTCGGGGCGATCATGGCCGTCCGCACCAGGGGCATGTGGACGTTGGTGAACGTGACGTGGTCCGTGAGGGTCTCGGTCGCGGCGACATCGGTGAAGGCGTCGAGCGCGGCCTTGCTGGCGACGTACGCGGAGAACCGCGGTCCGCGCGCCGAGACGCCGATGCTCGAGACGTTGACCACGTGCCCGAAGCCGCGGGATCGCATGTGCGGGAGCAGCGCCAGCGTCATCCGGACCG
This sequence comes from Tsukamurella spumae, assembly GCF_012396015.1. Lineage (GTDB taxonomy): Bacteria > Actinomycetota > Actinomycetes > Mycobacteriales > Mycobacteriaceae > Tsukamurella > Tsukamurella spumae. The sequence continues at coordinate 56,620 of NZ_JAAXOQ010000028.1, read as the reverse complement.
CCCCGAAGTAGTTGACGTCCATGGTGCGCTCGTAGTCGTGGAACCGGTCGACGGACGCCCGCACGGACCGACGGATCGATCGCCCCGCGTTGTTGACCAGGTAGTCGACGTGGCCGTGCTCGTCGAGGATCCGCGCGACGACATCACCGACGGCGTCACCGTCGGTCACGTCGCACACGTACGCGGCGGCCTCCCCGCCGCGGTCGAGGATGTCGTCGACCGCGGCCTTGAGCTCGACCTCGTTGCGGGCCAGCAGGATCACCCGTGCCCCCTGGTCGGCGAGCACGCGCGCGGTCTCCCGACCGATGCCCGCCGAGGCGCCGGTGATCACCACGTGCCGTCCGGCGATCGGGTCGCGCCGGCGCAGCCGAGCGGGGTCGAGCTGCTCGCGCCAGTACGCGAACAGCCGCGGGCCGTAGTCGCGCAGGTCCGGCACGTCGATTCCGGTACCCGCCAGCGCGGCCCGGGTCGCCTCGGAGGTGTAGCGGGCGGTGAAGCCGAGGTTCTCGAACGCGCGGGGCGGGATGCCGCGCTGCTTGAGCACGGTGTCCCGCAGGACCCCCGTGCGCCCGGTTCCGCTCGCCCGGATCGCGGAATCCACGGCGCGACGCGGGATCCGGCCGACGGCGGGCGGGGCTCCCGCGGGCCGCGCGATCGCACGGTAGAGCTCCAGCACGCCCTGCGGCTCCGGGTTCACCAGGTGGTACACCCGGCCGGTTCCATCGGCCCGGAGCATGAGCTCGACGAGCGCCTCCGCCACGTAGTCGACGGGCACCACGTTGGTGTCGCCGGTGTCGGGCAGCACCATCGGGATCACGGACGGCACGTGCCGCAGCGCATCGAAGATCGGGAAGAAGTAGTACGGGCCGTCGATCTTGTCCATCTCGCCCGTCTGCGAGTCGCCGACCACGATCGCCGGCCGGTAGACGCGCCAACGCACGCCGTCCGCCTCGCGGACCAGCTTCTCGGACTCGAACTTGGTGCGGTGATAGGGAGACGGGAAGCCCTGTCCCAGATCGAAATCGTTCTCGCCGAAGGCGCCCCGGTGATCGCCGGCGACCGCGACGGACGAGACGTGGTGCAACTCCGCGCCGACGCTGCGCGCCAGCGCGATCACCGCGCGGGTCCCCTCGACGTTGACCCGCTCGTTGGCCTCCACGCTCGCGGACATGTCGTAGACGGCGCCGAGGTGGAGCACGGCGTCGACCGCGGGCGCGGCACCGTCGAGCCCGAGGCCCGGTGCGGCGAGGTCGCCCAGCAGCGGCGCGACGCGGTCGCCCCAGCGGGCACGCCATTCGTCGAGCTTCGACGCCGACGACGGCCGCACCAGCAGGTGCACCACCGCATCGGGGTCGCGCTCCAACAGCAGGGGGACGATGCGCCGGCCCAGGAAACCGGTGGCGCCGGTGATCAGGAAGGTACTCACAGCTGACTCCTTCACGAGTCGCTCGGGAACTGACTTGTCAGTAAGATTACTTCAGAGTCAGATAGACCACCAGAACCTGTCAGTGCCATCACACATACTCGTTCCCATGTCCATCGACCAGGCGCGACGCGCGGAGGCCACCGTCCTCCATGCGGACCTGGACTCGTTCTACGCCTCCGTCGAGCAGCGCGATCACCCCTGGCTCCGCGGCCGTCCCGTGCTGGTCGGCTCGGGCGTCGTGCTGGCGGCCAGTTACGAGGCGAAGGCGAAGGGCGTGCGCTCGCCCATGCCGCACCGCGAGGCCCTGGCGCTCGCCCCGTTCGCCATCACCATGCCGCCGCGGTTCGACGCGTACATGGAGGCCAGCAAGCGGGTCTTCGAGGTGTTCCGCGATATCACGCCGCTGGTCGAGGGCCTCTCCGTCGACGAGGCCTTCCTCGACGTGGCGGGCCTGCACCGCATCGACGGCACGCCGGTCCAGATCGCCCAGCGCCTCCGCGAGCGGGTCAAGGCCGAGGTCGGCCTCCCCATCACGGTCGGGGTGGCGCGCAGCAAGTTCCTCGCCAAGGTGGCCAGCGCGGTCGGCAAGCCCGACGGTCTGCTCCACGTCCCGCCCGGCACGGAACTGCAGTTCCTGCACCCGTTGCCGGTGCGGCGGCTCTGGGGCGTCGGCCCCAAGACCGAGTCGCGCCTGCACGAGATCGGCATCGTCACCGTCGGGCAGATCGCGGAACTGGGCGAGCCCCGCCTGGCCACGCTCCTCGGCCGGGGCACCGCCCGGCACCTCTACGCGCTGTCGATGGCGCACGATCCGCGGCGGATCGACACCGGTCGGCGCCGCAAGTCGATCGGCGCGCAGCGCGCCCTGGGGCGGCGGCCGAAATCCGAGTCGGAGATCGAGGCCACCGCGCTCGCGATCGTGGACCGGCTCGGCGAGCGGCTGCGCGCCGCCGGACGGGTCACGCGCACCGTCGAACTGCGCCTGCGGTTCGACGATTTCGCCTCCGTCACCCGGTCCCGCTCGCTGCGTGAGCCCACGGATCAGACGGCCGTCGTGCTCGCCGCCGCGCGCGGGCTGCTCGACGAGGCGATGCCGCTCGTCCGGGAGCGCGGCTGCACGCTGATCGGGCTCTCGCTCGCGAACCTCGAGAACCACGGCGCGGTGCAGCTCGCGCTCCCCTTCGACGGCGGCGAGCACGACAGCGCGCTCGACCTCGCGCTCGACTCGCTCCGCACCCGCTACGGGCGGGACTCCGTCACGCGCGGCAAGCTGCTGCACCGGCCGCTGGGGCCCGATGCGCCGATGCTCGCCGAGCAGGACTGATCAGCGCTGCGCGGCCCGCCACTGCGCGGCCCGCGCCTTCTCCTCCGCCCGGCGCTCGGCGAACGCCTCCCGTGCCCGACGGTGCTCCGGCGTCCGCCGGATCGCCAGGTACGCGACGCCGACGATGACGAACCAGATCGGCGTGACCAGCATCGCCTGCAGGGTGTCGGTCTCGCGGGTGAAGGCCCAGAGCAGGAACACGAAGAACGCGAACACGATCCACGGCATCACGGTGCCGAGCGGCATCTTGAACGCGCTCTCCGCGTGCAACTGCGGACGCCGCGAGCGATACACCAGGTAGCTGATGAGGATGATCGTCCAGACGAACATGAAGCACAGCGAGGAGACCGTGGTGACCACGGTGAAGCCCGCGGACTTGTCCAGGCCGAAGGCCAGCAGCACCACCGAGGACAGGAGCATCACGCCGGTGAGGAACAGCGCGTTCGCCGGCACCTTGCGGCTGGACAGGGTGGCGAACAGCTTCGGCGCGTCCCCCTCCGTGGCGAGTCCGTAGACCATGCGCGAGGTGGAGTAGATGCCCGAGTTCGCCGACGACATCGCCGAGGTCAGCACGACCGCGTTCACGAGGTGCGCGGCGGCGCCGAGGCCGGCGAGCGAGAAGAGCATGACGAACGGCGATTCATCCTTGCTGAACCGGTCCCACGGCACCACGGACATGAGCACGATGAGCGAGCCCACGTAGAACAGCAGGATGCGGATGGGGATCGCGTTGATCGCCCGCGGCAGGTTCTTCTCGGGGTTCTTGGTCTCGGCGGCGGCGGTGCCGACGAGTTCGATGCCCACGAAGGCGAACACGGCGATCTGGAATCCGGCGACGAAGCCCATGAAGCCCTGCGGGAACACCCCGCCGTGCTCCCACAGGTTGGCCAGCGAGGCACGGGCGCCGTCGTGCTCGAACCCGGTGAGGATGAGCACCGCGCCCGCGATGATCAGCGCGACGATCGCCACGATCTTGATCATGGCGAACCAGAACTCGGTCTCGCCGAAGGCCCGAACCGTGGGCAGGTTGAGGCCGATGAGCAGCACGATCACGACGACCGCGGGAATCCACGGCGGAATGTCCTTGGCCCAGAACGTGATGTACACCGAGGCGATCACCACCACGTCGGCGACGGCGGTCACCACCCAGCAGAACCAATAGGTCCACCCGGTGAAGTGCGCGGCCCACGGTCCGAGCAGGTCACCCGCGAAGTCGGAGAAGTTGCGGTAGCCGGTGCGGCTGAGCAGCAGCTCGCCCATGGCGCGCATGACGAAGTACAGCATGAAGCCGATCACCATGTACACGAGGATCACTGACGGTCCGGCGACGGAGATCGTCTTGCCCGAGCCCATGAACAGGCCGGTGCCGATCGCGCCGCCGATCGCGATGAGCTGGATGTGGCGGTTGCTCAGCGCTCGGGTGAGCTCCTCACCCTCCTGCACGGGCGGGGATGATTCGGGCGAAGTGGTCATGCCCTGGGACACTAACGGACCCGAGTGAGTCCCGGTTCACTCGGGAGTGATCGGTGGGCGCCCGCGCTCGGCGATGAACCTGCGCGTGACCGCCATGTCCCGGTCCCCCAGCCCCGTCTCGACGATCTCCTCGAACTCGGCGAGCAGCGCGGGCAGCAGCATCGCCTCGGTGCCCGTCGCGTGCGCGACCTCGGTGGCGGAGCGGAGGTCCTTCGCGAGGTACTTCGCCATGCCCGACGGTGCGTCGTCCCCCGTGACGAGCTTGTCCTTGCGGGTCGCCAGCAGACGGGACGAGGCGTAGCCGCCGCCGAGCAGATCCCACATCGCCGCGAGGTCGATGCCGGAACGGTCCGCCAGCACCGTCGCCTCCCCCAGCGCGGCGATGGTCGCCGCGACGACCAGTTGGTTGCACGCCTTCGCGACCTCGCCGGCGCCCAACGGGCCCAACCGGACCGGGGTGCCGCAGGGCGCGAGGACCTCGGCCGCGCGGGCACAGTCGTCTTCGGTGCCGCCCATCATGATCGACAGCGTCCCGGCGATCGCGCCGTCCTCACCACCGGAGACCGGCGCATCGACGACCCGGACCCGACCGGCGGTCTCCCGGTCCAGACGGTCCGCGAGGGCTCGTACTCCCGGAGCCGAGGACGTCGAGCCGATCAGCAGGAGCAGGGGACGCTCACCCGCGAGCAGTCCGCGCTCGCCCGCGAGCACCTCCTCGATCTCCGGGAGGTCGGGCAGCATGAGCAGCACGACATCGGCCGCCGCCGCCACCGCGGCCGCGTCGTCGTGCCAGGCGGCACCGTCGGCCACGAGGTCCGGACGGGGCCGCCGGGCGGTGATGTGGACGGTGCCGTGCGCGCGGGCGAGGTGCCCGGCCATGGGCGCCCCCATTGCTCCGAGGCCGATCACTCCGACGGCGGGACGCTGTAGCTCACCCATCGGCCCACCGTAGCGAACGGCGAGCCCGGCCCGGAGGTGGTCGGCACCTGCACGCCTGTCGACGACGCCGCGAGCCCTCAGGCCGGGGCGAGGAACGCCGCGAGCGCCGCCGAGTAGTAACCGATGTCTGCGGCGCCCATCAGTTCCCGGGCGCTGTGCATCGCGAGCTGCGGCGCACCCACGTCGACGGTGGTCAGCCCCGTGCGAGCGGCGGTGATCGGGCCGATCGTGGAGCCGCAGGGCAGGTCGGCACGGTGCACGTACCGTTGCAGCGGCACGCCCGCCTGCTCAGCGGCCAGCGCGAAGACCGCCTCGCCCGTCGCGTCCGAGGCGTAGCGCAGGTTCTGGTTCACCTTGAGCACCGGCCCGCCGTTCACGGCGATGCGGTGCGCAGGCTCGTGCCGGTCCGGGTAGTTCGGGTGCGTGGCGTGCGCCATATCGCCCGAGGCGCAGACCGAACGACTCATCACCCGCAGGAAGTCCTCGCGGTCGCCGCCCGCGGCGAGCGCGATCCGCTCCAGCACCGTGAGCAGCAGGTCGGACGCAGCGCCGCGGTCGGAGCCCGATCCGACCTCCTCGTGGTCGAACAGCGCGAGCACGGGCGTCACCCCGCTGGTCGACGGTGCCGCGACCAGCGCCTCGACACCCGCGTAACAGGTCCCCTGGTTGTCCAGTCTCGGCGCGGAGAGCAGGTCGCCGTCGGCGCCCACGACCCGGCTCGGCGCCAGATCGTGCGTCATCAGCTCCCACCCGAGCACCGTCTCCGGGTCGATCCCGGCAGCATCGGCCAGCAGGTCCACGAAGGGCCCCTTCGCGCCCACTCCGCGGATCGCGTTGACGTGCCGCTGCGGGTCCAGCTCGACGCCCTTGCGGTTCTCCGACAGGTGGATGGCGAGCTGCGGCACGCGCAGCACCGGCTCGTCGATCCGGACGAGGGCCGTCCCGGCACCGTCGGGCCCGGCGAACGCGAGTCGACCGGAGATCCCGAGGTCCCGATCGAGCCACGAGTTGAGCCAGGCACCGCCGTAGGGCTCGAGGCCCACCATCGACAGGCCGGCCGATTCGAGGTCGGGATGCTGCTTGACCCGCAGGTTCGGGCTGTCGGTGTGGCCGCCGACGATGCGGAAGGCACCGTCGACCCCGAAACCGGACGAGTCGAACGCGACGATCGACCCGCCCCGGACCACGTAGTGCCGGCCCGCCGCCGGCCACCGGTCGCCCTCGGCGAGCGCGGAGTAGCCCGCGGAGCGCAACCGCGCCGCGGCGGTCTCCACCACGTGGAAGGGCGAGGGTGAGGCGTCGACGAAGGCGCAGAGGCCTTCCGGGGACGCGGTGGCGGCTGCCGCTGAGCCCGCCATCAGGCCGACAGCACCGCGTCCAGCGCGGAGTAGAAGATGCCCAGGCCGTCGTCCGACGGACCGGTGAGCGCCTCGGTGGCGTGCTCCGGGTGGGGCATCAGGCCGACGACGCGGCCGTTGGCCGAGGCCACACCCGCGATGTCGCGCTGCGACCCGTTCGGGTTGCCGCCGACGTAGCGGAAGGCCACGCGGCCCTCGCCCTCGAGCTCGTCGAGCACGGCCTCCGAGGCTTGGTAACGGCCCTCGGCGTTCTTCACGGGGACGAGGATCTCGGCGCCCGCCTCGTAGCGGGAGGTCCAGGCGGTGTTCGTGGCCTCGACCCGCAGCCACTGGTCGCGGCAGACGAAGTGCAGGCCCTCGTTGCGGGTGAGCGCGCCGGGGAGCAGGCCCGCCTCGCAGAGGATCTGGAAGCCGTTGCAGATGCCGAGCACCGGCATGCCCTTGCCCGCGGCCGCGACGACCTCGGTCATCACGGGAGCGAGGGAGGCGATGGCGCCGGCGCGCAGGTAGTCGCCGTAGGAGAAACCGCCGGGGACGACGACCGCGTCGACCCCCTTGAGATCGTGGTCCTTGTGCCAGAGCGAGACGGCCTCGCCGCCCGCGCGCTCCACGGCGCGCGACGCGTCCACGTCGTCGAGCGTGCCGGGGAAGGTGATGACTCCGACGCGCGTCATGCGTTCACCCGGGTGATGGTGAAGTCCTCGATGACGGTGTTCGTCAGCACGTCGGCCGCGATCTTCTCGAGCTGTTCGTCGCTGATGTCCCCGTCGACCTCGAGCTCGAACCGCTTGCCCTGCCGCACATCCGCGACACCGGCGAAACCGAGGCGGTCGAGCGCGCCCACGATCGCCTTGCCCTGCGGGTCCAGGATCTCGGCCTTCGGCATCACGTCCACCACAATCCGTGCCACGTCGCGGCTCCCTCTTTCGCCCTTCGCGCTCTCGGGTGTCGATCGCGCTGTACAGGTGAGTTTACCGGCGCATACTGGGCGCATGCGACTCACCCACTTCCGCCATTCCTGCGTCCTCGTGGAGATGTCCGACACGCGGGTGCTCTTCGATCCCGGCACCTTCTCGCACGGCTTCGAGGGGCTGACCGGGCTCGACGCGATCATCGTCACCCACCAGCACCCGGACCACATCGATCCGGCCCGCATCGACGCGCTGGTCGACGCGAATCCCGATGCGCAGCTCTTCGCCGACCCCACCACGGCCGCCGCCCGCGGCGACCGTTGGATCTCCGCCCTCCCGGGGCACGACTACGGCATCGGCAACCTCATCGCGCGGGCCGTCGGCGGCGTGCACGCCGTGATCCATCCGGACATGCCGACGATCGACAACACCTCGATCCTCCTCGGCGACGAGGAGCGGATCGGCCGCTTCTACCACCCCGGCGACGCACTGTTCGTGCCCGACGTCCCCGTCGGCGTGCTCGGCCTGCCGGTGAACGCGCCGTGGTGCCGGATCAGCGAGACGATCGACTTCTTCCGGGCGATCGCCCCCGCCGTCGCGGTACCGATCCACGACGCACTGCTCTCGCCGGAGGGCTCGGGGATCTACCTCGCCCGGCTCGCGGACATGCGGCCCGACGGTGCCGACCTCCTCCGCTGGGGCGCGGAGGATTCGGTGCAGGTGTAGTCCCGCCGCGGTCAGGCCGCGACGAGCACCCGCGCCCGGTGCTCGTACACGGCCGGTTCCGCGCCGTGGTGCAGTGCGAGATCGACGGCGTCGAGCATCGTGCGGCTCACCGTCGAGGAGTCGAGCCGCCGGGCGTCGACGGCGAGGCGGAGGACTCCGCCCCGGCGCGCGATCCGGTTGGCCTGCGCGAGCAGCGCACGGCACCACCAGGGCTCGCTGAGGAAACCGTCGCCGATACCCAGCACCCGGGCCCTCTCCTCCTCGCCGGTCACGAGGTCGGTGATCGCGGTGTACCCGAGGTTGAGCCGGAACCCCGCGTCGGGCAGGGCCAGCACCGCGCCGGTGGAGGCGTTCCACCGCGGCGCGGCGAACACCCTCGTGCGCAGCCCCACCGTCTCGAGCACCCGGTCGGCGGCCGCCAGGCGCAGCTTCGCCTCGTGCGCTCCCAGCGTCGAGAACTCCGCGCGGCGCCGCTTGGTGGGGGCCTGGTCGTAGCCGCTGAGCACGATCGCATCGCCCCCGGCGCGGCGCTCGCGCAGGAAGGCCTGGGTCGACGGGTCGTCGAGCAGCTTGTACTTGCCCTTCAGGCGGGGCGCCACCAGCAGTGAGACGGGCACGCCGCGCTCATCCATCTGTGCCGCGAACCGTTCCGCGTGTCCACGGGTGGAGTCGGACAGGGCGGAGACGGAGACGTACAGCGGCGAGCTCATGCCGATGAGTGTGCGCCGCGTTCCTTACCGATTCGGGGATGGAAGGTTACGTGGCGCCCAACTCGCCGCCGCGCCGGCGGACGCGGCACTCACGCGAGGGCGGCCTCGATCGCACCGACCACCTCGGCGGACTCGGGCTCGGTGCGGGGGCGGAAGCGCTGCACCGTGACGTGATCGGGCGCGACGAGGAACTTCTCGAAGTTCCACTGGACATCGCCCGCCTCGCCCTCGGCGTCGGCGGTCTTGGTCAGCTCGACATAGAGCGGGTTCCGATTCTCGCCGTTGACCTCGGTCTTCTCCAGAAGCGGGAAGGTCACGCCGTAGCTCGTCGAGCAGAAGGTCGCGATCTCCTCGGCGGTCCCCGGCTCCTGGCCGGCGAACTGGTTGCAGGGCACGCCGAGCACCGTCAGGCCCCGATCCGCGTACCTCGTCGCGAGGGCCTCCAGGCCCGCGTACTGCGGGGTCAGGCCGCACTTGCTGGCGACGTTGACGACGAGCACGGCGCGCCCGGCGTAGTCGGCGAGGGAGGTGGCAGCACCGTCGAGCGTGGTGAGGGCGATGGAGTCCAGAGCAGTCATGCTCCCGAGCCTACGCGGGATGTAACGCAGGACACATCTATCTCGATTGCGCAATGGTTGCGCCAGAGTTATCGTTTTGGGGTGCAAGCAACACCCGTAGACGTCACAGCCGACGCTCTCACCGAGGTCTTCAGCGAGTTCATGGGCCGTCTCATGTGCAATGTCACGCAGGAGAGTCTGGGCACCATGCTGTCGTCCGACATCACGGCGCACCAGTTCCACATCCTGCTGCAGCTCGCCGCCAGCGAGGCTCCGCTCCCGATCAACCGGCTCGCCGATTATCTCGGGCTGTCCGTCGCCGCCACGGGACGGAACGTGGAGAAGCTTGTTCAGCTCGACATGGTCGATCGTCGCGAGGATTCCTCCGACCGTCGGATCAAGAACCTCACCATCACGGACCTCGGGCGTAAAACAGTTGCCTCCGCGGTCAGCGACAAGCATCGTGAGGTGCTGAGCTTCGCGGAACGGCTGCCGGTCGAGCTCCGCAACCGGCTGCACGACGTGATGGTCGAGATCCTCGACACGGGGCTGATCCCTCCGAACCCCTTCTTCACCGCAATGAAAGAGAACGCATGAGTACCGAGAACACGCTCGAAGAGAGCGGGATCCCGCACGCGGGTGAGAGCCTCGACCGGCGCGTCCTGATGGTGGCCGGTGTGGTCGTCCTCGGATCGATCATGGCCATCCTGGACATGACGATCGTGGCGGTCGCGCAGAACACCTTCCAGGCGCAGTGGGGCGCATCGCCCGCCACCGTCGCCTGGACGATGACCGGCTACACCCTGGCACTGGCCGCGGTGATCCCCGTGACCGGCTGGGCCGCTGATCGTTTCGGCACCAAGCGGCTGTACATGGCCGCCACCGCGATGTTCGTGGCCGGCTCGGCGCTCTGCGCCACGGCGACGTCGATCGACCTGCTGATCCTCTACCGGGTGCTGCAGGGCCTCGGCGGCGGCATGCTCATGCCCCTGGGCATGATGATCCTGACCCGGGCCGCCGGCCCGGAGCGCATCGGCCGCGTCATGGCCGTGCTCGGTATCCCGATGCTGCTGGGCCCCATCGGCGGCCCGATCCTCGGCGGATGGCTGATCGAGTCCTTCTCGTGGCACTGGATCTTCCTGATCAACGTGCCGATCGGCGCGATCGCGATCGTCTACGCCTGGTTCGTGCTGGACAAGGACGAGCCCGTCGAGGGGCAGAAGTTCGACCTCGTCGGCTTCATCCTGCTCTCGCCCGGCCTCGCGCTGTTCCTGTTCGGCATCTCCTCGATCCCCGAGGCTCAGTCGGATTCGTCGATGTACGCCGGCCGGGTCATCCCCGCGACGGCCGTCGGCCTCGTGCTGATCGTCGGCTTCGTCTTCTGGGCCCTGCGCGCCAAGCTGCCGCTGCTGGACCTGCGGCTGTTCAAGAACCGGAACATGACGGTGGCCATGATCACCTTCGCCATGTTCGCGATGGCCTTCTTCGGCAGTTCGATCCTGTACGCGCAGTACTTCATCGGCATCCGCGGCGAGTCCACCCTCATGGCCGGCCTGCTGCTCGCGCCGCAGGGCCTGGGCGCCATGCTGACGATGCCGATCGCCGGCGTGCTCACCGACAAGATGGGCCCGGGCAAGTTCGTCATGACCGGCCTCGCGCTGATCACCGGCGGCATGATCGCCTTCACCCAGCTCACGGCGGACACGCCGTACTGGATCCTGCTCGGCTCACTGTTCATCCAGGGCCTCGGTATGGGTATGACGATGATGCCGACCATGTCGGCGGCGATCCGCACGCTGGCACCGGAATCCATCTCGCGCGGTTCCACGCTCACGAACATCGTGCAGCAGATCGCCGCGTCGATGGGCACCGCGATCTTCTCCGTGCTGTTCACCAACTGGCTCACCAACGCCGGCGAGAAGATGCCGAATCCGATGGGTGGCGGCGAGATCGCCGGCGGCAAGCTCGCCTTCGGCATGAACTCGAGCCCGGCCACCCGTGAAGCCGCGGCGCACGGCCCCGGTGGCGTGGAGGCCTTCCACGCCTTCCTCGAGAAGAACCTGCCCTTCGCGGCGGATGCCTTCGGGAACACTTACTCCGTGGCCGCCATCCTGGTCGCGCTGTGCATCATCCCGGCGTTCTTCCTGCCCCGCACCCATGCGGCGGACACCGAGGCCGCCGAGCGGCAGATGGTCATGCCGCACTGAGCATCCCCGCCTGATAGGTCACGTGCCCGGTCCCCCTGGGGGACCGGGCACGTGTGCTTTCTGCAGCGCCTCCTACCGGGTGACGGTGAAGGTCACGCTCGGCAGGACGCTGAGCTCTTTCTCGACGGGGGCGATGTAGGCCCTGATCGCGGCGAGGCGGCCGGGATCGCCGCTCGCGCAGGTGTAGGCGACGGTCATCCGCGGGGCGGCGCGGCCGATCTCGTAGGTCAGGCGACTCGTCGCGGCTCCCGGGCAGGGTGCGCCCGTGGCCGGGGCGGGGATCGACGGCGCTGCCTGCACCAGCGCGCGCTGCGTCGCGCGGTCGAGCCGCTTCGTCTCCGTCTTCGCGGGCTTCTCCGTCCCGTCGACGGTGCCGTACCCGCCGACCTTCGCCGTGGCGACGCCGCCGCGCACCGTGATGACGTACTCGACGTGGTACTGCGGCGCGGTCGACGGCCCGACGTACGAGTAGGTCACCGTCGGGCCGGAGGTACCGGGGTCCGCGGCCACCGGCGCGGCGAACGGGAGCAGCGCGGCGCAGGCTGTGGCCACCAGGAGCTTCTTCATGACAGCAAGCTACTGCGCGGCGCCCAGCCTGTCGAGGACCCAGGCGTACTCGAACGCGGTCTCGCGCCACTTCGCGTACCGCCCGCTGACCCCCGCGTGGCCGGCGACCATCTCGGTCTTGAGCAGGATCTGCTCGCCCGAGGTGGTGTGGTCGAGGAGCTTCGCCACCCACTTCGCGGGCTCCGTCGGGAGCACGCGGGTGTCGTTGAGCGAGGTCGTGGCGAGGATCGCGGGGTAGGGCTTCGCGGCGACGTTCTCGTACGGCGAGTAGTCCCGCATGTACCGGTACACCTCGGCGCTCTCCAGCGGGTTGCCCCACTCGTCCCACTCGCCCACGGTGAGCGGCAGGCTCGGGTCGAGGATCGAGGTGAGCGGGTCCACGAACGGAACGTCGGCCACGATGCCCGAGAACAGCTCCGGTGCGAGGTTCGCCACGGCACCCACGAGCAGCCCGCCGGCGCTGCCGCCCATCGCGACGAGGCGCCGCGGCTCCGCGCGCCCGGCGTCCACGAGATGCCGTGCGACATCGACGAAATCGGTGAAGGTGTTGTTCTTCTCCAGCTGCTTGCCGTGGTCGTACCAGGCGCGGCCCATCTCCCCGCCGCCGCGGATGTGCGCCACGACGAAGGCGACGCCGCGATCCATGAGCGAGAGCCGGGCCACCGAGAACCAGGGGTCGAGCGTGGCCTCGTAGGAGCCGTAGCCGTACAGCAGGGTGGGCGCCGGCCCCGCGGGGAGGTCTCTGCGGTGGACCACCGATACGGGCACCTGCGCGCCGTCGCGGGCGGTCACCCAGAGCCGCTCCGCCGTGTACAGCGCGGCGTCGTAGCCCGGGACGTCGGCCCGCTTGAGCACCGTCTGCTCCCCCGTCGCCGGGTCGAGCTCGAGGACGGTGCCCGGGGTCACGAAGGACTCGTAGGCCAAGCGGATCCGCGGCGCGTCCCACTCGGGGTTCGCGGCGGGGCCCAGGTTCACGAGTTCCTCGCCCGGGTTCCACTCGGTGAACTCCGGTACGGCCGCCGCGGCCGCGGCGAGCGCGAGGCGGGGCAGGCCGCCCCGGCGGTACCCGAGGGCGAGCCGCCGGGCGTAGGCGTCGACGTACTCCAGGCGCACATCGTCACGGTGCGGGACCAGCACCGTCCAGTCCGTCGGGGCGTCGACGGGGGCCGAGGCCAGTTCGAAGTTGATGCCGGTGCGGTTGTGCAAGAAGAGGAACCGGTCCTCGCCGTCCAGCACGGCGTGCTCCACGGAGTACTCGACGTCCTCCTCGCGGGGCCGCAGCACCCGGAACTCGCCCGTCGGATCGGTCGCGTCGAGCACGTGCGTCTCGGAGCTCAGGGTCGACGATGCCGCGAGCATGAGGTACTTCTCGCTGCGGCTCAGCCCGATGCCGACGCCGAAGCGCTGGTCGGTCTCGTGGAACACGGTGACATCGGTTCCGTTCGAACCGATCTCGTGCCGCCAGATCCGGTCGGCGCGCCAGGCGTCGTCGACGGTGGTGTAGAACAGGTACCGCTCCCCCGAGGGGGTGATCGGCGCCCACGTCGCGCCGTAGAAGACGTTCTCGACCGTATCGGGCAAGAGCTCTCCGGTGTCGATGTCGCGCACCCGCAGCGTGAACCGTTCGTCCCCGGAGGTGTCGAGGGAGTACGCGAGCAGGGCACCGTCGGGCGATACCGAGGCCGCACCGATCGCGATGTACTCGTGCCCCTCCGCCTCGATGTTGAGGTCGATCAGGACCTGCTCGCCCGGCAGCGATCCGTCGGAGAGCACCGGCGGGGTCCAGTCGTCCGGCCCGGCGATCGGTGCGCGGCAATGGATGCCGTACTGCTTCCCCTCGACGGTGCGGGCGAAGTACCAGAACCCGCCGCGGCGCTGCGGGACCGACATGTCGGTCTCCTTCGTGTGCGCCTTGATCTCGGCGAACACCGCCTCGCGGAGCGGTTCCTGCGCGGCGGTGGCCGCCTCGGTGTACGCGTTGTGCGCGCGGAGGTAGTCGAGCACCTCCTCGTCGGTGGTGTCCGCGAGCCACGCGTAGTCGTCGATCACGGTGTCGGCGTGGAAGATCCGTGCCGACGGAACCTTCTTGGCGACCGGCTGGACGGCATCGGTCATGCGGCCGCACCCGGCCAATCGGCGAAGCTCAGGCCCGAGATGCGCTCGTAGGCCTCGATGTAGCGGGCACGGGTGCGCTCCACCACGTCGGCGGGGAGCGGCGGCGGCGGGGTGCCCGCGGCGGTGGACCAGCCGGATTCCTCGGTGAGCCAGTCCCGGACGATCTGCTTGTCGAAGCTCGGCAGGGCGGATCCGGGCGAGTACAGCTCACCGTCCCAATAGCGCGAGGAATCGGGCGTGAGCACCTCGTCGCCGAGGAGGAGGTCACCGTCGGAGCTGCGGCCGAACTCGAACTTGGTGTCCGCGAGGATGATCCCGCGCTCGCGGGCGATGTCGGCACCGCGCGCGTACACGTCGAGGGTGAGCTCTCGCAGCTGCGTCGCCAGCTCGAGCCCGACGTCCTGCGCCACCCGCTCGAACGAGACGTTCTCGTCGTGATCACCCACGGCGGCCTTGGTGGCGGGGGTGAAGATCGGCGGGTCGATGCGGCTGCCGTCGACCAGTCCGGCCGGCAGCGGCACACCGCACACCTCGCCGTTCGCGCGGTACTCCTTGAGCCCGGAGCCCGTGAGATAGCCGCGGGCCACGCACTCCACCGGCACCATGTCGAGGCGGCGGGTGACCAGCGCGCGCCCGAGCACCGCCTCCGGGATCCGGGGATCGTCGGCCGGGCCGGCCAGGTGGTTCGGGACGCCGAGCGCGTCGAAGAAGAACACGGACATCGCCGTGAGCACGCGCCCTTTGTCGGGGATCGTCGTGTCCAGGATGTAGTCGTAGGCGCTGATCCGGTCGCTCGCGACGAGCAGTAGGTGCTCGGCGTCGATCTCGTACAGCTCACGGACCTTGCCCGAGTAGATCGGCGTGTACTCACTCAGTTCAGGACGCACACCGCCACCCTATCGTTAGAGGATGGGCGCCGGGGTGTAGCCGGCCGCGGCGGGGTGCTTCGCGACGAGTGCCTCGACGTCGGCGACCACCTGGGCGACCTGGGCCTCCGCGGCCCCCGTGAAGGCGGCGCGGTCCGCGAGCGCGACATCGAGCTGCGCGCGGGTGAGGCCGAGCCGGGAATCGCCGGCGAGGCGGTCGAGCAGGTCCGGCTCCCGGCCCTCCTCACGCATCGCGAGTGCGACCGCGACGGCGTGCTCCTTGATGACCTCGTGCGCCGTCTCGCGGCCGACGCCCGCCCGCACCGCTGCCATCAGTACGCGGGTGGTCGCGAGGAAGGGCAGGTACCGATCGAGCTCGTTGGAGATCACGGCGGGGTAGGCGCCGAACTCCTCGAGCACCGTCAGGAAGGTCTCGAAGAGGCCGTCGATCGCGAAGAACGAATCGGGCAGTGCCACACGGCGGATCACGGAGCAGAAGACGTCCCCCTCGTTCCACTGCGCGCCGGCCATCTCCGCCGCCATCGAGCCGAAGCCGCGCAGGATCACCGCGAGGCCGTTGACGCGCTCGCAGGAGCGGGTGTTCATCTTGTGCGGCATCGCGGAGCTGCCCACCTGCCCGGGCTGGAAGCCCTCGGTGACCAGCTCGTGCCCGGCCATGAGCCGGATCGTCGTCGCGAGGGACGACGGTGCCGCCGCCACCTGGACCAGCGCGCTCACCACGTCGTGGTCGAGCGAGCGCGGGTACACCTGGCCGACCGACACGAAGGACTGCGAGAAGCCGAGATGCGCGGCGACCCGATCCTCCAGCGATGCCAGCTTGGACGCGTCGCCTCCGAGCAGGTCGAGCATGTCCTGCGAGGTGCCCATCGGCCCCTTGATGCCGCGCAGCGGATACCGGCCGATGAGGTCCTCGAGGCGGGCGATCGCCACCAGCAGCTCGTTGGCGGCGGAGGCGAAGCGCTTGCCGAGCGTGGTGGCCTGCGCCGCCACGTTGTGCGAGCGGCCGGCCATCACGACCGACGAGTACTGCGCGGCGCGCTCGGCGAGCCGGGCGGCGACGGCGACGGCGTGATCGCGCACGTACTCCAGCGAACGGAGCACCTGCAGCTGCTCGACGTTCTCCGTGAGATCGCGGCTGGTCATGCCCTTGTGGATCTGCTCGAACCCGGCGAGGTCGCTGAACTCCTCGATCCGCGCCTTCACGTCGTGCCGGGTGATGCGCTCCCGCTCGGCGATCGACGCGAGGTCGACCTGGTCCACGACCTTCTCGTAGGCCTCGACGGCACCGTCGGGGACGTCGATCCCGAGGTCGCGCTGTGCCTTGAGCACCGCGATCCACAGCTGGCGCTCCAGCACGATCTTGTACTCGGGCGACCACAGCTCGCGCATGCGCGGGCTGGCGTAGCGGTTGGCGAGGACATCGGGGATGCGGGGAGTGCTCACCGAGCGATTATCTCATGCACCATCCGCCCCGCCTTCCGGGAAGGAAGCCCTACGGCAGTACGGGGGCCAGATCGTCGACGGCGGCGGCGAGCGCGTCCCGGATCGCACGGTTGACGTCCGCGCCCGGCGTCGTGAAGGCCGCGAGCGCGGCACCGTCCTCGATGGCCATCAGTCGATCCACACAGGGCCTGTCGGCCCGCCGCCCGGAGCGGTCGAGCACCTCGGCGTGCAGGTCCGCCAGCACGTTCCGCGTCTGGGCCTGCAGCCGGGTGAGTTCGGGGTCGCGCGTACACAGCACCAACCGCTCGTACCGGGAGATCAGGGCGCCGCGCTCGGCCTCCGTGTCCGCCGCGAAGAACACCGCCGCCAACAGTTTCGCCAGAGCCGCATCGCCGCGGCGACGCCTGCTCACCGCTTCGACCCGCCCGCGGATCGCGGCGATGTCGAGCTCGCCCGCGTAGGCGACGGCGTTGGAGAGCAGGTCCCCCAGGGACTCGAAGTAATAGGTGGTGGCCGCGAGGGGGATGTGCGCCCGGTGCGCCACCGCGCGGTGCCGGACCGACTCGAAGCCCCCCTCGACGAGGAGCTCTCCGGCCGCCGCCACGAGGGCCGCGCGCCGGCGCTCACCCTTGGGCGTGGTCGCGGCTGTCATCTGAGACATGGTGCCAGCACACCCCGCCCGGCCAGACCTTTTCGATCAAATCGTCCGACGTGATCGCCGGGAACGAGCACAAATGCGCTACTGCAACGCCTGGTATCCGATATCCGTCCGGAAATGACTGCCCGGCAGCTTGATCCGATCGAGTTTCCCGTACGCGTCCGCGCGCGCCGCCGCGAGGTCGTCGCCGACGCCGACCACGTTGAGGACGCGGCCGCCGTTGGAGACCAGTCGGCCCTCGGCGTCCACCGCCGTGCCCGCGTGGTAGATCCCGGCGCCGTCGGCGCCGGTGATGACATCACCCTTGCGCGGCGCTGCCGGGTAGTTCTCGGCGGCGAGCACGACGGTGATGGCGGCACCGTCGCGCCACCGGAGCGGGGGCAGCGCGCCCAACGCGCCCGTGGCGGTCGCGTTCAGCGCCTCGCCCAGGGGCGAGGTGAGCAGGCTCAACACGGCCTGCGTCTCGGGGTCGCCGAAACGGCAGTTGAATTCGACGACGGCGGGCCCCTCCGCCCCCATCGCCAGGCCGGCGTACAGCAGGCCGGAGAAGGGCACGCCACGGCGCACCATCTCGCGGGCGACGGGGCGCACGACGGTCTCGACGATCTCGTCGACCGCCCCCTCGGCGAGCCACGGCAGCGGGGCGTAGGCGCCCATGCCGCCCGTGTTGGGGCCGGTGTCGCCGTCGCCGACGCGCTTGTGGTCCTGCGCGGGCAACAGCGGCACCACGTCCTCGCCGTCGACGAGGCAGAACAGGGAGACCTCGGGACCGTCGAGGAAGGACTCGAGAAGGGCGGGCCGGCCGGACTCGATGAGGTCGGCGGCGTGGGCTCGGGCGGCGGCGCGGTCGGTGGTGACGACCACGCCCTTGCCCGCGGCGAGACCGTCGTCCTTGACCACCCAGGTGGGACCGAACCGGTCCAGGGCCGCATCGATCAACGCCGGGCTGTCGACGATCTCACTGCGCGCGGTGCGGACGCCGGCGACCTCCATGACGTCCTTGGCGAAGGCCTTCGAGCCCTCGATGGCCGCGGCGGCGGCCGACGGGCCGAAGACCGCGATGCCGCGTGCGCGGACCGCGTCCGCGACGCCGAGGACGAGCGGAACCTCCGGCCCGATCACGACGAGGTCGGCGGCGAGGCGCTCGGCGAGCGCGGCCACCTCGTCACCCGATGACGCGTCGACCTGGTGATTGGTCGCGATCGCCGCGGTGCCCGGATTCCCGGGGGCCGCATGCAGCTCGGTGACCTGCGGGTCACGGGTCAGCGCGTCGAGGAGGGCGTGTTCGCGGCCGCCGGTGCCGATGACGAGTACTCGCACGTCGATGACCTTACCGGCGACCGCGCTGGACACCGCAACCGCGCCGGGCCGCGTACCGATCCCCGCGGCCCCGTCGGCGTCCGCGGACAGCGGTGGGCCGCTCCGATAGCCTGACCCCATGGCAACCGTGTTCTCGAAGATCATCGCCGGCGAGCTCCCCGGGCGGTTCGTGTACCAGGACGATTCCGTGGTGGCGTTCCTGACCATCGGGCCGCTCACGCAGGGCCACGTGCTGGTGGTGCCCCGCGCGGAGGTGGACAACTGGGAGTCCCTCGACGACGAGCTCTCGGCGCATCTCAACAGTGTCGCGCGCAAGCTGGGCCGGGCCGTCAAACGCGCCTTCGACGCTCCGCGCGCGGGCCTGATCGTCGCCGGTTTCGAGGTCCCGCACGTGCACCTGCATGTCTTCCCCGCGTACGGCCTCACCGATTTCGACTTCGGACGAGTCGACCAGAACCCGTCCGCCGAGTCGCTGGACGAGGCGCAGACCAAGATCGTCGAGGCGCTCGCGGCGGAGTAGGGATCAGCGCGGCAGGCGCACCGTGAAGGTCGCGCCCTGCCCGGGGGCGGTCTCGACGGTGACGGTGCCCCCGTGCCGCACGACGATGCTCTGCACGATCGACAGGCCGAGGCCCGCGCCGCCGCTGCCGCGACTGCGCGAGGAGTCGGTCCGGTAGAAGCGCTCGAAGACGCGCGCGGCCTCGGCGGGATCCATGCCCGCCCCCGTGTCCGCGACCGACAGCACCACCGCGCCGGGTTCCGCGGCCACCCGCACCCGCACCGAGGCGTCGTCGGGCGTGTGTCGCAACGCGTTCGAGACCAGGTTGGTGATCACCTGGTGCAGCCGGTCCCGGTCGCCCGTGAGTTCGACGGTGCCGGGACCCGGGCTGTCGGGGCCCGAGAGCGCCGGACCCGGGCCGGGAGCGACGACGAGCTCGATGTCGCGGCCCGGCTCACGGGCCTGCGCGGCGTGGACCACGTCGTCGGCCACCGCCACCAGGTCGACGGTGTCCTCGGCCAAGGGCCGCCGCGCGTCGAGCCGGGCCAGCATCAGCAGGTCCTCGACGAGCAGGCCCATCCGCTGCGCCTCGGACTCGATGCGCGACATGACGAACTCGGTGTCGTCGGTCGCGCCCTGCCGGTACAGCTCGGCGAAGCCGCGGATCGACGTGAGCGGAGTGCGCAGCTCGTGCGAGGCGTCGCCGACGAACCGGCGCATCCGCTCCTCGTCGGCGCGGGCGTGCTCCTCCGAGGCCGCGACGCGGTCGAACGAGTCCTGGACCTGGTGCAGCATCGTGTTGATCGACGTCGAGAGGCGGCCCACCTCGGTGTGCGGGGGCGCCTCGGGCACGCGTCGGGTGAGATCACCCGCGGCGATCGCCTCCGCCGTCGCCTCGACCTCCTCCAGGGGTCGCAGGGAACGCCGCACCACGAGGTAGCCGAGCCCGCCCGCGACGATGAGGACGCCGCCGCCGATCAGCAACTCCAGCGCGACCATCGCGCGCAGCGTCGATTCGACGTCCGAGAGGGTCACCGCCACGTAGGCGACGCCGTACTGCGAGCTCGACTGCACCACCCGCCACTGCGGGTCCTTACCGCCCACCGATCGCACCGTGACGGCGTCGCCGTGCAGATCGTCGAGGCCCGACAGGTCGGGCCGCTCCGTGAAGTCGGGATTGCTGATCTGCAGCTGCGTCCCGTCGGGAAGGAAGACGGCCTGGTAGAAGCGGGTGGGCGGGGACTTCCCACTGCGGACCGGCTCGGGCAGGTTCGGCTTCGGCCGGGCCCAGGTGTCGGCGGCCTGCCGCAGCGTCTGGTCCTCCCGGGACAGCAGGCGATCCTGCATCGCCGCGGTCAGCGCCGCGCCCGACGCGAGCAGGCCGAGGAAGACGAGCCCCACCACCAGCGCGACGAGGGAGAAGCGCAGCGGGACCCGGGACGCGAGGCCGGTGCGTGAGCCCACCGCGCGCCTACCTGGGTTCGCGCAGCACGTAGCCCACGCCGCGCAGCGTGTGGATCAGTCGGGTCTCGCCGGTGTCGACCTTGCGGCGCAGGTACGAGACATAGGACTCGACGACGTTGACGTCACCGCCGAAGTCGTAGTGCCACACGTGATCGAGGATCCGTGGCTTCGACAGCACGACGCCGGCGTTGACCATGAAGTACCGCAGCAGGGTGAACTCGGTCGGCGAGAGGGACACCAGCTCCCCCGCCTTCCACACCTCGTGGGTCTCGTCGTCGAGCTCCAGATCGGCGAAAACCAGCCGCGTGGACGCGTCGCCCTCACCGAAGCCACTGCGGCGCAGCAGCACGTTGATCCGGGCCACCACCTCCTCGAGACTGAAGGGCTTGGTGACGTAGTCGTCGCCGCCCAGGGTCAGCCCCGCGACCTTGTCCTCGATCGAGTCCCGCGCCGTGAGGAACAGCGCGGGCGCCTCGACGCCGTCCTGGCGCAGCCGCTTGAGCAGCCCGAGCCCGTCCATCCCCGGCATCATGATGTCGAGCACCATGACATCCGGGCGGAAGGTGCGCACCGTGTCGAGCGCCGCCGGCCCGTCCTGGGCCACGGCCACGTCGAAACCCTGGAACTTGAGGCTGACCTGCAGCAGCTCGCGGATGCTCTGCTCGTCGTCGACGACGAGCACGCGGGGCATGGGTTCCTCTTTCACGCTGGACACCACGCCATCGTGCACCGTGCCGCGCCCAGGACTCTGACGACTCGCTGGCAGTTTCCTGTGAACGCGTCCGCAGGCGGCTCGGTCAGCGCAGTGCGGCGAGGATCTCCGGCGTGACCGGATCGACGTCGGCCGCCTCGGGATGCTTGGTCACGTACTTCTTGACCAGCGGACACACGGGGACGACGTGCCGGCCCGCCGCGCGGGTGTCCGCCAGCGCGTCGCGGACCAGGACGGAACTGAGCCCGCGGCCGCCGAACTGCTCGAAGACCTCCGTGTGCGGGAAGATCCGCTGCCGCTCACCGTGATCGATGAACACGGTGAAACCGGCGAGCTCGCCGCCCACGGCGACCTCGTAGCGGCCCTCGGCGTCGTTGCGGGTGACGGTGACTGCCGCCTGGGTATCAGCGGTGTTGTCGGTCATCGTGTGCTCCTCTTTCGCGGCTTCAAGCGGGTGGTGGGCAACGGCGGGGCGGGCAGGTACTGATCGTCCCGCCAGCCGCTCACTTCGCCGAAACGCACGGACCGCGCCTCCCATTCCTCGCGGAACCGGACGATCTCCTCGTGGCTGCGGCCGACGAAGTTCCACCACATCACGATGTCCTCGTCGAAGGGCACGCCGCCCAGCAGGACCACGCGGGCGGTCCGGTCCGTGGGGTTGTGCAGCCGGAGGCCCCCGAGGCCCGGCCCGGCGTACCCGAGGTCGCCGCGGGTGAGGGCCACCCCGTCGAACAGGAGACGCTCCGTGTCCAGCAGGACGCCGTGCTCGAAGTCCTCGTTCACCGCGATCGCGACGCGCGCACCGGGCGCGAGATGGATCTCGGCGCCGAGCACGGGCGTGGCGGTGGTGATCTGGGCGGAGCTGCCCGCGAGTTCGCCGATGAACACCTTCACGGTGCCCCCCGGACCGCCGGGGCGCACATCGGGAAGATCCACGACGGGCGGCACGTAGTGCTGGAAGCCGTTGTGGGCGTTACGCGCCCCGTCCGGCAGCGCGAGCCACAGCTGGACGCCGTGGAGCAGGCGGGTCTGCGGCGTGGACACCTCGGAGTGGCTGATGCCGGAACCGGCGGACATCAGGTTGAGTTCGCCGGGCAGGACGGGCGCCTCGACGCCCGCGCTGTCGCGGTGCTCGATCTCGCCCTCGAACAGCCAACTCACCGTCTGCAGGCCGGTGTGCGGGTGCGGCGGCACGTTCATCCCACCGGAGTGGTCCACCTCATCGGGGCCGTAGTGATCGGCGAAGCACCACGCGCCGATCATCGAGCGCTCATGCGTGGGAAGGGTGCGGCGCACCGTCATCGCTCGAGGACCGCCGAGGGGCACCTCCCGCGCCTCGATCACCTCCACCCCGGCGCTCGGAGCCGTGGCCCCGCACTCGACCTCGTCGGGCATCCGGTCGACGTTGCTCATAGCCGCTAGCCTAGTGCCATGCCAGCGCAGAGAGTGCGGATCGATAAGGCCTCACCCCGGATCTACAAGCAGCTCATCGCGGTCTCGGCCGAGGTGGCCGCGGCCGCGGAGGAGGCCGGGATCAGCCGCGGGGTCATCGAATTGGTGAACCTGCGGTGCTCGCAGCTCAACGGCTGCGCGTTCTGCCTCAACCTGCACGCGCAGGCCGCGCGCGCCGCGGGCGTCAGCGACCAGCAGCTCGATGTGCTGCCCGCCTGGCGCGAGGCCCCGGGCCTGTTCGACGACCTGGAGCGCGCCGCGCTCGAGATCGCCGAGCTGGTGACCGCACTGCCGCCCCATCACGCCGCGGACATCGCCTACGACCGCGCGACGGACGTCCTCGACGAGAGGCAGACGTCCGTGCTCATCTGGGCCGCGGTCACGATCAACGCCTTCAACCGCGTGTCCGTGGTCAGTGGTTACGAGGTGCGGCACCGGGGCTGATCCGCAGGCCGACGGTGCGCCGCCCCACTGCGGCCGGAACGGGAGGCCCGGGGGCAGTTCCGTCAGATCGCGGGCTCGTACGAGATCTGGTAGCCGTTCGGGGCGACGACGGCGAGGCCGCGGCCCACGTCGAGGCGGTAGGTGTAGCCGTTGTTGACGGCGCTGTAGGACGAGCCGTTCGACCAGACGACCGGCGCGGTCACGGCGAGGCCGTTGCCCTTGCCGAACCCGCGGTACTCGGTGCGGCCGTCGCCCTTCCAGCGGCAGATCGAGGCGCTGGAACTGGGCGTCTCGATGTGAGCGACGGTCCATTGGTGCACGTCGCAGCCGTTCGGCGAGGCGTTGGCAGCCCCGGGTGCGACGAGGGCGAGGCCGGCTGCTGCGGCGACCGCTGCGGTGATGGTGACGGTCCTGGTGATCATGACGATTCCTCCGACTTGCGGATGTTCTGACCCCTCCACCATGCGCCCCGGTCCTTAAGCCTCGCTCAACATCCACTGAACCAGTCGCCGGCGTGCGTGCCTGGAGCACCAGCGTCAGCCTGGTGAATCGGCCGGTGAGCGCCCCGAAGACCGACGCCGGTTGACGAGTCAGGCCGGGAGGCGGCCCTCCGCGACGTCGAGTACCCATTGCTCGGGCTCGTGACCCTGGCGCCGCGCGAGAGTGACGAGGAGCTCTGCGCTCAGTTGCCGTGAACGCGGCGTGCTGCCCTGCAGACTGAACTTCGCCTTGGCGCGCTCTTCCGCGCTGTTGTACTCACTCACTACGCACTCCTCCTGGCGGATCGATTCCATTGTCACCCGAATCCATCCTCGTCGCTACAGCCGCCAGTATCGCGATCTCACTCGAGGTCACAGACGGCTCTCTGGCGAGGGCACTCATGACCGCCCGACCGAACTCCTCGGCCCGAGGTCTCTCCTCCTGATTCACCTGCTCCGCAGCCCATTGGTACCGGCGCCACCACTCGGTTCGCTCGTCGTGCCTGGTCCGGTGGGCGCGGTCCTTCGCCTCCGACCACGTGCGCTGGCCAAGCGTCGCGAGCACGCCGGCGATACCGGCCAGGCCGACCACCAAGGTCACCAAGGGTCCACTGAGCATTCCGCGCTCCCCTCACGAATTCGTCCCCCTACCCATTGGACGCGCGGGGACGCCGAACGGTTCCGTACACCTCCGCCCCAGGGCGGATGCCGCGCACCATCGAGCGTGGTTGGGTGGGTGCATGACGGAACGGATCACGGAGTTCACCAGGTCGGGACTGGTCTTCCCGGTCGTCGACAGCGGACCGATCGACGGGGAGATCGTCGTTCTGCTGCACGGCTTCCCGCAGACGCCCACCTCCTGGTCGGCCGTGTCGGAGCACCTGCACGCGCAGGGGTACCGCACCGTCGTCCCGTGGCAGCGCGGGTACGCACGCACGGCGAAACCCCCTCGGCGCTGGCAATACCGCAGCTCCGAGCTGGCGGCGGACGTCGCGGCGCTCCTGGAGCGCACCGGTCCGGCGCACCTGGTCGGGCACGACTGGGGCGCGTCGACGGCCTGGCTGACCGCGGCGTCGTACCCGCACCTCGTGCGCACGCTGACCGCGGTCTCGGTGCCGCACCCGCTCGCCTTCCTGCGGGCCTTCCTCCGCTCGGACCAGGCCCTGAAGTCGTACTACATGTACCTGTTCCAGGTCCCGTTCGTCCCGGAGTTCCTGGCCCGACGGTTCCCCTCCCGGTTCGAGGCCTTCCTCCGTGCGAGCGGCATGCCGGGCCCGGCGATCGGCACCGTCGTCGACGAGGTGCTGACGCCCGGGCTCCTGGGCGGGGGCCTGAACTACTACCGCGGCATGCCCTTCACCGCGGTGAAGCCGGGCGAGGGCACGCGGATCGGCTGCCCCGTGACCTATGTCTGGAGCACCGACGACGTCGCGCTCACCCGCGCCGGGGCCGAGCTCGCCGGGGAGTACGTGGACGGGCCGTACCGGTTCGTCGTGCTCGACGGGGTGAGCCACTGGATCCCCGACGAGCGGCCGGAGCAGCTCGCGGGGCTCATCGCGGCCAACGCCGCGCACGTGTGACGAGTCGGTGACGGGCGGCGCACGGACCTCGACGCGCCGCCCGGCGCCGGTCACGATGGACGCATGCGTGTACTCCTCACCGGCGCCGCCGGCTTCATCGGCTCGCAAATCTCCGACCTGCTCCATGAACGCGGCGGACACGAGGTCATCGGCATCGACACGATGCTGCCCCAGGCGCATGACACCGATGAGACGCCCGACGGGGTACTGCGGCTGGATCTGCTCGACGCGCGCGGCCTCGACGAGGTCCTGCGCGGGGTGGACGTCGTCTGCCACCAGGCCGCCGCGGTCGGCGCCGGCGTGGACGCCGCGGACGCACCCCTGTTCGCCGCCAACAACGACCTCGGCACGGCGGAACTGCTCGCGGCGATGGCCCGGGCGGACTGCCGTCGGCTGGTCCTGGCCTCGTCGATGGTCGTCTACGGCGACGGTTCCTTCGTCGACTCCGCAGGCCGCCCGGCGAGGCCGCTGCCGCGCACCGTCGACGACCTGCGGGCCGGGCGGTTCGAGCGGATCCTGCCCGACGGCACCGTCGCACGGTGGACCCTGACGGACGAGGATGCGCCGATATCCCCGAACGGTCTGTACGCGGCTTCCAAAGCGGCGCAGGAGTTCTACGCCGCGGGGTGGGCGCGGGCGACGGGCGGTTCGGTGATCGCGCTGCGCTATCACAACGTGTACGGTCCGCGGATGCCGCGCGACACCCCCTACGCGGGGGTGGCGTCGATCTTCCGCTCCGCGCTGGCCGCCGGGCGCGCTCCGCGCGTCTTCGAGGACGGCCGGCAGACCCGGGACTTCGTTCACGTCCGTGATGTGGCCCGGGCGAACCTCCTGGCGCTGCAGGCTGATCCGCGAGCGTCCTTCCGCACCTACAACGTGTGCTCCGGCGTCCCGGTCATGATCGGGGAGGTCGCGCGGATCCTCGCCCGCGATACCGCCGGTGCCCCGGAGCCCGTGGTGACCGGCGAGTTCCGCGCTCCCGACGTGCGGCACATCGTGGCCGACCCCGCCCGCGCCGCAGCGGAACTCGGATTCACGGCGGCGATCGGGCCCGAGCGAGGCCTGGCCGAGTTCGCTACCGCTCCCCTGCGCTGAGCCCGTCCGGCAGCCGTACCTCGAACCGGGCACCCCGTCGCAGATTCGCGGCGACGACGGTGCCCCCGTGCACGTCCACGAGGCCCCGCGCGATCGCCAGGCCCATCCCGGTGCCCGCCGGCAGGCCGTCGGTGTTCACGGGCGAGCGGTGGGCGGTGCCGCGGTAGGCGAGGTCGAAGATCCGCTCGAGGTCGACATCGGCGATGCCGGTACCCGTGTCGTCCACGCGGAGCACCACCTCGTCGCGGTCACGGCGAACGGCGATCGTCACCGTGCCACCGGCCGGCGTGTGGGCGAGCGCGTTGAGCACCAGGTTGCGCAGGATGCGGGCGAGCGCCGATACCCCGACGGGCGCCGGGACCGGCTCGGGCGCATCGAGTTCCAGCACCACCTGCGCCCGCGCCGCGACCTGCGCCAGGCCCGCGCGGACCTCGTCCGCCACTTCCCGCACATCGATCGTCTCGAGGTCCAGAGTGAGCGCACCGGAATGGATCCGGGACATCTCGAACAGGTCGTCCACCATCGCCGAGAGCCGCACGGTCTCCCGATCGATCCGGTCCGCGAACTCGGTCACGTCCTCGGGTTCGGTGACCACCGCGTCGCGGAGCGCCTCGGACATGGCGCGGATACCGGCCAGCGGCGTCCGCAGATCGTGACTCACCCAGGCCACGAGCTCGCGCCGCGCGGCCTCGGCGACCCGCTCCTGCTCGCGGATCTGGCGCTCCCACACCGTGCGCCGGGCCTGGAACCGGCCGAGCGCCACCGCCGCGGGCACCGCGACCACGAGGACCGCGCCGAGCACCGTCACCGTCCGTGTGAAGTCCGCGGTGAACATGAAGCCGCTCACCCCGATCACGCCGGACAGCACCGCCAGAACCGGGATCAGCACGAGGATCACCATCGACATCTGCAGTGACATGCGGCGCGCGCGCCACAGCACGAGCGCTCCGGCCAGCACCACGGGCGCCGACCACAGCAACGCCAACAGCGCGATCTTCACCACGTCAGGCATCGTCGGCCTCCTCTCCGGCGCCCCAGCGGTAGCCGCGGCCCCACACCGTCTCGATCCGGTGCTCCTCGCCGAGCTTGGCGCGCAGGCGCTTGACGTGGACGGTCACCGTCGACAGGTCGCCGAACTGCCACCCCCAGACCTGCTCCAACAGGTCCTCGCGGCTGAACACCTCGCCCGGGTGGGCGAGGAAATGGGCCAGCAGGTCGAACTCGCGGCGCGTCGTCGAGACCGCGTGCCCCTGCACCGTGACGACGCACGCCAGGGTGTCGACGGTGACCGCGCCCTCGCTGACCGCGGCCACCGGTTCCTGGTGCGCGCGACGCAGCACGGATGCGACACGCAACGCCAGCTCACGGGGACTGAAGGGCTTGGTGACGTAGTCGTCGGCGCCCGCGGCGAGGCCCGTCACGCGGTCGTCCTCCTCGCCGAGGGCGGTGAGCAGGATCAGGGGCAGGTCCTTTCGCGCTCCGGCGGCGCCGGCGCGTACCCGTTTGCACAGCTCGACGCCGTCCGGGCCGGGCATCATCACGTCGAGCACGGCGAGGCGCACCCGTCCGGCGGCGAGGTGCTCGGCGGCCGCGGCACCGTCCGCGACGACGGACGTGGGCAGGCCGTCCCGCTCGAGGTAGCGGCGCACGACGTCGCTGACCAGCGGGTCGTCGTCGGCGATGAGCACGTACCGTTCTTCGTTCACGCCCTGCTCCCTGCGTCGTTCACTGGTAGATCAGCACCGTGTGGGCCACGAGCAGCGCGCCCGCGGCCTGGGCCGCGAGCCAGGCTCTCGCGGTCACGATGCCCCTTCCGTACCAGAGCATTCCCCCTCCGGCGGCGATCCACACCGTGAACGGCAACCAGATCCGCTCGACCTCCGCCTTGCTCAGCGCCGACAGGTCCGCGGCGACCAGCATCAGCACGGCGCCCGTGACGAGGCCGATGAGCGCGGCGGGTGTCCCCAGCAGCGGGCGGCGGAAGGACCGGAGCACGCCGGGGACCCGGCCGATCGCGGCGGCGCCCGCCACGCCGAACGCGCATGCCGCGGCCGCGCAGTTGGCCCAGCCCCAGTAGGCGAAGGGCCGGAAGGAGGCGATGCCCTGGTAGTAGCGCAGCACCACGCCGTGGTAACCGTCGAGCCACCAGAATCCGGCGAGTGCGAACAGCCCGACCACCGCCAGCGCGGCCAGGACCGCGCTGAGCAGGGGGCGTGGGTTCCGGGCGATGAGCAGCACCGTCACCGCCAGGACGCCGATGAGGATCAGACCGTAGTTGAGGAAGATCGCCCACCCGAGGATCAGGCCCGCGAGCACACCGAACCCCACCGCGCGCCGGCCGCGGGACACGGCTGCGACCGCGAGGGCGGCGATGCCCCAGGCAGCCGTTCCGGCGAAGTAGGCGTCGCCCGACGGTGCCAGCCACAGCGCGCCCGGGAACAGCGCCAGGAAGGGCGCGCTGCACCGGGCGATCTCCTCCGTGCCGAGCGTGCGGACCGTCAGCAGGACCGCCGCCGCGGCCGAGGCGCCCACGGCCGTGCAGAACACCGCAGCCCAGGTGCCACCGCCCAGGCCGATCCGGTCGAGCCCGACGAAGGTCAGCAGCGCGCCGGGCGGGTGGCCCGACACGTGCACGGTCCACGAGTCGGGCTGGTAGTCCGGGATGCGTCGGGCGAAGTCCCGCACGGCCGCGCCCACGTCCGCGCGGGCCCCCGGAACCTCGTGCAGGTACTGGTCGTAGCCGCTGAGCTTGGTGGCGAAGCGCTGCCATCCGGCGACGGTGCCCAGGCTCAGCGCCCAGGCGAACAGCACCGCGGAGGAGAGCGCGACGAGCCGCCCGAACGGCAGGCGTCGGGCCAGCGCGGGGCCCCACAGCACGACCGCGGCCGCAATGACCAGGGCGGGAGCGGTACCGGGGCCGGCGTGCAGGCGGAACTTCCCGAACAGCGGCGCGGACTCCGCGACCAGGCGCATGCGGAACCCGACGTCGAACAGGTGCGGGACGATCACCGCCGCCACGACCAGCACCACCGCACCCACGGCCCACGCCAGGTCGCTGCGCGCAGGACCACGGGGCGTGCGGGGCACGGCGCCGCGGGACGCGGCCGGTTCACTCGGCATGGCATCGACCGTAACGACGCGGCAGCGGCACCGACACCCCGAAGGGCACGTGACGGCCCACCGTCACACTTTCGTCATCGCGAACTCCTGGTCCGGACGGCGCGTCCTTCCTAGCGTGAAAGACATGACAGACATCGAGCCGGACACGGTCACCGTCGTGATCCCGTGCCGCGACGAGGCCGCGTCGATCGGCCCCGTGATCGCCTCCCTCCCCACGGGTTTCACCGCCCTCGTGGTCGACAACGGCTCCACCGACGGCACCGCCGAGGTCGCGCGCCGCGCGGGCGCCGAGGTGATCGTCGAGCCGCGGCCTGGGTACGGCAGCGCCGTTCACGCCGGGGTCAGCGCGGCGCGCTCGACGCTCGTCTGCACCGTCGACGGTGACGGCTCGATGGACCCGCGCGAGCTCCCGTCCCTGGTCGCCGCGGTGCGCGACGGCGCGGACCTGGCGGTCGGGCGGCGCCGCCCCGCCGCCCCCGGCGTGTGGCCGTGGCACGCGCGGATGGGATCCGCGCTCGTCGCCGCGCGTCTGCGCCGACGGTACGGGCTGCCCCTGCACGACATCGGCCCGATGCGCGCCGTGCGCCGCGACGCGGTGCTCGGGCTGGGCGTCGTGGATCGCCGGTCGGGCTACCCGGTGGAGCTGCTCGCGCGCGCCGGCGCGGCCGGCTGGCGGGTCGTCGAGCGGCCGGTCCACTACGGCCCCCGGACCGGTGGGCGCTCCAAGGTCTCCGGGTCGCTGCGCGGCACCGTGCGGGCCACCGTCGACTTCCTGCGAGCGGCACGATGAGCACCGTGCTGGTGGTCGCCAAGGCACCCGTCCCAGGCCTCGTCAAGACCCGTCTGACCCGCTCCTACAGCCCTGATGACGCGGCCCGGCTCGCCGCCGCCGCGCTGCGCGACACCCTGACCGCGGCGCTCGCCGTCCCCGGGGCGCGGTGCGCGGTGGCGCTCGGCGGGCGGCTCGAGGACGCCGTCGACGGTGCCGGCCTGCGCGAGCTGCTCGACGACTGCGCGGTCTTCGGACAGGCGGAGGGGGGCCTCGCCGAGCGGCTCGTCGCAGCACATCACCGCGCCGCCGCGCTCGGCGGCGGTCCCGTCCTGCAGATCGGCATGGATACCCCGCAGGTCCGGCCCGAGCTGCTCGCGCTCGGCCTCGAAGCCTCCCGACGGTCCGCCGCGCTCGGGCCCGCCGAGGACGGCGGGTGGTGGGCGCTCGGCGTGCCGGAGGGAGCGGCGGACCGCCTGGAGTGCCTGCTCACCGTTCCGATGTCGACCGCCTCGACGGGCGCCCGCACTCGGCGGGCGCTGGCCGATGCCGGCCTCGACCCTCGGGAACTGCCGGAGCTGCGCGATGTGGACCATCCCGACGACGTCCGAGCGGTGGCCGCCGCGTGCGCCGCCGATTCGTGGTTCCGCCGGACCGCGGACACCGTGCGCTCCGAGCGGGAGCGGTGCGCATGACCGCCGCGCACTGGGACGCCGTCATGGCGGGCCACGACGGCGAGCTGCAGACCGCCGGCGGCGAGGTCCGGCGGCTGCCCGTCGCGCGCTGGCTCGGGCACGAGCACGCCGACGAGTCACTCCTCGATGCCGTGCTCGACTGGTGCCACGGCCCCACGGTGGACCTGGGCTGCGGCCCCGGCCGCGTCGTCGACGTACTGCTCCGACGCGGTATTCCCGCACTGGGCGTGGATGATTCGCCGCACGCGGTGCGCCTGACCCGCGAGCGCGGTGCCGCCGCGCTGCGGCGCGACGTGTTCGCCCCGCTCCCCGGCGAAGGACGCTGGTCGCACGCGATCCTCCTCGACGGCAACATCGGGATCGGCGGCGAT
Source organism: Tsukamurella spumae (assembly GCF_012396015.1). Lineage (GTDB taxonomy): Bacteria > Actinomycetota > Actinomycetes > Mycobacteriales > Mycobacteriaceae > Tsukamurella > Tsukamurella spumae. Next base: position 25,319 of record NZ_JAAXOQ010000028.1, on the reverse strand, counting down.
CCCGCCCGCCTCCTGCGCCGCGCCGCGGCACTCGTCGAGCCCGGCGGCACCGTCGTCGTGGAGGTCGAGCCCGCAGCCCGGGGCGTGCACCGGGAGGCGGTCCGCGTGCGGGCCGCGAGCGGTACGTCCGTCTGGTTCCCCTGGGCGCATGTGGGATCCGATGCGCTGGACGACCTCGCGGCCGCCGCCGGGCTCCGACTCGCCCGCCGGCTCGATCACTCGGGCCGACGGTGCGCGGAGTTGGTCCGGTGAGCGGCCCGTCCCCGACCGGGCCGCCCGCCCTACGGCAGCCGGCGACCGCAGCCCGCCTCGGTGCGCTGCTGGGCATCTGCATCGTCGTGTGCTTCGCGACGGGGTTGTTCAGTCACTGGCTGCAGCACCCGCCCACGTGGTTCGCCGAGCCGCGCTCGCCGGTCTGGCTGTATCAGCTGACGCAGGGCCTGCACATCGCCTCGGGCGTGGCGGCGATCCCGCTGGTGCTGCTGAAGCTGGCCGCCGTGTACCCGAAGTTGTTCGAGCGCCCCGTGATCGGCTCCTTACCGCGGCTCCTCGAACGCGCCGCCACCTTCGCGCTGGTGGCCGCGATGCTGTTCCAGTTGTTCACCGGACTGCTCAACATCGCGCAGTGGTACGCGTGGAAATTCTTCTTCCCGGCCGCCCACTACGCGACCGCGTTCGTCGTGCTCGGCGCGGCGTCGATCCACCTGGCGATCAAGCTGCCCATCGTGCTCACCGCCTTTCGGCGCGGCTCCCGGGAGTCGTACGCGCCGGGGGTGTCCCGGCGCACCGTCCTCACGGCGGGACTCGCGGCGGCCGGTCTGGCAGTGGTCGCGGTCGGCAGCCAATCGGTCCCCGGACTGCACCGGCTCGGCGTACTCGCGCCGCGATCCGGCGCCGGGCCGCAGCGCATGCCGGTGAACCGGACCGCCGCGGCGGCCGGCGTCACGGAACACGTTCGGTCGCCGGACTTCCGGCTCGTACTCGACGGTCCGCGCAGGGTCGAGCTCACGCTCGCCGACCTGCAGGCCCTGCCGCAGCGCACCGTCCACCTGCCGATCGCCTGTGTGGAGGGCTGGACGCAGTACGCGCTGTGGACCGGCGTGCGGATCGCAGACCTGGCCGCGCTCGCCGGGCTCGACGGTGCCGACCTGCGGTTCGCGTCGATGGAGCTCGGGCTGTACGCGCAGTCGACGATGGCGGCCGCGAAGGTCCGCGACGAGACCTCACTGCTGGCACTGCGGCTCAACGGTGAGGAGCTGGATCTCGACCACGGCTATCCGTGCCGCGTGATCGCCGCGGCTCGGCCCGGCGTGCATCAGACCAAGTGGGTGTCGAGGATCGAGGCGGCATGACGGACACGGACACGGACACGGCATCGTCGGGCACCGAACGCGCGGGGACCGCGGTGACGGTGCTGCGGGTCCTGCTCGTGATGGCGGGACTGGGCCTGATCGCCTACGGCGCAGTGCAATCGACGAATCTGCCGCCGCGCGACCTGCTGTCGGCGGCACTGTGGGCGGTCGCGATCCTCGTCGCGCACGACGGGGTGTTCGCGCCGCTGTGCCTGCTGGCGGGACACGTCGCCGTGCGGATGCTGCCACCCGCGTGGTGGCCGGGTGCGCTGTGCGGCGCACTCGCCGCCGTGACGGTGCTGGCTCTCGCCGCCGCGGTGGCACTGCCACGCCCGCCCGGGAAGGGCGCGCTCAATCCGACGGTGCTGGACCAGCCCTACGGGGTGGCGACGATCGCGCTCCTGGTCGCCATCGCGCTGGCCGTCGTGGTGTCCGGGACGGTGCGCGCCGTCAGAGGATCTTCTGCATGAGAACCAGGTCCATCCACCGACCGAACTTGTAGCCCACCTGCGGCATCTGCCCGGTCACCCGGAAGCCGAGCTTGCGGTGCAGCGCCACGGAGGCGTGGTTCGACTCCTCGATCGCCGCGACCACCACGTGCACATCGGCGGCCTCCGCGCGCTCGATGAGGGCGCGCATCAGCGCCTCGGCGATGCCACGCCGGTAGTAGCCGTCCGCCACGTACACCGAGTTCTCGACGGTGTGCCGGTACCCGGTCTTCGGCCGGAACGGTCCGTACGAGGCGTATCCGCCCAGCTCACCGTCGACGATGGCGACGAGGACGGGGAACCCGGCACCCCGGCGCTCGGCCAGCCACGCCTTGCGCTCGGCGAGGTCGGCCTTCTCCTCGCTCCAGATCGCCGTCGAGTTCTCCACCGCGTCGTTGTGGATGACGAGGATCGCCGGCAGGTCGGACGGTTGCGCGTCGCGGATCTCCATGGGTTCAGCTTATTGCTCCGCGGGGACGATGCGGGGCAGCTCGGATGCCCGCGCGGTGAACTCCGGATCGCGCTTGCCGAGGAACGCGGCCACGCCCTCCTTGCCGTCGCCGATCGACGTGTAGTACATGCCGAGCGAGTCCATCAGGTGCTGATCCAGCGGCTTCGCGGCGCCCAGGCCGCGGTAGATCAGCTGCTTGTTGATGGCGACCCCGGCGGCGGAGCGACCCTTGACCCAGGAACGAGCGAGCTCCTGCGCGGCGGGGACGAGATCGTCGGGCTCGTGGAGGCTGCGGACCAGGCGACCCTCGCGGGCCTCCTCGGCGGTGAGGATGTCGGCGGAGTAGACCCACTCGAGGGCCTGCGCGGGCCCGACGATGCGGGGCAGGAACCAACTGGAGCACGCCTCCATGACGATGCCGAGGCGGCCGAAGACGAAGCCGATGCGGGCCTTGGTCGACGCGAGCCGGGTGTCCATCGCCAGCGTCATGGTCGCGCCGATGCCGACCGCGGCCCCGTTGATCGCGGCGATCACGGGCTTGGGCAGCGCGTGGATCGCCAGGGTCAGTTTGCCGCCGGTATCGCGGACGCCGTCCTGGTAGGGCGCCTCGTCGTAGTGCGCGGCGAACTCCTCCGGCGTGGGCAGCACCGACTCGTCGAGACCGAAGACATTGCCCTCTCCGGTGAGGTCCATCCCGGCGCAGAAGGCGCGGCCCGCGCCGGTCACGACGACGGCGCGGATGTCGTCGCTGTGGGCGTGCACCTCGAAGAACTCGGTCAGCTCGCGGGCCATCGTCACACTGAACGCGTTGAGCTGATCCGGACGGTCCAGCAGCAGCGTGGCGATGCCGTCGTCGTCGATGGTCCAGCTGATGGTCTCGAAGGAGTCACTCATGCTGGTCACGATATGCTGTGTGCCGTCGGCCTCCGGGCCACGCCTCCCTAGCTCAGTGGTAGAGCACCGCTCTTGTAAAGCGAAGGTCGTCGGTTCAATCCCGACGGGGGGCTCCACGAAAGGATGGCGATGTCCACAACGGTCCAGGTCATCCTGATCACCGCGCTCGTGCTCGGCCTCGTCGCCGTGGTCTTCGGCCTGGTGTACCTCTGGAACTCGAAGGTCGAGGGCACCGATCGGGAGAAGAAGATCGACGGCTTCTTCGACAGGCTCAGCGACCGGTTCTTCGACCGCTGAGGCTCACTCGTAGTTCTGCGGCTCGACGAGTTCCGCGAGGTAGGCATCGAAGGATTCTGCGACGGGGAACTCGATATCCGGCCCGATCCGGTCGTTGTCGATGACGGTGACCGCGGGGTCGACGCGCAGCCCGGCTGCGTCGTTCGGCGAGAGCCGGTAGTCCAGGCACAGATCCCAGTGACCGTCACCGTCGAAGGGGATCAGCCAGTCCGGATCCGTCGGGGTCGGGATGTCCGCGTCCTCGTCCTCCCACTGCCACCACGCCTCTTTGGCGAGGTGCGGGAACTTCTCACCGATGCCCCGGATCTCGCGGTGCACAATGTCGTAGTCGCGATCCTGCGGCAGGGTCATGCGGATGGGGCCACCGTTGCGATGGGCCAGAAGCGCCACAAGCGACGAGGGCAGCCGCACTCCCAGCGCACGCTCCGCGGCGTCCAGGATTTCCGGTGTGAGCGGATCCTGGATGTAGGGCTCGTAGCGGTCCTCCGACCACACCTCCTCCGGCTCCATGCGGTCAGCGTAAGGTCATCGACCCGAGGGTTCAAGCACGACAATAATAAATCCGTTATGGTGCACATCATGGATGGTGGACTCTACGAGGAATTGGAGGCCCACACAGAGGTACGCCTCGGTCTTGCGGCAGCGAACGCGCTGAGCACCATGCGGTCCACATGGATCTTCGTCGGTGACGACGACGAACTCCGCGGGGAACTCACCGCGCAATTGGCTGCGAGCGAGCCCTACCGGAACTTCGCGGCGAGGATCCTCGAGCTCGCGGATGGCCACCTCGCACGCATCCACGACGGCTCGGAGCCCTTCGTCGCGGACAAGGCGTTCACCCCCGAGGACGCACGGGCACTGGAACGGGCAGCCCTCGTCGCGCTCACCCTCGATGCCGAATGGGCAGGCGCCGTCTCCCGGATACTGGCGCGAGCGTCGGTCGCACCGGATCCCGCCGTGAAGGCGGTCCCGTCGCAGGCCGCAGCCTTCGCGATGGCACGCGCCATCATGGCGGCCCCTACGCCGGAGTCCGTGTCGGCGCTCGCCGACGCGACCAGCAGCACTCGACATGGAGGCATCAAGAAGAAATTCACGCGGTACACCCGGGACGCCCGGCGCCGCATGGCCACCCGGCCCGAGGTGGCCCTTCGTCTGGACACGGAGCGTCCGACGAAAGCACAGCTCACCACCTGGCTGAAGTCGCTGGAGGGCTCGTGGGCGGTAGCCGCCACCTGGCCGGCGCAACGGTGGGCTCACGCCGCGTTCGCGGCACCCGTCGCGCCGTTCAGCGAAGCGCTGGTCTGGCAGATCGTCGACGGGCCCTCGTTCATGGGCCGACCGGGCGCGTTCCGCGACCCGGCCGGCACGCCGGTCGAGGTCTCCGACGATGCGCGGATCCGGCTCTGGCACCCGGCGGCATCGCTGGAGCCGGAACGAGCCGCCTGGCGGGAACACATCAGGGAGTCGAGGCGCGAACAGCCCTTCCCCCAGGTTTTCCGCGAGCGGTACGAGCCGTCGGACGCCGACCGTTTGGTCGCCGGCGGCAGCGTGCACGACGTCCGACAAGTGCTCGGCCTCTACCGCTCCGAAGGCTGGCACCACGACGGCGACGGCACCATCTCCCGGGGCAATCAAGCCGCAGTGGTCTCATTGTGGTTCGACGCCCCGATGTACCCGGGTTCCGGCGTCGAGCAGTGCCACCCGCTCGGATTGAACATCGGCGCACCGTCGTTCACCGCGGAGGGCATCCGGACACTCGACGGTGACCCCGATACAGCGGCGCTGTCGGAGATCCTGCGGTCGGCCGACCTGATCCTCAGCGCATCGACGATCGCGCTCGACGAGAACGAAGAGGGCTACGAGTTCGACCGCGGGACGCACAGCGCACAGTCACCCGCGGGTGTACTCGCCACCCGCAGAATCGTTCTCGAGCACATCCTGGCCGAGCTGCCGCCCGGCGCGGCGACCGTCACCGCCCGGCACGTGGAGGTGAACGGACACCGCGTGAGCATCGCGACCGGTCGCGTCACGCACGACGGCGACCCCGTCGAGGTGACACCGCGCCGTCGCCACGGACTGTGGCAGCCGGCCGCCGACAGACTGCTCACGACCATCGTCGGCACCGTCGTCGCGCTGCTCGACGACGCCTGACGGCGGACCGTCAGCCCCGCAATGCGGAGGCGAAGATGCCGGGCAGCTTGAGCCACGAGGGCTTCGACACGAAGTCCGTGAGGCGCTTGCCCGTCACCGCACCGGTGCGGTTGGTGACGAACCACGGCGGCTTCGGCGACATCGAGAGCTCGCCGCCGACGAACGACCGGGGCGACGGCCGGAAGGGGCCACGCACGACGGTGCGCTCGACGTCGTCGAGGAGCAGCGCGTTGTGGACGACGCCGATGCCGCTCTGCACGTCGTCGATGGTGTGGCCGGGGAACGCGCCCCACGACGCGCGAGGGGTGAGGTAGCCGACGCCGGTCCAGGCGTTCACGGCGATCGTGCCGTAGCGCAGATCGGCGATGGCCTGCTCGAAGCGGTCGCCGAGCGCCTTGATGGTCGACGGATCCGCCACGATGTTCACGCCGAGGGTGCCCTCGAAGTCCTCGTTCGCGGCCTGCACGGCGTTCGCGAGGAAGGTCGCCGCGTCGCCGGGCAGCTCGAGCACGCCGTAGACCGGCGCGAAGTACTCGGTGTGCAGGGCCTCCTCGGTCTTGTCGGCCTTGAGGCCGAAGACGAGGGTGCGGGCACCGTCGGGACCTGCGGGCTGGGCCTGCGCGCCGTAGCCGGCCCGGGCGGCGGCCACGCGGTCGGCGGAGCCCGGGTAGTAGTCGCGGCGCCGCGGGGCGCGGTCGAAGGCGGCGCGCAGCTCGGTGAGGAACTGTTCCTTCTGCGGCCAATCGGCGCTGATCACGGCCACCTGCGAGGCGACGCAGTTGTATCCGTTGTTGTGCAGACGCTGCGTGGCGAGGTGCTCGGCCTGGAACGTCAGGTCGGCGCTCGACCACTCGCCGGGCACGACGATGGTGGGCGATACGCCGCCGAGCTCGCTGGTGATGGTCTTGTCGAGCAGCGGGGCCTTCGCCGCCTTGCGCTGCGCCCCTTCGGCTCCCGTGCCGAAGACGATGGCGTCATGAGTACGGGCGCTGCCCGTCATGTGCACCGTGGTGACGCCCGGGTGGTTCACGAGGGCGCCGCCGACATCGGCACCGCCGGTCACGATGCGGACCACGCCGCGCTCGATGAGCGGCGCGAACGCGGTGCGGAAGGTCTCCAGCAGCGGGTCCGTCACCGGGTTGAGCTTGAGCAGCACCACGCGGTTGTCGGCGTAGAGCTGGTAGAGGGTGTCGAGCGGCGGGATCGAGAAGATGTTGCCGGCGCCGAGGACGCCCGCGACGCCGTGGGTGATCGTCGGATCGAGCTCGCCGAGGCCGGCGCGCTCACGCACCGCGGCGGCGTCGACGCCCGGCACGGTCCAGACCTGCGCCGAGAAGCCGCTCATCAGCAGCTGGTCGAAGACGGTGTGCGGCAGCACCTCGACGGCGGACCGGCCGCCGGGGGCAGCGGTCACGGTGAAACCGTCGACGGGGCTGCGCCCCTCTTCGAGCGCCTGCAGTGACGCGGCGAGCGCCTCGCACGCCGTGATCACGGAGTACGGACCGCTGAGCCACTCCTCGCCCAGCAGCGTCGAATCGGCGGGCAGGCCCTTGATCCCGGCCGCGACGTCCACCCACTGCTGGGCGACGGCCGCGGTGGCCTCGCGGACGGCATCGAGCAGGGCGCGGCGATCGGCGAGCGAGGTCGCGGCCCAGGTCCGCTCCCCCTGCCGCAGGTCCGCGACGGCGGCGTCCAAGATGTTCTCGGTGGTGGTCATTGTTTCTCCTCGCGGGTCATCGATCCTGTGAGCCCAGTCACGTCTCGCTCCCTCCAGTGTGGTCCGCTCGGAGGGCGGGCGCATCGTGCCGGAGCTACGACCCGCTTGCGGTCGCGTTGTGCGCAAGCACACTCGGCGCCGGAGGCTGCGCGCTAGCATCGAGGGGTGTCGACGATCACGGCCCCGGCCGGCGCCTCCCCTGCGGAGTTCGCCCGACTGCTGATGGCGGACCTGGAGCCGCTCACGGATGAGCTGGTGCGGCGCATCCTCACGGGCGAGCACGCCTACGCCGAGAGCACCCTGCTCAGCGTCGAGGAGCTCCGCGAGGCTGTGCACACCAACCTCGATTCCGTCCTGCGCCAGCTCGCCGGCGAGCTCGACCACGGCCTCCACGCGGCGCGCGCCACCGGCCGGCTCAAGGCGGAGTACGGCTTTCCCCTCGCAGCGCTGCTGCACGCGTACCGCCTCGCGGGGCGGCTCGTCTGGGACCACATGCGCGCCGCCTGCACCGAGAACCCGGAACTGCTCCCGGACATCGGCGCGGACGTCTGGCGGATCATCGACGACTACTCGACCGCCGCCACCGAGGAGTACGGCCGCGCGGTCGCCGAGCGCACCGGCCGAGACGCGGAACTGCGTCGCGTCGAGCTGCGGGCCCTTCTCGACGGGGTGCTCGAGCCCGGCCGGCTGCACGCCGCGGCGCAGACGCTGCAGCTGCCGGCGACGGGCGTCTTCCTCGTGGTCTGCGCGGAGTCCGGCGGCGCCACCGAGCCCCTCGCGGGGATCGAGCGCCGGCTGCGCGACAAGAACGTCGTCTCGTACTGGACGTCCGAGGTGCACACCCGCGTCGGCCTGCTCAGCCTGAGCACCGAGCACGTGCTGCCGCAGGTGCTGGACCTGCTGCGCCGCGAGGCGGGCGGGCGGGTCGGCGTCAGCGCGCGCTTCGCCGCGCCGCTCGGGGCACGGGCCGCCGTGCGGCAGGCCGAGCTCGCGATGACCGGCATCGAGCCCGGCGAGACGACCGCCGCGGCGTACGGCCAGGCAGCACTGCCACTGGCGCTGGCACACACCCCGGACGCGGCCCGCGAACTGCGCGACGCCGTGCTCGGGCCGGTACTGGCGCTCCCCGACCCCGACCGCGACGCGCTCATCACGACGGTCCGCGCCTGGTTCGACTGCGGCGGCTCCCTGGCCGCCACGGCCGAGCGCCTGCACTACCACCGCAACACGATCAACCACCGCCTGCGCCGCGTGGAGCAGCTCACGGGCCGCGACCGGTCCGACCCGCGCGCCGCCGCCGAGCTGTACGCCGCGGTCCTCGCCGACCGGCTCTTCCCGCTGCCCGAGGAGTAGCCCGGTCCGCGGTCCGCGGTCACGGATCCCCGAGAAATCATTGCGACCCGCGTCACATCGCCCTACACTCAGTCATACGACCGACTGTATATGCGGTGTCGCCGCGGACAGGAGCCCCTCATGACCGACTCGCCCGAGACCCGCCCCACGGACGCGGCGGCCGCACCGTCGGACCCCGGGACCGCGCAGCCGAGCACCGAACGGGCCACCGTCGTCGTCGTGGGTGCGGGGATCGCCGGACTGCGCGCAGCGCTGGACCTGCACGCCCGCGGCGTCGACGTGCTGGTCCTCGAGGCCGCACCCCGCGTCGGGGGTCGGGTGCTCACCGAGACCACCGCGCTCGGCACGCACGTCGACCTGGGCGGCCAGTGGATCGGCAAGGGCCATCACCGGTTCGAGGCACTCGCCGCCGAGTTCGGCGCACAGGTCTTCGAGATGGAGACGCCGAAGATGCCGAAGCTGGTCGATGGTGCGCGCACCATCGGGATGGCGAGCCCCACTCTCCTGCTCGCCGGCGCCGCGCTCGTCGCCTGGGAGGGCGTGGTCCGGCTCGGCGGTCCGTTCGCGGGAGGCGGTTCGACGGTGGCCGACCTCCTGCGCAAGGTGCCGGGGCGCGCCCGGCGGCTGCTCGACGTGCTCATCGCGATCGCGACCACCGCCGACGCCGACCGGTTCGCGCTGCGCGACTTCGCCGCCGCCGTCCGCGTGCAGGAGGGGCTGCTGACCGCCATGTCCACCCGGGGCGGCGCGCAGGACTCCCTGGTCGTCGACGGTGCCGGCACCCTCGCGGTCCGGATGGCGGAGCGCCTCGGCGACCGCGTGCACACCGACCGCGCCGTGCTCGCGGTCCACCGCGACGACGACGGCGCCACCGTGCACACCACCGCCGGCACCGTCCGCGCCCAGCGCGTGATCGTCACCGTGCCCCCGCCCATCGCCACCGCCATCGAGCACCGTCCGGCCCTGCCCACCGAGAGGTCCCACGCCGAGCGCGGCATGTACATGGGCTCGGTCTACAAGGCGCTGGCCGTGTACGAGAGCCCCTTCTGGCGCGCGAACGGGCACGCCGAGATGATCGACATCGACGGCCCCGGCGTCGGGGTGTTCGACACCACGCCACCGTCGGCCGACGGGACCGGGCCCGGGCACCTGTGCCTGCTCGTGGGCGGCGCCGACGCGCGCTCCCTCGACGACCTGAGCCCGGCGGACCGTCGGGAGACGATGCTCGCTCGGCTCGCCGTGCACCTGGGCGAGGGCGCCGAAACCCCCGCGAGCTGGCACGAGAAGTCCTGGCACCGCGACGAGTACGTCGGCGGCGGCTACCTCGCCGTCCCCGACCCGAAGGCGGGAGCGATGACCTTCCCACTCGGGCACGCCCCGGCGGGCGTCGTCCACTGGGCCGGCACCGAGACGGCGGCGGAGCACGCCGGATACATCGAGGGCGCCCTCGAATCGGGCGAGCGGGTGGCCGGGGAGGTCGCGTCGGCACTACGGTGATGCACCGAGGAGGTGCCCCGACATGAAGCCCGCGTTCCGCGATCACCTCGCGCACGCCGTCCAGTCCCTGACCGGCCGGAACGCAGCGACCGTCGACACCGCGGGAATGCCGGTGCTGACGCCGCTGCAACCGGTCGACCTGCGCGACAACGAGACGGTCGGCGAGGTCCTCGAAGTGGCCATGAAGGTCGGCGAGGTCCTGCTGGACTCGGGGACCGGCGCCGTCGACACCGAGGCCCAGGTCCGCTACGTCGCCGCGACCTACGGCATCGACGATGTCACGGTCACCGTCACCTACAACGCGATCACCGTGAGCGTGCAGCGCGGGCGGGGACTGCCACCGTCGACCTACACGCGGACTGTGAGCCACCGGTCGCTGGACTACACCCGGCTCTCCCAGGTCGACACGCTGGTGCGGCGGATCGGGCGCGGTCGGATCCGGCCGGACCAGGCGCTCTCCGCGCTGGAATCGATCATGACCGCCGGGCACCCGTACCCGCGCGCCGTCGCGACCTTCGGCTGGGCACTCATGGCGGGCGCGCTGACCCTGCTGCTCGGCGGCAAGCCGGCGCTCGCGGCCGTCGCCTTCGCGACCACCGCGGTGATCTACGTCGTGAACGTCCGGCTCAGCAACTGGGGGCTGCCGTACTTCTTCCAGCAGGTGGTGGGCGGTTTCCTGGCGACTCTGCCGGCGGCGCTGATCTACCGGCTGTCCATCGAGTTCGGCTGGGACGTGCAGCCCTACCGGGTGATCGTCGCGGGCATCATCGTGCTCATGGCGGGGCTCTCGCTCGTGGGCTCGGTGCAGGACGCCATCACCGGCGCGCCCGTGACCGGCGCGGCCCGGTTCTTCGAGGTGGTGGTGTTCACGGGCGGCGTGGTCGCGGGCGTCGGCATGGCGTTGCGGGTCACCAGCGAGCTGGGCGCCACCCTGCCCCCGCTGCAGCAACAGCCCTTCGACTACGCGCCACTGCCGATCCTTGTCGTGACCAGTGGTGTGGCCGCGGCCGCGTTCGCGCTGGCCGGCTATGCGCAGATCCGGGCGCTCACCGCGTCGTTCCTGGCGGGGTGCGTCGGTGCGCTCGTCGCCGGATCGATCCTCAACCTGGGGCTCGGGCCCATCGTCTCCTCGGTGGTGGCCGCGACCGTCGTCGGCCTGGCCGGCGGCCTCCTCGCCCGACGGGCCGTGGTCCCCCCGCTCATCGTCGCCGTCGCGGGCATCACCCCGCTGGTGCCGGGTCTCGCGGTCTACCGCGGGCTCTCGGAGCTGATGGAGGCGCAGACCACGTCGGCGCTGACGAACATGGCGACGGCGCTGACCGTCGGCTGCGCACTGGCCGCGGGGGTCACGCTCGGCGAATGGGTGGCCCGCACGATCCGGCGCCCGCACATCGCGCCGATCGGGGTGCTCCGCCGCCGCCGAGTGCGCGAGTGAACCGATCCTCGCCGCCCGGGTAAGCTGAACTCTGCTCGTCCCTTACCGACACGAAGGTGTGTTCATGCCCCCGAAGACCACGCAGGACATCAGCGAAGACGATCTCGAGCCCGTTGCGGACGAGACCGCGCGCCAGGCTCAGCAGGTCGTCGCGGCGTACGCGGAGGACGCGGACGAGTGCCGCATGCTGCTGTCGATGCTCGGCATCGGCGTCAAGGAGGCGTAGTCCTCCATGTCCGCTGCGGCGTTCGGAACATCTGATTTCATCGTCGTGGCGAACCGGCTGCCCGTCGACGTCGAGAAGGCGCCCGACGGCACGCTGATCTGGAAGGAATCCCCGGGCGGGCTGGTCACCGCCCTCAAGCCCATCCTCAGCGCGCGCAACGGCGCGTGGGTGGGCTGGCCGGGCGCACCCGATGTGGGCGACGGGCCCATCGACGGCGAGGACATGCTCCTCGTGCCCGTCAAGCTCAGCGCCCAGGAGGTCGAGGAGCACTACGAGGGCTTCTCCAACGGCAGCCTGTGGCCGCTGTACCACGACGTCATCGTCAAGCCCGAGTACCACCGCGAGTGGTGGAACACCTACGTCGAGGTCAATCGCCGCTTCGCGGAGGAGACGGCTCGCGTCGCCGCGGAGGGCGCCACCGTCTGGGTCCAGGACTACCAGCTGCAGCTGGTGCCGAAGATGCTGCGGATGCTCCGGCCCGACGTCAAGATCGGGTTCTTCCTGCACATCCCGTTCCCCCCGGTCGAGCTGTTCATGCAGATGCCGTGGCGACGCGAGATCATCGAGGGCATCCTCGGCGCCGACCTCGTCGGCTTCCACCTGCCCGGGGGTGCACAGAACTTCCTCTACCTGGCCAACAAGCTCGCCGGGTACTCCACCAGCAAGAGCTCGATCGGGGTGCGCTCGAAGTTCGGCGTGGTCACCGTCGGATTCCGGTCCGTCCGGGTGGGCGCCTTCCCCATCTCCATCGACTCCGCGGAGCTCGCCGCGACCGCCCGGCTCCCGGAGACGCGCAAGCGCGCCCGGACCCTGCGCAAGGAGCTCGGCGACCCCGAGAAGATCATGCTCGGCGTGGACCGGCTCGACTACACCAAGGGCATCGACGTACGCCTGCGCGCCATCGGCGAGCTGTATCAGGAGGGCCGACTCGACCCCGAGCGGCACATCTTCGTCCAGCTGGCGACGCCGTCGCGCGAGCGCGTCGAGTCGTACCGGGCGATGCGGGACGACATCGAGCTGCAGGTCGGCCGGATCAACGGGAACTTCGGGCGCATCGGCCGGCCCGCCATCCACTACATCCACCGCCCCGTTCCGCGCCGCGAGCTGCTGGCCTTCTTCGCCGCCTCCGATGTCATGCTGGTGACGCCGCTGCGCGATGGCATGAACCTCGTGGCCAAGGAGTACATCGCGTGCCGCACGGATTCGTCCGGTGCGCTCGTGCTCAGCGAGTTCACCGGCGCTGCCGCCGAGCTGCGCCAGGCGTACCAGTGCAATCCGCACGACCTCGAGGGCGTCAAGAACGCCATCGACGAGGCCGTGCACCAGGATCCCGAGGACGGCAGGCGCCGCATCCGCGCCATGCGCCGCCAGGTCCTGCAGTTCGACGTCGACCGCTGGGCGCGCTCGTTCCTGCAGACCCTCGCCGGCACCGTCGACGAGACGCGGGCATGAGCCTGCCCGACTCGGTCCGCTCCGCCCTGACGCGGTTCGCCGGGCTGTCGACGGTGCTCGTCGCCACCGACTACGACGGAGTGGTCGCGCCGATCGTCTCCGACCCCGCCGCGGCGTTCCCCCTGCCCGGCACCGTGGACGCGCTGGAGGCGCTCGCCGCGGCGCCCGGAGTGACGGTGGCGCTCGTCTCGGGGCGTGACCGCGCGACGCTGGCGCGGCTGTCCGGCGCGTCCCCGGCGCTCATCACCGTGGGCAGCCACGGAGCGGAATGGGACGGGGGCTTCGAGGGCGCCCTCACCGCCGACCTCGTCGAACTGCGCTCGACGGTGCTCGCGGACCTCGCGGCGATCGCCGAACGGTTCCCTGGCGCGGCCGTCGAGCCAAAGCCGCTGGGCGGCGCGCTGCACGTCCGGAACGTGGCCGACCCGGCCGCCGGCGCGCAGGCCCTGCAGGAGGCTCGACGGGGACCCGCCGCCCGCCCCGGCGTGCACGCCACCGACGGCAAGGCCGTGCTGGAGCTGACGGTCCTCGACGCCTCGAAGGGCCGCGCCCTGACGGTGCTCCGCGAGCGGGTGCACGCCGACGCGGTCCTCTACCTCGGCGACGACGTGACCGACGAGAAGGCCTTCGCCGTGCTCACCGGGGCCGAGGACGTCTCCGTGAAGGTGGGCGACGGTGCCACCGCCGCCCGGTTCCGCGTGGACGGGCCGGCTGCGGCCCGGGCGGTGTTCGAAGAGCTGGCGGCACTGCGCCGCGGTCGGTCCCAGGGCTCCTGAGTCAGGCGATCGGGATCAGCGCGTACGGGTCGTCGGCGGGCAGGGGCGCGACGCTGTCGGCGGTCACCGTCAGGCGCTCGAACCAGATGGAACCGCCGTGGTTGTCGAGGAAGGCGATGTCGGCGGCATCGCGGCCGGTGGCGATCCGGACCATCGCGGCACGCGGGGCGAGCCCCGTCGCGTCGAGCACCCACCAGCGGCCGTCGACCATCACCTCGGCGACCGCGTGCAGGTCCATCGGGACGCACCCCGGCGCGAAGACGGCGGACATCCGGGCCGGCAGCCGCAGTGCGCGGAGCAACGCGATGGTCAGGTGCGCGTAGTCCCGGCACACGCCCGCGGACGCCAGCAGGGTGTCGGAGGCACCGTCGACGGGCCTGCTGACCGGGAGGTAGTCGAGCCGCCCCGCCACGAACTCCCGCACCGCCAGGGCACGCTCCGCGTCCCCGGTCACCCCCGCGAACTGCTTGGCGGCGAATCCGAAGAACCGGTCGACCTCGCAGTACCGGGACGGCCGCAGGTACAGCGAGCGCAGGTACTCGTCGACGGGCTCCGGCAGCGCGAACCCCGCGACCTGCGCGTGGTACTCGAGCAGCACCCGGCCGGGGCCGGCCTCGACGCGATGGATCCGGCTGCCGTGCGGCCCGACGATCTCCCGGATCGGGAGCGGCGCACCGTCGAGCGTGACGACGAGGGACTCCTGGAGGGCGAGACCCGGCACGCGCGCGACGGTGGTCTGGTACTCCAGGGCCGTGGGTGCGACGACGGTGCACGCGAGGCTCGCCGACATCGTCCGCGCGCCGGGGACGACTACTTCGGGTGGAGCGCCGACATCGATTGCCACGTCGGCCAGTCTAGGGTCCAGTCGTAGATGTCCCCGTCGGCCTCCGACAACTCGATCGACGTGCCCGTGACCTCGACCGGGTCACCGAAGATCGCGCTCTGGAAGTAGGTCTGCGCGTTCTCCAGGGACAGGTTGATGCAGCCGTTGGTCACGTTCGAGGTGCCCTGGTTCCCGACGGTGCCGGGGTTGGCGTGGATGAACTCGCCGTTGTTGGAGATCCGCACGGCCCAGCGCTCGTGCACGTTGAAGTACCCGGCCGCCGGGTTCGACATGTAGAAGTCCTCGTGCTTCTCGCTGACCACGTGGACGCCGGAGCGCGTGATGTTGCGCGGCAGGTCCGCCTCGCCGTAGGAGCACGGCAGGTCGAGGAAGACCTGGTCGCCCCGCATCACCCGGATCCGGTGCGACGGTGCCGAGGCCTTGACGATCTGCGACCGGCCGATCACGAAGCTGCTGGTCACATCGTCGGCGCCGTACTTCCCGCCGCCGTGGTCGAGGCCGTACAGCTTGCCCGTCATCGACACCCTGGTGCCCGGCCGGTAGTACTCGCGGGGCCGCCAGTGCGCGCGGGAGCCGTTGTCCTCGGGCAGCCACGCCCACGAGCCCTCCGTCTGGGGGACGGTGGTCACCTCGAGCGCCTTCTCGACCGCGGCCTTGTCCTTGACGGTGCCCGCGAACTTGAGGATCAGCGGCGCCGCGATGCCCACCTCGGCGTTGTCGGCGATGTTGATCTGGACGGACATCGTCGCGTCCGGCGAGACGACGGAGACCTTGCCGCTCAGGCTCGACCACGTGCCGCCGACCCCGTCCGCGGCGCCGGACCAGGCGTAGGTCGCGCCGTAGCCGAGCGGCTCCGCCGAGGTGTAGGTCACACCGTCGGGCGAGGGGGTCAGTTTGACCTGTTTCCCCGTCGCGGTGTTGGTCAGCGCCACGCCCGCGCGGAAGGTTCCGCCCTGCACCCGCACGGAGACGGGGTCGCGGGGACCGATCTGCTTGTCGCCGGACGGCGTGTAGCTGAAGGTGGGCGCATCGGCCCTGGTCTCGGCGGTACCGCCCGCCTTGCTGCACGCGGTCGCGACGACGGCCACCGTCGCCGCCGCACCACCGAGGAAAGCGCGCCGGCCGAAGGACGCGCGAAACATGTCGAACACCGTATGGATTCTACCGGCGCAAAGAGGGCAGTTCCGCACCCACGAGGACGGGCTCGGGGTGCAGCTCGACCCCGAACCGGGCGAATACCCCATCTCGGACCTCGGCCGCCAGGGCGAGCAACTCCGCGGTCGTGCCCGTCCCCCGATTGGTGAGCGCGAGAGTGTGCTTCGTCGACAGCGAGACGCCCGTCCGGCCCCCCGCGAAGCCCCTGTGGAAGCCCGCCCGCTCGATCAGCCAGCCCGCGGAGAGCTTGATCCCCGCCGGGGCGGGATACCGCGGAGTGCTCTCCCCCGCGGCCTCCTCGACCCGCGCGACCGCGGCGTCGTCGGACACCACCGGGTTGGTGAAGAAGGACCCGACGCTCCACGTGTCGTGGTCGGCGGGGTCGAGGACCATGCCCTTGCTCCGGCGCAGCGCCAGCACCTCGGCGCGCGCCCGGGCGGGCTCGACGGTGCCGCCCGCCTCGGCCCCGAGGGCCCGCGCGAGCTCCCCGTACCGGACGGGGGCGGAGACACCGTCGGACAGGGCGAACCGGACGCGGAGGACGACGTCCGCGGGGCCGGCGGCCGCGTCGTGCTGCTTGAGCCGGGACGTGCGGTAGCCCAGGCCCAGCGTCTCGGGCGCGACCCACGCCGTCTCCCCGGTGGCGCGGTGGTAGAGCTCCACCGCGTCGAGCCAGGAGGCGACCTCGACGCCGTAGGCCCCCACGTTCTGCACGGGCGTCGCGCCCGCGGAGCCCGGGATGCCGGAGAGGCACTCGAGGCCCCCGAGGCCCGCGGCGACGGACGCCGCGACGACCTCGTCCCAGACCGCGCCCGCCTCCGCGGTGAGCGTCGTGCCCTCGATCTCGATCCGCTCGCCGCGCAGGTGGACGACGGTGCCGTCGAAGCCCGCGTCGGCGACCACCAGGTTGGAGCCGCCGCCGACCAGCAGCACGGGCTCGCCGGCGGCGTCGCACCGCGCGACCTCCCGCGCCGTCTCGACGGCGCTCTCGCACCGCACGTACGCGCGTGCAGGGCCGCCCAGGCGCAGCGTGGTCAACTCCGATAGCAGTTCAGGCACCCCGCAACGGTAACGTGTCCCCCCATGACTACCCGTCTCGAACGCTCGCTCGACTACGCCACCGGTCCGGCCGCCCTGCACGCCGCGTTCACCGACGCCGCGTACTGGCCCGCCCGCGTGGCCGAGGTCGGCGGCGAGGGCGCGCGGATCGCGGAGCTGACCGTCACCGGCGAGGGCCCCGGCGCGTCCGTGCGCGTGGTCGTGGTCCACGTGATCGGCGAGGACAAGCTGCCGTCCGTCGTGACCGCGATCCGGCCCGGTGGCCTGGAGATCCATCGCGTCGAGGAGTGGGGCCCGTTCGACGGCACCCGCTGCGAGGGCCGGTTCTCCGCCGAGATCCAGGGCGTCCCCGCCCAACTGTCGGGCACGACGGTGCTCGAGGGCGCGCCCGGCGCGGACGGCACCGCCCGCATCACGGCCGACGGCGAGGCCAGCGTGTCGATCCCGTTCGTCGCGAAGAAGGTCGAGTCGCTGGTGGTGGAGAACCTGCAGGAGCTCATGGAGAGCGAACGCGATTTCACGCTGCAGTGGATCGCCGCGCACTGATCCCCGAGTAAGGTCTCCCCTCATGGCACGACGTCTCAGCTATTCGGCGCGCTTCCCGTTCCCCGCGCAGGTCTTCTACGACGCGTACTCCACGAAGGAGTACTGGGCCGAGAAGATGACCGACTTCCGCAACCTCACCCCGCTGTCGGAGCTCACCGAGTTCGACGTCGACGACGAGGGCATCACGGTCGTCCAGAAGCAGAACCTGCCGCACGAGTACCTGCCGCCGATCGCCCAGGGCGTCGTGAAGAAGGACATGATCATCACGCGCCAGGAGTTCTACGGCGCGTGGGACGGCGAGCATTCGATCGGCGACTACAAGGCGTCGATCCCCGCGGGTCCCGGCTCGCTGAAGGGCGAGGCCGACCTGTTCAACACCGAGACCGGCTGCACCATGCGCTACACCAGCGTGGTGAAGGTGTTCGTGCCCTTCGTCGGCACCAAGCTCGAGCAGTTGATCCTCATCAACCTCGTGGACCTGTTCCGCGCCGAGGCCGAGTACCTCAAGTACTGGGTCGACAAGCACTGACGCGTGCCGGGTCCCGAGGGCCGCAGCACGCACCGGCCCGAAGGGCGCATCACCCGGGGCACCACCGGCCTGAACCGCCTGCGGCGCAGTGACCGCTGGTCGGCGCACTCGCCCGCGGTCACGGCCGCGCTCGCCGGGCCGTCGCCGCTGGCCGTCGACGTGGGCTACGGCGCCCGCCCGGACACGACCCTCGAATGGGCGTCCTGGCTGCGCCGCGTGGCGCCCGGCGTGCAGGTGACCGGCCTGGAGATCGATCCCGCGCGGGTGGTACCCGGGCGCGACGGTGTGGAGTTCGCCCGGGGCGGTTTCGAGCTGGCCGGCCTGCGCCCGAATCTGGTGCGGGCCTTCAACGTGCTGCGGCAGTACGACGAGACCGAGGTCGCCGACGCCTGGGCGATGGTCACCTCGCGCCTGGCACCGGGCGGGGTCTTCATCGAGGGCACGTGCGACGAATTGGGCCGACGGTGCTGCTGGCTCACCCTGGACTCCTCCGGGCCACGCACCCTGACGCTGGCCTGGCACCCCGGCTTCACCGATCATCCGTCGGACCTGGCCGAGCGGCTGCCGAAGGCACTCATCCACCACAACGTCCCGGGCGAGCGGATCCACGACCTGCTCGCGCTCGCCGACCGCTGCTGGGACGAGTCCGCCGGCTACGCGCCGTACGGCAACCGGGTGCGGTGGCGCGCCGCCGGGGCATCGCTGGCCCAGCGGACCGACGGTGCCGCCCGCCCGCCGCGTCGCCGGGTCCGCGACAACCTGCTCACCGTCGACTGGGACCTGGTCGCGCCCCTATCACCCCGGAGTCCCGAGGGGAGGTAGTCGCTCCGAGAGGATATGCACGGGACGCATAACTCCCCGGAATCACTACCTACCCCCGCGCTCGTCGCGGAGCGGCCCGGTGGTCGCCAGTACTGTGGTGCGCATGACATCGCTCACCGTCGCGCTGGCACAGATCGAGGCCACCGCCGATCCTGCCGCCAACGCCGCGCTGGTCGAGGACGGTCTGCACCACGCCGCGGACGCGGGCGCCGCGCTCGCCGTGTTCCCCGAGGCCACGATGTGCCGGTTCGGCGTCCCGCTCGGCCCCGTCGCCGAGCCCCTCGACGGCCCCTGGGTCGCGCGCATCGCCGCGGCCGCGCGGGAGACCGGAGTGCACGCCGTCGCGGGCATGTTCACTCCCGGCTCCGACGGCCGCGTCCGCAACACGCTCCTGTCCGCCGCGCCGGACGGCACGATCGCGCACTACGACAAGGTGCACCTCTACGACGCCTTCGGCTTCGCCGAGTCGCGCACCGTCGAGCCGGGTGACCGCGCCGTCGTCGTGCACGTCGGGGAGGTCCCCGTCGGACTGAGCACCTGTTACGACCTGCGCTTCCCCGCCCTCTACCAGGCGCTCGCCGATGCCGGCGCGCAGGTGATCGTCGCGCCCGCGTCGTGGGGCGACGGCCCCGGCAAGCTCGACGCCTTCACCACACTGGCCCGCGCCCGCGCACTCGACTCGACCACCTTCATCGTCGCCGTCGACCAGGCGCGGCCCTCCGACGCCGAGCCCGGCAGCGCCCCGCGCGGAGTGGGCGGCTCGCTCGCCGTCGCGCCCGACGGTGCCGTGCTCGCCTCCGCGGGCGCCGCCCCGGAGCAGATCGTCGTCGACCTGTCGCTGGACCGGGTCGACGAGGTGCGGGCCGTGCTGCCCGTGCTGACCAACCGTAGGGACTTCACCGTCTCCCCCCAGGGATGAGGAACAATCGCAGGCGATGGATACGAACCCGAACCACCCGCAGACCCCGGGCCCGCAGCAACCGGCCCCGCAGAACGTCGGCCCGCAGGACGGCCTGACCCGGCCGATCGAGTCCGCGGCGCGGCCGTCCGGCGCGCACGCGCGTCCTGAGCCCGGCCAGCAGCCGCCGGTGCCCCCGGCACAGATCCCGCCGGTGCCCCCGGCGCAGATCCCGCCCGGCGGACCGTCGGGCCGGGGCGGCCCGGCCGAGCCGGCGAAGCCCGCCAAGCAGCGGTCCACCGGCAAGCTGATCGGCCTGGTGGCAGCGGGAATCGTCGCGCTGCTGGTGATCGTGCTCGTCGGCTCCGAGCTGTACATCCGCAACCACTACCAGAGTTGCATCGCCGACAACATCAAGACCGGCACCAAGGCCAATGATGTGAAGGTCAGCTTCGAGAAGACGCCGATGCTCATCCAGAACGCGCGCGGCAAGATCCCGTCGGTCGACATCCAGATCGACGGGTTCAACGGCGTCTCCGGGATGTCCGCGCACGCGGTCCTCAAGGGCGTCACCCCGAGCGGGGACAACAAGGCGGACGACGCCGTCATCGTGGGCAGCCTCACCCTCGACGGCATCAAGAACCAGGTGCTGTCGGTTCCCGGCCTGTCCGATCCGACGGTGACCCTGAAGCCCTCCGAGAACAAGATCGAGGTGACCGGTACCGCGGTCATCCTGCCCGTGACGGTGAACCTGAGTCCGTCCATCAAGGACAACAAGGTCGAGGTCACGGCCAGCAAGACCACGATCTTCGGCGTCGGGATCCCCGACGAACTCGTCAAGCAGCTCGTCGCCGCGGTCGCGGACCTTCCCACCCCGAAGGGGATGACGGTGCAGAACCTGAAGATGACGGACAGCGGGATCACGCTGGAGTACGTGGGACAGAACGTCCCGCTCAACGACCTCGGCACCGGCGCCGAGTCCGGGATGAAGGACTGCTCGATCCTGTGAACCCGCTGCGCGCCGCCCGCGCGGACCTGCGACTGCGGGTCCGCTGGGCGGTGCTGCACGGGCTGCCGCGGTACGCGCTGCCCCGACGCGCGGCCCGCGGCGACACCATGGCCGAGCTGCTGCTCGGCTACCGCGGAGCACCCGGCGGCCAGTACGAGCAGCTCGACCGCATCCGCGCGCAGGGCCGGATCATCGGCACCGAGGCGGGCGCGGCGACGGCCGACCACGCGATGTGCCGGGCCGTGCTGCGCGACCCCCGGTTCGCGACCATCCAACCGCGGGACTTCGGCTTCCCGCGGCCGCTGATCCCCGTCCTCGAGCGGACCGACCCGCGGCTGCCCAACCCCGTCGAACCGCCGTCGATGCTGGTCACCGAGCCCCCCGCGCACACCGCCTACCGGCACCCGATCGCCCGGACCTTCACGCCGAAGGCGATCGCGACGCTCACCGATCGCGCACGGACCGTCAGCGCGGAGCTCCTCGACGAGCTGGCCGACGCGCCCCGCCCCGATCTCGTGACCGGCTACGCCGCCAAGCTGCCCGTCGCGATGATCGGCCGGCTACTGGGCCTGCCGGAGGCGGACGACGAGTACATGCTCGAGTGGGGCGAGGCCGCCGCGCCGCTGCTGGACCCCGGCCTCGACTGGCCCGTCTACCGGCGCGCACAGGCCGCGCTGCGCGGCCTCGACGAGTACCTCACCGCGCACTTCGCGCGAGTTCGCGCGAATCCCGCCGCGGACGATCCCTTCGCACTCCTCGCGGCGTCGGGCGAGCTCACCGACCACGAGCTGGTCACGAACGCGGCGCTGCTCATCGGCGCGGGCTTCGAGACCACCGTGAACCTGATCGGCAACGGCATCGTCGCGCTGCTGGAGCACCCCGCGCAGCTGGAGCGGCTGCGCGCCGAGCCCGGGCTGTGGCCGAACGCGGTCGAGGAGATCCTGCGGTATTCCAGCCCCGTCCAGCGCACCGCCCGCGTCGCCCGGGAGGCGGGCGAGATCGAGGGCTTCGCGTTCGCCGAGGGCACCGTCGTCTCCCTGTTGTTGGCGGGCGCGAACCGCGATCCGGCCGTCTTCGATCGGCCGCACGAGTTCGACATCGCGCGCCCCGAGGCGAAGAAGAACGTCGCCTTCGGCTACGGCATCCACGCCTGCATCGGCGCGGCGCTGGCCCGGATGGAGGGTGCCGTCGCGCTGTCCGCGCTGTTCGAGCGGTATCCCGGCCTCGCGCTCGACGGGCCCGGCACGCACCGCGGGCTCTCGACGCTGTACGGCTGGGCCTCGCTGCCCGCGAAGCTCGCCTAGCCCGACGGGGCCGGGCCTACTCCGGGAAGCCGGCCAGCACGGCGCGCGAGCCGGAAAGCCCGAGCCGATTCGCACCCGCGTCGAGCATCTCCTGCGCGGCCTCGGCCGTGCGGATGCCACCGGATGCCTTCACGCCGACCTCGGGCCCCACTGCGGCGCGCATGATGCGCACCGCCTCGGCGGATGCGCCGCCGCTGGGGTGGAAGCCGGTGGAGGTCTTGACGAAGGTCGCGCCGCCCTTGACGGAGCGCTGGCAGACCTCGGTGAGCAGGTCGGCGTCGCCGAACTCGAGCAGCGCGGCGGACTCGACGATGACCTTGAGCACCGGATCGGCGCCGATCGCCTCGCGGACGGTGAGCACGTCGGCGAAGACGCGGTCCAGCTCGCCGGCGAGGGCGAGCCCGACGTCGATCACCATGTCGACCTCGTGCGCGCCCTCCTCGATCGCCATCCGCGCCTCGGCGGCCTTGATGAGCGTGTGGTGCTTACCGGACGGGAATCCGGCGACGACGCAGGTCCTGGGCGCCCACCGACCGTCGCCGGCAGCGGCCTCCTGGGCGTCGATCGCGACGCGCAGCGGCAGCATCGACGGCGACAGGCAGACGGCGTAGACCCCCAGGTCCAGCCCCTCCTGATAGGCCGCGGCGGCGGCGGCCTCGGTCGCCTCCGGCTTCAGCAGGGTGTGATCGACGAGGGCGGCGACTTCGGAGCGTGTGAGCACGTCTGAGACGATACCGTCCGTGACCCGCGATACCCGCTATGTCCTGACCCTGGGCTGCCCCGACACCACCGGCATCGTCGCCCGCATCTCGACCTTCCTCGCCGATGTCGGCGGATGGATCGTCGAGGCCGCGTACCACTCCGACGCGGACTCCGGCTGGTTCTTCACCCGCCAGGCGGTCCGGGCGGACAGCATCGCCCTCTCACTCGACGAGCTGCGCGCGCGATTCGCGGCGGAGGTCGCCGCGGAACTCGGCCCCGAGACCGAGTGGCGGCTGACCTCGAGCGCCGAGCCGAAGGACATCGTCCTGCTGGTCAGCAAGGAGGGGCACTGCCTGCACGACATCGTCGGCCGGGTCGCGACGGGTGAGCTGAACGCGCGTATCGCCGCCGTCATCGGCAATCACGAGGATCTGCGCGACTTCACCGAGCGCCTCGACATCCCCTTCCACCACGTGCCCTTCCCCGGCCCGGGCGAGGACAAGTCGGCGGCCTTCGCTCGCGTCGCGGAACTCACCGATGCGCTGGCCCCCGACGCGGTGGTCCTGGCGCGGTTCATGCAGGTGCTGCCGGCGGACCTGTGCGCGGCGTGGGCGGGGCGGGCGATCAACATCCACCACAGCTTCCTGCCGAGCTTCGTCGGTGCGCGGCCCTACCACCAGGCCTTCGCGCGCGGCGTGAAGCTGATCGGCGCGACCTGCCACTACGTGACCGCGGACCTCGACGCCGGCCCGATCATCGAGCAGGACGTGGCGCGCGTGGACCACGCCGACGCCGCCGCGGACATGGTGCTCCGCGGCCGCGACATCGAGAAGGTCGTGCTGGCCCGCGGCCTGCGCTGGCACCTCGAGAACCGGGTGCTCGTGCACGGCCGCAAGACCGTCGTCTTCTCCTGACGCCTCGCTCCGCGGTCCGACGGTGCGCTATTACGGGGCGCCGGAGGTGACGGGCCGGCCGTCGAGGATGGAGTCGAGGAGGGCGTTGAGCTTGTCCGGCTGCTCCAGCGGGAGCATGTGGCCGGAGTCGCGGATCACCGCGAACCGGTCGAGGTGGCCCGAGACGCGCAGCTCGCCGGCGATGACATCGGCGTCCGACGGCGGGGTCAGGTGGTCGTACTGGCCGACGACCACGGAGGTGGGGACGTTCAGCTTGCGCAGGCCGTCGGTCACGTCCAGACCGGCCAGGACGTGGCCCCATTCGCCCCGGACATCGGGCGGGCAGGTGGCGACCATGTCCTCGGTGTAGGTCACCGCGCCGTACGAGGCGTAGCCGCACAGCGCGGTGTAGCGGATCGCGGCCGTGTGCAGCCGGTTGCGGCGGAACTTCACGGATGCGCCGAGCACGGCATCGCCCACCTTCTCGGTGAACCGCGGGGCGATGCGCGACAGCGCGGCCAGGGGCGTGGCGCCGACGAAGCCGGGTACCGCGTCGCGGGCGTAGGTGGAGATGAGGGCCACGTGGTGCGCCTTCGCCGCGACCTCGTCGGTGTACTTGCCGGCCCACGCCATGATGGTGATGGCGCCCATGCTGTGGCCGACGAGCAGCGCCTGGCGACCGTCCGGCACGTGGGCATCGAGGACGGCGTGCAGGTCGTCGGCGAGAACGCCGGTGGAGAACGCGAACGCACCCGCCTCCGACGCGCCGTGGCCGCGCTGGTCGTAGCCGATCACGCGGTAGCCGCGCGCGACGAGGTGCTCGACCTGGCGCGGGAAGTTGGTCACGTTGCACGTCCAGCCGTGGACCAGCACCGCGAGCGGTCCGTCGACGGGGCCCCAGGTCCGGGTGTGCAGCCGGGTCCCGTCGCCGGAGACGACGGTGCCGTCCTCGGACGGGCCGTCGTAGTCCTCGATCAGCTTGGCGTTGGCCGGCTCCGTCGGCGACGACAGCGCGTACGCGGTGGCACCGGCGGCGGCGGCCGCCACACCGGCTCCGAGGGCGCCGAGCGCACCGACGACGAGCTTGCTGGAGATCTTCATGCGACCAACCTTACTAACTAGTACTCAATAGCGCGGGCGGCGGACCTCGTCGAGCTTCGGCTTGACGTCCAGCAGGTAGACGAGAACGCCCACCGCGGCGATCACCATGCCGAAGTACCCGGGCAGGAAGATCACGAGCGCGCAGACCACGAGGGTGATGAGCCAGTAGTTCTTCTGCCACTTCCCCGTGGCCCGGAATGCGTCTTCCGGGGTGCGGGCGGCGTGGATGATCGCGAAGATCGCCGCTCCCAGCAAGGCCAGCGTGAGGGCGAGGGTCGCGAAGAACGTGACGGTGCCGTAGCCCATGAGGAGGAGTTCCATGCCACCAGCCTAGAGGTCGGGGGGGGGGGGGGGGGGGGGGGGGGGGG
>NZ_JAAXOQ010000027.1 GCF_012396015.1 Tsukamurella spumae | reverse complement strand
CCACCGTCCTCGGCCACGTCCAACGCGGCGGCACCCCCACCCCCGCCGACCGGGTCCTGGCCACCCGCTACGGCGTCAACGCCGCCGACGCCGCCCACGCCGGCAAGACCGGGCAGATGGTCTCCCTACGCGGCACCTCCATCGGCCTGGTCCCCCTCGCCGAAGCCGTCAAACAACTCAAACGCGTCCCCCGGGAACGCTACGACGACGCCGCAACCTTCTTCGGCTGAGTCGAGCCGTCAGGCGGCGGCCTCGAGCGCTCACACCTCCGGGAGGATGTGCGCGCCGCGGCCGGGCCGCACCGCGGCCACCGTCGGAGCCGGGTGCCCTGCGGCGGACACCCGGCCCGGCAGGACGTCCGCGATCCGCTGCGCAGCATCCTCCGGGGCGAGGGCGATGACGGTGCCGCCGAAGCCCCCGCCCGTCATCCGAGCACCGTGGGCGCCGAGCTCGACCGCGGTCGCAGCGATGAGATCGATGGCGGGAACGGTGATCTCGAAGTCGTCGCGCATCGAATCCTGCGAGGCGTTCATCAACGCCCCGAGGGCCGCATGATCTGCCGCGCGCAGAGCCGCTGCGGCATCCAGGACGCGGCGGTTCTCGGTGAGTACGTGCCGCGCCCGCCGCCGGATCTCGTCGTCCGCCAGGTGCTCCCAGGCATCGTCGGGCGCATCGCGGAGGGATGCCACGCCGAGCTGCGCCGCGGCGGCCTCGCAGGCCTCGCGCCGGCGGCGGTACTCCCCCGCGGCGTGCTGATGCGGCGTCCGGGAGTCGATCGCGAGCAGGACGTCGCCGCCCAGATGCATCGACACCGGATCGACCGAAAGACTCCGGAAGTCGAGGAGTAGAGCGGTATCCACGTCGCCGTACAGGCTCGCCATCTGGTCCAGTAGCCCGGTGGGGGCGCCCACGTACGTGTTCTCCGCCCGCTGGGCGATCCGCGCCAGTTCGGTCCGGTCCAGATCGGACGACGGCGCCAGCGCCAGCAACACCGCGCACTCGAGCGCGGCCGACGACGAGAGCCCCGCTCCCACCGGCACGTTCGAGCTCAGTCGCAGCTTCCCGGGCGGGACCTCGATCCCGTGGTCGCGGAGCGCCCACACGCAGCCCGCCACGTACGCGGCCCAGCCCCCGACGCCGCCGGGTGTCGTGTCGAGCGGGATCAGTACCGTCCCGCGCTCCTGCGCGGAGGAGACCTCGATCACGGCACCCGCGGTCGCGCGGTCGAACTCGGCGACGGTACCGACCCCCAGAGCTATCGGCAGCGCGAAACCGTCGTTGTAGTCCGTGTGCTCGCCGATGAGGTTCACTCGCCCAGGGGCGTAGGCGCGCACCGTCATCCGATCACCGCGCGCAGCTCGTCGGCGATCGCCTCGGGCGTCTTGTCGGTCACGAAGGCGTCTCGTCCCGATTCGGACCCCGCGAGGTACTTGAGCTTGTCCGCGCTGCGGCGGATCGAGAACAGCTCGGCGTGCAGATACCCCTCGGGCTCGCCGGTCCGGTACTGATGCCACGAGGCGATGTACGGCAGCGGCGCCTCGTACAGCGCGTCGAAGGCGCGCAGCAGCGTCAGGTACACCGCGGCCAGATCGTCCGCTTCGGCATCGGTGAGCTCGGTCAGGTTGTGCACGTGCCGATTCGGATAGACGTGCACCTCGACGGGCCACTTGGCCGCGTAGGGCACGAATGCGGTGGTGAGCTCCGTCCGCACGAGGATCCGGTCACCGTCGGCGATCTCGGACGCGAGGACCGCCTCGAACAGGTCCCGGCCGTGTTCGTTCCGGTACTGCGCGGCGGTCCGCAGCAGCGACGCCGTGCGACGGGTCCGGAACGGGTAGCCGTAGATCTGCCCGTGCGGGTGCGTGAGCGTGACGCCGATCTCCTCGCCGCGGTTCTCGAAGCAGTAGACCTCCTCGATGTCGCTGCGCGCGAACAGTTCCGCGGTGCGGTGCGTCCACGCGTCGATCACCAGCCGGGCCCTGCGCTGCGTGAGGCCGGCGAACGAGCCGTCGTGGTCGCTGGTGAAGCAGACCACCTCGCACCGGCCCAGCCCGGACCACTGCACGCGCAACGGATCCGGCTGCGCAGGCGCGGCCACCTCCCATCCATCGGGCGTGGAGAGCGAGGGGAAACGGTTCTCGAAGACCACCACCTCGTAGTCCTCGGCGGGGATCTCGCTCGAGCGTCCCGCGGGATCGGGATCGAGCGGGCACATGGTGCGCGGCGGCTTGTAGGTCCGCTCCTGCCGGGCGGGCGCGACGATCACGCTGTCGCCCGTCGTCGGGTCGCGCCGGACGGTGGTGGTGGGGACCGTCGGCCGGGGCGGCAGGTCCCGACGATCCACGCCGACGAGTGGCGCACCGTCGGAGGAGAAGAACAGGATCTCGCGGCCGTCGGCGAGGCGGGAGGCGAACGGCGCCGGTATGTTCCGCGTCATGCCGCGCTCCCCGGAGCGACGGTCAGCGGGACGGCGGCGGCGAGGAGATCGCGGGCGGCCCGCCCGACACCACCGTCCACGATGAGACCGTCGACATCGGCGAAGCGCGCGAACAGGTGCGCTCCGATCTCGCCGAACTTGCTGTGGTCGGCGAGCAGCACCGTCGAGCGCGCACTGCCGATCAGCCGGCGGTTCGTCTCGGCCTCACCGATGTTGGGCGAGGTGAAGCCGGCGACCGGGTCGATGCCGTGGCAGCCCAGAAAGGCGAGGTCGCACCGGACCCGCTCGAGCATCGCGTTCGCGACCGGCCCGACCAGTGCGTCCGAGGGCGTCCGCTGTCCGCCGGTGAGCTGCACGGCCGCGGCCACCGTCGGGTCGCCGTCGGCGTCGTCGTGGTCGGGGTCGGTGAGCACGTGGAAGATCGAGATCGAATTGGTCACCACGGACACGGTGCGGCCTCGCAGCAGGCGTGCCAGCTCCAAGGTGGTCGTGCCCGCGCCGATCGCAACGGTCATGCCGTCCCCCACCACCTCGACCGCGGCCGCGGCGATCGCCCGCTTCTCCGTCGTGGCACGCACGGCCTTGAGCGCGGAGCGGGGCTCGACGCCCCGACCGACGGAGCCGCCGGAACGCACCGCCCCGCCGTGCACCTTCGTGAGCTCGCCAGCCTCCTCGAGCCGGTCCAGGTCACGACGGATCGTCATCTCCGAGACACCCAGCTCCACGGCGAGGTCCATGACGCGCACGGCGCCGTTGGCCACCGCCGCCTCGAGGATCACCCTGCGTCTCTCAGCTGCCAGCACGCCGCGAACCTATCAGTGCCCAGGCAGCGAAGGCCGCGGACACCAGCACGAGGGCGCCTCCGACCCACAGGTTGCTCGCGCTGCCCGCGGACAGGTCGGCGCGATCCGGGGTGTGCTGAAACTCCCGGGCACCCGCCTCCGCGAAGCCCGGCGCGAGACCGGCGACGAGCAGGAGCACGCCGTAGATGCCCAGCAGGGTGGCGATGATGGCGCGGATGTCGAAGAGGAGGGCCAGAATCGAGCGCCCGTTGTTCTCCGCGGGGGCGGAACCGGTGTCGTCGTTCGTCATGGTTGTCAGCTCCTCGTCAGTGGAAGATCAGGCCGAGTACGGCAGTGAGGCACAGCACCGTCACACCGAGGGGCACGGGGCGGGCGTACCAGGCCGCTGCCGCGTCCTCATCCCCCCGCAGGGTGCTGCGGTCGGTGGTCGAGTAGACGAAGCCCGCGAGCTCCGCCTCGGGTTTGGGAGTCGTGACCGCGGAGACGAGCACGGAGACCACGATGTCGACCAGGAACGCGGCGGACGCCGCGATGAACGGCATGCCCTGGCCGGGTAGGTCGATCACCCCCACCTCCTGCAGGACGAACACCGTGACGGCGGAGAGGGTTCCGGCGACGAGGCCGACCCAGCCGGCCGTGGGTGTCATCCGTTTCCAGAACATGCCGAGCAGGAAGGTGGCGAACAGCGGCGCGTTGAAGAACCCGAACAGTGTCTGGAGATAGTCCATGAGGTTCGAGTAGCCGGCGGCGATGGTGGCCGTACCGATCGCCATGACGACCGCCGCGACGGTCGCGATGCGCCCCACGCGGATGTAGTAACCGTCCTCGCGGTCCTTGACCACGTACTGCTGCCACAGGTCGTAACTGAAGACCGTGTTGAAGGCCGAGACGTTCGCCGCCATACCCGCCATGAACGATGCGATGAGGCCCGCCACCGCGACACCGAGGAGTCCGTTGGGCAGCACGTCGCGCATCATCAGCAGGATGGCGTCGTTGTAGGTGACCCCGTCCGCGGCGCCCGTGGTCTTGAGGTGGATCATGTCGCCCACCATCGCGGCGCAGATCATGCCCGGGACCACCACGACGAAGGGGATGAACATCTTCGGGATCGCGCCGATGATCGGGGCACGGCGGGCCGCCGACATCGAATTCGACGCCATTGCGCGCTGCACCTCGACGAAGTTGGTGGTCCAGTACCCGAAGGACAGCACGAAGCCGAGGCCGAAGACGATACCCACCACCGACCACACGGGCGAGGAGAAGCCGCTCAAGGCCTGACCGGGCCAGGTGTGCAGCTGCTGCTCGACGGTGGCCGTCACCGTCCCATCGGGCTTCGCGGTGTCGATGACCTTGGCCTTGAGGCCGCTCCAACCGCCGACCTTGATCAGGCCGATCACGGTGAGCGGCACCAGCGCCGCGAGGATCACGAAGAACTGCAGGACCTCGTTGTAGATCGCCGCCGACAGGCCGCCCAGCGCGGTGTAGGTGAGCACCACCGCGGCCGCCACGATCAGCGACACCCACTGCGGCCACCCGAGCACCGCGTTCACGACGGTGGCGAGCAGGAACAGATTGACGCCGGCGATGAGCACCTGGGCCAACGCGAAGCTCAGCGAGTTCACCAGGTGCGCACCGGTTCCGAACCGGCGGCGCATGAACTCGGGGACGCTGCGCACCTTCGAGCCGTAGTAGAAGGGCATCATCACCAGGCCGAGGAACACCATGGCCGGGATCGCGCCGATCCAGTAGTAGTGCATCGTCGACAGCCCGATCTGGGCACCGTTCGCCGACATGCCCATGATCTCGACCGCGCCGAGGTTCGCGGAGACGAAGGCGATGCCGGTGACCCAGGCCGGGAGGCGTCTGCCCGAGAGGAAGAAGTCGAGGCTGGACGCGACCTGTTGGCGCGCCAGGTATCCGATACCCAGCACGAACACGAAGTAGATCGCGACCAGCACGTAGTCGAGCGTTCCGACATTGAGTCGGAGCGCACCGTCGGCGAGGAGCATCACGCCTCCATAGGTCTCGCGGAACGAATTCTCACGAAAGCTAACAGACTCGCACATCAACACGAGCGTGATTGTTTGAAATTGTTGTCGCCTCCGGTCAGCGCGTCCCGATTGCCGAGACAGCGCACAGAACGCTGCCCCTAACCGCGAACGCTGCCGACCACCGGCCGCGCCGGCGAGTTTCGGCAGCGCCCCCGAACGATCGGCAGCGTTCGCCATCACCCGGACCGTCATCAGGCAGTGCGAGCCCTCGACGGTGCGAACTCGGCCCGTGACGCGGGTCGACCACGCGCTACTCTCCCGACATGCGCATCGTCGTCTCCGGTACCCACGCGAGCGGGAAGAGCACCCTGATCACCGATCTCGCGCGGCTGCGCCGCGACTACGAGGTCCTCCCAGATCCGTTCGAGGCGCTCGAGGAGCCGGCGTTCGAGCTCGATGCCGGAATCTTCTTCGCGCAGCTGATCATCGCTGCCGACCGGCTGCGGGGGCGAGTGCCCGGCGACCGCGTCATCGCCGAACGAGGACCGCTCGACTTCCTGGCCTACCTGCGGGCGCTGGACGACCTCGGCCGCCCGGCGCGGTCGCCGGGCCTCCTCGACCGCGGCGCGGCGATCACCGCCGAGGCGATGGCCCCGGTGGACCTCCTCGTCCTGCTGCCGCTGCATCATTGCGACCCGATCGTCGTCGGGGCCGACGAGGATCCCGAGCTGCGCGAGGCGACGGACGCGGCGCTGCTCGATCTCGCCGACGACCCGGCCCTCACCGGCGGTGCCCGCATCGTCGAACTGAGCGGGTCCCGCGAGGATCGTCTCGCGGGGCTCCTCGAGGCCGCAGCAGCGAGCTGATCAGACGAAGAACCGCGTCGCCGCGATCTCCGCGCCTGGTCCCGGCAGTAGAGCGTCGTCCCGCAGGTGCGCACCGAAGTAGGTCGCCTCCGGATCGGCGACGACGGGACGCGCATCACCCGCGTCGGCGAGCGCCCGCCGGACCAGGTCGTCGAGGGCGAAGACGTCCGGCCCAGCGACCTCCGTGCGACCACCCACCGGCGCTCCGAGCGCCGCGCGCACGACCGCCGCCGCCACATCGTCGGACGCGACGGGCTGGATCCTCGCGCCCGGGAGGCGGACGACACCGTCGACCTCCGAGCCTGCGGCGATCCCCGGCACGAATTCGAAGAACTGCGTGGCACGCACGATCGTGAAGGGCACACCGCCTCCCTCGATCAGCTCCTCCTGCGCGATCTTGCCGCGGAAGTAGCCGCTCTCGGCGAGGCGGTCGGTTCCCACCACCGACAGCGCGACGTACCGGGCGACCCCCGCCGCCTGCGCGGCCGCGAGTAGATTCGAGGTAGCAGCGGTGAAGAACTCCAGCACCGCCGCAGCCTCGAAGGACGGCGAATTCGCGACGTCCACAACACATTCGGCGCCCGCGAGCGCCCCGGCCAGTCCGTCCCCGGTCACCGCGTTCACGCCCGTGCTCGGAGCGCCCGCACGCGCCTCGTGCCCCGCCGCGGAGAGTCCCGCCACCACCTTCGACCCGATCAGTCCGGTGCCGCCGATCACCACGAACTTCGCCATGTCCTGTCCTCTCGATCCGGCCCGAACCGCTCGGGCCTCCACGACAAGGACCGGACGGCGCGTCGATCTGTGACAGTCAGGCGAATTCGCCCAGCTTCTCGGGGTTCATGACCCACATCAATCGAGTCAGGCCGGCATCGGAGGCCGTCGGGCTCAGAAGCGCGACGGGCGCACCGTCGAGGGTGAAGACCGCGCCCGGCAGTCCGTTGACCTCGACGATCCGTGCGGACGCGTCGGACATGAAGCGCACGGAGAAGCCGGCGACGAAGCGCGCCACCGCGCTGTCCCCGACCACCGGCCGACGCCCGGCCCGGCGCGCACCGCCGCCGTCGGTCTCGCTCACCACGTCGGCCACGAGCACGGCCTCGAGCCCCGCGACATCGCCGGCGTGCGCCGCGGCGAGGAAGGCGTCGAGCAGCGCACTCACCCGTTCGCGGGTGGCCGTGGTGCGCCGCTCCCCTGCGACCTGGGCGCGGGCGCGGCTGACCAGCTTCCGCACGGCGGGCTCCTGCATCTGCAGGATCTCCGCTATTCGCTGGTACGGGTGCTCGAAGGCCTCGCGGAGCACGTAGGCGGCCCGCGCCTCGGGCGAGAGCCGCTGCAGCACGTGCACGACGGCGAGTTCCAACGCCTCCGCCCGCTCGGCGCCGAGGAAGGGATCGGACGCCGTGTCGATCGGCGTCGGGAACCACTCCCCGACGTACTGCTCACGGCGCGCCCGCGCCGACTGTGCCAGGTTGAGCGCGAGGCGGGTCACCGTCACCACCAGGAAGGCCTCGGGATCCCGGACGGTACCGTCGTCCACACCGCGCCAGCGCAACCACGCGTCCTGCACCACATCCTCCGCGTCGGGCGCGGACGCGAGAACGCGGTACGCCACCCCGAACAGCCGAGGCCGCAACCCCTCGAAGACGTCGTCCCGATCGCTCACCGCCGGGGTGCTAGGCCAGATCGTCCTGGCGCATCAGCTGCCGGGCCGCCTCGGTCACCGAGCCGGAGAGCGACGGATAGACGGAGAAGGTCTGGGCGACGTCGTCCACGGTCAGGCCGTTCTGCAGGGCGACGGTGAGCGGCAGGATCAATTCGGATGCGTTGGGCGCCACCACGACCCCGCCGATCACCAGGCCGGTGTTGGGGCGGCAGAAGATCTTGACGAAGCCGCGCTTGAGCCCGGACATCTTGGCGCGCGGGTTGGTCGCGAGCGGCAGCATGACGGTGCGCGCCTGGTAGGTGCCGTCGTCGATCGCGGCCTGCGAGACACCGACGGTGGCGATCTCGGGACGCGTGAAGATCGCCGACGAGACGGTCTTGAGCTTCACGGGCGAGACGCCCTCGCCGAGCGCGTGGTACATCGCGACGCGCCCCTGCATCGCGGCGACCGAGGCGAGCGGCAGCACGCCCGTGCAGTCGCCCGCCGCGTAGATGCCCGGCACCTTGGTCCGCGAGACGCGGTCGACGGGGATGTAGCCGCCCTTGTTGAGCTCGATACCCACGTCCTCGAGGCCGATGCCCGCGGTGTTGGGGATCGAGCCGACCGTCATCAGGCAGTGCGAGCCCTCGACGGTGCGGCCATCCGTGAGCCGCACGATCACGCCGCTGTCCGTGCGCTCGACCTTGTCCGCGTAGGCCCGCTTGACCAGTGACACACCGCGGTCGACGAGCGCGTCCTCCAGCACGAGCGCGGCGTCCTCGTCCTCGTTCGGCAGCACGCGGTCGCGCGAGCTCACCAGCGTCACCTTGATGCCGAGCTCGGTGTAGGCGTGCACGAACTCCGCGCCGGTGACGCCGGAGCCCACGACCACGAGATGGGTGGGCAGCTCCTCCAGATCGTAGAGCTGGCGCCACGTGAGGATCTTCTCCCCGTCCGGCTTCGCCGACTCCATCACACGCGGCGAGGCCCCGGTCGCGACGAGCACCACATCCGCCTCGAGGGTCTGTTCGCCGCCGGTCGGTGTGACGACGTTCACGATGTGCTGCGCCATGCCCGGGTTGGTCGGCGCGAGCGAGGCGCTGCCGCGAATGATCCGCACGCCCTCGCCGACGAGCCGGGCGCGGATGTCCGAGGACTGCGCCGCCGCGAGCTCCTTGACGCGGGTGTTGATCCGCTCGACATCGATCTCGACACGCTCGAACTGCAGCTCGATCCCCAGGTCGACGGCGCGCCGGGTCTCGGTGCGGATGCCGGTCGAGGCGATGAAGGTCTTCGACGGGACGCAGTCGTAGAGCACGCACGCGCCGCCGATGCCGTCCGATTCGACGACCGTGACATCGCCCCCGTGCGCCACCGCCACGAGCGCCGCCTCGTACCCCGCCGGACCGCCGCCGATGATCACGATGTTCGTCATGGGTGCAACGCTATCGTCCGACGCGCCGTCACGCGCGGGCACCGTCGGGAGATCCGCGCGGGCGGACGGGCGCGGTAAAGTTCACCTGTGCCGATCTACGCCGCCTACGGCTCCAACATGCACCCCGACCAGATGGCCGAGCGCGCCCCGCACTCTCCGATGGCAGGCACGGGGTGGCTGCGGGGCTGGCGCCTGACCTTCTCCGGCGAGGACATCGGCTGGGAGGGCGCCCTCGCGACCGTCTCCGAGGACCGCTCGGATCCCGACGCCAAGGTCTTCGTGGTGCTCTACGACGTGACCACCGACGACGAGCTGTCGTTGGACCGCTGGGAGGGTTCCGAGCTGGGCATCCACGTCAAGCTCAAGGCCCGCGTCGACCTCATCGACGGCGGATCGACCCTGGCCTGGCTCTACGTCGTGGACGCCTTCGAGGGCGGCCTGCCCTCCGCCCGGTACCTCGGCGTGATGGCCGACGCCGCCTACATCGCCGGCGCCCCCGAGGACTACGTCCTCGATATCCGCACCCGCGAGTCCCGCAACGTCGGCCCCGGGCCGGGTGCGTCCGCGGACGGCGCGGAGTAGGTCCGTTCAGGCCGTCTCCGGCCCGCAGCCCGACGGTGCCGGCTCGATCGCCGACGCCAGGCGCCGCAGGGCCCGGGCCAGCCCGGGACGCAGGCCCCGCCGCGGCAGGTCGACGGTGCGCCGCCCCGCCGATCGCTCGTGGATGTCCGCCAGCCGCGCGTAGACTGCAGCAGTCGGAGGATCCGCCATCAGGTTCCAGTGCTCTCTGTACTCGCTCATACGAGAAGCACACACGAACCGGTGGTTCGGTTCCAATGAATTAGGTGGCGCCTACATGTTGACCTACCTGCTCGACGTCGGCGATCTTGCCGATGCCCGATTCGTGGTGTCGCCGTTGAACGAAACGGCGCTGAGCCTGTTCCACTTGAACCGCGCCCGCCCCACCGCCGGTCACCTGGCGGGCTGGCGGCGTGCGGCGGATGCGCGAGGCGACGAGTACGACCGCGCCCTGATCGATGCGCTCGTCTCGCCGTCCGGCAAGCAGATCCCCGACTTCCTCACTCCGGTGACCGCGCAGGCCGAGGTCCGGCCGTCGTTCGAGGCGCACCTCGACGCGGTCCGTGGCACGGATACGGCGACGGTGCGCGCGGAGCTGGCGGAACTCGCCGAAGGCGACGCCCCCTCCCTGGAGCTCGCTCGGTTGATCGCGCTCGAGAATCCCGCGCCGGTCATCGCCGACGCCCTGGCGGCCTACCACCGCGCGGCCGTCGCGCCCGTCTGGCCGGCGGTGCAACGGATCCTGGAGTCGGACGTCGTCTTCCGCGGCCGGGAGCTCGCAGTCGGCGGGCCGACGAGGCTCTTCGGATCGCTGAGCCCACGCGTCGAGTGGCGCCGCACCGGGGAGCTGAGCGTGGACATGGCCTGCTCGGTGGTGGCGGGCGAGATCCGCTCCCCCGGACTCGGGCTGACGCTGATGCCGAGCGTCTTCACCACCCGGATCACCACCGCCCACGATCCGACGCGAACCGCGCCGCACATCGGCTACCCGGCGCGTGGATCGGCGACGCTCGCGGAGACCTCGCCTCCGGTCGCCGACGATGCGCTCCGCAGACTCATCGGCGCCGCCAAGGCGGACCTGCTCGCGGCGCTCGACGAACCCGCCGCCGTCGTCGATCTGGCCCGGGCACTGGGGGTCTCGCCGTCGGCGATCTCCCAGAGCCTGAAAGTGCTCGGCGCCAACGGCATCGTCGAGAGTTCCCGCTACGGACGACGAGTCCTCTACCGCCGCACCGCCCTCGGCGACGCGCTGGTGGACCGGAGAAAGGAAGGGCCACATGGATCTTGACCTGCGCGACCGAGCCTTCATCGTGTCGGGGGCGAGCAGCGGCATCGGGCTCGCGACGGCGCGACGACTCCTGCGTGAGGGCGCGAGGGTCTGCGGGTTCGCACGCGACCTCGATCGCCTCACCGCGGCCTTCGCCGACGCGGGAGCCCCCGCCGGTCACCTCCTGCTGCTGGCCGGCGATGCCAGACGACTCGAGGACGTCGAGGCGATCGTCGAGGCCGCAGTCCGCGAGTTCGGTGGCCTGAACGGCATCGTCGCCAACGCGGGGACCGGCGTGACGGCGAGCGTCGACGCGGATCCCGCGGTATGGGCCGAGCAGTTCACCACCAAGGTGGTAGCGGCACTGGCGCTCGTGAACGCCTCCCGTCCGCACCTCGTCGCCACCCGGGGCGCGATCGTGCTGGTCAACGGAGTCAGCGCGCATCACCCGAGTTCCGCACTGGCTCCGGTCGGAGCTGCCCGCGCCGCCCTCGCGAACTACGCGGCGACACTGAGCGCAGAGTCCGCGCCCGAGGGAGTCCGCGTCGTGGTGGTCAACGTGGGCGTCATCGAGACCGCGCGACAAAGGGCGAGATATGAGCGGTCCGGCGCTACGGCCGACTACGCCGACTGGTGCCTGGACGAAGCGCGTCGGCGGTCGATCCCCTTGCAGCGCATGGGCATGCCGGGCGAGGTCGCCGATACCGTCGTCTTCCTACTCTCCGACCGATCCTCCTACACGACCGGTACGTCCATCGACATCTCCGGCGGGCTGGACGGTCGGACCTGATCGCTCAAGAGGACAGCACTCGTCGAATCTCCGGCGTCACCCGGATCACCGTGGCGTCGCAAGCGTCCGGATCGCTCAGTCGACGGAGCCGAAGACCACGTTCGTCAGGACCTTCACGCCCATCTCCAGCGCACGCTCGTCGAGCACGAAATCGGGCTGGTGCAGGTCGTACTGGCGCCCCTCGCCGGACCACACGCCGAGCCGCGCCATGGCGCCGGGCGACTCCTCGAGGTACCAGGAGAAGTCCTCGCCGCCGCCGGACTGCGGGGTGTCGACGACCCCGTCGGGCGAGACGGCCCGCGCGGCCGCGGCGAGGCGGGTGGCGGCCAGGTGGTCGTTGATCACCGGCGGCACGCCGCGGGTGTAGTTGACCTCGTGCTTGATCCGCAGGGGCGCGAGCAGCTCGCCGATGATCTCGCGGACCAGCGGTTCCAGCGACTCCCAGATCTGGTGCTCCCCCGTGCGCACGGTGCCGTGCAGCGCACCGATCTGCGGGATCGCGTTGGGAGCGGAGCCGGCGTTCGCGGCGCCCCACACCATGATCGTGCCGGAGCGCGGGTCGATACGGCGCGACAGCACGCCCGGCAGACCGGTGATGACGGTGCCGAGGCCGTAGATCAGATCGCTCGTCAGGTGCGGCCGCGAGGTGTGGCCGCCGGGCGAGTGCAGGATGACCTCGATGTGGTCGGCGGCCGAGGTGATCGCGCCGGACCGGACACCGATCCTGCCCACCTCGATCCGCGGGTCGCAGTGCAGCGCATAGATCCGGGAGACGCCGGTCATCACCTCGTCGCGCACCGCGGACAGCGCACCGCCGGGCATGACCTCCTCGGCGGGCTGGAAGATCAGCCGCACGCCGACGGGAAGGCCCGGGCCCGCGTCGAGCTCGGCGAGCGCGAGCGCGGCGCCGAGCAGGATCGTGGTGTGGGCGTCGTGCCCGCACGCGTGCGAGACGCCGGGGTTGGTCGACTGGAAATCCAGGCCGGTGGCCTCGTGGATCGGCAGCGCGTCCATGTCGGCGCGCAGCGCCACCAGTCCCGGGCCGCCGGGGACCGCTGCCGGCCCCAGATCGCACACCAGGCCCGTCGTCGACAGTCGCCGCGGGTGCAACCCCGCGGCGGTGAGGGTCTCGAAGACCGCGTTCGTGGTCCGCTTCTCACGCCAGGAGAGCTCGGGGTGCGCGTGCAGGTCGCGACGGAACTCGCGCAGCCAACCGCCCTTGCGCTGCAACCACTCGTCGACGTGTGCCTCCGCAGTACTGCCGCTCACCGTCCGCCTCCATCACTGCCACCGCCGTGCGCGGCCCGGGTCACCAGCCGCGCACGTTCGTCCTCGTCCTCTGCGACCGCCGCGAACGCGGCGGCCAATGCCAGCGCACCGTCGCGCACGGCCCGATCGGCGGATTCGGAGGCAGCAGCGGCCGTGAACTCCGGCTGATGGGTCACGGCCCCGTCGGTCTCCAGGCCGATCAGCGGATGGATCGACGGTACAGCGTGGCTCACGTTGCCCATGTCGGTACTCCCCAGCGGCACTGCCCGCTCGTACTCCGGGGCCACCGGCGACCGACCGATCGCGATGGCCGCCGCGCGGTAGGCGGCGGCGAGCGCCTCGTCGCTGCGGAGCTCGGTGTACGCGGGCGAGACCTCTCCGACGGTGTGCGTGCACCCGGCGGCCAACGCGCCCGCGGCGAAGCAGTCGTCGGCCCGGGCGGTGAGCCGCTCCAGCGATTCCGCGTCGTCGGCGCGCAGGTAGTAGAGCAGTTCCGCTGCGGCGGGGACGACGTTCGGCGCGGTGCCGCCCTCGCTGACGATGCCGTGGAGCTGCTGCCCCGGCTCGAGGTGCTGCCGGAGCAGGCCGAGCGCGACCTGCGCGACGGTCGCCGCATCGCCGGCGTTGCGGCCGGCCCACGGGGCAGCGGAGGCGTGCGCCTCGCGGCCTGCGAACCGGATCCGCAGGTCCGCGAGCGCCAGGGTGCGGGTGCGCACCACGTCGAACGGCGCGGGATGCACCATGCCCGCGCAGGCGACACCGTCGAACGCGCCGCGCTGGAGCATGAGCACCTTGCCGCCCCCGGACTCCTCGGCGGGCGTCCCGTACACCTCGACGGTGAGCCCCAGGTCGTCGGCGACGGAGGCGAGCGCGATGCCGGCGCCGAGCCCCGCCGCGGCGATGATGTTGTGCCCGCAGGCGTGCCCGATGCCCGGCAGGGCGTCGTACTCGGCGAAGACGGCGACCCGCAGCGGCCCGCTGCCGGACCTCCCGACGAAGGCGGTCTCGAGGCCCGCGATGCCGCGCTCCACGGCGAAGCCGTGCCCCGCGAGGGCGTCGGCGAGCAGCGCCGACGCGAACCGCTCCTCGAAGGCCAGCTCGGGCCGGGCGTGCACCTGGTGGCTGATCGAGACCAGGTCACCGTGCACGCGGTCGACGGTGCCGGTGAGCGGCTCCAGGACGGAGGTGACGCGACCGGTCACCGTCAGCCGAACTTGACTTCGGTGGTGGCGACGGCGAGGTCCGCGATGAGCGGCGCGTGCAGGTCGTTCTTGATCTTGTTCAGCGTGGGGCCGTCCGCGGCCGCGTTGGCGGCGGCACGGGCGACCGCGGCGGGCAGCAGCTCCGCCTCGGAGGTCGCGGCCTGCACGATGCCCGCGGCCACGGCATCACCGCCGCCGTAGCGGCGTCCGGTCGTCATCGCCTCGATCGCGGTCTGGTAGGGCAGCCGCGAGCGCAGCAGGGTCGCCATGCCCTGGGTGAAGCCCATCTTCAGGCTGACCTCGGGGAGGCAGAAGAACCCGCGGTCCTCGCGCATGACCGCGAAGTCGCACGAGAGCGCCAGCATCGCGCCGGCGCCGAAGGCGTGGCCGTTCACGGCCGCGACGGTCGTCATCGGGAAGGTCAGCAGGCGGCTGAAGACCGTGTGCACGCGATCCAGGTACGCGGGCAGCTCGCCGACGTTGGCGAGGATGTACATCACGTCGAGTCCGTTGGAGAAGAACTTGCCGGTGGCGGTCACCACCAGCGCCGCCGGCGCGCCGCCGGCCTGCGCCTCGACCTCGTCGAGCCGGGCGTGCACGGCATCGACCCAGTCCGGGGTGAAGCGGTTCTCGGGGTTGGACTCCGAAAGCTCGGCCCCCTCGTCCCCGAGGTAGAGCGTGAAGACGTCGTCGGTCCGCGTGACATAAGGCATGGCGATGACGATAGCGGCTAGCATCGACAGGCATGGCGCCACGTGACCTCGGCATCGACGATCCGTCCGCAGCGGCCCGCGAGGCCGCCGATGAACTCATCGCGGCGACCGGGGGGGAACGCTTCGACGTCGCCGTCGTCCTCGGCTCCGGCTGGGCCCCCGCGGCGGAGGCCCTCGCGGCCCGCGGGACCGAGGTGGGGACCGTCCCCATGGCGGAGTTGCCCCACTTCGCGCCGCCCAGCGCCGCGGGCCACAAGGGCACCGCGATCGCGCTCGTCGTGGGCGAGCGGCGGGTGCTGGTGCTGCTCGGCCGCACCCACGCCTACGAGGGCCACGACCTCTCCCGGGTGGTGCACCCGGTCCGCACCGCCTGCGCGGCGGGCGCGTCGACGGTGATCCTCACCAACGCCGCGGGCGGGCTGCGGGAGGGCATGAAAGTGGGCGAGCCCGTCCTGATCTCCGATCACCTGAACCTGACGGCGCGGTCCCCGCTGGTGGGCGCCCAGTTCGTCAACCTCGTGGACGCCTACTCGCCGGAGCTCCGCAGCCTCGCGAAGACGGTCGATCCGTCGCTGAGCGAGGGCGTCTACGCCGGCCTGCCCGGCCCGCACTACGAGACCCCGGCGGAGATCCGCATGCTGCGCACCCTGGGCGCCGACCTGGTGGGCATGTCCACGGTGCACGAGACCATCGCGGCCCGCGCGGAGGACGCCGCGGTGCTGGGCATCTCACTGGTGACCAACCTGGCCGCGGGCATCACCGGCGATCCGCTCAACCACGAGGAGGTCCTCGAGGCGGGACGCGAGGCGGCCACACGCATGGGCGGCCTCCTCGCCGATGTGATCGGGGCGATGTAGGTGGGCGCCGAACTCGCCGAACGGGTCCTCGCCTGGATCGACGCCGATCCCGACCCGGTCACCCGCGCCGAGCTCGACGCCCTCGACGCCGACGCGCTGGCGGAGCGGTTCGCCGCGCCGCTCTCGTTCGGGACCGCGGGGCTGCGCGGACCGGTGCGCGGCGGACCGTCGGGCATGAACGTGGCGGTCGTGACCCGCGCGACCTGGGCCCTCGGCGAGTGGCTGAAGGGCAGGTGCCTGGGTGGCGGCACCGTCGTGGTCGGGCGCGACGCGCGGCGCGGCTCCGAGGCCTTCTTCGCCGCGGCCACCGAGGTGCTCGCGGCGCAGGGCTTCGCGGTCGTCGCGCTGCCCGAGCCGGGCCCCACCCCGTGGGTGGCGTTCGCGACGCGGGCGCTCGGCGCGGTCGCCGGGGTGCAGATCACGGCGTCGCACAACCCGCCCGCCGACAACGGCTACAAGGTCTACCTCGACGGCGGCGCACAACTGGTCTCCCCCGCCGACGCGGAGATCGAGGAGCTGATCCGGACCGCGCCCGGCGCGAAGACCGTTCCCCGCACGGCGGTCCCCGTCGACCCGCGCGCGACCGAGGTGGTCGAGGACTACCTGCGCCGGGTGTCGGCGCTGCGTCCGGCCCCGGTGACGCCGCTCCGGATCGCCCTGACCCCGATGCACGGCGTCGGCGGGAAGGTCGCGGTGGAGGCACTGCGGCGCAGCGGTTTCCAGGACGTCCACGTGGTCGAGGAGCAGTTCGCCCCGGACGGCGAGTTCCCGACGGTGACCTTCCCCAACCCGGAGGAGCCCGGCGCGTCCGACCTGTTGCTCGCGCTCGCGGAACGGGTCGATGCCGACCTCGCGGTCGCGCTCGATCCGGACGCGGACCGATGCGCCCTCGGCGCGCGGTTCCCCGAGGGCTGGCGGATGCTCACCGGCGACGAGTCGGGCTCGCTGCTGGGCGCACACCTGCTCGACGAGCCGCTCGACGGCGCACCGTCGGAGCCGCTCGTGGCCACTACCATCGTCAGCTCCGAGCTGCTCGGCGCGATCGCCGAGGCGCACGGCGCGCGGTACGCACGGACCCTGACCGGCTTCAAGAACCTCGTCCGCGCCGGGGACGGGCTGGTCTTCGCGTACGAGGAGGCGCTCGGCCTGTGCGTCGATCCGTCGACGGTGCGCGACAAGGACGGCATCTCCGCCGCGGTCGTCGCAGCGGGCTACGCGGCGGGGCTCAAGGCCCGGGGCCGCGGCCTGCCCGACGCCCTCGACGAGCTCTACCGCCGGCACGGGGTGTACCTCACGAGCCAGTACGCGCTGCGCGTCGACGACGTGGCCCGGATCGCGGCGATCATGGCCGCACTGCGCAGCAACCCTCCCGTTGAAGTTGCAAACACGAGCGTGGGCTGTGAGGATCTTTTGACAGCTCGTCCCGCGACGGATGCGCTGGTGTTCCGCGGCGACGGCGTCCGGGTCACCGTGCGTCCCTCCGGAACCGAGCCGAAGGCGAAGTTCTACCTGGAGGTGATCGAGCCCGTGACGGACCCGAAGGACACGAGTGCCGCGCACGAGCGCGCCCGGCAGCGACTCGCGGCGGTGACGGACACCGTCCGGGAGTGGGCGGCCTTCGGGTGAGCCGACCCGTACGCCCGGCCGATCCCGCTCGCGGCCGGGTCATCGCGGTGTCCGTGATCGTGGGCGTGCTCATCGTGATCGCCGCGGCCGCCGGGGCCACCGCCTATGTCAGCGGCCAGCGACACTCCGCCGATCCGGCCCGCGGCCACGCGTCCGCGGCGGCACCGTCGGCCCCGGAGGGCTCCGGCGAGCAGTCGGGCGCGCCGACGGCCGCGCCGACGATCCCGGGCACGGACGCTCTGGGCTTCCTCGGAACCACGGCGCGCTGCGTCGACGGCGACCGACCGAAGATGATGGTGCTCACCGCGACCTCGCAGGCCGTCGTGTGCGACCACGCGGGAGCGTTGTACTACGCCGGCTGGCGCACCGACACGGGCTCCGGCACCAGGATCGACGGCGTCCTGCCCGCCGGCCCCGGCTGGGTGGCGCGGGCGCCCGACGCGACGATCAACATCACCCCGACCGGCCTGGTGATCAGCGCCGCGAACGGCGAATTCACCGAACCGGCAACAGGATTCTGGTCGGCGCCCTGACCGGTCAGGTCCAGCGCGGACCGAACTGACGATCCCCGGCGTCGCCGAGGCCCGGGACGATGTAGGCGTTCTCGTTCAGACCACGGTCGACGGTGGCCGTCACCAACCGGACGGGGTGCCCGCACTCCTCCAGCGCGCGGACGCCCTCCGGGGCGGCGACGACGCACACCGCGGTGACATCGGTGGCGCCGCGCTGCGCGAGCAGGCCGAGCGTCTCGACCATCGATCCGCCGGTCGCGAGCATCGGATCGAGGACGAACACGGGCCGATCCGTGAGGTCCGCGGGCAGCGACTCGAAGTAGGGCTCGGGGACGTGCGTCTCCTCGTTGCGGCCCATGCCGACGAAGCCCACCTGCGACTCGGGCAGCATCGCGTGCGCCTGGTCGACCATGCCCAGCCCGGCCCGCAACACGGGCACCAGCAGCGGCGGAGCGGCGAGGGCGGCACCGTCGGTCACCTCGAGCGGGGTGGTCACCGGGGTCGCGGCGACGGGTGCCCCGCGCATGGCCTCGTAGACCAGCATCTGCGTGAGCTCCTTGAGCGCGGCGCGGAACGACGCGTTGTCGGTGGCCTCCGCGCGCAACGCGGTGAGCCGGACGGCGGCCAGGGGGTGGTCGACCACGGTGATCTGCATGTCGTCAGCGTATCGGGAACCGAGCGGGCACCTGAGCCGTCCAATGATTGAGGGGGTATTGCGATGGAACCGTTCGAGATGACAGTGAGTGCGGTGACGGCGGCCGGCGGTGAACTGGGCGCTCTGGCCGCGACGGTGTCCGCCACGGCGGGGGCCGGGGCGGCGTCGGCGGCGGCGCTGACGCCGGTGTTCGGGGTGGTCGGGGGTGACTACCTGGCGGAGCTGCTCGGCGCGATCGGCTCCACCGACGCGGAGTTGGTCCGGCTGGCCGCGTTCTACGCGTCGGCGTCGGCGGGGGCGGCGCGCACGGCCGCCTCGGCGGTCGCGGTGGAGGCGGGCGGCGCGAGCGCCCTGCTCGGGCTGCTCGGCGGCGCGTCGTGAGCGGCATCGTCACGGTGCTGGCGGCGCCGCTGCGGGCGCTGCTCGACGCCTTCGGCACCGGCGACCTGAACGCCTCGGGAATCGACGCCGCGATCAAGGCCGTCGAGTCGGAACTGGCGCGGGTCGGCGCGCAGACCGCGGCGGCGCGGGTCACCGTCGGGAACGCGTGGACGGGCGAGGACGCGACGTCCGCGCAACGCACGATCGGCGACGGTGGCACCGTCGCGAGCGCGCTGTCGCAGCACACGGGCGCGCTGCGGCAGTCCGTGACCGTGGCCGCGGAGGCGGTGCGCAAGGGCCATGCCGAGCTCACGACGATCCTCGACTCCTTCGTGAGCAAGGGGGAGGCCGCGAACCCGACGCTGCTGAACCCGACCGGGTTGATCGCCGTGCTCACCCTCGCGGCGGATCATCTGCAGCAGGCGCTCGAGGTGCTGCGCCGGGTGCGCGGCGAGCTCGACGGCGAGTCCGGT
This sequence comes from Tsukamurella spumae, assembly GCF_012396015.1. Classification (GTDB taxonomy): domain Bacteria; phylum Actinomycetota; class Actinomycetes; order Mycobacteriales; family Mycobacteriaceae; genus Tsukamurella; species Tsukamurella spumae. The sequence continues at coordinate 43,081 of NZ_JAAXOQ010000027.1, read as the reverse complement.
GCCGTCACCGCGCTGGCGTCCGCGACCCCGACGGCGCCCGGCACCGTCGACGGTGGCGCCGCTACGACTCCCACCTCGACCTCGGCGTCGACGGTGCCCGCGGCCGCGACGCCGTCGGGCACCGGTGGAGGTGCGGGGTCCGGCGGAGGGACGGGCTCCGGCGGCTCGGGATCGTCCCCCTTCGGCGGGCTCGCCTCCGCGCTCACGGGGTCGGGTCGGGGCTCAGGTCGAGGCTCGGGCGGCGGGCGCGGCACCGGAGCGCAGACGGTGAGCGCCTCCCGCCGCGCCACGACAGCGACGGTGACCGCCGACGGCAAGGGCGGCTACGCCGTGCGACTGCCGAACGGCACGGTGGTGAAGGCGCCCAATGCCAAGGCCGCGGCGGCGGTGCAGGCGGCGCTGACGCAGCTCGGCGTGCCCTATCAGTGGGGCGGAACGACGCCGGGCGTGGGCCTGGACTGCAGCGGGTTCACCCAGTGGGCCTACCGGCAGGCCGGGATCGAGCTGCCGCGGCTCGCCGATCAGCAGGGCGTCGGCGCCTCGGTGAGCGCGTCGGACCTGCGTCCCGGCGACCTCGCGGTGTGGAGCGGCCACGTCGCCATGGTGGTGGGCAACGGACTCATGGTGGAAGCCGGCGACCCGGTCCAACTCTCCTCGATCCGCACCGACAACATCGGCCAGCAGTTCCACGGCTTCTTCCGGCCGACGGGGTAGCGATGATCTCCGCGACGCTGTGGCTGAGTACCGCGCCGTTCGTCGCTTGAATCTCGCGCAGATCGCCGCGAAGGCGGCGGTGCTGAACGGCCGCAAGCCCGATCCGCGGGCGCTGAAGGTGCTCAGGAAGCACTCGGATCCTCTGGCCGACGCCGAACCGGCGTAGTGCACTACGCTGGGCGCTATGGCGTCTGACATCGTCCCGATCGAGCTCGGCCTCACCGACGGCCCGGTGTACACCCTGTGGGCACCGCGGTGGCGTGACGGGGAGGACGAATGGGAGGCCTTCCTGGGCCTCGACGAGGACCTGTACGGCTTCTCGTCGGTCGCGGAGCTCGTCGCGTTCGTGCGCAGCGACAAGCCGAACGACCTCGACGACCACCCGGCGTGGGAGGCGCTCACCACGCTCCCCGCAGAGGCGTTCGTGCCGCGCGACGATCGCGGTTTCGACGTGATCTCCGTGCCCGAGCTGGCGGCCGAGGAGCCCACCCCGGAGGTGATCGCCGAGCTCGAGGACACCCTCGAGATCGTCGGCCTCATCGGCGAGGTGTGCGAGCTGATCGACGTCACCAAGTTCTTCAACGGCAACCCCGTGCTGGGTACCGTGCGCATCGGCACCCGCAACTTCGAGGGCCGTGAGGGCGCGGAGATGTGGCACAAGGTGGGCCAGATCATCAGCCGCAAGTGGGACGACGTGATCGACGCGATCGAGGGCGTCGTCAGCGCCCCGAAGGTCTCCGCCACGCTGACCGAGGCCGCCGAGGAGGAGCTCACGGCGGCCGACGAGAAGGCGGCCGCGCTGGCCGCCGACGCCGCGGACCTCGACGACGACCTGGACGACGTGCCCGGCCTGGACGCGGACGATCTCGACGAGGACGACGACGAGTTCGACGACGACGAGGCCGACGCCACGACCGACAGCGCGGAGGACGAGGAGTTCGAGGAGGACGACTCCTTCTGGGGCCAGGTCGGTATCGACCCCATCAAGATCATCACCTCGACCGGCGAGTACTACACGCTGCGCTGCTACCTGGACGACAATCCGATCTTCTTGGGCCGCAAGGGCAAGATCTTCGTCTTCGACTCGGAGGGCGCGCTGGCGCGGTACCTGGCCGACGACAACGACACCGACCTGTCCACCGTGTCCACGTACCAGGAGGTGCAGGTCGCGGCCACCGACGGCTCGCTGGAGGTGGAGGTCTACGACGACAACGTCTACGTGCTCCCCGGCATCAGCGAGGACATCGCCGACGGACCGCGCCGCATCGACCGCGACCAGCTCGACCTCGCGGTCGAGCTACTGCTCGACGCCGCCGACTTCGCCGACGACCCGTCGGTGCGGGATGCACTGCGCCCCACCACGCCGCTCGGCTTCTTCGTCTCCTACGCGCTCGACCCCCAGCCGCGCCGGCTGGCCCCGTCGGGCCCGTTCGACAACGAGGTGGAGGCCTGGCGGGCCATCGAGCACGACTTCGAGGACCGTCTCACCGCCAAGTGACGGGGCGAATCAGCCGATCAGCACGGCGAAGCCGGGCTTGATCGTCTCGTCGATGATCGCCAGCCGCTCGTCGAAGGGCAGGAACGCCGACTTCATCGCGTTGATCGTGAAGCGCTGCAGGTCGGTCCACCCGTAGCCGAAGGTCTCCACCAGTTTGAGCATCTCCTTGCTCATCGTGGTGTCGCTCATCAGCCGGTTGTCCGTGTTCACCGTGACGCGGAAGCGCAGCTGCGCCAGCAGGTCGAAGGGATGCTCCTCGAGCGAGGCGACTGCCCCGGTCTGGACATTGGAGCTCGGGCACATCTCCAACGGGATGCGGGCATCGCGCACGCGCGCGGCCACCCGTCCGAGCTGCGCGCCGGAGAAGTCGGCGGAGCCCGGCTCGACGCCGCTGATGTCGTCGACGATGCGCACGCCGTGGCCCAGTCGGTCGCAACCGCAGAAGGCCAATGCCTCGTGGATGGACGGCAGGCCGAAGGCCTCTCCCGCGTGAATGGTGAAGGGCGCCGAGTGGTCCCGCATGTACTCGAAGGCATCCAGGTGCCGGCTGGGCGGGAAACCGGCCTCGGCACCGGCGATGTCGAAGCCCACCGCCCCGCGGTCGCGCCAGCGCACCGTCAGCTCCGCGATCTCCCGCGAGCGCGCCGCATGCCGCATGGCGGTCACCAGGCAGCGCACGACGATCGGGCGACCGGCGGTGCGCGCCGCGGACTCGCCGGAGGCGAAGCCGGCCAGCACGGCCTCCATCACCTCGTCGAGCGAGAGCCCGCGCTGCAGGTGCTGCTCGGGGGCGAATCGCACCTCCGCGTAGACCACTCCGTCGGCGGCCAGGTCCTCGGCGCACTCGCGTGCCACCCGTGCCAGCGCCTCGGGCGTCTGCATCACGCCGACGGTGTGCTCGAAGGTCTCGAGGTACTTCACGAGCGAGCCGGAGTCCGCGGCATCGCGGAACCACGCGGCCAGCTCGGGCTCGGTGGCGGCGGGCAGGTTCGCGTAGCCGGTCTCGGCGGCCAGCTCGAGGACGGTGGCGGGCCGCAGCCCGCCGTCGAGGTGGTCGTGCAGCAGCACCTTGGGGGCGCGCTTGAGGGAGGCCAGGTCGATGGGGGTGGGTCCAACGGGATTCGCCATACGGCAACGCTACCGGCTACCCGCCCGTAGCACCCCGCGATGCCCGCGCTCCGCGAGATAGGTCAGGATCGCGCGGACTCGGCGGTTCCCCTCCTCGGGCGGCAGGTCGAGCTTGGCGAGGATGTTGGCCACGTGCTTGGCGACGGCGGCGTCGGAGACCACCAGGGTCGCAGCGATTTCGGAGTTGCTCCGCCCCTCCGCCATGAGCGCGAGCACCTCCCCCTCCCGGGGCGTGAGCCGGTCGAGCACCGTCGGGGTGAACAGCTTGGACACGACCTCCGGGTCGACCACGACGCCCCCGGAGGCGACGGTGTCGAGCGCACGCAGGAAGTCGTCGACCCGCCCCACCCGCTCCTTGAGCAGGTAGCCCACGCCGCCTCCGGAGTCGAGGAGGCGTCGGGCGTACGCGGCAGCCACGTACTGCGAGAGCACCAGTACGGGCAGGCCCGCCCGCGATGTCCGCAGCTCGAGTGCAGCCCGCAGGCCGTCGTCCCCGTGGCCCGGCGGCATCCGCACATCCGTCGCCACCAGGTCGACGGTGCCCGGATCGATCGCCCGCAGCGCGTCGGCGTCACCGAGCAGGCCGACCACCTCGTGGCCGGCCCGTTCGACGATCCGCTGCAACCCCTCCGCGAGGAGGACTGAGTCTTCGGCGATCACGATCCGCATCATTTCGAGCCGCATCCAGAGCAGGCTACGACACGGCCTTCGCCCAGTAGACCGTGGTGGGCCCTCCCGGCGGACTGAGCACCGTCAGGGTCGCGCCGATCGCCTCGGCCCGCTCGATGAGCCCCGCCAGGCCGGTCCCGCGCGCGGGATCGGCACCCCCGGCACCGTCGTCCATGACGGTCATCGAGACGCCCAGGACACCCGCCGCGAAGGTGATCCAGACCTGGCGTGCACGGCCGTGCTTGATCGCATTGGTCACGGCCTCGCTGGCGGTGTAGTACATCGCCTGCTCGATCTCGGCGGGCAGCCTGCGCCCGGGCTCCCATCCCTCGCCGGCCTGCACATCCACGCGGATCGCCCCGCCGAGCTCGGTGCACGCGGCCTCGACTCCGGCGTCGTCGAGCACCTGCGGGTGTACGCCGCGGACGGTGTCCCGCAGGCCCGCCATCGCGCGCTCGAGCCGCGCCTGCGCCTCGACGACCTGCGACCGCACCGCATCGTCGGAGTCGACGGGCAGGCTCTGCTGCAGCTCGCCGAGCTGCAGCGACAGGCTCGCCAGGTCCTGCTGCGGCCCATCGTGCAGGTTCCGTTCGATCCGGCGGCGCTCGCCCTCGAAGGAGTCCACCAGCACGCCGCGCGAGGTCTCCAGCGCGTTGACGCGACGCTGCAGCTCCTCCTCGGTGGGGCTGAGCAACAGGCGCGCGGTGGCGGCCTGCGCCGCGGAGACCGCGTACGTGACGTACAGCCCGACCGCGCAGATGACGAGTCCGACGATCGCCCAGAAGGTCCGGCTGATCACGCCGTCGACCGCGGTGCCCAGCACGTCGATCTCCTCGGCGAACAGCGGGCCGAACACCAGGATCAGGCCCACTGTCCAGGCGACCGAGGCGCCGAGGAAGACGATCGGCGTGAGCGCCGCGAGCAGCAGGGAGTACGCGACCTCCCGCCACGTCGCCCGCTCGCCGATCCGGGCGCCCGCGCGGGTCGACAGGTTCCCGGTCACGGGCGGGTGGGGATCGCCGATCGCCGGCACGTCGAGCCAGGTGACGCGCAGCCGCTCCAGCTTCGCCAGCCCGTAGGACCATGCCGGTGCGAAGGGCAGCAGCACGATCACGGCGTACAGGAAGAACACCACCCAGCCGATGACCATCGACACGATGAAGTACGCCAGCCCGCGCCACGGCGCGGACGTGGTGAGGAAACGAAGGGGATCACGCAGCGGCGCGGCGAGCGATGCGGTCGGCTGCGCGGGGCGCGCCGGGGACGGGGTCACGTGGTCGATCATGCCGTAGACGGTAGGGCCGGTGCCCCTGCCGAGTCCCGGGCGCGGGCGCGAGAATCCGGGGTGGTGCGGGCACTACCCCGCGCAGGGTTAACGTCGTCTCATGCGCATCGCGATCCTCGACGACTACCAGGACGTCTCCCGCCGCTACGGCGACTTCTCCGGGCTCGACGTCACCGTGTTCACCGAGCCGCTGACCGACGTCCCCGGCCAGTTGGCCGGGTTCGACGGTGTCGTCGCGATGCGCGAGCGCACCCGCTTCCCCGCCGAGGTGCTGCGCGCCCTGCCGCGCCTACGACTCCTGGTGTCGACGGGGCGCCGCAACGCCGCCATCGACCTCGCCACCGCATCCGAGCTGGGGATCACGGTGTGCCACACCGACTATCGTCCCGCCGCAGCCGCCGAGCACACCTGGGCACTGATCCTCGGGGCACTGCGGCACCTCCCGGAGGAGGAGGCGAACATCCGGGCCGGGCGCTGGCAGAGCACCGTCGGGAAGGAACTGTACGAGAGCACCATCGGCATCGTCGGGCTGGGCGGGCTCGGGCGCCGCGTGGCGCGCGTCGCGAGCGCCTTCCGCATGGAGATCATCGCCTGGTCCAGCAACATCGACGCCGACCGCGCCGCGGAGGTCGGAGCGACGGCGGTGAGCAAGGAGGAGCTGTTCGAGCGCGCCGACGTGGTCACGATCCACTACGTGCTCTCCGAACGCTCGCGCGGCATCGTCGGCGCCGCCGACATCGCCCGGATGAAGCCGGGCGCACTGCTGGTCAACACCTCCCGGGCCGGCGTCCTGGACACGCCTGCCGCGGCCGCCGCCGCGCGCCGGGGCGACATCCGGCTGGCGCTCGACGTGTTCGACACCGAGCCCCTGCCCGCGGACGATCCGCTGCGGGACCTGCCGAACTCGGTGCTCACCGGGCACGTCGGCTACGTGACCGAGCAGCAGTACCGCGCCTTCTACGCCGACGCGGCCGAGGACATCCGCGCGTACCTCGCGGGCGCCCCCGTCCGCGTCATGAATCCGCCCGGGGCCTGATCAGACGGCCGTCACCCGGTCCAGCACCAGGGAGCCGCGCGGCGCCGTCGTTCCGCCGATGGTGGCGGCACCGTCGAGCGCGGCGAGCGCACCGTCGAACTTCTCCGGGGTGTCGGTGTGCAGGGTGAACAGGGGCTCCCCCGCACGGACCTCGTCGCCGAGCCCGGCGTGCCAGGTGACGCCCGCGCCGGCCTGCACCGGCTCGCCCTGCCGTTCGCGCCCCGCGCCCAGGCGCCAGGCCGCGACGCCGACGCCCATCGCGTCGAGGCCGGTCAGCACGCCGGATGCGGGCGCGGCGACGGTGCGCGTGTGCGCCGCGACGGGCAGCGGCGCGTCCGGGTCGCCGCCCTGGGCCGCGATCATCGCGCGCCAGCTGTCCATCGCGCGACCGTTCGCGAGGTGCTCGGCCGGGTCGGCGTCGACGCCCGCGAGGGCCAGCATCTCCCGGGCGAGCGCCAGCGTCAGTTCCACGACGTCCGACGGTCCGCCGCCGGCGAGGATCTCGAGCGACTCGGCGACCTCGAGTCCGTTGCCCGCGCTGCGGCCGAGCGGCGTGGACATGTCGGTGAGCAGCGCGACCGTCCGCACGCCCGAGTCGTGGCCCAGCGCGACCATCGTCTCGGCGAGCTCACGCGCCTGCTCCCGGGTCTTCATGAACGCGCCCTTGCCGACCTTGACGTCGAGCACGAGCGAGGCCGTGCCCTCGGCGATCTTCTTGCTCATGATCGAGCTGGCGATGAGCGGGATCGCCTCGACGGTGCTGGTGACATCGCGCAGGGCGTAGAGCTTCTTGTCGGCGGGGGCGAGTCCGGATCCGGCAGCGCAGATGACGCCGCCGACCTTCTCCAGCTGGTCGAACATCTGCTCGTTGGTCAGGTCGGCGCGCCAGCCCGCGATGGCCTCGAGCTTGTCCAGCGTGCCGCCGGTGTGGCCGAGCCCGCGGCCCGACAGCTGCGGGACGGCGACGCCGTAGGACGCGACCAGCGGGGTGAGGGGAAGGGTGATCTTGTCGCCGACACCGCCGGTGGAGTGCTTGTCGGTCGTCGCCAGCGGGGCGCCGTCGCGGCGCAGGCCGGAGAAGTCCATCCGTTCGCCGGTACCGATCATCGCGGCGGTCCACCGGGCGATCTCGCGGCGATCCATCCCGCGCAGGAAGATCGCCATCGCCAGCGCCGACATCTGGTAATCGGCCACCACTCCCGTCGTGAACCCGTTGATCACCCAATCGATCTGGCCGTCGGACAGCGCCTTGCCGTCGCGCTTGGCGGCGATGATGGAGACGGCGTCGTACACCTCGGTCATCGTGCTACCTCTTCCATGTCGTCGGGCCCGAACGCGTCGGGCAGGAGCCGGCTCAGCGGCACCGGTCCGGAGCGGTGATCGATGAGCAGGTCGCCGCCGCCGTGCTCGTAGAGCAGTTGGCGGCAGCGACCGCACGGGAGCAGGACGTCCCCGTTGGCGTTCGTACACGCGAACGCGACGAGACGCCCGCCGCCGGTGCTGTGGAGCGCGCCCACGAGTCCGCATTCGGCGCAGAGCGTCAACCCGTATGAGACATTCTCCACATTGCAACCGGCAACGATACGGCCGTCGTCGACGAGTGCGGCGGCACCGACGGGATAGTTCGAATAGGGCGCGTAGGCATTCCCCATGGCCTCGACGGCGGTGTGCCGCAAAGCCTCCCAGTCGATGTCGGGCACTGCCGATCACTCCCCTTCCGGGCCTTGTTGAATCTCGATCAATTTTGGTCAGGCATACCTAACTGAATCCCTTCGGGCCCAACGGATCGGGACCGTGGTTTCGATTCCACATTCCCGTGGGTTTAAGGTCAAGGCGTGGGTTCAGGTATACGTCGCGACTAACGTCGGCGCGAGGGCTCAATGTCCCGCGTCGACCGGACTTCCGGCGTATCCAACAACGATGTCGAAGGCAGGGCTCGATGAGCAGTACTACCGAGGTGGCGGCCGCCGAGGAGCCGCGCCGCGTCTCCGTCTACAAGGGCGATCCGGGCATGTTGAACTGGGTGCTGCACCGCATCAGCGGCGTCACCATCTTCTTCTTCCTGTTCGTCCACGTGCTCGACACCGCGGTGATCCGCGTCGACCCCACGGCCTACGACAAGGTCATCGAGACCTACAAGACCCCGATCATCGGCCTACTCGAGATCGGTCTCGTCATGGCCATTCTGTTCCACGCCCTCAACGGCGTCCGGGTGATCCTCGTCGATTTCTGGAGCAAGGGCGTGCAGTACCAGAAGGCGATGTCCATCGTCGTGTGGACCGTCTTCCTGCTCACCGGCGCCGGAATGGCCGCGCGCCTGCTCTACATCATGATCTCGCACGGGTAGGGGCAACGACAGATGACTACAGCGAACGAACCCAAGCTCGCCAAGACCCTCATGAAGCAGTACGACCGGCCCGCGTCGCTCGACGCGCCGCGCTCGCCGCACCGCCCCGCGGGCAACAACTTCGAGAAGTGGGCGTGGCTGTTCATGCGCTTCTCGGGCGTGGCCCTGCTCGTGCTCGTCTTCGGGCACGTCTTCATCATGCTGGCCATCGACAACGGCGTGCACCGCATCGACGCGGCCTTCGTCGCGAAGCGGTGGGCCAGCCCCTACTGGCAGGTCTGGGACATCACGATGCTGTGGCTCGCACAGCTGCACGGCGGCAACGGCCTCCGCGTGATCATCGATGACTACGCCCGCAAGGACCGCACCCGGTTCTGGCTCAAGACGCTACTGGCTCTGTCGATGATCCTCGTGGTCGTCCTCGGCACCTACGCGCTGCTCACCTTCAATACGGCTACCAACTAGCGCGCGAGAGGACTCACCCGCATCATGCAGGAACATCGTTACGACGTGGTGATCATCGGTGCCGGCGGCGCCGGTATGCGCGCGGCCATCGAGGCCGGCCCTCGCGCCCGCACCGCCGTGCTCACCAAGCTCTACCCCACCCGCTCCCACACCGGCGCGGCGCAGGGCGGCATGTGCGCCTCCCTCGCCAACGTCGAGGAGGACAACTGGGAGTGGCACACCTTCGACACGGTCAAGGGCGGCGACTACATCGTCGACCAGGACGCCGCGGAGATCATGGCCAAGGAGGCCATCGACGCGGTGCTCGACCTGGAGAAGATGGGCCTGCCCTTCAACCGCACGCCCGAGGGCAAGATCGACCAGCGCCGGTTCGGCGGCCACACGCGCGATCACGGTAAGGCGCCCGTGCGCCGCGCCTGCTACGCCGCGGACCGCACCGGCCACATGATCCTCCAGACCCTGTACCAGAACTGCGTCAAGCACGACGTGGAGTTCTACAACGAGTTCTACGTGCTCGACATCGCACTGACGGAGACCGCGGACGGCCCCGTCGCCACCGGCGCCGTCGCGTACGAGCTGGCCACCGGCGAGCTGCACGTCTTCCACGCCAAGGCGATCATCTTCGCCACCGGCGGCTCGGGGCGCATGTACAAGACCACCTCGAACGCGCACACCCTGACCGGCGACGGCATGGGCATCGTCTTCCGCAAGGGTCTGCCCCTGGAGGACATGGAGTTCCACCAGTTCCATCCGACGGGCCTCGCGGGCCTGGGCATCCTCATCACCGAGGGCGTGCGCGGCGAGGGCGGCATCCTCCGCAATGTCGACGGTGAGCGGTTCATGGAGCGCTACGCGCCCACCATCAAGGACCTCGCTCCGCGCGACATCGTCGCCCGCTCGATGGTGCTCGAGGTGCTCGAAGGCCGCGGCGCCGGGCCGAACAAGGACTACGTCTACCTGGATGTCACGCACATCCCGGAGGAGACCTTGATGGCCAAACTGCCGGACATCATGGAGTTCTCGCGCACCTACCTCGGCGTCGACCCCGTCACCGAGCTGGTGCCCGTGTACCCCACCTGCCACTACGTGATGGGCGGCATCCCCACCAACATCCACGGTGAGGTGCTGCGCGACAACGAGCACGTCGTCCCCGGCCTGTACGCCGCGGGCGAGTGCGCGTGCGTGTCCGTGCACGGCGCCAACCGCCTGGGCACCAACTCGCTGCTCGACATCAACGTCTTCGGCCGTCGTTCCGGCATCGCCGCGGCGGAGTACGCCAAGACGCACGACTTCGTGCCGCTGCCCGAGAACCCGGCCGACATGGTCGAGAAGTGGGTCGCGTCGATGCTCAGCGACCACGGCAACGAGAACGTCATGGCGATCCGCACCGAGCTGCAGCAGACGATGGACAACAACGCCGCCGTCTTCCGCACCGAGAAGACCCTGACGCAGGCCCTCGACGACGTCCGCGCCCTCAAGAAGCGGTACGAGCACGTCACCGTGACCGACAAGGGCACGCGTTTCAACAGCGACCTGCTCGAGGCCATCGAGCTCGGCTTCCTGCTCGAGCTGGCCGAGGTCACCGTCGTGGGCGCGCTGAACCGCAAGGAGACCCGCGGCGGCCACGCCCGCGAGGACTACCCGACGCGCGACGACGTGAACTTCATGGTGCACACCATGGCGTACAAGGAGGGCGAGGGCCTGGAGGCCGGGATCCGTCTCGACACCAAGCCCGTCGTGCAGACCCGCTACGAGCCGATGGAGCGTAAGTACTGATGACCGCCGCAGTTGACACCCCCGCTTCCGTGCAGCCGCCGGTCCCGCCCGGCTCCACGATGGTCACGATCAAGGTCTACCGGTTCAACCCGGAGGATCCCGACGCGGCCGGCTGGCAGAGCTACCGGGTTCCCGCGCTCCCCTCGGACCGCTTCCTGAACCTGCTCCTGTACATCAAGGGCTACCTCGACGGCACCCTCACCTTCCGTCGCTCCTGCGCCCACGGCGTGTGCGGCTCCGACGCCATGCGCATCAACGGCGTCAACCGCCTCGCGTGCAAGATGCTCATGAAGGACTTCCTGCACGGCGACAAGGACGTCACCATCACGGTCGAGCCGATCCGCGGCCTGCCCGTCGAGAAGGACCTCATCGTCGACATGGAGCCCTTCTTCGACGCCTTCCGCGCCGTGAAGCCCTTCCTGATGACCTCGGGCAACGAGCCGACCCGCGAGCGCATCCAGTCCCCCACGGACCGCGCCCGCTTCGACGACACCACCAAGTGCATCCTCTGCGCCTGCTGCACCACCAGCTGCCCGGTGTACTGGATGGACGGCTCGTACTTCGGCCCCGCCGCGATCGTGAACGCGCACCGCTTCATCTTCGACAGCCGCGACGAGGGCGCTGCCGAGCGCCTCGAGATCCTCAACGGCGTCGACGGTGTGTGGCGCTGCCGCACCACCTTCAACTGCACCGACGCGTGCCCCCGCGGCATCCAGGTGACGAAGGCCATCCAGGAGGTCAAGCGCGCCCTCCTGTTCAGCCGCTAGAACCTTTACTGCAGCCCGGAACACCCCGGACCTCACTCGAGGTCCGGGGTGTTTCTCTTTCGACGAGGGGCGCCCCGTCCCCGCGAACCCGATCGACGACGGGCTCCTGCGCGGTGAGCTCGCCTTCGGAGCGGACGACGCCTTCACCTCCTGGGCCCGGCCTTTCAGGCGCCGACGAGCCGGTTCGCGAAGGTCGAGACGGTGTACACACCGACGCCGAACACGACCTCCAGCGCGTTGCGTGGAGTGAATCCCGCGTCGAAGAACTCCTGGAGTTCCGAATCCTCCACCCGCCCGGCACCGTCGAACAACCGCCCGACGAGGACGAGGGCCGCCGCGACGGCCGCATCGCTCGGACTCACCCCGGAGGCGATATCGTGCGCGACGTCCGCGCGGTTCATCCGGACCAATTCCGCAGCATGAATCCGGACGCACACCTCGCAGCCGTTCCGGTGAGCGACTGCAAGGATCACCGCCTCCCGCACGCACGCCGGCAAGGACACCGCCTCGAACGCCGCGCTCGCCGCGAGGAAACCGTTGAGCAGCGCCGGCGACTCCGCCTGCAATGCGGCGGCGCGCGGAACTCCGCCGAACTTCGCACGGATCGCCTCAAGCGCCGGGCGGGACTCCGGCGGCGCTGTGTCGACCGTGTGCACCGTGAACTTCATGACCACTCTCCTTTTAGACAACTTAGTTGACGATTTCCGGTCACGATACAGTCAGTCAGGTTGACGAAACAAGGGGCGATGCGATGTCGAGACCGGGCTACGAGCTACCACTCCTCCTACTCAGCGGTTTCCGTGCGGCGGTCGACGAGGCGCACCGCATCCTGGCCGAGCAAGGCTTCCCTGAGGCTCGCCCCCGCGACGGTTTCGCGATGCAGGCCGTCGGCCACGGGTCGACCGCACGCGAGATCGCCGCAACACTCGGAGTCTCGAAGCAGGCTGCGGCAAAGACGATCACCAGGCTCGTCGACCTGAACTACGTCCGCGTCGACCACGACCCCGACGACGGTCGACGACGGCTCGTCACGCCCACCACACATGGACGCGCGATGCTCCACGCGAGCGCAATGGCGTTCCACGCCGTCCGCGACACATGGGCACAGCGGATCGGCACCAGCAGGCTCGACGCCATGCTCGACGATCTGGCATCGCTGACAGCATCACCAATCCGCCTCGACACCCTGGCGGCACTGAGCGAAGATGCGGCTGACCAGTGAGGAAGCACAGAGCGGTCATGTGACACCACTCCGCCCTTGACGTGACACCACAGTGGTGTCATAGTCGACGTCATGGACATCACGCCCTTCGTCAGCGACCTCCAGCGCCGGCTCATCGCCGCGGCCGAGCGCGATTTCGCCGATGCCGGGGACAACGGCGTCGATGACGCCACCGCGAGCGCGGAGCGGCTCGCCTCGAGCCTGGAAGCCGCCGTCCGGCTGGTCCTGCTCGACGCGCTCTCCGCAGCCGCGGCCGAGATCACGCGCGACCTGGCGCCGGGCTCCGTCGACCTGCGCCTGCGCAGCCGCGAGGTGGACTTCGTGGTCGCCGCGCCGCGCGCGGAACCGGACGAGGCCGCCCCCTCCGGCGGCGTCGAGTTCGACGACGCCAGCACCTCCCGTACCACCCTGCGCCTGCCCGATGCGCTCAAGACCCAGGTCGATCAGTCCGCGGCCGCGGAGGGCGTGTCGGTCAACACGTGGCTGGTGCGCGCCGTCGCGGCGGCGCTCGCTCCCCGCAAGAAACGATCCGCGCAACGCGCGCTCCGCACCGGCGACGACTTCGCCGGCTGGGCGCGCTGACCGCTCCCCCGACACCTCCAACCGAACAGCTCGACGCACACCCCGCGCCCACGCGGGGTCGACCGAGCGCACCCATCGAAAGGTCCCCACGTGCCGATCTTCCCCACCCCCGATCCCATCGACCTCGCCGTCGACCTGCAGGTCGGCGACATCGAGGTCATCGCGACCGACCGCACCGACACCGTCGTCACGGTCGCGCCGAGCTCCCCCACCAAGGCCGCGGACCGGCGCGGCGCCGAGGCCGTCCGCGTGGAGTTCGACGGTACCCGGCTCGTCATCATCGGCCCGAAGCCGAGATTCGGGCTCATGAGCTTCATCGGGGCCTCCGAATCCGTCGACATCACCGTCGAGCTGCCGTCCGGCTCCCGGTTCACGGTGGAGAGCGCCGTCGGCGGCATTCGCACCGAGGGCGGACTGGCCGCCACGCGGGTCAAGGCGAGCACGGGCACCGTCGAGCTCGCGACGACGGGTGACCTGTGGCTGCGTGCGGGCCACGGCAATGTCACGGCCGGCGCGGTCGAGGGCTCCGCCGAGATCACCGCCGACCACGGGCGGATCCGCATCGCGTCCATCGCCGGCGACGCATTGCTCAAGGCCTCGCACGGCAGCGTCCGCATCGAGGAGACGCACGGCGTCGTCGAGGCGAACCTGTCCTACGGCGACCTCGAGATCGACCGCGCCCTCTCATCCGTCGCGGCGAGAACCGCGTACGGCGCGATCACCCTCGCCGAGGTCTCGGGCGGCGTCATCGACCTCGAGAGCAGCTACGGACGGCTCACCGTCGGTGTTGCGGAGGGGATTCCGGCGTGGCTCGACCTGTCCTCCAAGGAGGGACGCGTGCGCAACCACCTCGAGGAGGGCCTGGCGGACGCGGGCGATCCGGCCACGGGGCCGGTGGGCGAGCACGTCGCCGTCCGCGCCCGGGCCACGTTCGGCGACATCGACATCCGGCGCGCTCGCTGAGCGCACATCCCCCGTCAGGAGAACACCATGATCACGACCACCACCGCGGCCATCCGGGTCCGTGGCATCGAGAAGGGCTACGGCGACCTGCCGGTGCTCCGCGGGGTCGACTTCGATGTCGCCCCCGGCAGCGTCTTCGCGCTGCTCGGCGCCAACGGCGCGGGCAAGACCACCCTGGTCCGCATTCTGTCCACCCTGCTGCGTCCCGACGCGGGCAGCGCCACCGTGCACGGCTACGAGGTCGCCGCCGAGCCGCAGCGGGTCCGCGAATCCATCAGCCTCACGGGGCAGTTCGCCGCAGTCGACGAGATCCTCACGGCCGGGAGAACCTCGTGCTCGTGGCGCGGCTGCGGCACCAGGGCGACCCCGGCACCGTCGCCGACGATCTCCTGGAACGGTTCCGCCTGACCGACGCGGGCGGGCGCCGCGTCGGCACCTACTCGGGCGGCATGCGACGCCGCCTCGACATCGCCATGAGCCTCATCGGCGACCCCGCGGTGATCTTTCTCGACGAGCCCACCACCGGCCTGGATCCGGAGGCTCGGATCGACGTCTGGTCGATCGTGAAAGACCTCGCGGCGCAGGGCACGACGATTCTGTTGACCACGCAGTACCTCGAGGAGGCCGAGCAACTGGCGGACCGGATCGCCGTCCTGCGCGACGGCCGGATCGTCGCGAACGGCACCCTCGCCGAACTCAAGCGACTGCTGCCGGCGGCGAAGGTCGAGTACGTCGAGAAGCAGCCCTCGCTCGAGGAGATCTTCCTCGCCCTCACCGGATCCCGTACCGACCCCACCACGGAGGACCGATCATGACCACCTACGCCGTCTCCGACACCTCTGCGCTGCTGGGCCGATCACTGCGGCACATCACCCGCAGCGCCGACACGATCATCACCACCGCGATCACGCCGATCGCGATGATGCTGCTGTTCGTCTACGTCTTCGGCGGGGCGATCAAGGGCAGCACCGGCGGCACGAACTACGTCGACTACCTGCTGCCCGGAATCCTGTTGATGGCCATCGCATCCGGCATCGCGTACACGGCGCTGCGATTGTTCAACGACATGCAGGGCGGCATCTTCGAACGCTTCCAGTCGATGCCGATCGCGCGGTCATCGGTGCTCTGGGCGCACGTTCTGACGTCGATGGTCTCCAACGCGATCACCGTCGTGATCATCCTCGGTGTCGGCCTGCTCATGGGCTTCCGCTCCTCGGCGGGCCCGCTCGCCTGGCTCGGCGTCGCCGGGATCCTGGCGCTGTTCACGATGGCGCTCACCTGGATCGCGGTCGCGGTCGGGCTGACGGCGAAGTCGGTGGACGGCGCGACCGGGTTCTCGTACCCGCTCATCTTCCTGCCCTTCATCAGCTCCGCGTTCGTCCCGACCGCCACGATGCCCGGGCCGGTGCGCGCGTTCGCGGAGCACCAGCCCGTCACGTCGATCGTCAACACGATCTCCGCCCTGCTCGCGCAACGCCCCGTCGACGGTGCCGAGCTCGCCTCCGCGCTCGCCTGGAGCGCGGGCATCCTGGTCGTCGCCTACGGCGCCGCGATGCTCGCGTACCGTCGCCGGATCCGCTGAGCCGAGCGGCCTTCAGCGCTTCTGATGCGTGGGCGTCGCGAAGAACTGCACCATCACGAAGGCCACGACGAGTGCGGCTGCGGGCAGGATGATCGTCGAGCCCATCGCGTCGGCGAACGGGCCGCGGAGGAACTCGGGCAGCACGCCGGTGGACACCGTTCCGCCGGCGCCCGCGTGTCCGGTGGCGGCGGAGAACTTCTCCTCGATCTGGTGCTGCATGAGCACGCCGACCGCAGCACTGCCGAGCACCGCGCCCACCTGGCGGGTCATGTTGTAGACCCCCGAGCCGGCGCCGGCGAGCTGCAAGGGCAGGTTCCGGTTCGCCGTGGCGGCGAGCGGCCCCCAGATGAACGCGTTACCGACGCCCATCAGCGCGATCGGCAGCAGGATGCCGATCACCGGCGTGGTGTCGTGGGCGACGAGCGCCAGCCAGAACAACGCGACCGCGTTGGCCACGAAGCCGAATCCGGTGAGGTAGCGCGGGTGCACCTTGTCGGCCAGCTTGCCCGACGGTGCCGCCAGCGCGCCCGAGAGGACGGCGAGCGGGATCAGCAGCAGCGCGGATCGGGTGGGCGACAGGCCCATCGACTTCTGCGCGAACAGCATCAGCGGGATCGACATGCCCGTCACCGAGAAGCCCATGCACGCGATCGCGGCGTTGGCGATCGAGAAGTTGCGGTCCTTGAACAGCGTGAGCGACATGAGCGGCTCGACGGCCCTGGACTGCCACCACACGAAGGCCGCCAACAGGATCACGCCCGCGGCGATCAGCGTCCAGATCAGCGCGGACCAATGCTGATTCTGCCCCTCCTGGAGCCCGAAGGTCAGCAGGAACAGACCGACGGCGCTGAGCGTGATGCCCGGGAAGTCCAGCTTGTGCTTGTGCGTGGGCAGATTCGGCACCAGGATCACGGCGGCGATGAAAGCCGCGATGCCGACGGGCACGTTGACGAAGAAGATCCACTCCCAGCCCAGCCGGTCGACGAGCACGCCGCCCGCCAGCGGGCCGACGAGGATCGCGACGCCCGCCACGGACCCCCACAGCGCCATCGCGGTGCCGCGCTTGGCCGCCGGGAAGGTCCGGGTGATCACGGCCATCGTCTGCGGCGTCATCAGGGCGGCGCCCAAGCCCTGCACCACGCGGGCCGCGATGAGCATCCCGATCGTGCCGGACAGGCCGCACCATGCCGACGACAGCGTGAAGATCGTCAGGCCCACGAGATAGAGGCGCTTGGGGCCGAACATGTCACCGAGGCGGCCGGCCAGCAGCAGCGGCACCACGTACGCCAGCAGGTAGGCGCTGGTCACCCAGATGACGGCGTTGATGTTCTTGCCCTGCGTGAGATCGACCCAGATCGCGTCGGTCGCCACCGAGACGATCGTGGAGTCGACGAGGATCATGAAGAAGCCCACGACCAGCGCCCAGAGGGCGGGCCAGGGGCGGTAGCCGGAGGGGAGCCCGGGCAGCGCGCCCGGGTCGTAGTGCGGTGCCGTGGTGGCGTCATTCGCCATGACAGGGGGCCTTCCATTCGAGGGTGTCGTCGTCGAGTCGTTCGACGGTGCGCCGCAGCCAGTCCGCCTCTGCGGCGCGCATCGTGATGAGGTAGTCGAGATCGAGCAGGTGGACCTCGAGGGTCCGCGTGAGCGCGCGGGCCAGGCCGTCCCGCATGACCTGCAGGTCGCTGTCGACCCGGTCGAGCCGGGCGCGGAGCAGGTCCACGACGGTGTCCCGGTCCAGGTTGTGCGCCTCGGCCACCGCCAGCGGGAAGGCGGGGTACTCCTCGGCGGGCCTGGCCAACATGTCGGCGACGGTGGCGTGCAACCGTTCCCGGCCCGCGGCGGTGATCGCGTAGGTGGTGCGCTCGGGCCGGTTGCCGTCGCGCTCGGTGCCGACGGCGTCGACCATTCCGTCCTCGGCCAGCCGGTTCACCGCGTGGTAGAGCGAGCCGGCCCGGAGCTTGACCACGAGGTCCTCGCGCCGGTCGACCATCGTGGTGAACATCTCGTAGGGGTGCATGTCCCGCTCGGCGAGCAGCGCCAGCGCGGCGATCGCCAGCGGAGTCAGTGCCCGTTCCCGCGCCATCTCCCACCTCCGATCCGTGCGCTCGGCGGCAACACTACGCCGCGATTACTCCAGATGGAATATTGCATCGCGGGGTATCCGCCCAAACCGGGCGGAACCGCTCCATGACTCCGCTCACATCACGCGAGCGTCGACGTGACCACTCTCGCGGGTATCGGTGTCAGTTCCCGTCCTCATGCAGGCCGGAGACGCGCCAGGCCCGCGCGGGCGAGGGCTTCTTGCCGCACGACATCATCCGCGGCGGCAGGTCCTCGGCCGCGACCGTCATCGACCACGCACGCCCGTCCTCGTGCCGGACGGTGACCGCGTGGACCCCGGCGGACGGCGCACCGTCGGACATGGTGCGCAGGACCTCGGGCCCGACGGGACCGAGGAGCCCACGGACGGCGACCTCCGCGGCCTGCTCGGCCGGCGGGATCGATGAGCGGCCGCGCAGCCCGGAGGTCGAGACCTCTCCCCCGCGCGCGGCGTCGAGGGCCGCCGCGGCCTGAGCGCCGGACACGCGACCGTAGGTGTAGCCGGTGGGCAGCACGATCACCACGGGGGCGAACCGATGACCGCCGGTGTGCGAGCACTCCCACACCACCGGCTCGGGGTAGCGGTCGGCGAGTTCGGCGGCGATCGGCCGGCCGAGGACGGCGCAGCACACATCGCGCTTGCCGTTGGTGCACACGAGCGCGATCGGCCCCGCGGGCGCGCCCGCGGCCGGGTCGTCGACGGGCAGGCCCGGGATCTCGGCGTAGTCGGCGACCGTGAACATCCGCAGCGAACTCCGGCCCGGCACCGAGTCGGCGACGAACACCCGGCGCGGGCCGGTCCCGCCCGCGCGGCCGGGCCGGTGAATCAGCAGCACCCGCAGAGCGCGTTCCTCGGCGAACCGCTCGATGGCCTCCCCCACCTCCGGAGCGAAGGTTCCGCCGGAGAACGGATCGCGGCCCCAGCCGGATTCGTTCTCGATGCAGAGCCAGCCCGTCTCCGTCGACGCGGTGCCGGGGAGCGGCTCGTCCGTGAAACTCGAACAACGCTCCGTCATACCGCCACCGTAGCGGACTACCATGAGCCGCGATGATCGCGCGCGCCCTCAGAACCGCAGCCGTCGTCGGCCTACTCGGTGCGCTCGCCGCCGCACCGGCCGGCGCGACGCCCGCTCCCGCACCGTCGCCCACTCCCGGGCCGGCGGTGGCCACGCTGGTGACCGACGCCTGCCCGCACAAACACGTCCCGCCGCCCGCCGTCGACGCCTCCGAGGTGCCCAAGCCCGGCGCGCCCACGCCTGCTCCGCTCGCCGTTCCGGAACCGCCCATCGGTGGCGCGAAGCTGGGCGGGTGCGGCCTCGTCGTGCCCGACGGTGCGCCGCCCGCCCCGCCCGGCATCGACTCCGCGGGCTGGCTCGTCGCCGACGCCACCGACGGGACCGTGATCGCCGCGAAGGATCCGCACGGCCGGTACCGCCCGGCGAGCACGATCAAGCTGCTGCTGGCCCAGGTCGTGCTCCGCGACCTCGAACTCGACACCGTCGTCGAGGGGACCGCGGAGGACGCCGCGCAGGAGGGCGACGCCGCCGGCGTCTCCCCCGGCGGCCGGTACACCGTCAAGGACCTGCTCGAGGGCCTGCTGCTGATCTCGGGCAACGACGCCGCACATGCGCTTGCGCGGCAGCTCGGCGGCGTGGACGCCGCGGTGGCGAAGATGAACACGTTGGCGGCCGAGCTCGGCGCGCACGACACGCGGGCCGCGACCCCGTCGGGCCTGGACGCCCCCGGCATGAGCACCAGCCCGTACGACCTCGCCCTCATTCTGCGGGCGGCCCTCCGGGACAAGCGGTTCGTGCAGATCGCCGCGACCCCGCAGATCGTCTTCCCCGGTCACCCGCCGGTGCCCACGACCGAGCCGCCCGCTCCCCTACCTCCGGGTGCGAGCGCGGCGCCGGCACCGACATCCGTTGCGCCCTACCCGATCCTGAACGAGAACCGGCTGCTCACCGACTTCCCCGGCGCCGTCGCCGGCAAGAACGGTTACACCGACGACGCGAAGAAGACCTTCGCCGGTGCCGTCGACCGGGATGGTCATCGCTATGTCATCGTCCAGATGTTCGGTCTCACCCACACGGGGAACACCTACTGGGACCAGTACCGCCGCCTGCTCGACTACGGCATCGCGCTGCGCGGGAAGTCCGTGGGCACCCTCGTCGACGCGGCGGGATCCGGTGCGCCGGACCATCACCCCGACGCGGGACCCGACGCGATCGTCGAGAGCGGACCGTCGGGCATGGGCAACGGGACCCGACTGCTGATCGGCCTGGGCGGCCTCGCGGTCATCGCGGTACTCGTCGGTGCGGCCATGCGCACGAACCGGGGCCGCTGACATGGTCGCCGCGCCGGTCGGGGCGGTGACGGTGCCCGACAAGGGACTTCGCTCGAACTCCCTGGGGCTGCTCAGCAACATGGCGATCGGCCTGTCGTCGACGGCGCCCGCGTACAGCCTGGCCGCGACACTCGGCGGCGTCGTCGCGCACGTGCAGGGCAAGGCGCCGGCGATGTTCGTGGTGGCCTTCGTGCCGATGCTGCTGGTGGCCCTCGCCTACAAGGAGCTCGCCGCGGACACCCCGGACGCCGGGACCACCTTCACCTGGGGCAGTAGGGCTTTCGGCCCGTGGATCGGCTGGATGGGCGGCTGGGGCCTCGCGGTGTCGGCGATCATCTGCCTGGCGAACGTCGCGGAGATCTCCGCGACCTACCTCCTGCGCTTCGTCGGGCTGAGCGAACTCGCCGAGAACCGGCTCACCGTGGTCGGTTTCGGCTGCCTGCTGATCGTGGCGATGACATGGGTGTCCTACCGCGGGATCGTCGTGTCCGAGCGGATGCAGAACGTGCTGATGTCGATCCAGTTCGCCGTGCTCGCCGTCGCGGCCGGGGCGGCACTGTGGGCGGTGTACAGCGGACGAGCCGGAACCCAGGCGGTACGGCCGACCTGGGACTGGCTGGACCCGACGGGGCTGAGCGCCTCGCAGATCGCGGCCGCCGTGATCCTGTGCATCTTCCTCTACTGGGGCTGGGACGCGTGCCTGGCCGTCGGCGAGGAGACCAAGGACTCCTCCTCGACCCCGGGGCGGGCCGCGGTGCTCGCGACCGTGGTGCTGATGGGGACCTACGTGCTGGTGGCCATTGCCGTCCAGGCCTACTCGGGGTTCGGGGCGGCGGGCCTCGGGCTCGGCAACCCGGACAACCACGACGACGTCCTGACGGTGCTCGGCCGCCCCGTCGGCGGTGCGCTGCTGGCGGGCCTGCTCGTGCTCACGGTGGCGCTGTCGGCGCTGTCCTCCACCCAGTCGACGGTGCTTCCCACCGCCCGCGGAACCCTCGCGATGGCGGTGTACCGGGCGGTGCCCGAGCGCTTCGCCCGCGTGCACCCGAGGTACCTGACGCCGTCCTTCGGCACCGTCGTCATGGGCGTCTGCGCACTGGCCTTCTACCTGACCCTGGCGCTGCTCAGCAGGAACACGCTCGAGGACTCGATCAGCTCGCTCGGGCTGGCCGTCGCGTTCTACTACGCGATCACCGCCTTCGCGTGCGCGTGGTACTTCCGGCGGACCGTCCGGCGGTCGCTGCGCAACCTCCTGCTCCGACTGGTCTTCCCCGTGCTCGGCGGGGCGGCCATGATCTGGGCGTTCGCGCAGAGCGCGGTCGACATGATCGCCCCCGACTACGGGCGGACCGTGATCGGCGGTATCGGCGGGGTGTTCGTCATCGGCGTGGGCATGCTGGTGCTCGGAGTGCCGCTCATGATCGCCTGCGCCGTGACTCGGCCCGCGTTCTTCCGCGGCCGGACGCTCCCGCGCGCCACCGCGCCCGAGGACGCCTGATTCAGCGCCGGCGACGCAGCAGCGAGCCGAGACCGAGGCCCGCGACCAGCCCCGCGGCACCGGCGATCGCCGCGCGTCCCGGATCGGACTCCTGGCGGATGACCGGCGCGATCACCACGGGATCCGGTGCCGCCGGGATCACGTAGCGCTGGTTGCGCGGGTCGGTGGCGGCCCAGGCGGTCGCGAACAGCACGATCCGTGCGGTGAAGTAGATGAACAGCATGATGCCGAGGATCGGGCCGAAGGTCGCGCCGGCGGGCCCCCGCATCACGCCGCCGATGAGCAGCGTCGCGACCTGCGTAAGGATCATGAACGCGACCGCGGTGAGCAGGCCCGCGCGGGTCGCGTTGCGCCAGGGGAACTGCACGCGGGGCAGTCGGGCGATCACGAAGGTCCACAGCACCCACATGGCCAGGAGCGTGATGAGCAGGGTCGCTCCGGAGATCAGGTAGGGCAGGCCGGGCACGTCGCCCAGTCCCGCCGCGTCGAGGATACTGCTCGTGAGCGGGCTGCTCCCCGCCATCATCAGGGCGATGCACGCGACCAGCGCGACGAACAGGCCCGCCAGCGAGCCGAGGTCCGCGAGCTTGGTCTTGACGAAGTTCTGCTTCGGCACCTCGCTGTCCCACATCTCCGTGAGCCCGGCGCGGACGTTCGCCATCCATCCGAGGCCGGCCCAGAGCGCGCCCGCCAGGCCCACGACGCCGACGGTGCTGCGCGAGGCGATGGCCTGGTCGATCAGATCGCTGACCGACTTGCGCAGGCTCTCTTCGCTGATCGCCGAGTCGATCCGGCTCTTGATCTCCGCGAGGAGGTCGGCGTCGTTGATCAGGATGTACCCGCCGACCGCGAAGGCCACCATGATCAGCGGGAACAGCGCGAACACGCTGAAGTAGGTGATCCCGGCGCCGAAGTAATCGCCCTTCTTGTCCTGGTACCGCATGGCCGCGGCCATCACGTGATCGAACCAGGGCCACCTGTCGCGGTACTTCTGGAGCATTCGGGAATCCTCCTGCAGGTGTTCGCTACATCACATCGGCTACGGCGCCAGGAACCCTACCCTGTCGTAGACGTCCGCGAGGGTGCGGGCTGCGATCTCCTGCGCGCGCTCACGTCCCGATGCCAGCACCTTGTCCAGCTCCGCGCGATCGTCGAGGTACCCCTTGACCCGGCCGCGCAGCGGCGTGGCGAAGTCGACGAGGACATCCGCGACCCGGGTCTTCAGGTCGCCGTATCCCTTGCCCTCGTATGCCAGTTCGAGGTCGGGGATCGAGGTGCCGGTGAACGCCGACTCGATGGTCAGCAGGTTGGACACGCCCGGCTTGTTCTCCCGGTCGAAGCGGATCTCCCGCTCGGTGTCGGTGACGGCCGACTTCACGCGCTTGGCGATGATCTTCGGGTCGTCGAGGATGCTGATCAGCCCTGCGTCGGACTCCGCCGACTTGCTCATCTTGGCGGTCGGGTTCTGCAGGTCGTAGATCTTGGCGGTGTCGGAGACGATGTGCGCCTCGGGCACCACGAAGGTCTTCTTGAAGCGGGTGTTGAAGCGCTGCGCCAGGTTCCGGGTCAACTCGAGGTGCTGCCGCTGATCCTCGCCGACGGGCACCAGCTGCGGCCGGTAGAGCAGGATGTCCGCCGCCATGAGGATCGGGTAGGTGAACAGGCCCACCGACGAGCTGTCCGTGCCGTTCTTCGCCGACTTGTCCTTGAACTGCGTCATCCGGCTGGCCTCGCCGAATCCCGTGATGCAGGACAGGACCCAGGTCAGCTCGGCGTGCTCGTGGATCTGCGACTGCACGAACATCGTCGACCGGTCGGGGTCCACGCCGAGCGCCAGCAGCTGCGCCGCCGCGAAGGCGGTCCGCTCGCGCAGCGCCTTCGGGTCGTGCGGCGTGGTGATGCCGTGCATGTTCGGGATGAAGTAGAAGGTGTCGAACTCGTCCTGCAGGTGTACCCACTGCCGTACCGCGCCGAGGTAGTTGCCGAGATGGAACGAGTCCGAGGTCGGCTGGATGCCCGACAGCGCGCGCTGCCGCTTGGCGGGGGTGGTGGGTGCGGTTCCGGTCACGGGGATCGAGTCTATCGACCGCGTTCCGGCCCGTCCTCTCAGTATCGGGCCGACGCCGCCGGCCCGGCTCCCGCACCACGGTGGCTCCGACGGCCGCCGATCGGGCTACGCGCGCTCAGGAGTATTCGACGGTGACCGGCGCGTGGTCGGACCAGCGCAGGTGGTAGGCATCGGCCCGCTCGACCACGGCCGACGACGCCCGCTTCGCCAGCGCGTTGTTGGCGATCTGCAGATCGATGCGCCAGCCGGAGTCGTTGTCGAAGGCCTTGCCGCGCCACGACCACCAGGCGTACGGGCCGGGAACGCCGGGATGCAGGTCGCGCACGACGTCCTTGAACGCTCGTCCGTCACCGATGTGCTCGCTCATCCAGGCCCGCTCCTCGGGCAGGAAGCCCGAGTTCTTGACATTGCCCTTCCAGTTCTTGATGTCCAGCTCGGTGTGGCCGATGTTCCAGTCGCCGCACACGAGGACCTCGCGGCGCCGACGCCCGAGCGTGGCCAGGTACGCCCCGAACTCCGCCCGGAAGCGGTCCTTCTCGTCCTGCCGTTCCGTACCGACGTCACCGGACGGGAGGTAGAGCGAGGCCACGGTGAGGTTGCCGAAATCCGCCTCGATGTAGCGGCCCGCATCGTCGAACTCCGCACTGCCGAAGCCGATCCGCACGGCGTCGGGCTCGTCCCTCGACAGCACCGCCACGCCGTTGCGACCGGCCGTCGAGGACTCCGCGGCCGCCAGGTGCCAGCCCTCCTCCAGCGCCGGCGCGAGTGCCGCGAGCGTCTGCTTGTGCGTGGCACGCACCTCCTGCAGCAGCACCACGGCGGCCCTCGTCTCGCGCAGCCAGGGCAGCATGCCGAGGTTCTCCTCCGACCGCTGCTTCACCGCGGCTCGCACGCCGTTGACGTTGATCGAGGTGATGATCACGCGAGCGCCTCCACCGTGAGGCCGGCCGCGGCCCAGGCGGACCGCACGGCCGGACCGTCGGCATCGTCGGACACCGCGAGCAGTACCTGGACGCCCCGGTCCGCGAGGACGGCGACGAAGGTGCCGAAGGCACCGGCCTCATCGGCGAGGACCTGCTCGGCCTGCGCCACGCCGAGGACCACGAGCGCCTGCCCGCCGAGCTGATCGAGGTCACCGAGGCTGTCCGCGAGGGCGTCCCAGTTGTCGCCGAAGTCGAGCGGGAACTGCAGCACGGCCGAGACCTCGTTGAGCAGGGCGGCCTTGGTGCGCATCCGGCTGCCGCGGGCCACGAGCACCCGGGGCCGGTCACGACGCTTGAGGGAGTCCAGATCGGCGCTGGTCAGTGCGACGCCGGAGCCGGACTGGAGGAACTGCGGAAGGGTGCTCATCTGATCCTCGTGAAGGTCTTGTAGTGGTCCAGGGTGTACCAGGCGCCGCCGTCGGCACCCGTGATGATCCGCTCCGCATCGCGCCCACGGCCGGACCTCTTGATGTTGACGTCCCACTCGGTGTACTTGGCGGCCCTGCCCTTCGAATCGGTCTTGGGCAGCCGGTTCTCGAAGTTGCCGAAGTTGCGGCCTCCCTGCGTACCCGACCCGTCGTTCGGGGGCCACGTGCCCGCGTCGATCCGCGCGAGCGTCGCGAGCACCCGCTGCGGGACCGCGGAGTTCGACGGTGACGACGACGCGGCCGGCGCCGCGGTGGCACTGGGCTGTGCCGCCGACTTACCACAGGCGACGAGCCCGAAGACGGCGAGCACCACTATCGCGCAGAGGGCCAGGATCCTTCGCATGCCCCAAGACCCTACCGACGGGGACCGACAGTTTCCGCGCCCCGTCGCGCGGCCAGCACCCCGGCCCCGAACACCAGCAGACCCGCGACCGCGAGCCCACTGCCCACCAGGGCCGGCGCGGTGTAGCCGCCGCCCGCGGCGATGACCACGCCGCCGAGCAGCGCACCCAGCGCGTTCGCGATGTTCAGCGCGGAGTGGTTGAGCGTGGCGGCGAGCGTCTGCGCCTCGCCCGCGACGTCCATGAGCCGGGTCTGCAGCGCCGGCACGAGCGCCGAGGCGGTGAGCCCGATGAGGAAGAACAGGGTGACCGCCGCGAAGGGCTGCGGGGCGAACAGCGAGAACAGCGCCTGCAGCACCGCGAGCGCGCCGAGCGCGGCGGTGATCGACCGGATCACGGAACGGTCGGCGGCGCGGCCGCCCACGGCGTTGCCGATCACCATGCCCACGCCGTACACCGCGAGCACGACCGGCACGGCGCCCGCGCCCAGGCCGGACACCGAGGTGAGCGTCGTGGAGATGTACGTGTAGACCGCGAACATGCCCCCGAACCCGACGATGCCCGTGAGCAGCGCGTACCAGACCTGGGGCCGGGCGAGCGCCCCGAGCTCGGTGAGCGGGTTGGTCACCGGAATGCTGACCGCGGGCAGGAAGGCCACGAGGGCGGCCACGGTGACGGCGCCGATCACCACGACCACGCCCATCGCGTAGCGCCAGCTGAAGGCGCTGCCCAGCCAGGTCACCAGCGGCACCCCGATCACGTTGGCCACCGACAGCCCCATGAGCACCTGCCCGACCGCGCGCCCGCGCCCCGCAGGCCCGGCGAGGTGCGCGGCGACGAGCGCGGCCACCCCGAAGAAGGCGCCGTGCGGCAGGCCCGCGACGAACCGGGCCACCAGGAGGGTGCCGTAGCCGGGCGCGAAGACGGACAGGCCGTTGCCCACGGTGAACGCGACCATCAACCCGATCAGCAGCAGCCGGCGCGGCACCCGGGCGAACGCGGCCGCGATGAGCGGCGCCCCGACGACGACGCCCAGCGCGTAGGCGGAGATCACGTGCCCGGCGACCGGCTCGCTGACCTGCAGGTCCTTCGCGATGTCGGGGAGCAGCCCCATGGCCGCGAATTCGGTCGTGCCGATGCCGAATCCGCCGAGCGCCATGGCGCCGACCGCGAGCGCGGTGCGGGTAGAGGAGTCCACGAGTTCGTCCAACGCTCCGGTGTCTTCCCTCCTTCCCGGCTCGACCTGTGACCTCGTTCACGGGAAATCCGTCGGTTATGATGCAGATGAGGTCATGAGTGTCAGCGCGCAGCCCCGGCTTGCTGACCGGCAACCCTCCGCCGCGGTGGGGTGCCCCGGGTGATGACCTGGTTTCCCGGTGGTCCCTGCCGGGTGGCAAGCGCGAGGAGAGGTTCGGTGACCATCAGCATCCGCACAGGCCGATTCATCGACAGCCCGCCGGGCGATTGGGCCCGCGTGCCCGACGGTGCGATGCAGGCCCTGTCACTCGGCCCCCTGGTGCTCGAATCCGGTGTCGTCCTCGAGGACGTGACGATGGCCTTCCAGCGCTGGGGCCGTCCGAATGCCGATCGCAGCAATGTCCTGCTCACGCTGCACGCCCTCACGGGGGACTCGCACGTCACCGGCCCGCCCGACGCCGACCACCGCTCAGCGGGCTGGTGGGACGGCCTGATCGGCCCCGGCGCGGCGGTGGACACGGACGAGTGGTGCGTGGTCTCCGCCAACGTCCTGGGCGGATGCTCGGGTTCGACGGGGCCGGCGTCGCTCGCTCCCGACGGGCGGCCCTACGGCTCCCGGTTCCCGGTCATCACGGTGCGCGACCAGGTGGAGGCCGAGGCTGCGCTGCTGCGCGCGCTCGACGTGCACGACATCGCGTCGGTGGTCGGCGGCTCCATGGGCGGCGCACGGGCGCTCGAATGGGCCCTCATGTACGGCGACTTCCTGCGCTCGGCCCTGATCCTGGCCGTGGGCGCCCGCGCGACGGCCGACCAGATCGGCACCCAGACCACGCAGATCGCGGCGATCACGGCGGATCCGCACTGGCACGGCGGCGATTACCACGGCACCGACGCTGCACCGACGGCCGGCCTGGGCGTCGCCCGCCGCATCGCGCACCTGACCTACCGCACCGAGATCGAGCTGGACAGCCGGTTCCGCAACGATGCGCAGGGCCACGAGGACCCGCTCACGGGTGGCCGCTACGCCGTCACCTCCTACCTCGAGCACCAGGCCGAGAAGCTGGTCAACCGGTTCGACGCCGGCAGCTACGTGACGCTCACCGAGGTGCTCAACCACCACGACGTGGGTCGCGGTCGCGGCGGCGTCGAGGCCGCGCTGCGTGGTTGCCCGGTCCCCGTGGTGGTCGGCGGGATCGATTCCGATCGCCTCTACCCGCTGCGCCTGCAGCAGGAGATCGCCGACCTGCTCCCGGGCTGCGAGGGCCTCGTCGTCGTGCACTCGCGCGACGGCCACGACGGCTTCCTCACCGAGATGGACGCCGTGTCGGAGCTGCTCTCGCGCACCATGGAGATCGCGCGCCGCTGACGGCGCGCCGGGCCCTACAGGGCCGGGGTGGTCACCGTCGGCGAATCCGAGGAGGACGACGGTGCCTCCGGGGCCGTCCGCGGCTCGGTCGCCCCGGGGACCTGCCCGGCTGCACCGGGCGACGCGGCCGGGGCCGCGGCACCGTCGGGATGCGCGGCGCCTCCACCGGCGCCCGTGCCGGGTCCGACCAGCCCGGTGCCCGGGGCGATCTCGGGGGACTGCGGCTGCGCCGATCCGGGTGGCGGATTCTGACCGGAGCCCTCGGCGGGCGGTGTGATCGTCGGCTCCGTCGGCGACGCGGTTCCGGACGGCGTTCCCGACGGCGTGCCCGTCGGATTGGACGGCGGGATCGTCGTCGGGACCGCGCGGGTCGGCGTGATCGGCCCGGTCGGCGTCGGCCACGGGGCCCGGGTCGTGGGCGGATGGACGGGCGGCGGCGCGAAGGTCGTCATGGTCGGCGTCACCCCGTCGCCGCCGCTGTCCCGCGGAACCGAGGTGGGAACGAGCGTGTCCACGGGGGGCAGGGTCGAGGCGGCGGCGGACGTCGGCAGCGGACCCACCTCCGAGGTGGTCGCGTTCTCGCCGGACGAGGGCGCGATCGTCGAGGTCGGCACGACCTGGTCGGTGGTCTGGCCGGCCGGCCCGATGACGCCGGTCGCGTAGCCGGTGGCGAGGACCGCGCCGGTCAGGGCGGCGAGGACCAGCAGGGGCAGCACCGCGGCGGTCAGCCGCACGCTGTGGCCGCCGAGGGCACCGAGGCCGCTGCTCACCAGGGACGACGGTGCCGTTCCCGCGGCGCAGCGGTCCGCCGCGAGGAGCGCTGCGCCGGTGGCGGCGATCGCCTCGGGCTCCTCGACGGACAGGGGCTCCGCGCCCGCGGCCCGCGCGATGTCGGCCACGGCCTCGCGGACGCCGGTGTTCTGCGCGCCGCTCCCCACCAGGACCACCGCCTCCGGGGCCGGGGCGGAGCGAAAGATCGTCGCGTGCAGGAAATCGGCGACCCCGTGCACCGTGCCGACTCCCGCGTCCGGGCCGTCGACGACGACGCCGCGCGCCCGGTGCTCAGCGGTGACGGTTCCATCGGTCACGGTGTAGACCCGCAGGCCGCCCGCTCCGAGGTTCGCGATCATCACGTTCGGATACCGGGCGATCAGGCCGCGTTCGTCGAGCGCGCGGAGGACCGCGTCGGATTCCCGGACGATCCCCGCGGACCGGACGCCGCCGCGCGCGCCGCAACGGACGGACACCAGGTCGCGGCGCGACTCGACGGACACGGCCGACGCGTCGACGGTGCGCTCGGAGTGGCTGGCGAGCAGGTCGAAGCCCGAGGAGAGCAGGTTGCCCCGCCGGCCGAGGCGGTACGGCCCGGGATCGATCGTGCGGGCCTGCCGGTCCACGATCCGCCCGTCCTCGAGATCGAGGAGGACGCAGTGCACCGGCCCGGGGCCCACGGACGCGCCGAAGGACGAGATCCCCATGGCACCTCCGTTCGAGTCGCTGACCGAGTCGTTACCTCAGCACATCGTACCCGATGCCGAAATGTTACATACAGGAATCTACATTCGGAGTTTGTCTTACTGGGGTTACTTGGTGCCCAGCGGGCTGATCCCCCATGCCACGACGAGGATCGCCACCGCCGCCACCGCCAGTGCCGAGACATCGAACCAGCGGCTGCGGACGCGGAGCAGTCCCTGACGCCGCTCGGGGAGCGTGGCGCGCAGGACGGCGGCGAACCCCGTCCCCAGCCCGAAGACGACGAGACCACGGCGCCAGTACTCGAGCCCGATGAGCACCATCCCCGCCGCGAGGATCGCCACCACCGCGACGTACCCCGCGTTCGCGATCACCGTGCGCACCGTCCGGGCACGGCGGAACTGCTGAACCGCGGTCTCCGCCACTACGCCCCGTCCGCGCGGGCGAGGTCGCGCTCGGCCGCCTCGATCACGTTGCCCAGCAGGAAGGCCCGCGTCAGCGGGCCGACGCCGCCGGGGTTGGGCGAGAGATGACCGGCGACCTCGGCGACGCCCTCGGCGACATCGCCGCGCAGGCCCTCGTCGGTCCGACTGACGCCCACGTCGAGCACGGCGGCGCCGGGCTTGACCATGTCCGCGGTGATCAGACCGGGAACGCCGGCGGCGGCGATCACGATGTCGGCGCGGCGGACCTCGGCCGCGAGATCACGGGTTCCGGTATGGCACAGCGTGACCGTGGCGTTCTCGGACCGCCTGGTCAGCAGCAGACCGATCGGGCGGCCGACGGTGACCCCGCGACCGACGACCACGACGTGCGCCCCGGCGATCGGAACGTCGTAGCGCCGCAACAGGTGCAGGATGCCGTGCGGGGTGCACGGCAGCGGGCCCGGCGCGCCCAGCACCAGCCGGCCCAGGTTGGTCGGGTGCAGGCCGTCCGCGTCCTTGGCCGGGTCGATCCGCTCGAGGATCGCGTTCTCGTCCAGGTGTTTCGGCAGCGGCAGCTGCACGATGTACCCGGTGCATGCCGGGTCGGCGTTGAGCTCGTCGATCACGGCCTCGAGCTCGGCCTGCGAGATGTCGGCGGGCAGATCACGGCGGATCGACTCGATGCCGACCTTGGCGCAGTCGGCGTGCTTCCCCTTGACATAGGACCGCGAGCCCGGGTCGTCACCGACGAGAACCGTACCGAGCCCCGGGGCGATGCCGCGCGCACGCAGCGCGCTCACCCGCTCCCGGAACACCTCGAAGAGCTCGTCGCGGGTCGCCTTGCCGTCCAACACCTCAGCCGTCACAGCCGATATCCTATCCCCCTGATTCAGCGTGACGATTTATCCCGGTTCGGGTCGCAGTGGTTCGAGTTTCATCCGATAATGAACCCATGACTGATCAGAACCCCCTCCAAACGGGACTCCAGCAAGGGATCCAGCAGGGCATCAAGGCCACCTGGCAGACCGTCCTCGCGCTCGGCGTCCTCTCCGTCCTGATGGGCATCGTCATCGCGGTGTGGCCGGGTCCGACGACCCTCGCCATCGCGATCCTGTTCGGCATCTACCTGCTCATCAGCGGCGCCTTCCAGGTGATCGCCGGACTGATCGGTGAGTCGCAGCACCGCGTGCTCTCGGTGATCAGCGGCGCACTCTCGATCGTCATCGGCGTGGCCTGCTTCCGCGACGACTTCATCACCTCGGTCGCGATCCTCGGCATCTGGATCGGCGTCGCGTGGATCTTCGCCGGCATCACCCAGATCGTCACCGCCGCGAGCGACCGGCTGCTGCCCGGCCGCGCCTGGGTCGTGATCCTCGGCCTGATCACCCTGATCGGCGGCGTGGTCCTCGTTTCCAGTCCGTTCTCGGTGGGTGTCCTGGTGTGGGTCGGCGGCATCTGGGCCGTCGCCATCGGCATCACGCAGATCATCACCGCCCTGCAGCTGCGCAGCGCCACGAAGCGACTCGGCGCCCAGCAGCCCGCGCAGTACGCCGGCTGATCGGACCTCCCCTCGCGCATGCGGGACACGGGTGACAGGATCGTCACCCGTGTTCCGCATTCTGTTCTTCGAGCCCCGGATCGCCCCCAACACGGGCAACGCGATCCGCATCGCCGCCGTCACCGGATGCGAGCTGCACCTGGTCGAACCGCTGGGTTTCGACCTCTCCGAGCCGAAACTCCGCCGCGCCGGCCTGGACTACCACGACCTCGCGCACGTGAGCGTGCACGCCGACCTCGACGCCGCCTGGCGGGCCCTGGCGCCGCAGCGCGTCTACGCCTTCACGGCGCACGCGACGCGCCACCACCACGAGGTGGACTACCAGCCGGGCGATGTCCTGCTCTTCGGCCCCGAGCCCACCGGGCTCCCGCCCGAGGTGCTCGCCGACCCCCACATCACCGAGGCTCTGCGCATCCCCATGCTCGCGGGCCGACGCTCACTCAACCTCGCCAATTCCGCCGCCATCGTCGCGTACGAGGCGTGGCGGCAGAACGGGTTCGACGGTGCGCTCTGACGCCCGGCGCTAACCCGCCGGCTGCGCATCGGGCTCGTTGAACCCCGTCTGGCTGTTGAGCATCGGACGCAGGCGCGCGGTCTTCTCGGCCGTCCAGCCCGGTGGCTCCAGGATGGCCGCCCACGCGTCGACGACGGCCTTGACGTACGTGTGTCCGTGCCCGTCGGGCACACTCCCCGCGACCGCGAGGTCGGCGGAGACCTGCAGGAAGGTCACGATCGGGGCCCACGACACCGAGGGCAGGACGTCGGGGCCGCGCTTCTCCTTGAGCCAGTCCGGCTCACTGAACAGCAGGTCCGGGCTCCACCGGCCGATGGGGTCGGAGGCGTGCTGCAGGTACACCGCGCGCGGATGGGACCACGGCTTCGCCGGGTTCGCGAGGTCCTCCGCCCGCGCTGCGAACCGCACATTGGCGCCCTGCTGGTACACCGGCAGCCACTCGGGCGAGCCCGCGTCCCGCTGCTGGGTCAATCGCACCCACATCTCGTTGTTGAAGGTCGGCCCGGAGAAGAGCGCACCGTCGGTCCTGGCGACGAGGTTGTTGAGGGACAGGAAGGGGGCCTCGCCCCCGAACGACCCGAGGCTCTCGCCGAACACGACGAGCTTGGGCCGCTGCCCCTCCGGCAGCGCCTTGACCCGCTTGTCGACGGCCTCGAACAGGGCCTGGCCGGCATCGAGCGCGTTCTGCTTGTCGACGAGGAAGGACAGCCAGCTCGGCAGGAACGAGTACTGCATGCTGACGATGGCCGTGTCGCCGTTGTACATGTACTCGAGCGCGCCGGCCTCGGCCTCGTTGATCCACCCCGTACCGGTGGTCGCCGCGACCGCGACCACCTTGCGGTGCAGGCCGCCGGTGCGCTCGAGCTCCGCCGCCGCCTTCTCCGCGATGTCCTTGTACCTGTTCGGGTTCCCCGAGTCGGAGGACTCCAGGCCGGCGTAGGCGCGGATCGGCTCCATCGCCGGTGCGCCGTTGAACGCGGTGAGGTGCGCGACGGTCTGCGCGTTGGACACGAACACCCGGCCCTGCTTGCCGAGCGAGGACCAGTCGACCAGCGACTGCGGGCCGCCGGAGCGGAACGGACTGGTGGGCACCGGGCGATCGGCCGCGCCCTCCCGGCTGGCTTTCGAGAACGCCGTGTTCATCGCGTCCATCGTGTTGCGCACCACGACCCCGTTGACGATCTCGATGCTCAGGAAGAGCACCAGTGCCACGGCGATCACCGCGGACACGCGGGGCGGGCACACGCGGTCGAGACGCGCGATGAGCCACCGCACGATCCACCGAACGGCCTTCCCGAGCTCGATGAAGGCGTAGAGGAAGACGATCGACAGCAGACCGATCTGCAGGTAGTCGACGAAGGTCAGGTACTCCACGCCCATGAGGTCGCGCAGGTCGGTCTGCCAGGCGTCGAAGAAGACGACCATCCCGATGGTGCCGATCACGCCGACCCCCAGCAGAATCCACCAGCCCTGCTTCGGCACCGGCGGGCTGCTCTCCTTCGATCGCATGAAGCGCACCAGCCACACGGCGAAGACACCGATGAGGTAGCCGATGGCACCCGAGCCACCGCTCACCAGGCTCTGGAACAGCGGGCCACGCGGCAGCAGCGACGGGGTCAGTGAGAGCCACAGGAAGACCAGGCCCACCGAGGTCCCGGTGAACGTGTAGCGGTGCGACCACCAGTCCCGCACCCGATCCAGCACCCGCACCGATTGCTCGGCGGTCTCCTCCGCCACCTTCTCGACCGTCCCGCTCATCCGAACGCTCCCCCTCCACACGACTCCGCTGCGAACTCTGATCATGCCCCGTCGGGATCGGCGGCGCCCGCGAACGTGTACGGGATGAGCTCCGCCCGGTTCGTATCGACGGCGATCGGCCGGCCCATCTGCGGGAAGGCGCGCTGCGCGCAGCGCGGCCGATCGCACACCTTGCATCCGGCGCCGATGGGGACGAAGGAATCGGGATCGTCGAGTGCCAGGCCCCGCGAGTAGACCAGGCGGTGCGCGTGCGCGAGATCGCAGCCGAGTCCGATCGCGAAGTCCCGGCCCTGACCGAGGTAGCCGCCGGTCGTGACCTCCGATGTGGTCCGCGCGATCCACAGGTAGCTGCGACCGTCGGGCATCTGGGCCACCTGCCGGCGGATCCGGCCGGGCATCGCGAAGGCATCGTGCACCACCCACAGCGGGCAGCCGCCACCGGCCCGCGAGAAGTGGAAGGCGGTGGCGGACTGGCGCTTCGAGATGTTCCCGGCGCGATCCGTGCGCACGAAGAAGAAGGGCACGCCGCGGCGCCCCGCTCGTTGCAGCGTCGAGAGGCGGTGGCACACCGTCTCGAAGCCGACCTCGAACCGCGCGCACAGCAGGTCGATGTCGTACCGGAGCTCCTCCGCGGCCCGCAGGAACCGCTCGTACGGCAGGACGAGTGCCCCCGCGAAGTAGTTCGCCAGGCCCACGCGTGCGAGGTCCCGCGACCCCGTGGGCAGCGAGGTCTCCCCCGCGACGATCCGGTCGATCTCCGCCGCCTGCGTGAGGAAGCCGAGTTGCGTGGCGATCTGGAACGCCCGCTGGCCGTGATCGAGGCGCCGTGCCAGCGTGAGCACGCGCGCGTCCGGATCGTAGGACCGACGGGGCCCGGGCCGATCCGGCTCGCCGCCCGAGATCCGGACGGTGACGCCGTGCTCGTCGCGCAGCAGCCGGGCCAGCTGCAGATCCAACCCACCGACGGTGAGCCCCGCACCGTCGAACAGTTCCTCGGCGGCGCGGTCGAGCGAGTCCACGTGATTGCGGCGGTCGTAGAAGAAGTCGCGGACGTCCTCGTAGGGGGTGGAGACCGCCCCGCCGGCGCCCCCGGCGATGCCGCTGGAGAGCCGGTCGACCTGCTCGGTGGCGCCCTGCAGCTGGCGGTGCATGGCCACGACGGCCCGCGCGACCGAGGGCGACCGCGCGACGATGTCGTCGAGCTCGGCGGCGCTCACCTCGCCCGCCTCGCCGTTCTCGACGAGCGCGTTCTGCAGGTCGGCGACGAGCCGGGCGTCGGACTCCGGCGCGAAGAAGGACATGTCGAGATCGAAGGTCGCGTTCAGCCGCATCAGTACCGGCACGGACAGCGGTCGCTGGTCGTTCTCCAGCTGGTTGACGTAGCTGACCGACAGGTCCAAGGTCTTCGCGAGCGCCGTCTGGGTGAGGCCGCGCTCCTCCCGGAGCCGCTTGATGCGCCCGCCCGCGTACAGCCTCTGCATGAGGGGAATCTAGCACCGACGATTTCCACAAACTTCGCAAAGTCCCCGATCCGGCTTCACAAAGATCCACATTTGCAAGCGGTTTCGCGCCGCGGGGCCGCTGCATAGCGTGTGAAGCGATTCCCCGTCCCCTTCCCCCTCAGGAGCCCATCGTGCAGACGCACACCGTGCGCACCCGTCGCTCAGCCGAGTCCTTCCCCCGGGAGGAGCACCTCGCCTGGAAGATCGCGGAGGTCGCCGCCGACCCCGTCGCGGTACCGGACGACACCGCCGAGATGGTGGTCAACCGGATCATCGACAACGCCGCGGTCGCCGCCGCATCCGTCACGCGCCGCCCCGTCGCCAATGCGCGGGCGCAGGCGCTCGCCCACCCGTACCAGCCCGGTGCCACCGTCTTCGGCGTTCCCGGCCGGTTCTCCCCCGAGTGGGCGGCGTGGGCCAACGGCACCGCCGTCCGCGAGCTCGACTTCCACGACACCTTCCTCGCGGCCGAGTACAGCCATCCCGGCGACAACATCCCGCCGATCCTCGCGGCTGCGCAGCACCAGGGCTCGACTGGCTCCGACCTGATCCGCGGCCTGGCCACCGGCTACGAGATCCAGATCGACCTGGTGCGGGCGATCTGCCTGCACGAGCACAAGATCGACCACGTCGCCCACCTCGGCCCCTCGGCCGCCGCCGGCATCGGTACGCTGCTGGGCCTGCCGACCGCGACGATCTATCAGGCCATCGGTCAGGCGCTGCACACGACCACCGCCACTCGGCAGTCGCGCAAGGGTGAGATCTCGAGCTGGAAGGCCTACGCCCCGTCGTTCGCGGGCAAGATGGCCGTCGAGTCCGTCGACCGCGCGATGCGCGGCGAGGGCGCACCGTCACCGATCTGGGAGGGCGAGGACGGCGTGATCGCGTGGCTGCTCGGCGGCCCCGAGGCCGTCTACGAGGTGCCGCTGCCCGGCGCCGGCGAGGCCAAGCGCGCCATCCTGGACTCGTACACCAAGGAGCACTCCGCCGAGTACCAGAGCCAGGCGCCGATCGACCTCGCGCGCCGGATGCGCGAGCGCGTGGGCGATCTCGAGCAGATCGAGAAGATCGTGCTGCACACCAGCCACCACACCCACTACGTGATCGGCACCGGCTCGAACGACCCGCAGAAGTTCGATCCGCACGCCTCGCGCGAGACGCTCGACCACTCGGTGATGTACATCTTCGCCGTCGCGCTGCAGGACGGCGGCTGGCACCACGAGCGCTCCTACGCCCCCGAGCGCGCGCAGCGGCCCGACACCGTCTCGCTGTGGAACAAGATCTCCACCGCCGAGGATCCCGAGTGGACCCGCCGTTACCATTCGACCGACCCCGCCGAGAAGGCCTTCGGCGCCCGCGCCGAGATCACCTTGAAGAGCGGCGAGGTGATCGTCGACGAGCTCGCGGTGGCCGATGCGCACCCGCTGGGCGCTCGTCCCTTCGCCCGCGAGCAGTACATCGAGAAGTTCCGCATCCTCGCCGACGGCGTCATCGACGAGGACGAGCAGGAGCGCTTCCTCGACGTCGCGCAGCGCACTCCGTCCCTCGGGGCCGGCGAGCTCGACCAGCTCACCTTCACCGTCTCCGACGAGGTGCTCGCCCGCGCCCCGAAGCTGAACCCGGGGCTGTTCTGATGAGCGGCGGCGATACCGGCGTCAACCCGACCGGCGGCCTGCTGGCAGCCCGTGCGTCGGCGAACGACAAGCGCAAGGCCTTGCGGGCCGCGCTCGCCTCGGATCGGATCGCGCGGCTGCCCGGCGCGTTCAATCCGTTGACGGCGAAGCTGATCCAGGAGATCGGCTTCGAGGGCGTGTACGTCTCCGGCGCCGTGGTCGCCGCCGACCTCGCCCTGCCCGACATCGGCCTCACCACGCTCACCGAGGTCGCGACGCGGGCGCAGCAGATCGCCCGCGTGACCGAGCTGCCCACGCTCGTCGACGCCGACACCGGCTTCGGCGAACCGATGAGCGCGGCCCGCACGGTCACCGTCCTCGAGGACGCGGGCCTGTCCGGCTTGCACCTGGAGGACCAGGTGAATCCGAAGCGATGCGGGCACCTCGACGGCAAGGCCGTCGTGCCGACCGACGAGGCCGCCCGGCGCATCCGTGCGGCGGTCGCGGCCCGACGGGACGCCGACTTCGTCATCTGCGCCCGCACCGACGCCGCGGGCATCGAGGGCATCGACGCGGCCGTCGAGCGGGCGAAGGCCTACGCCGACGCCGGCGCCGACCTGATCTTCACTGAGGCCCTGTACACCACAGCGGATTTCGAACGTTTCCGCGCCGCTGTGGACATCCCGTTGCTGGCCAACATGACCGAGTTCGGCAAGTCCGATCTCCTGGACGCCGGCACCCTCGAGTCGATCGGCTACGACGCGGTGATCTACCCGGTCACGACGCTGCGCCTGGCGATGTTCGCGGCCGAGGAGGGCCTGCGCGAGATCGCGGCTCGGGGCACGCAGAAGGAGCTGCTGCAGCGGATGCAGCACCGCAGCCGGCTCTACGAGCTCCTGCAGTACGAGCGCTACAACGACTTCGACTCCGGCATCTTCAACTTCGACCTGAACGGGAACCAGTGATGAGTACGGACATTCGCAAGGGCCTCGCGGGCGTCGTCGTCGATACGACGGCCGTCTCGAAGGTCGTGCCGGAGACCAACTCCCTGACCTATCGCGGCTACGCCGTGCAGGACCTCGCCGAACACTGCACGTTCGAGCAGGTGGCCTACCTGCTGTGGAACGGCGAGCTCCCGACCGACGCGCAGCTCTCGCTCTTCACGCAGCGAGAGCGTGCGGCACGGCGGGCCGATCGGTCGCTGCTGAGCCTGGTCGCGCGGCTGCCCGAGACCTGCCACCCGATGGACGTCGTCCGCACCGCGGTGAGCTATCTCGGCGCGGAGGACACCGACGAGTGGAACCGCGATCCCGTCGCGCTGCAGGCGAAGGGGCTGCGTCTGCTCGCCGTCCTCCCGACCGTCGTCGCGGCGGATCAGCGGCGCCGACACGGCAAGGAGCCGATCGCGCCGGACCACACGCTCGGCTTCGCGGCGAACTTCTTGAACATGTGCTTCGGCGAGGTCCCGGAGCCCGTGCTGGTGAGGGCCTTCGAGGTCTCGCTGATCCTCTACGCCGAGCACAGCTTCAACGCCTCGACCTTCGCTGCCCGCGTCGTCACGTCCACCATGTCGGACATCTACAGCGCGGTCACCGCCGCCATCGGTGCTCTCAAGGGCCCGCTGCACGGCGGCGCGAACGAGGCCGTGATGCACGACATGGAGGAGATCGGCGATCCCGCCGCCGCCGAGGCGTGGATGCGCGGCAAGCTCGAACGCAAGGAGAAGGTGATGGGCTTCGGGCACCGCGTGTACAAGAACGGCGATTCGCGCGTCCCCACGATGAAGCAGGCATTCGTCGAGATCGCGAACCGGACGGACGGCGCGCGCTTCGTCGAGATGTACGGCATCCTTGAGCGGACTATGGTCGATGCAACAGGAATCAAGCCCAACCTCGACTTCCCAACGGGACCCGCGTACCACCTGCTGGGATTCGATACCGAGGTGTTCACGCCGATCTTCGTGATGGCGCGGATCACCGGGTGGACCGCCCACATCATCGAGCAGACCGAGGCCAATGCCCTTATCAGACCGCTCAGCGAGTACGTGGGGGTGGAACAGCGCCCGGTCGTGGCGTAGGCCCCATATCATTGAGTACGACAGCGCCCGGGGCCATCGCCCCGGGCGTTGAGGTAAGACGTCGATGTCCCACGAAGACCGGTGGAGCGTGAACATGTTCAAGAAAGTCCTGGTAGCGAATCGAGGCGAGATCGCGATCCGCGGATTCCGCGCAGCGGTGGAGAGCGGGGCGCGAACCGTCGCCGTCTACCCGTACGAGGACCGCAACTCCCCGCACCGGCAGAAGGCGGACGAGGCGTATCAGATCGGTTCGGAGGGGCATCCGGTCCGGGCGTACCTGAGTGTCGACGAGATCATCCGGATCGCGAAGCAGGCTGGTGCCGACGCGGTCTACCCGGGATACGGATTCCTGTCGGAGAACCCGGACTTGGCGTCGGCGTGTGCGGAGAACGGCATTACGTTCGTGGGTCCGCCGACCGAGGTGTTGGAGCTGACGGGCAACAAGGCCCGGGCGATCGCCGCGGCTCGTGAGGCGGGCCTGCCGGTCCTGACCTCGACGGCGCCGTCCTCGGACGTCGACGAGCTGCTCGTCGCGGCGCGGGAGATGCACTTCCCCGTCTTCGTCAAGGCGGTCGCGGGCGGCGGCGGCCGCGGCATGCGCCGGGTCGCGGACATCGCCGACCTTCGGGATGCGATCGAGATCGCCTCTCGGGAGGCGGAATCGGCGTTCGGTGATCCGACGGTGTTCCTCGAGGAGGCGGTGATCGACCCTCGGCACATCGAGGTGCAGATCCTCGCCGATACGGCGGGTAACGTGATCCATCTGTTCGAGCGGGACTGCTCGTTGCAGCGGCGGCACCAGAAGGTCATCGAGATGGCGCCGGCGCCGAACATCTCGGAGGAGCTGCGCACTCGCCTGTGCACCGATGCGGTGAACTTCGCCAAGCAGATCGGCTACAGCTGTGCCGGCACCGTGGAGTTCCTCGTCGATCCGCAGGGCCGGCACGTGTTCATCGAGATGAACCCGCGGATCCAGGTGGAGCACACCGTGACCGAGGAGGTCACCGACGTCGATCTGGTGGCCGCGCAGCTCAAGGTGGCCTCGGGTTCCACGCTGCCCGAGCTGGGTTTGACGCAGGACGCGATCCACCTCAACGGGGCCGCGCTGCAGTGCCGCATCACCACGGAGGACCCGACGGACGGATTCCGCCCGGACACCGGCCGGGTGTCGGCGTACCGGACGCCGGGCGGTGCGGGCATCCGCCTCGACGGTGGCACGTCCGTCGGCGCGGAGATCAGCCCGCACTTCGATTCGATGCTGGTCAAGCTCACCACCCGCGGCCGCGACCGGGCCACGGCCATCGTCCGCGCCCGACGGGCGTTGGCGGAGTTCCGCATCCGCGGCGTGGCGACGAACATCCCGTACCTGCAGGCGGTCCTGGCCGATCCCGCGTTCGTGGCGGGTGAGGTCACCACCTCCTTCATCGAGCAGCGTCCGGAGCTGCTCACCGCGCGGGGCTCCTCGGACACGGCGAGCAAGATCCTGCGCTACCTGGCGGATGTCACCGTCAACAAGCCGCACGGCACCCGCCCGACCAAGGTGTACGCCTCCGACAAAGTCCCCACCGCCGACCTGACCGTCCCGGCACCGGACGGCTCCAAGCAGCGCCTGACCAAGCTCGGCCCCGCCGGGTTCGCCGCGGACCTGCGGGCGCAGACCGCGCTCGCCGTCACCGACACCACCTTCCGCGATGCGCACCAGTCGCTGCTGGCGACGCGGGTGCGGACCTCGGCGCTGGCGACGATCGCCCCGTACGAGGCACGGATGATGCCGCAGCTGCTCTCCGTCGAGGCGTGGGGCGGCGCCACCTACGATGTGGCGCTGCGGTTCCTGCACGAGGACCCGTGGGAGCGACTGGCGACGCTGCGGGAGGCGATGCCCAACATCTGCCTGCAGATGCTGCTGCGCGGCCGCAACACCGTCGGCTACACCCCGTACCCGCAGCAGGTGACCGACTCGTTCGTCGCCGAGGCCGCCGCCACGGGCGTGGACATCTTCCGGATCTTCGACGCACTCAACGACGTCGAACAGATGCGGCCCGCGATCGAGGCCGTCCTCGCCACGAACACCGCGATCGCCGAAGGCGCCCTGTCCTACACCGGCGACCTCGCCGACCCGGGCGAGAACCTCTACACCCTCGACTACTACCTCGGCGTGGCGGAACAGATCGTCAAGGCCGGCGCACACATCCTGGCGGTCAAGGACATGGCCGGACTGCTGCGGCCCGCGGCCGCCACGAAGCTGGTCACCGCGCTGCGCAAGGAGTTCGACCTCCCGGTGCACGTGCACACCCACGACACCCCCGGCGGGCAGCTGGCCACCTACCTCGCCGCATGGACCGCGGGCGCGGACGCCGTCGACGGTGCCGCCGCCCCGCTATCGGGAACGACGAGCCAACCATCGCTGTCCTCGATCGTGGCCGCCACCGCGCACACCGAGCGGGACACCGGGATCGATCTCGACGCGGTCTGCGCGCTCGAGCCCTACTGGGAAGCGGTGCGCGGCGCCTACGCCCCGTTCGAATCCGGCCTCAAAGCCCCCACCGGACGGGTCTACCACCACGAGATCCCCGGCGGACAACTGTCGAACCTGCGGCAGCAGGCCGGAGCACTCGGCCTGGCCGAGCGGTTCGAGGACATCGAGAACGCCTACGCCTCCGCCGACCGGATGCTCGGCCGACTGGTCAAGGTCACACCCTCGTCCAAGGTCGTCGGCGACCTCGCCCTCGCCCTCGTCGGCACCGGCGTCTCCGCCGACGAGTTCGCCGCAGACCCCGGCAAATACGACATCCCCGACTCGGTCATCGGCTTCCTCCGCGGCGAGCTCGGCACCCCACCCGGAGGCTGGCCCGAACCCCTGCGCAGCCGCGCCCTCGAGGGCCGCGCCGAAGCCGCACCCGTCAGCGACGTCCCCGCCGACGAGGCCACCGAACTCGAGGGCACCTCGGAACAGCGCCGCGCATCCCTGAGCCGGCTCCTATTCCCCGGGCCGATGCGCGAATTCACCGAACACCTCGCCGAATTCGGCGACGTGTCCAAACTCTCGACCAACCAGTTCCTCTACGGACTGCGGCAAGGTGAGGAACACCGCGTCCAACTCGCGACCGGCGTCGAGCTGCTCATCAAACTCGAAGGAGTCGGCGAACCGGACGAACACGGCAACCGCACCCTGGTCTGCACCCTCAACGGGCAACTGCGCACCGTCTCCGTGCGGGACCGCGCCGTCCAAGCAGACATCCCCGCCGCGGAACGCGCCGACAAGAACAACCCCGGACACGTCGCCGCACCCTTCGCAGGCGTCGTCACCCCGACCGTGCACGCAGGCTCCACAGTCGCCGTGGGTGATCAGATCGCCACCATCGAAGCCATGAAGATGGAGGCCGCCATCACCGCCCCCGTCGCCGGCACCGTCAGCCGCGTCGCCCTCGCCGGGCCCACCCAGGTCGACGGTGGCGACTTGGTCGCGGTGATCGACGCATAGGACGGCGATGCGCGAGGCCTCGGCCTCGGCCTCGCGCATCGGAACCCGGACGCGATCCGTGCAGCGCTGTCGCTGAAGCGTGCACGGATCGTCCGGGAAACCGGGTCAAGCTCCGATCTCCTCCGACTCCACCGAGGTGACCCCTTCACGCTGGCCGGCGTCGACCTGCGCGGTTCGCACCCACTTACGGATGGAGCTTGACCCGGTTCTCCGGACACCTGATCTGTAGCGTTCTTGCTGCAGGAGAGGAGTTCGTGTCATGCCGAAAGCTAAGCCTGAGGAGTTCCGTCGCCGGGCGGTGAAATTGGCCCGGGAGGA